>NZ_KE384218.1:1120751-2107943 GCF_000424645.1 Gillisia sp. JM1
AATATGCCTTCTGGCAATAAATAGCGGGCTAATTCTTTATCCAAGTTCTAAGTGTTTTGCTTGCAAAGATACATTTCTCCCCAAGTTTTTTCCTTGATCCATCTCCTCTAAACGGTGCCCTAAAATTTTAGCATTTTACTGTTATTGTTTAATTAATCAACTGCCTATTTTGGAATAAGCCCTGCAAGGGTTTGCAACCCTTGCAGGGCTGGAATCAACCTATATTATTTAAATCTCAGAATTTTTTATATCTAAAAGTTTTTATTAAAAATTGACTTGCCCAGAGAACCCAAAAAAATGTACTGAATTAAGGATCCTCCGTTCCCTAAATGCTGAAGCATCCTTAGGATGTCCGGCCAGGGATTGGAGCAAGCTATCGTGTAGCTCGGAAAGCCCGGCACAAGGCGAAGCCGAGGTGGGACGCCATAAAAGAATTGGAATAACTTATTGGTAATAAAGAGGTAAAAGCAAGAATTTCAATGCTGTTAATTTTATCTGGTGGATGATTTTAATCAAATAGGGCTTTCATGATGGTGCGAATTCCAAGAAACATTAATATAATAGCCCCAATAAAAGCCAATAGACCAAATATTAGAACGGCAATATAATATGGATGTTCTTTATTATGAAAAGCAGAATAGAGTACAACAGGGCCTAATAAAGTTAAGGGTAAAGCTCCTGCTAAATATTTGATGCCTTTGCCGAGCATTTCTTTATTAGTGTGTTTCATAATATTTTTATTTAATCCCTCATTGAGGGTTTAATTCCCCGAGGCTTGCCTCGAATTTTTAAAAGTATTTTCCAATTCATTCTTCGTGGGCTTGCCCCGAGGTTATTGATTTTTCCAGTAGTTATTGGATCGTATATTCGAGATTGTCTGACTGTGAAAGTCTAAAATAACCAAATGCAAAATTATCGGGATTAGTTTCATTAATTATATTACCTCTAACTGTGGTTGGCTGGGTTTGAAAGGGACCTCCATTGTTTTCCCCAGCTTGAGAACTTAAAATATAAAGATATTCATAAAATCTTCCTGAAATTCCCTGAATTTCGAAATTGACTATATCTCCAACCTTCAGGTCTTCATCAGAAAAATATGCAAAGGTTCTATTGCCATTCGTGAATTCATCATCATTAATTTGAACAGAGATATCATCTAAAAAGAATTTAAATAAATAATAATTAGAAATTTCAGCAGGATCTGTAAAATACGCTTTTAACTCAATGTCATCTCCACTAAAACCACCATTAAGGGTCTGTTCCACTTCCTCTAAATCAACTACAGGAATCATACTTTCGGTAGCGGAATAAATTTCGTTGTTATACCGGATAGTTAATTGGTATTCTTTATTCAGTTCAGGTAGGAAATTTGTGTTGACATAAATGCCTGAATCTTCCTCTATGAATTTAAATGTTTCTCCAGAAGAAGATACAATTTCAATTATGGCATCTTTCGCAGGAGAAATTTCTGAATCAAAATAAGGGCTTGTCCTAGTTAAATATATAATTTGGGAGTTTCCATTGCTCCTTTTCTCCCAAATAATGGAAGCTTCTACTACAAGTCTGGGTGAAGACTCTTGCAAATCTACTTGAACAACTTCTTCACAGGAACAACATATTATAATTAATATTAGTAATAAGATATTATGAGCTATTTTCATTTTCTAGAACTTAAAGTTATAGGTTACTGAGGGTATTATACCAAAGAGAGATAGTCTAACCGCTTCGTTCATGCCCGTATCGTCATTATTTCTAAAGCTTAAAGAAACTGCATTTTTCCTTCCATACAAATTGTAAATGCCAAAGTTCCACGAAGATTTAAAATTTCTATTTTTGTTTTTCGGTGGTGTATATGTTGCTGAAAGATCTAGTCTGTGATATGCGGGTAAACGTTCACTATTTCTTGCAGAATAAACAGGAATCACTAAATTCTCGAATGTGTATTGAGCATTTGGATACGTGGTTGGTAATCCAGTTTGATAATTGAAGTTACTATTTATTTGCCACTTTTCACTTAATTCGTAACTAGCAGTTATAGATACATCATGGGTTTTATCATAAGCCGTATTATACCATGAACCATTATTAATTCCGGTTTCTAATGCTGTTCTACCAGGTGTTTTCTGTTCTGATTTTGACAATGTGTAAGCAAACCAACCAGTGAAATCCCCTTTATTCTTTTTTAATAATAATTCTAATCCATAAGCTCTTGCTTTTCCTGGTAATATAACTTGTTCAATTGCATTATTTGCAATAAGATTTGCACCATCTATATAGTTGATCCTGTTTTTGATCTTTTTATAAAATCCTTCAATTTCTATAGAATAAGCATCTTCTCTTAAGTTTTGAAAATATCCTAATGCAACCTGATCGAGGATCTGAGGATCAATATATTTACCACTAGGAGCCCAAATATCTAATGGAGTAGGAGAGCTGGTATTGGTAATAAGATGTAAATATTGGGCCATCCTATTGTAACTTATTTTAACAGATTGGTTGTTATTGAGACTATAAGCCAAAGCTATTCTTGGTTCTAATACATGGAAATATTTTTCAACTTTAGATTTCTTCAAATTTTTGGAACCAATTGGTTCTGCCTCTTCATATATTTTAAAATCATTATTGAAAACTACCGCTTGATCATTATCATAAATATTAAGCTCATCTTGGCCTAATCTAAAGAAATTGCTAAATCGTAAACCATATTCTGCAGTTAATTTATTACTAATTTGATGTTCGGCTGATAAATACAGAGCACTTTCAAAAGCATATTTTTTGGTTAATTTATTATCTATAATACCAGATGTTGGTGTGCTTGGCTCAATCTCTCCCGGATTAAATTCATAATAGGTGTTCTGAATTCCGTATTCCAGACTAAGATTGTCACTTATATACTGACTGAAGTCGTATTTTAAATTGAGGTTTTTAATGCCGCTATTCCAATTAAACTCTACAAAATCCAGGGTTAGACCATAATAGTAATCGCTATAAATTACTGAAAGATTGGTGAAAATGTTATCTGTAAGAACATGGTTCCACCTTAGGTTGAAGACTGCATTTCCATAAGTGTTCTTAAAGCTATCATTTATGTTGAATACATCTCTACCAAAATAACCGGAAAACAAGATGGTGTTACTGTTATCTAATCTATAACTCAACTTTGTGTTTAGATCGTAAAAATAGGCAGTGTTTTCATTATCAGTTAATTTTAGGAATAGGTGCGCATAGGAACTTCTACCTCCAATTAAAAAAGAACCTTTGTCCTGAACAATGGGACCTTCAGCTAAAAGCCTACTAGAGATTACTCCTATTCCCCCATTCGCTTTAAACTCTTTACTGTTACCATCTTTTTGAAAGATCTCTAGTACAGATGAAACTCTACCACCATATTTTGCTGGAATTCCTCCTTTATATAATTTCAAATTTTTGATTGCATCTGGATTAAAAACAGAAAAAAGACCGAACAAATGTGAGGAATTGTATATGGTAGCTTCATCTAACAGGATAAGATTTTGGTCTACAGCGCCCCCCCTTACATTAAACCCCGAAGAACCTTCTCCTGCATTTGAAACTCCTGGTAATAATAATAAGGATCTAACAACATCTACCTCGCCAAATACAACGGGTAATTTTTGAATGGTGTTTATATCTAACCTGTTCACACTCATTTCTGGCCCTCGAATATTAGATCTTTGGGTATCATTAGTAATGAGAACTTCATCTAAACTTTCTGAAGTTTCTACTAATGAAAAATTATAGGTACTATTCTTATCAATTTCTATTGTAATAGCTTGTTCTTGATACCCTAGATATGAAATCACTAAGTTGTGTGTACCTTCTGGAAGTTTTAAAGAATAAAAACCATATTCGTTACTAACAACACCTGTATTTAAATTGGTGATCAATATATTAACCCCATATAATGTTTCATTATTGGAGTCATCTTTTATCACACCATTAATAGTGAAGGTGTCTTGAGCTTGAAGGAAACTAAAGAAGAAAATGAATAATGTTGAGAATAATTTTGCCAAACTATTTTTTATAGTAAATATAGGATTTGTAGTTTAATGCACATAAAAACAATGGCGTTCTTATGAAACAATTCTATAATGTTTAGCGAAGATCTTTAATGAATAAAAAAAGCCCTGAATGTATTTCATCAGGGCTTTCTAAGTAAATCAAGAACCTCGGGGCAAGCCCACGAGGTACGATTTGAAAAATACTTTTATAAATTCGAGGCAAGCCCGCCTGAACGTATCGGGCAGGCCTCGGGGAATTAAACCCTCAATGAGGGATTAAAATCGAGATTTTTATTTTCCCATAATATTATTCAAGGTCTCACTAGGTTTCATAGCTTTACCAATTAGATCTTCAGTAGGATAATAGTAGCCTTTAATATCTACTTTTTTACCTTGAGCATCAATTAGATCCTTAAGAATTTTTGTTTCATTTTCTGCTAATTGCATAGCGATTTTCGTGAACTCGTCTTTTAAGGATTGATCCTTATCTTGCCTCGCTAATCCCTGAGCCCAATAAAGAGCTAAATAAAAATGACTTCCTCTATTATCTAATTCATTTACCTTTCTAGATGGAGATTTGTCGTTACGTAAAAATTCTTCAGTAGCTTCATCTAAGGTTTCCGAAAGAATTAAGGCTTTTTTATTATCGAATTTTTGACCTAAATGTTCTAAAGACACCGCTAATGCTAAAAACTCTCCTAAGGAATCCCATCGTAAATGTCCTTCTTTTAGGAATTGTTGGATATGCTTTGGAGCAGATCCACCCGCGCCAGTTTCAAATAAACCACCACCGTTCATTAAAGGAACTATAGATAACATTTTCGCACTTGTTCCTAACTCTAAAATTGGGAAAAGATCTGTTAAGTAATCTCTAAGTACATTTCCACTTACAGAAATAGTGTCTTGTCCAGCTTTTACTCGTTTAAGAGTGTAATTGGTTGCTTCAAATGGAGCCATTATTTGAATGTCAAGACCTTCAGTACTTACTTCAGCTAAATATTTATTAACTTTTTTAATTACTTCGGCATCATGACTTCTCTTTTTATCTAACCAGAAAATAGCTGGCATTCCGGAAGCTTTAGCTCTAGAAGCTGCCAATTTAACCCAATCCTGAATAGGTGCATCTTTAACCTGACACATTCTCCAGATGTCACCTTCTTCTACTGAATGCTCAAGAATTACTTCCCCTTTAGAGTTTTTTACTTTTACAGATCCATTTGAAGAAATTTCAAAGGTTTTGTCATGAGATCCGTATTCTTCTGCTTTTTGTGCCATTAACCCAACATTAGGAACAGTTCCCATTGTAGTAGGATCAAAGGCTCCATTTTCTTTACAGAAATCTATGGTAGCTTGGTAGATCCCAGCATAACTGCTGTCTGGAATCACAGCTTTTGTATCTTGGAGAGCTCCTTTTGAATTCCACATTTTACCGGAAGTTCTTATCATTGCAGGCATAGAGGCATCAATAATTACATCACTAGGCACATGTAGATTGGTAATTCCTTTATCTGAATTTACCATAGCTAGAGAAGGGCCATTTTTGAAACCTTCCTTTAAATCGGCTCCTATTTCTTTTCTCTGGTTTTCCGGTAAATCTGATAGTGCATTTAATAGATCTCCTAATCCACTATTCACATTCACGCCAATTTTATCAAAGGTATCGTTATATTTTTCAAAAAGGTCGTTGAAAAATGTGCGTACAGCATGACCAAAAATTATTGGATCGGATACCTTCATCATTGTTGCTTTCATGTGTAGAGAAAACAATACGTCTTTTTCTTTAGCGTCAGCAATCTGTTCATTCAAAAACGATATGAGTGCCGATTTACTCATTACGGTAGCATCGATAATTTCCCCATCAAGAACTTTTAAATTTTCTTTTAAGATGGTAGTTTTCCCATTAGCGTCTTCTAATTCTATACTTAAGACATCAGAATGATTAAGAGTTAAAGACTTTTCATTATGAAAGAAGTCTCCAGAATTCATAGTAGCAACATGGGTTTTTGAATTAGAATCCCATTTGCCCATAGAATGCGGGTTTTCTTTAGCATAATTCTTCACCGCTTTTGGAGCTCTTCGGTCTGAATTACCTTCTCTTAGAACTGGATTCACAGCACTACCTTTAACCTTGTCGTATTTCTGCTTAATATTCTTTTCTTCTTCATTTTTTGGCTCACCTGGATAGTTAGGCAAATTAAATCCCTTTTCTTGAAGTTCCTTGATAGCTGCTTCTAATTGAGGTTCTGAGGCGCTTATATTTGGAAGTTTTATAATGTTAGCTTCAGGTTTTGTAACTAATTCTCCTAATTCTTTTAATGCATCTGGTACTCGTTGTCCTTCAGGTAGATCATGAGAAAAGCTAGCTAGTATTCTAGCAGCTAAAGAAATATCTTTTGCCTCAATTTCTATATTAGAAGAATTGGTAAAAGTTTTAATTATTGGCAATAAAGAAAATGTCGCCAACATTGGGGCTTCATCTGTTTTTGTATAAACTATTTTTGATCTTTGATTCATATAATTATTTATTTTTGAATAAGCCGAATATTGCTTTGGAATAAAATTCCGATTACCTATTAGGTTTATTATTTATTTATGGATTTTTAAAAATTTAGGATGTAAAATCCTAAGTCTCGCGAAGATACGTATTTTAGAATTTTTATCATAGGTAGGGAAAGGCTAAAACTTCGGTTTTAGGGAAAATTTAATAATAAAAAAGCCATTTCAACATACCTTGTATATTGAAATGGCTTCAAATGAAGTAACGCTTTACCGCTGAATCACTAAAGATCATTCATAAGTCAATTAATACAACTTACTTCGTGCGTTACTGCAAATGACATAATTTGCTCACAAACGCGATTAAATTATATCAAAAACGGTCAAATCTTTCAAACTGCTTTTGCTTGGCAAAATATACGTTATATACAAGATAAGAACCCGTGTAAAGAAATAACTTTACAGCACCTTATTTAAAATAGAGAAATCCTTTTGTCATCCTCTTTATTTTTAAGGTACATATAAATGTACAATCAATTTTCAGTAAAATCAAGAATTTTAACTATTTAGTTTTCAATAGGTTATGATGGGTGCTTGTCAACTTTTGTTAATTAATTTAATGGTTTACTTTAGCTGATTTGATTAAAATAAATCAATAAAAAAGCCCCAATTAAGGGGATTTTTTATTTTCTCAAGAGAAAGATAATTATCTTCTTCTTTGTTCCTTGATACGGGCTTTTTTACCTGTAAGACCTCTAAAGTAATAAATACGAGCTCTTCTAACGGCACCACGTTTATTAACTTCAATTTTTTGCAATGCAGGTAAGTTAACCGGGAATATACGTTCTACCCCAACTGTACCACTTATTTTTCTAATGGTAAAAGTTTTTGAAGTACCAGTTCCTTTAACTTGAATTACAACACCTCTAAAAAACTGGGTACGAGTTTTAGCCCCTTCCGAAATTTCATAGTATACAGTGATTGTGTCACCTGCAGAATATTCAGGAAATTCTTTTTTAGTAACGAATTCGTCTTGAACGAATTTAATTAGGGATTCCATAATTAATATTTTTAATAAAGTCTAAACCAACATTCACGGATCTCGCCAGAGGTTAATATAGAAACGAGTGCAAAACTAGATAATTTTAAACTATAAACAAGCAGAATTTCAAATTATTCCTCTCCTAATAAATCTGGGCGTAATTTTTTTGTTCTTTCATAGGATTGATCTTCTCTCCATGATTCTATTTTAGGGAAATTTCCAGAGGTTAAAATTTCTGGTACTTTCCATCCTTTATAATCTGCAGGTCTCGTATAGACCGGTGGCGCTAACAGGTCGTCTTGAAAAGAATCTGTTAGTGCTGAAGTTTCATTTCCTAAAACTCCAGGAATCAATCTAATTATCGAATCGCAAACTACTGCAGCGGCTAATTCGCCACCAGATAGTACATAATCTCCAATAGAAATCTCCTTTGTTACAAAGTGATCTCGTACTCTTTGATCTACTCCTTTATAGTGGCCGCAAAGAATTATAATATTTTCTTTTAAGGAAAGTGTATTTGCAGTTCTCTGGTCAAATTTATCTCCATCGGGTGTCATGTAAATCACTTCGTCATAATCTCTTTGAGATTTTAAATCAGTAATACATTTATCTATTGGCTCTATCATCATTACCATTCCTGCGCCACCACCAAATTGGTAGTCGTCTATCTGCTTATAATTATCAGTTACATAGTCCCTAAGGTTGTGTAAGTGTATCTCTACAAGTCCTTTTTCTATAGCTCGCTTTAATATGGAAACTTCAAAAGGACTGGTAAGAATGTCAGGGACAACTGTTATAATATCTATGCGCATGCTGGTTTATTTTAAGAGTGCAAAGATGCGAAATATGTATAAGCTAAATCTTGTGAAGAAATCTTATTTATCTGTCACTTGCTTTATTTCTTTCGTCTTGCAATAATCTACCTAATCGTTGCTCTTTTACGAGCGCTTTTGCTTTATATTCATCGAACTCTTTGTCGGTCGCGATTAGATTATTTCTAGCTTCCGAAGTTTGTGCATGACCTTTCTTAAATTGGAATATAAAGAAAAGCAAGAATAAGATCAAGATCGCTACAATTCCCCACATAAGTGCCATATAGGTTCCTTTGCTAAATGGCATTCCTAAAAACGTGATCGCATCTTTTTCTGCAGTAACTTCTTTTAAATTATCCTGAGTGCTTTCTAAATTATTTTTTAACTGAATTACCTCTTTTTGTTGTTGATCTATAGTATTTTTTTGAGTGACAATTTCATTATTTAAATTAGAGATAAAATTTGCAGTATTCTGTTTCAGTTTCACTAGATCGTTGTAGTCTACAACTTTGTAACCCTGATAATCATTAGATCCTTCAATAATTCTTGTAAATTCATCTTCCACAGGATTTTCACTTTCTTCTATTTCCTGGGCAGTTGCTGAAAATGTAAAAAAGAGGGTCGCTAATCCTAATAATAATAGTTTATTCATTTTATTGTTTTTTGTTTGGTACTCCTATCAACGTTCCTAAAAAATACTTATTGCCATTTAACTTGATTTATGCAAGTTAGCTTGATGTGGTTTAATAATCACATCTTCAAGGAAGTTATTAAGGGCCTTGTTTCTTAAAGATTTAATTATGTTATAAAACGCGACTTATTCAAAAATAAAGTTATAAAACTGAATATAATTTAACATTAGATAAATGTAAAAAGGCTCAGAAATTTCTGAACCTTTTTATATAAGTTTATTTTCTGAGAAGGATAAGAAGCCTAGTAATAAGTAAAACGTCTTACTTTAGCGATGTATTTTGCTAATCTAATTACTTGATGACTATATCCATATTCATTATCATACCAGATATATAGTACGATATTTTTCCCATCGGCAGTTGCTATGGTTGCTTTACTATCATAAATTGCAGGAGCAGAGGAACCAACAATATCTGAAGAAACCAACTCATTATCTATAGAATACTTTATTTGCTCTACCAACTCTCCTTCCAAAGCGTAGTTTTTAAGAATAGCATTTACGCCTTCTACAGAAGTGGTAGCTTCCACTTCAAGATTTAAAATTGCTAAAGATCCATTAGGAACAGGTACTCTAATTGCATTAGAAGTTAATTTTCCATCAAAAACGGGCAATGCTTTTGCTACTGCTTGTCCAGCTCCAGTTTCGGTAATTACCATATTTAATCCTGCGGCACGACCTCTTCTATATTTACTATGCATATTGTCTACCAAGTTTTGATCGTTGGTATATGCATGAATAGTTTCTAAATGGCCATGAACAACACCTAAGGAATCTTGAATAGCTTTTAAAACCGGAGTGATAGCATTGGTAGTACAAGAAGCAGCAGAGAAAATCGAGACCTCATCTGGGTCATGTTCCGTATGATTAACACCGTGAACAATATTTGGAATTCCTTTTGCTGGTGCTGTAATTAACACTTTACTAGCTCCTTTAGAGCTTAAGTGCCTGGATAATTCTTCTTTATCTCTAAATGCACCCGTATTGTCTATAATAAGAGCATCGTCAATTCCATACTCTGTATAATCTATTTCTTCTGGATTGTTCGCTGAAATAATATGAACAGTAGTCCCATTAATTACTAAAGCAGAGTTTTCTACATCTACGTTAACAGTACCTGAAAAATCTCCATGAATAGAATCATTTCTTAAAAGAGAAGCTCTTTTTTCTAAAACAGTTGCATCTACCTTTCCACGAGTTACAATAGCTCGAAGTCTTAGTTGGCTACCAACTCCCGTTCTGGTCATTAATTCTCTAGCAACTAATCTACCAATTCTTCCAAACCCATAAAGCACCACGTCTTTGGGAGTGATATCCTGGTAATCTTTGGCATCTTTTAATTTAGAGGCAATAAAAGCCTTTGCGTTATTATAATCTACATCTTCTAAGTGATACTCGTAAGTAAGTTTTCCAATATCTAATTTTGCTGGCGGAAGATCTAGGTCTTTTATAGCCTGAGCAATTTCGACAGAATCGAAAATTGAGATCGGCTTTTCTACAAAAGCCCCTGCATATTCATGTAGGTTAAGAATGTCACTTACATTTCTATTGATCAGTGGATTTCTGAATAAAACCAATTCTATGGATTTGTCATACCATAGATCGCTTATTATTTTAATAAACTCCACAGAGGCACGTCTGCGGTCTGCTTGAAAAGCAAGTTCTTTTTCGTAAACTTCGTTAAATCCCATTTTTTTGTTGAGTTACATTGTGTTTTTAAAACGGTGCAAAAGTATAGATTTCAAACGTTTTCGTGAAATATTTCTAAAAAAAATAACCTGCTGAAATTATTCCAGTAGGTTATTTTTATTCAGTGGGATTTTTTACCTCCAAATATAGGTTTGTTCTTTTCCTTCTTTATTCACAAATGTAATGCTGATAGGCTCTTCGGAAGTGTTCGAATTTATTATTCCTTTAACATCCTCTACGCTACTTACTTTCTGACTATTTATTTTTGTGATGATTATTCCAATTAAAGCTTGAGATTGTTTATCATTTTTCAATGCTCTGGAAATTTTTACGCCATTTGAGGTATTATATTCTTTAAGATCTGCTTTAGAAGTATTTGTAACTTCCAAGCCTATTGCTGTGATGGCAAATGTTTCGTATTTAGCTAATTTTACATCGACCTCTTTTTCCCTTCCATCTCTTAATATTTTCACCTTCACCACATCTTTGGGTCTTTTAGATCCTAAATATCCGGTCAGGTCAGACATTTTTCTAATTTCAATATTATCTATTTGTCGTATCACATCTCCCTGTTTTATACCTGCTAGTGCGGCTCCACTACCAGAATCTACATCCTCTACAATAACACCTTGCGATGTTGAAAGATCTGATTGTTTTGAAATGAACTGATTTACGTCTTGTCCTCTAATCCCTAAGATTCCTTGCTGCACATTTCCATATTCCATAATATCCTCAACAATTTTCCTAGCATTATTAGAAGGAACTGCAAAACCATAACCAATATAACTACCGGTTTGTGAAGTGATAGCGGTATTGATTCCAATTAATTCACCAGCTATATTTACCAGTGCACCGCCACTATTTCCAGGGTTTATTGCAGCATCGGTTTGAATAAAAGATTGCGGACTAGCATTATTAGTATTTAAATCCCTTGCTTTTGCGCTTACAATTCCCGCAGTTACAGTAGAAGTTAAATTAAAAGGATTCCCTACTGCCAAAACCCATTCACCTAATTTAACGTTGTTGGAATTTCCAAAAGGAATGTATTCCAGCTCTGTCGCATCAATTTTAATAAGTGCAATATCTGCTTTGGTGTCTGTTCCAATTAATTTCGCAACATAGGTTTTATTATTGTTTAGCGTCACTTCGATTTCTCCAGCACCATCTATTACGTGGTTATTGGTAATTATATAACCATCTGGCGAGATAATAACTCCAGAGCCTGTTCCTTGTAATGCTTTGCCGGTATTTCCCCCTCGAGAATAATATTCCCAAACACTACTTGGCTTATCAAAAACAGCAACATTTTTTACATGAACTACAGAGTGAACTGTTTTTTCGGCAGCTTCAGTAAAATCTGCATTTGTTCCGTAGATATTATTAGAATTGGAAACTGGAATAAACGATGAAGATTCTTGTTCTATAGGAGATCGCTCAAAAAAAGATTCATCCTCATCAATGATCAGTTTGTAAGAGCCTAGTGTTAATACACCACCTAGTATGGAAACACCAAGTAATTTAATAAATTGTTTCATTGCTACTTTATTTTTTTAATTAAAAACTAATCAACCTACTGTCAAATAAAATGGGCCTAAATGCCTACATGTACAGCGATAGTTTTTGTGTGATTGTTGTATATTTGTTTTATTCAAATCTGCATTCATGAACATTCCTTTTTACAAATTCCACGGCACAGGAAATGATTTTATAATGGTTGATAATCGCAATGATGTATTCTCCAAAAATAATACCAAACTAGTACACGACCTTTGTCATCGAAGATTTGGGATAGGAGCTGATGGTTTAATACTTTTGGAAAATTCTGAAATATCTTCTGAAGACTTTAAGATGGTATATTATAATTCTGATGGAAACCAGAGTAGCATGTGTGGAAATGGCGGAAGATGTTTGGTGGCATTTGCAAAACTTCTTGGAATTATTAATGATAAAGCAACTTTTACTGCAATAGATGGTCTTCATGAGGCAACTATAGATGGAAATATTGTGAGTTTGAAAATGCAAGATGTATTAGCAAAAGGGATAAATGAAGAGGAATTGTTTTTAGATACCGGCTCTCCACATCATATTTTGTTTTCAGAAGAAGTTGGAGATATCAACGTAAAACGAGATGGGGCAGCCATTCGATATTCAGAAAAATATGAATCTTGTGGAGGGACAAATGTAAATTTTGTTCAACAAACAGATATAGATACTTTTTTGGTAAGGACTTATGAAAGAGGGGTAGAGGATGAGACCTATTCTTGTGGGACTGGTGTTACTGCCGTTGCGCTCGCTGTAAATGCAATAGGTAAAACCGTTGCTAATACTATTAATTTAGAAACGCCAGGAGGGAAGCTACAAGTATCTTTTGAAAATAATAACGGTGCATATCATAATATCTGGCTTACTGGACCAACTGCAAAAGTTTTTAAAGGAGAGTTTGAATGTTAACCTTAAAAGGCGATAAAGTATATTTAAGGGCATTGGAGCCCGAAGATCTTGATTTTATTCAGGAGGTGGAAAACTCTGAAGATTTTTGGGAGATAAGTTCTACCAGGGTGCCGTATTCCCGATTTTTGATTAAAAAATACCTGCAAAATTCCCATCGCGATATTTTTGATGTAAAACAGCTTCGATTAATGATCTGTAGGCTTGATAACACGCCAATAGGATTAATAGATGTATTCGATCTAGAGCCTAAAGATCGCAGGGCTGCTCTGGGAATTCTAATTGTTAGTGATGAAAACCGAGGGAAGGGCTATGGTGCGGAAGTTTTAAAATTGATTAGTAATTATTGTTTTACTCACTTATGCTTACATCAATTATATGCAAATGTTACTATAGATAACTTAGCCAGTATAAAGTTATTTGAAAAATGCGATTTTAAAGCTGTGGGCATTAAGAAAGACTGGATTTTAGTAAATGGAAAATTTAAGGACGAAATTCTTTACCAATTAATAAATAATGTATATTAAAAAAATTCTTTGGATCATCGCCCTTCTTGGGCTTGTAGCATTAGGTATATTCAGTTATTCTGTATATAATTCAATTTTCTCACCGAATACTAAATTCGAAAACAAAACGGCAACAGTTTATATTCCAACAGGTGCCACATATCAAATAGCTATTGATAGTTTGCGTCCATTGCTCGATGATCTATCTTCTTTTGACGCCGTAGCTCAGAAAAAGGGATACGCTGCAAATATAAAAGCAGGAAAGTATATTCTGAAAAAGGGCATGAATAACAATGATCTTGTGAATGTGCTTAGAAGCCAGAACACACCCGTTTCTGTTGTATTCAATAATCAAGAAAGATTAGAAGAACTTGCGGGAAGAATTGCAGTGCAGATTGAAGCAGATAGTATTTCCTTATTAAAAACTATGCAAGATGATGTTTTTTTAAATGCCAATAATTTGAACAAACAAGAGGCATTAGGATTGTATATCCCTAACAAATATGAATTCTTTTGGAATACTTCTGCAGAGGGTTTTAGAGAGCGGATGCTTAAAGAATACGAAAAATTTTGGAATCAGGAGAGATTGGATAAAGCTAAAGAAATTGGTTTAACTCCAAATCAAGTTACAGTAGTGGCTTCAATTGTACAGAAAGAAACGGCAAAAGTAGATGAACGACCGAAGGTGGCTGGGGTGTATATGAATAGAATTAATAATGGTTGGAAATTGGAAGCAGATCCCACGGTTATCTACGCTGTAAAAGAACAATCCGGGAATTTCGATACGATTATAAAAAGAGTGCTTTATAAAGATCTTAAGCTGGAGTCTCCGTACAACACCTATATCAATATCACGCTTCCTCCCGGTCCCATTGCTATGCCCGACATTTCTTCTATAGATGCTGTTTTAAACTACGGAAAGCATGAGTATTTCTTCTTCGTGGCAGATGTGGAGAATTTCGGCTATCATAAATTCGCCAAAAATTTAGCACAGCATAATAGAAATAAACAAGCTTATGTGCAATGGATCAATAAGCAAGGGGTTAAGAGATAAACTTATAGAAATAAAAAAAGCACGTTTTTAAAACGTGCTTTGAAATAATTTGATTCATCTTTTATCTAGTTAAAACATATTCTCCACTTATGGTAGCAATATTTTCAAAGCCTGATTCATTAAATTTTGATACTTGATCCACAGTTAAAACGATTCTATTTTCAGTCATTTCTTGAATGATCACTTCTCCAGCTGATTCTGCTGCCGTCATGTCATTGTTGCTCATTTGGGCAAAATTCGTTGAAGTTTTCAATATATTTCCATCTATGGACCAGTCTCCACTAGAACTAAATTCACTTATTGAAAATATTTGACTAATTCCTTCAGTAGTTAAATTAACATCATAACCACCTTGAGACTTAAAAGTGTTATCAGCATTAAATGTTAAGCTATAATCAATGTTTTCAGCAACACCAGAATAGGTGGTAGTGTGATTTGTCTCCTGAAAATTCACCTCCGTTTTGCCAGCATAATTAAGGGAACTAAGATTCCATTCACCTACAATCATGGAAGAGTTAAAACTGAACTGCTGTCATCGTCCTTAGAACATGAAGAAAAAGCAAGAAATAAAATTGCAAGCAGAGATAGTTTAATCGTTTTCATCTTATATGAATGTTGGTTAGTAATTCTAGATTCTGAGAAGATGAAGTAGGGTTGAAGACGATTTGTGTCTCTATCTTTCTAATGGAAAATTAGTTAAAATTTCATATTATCGCGCTTTTTTATTATAAAATTTAAAAAATATTTCTTATTTAATAATAATTTAGTGTTACTATTTCATCGTTTTATTAAATTTATTCAGATATATTAGTGTGATTATAACAAGTTAATTCTACGTAAATCATCAATGAATCATCTCAAAAATAGATTTCATTCTACTCAAAGAGCATCTGAATTAAACTTACAGCCCAATCCTCGGTAAACCAATGATTTTATTTTATCATTTATATCTGATCCTAGCTTTATTTCATCTTTTATATAATTAATGGCATGCCCTAAGTGGTTATCCAATTCGCTTAGTGCAGCTAGGGAAGGATAAAGATGTTTTGGACGTTGAATCATTCCTAATTCTATACCAAGCAATATGGTTGGTTTTTTATCTGGTCTAAGGACATATTAAAGTTTACTGCAAAGGATTTATATTCTATAATGTGGAAAATCTCATAGAATCCATCTTCCTGAATAATTTATTTTCTTACTCCAATCGAAATACTTCCACGAAACCGCAATCGTTCAAAGTACTTTCATAAACAGCATTGCTTGAGTTGGCTCCTTGGCTAATTAAAAATAGAATTATAGAGAATATTATACTATAGTAACTGCTATACAAGAATGAAATTAATATTAAAACGAAAAATATAATTTTCAAAGTAATCCATAGGGTGAAAAGATTCTTATTCTGTGTGATTTTTTTTGAATCCTTAGGGAGGAAAATGCTTTTAGATTCTTCAAAAAAAAATTAATTAATACGATTATAAAAAGTAGAATAAACGGGAAGTTATTGTAACAGCTTTATCTTGTTAGTTACCAGTTAGTTAAAATATTTAAGAGAGCCATTGGAAAGTTAAATTTTGTTTAACAAGCTGTTGGTCAGATTATTAAAATTTATTGTATATTTGCACGGCGAAATTGAGAAGGGTATATTATTACCAATTGCTTCTCAGAATCAAAACATTATGAGAAAGAAAGTTGCAAAATTTTCAATTCTACCTATTTTAACAGGTGCTATATTTTTTAGTTTTTCCACAAAGGAAGCTGCAAATTTAGATATGTATGTCACCTCGTCCCTTAAACCTTTAGACTACACTGTTCCCAATACAGAGGAAATACCAGAAGAAACCGTAGAGGTTATAAAGGTAACGCCTCAATTGGGGAAATCTTATGTTGGTTTTAAAGAAGCTTTGGGTTTTAAAGAATCTCGAGGTAATTATAAAACCATTAACCAATATGGTTATATGGGGAAATACCAATTTGGGAAAGGAACTTTAAAATTGATTGGAGTTTATGATACTCAATTATTCATAGATACTCCAGAATTACAAGAAGCGGCATTTTATGCAAACGCATCTAGAAATAAATGGATTTTAAAGAGAGATATAAAAAGGTTTGAAGGTAAAAGAATAAACGGAATTCTTATTACGGAATCTGGAATACTAGCTGCAGCGCATTTAGCAGGTCCTGGAAGTGTGAAAAAATACCTTAGAAGTTGGGGAGCAACGGCTTTTAGTGATGCTTTTGGAACCACTCTTGGTTATTATATGAAAAAGTTTTCAGGATATGATACTTCTTTTGTTCAGCCAGAAAGAAAAGCAAAAGCGATAATAGCTATTTCTTAAACATCCTTTTGAATTATAAACATGGTAGGCCTTTTATGAAGGTCTACTTTTGTTTTAGACCAATCCAGAATAGACTTTGTGATTATATATTCTGATGCAAGTGTTAAATCACAGGCAATACAGAGTTTGGTAGCAGGATTTAATATTTGTACCAGATCTTCCACTAACTGATTATTTCTATAAGGTGTTTCAATAAAAAGTTGTGCCTGGTTTCTTTCTGATGAGATTCTTTCTAATGTTTTCAGCTCTTGCTTTCGCTCTTTCTTGTCTATTGGTAAATAGCCGTTAAAAGTAAAGCTTTGACCATTCATTCCGCTACCCATCATAGCCAAAAGAATAGAAGAGGGGCCAACCAAAGGAATTACTTGAATTCCCATTTCATGTGCCAGTTTCACTATTTCGGCGCCCGGATCTGCAATTCCTGGACAGCCAGCTTCGCTAAGCAAGCCAACATCTACTCCTTCTTTGCAAGGATCTAAAAATGTAGACAAAATGGAAACATCGGTAAATTTATTTAGAGCGTTTAGTTTTAATGAAGATTGTGATTTTTCCGGAAGTACTAGCTTTATAGATCTTCGTGCAGTCTTTTCGTTCTCTACAATATAATGATCTATTTTTTCAATTATAGTTCCTATTGATTCTGGAAGAACCTCAGAAATTTTAGACTCTCCTAAAGTGGTTGGAATTAAATATAATTTTCCTGAGAATTTAAAGATAGAATTACTCATAATTAAATTTAGATGTTATTTGGGCTAGTGCTTTTCTTCCAATTTATTGGCGATAATCCCGCAAGCTTCATCTAGCATTTTGTAAACGTTTTTGAAACCTTCAGCTAAACCTTGATAAGGGTCCGGAACATCTACGTTTTCACCAGGAAAAATTTCATCCAATATAAGTTTCACTTTCTTTTTGTCTTCTTCATTTCTTGCCAATGCGATCACATCTGCATAATTAAAGGTGTCCATGACGTAAATATGATGGAATTGATCGAAATCCTGAACACCAAATTGTCTTCCCTTTTGTGAAGTGATATCCAATTTGTGCTTTTTTGCAATAGCTATAGAGCGAGTATCTGGCAGATCGCCTATGTGATAATCACCTGTGCCTGCAGAATCTACATAGACTTTTTCAGGGTCTGTTTTGGACTTTAGAATACCTTCGGCTAGTGGAGATCTACAGATATTTCCTAGACACACCATTAAAACGTTGGTTTTCATAAAATATAAATTAAAGAGTAAGTTTTTTGTTAAGGTCTTCTACAAACTTCTTGAATTGCTTATCCGTAGCAGCTAAGTTATCCACCGTTTTGCATGCATGAAGTACTGTGGCGTGATCTCTCTTGCCAATCTGACTTCCTATACTTGCTAGTGAGGCCTTTGTTAACCTCTTGGCAAAGAACATAGCAAGTTGTCTCGCTTGTACGATATGTCTTTTTCTGGTTTTAGACTGAAGTGTTTCTACATCCATTTGGAAATAATCACTAACGATCTTTTGTATATAATCTATAGAAACTTCTCGTTTAGTATTTTTAACGTAGTTGTCTACGATCTTTGTGGCCAATTCTAGCGTAATATCCTTTTTATTGAAAGAAGAGTGTGCGATAAGTGATATGATCGCACCTTCTAGTTCTCTAATATTGGTTTTTATATTATTCGCTAAGAAGTCAATGATATCATCAGGCATTTCTACACCATCACGATATAATTTATTTTTAATAATTGAAACGCGAGTTTCAAAATCTGGATGTTGTAATTCTGCTGAAAGCCCCCATTTAAAACGAGATAATAAGCGTTGTTCGATATCCTGCATATCTACAGGTGCCTTGTCACTGGTTAGAATAACCTGTTTCCCGTTTTGGTGAAGGTGGTTAAAAATGTGAAAAAACACATCTTGAGTTCCCGCCTTACCAGATAGTAACTGAATATCATCTACTATCAACACATCTATAATCTGATAGAAATGAATAAAATCGTTTCTATTATTCTTTTTAACAGACTCGATGTATTGTTGCGTAAATTTTTCCGCAGAGATGTATAAAACCGTCTTTTCTGGATACTTATCTTTAATGTCTACCCCAATAGCATGGGATAAATGCGTTTTTCCAAGTCCCACACCTCCAAAGATCAATAAAGGGTTGAAAGAAGTCCCTCCTGGTTTATTAGATACTGCTAAACCTGCAGAACGTGCAAGCCTGTTAGAGTCACCTTCAAGAAAGTTTTCGAAACTATAATTTGGATTAAGCTGAGATTCAATTTTAACATTTCTAATCCCCGGAATAATAAAGGGGTTTCTTAGCTCTGGATTTTTATTCTTAATTGGTACGTCTACTTCTTGAGAAGTCATTTGGCTTCGTTGTGTGCTAGGTATTTTCTCTGTAAATGGAATTTTGTTCCCGTAGGTGTTTTCCATTTTAATAACATATACCAGCTTTGCTTTTTCTCCTAGCTCTTTAGTTAATGAAACTTTTAGAAGTTTTACATAGTGTTCCTCCAGCCATTCATAAAAGAATTTAGAGGGCACCTGTATGCTCAATGCACAGTCCGTAAGTTTTACTGCTTGAATAGGTTCAAACCAAGTCTTATAAGCTTGGGGGGTAATGTTATCTTTGATAAAAGCTAGACAGCTATTCCAAACTGATTGCGCAGTTTTTGACATGCTTATTACTTGGTTATAAATTGGTTAGTAGATCATTGAAAATTGGTAAGCACAAATTGGGCTTTAATTTCTCGCAGAACAAATATGTGAACAAAATATCTAATAAAAAAATGCTTTCACCCTTGAATTTTAAGAAAATTTTATGCATACTTACTTCGTTTGATGAATGTACAAAAACCTATCTAACTTATCCCGATAAAATTCTATGAAAAGTCATAATACATATGTTAAGGTCAGATATGCAGAAACAGACCAAATGGGTGTGGTGCATCATGGTAATTACGCAGATTACCTAGAAATAGCACGCCTGGACTGGCTTGATGAACTAGGAGTCTCCTATAAATCTATGGAAAAAGAGGGGGTGATGTTACCTGTTTATGAATTACATTTTAAATTTATTAAGTCAGCATTGTTTGATGATGAACTTAAAATTGTAACAAAACTAATGAAAACTCCAAGTGTTAAAATTGAATTCGATTATGAAATCTATAATCAGGGAGGAGATTTGCTAACAACGGCAAGAACGGTTTTAGTATTTATGGATATGCAGTCTAGAAAACCAATTAGATGCCCAGAATATATTTTAGATAAGTTGAAGAATTAATGCTCTAACTCTTTAATTTCGACTTTGTAAACACTAGAAAATTTTTCGAAAATAGTTTCAGATTCCTTTTTTCTTACTGAAATAAATATTTTACAGTCCAATGCTAATTGCTGATCTATCACATTAAGATTGTGTTCCTTTATAATTCGCATAACCACATTCATTTCCGGATAATCGAATTTTAGCAAGTATAGATCGTCTATGGTGCGTTTTAAGATATTGCTTTCTTCCAAAGCCATTTGCGCGGCAGTTCTGTAAGCATTTATTAATCCGCCAACGCCTAGTTTTACACCTCCAAAATAGCGTACAACCACAATTAAAATATTGGTGACATCAAAAGATTGAATTTGTCCATAGATGGGCATTCCGGCAGAATTGGACGGCTCCCCATCATCATTAGCTCTAAACTGATGATCTTGTTCTTCTTTTCCTAACTGCCAGGCATAACACCAATGCCTTGCTTGATGGTGTTTCTTTTTAAGATCTTCAATAATTCCTTTTACTTCCTTTTCAGCTTTAATAGGAAAGGCATATCCAAAGAATTTTGAATTCCGATCCTTGAAAATAACTTCTTCAGAAGCTTTGGTGATGCTTTGGTAAGTGTCTTTCACAATATTTAAATTCAGCTATTTGCGACCAAAAGAATACTAATAATTGCTAGAATGATCCCAATCCAATTCTTGGTTATTAATTTTTCTTTGAATAATATAATTCCAAGTAAAGTAGAAACCAAAACTATCGCCACATTATTTATTGTAAAGATTGTTGAACTTTCAAATCCGTTATTTCTAAGTGCCATTACAAGGAAATAAATGGAAAAGAAATTTGGAATACCAAGAGCGATACCTCCAAGTATATTTCTTCCGGTGATCCTTAATTTCCCGGTTAGTCCTTGGAAAATCAATACTAAAATCCCAATAGTTCCTGCTACAGAAAATATAGTAGAAGAGAAAAGGGCAACGTCGGTCTCATTTACATATCCAGATTCTATAAATTTAATAAGAGTGTCTATGAGCCCACTACCTATAAATACCAAGATTGGATAAATGAGATTTTTTTTCTTGATAGCAATCCCTGTTTTGGCTTTTATAGAACTCAGATAAACAGCTATTAATGCCAGAATGATCCCTAATACTTTTAAAACTCCTGTGCTTTCATTGAAATATAAAATCCCAAATAATACAGGAATTGCTACAGACATTTTTGTGGCTACAGAAACGACCGAAAGTCCACTACGCTGTGTTGTTATTGCTGCTAGATTGAAGACGATAATAAATAGAAGACCAAGTATCAGGGTGCCATAGAACCAAGGTTTAGATGGAATTTCGCTAATGTTGGCATCTTCTACAAATCCAAAATACCCGACTGAACACGCAATAAAATAATTAAAGATGATTGCTTGGAGGGTATTGATTTCAAATCGTTTGAATAATTTAAAAACAACAAAAATGATACTTGAAGAAAGGATACTTAATAGAAGATATATCAAAATAGTGCTTTATTGGTAGTGAATAGATCAATAACATCCTCTCGAGTTGGCTCTAGATTCCAAACATGAATCCCTAATTTTTCGGCAGCTGTGGTGTTTTCTAAAACGTCATCAATAAATAGGCATTCTTCAGCTTTTAGTTGATGTTTATTAAGTACAAATTCAAAAATATCTGAATTTGGCTTCCTTAAATTTATTTCATGAGATAAGTAAAACGCATCGAAACAAGATTTAAATTCTTCAAAAAATGGAACTTTTTCCTTGACCCAATCTATATGAATCTCATTGGTGTTGCTTAAAAGTATTAGTTGGTAGTTCTTCTCTTCTGCAAGTTTTTTTATAAAGTGATATCGGTATTTTGGAAAATCCACTAGGATTGCGTTCCAAGCAGCAATAATTCCTTCATGTGATAGGGATGAGAAATTATTTATATAGGAACTAATAAATGATTCCGAAGAAATTAGGCCCATCTCATATTCCTTGTTAATATGAAGCATATCCTCTGGAAGCTCTTTAATAGCTAGTTTTTGGAGCTCTCTAAAGGTTGCAGGTTTGTCTAGGTTGATAAATACATCGCCAAAATCGAATATAATAGTTTTAATCATTGGAATAAATTCTTAAAGTATCTCCTGTTTGAGTGTTGTTTTCTTTAAATGTACCTGGTGGTAAGGGAGCTTTAATCCCTCTTTTGAAATGTGCATCTCCAGTAAATACGCGAGCTTCATCCCAAAGACCAGAATCTATAAAAGACTGTATGGTTCTAGTTCCTCCTTCAATAATTATAGATTGAATGTTATGTTTATACAGGATCTTACAAATTTCGGCAGTGACATCTTTGTTGAAATCGATGGTTTCAAAGATTAAATTTTCAGAAGAAGTTTTAGGGTTTGTTTTGTGAGCCTCCTCTTCACAAATCACAATGGTTTTAGTGCTTTCGTCTAGAAGTGCAGAATCCCCTGTTAATCTCAATCGCCTATCTATGAGTATCCTTACAGGATTTGTTCCTTCCCAAAGTCTTGTGTTCAACTTTGGATTGTCCATAACAGCAGTGTTGGTACCCACTAAAATAGCAGTCTCTTCGCTCCGCCATTTATGAACTAGTTGCTTGGAGTAGTTATTAGTGATCCAAACGGGTTCTCGGTGATGATTTTCTTCAGAAGAAATAGGTGCTAAAAAGCCATCTATGCTTTGTGCCCATTTTAAAATAATATAGGGTCTTTGGTGTTTATGAAATGTAAAAAAGCGTTTATTTAAGGCATTGCATTCTTTGTCCAAAATCCCCAAAATAACTTCGCAACCTGCGTCCATCAGTTTTTTAATGCCTTTACCAGAAACTGCAGGAAAAGGATCTATGCTTCCAATCACGATCTTTTTAAAGCCGCTAACAATTATTAAATCGCTACAAGGAGGTGTTTTTCCATAGTGTGAGCAAGGCTCTAAACTTACGTAGATAGTTGCCTTTTTTAATAGTGATTTATCTTTAACAGAATTTATGGCGTTCACCTCTGCATGGGGCTCTCCTGCTTGGCGATGCCAGCCTTCACCAATGATTTTATCGTTGTGAACTATAAGACTTCCAACCATAGGATTAGGGTAGGTGGTTCCTATTCCATTTTCAGCTAATTGTATGCACCTTTTTATATATTTTTCGTGTATCTTCACACCACAAAAATAAGATTAATTAGTAAGAATGTGCAGTTTTAAGATTCGTGAGATTCAACCTAAAGACAACCAGAGTGTTGCACAGGTGGTGAGAAAAGTTTTAGTAGAAATGGGAGTACCTAAAGTGGGCACTGCTTATGAGGACAAATCGTTGGACGATATGTTTGCTACCTACGATCAAGACAAGATGCAATATTTTATTGTAGAAGAAAAAGGTGAAATTATTGGAGGCGCAGGAATTGGTCCATTACTAAATGGCGAAGAAACAGTTTGTGAGCTACAAAAAATGTATTTCTTACCAGTTGCTCGAGGTAGAGGTATTGGAGCTGCAATGATGAATACTTGTCTGCATTATGCAAAGGCAATGGGCTACAAGCAATGCTACCTTGAAACTTTACCATACATGGAAGATGCCCGCCGACTATACAGTCGTTCAGGATTTAATTCTTTAGAGAAGCCAATGGGAGATACAGGACATTACAACTGTACCATGTGGATGCTCAAAGATCTAGATTAGATAAGTAGAGTTTTCTTTGGTCTTAATTAAAAAACGCTTCTGAGTATTGTTACTTTTAGATTATAAAAAACAATTTTGTACTGGTTTGAAAAATGAATATCCTTTAGAGGAGATCAATTCATTTTTCAATATTCTAATAGCGCATTATTTAAGTGTGACTCGTTTGGAGTTGGCCCTGAATCCTAAAAAGAAGTTATCTTCTGAAGAAATAAAGCTTTTTGATAAGATTTTGCTGCAACTACAGCGACATGAACCAATACAGTATATTATAGGAGAAACTGAATTCTTCGGACTAAAATTTCAGGTAAATAAAAATGTGTTGATCCCAAGGCCGGAGACAGAAGAATTAGTTTCTTGGATCCTTTCAGACCTTTCTGATAATAACACTTCAGCTATAAAAATATTGGATATTGGTACAGGAAGCGGATGCATTGCAATTAGTTTGGCCAAGAATTTACCAAATGCAAAGATTTCAGCTTTAGATATTTCTAAAGAAGCCTTAAAAGTAGCTTCCAATAATGCCGAAGCAAACGGTGTGGAAGTGAAACTTGAAAACCAAGATATTCTTCATTTAAATAAATCCCTAGATTCTTTTGATATTATAGTTTCTAACCCACCATATGTTCGGGATCTGGAGAAAAAGGAAATGAACAGGAATGTCCTTGAAAACGAACCAGAAGGAGCGCTGTACGTTCGGGATAATGAACCGCTTATTTTTTACGAAGCTATTACTGATCTTGCACAAACCAGTTTAAATAAAGGAGGAAGTTTGTATTTTGAGATAAATCAATTTCTCGCCAAAGAAACTGAAAAATTACTGAAAGAATTCGGGTTTAAAACCACTCTTAAAAAGGATATTTTCGGTAATTTCAGGATGATAAAAGGAATAAAACAATAACATCTAATTTTTAAAACTGTTTCCTATTTGAAAACTCATAATAACTATAAGAACAACTTGAAAAGTATTGCAGTGTTTTGCGCCAGTAGTGATGGTGTAGATTCTGTGATTTTTGAAGAAGCATACCATGTTGGAGGATATTTGGCTAAGAGTAATATAAAATTGGTCTATGGTGGGAGCAAACTAGGCTTAATGGGACAAGTTGCCAAAGGAGTCTTAGACAATAATGGATCAGCAACTGGAGTGATCCCAGATTTTTTGAAAACAAAAGAAGTAGTGCATAACGGTTTAACAGAGCTTATTACAACAAAGAACATGCACGAGCGCAAGCTGAAGATGCATGATCTAAGTGAAGGTTTTATTGCATTACCCGGTGGATTTGGAACTCTGGAAGAACTTTTTGAGATTCTTACCTGGGGGCAATTAGGCTTGCATAAACATCCTATTGGGATCTTAAATAGCAATAATTATTATGATGATCTTTTGGAGATGATGGATAAAATGGTAGCAAAAGGTTTACTAAAAAAATCTAATATGAATCTGGTTTTAGTAGCTAATAATATTGAAGAGTTAATAGATAAAATGAGACATTTTGAGCCAATGCCGGTGCCTAAATGGATGAACAAAAATCAGACATAGGTTTCCTAGATGATATATGTTTGGTCTAATTGAGCGCTAATTATGTTAATGGGAGCTTGTCACACTGAGCCTGTCGAAGCCTAGCTTTCAAGAAACTTCGACAAGCTCAGTTTGACAGTATAGCAATAAAATGAACTATGAAGATAAAAAATTTGATTGCCTGGTTTTGTTATAATTATTTTAATCAACTTTATTCAGATTTATCGTCATGCTGTGCCGAAGCTTCGGGAGTTTCAGCATCCAAACCAATCCAGAAGAGAGACCCTGAAACTAGTTCAGGGTGAGGAACATAGAAACTTCGACAAGCTCAGTTTGACTGGACAACAATAAAACAAATAATGAAGATCACAAGACTAGATGTAGGTTGTAAGAATATCGTAAAGCAACAACAGTTTTACAAGGATGTTCTTGGTCTTGAAATACTTAATTCTACATTAAACTCTTTCGAATTACAACTTGGTTATTCTGTGTTGAATTTTCAGGAAGCTGAAAGTTTTACGCCTTATCATATTGCCTTTCATATTCCAGATAAAGCAGAAGAAAAAGCTTTAGAATGGTTAAAGAGTAAACTGGAAGTTTTGAAATACGAGGATCTAGAAATTATAGATTTTAAGGGCTGGAATGCGAAATCCCTTTATTTTTATGATGAAGATAAGAATATTATGGAATTTATTTCACGACGATATTTTAATGGCAAATCAGACGAAAGCTTTTCGGAAAAAAGTATTTTGGGCATCAGTGAGATTGGCTTAGCAACTGAAGATATTCAAGAAAAACACCAGTTTTTAAGTGCTAAAATAGGCTTAGAGGTTTTTGATGGGGATTTCGAAAAATTTTGTGCCATTGGAGATAATAAAGGATTGTTAATTACCATAAATAGCCAGCTCATAACTTGGTTTCCTACTGGTGATACAGCCTATAATTCAGAATTTAAAATTCAATTAGAACATAACGAAAAGGAATATAAGCTTCAATACTCAGGTAAAAAATTGAAGATGATAGACCCTTTGTCAAAATAATTATTCAGCATAACTTTTATAAATGACTACAGAAGAAAAGATCAAGCAACTTAGTAACGAATTGGAGCAACATAATTACCAATATTATGTGTTGGATTCCCCGGAAATTAGTGACTTCGATTTTGATATGAAATTGAAAGAATTACAAGATCTGGAAGATAAAAACCCTGAATTCTTTGATGCTTCTTCGCCTACCCAGCGCGTTGGTGGAGCTATTACAAAGAACTTTGAAACTGTAGTTCATGATTTTCCTATGCAATCACTTTCTAATTCCTATTCTAAAGAGGAATTGGAGGAATGGGAAGCCAGAGTTAAAAAAATGGTGGACGGGGAATTGGAATATGTGTGCGAATTAAAATACGATGGCGCATCCATAAGTTTAACCTATGAAAAAGGGAAATTAATACGTGCAGTTACTCGCGGAGATGGTGTTCAAGGAGATGATGTAACCAATAATATAAGAACAATAAGAACGGTGCCATTAAATTTGAAAGGAGATTTCCCCGACAAATTTGCTATTCGAGGAGAAATTGTTTTGCCTTATGAAGGTTTTGCAAAAATGAATTCAGAACGAGTAGAAATTGGGGAGGAACCTTATTCCAACCCTAGAAATACTGCTTCGGGAAGTTTAAAGATGCAGGATAGTGCCGAGGTTGCAAAAAGACCTTTAGATTGTTTGCTTTATAGTCTTGTTG
The DNA here is from genome assembly GCF_000424645.1 of Gillisia sp. JM1. Lineage (NCBI taxonomy): Bacteria > Pseudomonadati > Bacteroidota > Flavobacteriia > Flavobacteriales > Flavobacteriaceae > Gillisia > Gillisia sp. JM1. The sequence continues at coordinate 1,148,023 of NZ_KE384218.1, forward strand.
GCCGAAATTTAAATCTAAGCTATCAATACGAAGGTTTGGAAAAGGCTAGAAATTGGGGATTCAAAGTGCCCAAGGAAGCTAAGCTGACGAAAAATATAGATGAGGTCCTTGAATTTATCCAGTATTGGGATATTCATAGACACGATCTGCCTTATGAAACAGATGGAGTGGTAGTAAAAGTGAATAATTTACACCAACAAGAGGAATTGGGAAGCACTGCAAAATCTCCACGTTGGGCAATAGCATATAAGTTTAAAGCGGAACGGGAATCGACGGTATTGCGAGAGATAACTTATCAGGTAGGGAGAACAGGTGCAATTACACCTGTGGCTAATTTAGATCCTGTACAGTTAGCGGGGACTATTGTAAAAAGAGCATCCCTGCATAATGCCGACCAGATTCAGAAATTAGATATTCGAGAGGGAGATACTGTTTTTGTCGAAAAAGGAGGAGAGATCATCCCTAAGATCATTGGAGTTGATTTCACACAACGTGACCCGAATTCCGAAGAAACTCAATACATTAAGCAATGCCCTAAATGTGGGACAGATCTGGTTAGAGCAGAAGGTGAGGCGCATCATTATTGCCCTAATGATAATGGATGTTTCCCCCAGATAGTTGGGAGAATTCAGCATTATATATCCAGAAAAGCTATGGATATTGAAGGGCTTGGTGGAGAAACAGTTGCCTTATTGGTAAAGGCCGGATTAATTCATAATTATGCCGATCTCTATACCTTGAAAAAAGAGGATGTTTTACCATTGGAACGAATGGCAGATAAATCTGCAGATAACTTGATCCTTGGAATTGAAAACTCTAAAGAGATTCCGTTCGAGCGTTTATTGTTTGCATTAGGAATTCGTTATGTGGGAGAAACTGTGGCTAAAAAACTGGCCAAGCATTATAAAAGTATTCAAAATTTAATGCAGGCAACTACAGAAGATCTTGTAAATGTAGATGAAATTGGACAGCGAATAGCGCAGAGTGTTATCGATTTTTTTGCTTCAGAAGAAAATAGAAATACTATTAAAAGACTGATGGATTTTGGATTGCAATTAGAAATATCTGCCGAAAAATTAGCCAACCAAACCGATATTTTACAGGGAAACACTTTTGTGATCTCAGGTGTGTTTTCTAAGGTTTCCAGAACAGACCTTAAGAAATTAATAGAAGATAATGGAGGAAAGGTTTCCAGTTCTATTTCTGCAAAAACCAATTATCTGGTAGCAGGAGAAAATATGGGGCCTAGTAAATTAGCAAAAGCAGAAAAACTTGGAACAGAAATTTTAAGTGAAGATGCGTTCCTTGAAAAATTGGATCCCTCATAGAGGTTCTAATTCCCGGTCCTGATGGATCTATGGATGCCTCGAGTTTAAAGTAAAATTTAGAGAATTCCTTGTAGTCTTCCCGATTTTCTTGATTTAAACGCCAATGCTTACTCCGCTACCATCTATGTTATTCTCATTGTCTAAGTAAAAATCGATACGACCTAAATAGAGACCGTAGCAGCCTACCTGATTAACCAATACCTTTTTACCTTCAAGATTTTGGAGGATCGTAGGTTTATCTAGAAAAGTATGAGTATGCCCACCAATTATCAGATCTATATCTTTTGTTTGTTTGGCTAGTAGCACATCAGATATTTTAGATTCATTTTTGTATTCATAACCCAAATGAGATAAGCAAATTACGAGATCACATTTCTTTTCTTGTTTTAAGATACGAGTCATTTCTGTTGCGATCTCCACAGGATCCAAATACTTGGTTTCTTTATAAAGACTCTCGTTTACCAATCCTTTTAGTTCTACACCTACGCCAAAAACACCAATCTTAACACCATCCTTCTTGAAAATCTTAAAAGGAGAAGTTTGACCATCCAAAATAGTATTGCTGAAATCGTAATTAGAAGATATAAAATCGAATTCGGCATGCGGCATCTGTGATAGAAGTCCGTTTAAGCCATTATCAAAATCATGATTCCCCAATGTTGCGGCATCATATTTTAATTTACTCATCAGTTTGAACTCTAATTCCCCTCCATAAAAATTGAAATACGGAGTACCCTGAAATATATCCCCGGCATCTAGTAATAATGTATTCGGATTTTCAGCTCTAATTTGCTCTACTAATGTGGCTCTTCTTGCAACACCGCCCATGTTAGGGTTTCTAGGGTCATTTGGTCCAAGAGGTTCTATATGGCTATGCACATCGTTGGTGTGCAAAATGGTAATATGCTTCTTGGTGTTTTCAGAAAAAGAAAGCGATAACCCACCCAATCCTATAAAAGCTCCGGTTGCAGCTGTTTGCTGAATAAAATTTCTTCTTTTCATTATTTAAAGAATTTGGATGTAACGCTTGTCTATAGTAGCTTTAAGGGTGTCCACTTTTTTGAAATGATCTATGATCGCATTTCTAAGCTTGTAGTCTATTTTATGCAGGTTTATAGGATTTTTTAGAAATACCATATTGTCGCCACCCTGTTGTAAATAATCTGAAGTTGCTACGAAATAAATTTTTTCAGCCTTAATAGGTTCACCTTTAATAATTGCACTTATGGTCTTAAAATCTTTATCAACTTTTAATTCGAGTCCGCTTATAGGATGTGCAGTTTTTGCTACTTCAAGATAGCTAAGCATTTCAAGCATTTTTTTTCCGGAGATCTCTACTACTACGATCTCATTTTCAAACGGCATTAGTTGAAACCCCGTTCTTGAAGTGACAGCACCTTTCCCGATTCCAGACCTGATCCCGCCCTTATTTAGAAGAACCATGTCTATTTTGTTCCCGGTACGAGATCTAAAAATTGGATTTGCCTGCTCCATTACCAGATCTGCCATCATATTCCCTAAAGCAGTATTAAGCTTTCCATCACTTTTGCTTAAATTACTAGGATTGTAGGCTAAAGTGCTATCTAAGGTGTTATTTAAATGAAGTGCATAAGGCTTAATAAATGCTTCAATTTCCGGATTGGCAGGAATTGTTTTATTAATAGGGATTCTTTTTCCAGTTATTGAAGAAGGTGAGGAGGTAATATGGGCGTTGTTCTTACAGGCAAATATGGACAATAAAAGCAGTAAGAAGGAGTAGAATCTAATTGTCATTAATAAGGGTTTAATCAAAAGGCACAAATATAAACAGATATTTGAAATGATATTTCTCTAAAACGCTTACTTTTAAAATCTTTAATCTTAATGTAGATTGGTTATAGTGAAACTAATTCAGCAAAAAATCAAGGAAATAGTCCCCTCTTAACGTATTAATTATCCCTATGCAATTAAGAATAATATGTTCAATTGGCTTTTTCGCCTTATTGATGGCTAGTATATATGCATTAATTGCTAATATATTTTGGCTGGATATCGTGAGCCATATTGGGTACTATATTTTTGCTTTTCTGTGGTTCATCCATCAACGAAAGGCTTATAATGTTTATTACTACTTATTTCTAGGCCTAACTCTAATTTCCTATTCTCTGGGAATGTTCGATAAATTTTGGGTGTTTGGTGATGTCGCCTTGCTTCTTCAGGCAATAAGCTTTCTTCCATTAATTATGGAAGCTACCAAGCATTTTAAGTTAAAAAACATGAGTAATTTTATGGTGTTATACCTTTTTAGTATAATTGGTTTAAATACTTATTTGTTATTGCTTCATATTAACGAAATGAAAACATACATCTCTGGTGATGTAACTTCCACAATTTATACTTTTTATTATCTTAATCTTGGAGCATTAGGCATTACCGCAATGGTGTATTATTTGAACTCTTTTTCTAAAAAATCTATGTATTTTATTTCTTTGGCAATTAGTATAATATTTGCCAATATACTACGAGATATGGGTGTTTTCTACTTTAAGGATATCAGTGTGGAGATTGCTGAAAGTATTATAAGAATGGGAAGTGCATTGTTTCTAGTGCTCTTTTTTATTACTTCGGAAAAAAGACTGAAGCTGGATGATTTCACATAAATAAGTTTTTACATTTAGATATGATTAAAGGCCTTAAACGTTCTCTTGCCAAAAGAAGAATTTCCAATTCTAACAGAGATTCTTCAGTTGAATTTAAAATGCCAATAACATCTGCTGCAGTATTATTGAATTCAGATAATATAATGGCATTGCCGGTTTTATTGAAATTGAAACAAGAATTAAATCTGAAGAATTCAGATTTTAAAGTTTTGTTACTTAAGAAAAAAGGAGAGAATTTCCCTGAATTTGATGGCTTAACTTTTGTTGAAGAAGACTTAAATATTATCGGGAATTTCAATAATAAAGAATTGTTGGAGTTTACCAAAAATAACATCGATTTACTTATTACTTTTGCAGGAGAATACAATTTGGAATTAAATCTTTTAACGGCAACTTGTAATGCAGGTTTAAAAGTTGGGAATAACCCAAAATACGAGAAAACCCTGGATGTGGTTATAAATTCTGGAGATGAAGTAGAGCTCTTTGCTTCAGAATTAATAAAAATTTTGAAACAGTTTTAAAAAAAATTAGAATGAATAGATTTATAGGTACCGGAGTTGCAATTATCACCCCTTTTCAAGAGGATTTTACGGTAGATGTAGAAGGACTTAAGAATTTGGTGAAAGATCAAATTGAAAATGGGATAGAGTATATCGTAGTTCTTGGAACCACTGGGGAAAGTGCAACTTTGAGTGACTCTGAGAAGGAACTAGTTAAAAAGACAATAATAGAAGCTAACAATGGGAAATTACCATTGGTTTTAGGGATTGGCGGTAACAATACTGCGGCTTTGGTAAATGAGTTTAAAAGTACAGATCTCGATGCATTCGATGCTATTCTTTCTGTTTCTCCATACTATAACAAGCCATCTCAAGAAGGGATCTATCAGCATTATAAGGCATTGGCAGCGGTTTCAGCAAAACCAATAATTATATATAATGTTCCTGGGAGAACCGCTTCTAATATTTTACCAGAAACCATAAAAAGATTAGCAACAGATTTTACAAATATCATTGGCGTTAAAGAAGCTGCAGGAGATATAGTACAAGCAATGAAACTTATTTCTTTGGTTCCGAAAGATTTTCTAGTGATCTCTGGCGATGATATGATCACCTTACCAATGGTGCTAGCAGGAGGTCACGGAGTAATATCGGTGATTGGGCAAGGTTTGCCGAAAGAATTCTCCCAGATGGTTCGTTTGGGATTAGATGGGAAGGTGAAAGAAGCCTATAAGTTGCATTATAAAATAGCGCCTTCTATAGATATGATCTTTGCTGAAGGCAATCCAGCAGGAATTAAATCGTTACTAGAAGCAAAGAATTCTTGTAAACCAGTAGTTCGCTTACCGCTAGTGAAAGTTTCAGATAAACTAAAGCAGGAAATACAAGCATTCGTAGATCAATTTTAATCTTTAATTCTTCGTGGCCTGTCCGAAACATTCAGGCGGGTTTGTATCGAAAATTTAAAATTATATTTCTCCCGAAACATAGGGATATATCTCGTGGGCTTGCTCCGAGGTTCTTGATTACCTGGGTAGTGCTATTTGCTAGGTTTTAAGTTTTTTAATATCATAGAAAAGAGTACTTTTGCAAGATGTTTTTACTAAGTATGAAAAAAGGTTTATTATTATTGGGTGTGTTTTTAATGTTGGCGTCTTGCAGTGAATACCAAAAGGTACTAAAGAGCGACGATGCAGGTAAAAAATACACATTGGCAGAGGAGCTTTACAATCAGGCAATTGTAGAAAACAGCAAGTCTACATTTAGGAAAGCACTTCGTATTTTTGAACAAATAGTTCCACAATATAGAGGGAAGCCTCAAGGTGAAAAATTAACCTTTTTATATGCAGATACTTATTATCAATTAGGCGATAACCAATTAGCTGGATACCAATTCGAGCGTTTTGTGGCATCCTACCCAAATAGTGATAAAGCAGAAGAAGCTACTTTTAAAAGCGCAAAAAGTTATTACTTAGATTCTCCTAGTTTCAATTTAGATCAGGCAGAGACGGTAAAAGCAATTGGGGAGCTACAAAAATATATAGATAAATATCCTAACGGAGAGTTTTTAGATCAGGCTAATAATTATGTAGCAGAGTTACGTATTAAGCTAGAGAAGAAAGCCTATGAGATAGCTAAGCAATATCACCATACCGAGAATTATAAGTCGGCTATTGTAGCATTTAATAATTTTATTACAGAGTATCCTGGTTCTCCTTTTAGAGAAGCAGCCTTTTATTTTCGATTCGATTCTGCTTACGAACTGGCAATAAACAGTTACGAGGTTTTAATGCAAGAAAGATTGAATACAGCAAAAGGATATTACACTAACTATAATAAATATTATCCTGAAGGAAGTGTATATTACGAACAGATACAAATAAATAATCAGGACTTAGAATCGAGATTACAAAATTTTTAATAAGATAGATGATGGATTTAAAAAAGATTAATGCGCCAATTAATACTACTACAATTGACAAGAATTTAGTAGATGCTCCAACAAATAATATTTATGAAGCTATTTCTGTGATCGCAAAGAGAGCTACTCAAATAAACTCTGAGATCAAAAAAGAGCTTTTGGAGAAATTGGACGAGTTTGCTACTTACAACGATAGCTTAGATGAGGTATTTGAAAATAAGGAGCAAATAGAAGTGTCTAAATTCTACGAAAAATTGCCTAAACCACATTCTTTGGCAGTTCAAGAATGGTTAGATGATAAAATTTACTACAGAGATACTTCTGAATCTTCTGAAGCATAAGTTAAGATGGGAGTGCTAGAAGGCAAGAAAATACTGTTGGGAATAACTGCCGGTATCGCTGCTTACAAGACAGCCTCCTTGGTAAGATTATTTATAAAAGCCGGAGCACAGGTCAAAGTTATTATGACCCCTTCGGCTAAAGATTTTATTACCCCACTTACTTTATCCACACTTTCCAAAAATGAGGTAATTTCTACTTTCACATCAGATGAAGATGAGAATACCACTTGGAACAATCACGTAGAACTCGGCCTTTGGGCCGATTTTATGCTTATAGCCCCTGCCACAGCCAACACCTTATCTAAAATGGCTTTAGGCGCCAGTGATAACATTTTACTGGCAGCATATCTTTCAGCTAAATGTCCGGTTTATTTTGCACCGGCAATGGATCTGGATATGTACTTGCATCCTGCAACCAAAACTAGCTTAGAAACTTTACGATCCTACGAAAATATAATGATCCCAGCAGAATCTGGGGAACTTGCAAGTGGCTTGGTGGGAGAAGGTAGAATGGCAGAACCAGAGAATATAGTGTCTTTTCTGGAAAAAGACCTTTTATCGCAATTACCTCTTCGGAATAAAAAAATACTTATTACTGCAGGACCAACCTACGAAGCTATAGATCCTGTAAGATTTATAGGAAATCATTCCAGTGGAAAAATGGGATTTGAGCTTGCCAAGGAAGCTGCAAAATTAGGAGCACAGGTAATTCTTATAAGCGGGCCTACTTATTTACAATTGGAGTCTTCCAGTGTTCAGCTTATTCGAGTTACTAGTGCTCAGGAAATGTACGAGGCAGCACATACTTATTTTGTACAGCAAGATGTTGTTATTGCGGCAGCAGCAGTTTCAGATTATAAGCCGAAGGAAGTCATAGATCAAAAAATAAAAAAGAAGGAATCTAGTTTGAACATCGAGTTGATTCCTACTCAAGATATTTTAGCCTCTTTAGGTAAAATTAAACAGCACCAAAAACTGATTGGTTTTGCTTTAGAAACTAATAATGAAGTAGAGAACGCAAAATCTAAACTAGAAAGAAAGAATTTAGACTTTATCGTGCTCAATTCTCTTCAAGATACTGGCGCCGGCTTTGCAAAGGACACAAACAAGATCAGTATAATTTCTAAAACTGAAATTAAAAATTTCCAGTTAAAGTCTAAATCTGAAGTTGCACAGGATATATTAAAGGAAGTTATATCTTTATTCCATGAGTAAATTAATTTTGATACTAGGTTTGTTCTTTTATGTGTCTATTGCGAGCGCACAGGAACTTAATTGTGAGGTAATTGTAAATGCAGAACAGACCGGGCAAAGTAATTTAACGGTTTTTAAAACCCTGCAAACTTCTTTGTCAGAATTTCTGAACCAGACGACTTGGACAGGAGCATCTTACCAAAGTCAGGAACGCATTAATTGCAGTGTTTTTATAAATATTTCTAGTTTCGATAATGAATCTTTTATTGGAACTATCCAAGTGCAATCTTCAAGACCGGTCTTCGGGTCTTCTTTAATTTCTCCGGTTTTCAATTTTAACGACGAACAATTCACATTTACTTACCGTGAATTCGAACCATTAAATTATAGCGAGAATACTTATTCTTCGAACCTGGTTTCTGTGATCTCTTATTATGTTTATACCATATTAGGCTTAGATGCAGATACATTTGAATTAGAGGGTGGAACTCCTTTTTATGAAGAAGCAAACAGAATAGTGACCACCGCACAGCAGGGGAATTCTTCTGGTTGGAGAGGATCTGATGGAACACGTTCCAGATATAGATTAAATGCAGATCTTTTGTCTAATGCTTTTTTAGGCTATAGAACAACTTTGTATCAATATCATAGATTAGGTTTAGATACCATGCATAAAGATGTGGCAAAAGGAAAACAAGCTGTTGCAGCTTCAATTTTAAATCTACAGAAGATGAGTGAGAGCCGGCCAAACTCTTTATTAATGAGAGTTTTCTTTGATGCTAAAGCTCAGGAATTAGAACAGGTTTTTAGTGGCGGTCCAAGTGTTCCGGTTACTGAATTAAAAAAGGCTTTGAACGAAATAGCTCCTTTATATGCAGAAAACTGGAGCAAGCTTCAATTCTAGCAATTTCCCTTTTGATTCCGAAGAAATTCTCACGTATCTTTAGCTTCAAAATTATAACACCTTGCTTACCGAATTATCCATAAAAAATTACGCCTTAATTGAAGATATAAAAATCAATCTTCAGCAGGGCTTTACCATAATAACCGGAGAAACCGGTGCCGGAAAATCTATTATGCTTGGGGCTTTAGGCCTTTTGCTGGGAAAAAGGGCAGATTATAGCGCCATAAGAAATGAAAAGAATAAATGCATCATAGAAGGCATTTTTGATATTTCCAATTACTCTTTGAAAAGGTTTTTCGAAGCCGAAGATCTGGATTTTGAGGAGCATACTATCATTAGAAGAGAGATTTTAGCTTCAGGTAAATCCAGGGCTTTTATAAATGATACTCCTGTTACCTTACCAGTTCTTGTAAAATTGGGAGACTTTTTAATAGATATTCATGGGCAACACCAAACCTTAAGTTTAGGGGAAAACCAATACCAGTTTCAGGTGTTGGATACCCTGGCTAAGAATCAAGAAGTTCTTCAGAAATATAAAAAAGGATTAAAGGAGCATAAAAAACTACAACTGCAACTAAGCGTTTTAAAAGAAGATCAGTCTCAAGCCCTAAAAGAGCATGATTACAATCTTTTTTTACTGAATGAACTGCAAGAAGCGAAACTTAAGGCTGGAGAGCAAGAGGAGCTGGAAGAACGATATGAAGAGCTTAGTAATGTGGAAACACTCACAGAGCATTTAAGTTTTGCGGTAAACCAGATCCAGCAAGAGGAAATAGGAAGCCTGTTTGGGCTTAAAGAAGTGAAAACAAATCTTTCTAAGATCTCCAAATTTTCAGCGAACTATGCTGCACTTCAGGAGAGAATTGAGAGTGTAATTATAGAACTGGACGATGTAGCGCAAGAGTTGGAGAATTCTTTAGAGCGGGTAGAAGCCAATCCTGAGGAATTGGAACAAGTAAACTCGAAATTGCAACTCATTCATAATTTACAGAAGAAACATGCGGCGGGGAGTGTAGAGGAACTAATAGAGATCACGAATACCTTAAATGAAAAAGTAGCACTTACAGAAAATGCCGATGCAGATCTTGAAAAGCTACAGCAAGATCTTTTAAAAAGCAGAAAGGAATTGGAAAGAATTTCTTTAGATATATATAATAACCGTAAAAAGATCATTCCAGACTTTATTACTACGGTAGAAAGAATTGTAGCAGAACTTGGAATGCCAAATGCACGATTAAAAATTGAGCTTAAACAACAATCAGAATTCTTTGCTAATGGGCAAGATATTTTAAATTGGTATCTGTCTGCAAATAAAGGAGGAGATTTTAATGATCTTAAAAAAGCAGCTTCTGGGGGTGAACTTTCACGAATCATGTTGGCAGTGAAAAGTATTCTTGCTACGCAAAGTAAGTTGCCAACTATCGTTTTTGATGAGATAGACACAGGGGTTTCTGGAGATATCGCACAAAAAATGGGAGATATCCTTCAGAAAATGGGCTTGAGTATGCAAGTAATTGCGATCACCCATTTACCACAAATTGCAGGGAAGGGAAGCAAACATTTTAAAATATTCAAGGAAGATATCGGCGAAACTACCGTTACAAAAATTGAAGAACTTGCAACAGAAGATAGGATAGAAGAACTTGCAATGATGCTTGGTGGGAACACTAAAAGTGAATCGGCGATGGCACATGCAAAAGCCCTTCTAAATTAATTCAAGTTTGTTATATTTGCCAGCTAATACAACTCAAAAAAAACAACATACATGTCATACAATCTACTTAAAGGGAAAAGAGGAATTATTTTTGGAGCTTTAGATGAAAATTCTATCGCCTGGAAAACTGCTGAGCGGGTTCATGAAGAGGGAGGAATTTTTGTGCTTACCAATGCACCAATTGCTATGAGAATGGGAAGCATTAATCAGCTTGCTGAAAAAACGAATTCTCAAATTATACCTGCAGATGCTACGAAAGTAGAAGATCTTGAAAATTTAGTAGATAAAGCTCAAGAGATCTTGGGTGGGAAATTAGATTTTGTATTACATTCTATAGGGATGTCTGTAAATGTGAGAAAAGGAAATCATTATACAGATATGAATTATGATTTTACTACCAAAGGTTGGGATGTTTCTGCGGTTTCTTTCCATAAGACAATGCAAGCGCTTTACAAAAAAGATGCAATGAATGAGTGGGGGAGTATTGTGGCATTAACGTATATGGCAGCACAACGTGTGTTCCCGGATTACAATGACATGGCAGATAACAAAGCATATTTAGAATCTATCGCACGTAGTTTTGGATATTTCTTCGGAAAGGATAAAAAAGTAAGAGTAAATACTATTTCTCAATCTCCAACCCCAACTACAGCTGGACAAGGAGTAAAAGGATTTGATGGTTTTATCGCGTATGCCGAGAAAATGTCGCCTCTTGGAAATGCGACTGCTATAGATTGTGCTAATTACACGATTTCATTATTCTCAGATCTTACCAAAAGAGTAACTCTTCAAAATCTTTACAATGATGGTGGATTCTCTAATATGGGTGTAAGCCAGCAAGTAATGGAAACTTTTACGAAGGATATGGATTAAGTTTTCTCATAATAATATTAAGGAGCTGTCCAGAAGGTATTTGCTGTGTGTCATCCTGTCCCGAGGCTTCGGGAGTTTCAGGATCTTAATTAGAAGCTGAAACAAGTTCAGCTTGACGTTAGTCATTACTTTTGGACAGTTTTTTTGTAATCTTAATTGAAATATCATTTTACTTAAGTTTGTAATTTTAAGAAATGCAATTAGAATATTCCTTTATAATCCCTGTTTTCAATAGGCCAGATGAGATCCGAGAGTTGCTGGAAAGCATGAAGGAATTGGATTTTGATGGCAGTTTTGAAATAGTGGTTGTGGAAGATGGTTCTAGTATTTCTTCGGAAGAAGTACTAGAAGACTTCAAAGACAAATTGAATATCAGTTATTATTACAAAGAGAATACTGGCCCCGGAGATTCCAGAAATTATGGAATGAAGCTGGCTAAAGGGAACTATTTCCTTATTTTAGATTCAGATGTAATACTCCCGAAAAATTATTTGCAAGAAGTAGATTCTTTTTTATCTACAAATTATTACGATTGTTTTGGTGGCCCAGATGCGGCACACGAAAGTTTTACAGATCTTCAAAAAGCGATCAATTACTCGATGACTTCCTTATTAACTACAGGAGGAATTCGCGGGAGCAAACAAGCAGTAAATAAATTCCAGCCGCGAAGTTTTAATATGGGCTTATCTAAAAAAGCATTTTTAGAATCTGGTGGTTTTGGATTGATACACCCTGGGGAAGATCCAGATCTTGCATTGCGGTTACTTAAAGAAGGTTTAAAAACCATCCTTATTCCCAAAGCAGTAGTCTTTCACAAACGAAGAATAGATTGGAATAAATTCTATACGCAGGTGAATAAGTTTGGGATGGTACGTCCAATTTTAAATTCTTGGCACCCCCAATCGGCTAAGATCACTTTTTGGTTTCCCACTTTGTTTATTTCTGGATTTGTTTTTGCTGTTATTTTATGGCTGCTAGGATTTTCTTTTTTAATATGGCTTTATCTGCTCTATTTTTTAATAATTGGAATAGATGCCGGAATAAAAAATAAAAGTGGTTATATTGGAATTGCTGCAATAATAGCAACATTCATTCAGTTCTTAGGATATGGAGTGGGATTTTTAAACTCTATTTGGAAACTGAAATTTTTAAAAATGCAACCTCAGGAAGCATTCCCAACTCTATTTTTTACAAATGAAAACTAAATTAAAAGACAAAAAACCATGGATTAAAAGAGGGCCTTTAAAGACCTTCTCATTTTTTCTTGGATTTTCTGCAGTGATATGGGTGGTTGTTCAATTTTCCAAGGAATATACAGAGGTGATAGAAATGCCTATTATCTATACCAATCTTCCCAAGGATAAAATCCTGGTAGGAGATACTCCAAAAACACTGGATCTTAGAATTAGGGACCGCGGTTTTTATATTGCATGGAACAGAGTGTTTCCTCAGAAAATCACCATAGATATTAGTGATGCCAGCGAAGAAGGAAAATCTTTGGTCTATGATCTTGAGCTACAAAAAGCAGCTATTTTATCTCAGTTAGATCTAGATTATGAAAAAGTTGTTTTTCTTCAGAAGAATATAAAAATAAGCTTTGAGCAGCGAGCGGTTAAAAAAGTAGCTATTTTATCCTCCATAGATCTCAGTTTTGCGGTAGGTTATTCAGCATTAGAAGAAATAAAACTACAGCCAGATTCTATAATGGTAAGTGGAGCCGCTACCATTTTGGATACGCTAAAAATGATAAAGACCAAATCTTTAAAGATCAATAATATTAGTAATGATGTTAAGGGGAAGGTGAAACTGGAAACTGGGAACCTCAAGGAGGTTTCATTATATCAAGAAGAGGTAAATTATTCTGTTAGAACCGAAAAATTTACAGAAGGGAAAGTGGAGATCCCTATAAAGCTACTGAATGTGCCAGAGGGAACCAATGTTGTTATCTTTCCTAAAGATGTTGTTATTTATTACCAGGTGAGTTTAAAAGATTTTGAAAAAATTGACTCCTCGTCATTTTTAGTTGCTGTAGACTTTAAGAATGCAAAGGACAGTGACGGATTTCTGATAGCTCAAATTCTAGAAGAACCAACACAAGTAAATAACATTCGACTTAACGAGAAAAAAATCCAATTTGTAATTAAAAGATGAGGATTGTAGGACTTACCGGTGGGATGGGTAGTGGGAAAACCACTGTAGCTAACTTTTTTAAAGAATTAGGAGTGCCTATCTATATTGCTGATGATGCTGGGAAAACTTTAATGAATACCAATCCAGAGGTTAAGGCTAAGATCTGCTCATTGTTTGGGGAACAGGCCTATAAGGATGGGAATTTAGAGAGAAAATATATATCAGATCAAGTTTTTGATTCCCCAGAAAAACTTCAGCAATTAAACGAAATTGTGCATCCAGCTGTTGGTTCAGATTTTCTTAAATGGAAAAACAAACAAGACAGCACTTACGTAATCTACGAAGCCGCAATTCTCTTTGAAACTGGAGGCTATAAAAAATGTGATCTTGTAGTTTTAGTTACTGCTCCTATGGAAGAACGCATTAAAAGATTACAGGCTCGAGATAAAAGTTCTTTAGAAGAAATTGAAGCGAGAATGAAGCATCAATGGAGCGATGAGGAAAAACGAAAATTATGTAATTTCGAGATAATTAATAAAAATCTCGCTTCAACAAAAGAGCAAGTGCGAAATCTTCATGAAATTCTGATAAACACTGGTAAAAATTAGCCGCAGTTTTGTTAACATTTGGTTAAAGGGGTGATTCTCTAAATGTTAAAATCTTACTTTTGAGGCATGAATAAACGATTATTCTTCCTCCTTGTTGTGCTTATGAGTTTATCGCTCATTGGAATAATTTTCGTTCAGGGGTATTGGATAAAAAGCACCGTAGATGATAAGGAAGAGCAGTTTTCTTATAATGCTAAACAGGTGCTTATTAATGTTTCTAGAGAACTTCAAAACAAGGAATTAGAAGCTTTTTGGTTTAATTTTGATTTTGAGGATAGCACAGCATTAAAATTGAACAGTGACAATCTGGAACAATATTTCGGTTTAAATGAGTATGGGGAGAATGCAAATAAAGATTATCACAAGATGTTAGAAACAAACCATAAAGAATCTTCTGATTTTTTGGTTTCTACTTCAGATAGTATACAGCTTGCTAAGCTAATAAACAATAGGGTAAACGATTTTTTGAATAAAGATAAGGTTTCCGGGAGTATATCTGCAGAGGAACGTTTAGATCGCTTAATGAGAATGGAGGAGGTAGAGAAAGACATGTTAAGTGCCTATATTTCTGAATTTACCTCTAAAATACCAATTCATAAGAGACTTTCTAAACAATTGGTAGAAAAATCCTTGAAAGAGAAACTGCAAAATTATAATTTGAAGTCTGGTTTTGAATATGGCGTTTATGCCAATTCCCTAGCGACTAAAGTTCATTCAGATAATTTCATACTCGATTCCCCTGCAACTTATTCGGTTCCATTATTTGTAAATATATCGGGAAAAAGCAATTATCAGCTATTGGTTAATTTTACTGAAAAGAAGGAAGTGGTACTTTCTTCTGTTATATTAATGGCAGCTTTGTCTATAGTATTTACTCTTATTATTGTGATTGCCTATTCCAGTGCTTTATCGCAATTAATTAAGCAACGACAAATCTCGCAGATTAAGACCGATTTTATAAATAATATGACGCATGAGTTTAAAACGCCTATTGCGACTATAAATTTAGCATTAGATGCGATCAAGAATCCGAAAGTAGCTAATGATCAAAGCAAGGTTGCGAGATACCTGCAAATGATTAGGGATGAAAATAAGAGAATGAATGCACAAGTAGAAAATGTATTGCAGATCTCAAAGTTAGAGAAGAACGAGCTGGACCTTAAAAAGGAACGCTTACAACTTCATGAATTAGTGGAAGACGCGCTGACACACGTAGAGTTGATCGTGGAAGATAGAAGTGGCTATGTTAAAAACCATTTTGGAGCTTTGAAATCTTCGGTTTTAGGAAATGAAGATCATTTAACAAATGTGATCGTAAATGTCTTAGATAATGCTATAAAATACTCTGTAGATAAGCCTAAAATAGATATTTATACTGAAAACGTTAGAAATTCCATAATTTTGAAGATCAGAGACCAAGGTTCTGGAATGAGCAAAGCGGTTCAGAAAAAAATATTTGAAAAATTTTACCGGGAACATACCGGAGATATTCATAATATAAAAGGCCATGGTTTAGGTCTTGCATATGTAAAAAGAATCCTCGACGACCATCATGCTACCATTCATGTGGAGAGCGAACGTGGAAAAGGAAGTACATTTATAATTAAATTACCATTAATAACATAATATATGGAAACTGAAAACAAGAAAATTTTATTAGTAGAGGACGATCCAAATTTTGGAACGGTACTAAAGGATTATTTAGCAATGAACGACTACGAAGTTACACATGCTAAAAATGGGATGGAAGGTTTTGAGAAGTTTAAAAAAGACGATTTCGATCTTTGTATCCTAGATGTAATGATGCCTTATAAAGATGGATTTACTCTTGCAAAAGAAATTAGAGATAAGAATGAAGACGTGCCTATTATTTTTTTAACCGCAAAAGCGATGAAGGAAGATGTATTAAAAGGATACAAAGTAGGGGCAGATGATTACCTGAACAAACCTTTTGATAGTGAAGTGCTTCTTATGAAGATTAAAGCTATTATGCAGCGTAAAGCTACAGATAGTGTTGCAGACAGTAAACAATTTGAATTCCAGATTGGTGGTTTGCATTTAAATTCTAAGTTAAGATTCTTAACTTATAAGGATAAAGAGCCTATTAAATTATCTCCTAAAGAGAACGAACTATTAAGATTGTTGGCATTGCATGAGAACGATCTTATGCCAAGAGAATTGGCACTTACCAAGATATGGAGAGACGATAATTATTTCACATCCAGAAGTATGGATGTGTATATCGCTAAACTTCGTAAGTATCTAAAAGTAGACGAGAATGTGGAGATCTTAAACATTCACGGGGAAGGATTTAGATTGGTAGTTAAGAATAAAGAGGGCGAAGCCTAAACAGAAGAAAATTCAGTTTCTTAAAGGGACTGTATAAAAGAAAGTAGGTACCTATTGGGTTTTTAATTTCAGGAATTTTTCCTAAAATTTTACACCTAATATTTGCAATACATCTTTTATACAGTCCTTTTGTATTTTAAAGTTAACCGGCAAGCACAATAATATATGGGAATCGGCATTATATTTGTAATTCCCAAGCAATAGATATGAAACATAACTACGCTAACATTTTATGGGTTCAGCTGACTCAAGGTACTCACCTTGGGAAGAATTTCATACTATTTTTTGGCGTGTTGTTTTTAATGCTTTTTTCTTCATGGGGAGTGGTGGGGCAATCTACAGTTACACCTAGCTATGAATGGTTGAAAGCAGTTCCATTTGGGACTGTAACTCAAGCTGAAAATAGCGGATTAACGATTGCGATTGATACCGATTCTAACGGCAATGTGTATCGCTTAACCTTTGGGGATGGGGTTTTAAAATATGATTCCGAAGGGATATTTATTAAAAAAATAATTCAATCCAATCAACTCAATGATCCTCTAGATATAGCTTTAGATAGTAATGATAATATCTATGTGATAGATTATGAAGATCAAGCTCCATTTACGGATAATGGAAAAGTTAAGATTTTTAATCCTCTAGGAGTACAGACAGATAGAATACTGACATCATATTTCCGTCCCTTAGGTTTAACTTTAGATAATGACGATAATATTTATGTGGTTATTTATAATGATGGATCAGGTGCTGAGACTACGATAAGCAGCGAATTACGGGTTTATAATAATAGTAGAACACTCATAAAAACGTTTGAAGGAACTTCTTCTCATCCTTTAGAGCAGCCCTATAGAATAGGAGTCGATTCTCAAAAAAATATTTATATAAGTCATACTGCAAATAATGGGGAGGTCATAGTTTTTAATAATTCATATAATTACCTCACAACCTTAGCTGGGATGGGATCGCCTGGAAGTGTTGTTGTAGATGATTATGATTTTATCCATGTAATTGATTATTCGAATAAGCTTGATTTCGAAAAACTTCTGAATTTTGAATCTTTGGGGACTTTTGAGGCATTCCAATTATATAGTAAAATAAGGGCAGGTGTTGAAAATAGAGAATTTGGAATAAGAATTTACGACAGAAATCAAAATTTACAATCCCCTTATTTTAAAGACCATTTGGAATTGCCTATTGACTTAGCTTTTTATTCATGTGGAGATAGAATGTTTGTTGACAATACCGATTTAAGCGGCTCTTTATTTTCTCCTAAACTGGAATTTGAATTAGAGATATATAGAAGAACTCCTTCTTTTGACACCGAAAAGCCTATTATAGTTTCTTGCCCAGAAGATCAGATGGAAAGCTTAACAGCTGGGTCATTTATATTGCCCGACTACCGAAATCTTGCTGCATTTACAGATAATTGCGATACGGATCTTGCCCTGGTGCAGAATCCTGCCATGGAAGATTTAATTACTGAAACAACAACAATTACGATAACAGCAACCGATGATGCCGGGAATTTTGCTTCTTGTACTTTCCAAGTTGTTATAGAGGATGAAGTTAACACTGCTCCTGTTGCAAATCCTGATACGTATTCCACGCCCTTTGAAACAGAATTAATACGATCAGCTTCTGAAGGAGTTCTTTCTAATGATACAGATCCTGAGGACGATGCTTTAACGGCGGTTTTAGATGTAGATGTTTTAAATGGGACACTGTCTTTAAATCCAAATGGTTCTTTTAGTTATACTCCAAATGCTGGTTTTGATGGCGAGGACTTTTTCACATATCATGCAAATGATGGTGAGTTCGACTCGGCAATTGTTCGGGTAACAATTACCGTTGGAGAAAAAGTGAATGAGGCTCCTGTTTCAACTCCTGATTCTTATTCCACTCCATTTCAAACAGTACTAATACGATCAGCTTCTGATGGAGTACTTTCTAACGATACAGATCCAGAAGACGATGTTATAACTGCGGTTTTAGATGTAGATGTTTTAAATGGTACACTGGTTTTAAATCCAAATGGTTCTTTTAGTTATACTCCAAATGCTGGTTTTGATGGCGAGGACTTTTTCACATATCATGCAAATGATGGTGAGTTCGACTCGGCAATTGTTCGGGTAACAATTACCGTTGGAGAAAAAGTGAATGAGGCTCCAGTTGCATATCCTGAATTTTATTTTACACCATTCGAAACAAAACTATTACGATCAGCTTCTGAAGGATTACTTTCTAACGATACAGATCCAGACGGCGATGTTATAACTGCAATTTTAGATACCGATGTTTCCTTTGGCACACTTATTTTAGATCCAGATGGTTCTTTTAGTTATACTCCAGATGCTAATTTTAGTGGAGACGATTTTTTTATTTATAATGCAAATGATGGTGAGTTTGATTCTCAAATAGTTAGGGTAACAATCACCGTTGGAGAAAAAGTGAATGAAGCTCCTGTTGCAAATCCTGATACGTATTCCAACCCCTTTGAAACGGCACTAATACGATCAGCTTCTGATGGAGTACTTTCTAACGATACAGATCCTGAGGACGATGCTTTAACGGCAGTCTTAGATATAGATGTTTTAAATGGTACACTGTCTTTAAATCCAAATGGTTCTTTTAGTTATACTCCAAATGCTGGTTTTGAGGGCGAAGACTTTTTCACTTATCATGCAAACGATGGTCAGTTCGACTCGGCAATTGTTCGAGTAACAATCATCGTTGGAGAAAAAGTGAATGAAGCTCCTGTTGCAAATCCTGATACGTATTCCACGCCTTTTGAAACGGCACTAATACGATCAGCTTCTGATGGAGTACTTTCTAACGATACAGATCCAGAAGACGATGTTATAACTGCGGTTTTAGATGTAGATGTTTTAAATGGTACACTGGTTTTAAATCCAAATGGTTCTTTCACTTATACTCCAAATACTGGGTTTACAGGAGTAGATAATTTTAAGTATGTAGCCAACGATGGCTCAGAAAATTCTAATGTAGCAACTGTGACTATAACCGTAACAGCAATTACCGATAATACCGTCATTTGTAAAGAATCAGTGACTTTGGAGTTAGATGAAAGTGGAACTGCTTCATTAAATGCAGAGGTCCTATTCCTTGCCAGACCTATAGATATTCAGTTTTCGATAAACAAGGAGGTTTTTAGTTGTGAAGATCTGGGAGAGAATACAGTTACACTTTCTTATTCTAACAATGAGATTCAGGACACATGTGAGGTAAAAGTGATAGTAAAGGATGTTTCTTCACCTATACTTAGAGTTAAAGACATTAGTGTAGCTTTAAATGAATTTAGATCTGTAACTATTACTCCAGAGATGCTGGATGATGGCTCTTCAGATAATTGCGAGAATTTGAGCTTTAGTCTAAGTCAACTAACTTTTGGATGTAAAGAACTAGGGGAGAACACGGTGATTTTTACTGCAACAGACGCTAGTGGTAATTTCACTAGCACAACCGCGACAGTTACTGTTACGGGGGATTGTAATATCAATCCGGGACCAGAGGTAGAGTTTATCTTTATCTATCCAAATCCTACATCAGGATCATTTCAGTTTGCAACGCCTGCAGGAGTAACTATCCAGCGAGTAGAAGTTTTTGATTTTCGTGGAAGGATGATTCTATTCAAAGATTTTTCTGAAACAGATCTTCAATACCGCATGGATCTTACCGGAGTGCAAAATGCCGTGTATGTTCTAAAATTATTTACTTCAGAAGGAATGAAAATTAAGAGAGTGATAATAGATTAGCTTTAAGCAGATATCACTGTAATGCGTCATCCTGAACCTGTCGAAGGATTTTCTTATTCAAAGCAATATACGAGATCCCTCCTGTCGTCGGGATGACAAAAAAAAGATGTCATTCTGAACGTAGAGTAGCGCAGTGAAGAATCTCTTTGATATCGCTTTAATGGGTCAATGGTAGCCTGTCGAGGGATTTTCTTATCATAAACAAAAAACGAGATCCCTCCTGCGTCGGGATGACAAAAAAAAGATGTCATTCTGAACGAAGAGTAGCGCAGTGAAGAATCTCTTGATATCACGTTAGTGGGTCAATGGTAGCCTGTCGAGGGATTTTCTTATTCAAAACAATATATGAGATCCCTCCTGTCGTCGGGATGACAAAAAAAAGATGTCATCCTATGTTTGTAAATAGGATTTTCTTACCAAAAACAATAAACGAGATCCCTCCTGTTGTCGGGATGACATTAAAATTTGCTTTAAGCAATTTCCGCCTACCTATATTTCGCATGAATTTCAGACTTAATGAAATTTTCAATTTCAGAGAAAGGGGTTTTATAATTAAACCAAGTAGTATCTTCATTTTTTCTAAACCACGTCAACTGCCTTTTGGCATATCTACGCGAATTCATCTTTATCTCTTCTACAGCAGTTTCGAGATCTATCCTGCCCTCAAAAAAAGAAAATAATTCTTTGTAGCCTACCGTATTTAAGGCATTCAACCTGCGTTTTGGATACAATTCTTGTGCTTCCTCCAGCAAACCTTCATCCATCATAATATCTACTCTTTGATTAATACGCTCGTATATTTCTTCTCTCGGAGCGGTAAGACCAATTGAAATTGTTTTAAAACCCCTGGTAGGTTTAGGCTGATTTAAAAAAGAGGAAAAGGTTTTTCCTGAACCTATACAAACTTCTAAAGCGCGAATTACTCTATGTGGGTTACTATGATCTATCTTATTGTAATATTCTGGATCCAGTTGTTTCAGCTGTGTTTTTAAAGGTTCTAAACCTTCATTTATAAGCCTGTCGTTTAGCTGTTCTCTAATTTCTTGATCTATCTCTGGAAAATTATCTAGGCCTTCTATTAAACTTTTAATATAAAGTCCGCTGCCGCCAACTAATACGAGCAGCTCATGCTCTTTAAAAAGTTTGTCTAGCTTTTCTATCGCCTCCCGCTCATAATCGCCAACAGAATAATCCTCTTCAATAGATCTATTGTGGATAAAATGATGCGGTGCTGCAGCCAGTTCTTTTTTGCTGGGAGCGGCAGTGCCAATAGGAATTTCTTTATAGAATTGTCTGGAATCTGCAGAAAGGATCTCTGTACCAAAAGCTTGGGCAAGTTTAATGCTTAAAGATGTCTTTCCAATGGCTGTTGGCCCAACAACACTAATAAGAAGTTTAGTTTTCATTTAATTTTTTACCACAATTATGACAAAATTCAGATGAAACTTTATGCTCTTTTTCTCCACAGTTCTTACATTTATAAGGTTTTAATCCAACCCCTTTACTCATGTCCTTAGAAATTTCTGCTCCAACAATTCCCGTAGGAACAGCGATCACTCCATAACCTACAATCATTATAAACGAAGCGATAAATCTTCCTAAAGGAGTTAAAGGATGTATATCTCCAAAGCCAACCGTAGTAAGAGTAACTATACACCAGTAGATGCTTAAAGGTATATTTGTAAAGCCATTCTCCGGACCTTCCACCAAATACATCAACGTACCTGTAATAATGCAAATTATAAGAACGGCAAATAGAAAGATACTAATTTTGGCCCTGCTGTCTTTTAAAGCACTTATTAACTTTTGTGATTCCCCAATATATCTAGTGACTTTCAGGATTCTAAAAACTCTAAGTAAACGCAAGGCTCGTACTGCCAAGAACATATTACTTCCTCCCACAAAAAAGATGATGTAAGATGGGATGGTAGAAAGAAGATCTACAACTCCATAAAAACTGAAAATATATTTGGTAGGTTTATTTATGCTAATAATCCTTAGAATATATTCTATACTGAAGAAAATAGTAATTATCCATTCTGCAATATAGAATTGGTCGTGAAATTTAATATTATAACTGGCTACACTTTCCAGCATTACTAGGATAATACTAAGTACGATTAATACCAATAACACAATATCGAACAACTTTCCTAAACGAGTGTCGGCACCATAAATAATGTGGTAAAGCTTTACTCTCCAGGCAGCATGATCTTTATCGAAGTTAATTTTTTCCAAATAAGCAGATTTTTAATTGTTTCTAAAGTTAGCTATTTTCTACGATTAAGAAATAAAACCGAGAATTGTAAAAATAAAAAAAAAGATTGATTGGTATTAAATTCCAGTATCTTGAGTAGCAAATTGAATAATCTTTAATTTGCTATTCTTTCTTAAGTAACTCTGGATGATATGCCTAGCATCTCTATCATTGGTCATAGGAGTGATGATAGAACGTGCAATATCTAAATTATTCATTTGATGGTTTAAGTTAAAAAAACCTATTCCTTTAAACTCTCCTTCTTCTACCAAAAGCGCACTTTTTTCATCTATTTCCCTACCTCGGTCTATCACCAGCATATTTTGATTATGGAAACTATGTAGGGCTATTACTTCCAATACACGTAAATTATATTCTTCCGGAGTTTCTACCTTTATACAAGCACCTTTACAAGTTTTTATAGTGTAGCTGAAGCAATTTCCGTTTCCCAAGTGTAAACCTGTTAGCTTCTGGCAAAGCTGATGTTTTTCTACTATGTTATGAAGTACAGATTTTGCTTGTTGCAAGTTTGTGAAAGTAGTAATGCTTTTTTTACGAGCATCAGATCTTGCGATCTTTAGATTGATATACCCATTATCATCTACAAAATGGTACAAGGCATAATTAAAAATATTCTTTTTTAGTGCTTTGTTGTATTTGGGTTTAATCTGTTTGATCTCTTCATTTTCCTTCAGCAGAGCGATCAATTCATTTCCGGTAGCTTCAAAACTTACGGAGGCTACTTCCTTCTGAACTTCTTTAGACTTATGTTGATCGTTAGTAAAATGCTGATTGATACGCTTTCTTATATTCTTACTTTTACCAATGTAAATGATCTCACCTTCATCATTATGTAAATAGTAAACCCCAGTGATAGATGGTAATCCATCTATGATCTGAATGAGTTTAGTATCTATTTGTTTGGAAGGTTCATTTCTAACGGAGGCTTTAAGGATCTCTTTTTCCAGATCTTTTGCCATTAGCATTTTAAACAACTTTACAGTTGCTTGTGCATCTCCATTTGCTCTGTGCCTATCGCTTAAAGGGATTCCTAAAGACTTCACGAGTTTTCCTAAACTATAAGATGCTTGTCCAGGGATTAGTTTTTTGGATAATTCTACGGTACAAAGAGTTTTTCGCTCAAAATCGAAACCTAGTCGGCGAAATTCCAATCTTAGTATTCTGTGATCGAATTTGGAGTTATGGGCAACGATAATACAGCCTGTAGTAATTTCTACAATTCGCTTGGCTAACTCGTAAAATTTGGGAGCATTGCGAAGCATGTCATTATTAATACCCGTAAGCCCAACTACAAAAGGTTGAATGGGTTGTTCTGGGTTAACAAGACTAATAAATTGATCTACTACTTTAGAACCATCAAATTTGTAAATGGCTATTTCTGTAATTCCTTCTTCATTATACTTACCACCGGTAGTTTCTATGTCTAATATTGCGTACAAAAATTCTCTTTCTTCTTAATTATAACTTCGTTCTCCAAATATTGCGCTTCCAATTCGCACCATATTACTTCCGCAGGTTACTGCTATTTGATAGTCGCCACTCATCCCCATAGAAAGCACCTCAAATTGGGGTTGCTTTTTCTTGAGGTCAATGTAAACAGATCTTAAATAATCGAATTCCCCTCTTACTTTTGCTTCATCGTCAGAGTAAGTAGCCAATCCCATTAATCCTGTTATTTGAATATTCTTCAATTCCAATATTTCATCTGAAGCTAAGATTTCCTTTGCTTCTTCTGCTTCTAGACCGAATTTAGATTCTTCATCAGCAATTTTAATCTGAAGCAAACAAGAGATAGTTCTCTCATTTTTTTCTGCTTCCTTATTGATTTCTTTTAATAATTTAAGGCTATCAACGGCATGTATTAAACTCACAAATGGTGCCATGTATTTCACTTTATTGCGTTGTACATGCCCAACCATATGCCATTCTATGTCTTTTGGAAGGCTTTCCCACTTGTCTGTCATTTCCTGGATCTTATTCTCTCCAAATATACGCTGCCCTGCCTCGTATGCTTCCAGGAGGTCACTGTTAGGTTTGGTTTTGGAAATCGCAACTAAGGCTACTTTTTCTCCAAGTTCTTCTTTATATTTTTTAATGTTTTTGGAAATTTCCATTCTCTAATTTAAGTAATTAATATCCTGTAAAGAATTATTGGTTCTAAAATTCATAAACCGTTAATCCACTTCTTAGTTTAGGTTCTATATATGTGCTTTTTGGAGGCATTGTCAAGCCTTCGTCTGCCACCTTTTTTATTTCATCTATTGTTAAAGGCAACATGCCAAATCCCACAGCGAAATTACCATTATCTACCTGAGTCTTGATCTCTATAAGATCATTTCTTCCATGGATGTAGGCAATCCTGTCATCATCACGGAGATCCTGAATATTTAAAATAGGTTTTAATACCTTCTGATACAAGATATATGTATCTAAACTACTCAAGGAATCAGTGAATTCGTAATTTGTTTTCCGCAGATATAAAGAATAAAATTCCCCATCCAGATACATATTAAATTGATGCTTTTTACTAGGAGTATATACTTCTAATCCTCTGCTTTCTATTCTAAACCAAAGATCCAGTTGCATTAAAAACTCCTCCTTGCTTAAACCGTTTAGATCTTTGATCAATCTATTATATTCGTAGATCTGTAGTTTGCTTTCAGAAATAAGAAAGCTCATAAAGTAATTATAAGGCTCGTTTCCGGTATGATTCGGATTTGCATCCTTAGATTCTTTAGCGAGTAAATATGAAGAAGCGCTTCTATGGTGACCATCTGCTATATAAAGTGTAGGCATAGATTCAAATTCAGATTTTATCTGATTAACAGACTCTGGTTCACAGATCTTCCATAAATAATGTGTTTCCTTATTATAAGTAGAAAACTCATATTCTGGTTCTCCCTGCATCACTTTCTTCATCAGGTTGTCTATAACTTCTGAATCTGGATAGGCGAGGAGCACCGGCTCTGTATTAAAACCTACTACTTTTAAATAATCCTTGAAAAGGTTCTCCCGATAGGCTATGGTGTCTTCATGCCTTTTTATGAGATTATCTTCATAATCTTGTACGCTCGCTGCTGCAATAATTCCGGAGAACATTTTTGTTCTGGTGACTATTTTATAAAAATAATAGCAAGCAGAAGGGTCCTGAATAAAGATCTCTTCTTCTTTGAATTCCAGATATCTATTCTTTACCAGCTGAAAGCGTTTCTCACCGGTAATTTCGTGCTGAAATTTATAGCCGGGATTTATGATATGTAGGAAAGAAAAAGGATTGTATTCCAGCTGGGCCTTTAATTCCCCCACACTATAATCCTCGTAGGGTCTGGATGCAACCATTCCTGCCTTATCTTTAGTAGGCCTTACTGCTTTAAACGGAACTATTTTCGCCAATTAATTTTTAGTTTCAGAAATTATAATGCGAGCATTTTTAAATGCCGCTTAGCTTTTAAGCCACTAGTGTTTTAGCTGAATTGGTTTGAAACTTTTTCCGCTTTTCTGTTTTCAGAATAATCATAGAAACCTTCCCCAGATTTTACTCCGAGTTTCCCTGCACGTACCATATTTGTTAATAAAGGACAAGCCGCATATTTAGGATTTTTGAAACCTTTGTACATCACCTCAAGGATAGAATGACACACATCCAATCCTATAAAATCTGCTAACTGTAATGGTCCCATTGGATGAGCCATTCCCAGCTTCATCACGGTATCTATCTCATAAACGCCAGCAACTCCAGTGTATAAGGTCTCAATAGCTTCGTTGATCATTGGCATAAGAATTCTATTTGCCACAAAACCAGGATAATCATTAACCTCTACAGGGCTCTTTCCAAGTTTCTCTGAAAGATTCATTATGGTTTTAGTAACCTTATCACTGGTATTGTATCCTCTTATGATCTCAACCAATTTCATCACCGGCACCGGATTCATAAAATGCATTCCAATTACTCGAGATGGATTAGAGATCTTTGATGCGATCTGTGTAATAGAGATCGACGAAGTGTTAGTAGCAAGAATAGTATCTTCATCACAATTAGAATCTAATTGTTCGAAGATCTTCAATTTAAGATCTTCATTTTCTGTAGCAGCTTCTACTACTAAAGAAACATTTTTTACTCCTGAAGGGATATCGATGAAGGTCTTAATATTTTTTAAAGTTGCTTTTTTATCAGCCTCTGTAATCTTTTCTTTGGCAAGCATTCTATCCAAATTCTTAGAAATAGTATCCAATCCTTTTTGAAGACTTTCCTTAGAAATATCTATTAAATTTACTTGGTATCTGCTTTGTGCAAAAGTATGGGCAATTCCGTTACCCATTGTTCCTGCTCCAATTACTGCTATATTTTTCATACTATATTTTTTATTTTTTAAAACTTTCTATCACCATGTTTGCAACTTTCAAGGCTTCAGCTCCTTGTTCTAGACTTACAATAGGCTCTGTATTATTTTTTATTGCTTGTGCAAAAGATTCCAACTCGTCTAAAATGGCGTTGTTGGTATCTATAGTAGGATTCTCAAAATAGATCTGTTTTTTCACTCCTTCAGCATTCTGAAGGATCATAGCAAAGTCATCTGGTTCTTTAGGCGCATCCTTCATCTTAACCACTTCGCATTTACGCTCAAGAAAATCTACTGAAATATAAGCATCACGCTGAAAGAAGCGCGCTTTTCTCATATTCTTAAGAGAGATTCGGCTTGCAGTTAAATTGGCAACACATCCATTTTCGAATTGAATCCTGGCATTGGCAATATCCGGGGTTTCACTAATTACCGAAACACCACTGGCAGATACATTTTTCACCTTAGATTTTACAACACTCAAGATCACATCTATATCATGAATCATAAGATCCAACACCACCGGCACATCTGTACCGCGCGGATTGAACTCTGCCAATCTATGTGCCTCTATAAACATCGGCTGTCCAATTTTATCTTTAACCGCAGTAAATGCGGGATTAAAACGTTCTACATGACCAACCTGCCCTTTAACCTTATGTTTTTTAGCCAAACTGATCAATTCTTCAGCTTCTTCATAAGTGGAGGTGATAGGTTTTTCTACAAAAAGATGTTTTCCCGCAGTGATTGCTTTTTTAGCGGTTTCAAAATGAGTAATAGTAGGGGTTACTACATCTATCATGTCTACAGCTTCTATAAGAGCTTCAGCAGAATCGAAACTTTTATATCCAAATTCGTCTTCTATCTCTTTGGCTCTTTGCTTATCTCCGTCATAGAACCCTATTAATTCATATTCCGAAGATTGTTGGAGCAGTTTTAAATGGATCTTCCCCAAATGTCCTGCACCAAATACACCAGCTTTTAGCATGTTTTTACGTTTTCAACAAAAATAGCATTTCTTCGCATAAAGCCAATACCATTTTGAGTGTAAATGATTTAGTACAATCGTTAAATAATAATTAAAACTTAGCTTGAAGCCTTGGCTTAGATTGTTTAATTTTATGCGATAATTGGAATTTATTAAGTTGAAGGATACATTTAGACATAAGGGGAAAAGGCAACAATTGGCAGCAATTGTAGAGGCAAAAGGAGTAAAAGATAAGAAAGTTTTGGCTGCAATAAATAAGATCCCTAGACACCTCTTTATGGATAGTAGTTTTGAAGATCATGCCTATCAAGATAAGGCATTTCCCATAGCTGCAGATCAAACTATTTCTCAACCTTATACTGTAGCTTTTCAAACCGAATTATTAGAGATCAAAAAGGGCGATAGCGTTCTGGAAATTGGTACAGGAAGTGGCTATCAAACCGCCGTTTTATGTGAATTAGGGGCTAAGGTTTATAGCATAGAACGCCAGCGAGAATTGTACAGAAAAACCAAGGTATTCTTAGCTAAAATTGGCTACAGACCCAAATATTTGAGTTTTGGAGATGGGTACAAGGGATTAGAAGAGTATGCACCTTATGATAAGATTATAGTGACCGCCGGTGCACCTTATGTTCCAAATCCATTACTAGCTCAATTAAAAATAGGTGGACGCTTAGTGATCCCGGTAGGTGAAAATGTGCAGGTAATGACACTTTTTGTAAGAAAGTCTGCTAAGGAATTCGAGAAAAAGGAATTTGGTGATTTTAGATTTGTTCCTCTTTTGGAGGATAAAAATTAAATCCTCATTGAGGGTTTTGTGTCTCAATTTTACCTCGTCACCCTGTTCCGATAGCTATCGGAATTGTTTCTGGGTCTTTATTTTTTTATATTCATTTACTGTTTTATGAGATTCCTCCTTCGTCGGAATGACAAGTTTCTTGTGTTGTCATTCTGAAAGGAATGAAATGGAGTGAAGAATCCCAGAATAAAGTTTTTTATTCAGAGATTCCTCCTTCGTCGGAATGAAAAGTCTCTTTTGCTGTCATTCTGAAAGGAATGAAATGGATTGAAGAATCCCAGAATAAAGTTTTTCATTCAGAGATTCCTCCTTCGTCGGAATGACAAATGTCATTTGTTGTCATTCTGAAAGGAATGAAATGGATTGAAGAATCTCAAAGAAAATCTTTCTTACTCAAATATCCCCAAGAATTTAAGTCCGAAAATAAAAGCAGCTTCTGTTTTTCCTTGATAATTAGAGACTACATAGTCCAGTCTCAATAACCTATATTTCCCAAATCCTAAATTGTCTATCCCCACAGAAAACTCTGTGTAGGCTTTGTTATTTTCTATAGACAGCGCATGTGCTCCAAGAATTAAATTATAATTCAGTTTATTTATTAAAGGAAGTTTCCCAAGGATCCAGCCTTGAAAATCCTGCTCGGCGTGCATTTCCAAATAGTTGTTTTTGGTGCTAAGCCTATAATAAGGCAATAAATTGAATTTATTCAGATAACTACCGCTTCTAATTCGGGTCTGATTGCCGTTAAAGTGCTGGTAATCTAAATATGCTATCTCATTATCATTCAAAAAAGCACCACCCTTTAGTGTATATCCAAAATTCCCTTTATTACCTAGTTTTATGTTTTGGGTAAGAGCTGCGCGAACTTGATCGAAACTATAATCAGAAATATCACTTCCAAAACCTTTTTCGTAAGCTAGCCATAAAGTTGGAAATTTGTTAGAAGCAACATTTACCTTGCTATCCGGATAACTCAAATATTTCTGTGCAAAATCTATTCTTCCGGATATATTGATTTTGAAAATATGATGATCTATGAACGGCACACTCCCGAAATTCTCCGGTTGCAACGGATTATTGGAAGTGTATGCAACATCATCTTGATTTATCCAGGAATTATCACTGGTATTAAATAATGCGTTTCGTTGCTGATAGCTAACATCTGTAAATAAACGAAATCCGTTAAAAAGCTCTTGCTGATAGGAGATTTCAGCAAACTGTTTTTCGTATAATTTCAAATAATTTCGTTCGAAGAACAAACTGCTAATATCATTTATTCTTTCAGAAATTGGAAGCGTAGGATTTATTTGCGTAGTTTCTACTCCTGCTTCTATATTTAAAATAGGTTTGGAAATATTGTTGAACTTCTTCTGAAAACCTGCTTTTATTCTAAAACGATCATCACTAAAACCATAATTCATCTTAGAATAGATTCTCCAATATTTCCCGAAATTATCATCCAGATTCTTTCTATAAGAGACATCTAAAGAGGTGTTATATCCCTGAACTGTGTTGTAATGAGTTCCAAACAATGGCGACGAGATATTAAATCGCTGCTTTTTATAAGAGTTTCCATAGCTATAGCCAAAAAGCAAATCGGAAATAGAAAACTTATTTTGAGCAGTATCTACAGAATCCAGATATTTCTTAGAACTTTTTAGTTCTTGGAGACTATCCTTCTTTACATAATCTGTAAGTTCTTCAGTAGTTAAAGGTACCGGCCTTATTTTATTCCAGTATAAAGAATCTTTTTTATTGGCTTCTTCAGCAAAACTTAAGACCTCTCTGGTAAATGTTCTTTTTTTAAATTGAGGTTCAAAATTATAATTGCTGTAAACAGCAGTAAATCTTCCATCACCACCAATACCAAACATCGAAAAGCTAAAATCTACCGCCTGACTTATCTTGATCCAGAATTTATTTTCTTCAGAATATTTAAAGTTTTGAGTAAAAGTGAGTTCCTCTATTGGGGCCACTTGGATTGCTTGTCCCGTAGTTTTTAATTCTGTACCAAAGATCTGCCATGTATCTTCTACAATATAAATAAAACCGCTAAAAACACGATCCTTGGGACGTTTAGGAGTTACGAGAATCTTATTGATGAGCTGTGCCTCATTATCATAAAAGACACCTTCCAATTTATAGTCGTAATAGTTAAAGGCATAATCGGCAATGGGAGAGACGATCTCTGCATTGAGATTTATAGTATTGTTATAAAAAGAGAAATCAGATTCTTCAGCAGAATTCAAGCTGAAACCATTGTCATTTCCACTTACTTTGGAGGCTATTATTTTCTCTTTAAAATCATCTGGAGCACGAAAAGTGATTTCAGAAATAGTTTCGCTTAAATAAATAATTCCGCTCCGGGTAGAATCTAAACCGCCACCCAGATCTCCCAATTCTTGACCCAGGATCTTTTCTGGTGCATTTTTAATTCGCCATAAACCACGGGAATAATAATTGGCTGTGTATTGTTCTAATTTTGCGAGGTTTTCCTTTCGGCTTGCAATGGCATTTCTAATAATTCTATCAGCAGGATTATCTTTAGAGTTAATAGTTACTTCATCCAGATTGGTTGTTTCTGAAGTTAACTGTACATCTAATTGAAAAGGGAATTTATCTACAACTATCTTTTTTTTGAGGGTTTGATAGCCTAGAAATTGAAAAACTAATTCGTATTCGCCAGTTTTAGATAGACGTAGCTCAAAATTTCCATCTTCATTTGTGGTGGTTCCCTGTGTACCATCTTCAGTATAAATATTCACATAGGGTAGTGGAAGGTCGTTAATATCCCTAACAGTACCGGTAACTTGCGCGAATGTAAATTGAGAAATAAGTAAAAGAAACAAGAGAGATTTTAAGCTACCATTCATAAACAGAGGTTTTAACACTGCAAAATAGCTAAATAAAAGGAATGAGTACGGGGCTTAATTAAAGTCTTTTTTAATTCTATCTAGTCTGCGTTTGCTATCCCTATCCTTGATTGTTTCCCGCTTGTCGTATAACTTTTTACCTTTTGCTAAGGTGATCTTAAGTTTTGCAATACCACGATCGTTGATAAAGAGTCTGATAGGAATAATTGTTAATCCAGAATTCTTAACGTTTTTCTCCAGACTTTTAAGTTCCCGTTTTTGCATAAGCAGTTTACGCTCACTTTTGGGGTTATGATTAAAGTGTGTGGCATGAGAATATTCTTCTACATGCATATTTATTACAAAGAGTTCGTTATTCTGGAATTCACAAAAACTTTCGGTAATAGATGCTTTCCCCATACGAATTGCTTTGATCTCTGTCCCTGCAAGTTTTATTCCTGCTACATAGGTTTCCAGAAATTCATATTCAAATTTCGCTTTACGGTTCTTTATGTTGATGGTATTCTTCATAGAGGCACAAAAATAGGAAGGTTTCTTTAGAAATTCCTATAATGATTTTGTAAAGTTTTAAGATTGACCTATTCTAATTAATTCGAGAAGAATTATTTAAGGTGTAAGGAGTTAGGTGAAATGTAGTCTTAGAATGTTGATATACTAGATTATAAAATGTCTATTGTGTTAATTTTTTTATCTTAGCGCCTACTTTAAAGATACTATGAGATACCTTTTAATATTTGCCTTACTTGTGCTATTTGCTTCCTGCCAGAATGAAAAAGAGCAGTTTTCTGCAGACGAGATCATCAATAGAACTATAGCTATCGCGGGTGGTGATATTTACAAAAAAGCAACGATCGACTTTAAATTTCGAGAAAATAAATATAAGAGTGTTCGTAATGGTGGGGAATTCCTTTTAGAGCGAGAAATTAAAGACTCTTTAGATACCATTCGGGATGTAGTTAGCAACACCGGATACCAGCGATTTTTGAATGATAGTTTAATTACCGTACCAGACAGTATGATGGTTAAATATATTAGTAGCGTAAATTCTGTGCATTATTTTGCACACTTACCTTACGGTTTAAATGATAAAGCTGTTAATAAGGAATTGGTGGGAGATGCAGAAATTAATGGAATGCCTTATTACCAATTAAAAGTTACTTTTAGTCAGAACGGTGGAGGTACAGATCATCATGATGAGTTTTTATATTGGATCCATAAAGAGAATTTTACTATAGATTATCTTGCTTATAAGTTTCATATCAATGAAGGTGGGCTTCGTTTTAGAGAGGCTTATAATCCACGTGTGATCGAAGGAATTAGGTTTGTAGATTATAAAAATTATACTCAAGAAGATTTTAATACAGACCTATGTCAACTTGATGAATTGTTTGAAGAAGGTAAGTTGAAATTGCTGTCTAATATTGAGACTGAAGATGTTAAAGTGATTCTGAAGAAATCTTAGGATCTGTTTCCCCGAAAATATTCATTAAGATATTATGCGAAGGTTCTATAGAGACGAGATATAACCATTATTAACTAAGTCCATCTTTTCTATAACCTCTATTTTATGTCCATCTTTAAGAAGGAAATTTACATTGGTGATGTCTAAAACATCATGGTAATAATGATCTGTTACAATAATCCCTTTGGTTTGGCTCAGATTACGTAATAGTTCTTTAAGAAGCTCTTTATAAAGAGGCTCCAACATAGAAAAGGGTTCATCTAGCATTATAAATGAATGCTCCAAAGAACCTACCAGTAAAGTTTCCAGATATCTTAATTGGCCCATGGAAAGCTGACCTATTTTAAGATGATCGAATTTTGAAACTCCGGGAGCATAAAAGACTTTGTTCTGTTTTTCTTCATCATCGCAAAAAAGAGCAATGATACAGGGCAAACGCATTAAACTTTCATTAGATTCAGCACTTCTATCAGATAGTGGTTGTCCCATCCCGCTTTGAGCCTTCTGCTTTTAACGCCTATTTTGGATGATTTTTCATTTTTCAACAAATTCAATGCGATTTTATTGAGTATCGAGAAATTTTGAGTGGAGTTGCCTGTTCTTTTTCTAGAAGCATCTTCTGAAAAAGCAACATCTAAAGTCCAGTGCAACTTGTTTTCTATGGACCAATGGGAACGAATGGCCTTTTGGAAATCTTGGGAGCTGGCCTTTATACTTGAAATATAATATCTTATTGCATGTTGTGCAGGCTTTTCTGAGTTTTTAAACTCACGTTTGCTTTCTATTTTTATAACACTTGTCAGGTTTTCCCAGTTATTGGTCTTTTCAATAAACTGAAAGTTGTCGATCACACTGCATGTCCTGGTTTCTATCCTGCCATGGTCCAGTTCTTGGACAAGGTTTGATTCCATGGTTTTCCCAAATCTAAATTCATCTTCAATATGCTCCAGCAACTGAGGTTGATTGTCTTTTACGGCCAAGATATAGTCTGCATTTTTATTGACGATGGCCTTGGCTATTTCTGTCTGACATCCCATGGCATCAATGGTTACAATGGTGTTTTCTATGGACAAGGCCTTTAATAATTCTGGAATGGCAGTAATCTCATTTGACTTCTCAGAAACCTTGACTTGTCCCAAGACCAAATTATTGTCGTTTGCCCAAGCACTGACCATGTGCACCGGGGATTTTTTACCGCCAGCTTTGGCACCCCTGATTGTTTTGCCATCTATGGCAATGATTTCCCTGGGCTGGAGTTGTGCAAGATCACTGACCCATTGTATAAAGCACTTTTCAAATTGATCACTGTCAATATTGGAAAAAACGCGATTAAATGTGTCGTGCGAAGGGATGCCATTGGGCAGATCAAGGAAGCTGCGAAGGAATTCTTCTTTTGAGTTGGCATAGTTTTCCATTTCGTTCCATGAATCTGCCCCACAGATTACTGAAATGATCCCGATGAGAAGGATGCTTTCCAAATCATAAAGTTGCTTGTGGGAACGTCTAAAGTCGGGTATTTGACCAAATATGGTCTTTAGTTTTTGGGCGGTTTTCAAATGTGTAAAATATTGATTATCAGTATAATATACAATATTTTAAACTGAAAACAGCAAATATTCTGCTGGTTTTTTAAGTGATTGGCACTCTTTTTTACCCAATTAACTTAAACTTTTTTTAATGCGTTTGCCCTGAGCAATGATACCTCTAACCTTAGTACTCTTTGGCAAAAAACTATCTTGTGGGAGATAACCAATAAGTTGACGTGGAATTATTTCATCTGCTTCAACAATTTCTGAATCAAATTTTATTTGGATATGGTTTGCCGGCAAAGTGCCAAATATCATCCTTAAAAGCGAGGATTTCCCGCTACCATTTCTTCCGAAGATGCCCAGAATATCTCCTGTTTTAAGCTCAAAGGAAATGTTCTCTAGAATTCTTTTTTTACCAAAGGATTTATAAGCTCCGCTTATTTCTAAAAGATGATCCATAATTTATATAAATAAAGCGATTATTAGTAGCGGGATGCCAACAATAAGATTGAGTATCCAGACTATTTTAAGCAACTTCAATTTATTAAAACCAAGATTGTAATAAAGATTGTATTCATTGTTTTTAAAATATTTAAAGGCAAAACGACCTACAAAAACTCCAAGAGAGCAAAACATGAAGATGCCCCAATACCTATTAAATAGGTGCATGATAAATATAGAAAAGATTAAGTTCACGATATTAATATCTATATAATAGCTCCAGATTGCTCTTACATTCATTCCCCAGATATTTTATAAATTAAATTTATTTTATGAAGTTATGGCTTTCTTATTTCTCAGATTCATTTTTGAATACGATGTATAAGCTTACTTATTCTAGGAAATTTAATTATAAATAGCATGCTGCAAGAAGTGTAATGGCTCTGGAAAGCTAAAAAAGTTATGAGAAAATTGTCATAACTAAGATGATTACTCCAGTTAATAAAAACAGGAAAAGAACGATCCTGAGACACTTTGACTATGGATTTATCCCATAACCGCCTAGTATTTTTATTTCTTTGCATTTTTCGGGCGGAGCAGCAAATAGCGGTGTAGCTTGGGAAATAAGCTCTTTTACTCCAATAACAGATAAGGAATTTTCGTGATCTTCTTTGGAATCCCATATTTCTGTGGTCCATACAGTGTCTGGTTCATCTTCATCTAAACTCACTAAATATAATTGACAACCTTTGGCCGTTGAAACTAATTCTGAAGCTTTTAATAGTACTGAAGACAATCTTTGTGCATTGTTTTCTGTAGATTTAAATTTTACGTTAAGACCGTATTTATACATAATATTTTTTTTAGCAGGGTTTGACTAATTATAAGAAAGACAATATATAACAAATATTATAATTATATGTTATATGTAATTATTGGCTTATATTTTCTTATAAAATTTGATTTAATCTTATACTAATGTAAGCATATTATCTTTTTATCTTAGATGTCATAAACATCAATCCATTCTTCTCAGGTCATTTATGAAGATAGTTCGCCAATTAGCTCAAATGGAATTTGTTCTGGTTTTTTAATCTAATACAGCTTTTTCCCATATCGTGGTATAATTTACTATGCTTGGGAAATTTAGTTACAAACCAATCTAATAAGGCTTTATTCGCATAAATCCCCAAGTGATAAAATGCTATGAATTTTTTTTGTGAAGCAATATTAATAAATGGCAGCGGAAGCTCTGGAGTACAATACTATTGAAAACCCCATCTAAAAGGCGCATAAGCTGATCTGTAACTTTTACTTAACTGTTCATGTTTATTAATGACAAAAAGATTGAATTTTTTGAGATGTCTCTACTTATAATTTTAGAGTACTTAAATGGGATTACTAAAAACCCTTATTAAAACAATTTAACTTTCATTTTCTTATACTCGCTGAGATCCAATACATCTCCTATTAAAAATTCACCTTTCACTTTTAAGTATGGTTTTGCTACCTTTTTTGGTAGATCGAAGATCAATGTAGTGGTTCCTTCAGAATTAGGGTAGGTGTGATATTCATTTTGCCATTCAAAGGGTTCTAATTCATTGAGTTTAATTTGAAGTTTTTTATTGTTGTTATAAATGTTTCCCTTAGAATCTACTATATATGCAATAGAGTTTTTCCAAGTATGTTTTAAAACCTCGTCATCATTAATTACTTTAAATTTTACTACATATCTTTTGGTATATTCATCTACAGATAAAACCTCGAAATCTGTCACTAAATATGCGAAGTTGTCATGATGGATTTTTTCATTCAAACCAATTTCGAAATGCTCAGATCCATTCTTGCAGGAAAATAATAATCCCATAATTAGTAGCAAAAAAATAAGAGGTGATTTAAGGCTATTCATACTTAGAGAATTATCATTTACAGTATTGTGAATTTTGTTTAAATAAATATAGGGTAGTTTTTTTTGGCTTGTCGTTCTAAAATGAGAATTTCAAGTATTATAGGGATAGATATATTGATTATAACTTAAAAATACAAAAAACGAACATTAAGTACAAATCTAGAACCTCGGGTCAAGCCCACGAGATATGAATTGGAAAATACTTTTAAAAATTCGAGGCAAGCCTCGGGGAATTAAACCCTCAATGAGGGATTTAATTATCAATACACATGCAGCTAGAATTTAATTGTTATCTCTTTACTTTCAGTTTAAATAATTAAATGACCGGCTATAATTTCTTTCGATTCTAAAAAAGAATCACCTGTTTCGTTTTTTTGATCTTTAGCTTCATATAAACCTCAAGAATCTCACAAATCTTGACCCCCGATATAATTTTATTCTAGCTATACTACCCACAACTTGTAATTTGTCATAATGGTTTTCGATTTGTTGAGACACACATGCAGGATTTCATTTGCTTTATAGATCAATCAAAATAATTAACTATAACTTACTTTAAATCAAATATTTACAAATTTAATAATATAGTCATATTGTATAAAAAGGAAACATACTTATATTTTTAATTTCGCATTTAGTAGCCATTTTTTACAATTAATTTACAGTATTTTTGCAAAATATTAACAATCATAACACACATCAAAAAAATAAAAATGAAACGGAATTTACTTTTATTTGTAACCGCTCTTCTTCTGGGTTTTACTGGGTTTTCCCAAGTAACTACAGCAGAGATTAGCGGTATTATTTATGAAGATCAAAATTTGGTGCTCCCTGGAGCCAATGTAAAAGCTGTGCATACCCCAACAGGTACTGTTTATGGAGCGGTAACAAATTTTGACGGAAGATTTAACATGTTAAACTTAAGAATTGGTGGTCCATATACGATCACAGTAAGTTTTGTTGGATTTAAAGAGTATATACTAAAAGATGTAGATCTTAGACTTGGGCAAACATTTAATATGGATGTGGTCATGACGGCAGATGCAACATCTTTAGATGCTGTAGTTATTAGTAGTGCAAAAAATACAGTGATTAATAGTGATCGTACTGGAGCAGAAACTAACATAGGGAGCAGAGAATTAAAAACATTGCCTTCTATTACAAGATCTGCTGCCGATTTTTACCGATTAGAACCAACCGCTTCCAGCAATGGATCTTTTGGAGGTAGAAACGACCAGTTTAACAACTTTAGTTTGGATGGTTCTATCTTTAACAACCCATTTGGCCTAGATGCTGCAACACCAGGAGGGCAAACAAGTGCACAGCCAGTGTCTTTAGATGCGATTGAGCAAATTCAGGTTTCTACCGCACCTTACGATGTTACTCAGGCTGGTTTTACCGGAGCTTCTGTAAATGCTGTAACTAAGAGTGGAACGAACAATTGGAAAGGAACGGTTTATGGCTTTTATAGAAATCAGGATTTAACAGGAAGTAAAGTCGAAGGAGATGATATTATTGTTCCAGACCTTACTCAAGCCCAATATGGATTGAGTGTTGGAGGACCAATTATTGAAAATAAATTATTCGTATTCGGGAATTTTGAAAAAGATGATAGAGAAGATCTTGGATCTAACTTTTTAGCAGCTAGACCTGGATTAACAGGTTCTAATGTTTCTAGAGTTACTGCAGACGATCTAGATTTTGTTTCTACTCAATTAGGAACTTTAGGATACGAAACAGGTGCTTATGAAGGTTATACTCATAAAACAGAATCTACTAAAGGACTTTTTAAACTGGACTGGAACGTTTCAGATAAACATCGTGTAGCTTTTATTTATAACTTTTTAAATGCTTCAAGAGATTTGCCAGCAAACAGAGAGGCTATTGGACGCAGAGGACCAGATCTAACAACTTTACAGTTTAGGAATTCCGGATACAGGATCAATAACAAGATTAACTCTTTCTTAGTTGAATTGAATTCGAATTTTTCTGGAAACATCACTAACAAATTTCAAGCAGGATATACTAGATTTGAAGATAGTAGAGATCCGTTTTCTGCTCCGGCACCTCCAATCAACATTCAGGAAGATGGAGTTCGATATATAGTTGCAGGGCATGAGCCTTTCTCGATCAACAATAAATTAGATCAGAAGGTTTATCAAATTACTAACAACCTAAACTTCATTCTTGGAAACCACACGATCACTTTAGGAGCTAGTTTTGAAAGATTTGAATTTGATAATTCTTTTAATTTAGGAGCCTATGATTTTGGTGGAAATGCTGATGCAGGTCAAGGCCCGATAAGTACTTTCTTTGATGCTTTTACGAGTGTTAGAGATGGAGCGGGTAGTTTTGAAGAAGCTGTAAATAATGGAACAATTACAGCAGCACTTGCAAATGCTCAAAATGTTTTTGATAACAACAATGCAAATGACT
Source organism: Gillisia sp. JM1 (assembly GCF_000424645.1). Lineage (NCBI taxonomy): Bacteria > Pseudomonadati > Bacteroidota > Flavobacteriia > Flavobacteriales > Flavobacteriaceae > Gillisia > Gillisia sp. JM1. The sequence continues at coordinate 1,187,355 of NZ_KE384218.1, forward strand.
CATGGGCTTTAGCTGAAACAAATGTTGGACAATTAGCATTTTATGCTCAGGACAAATGGAAAGCTACAGATAAATTTACCTTGACTTACGGATTAAGAGTAGATCAACCTTTATATTTTGATACTCAGGATAAGATCCAAGAAAATATTGATAGAGCGGCTGGAGGAACTTTTCCTGACGGAAACTACCAACCAGGTATTACTTATTTCAATGAGAATGGAGCAGAAACTAAATTGAGCAGTTTGGAACTTCCTTCGAAAAAATTATTATTCTCCCCAAGATTAGGTTTTAATTATGATGTACGAGGAAATAAGACACTTCAAGTACGAGGTGGAACAGGGATATTTACAGGTCGTTTACCATTTGTATGGATTGGAAACCAAGTGGCAAATCCTAACTTTTTCTTTTACCAGACTTCTGCACCAAACTTCCAATTCCCACAGGTTTGGAGAAGTAACTTAGGATTAGATTATAAGTTTGAAAATGGTATCCTTGCCACTACAGATATTATCTATACAAGAGATGTTAACTCTCAAATGGTAAGAAACTACGGTTTAGCAACGCCAACAGGAACTCTAAATGGAGCAGATAATAGAATAGTTTATTTGAATTCTGATAGAGCGGTAAACGAATTTGGTGGAATTACCAATGCTTATGTATTCTCTAATACAGATGTTGGTTACTCATTTAACTGGTCTTTCAAATTACAAAAGAATTTTAGTAATGGATTGTTTGCTACTATAGCTTACAACTATTTAGAGTCTGAAGATGCAAGTTCATTGGATGCTGAAATTTCTAGTGATGCTTACGACAGAAACCCTGCAATTGGAAACGTGAATAGAGCGGTAAGTTCTACTTCTCGTTATGGAGACAAACACAGAATTGTTGGACAACTGAATAAGTCTTTCAGCTATGGTGAGAATAAGCAATGGAGAACTTCTATTGGTGCATTTTACGAATATGCTCAAGGTGGTAGATTCTCTTACACATATTCTGGAGACATCAATAATGATGGATCTGCATTAAATGACTTGATCTATATTCCAACCCAATCTGATCTTTCAGGATATAACTTTACTGGAACTGATGCAGAGCAAGGAGCACAAAGAGCGGCATTCGAATCTTATATTCAGCAAGATGAATACCTAAGAGATAGAAGAGGAGATTATGCAGAGAAATATGCTGTATTAAGCCCATGGAGAGGACGTTGGGATGTGAAGTTCTTACAGGATTACGACTTTAAAGTTGGTAATGGTACAAATACGATTCAGTTAAGTTTAGATGTTTTAAACTTCGGAAATTTAATAAATTCTGATTGGGGAGTTATTGAAATTCCTGTGAACGATCAGCCTCTCGGTGTTTCTGTAGACCAAACTAATACTCCGGTATATAGTTTTGATCCATCTCAGAAAAACACTTTTGCTAACGACTTTAGTTTAGATTCTAGATGGCAAATGCAAGTTGGTCTTAGATATATTTTCTAAGCTTCTTCAAAATTATAAGCATAAAAAAACTGCTCCAGAAATGGGGCAGTTTTTTTATGCTTATAATTTATTTGTATATCCGTTTAGAGTCCAGTGACCAAATTATCCTATCTGACATGGTCGCGTCATGCTGTCCCGAAGTCTCGGGACAGCATGACGGTAAACTGTAATTATTAATAAAAAACTATTTACTGGAGCAAAAGCGGACATACAGATAATTTATTTAGTAGGGATTAATCTCCTTTATTCTGTTTCTATGACCTTAGAAATGTAAGCTGCATCTTTCTTTACCCCACCCAAGGTAGCAGAACCACGGGTATACAACCAGGGTAGGCCAATAAAGTAAAGACCTTTTATAGAACTTATTCCTCTTTTGTTCTTAGGATATCCTTTCTTATCGAGTTCTAAGCCTTGAATCCAATTAAAATTTGGGCGGTAACCTGTTGCCCACACAACATTTTTAATGGTGCTTAATTCATTCCTATCAAAACTTATAGAATTCCCATCTGCATTTAATGCTCGGCCAACAGGGATCACGTTCTCTCTATTTAATATTTCCTTGATGTTAATCCCTATAATAGGTTGAGGACTGTTAGCGATCACCTTACCAATCCATGAATGTTTGCTGGAACTAAGAAATCCGGTTTTTGTAAACCACCACCACAATGTTTTACCTAGGATCTCTTGGGGCAAAGTTTTAGCATCGTCTGGACCTGCAAAATATGTTTTCAAACCATCTTTTGAAATCTCATCAAGGATCTGAAATCCAGAATCCCCTCCGCCAACTACCATAGTATCGCCTTGCTGTAATTGTTCAACATTCTTATAATAGTTACTATATATCTGGGTAACCTTCTTATTGATTTTAATTGAAAATGGGGGAGTGTAAGGAGTATGAAAAGGACCAGTAGCAATAATAACATTCGAGCATGTAAGCTCACCACTCTCATGCTTTAATGTGAATATACCTTTTTTCTGTTCTATTGAAGTGATAAGTGTATTGAACTGAATAGGAATCTCGAATTTTTCTACATAAGATTTAAAATAGGTTGCTACTTCATATTTATTAGGGTAATGACCCTTAGGTGCTGGGAATTCCATCCCTTCTAAATGATTAAATTCTGTAGGTGTAAAAAGCTTTAGGGAGTCCCATCTGCTTAACCAAGACTCTCCAATTTTATCTTCCTTATCTACAACAAGAAAAGATTTCCCTAGTTGCTTCAAATGATAGGCCATACTAAGGCCAGCTTGTGCGCCACCTATTATAATGAAATCCAGCATTTCAGGGTTTATTACAAAGATAATAGAGTCAACCGGGCTCTTCTAACTTTGTTTAAGGTTTAAAATAGTTAAAGTGTTATATGTGATGATTCTATAAATAAAAAAATCCGCATCCAATTTTACTTGAATGCGGACTATATAATCTATTATAGCGTTCTAGAATTTGAAAGCAAGATTAGTAAATATTCTTGTTCCATCAATTCCAAATTGAGTGGTTTGCCAAGGGTATTTAAATCTTCCTACAAAATCTAAGTTTCTGTCATTAGGTACTCCACCATTACTGCTATACGCATCGGCGAAGGTATCTGGATACACATTAAATAAATTATTAGCTCCCACAGTTAAAGCGATTTTCTCTGTGAAAGCATAACTAAAGCTTAGATTAGTTAATAACTTACCACCATAGGTAGCATCATCTGCAGGGTTACTTGGGTGTCTATAAGTAACTTTTCCGTAGTGCATCATAGATAAGTTCGTGGAGAATTTATCTAGGCTGTAATTTACCGTACCTATAATCTTAGATCTTGGTCTCCATGTTTCTACACGTGATACATCTTCTCTAGAGAATAAAGCATCTCCTAGATTGTTATCTTCAATGAATTTGGGAAACTGAGTACTTCTAACTTCTGTTTCATTAAAATTGGCAGCAATACTACCACTCAAAAAACCTTTTCCAAGTTCAATTTTGTCATAGCTAAACACAATGTCTATTCCTTTGGTACGAGTGTTTATAGCATTTAAAAAGAATCCAGCAGCACCTACATTCACACTAGATAAGGTTTGATCTATTGGACTGCTAGGATCTCCGGTTGGAGTTACCTGGCCAGAAAGTACAATTCTATCATCCACATCTATTTGATACACATCCATTGTAATTCCAATTTTTCTAGTAAATCGGTAAGTTAAACCTGCTCCAATGTTAAAAGCGGTTTCTGCATCTAATTCTGGAATACCCAAAGCACGCAATGCAGGATCTGCATTGTTTAAAATTCCATTTTGTTGTATCCCATTTTCTGTAAGGGTGGTAGTAGTAGCCGTATAATATATTTGGTGTAAGGCAGGTGCTCTAAAGCCAGTACTTATTGAACCTCTAATGGCTAATTTGTTATCTAAGGTTTTATATCTGGTGTTTACTTTCCAGCTTAAATTAGATCCAAAATCAGAATAATTCTCATAACGTAAAGCACCTCCCAGTAGGAAGTCCTCCGTTATATCTGCTGTAACATCTGTATAAAGTCCTAGATTACTTCTGTAATCATTGGAAGCGTTTTCGGGTCTAAACCCACCAAAAGATTCAGATCCAGTTCTATCTGTTAGATCATCTGGGGTTCCATCACCATAAGAAGCAAATTCTCCTTCTTCAGTAACAAAACGTTCTGTACGATGTTCTGCACCAAAGGCTACAGTTAATGCATTTAAGCCTGTATCTTCAAACGATCTTACTATATCTAGATTATTTACAACATGGCTAAATTGATGTGCACCATTATAAAAATCTGATGGACTACTTGCTCCAAAAGATTGATTAAAGGAATTTTCAATATAATAATCTATTCTGTTCCTTCCTAGCGTAGTGCTTAAATCAAAATCCCACTCATTATAAGTAGTTTTCAAACCCAATGCAAACGTGTAATCATTAATTCTAGGTGCCATTTGTGCTAAGAAAAAATCTGCACCCGGATAAATTTGTTCGAATCCAGAAACCCAGTAAGGTACTCTGGCAAATTGAGGAGAAGATCCGCTTCTATTAGCTAATGTACCAAATGAATAAATTTCGGTATTGGTCTCTTCATCTAATGTATAGCCTGTGTTGTAAGCGAAATTTGTAATGGTCATGTCTGGTGATCCCACTTGAAATCCCGCACTCGGGTTACGTTGCAAGAAAGATGTTAAATCTAAAGTTGTAAAATCTGTATCATCTGTAACTCCCCAGTAGTTAGCCTCAGCTTCTACGCTTGTTATTTTACCTGCACGTTGCGTTTTTTTCTGATCGAAATAACTGAATGTGAAATTCGCAAAACCTTTATCGGCTATTTTAACTCCAAATCCTGTTTCAATTTGATATTGTTCTCCATCACCTTCGGTAGTTACACTATATCCAGTATTTATAAACGGATCTGAATTTTCTTTAAGCACTAAATTAATTACTCCGGCAACGGCATCAGAGCCATATTGAGCGGCAGCACCATCTCTTAGAATTTCGACACGCTCTAAAGCGGCAGAAGGTATAGCCTTCATGTCTACCCCAACTTCACCACGCCCTGGGGTTACATAACTATATACTAATGCACTTAAATTCTTTCTTTTACCATTTACTAATACCAATGTTCTACTAGGAAACAAGCCCCTTAGGCCTGCAGGACTAAAATGTGCTGCAGCATCGGATACTGGTTGCTCTGTAGAGTTATAAGACGGTACTTTATACATTAGTTGCTGATCCAGAACAGCTTTTCCGGTTTGTTTCAATTCCGAAGTTGAAATATTATCAACTGGTACCGGAGAATCGAAAGATGTTCTTGGTTTCCCACGACTTCCAATAATTACTACATCGTCTAATCTTGCAGCAGCTTCCTCCAATTGGACATCGATGGTCTTTGTTTTTGAAACATCTACCTCTTTAGTTTTAAAACTTATAAAAGAAATCTCTATAATGTTTTTTCCTTCTGGTAGCATTAGGCTAAACTTTCCATCAAAATCTGTTTGAACGCCTACATTAGTCCCTTTAACTAAAATCGTTGCACCTGGAAGTGGAGTGCCAGTATTATCTCTAACGATTCCGGAGACCTCGCGCTCTTGGTATGGATTATAATTCTCTATTGCACTTTTAAAATCAGTACTGGAAGCAGACATTTGAACTGTACAGAGGGCAAAAATGCAAAAGCTGAATTTTAGCGCTAAGGACATCTTGCTATGCGAATTTTTTAAATTGGATAATGATTTTTTTGAGTATTCTTTCCTCATTTTATTAGATATTAATTGAAAACATGTTGATTTTCAACACATTTAAGCTGTAAAACTTCAACTCTGAGTTGAATTAAAAATATAGGGAAAACCGATACGGCAGAATAACCGAGATCAGATTAGAATTATCTGAACTGGAATTTTGGATCTCCAAAAAAGGAATTTCCCTATTCTCTATTAATTATAGTTTTAGGAAAATTATATTGTTTAATGAGTCAATCTTAAAACTCACTATTTTTTGAATAATTAGGAGGAATTCCTAGTTACGAAGGAACGAATATATGCAAAATATAACTGAAGCACCCATTTTGCTCCAATGCAGAGGCTTATGTAGTTATGTGATATTATTGAAGACTAAATAATTCTCTTTGAATTGAATAATGAAAAAGCTTAATTGAAGAGTTTACAATAGCTCGAATTGTGGGATAGAATTGTGTTTGATTTTAATTATGTGAATGGTATTTATGAAAATGAAGATCAAAAACACCTTCTAAATTCATTTTTTGAAGCTCTTTTATTGTTTGTCGATTGTATACAGTAATATACTTATAGAGTTTTAGCAGTCGCTACTCAATAAGTTTATAAAAACATATGATGAAGGGAAACAAATAGTTTCTTGTAAATTATCTATTACAAAATGATTAGTTTCTAATCTACAGAGATCAAATTAATCTCAAAGATGAGTACAGAACCACCAGGAATACCTCTATTATCATTAGAACCATAACCCAAATGTGAAGGAACTAATAATAGTCCTGATCCTCCTTCTTTAAAATAAGTGATTCCCTCTGTCCATCCTTTTATAACTTGTTGTAAGTTGAAGCTTATTCCGTTCGAATTACTTTGATCGAAGATAGATCCATTCAAAAAAGTTCCTTTATAGGCAACAGTAACATCAGAATTTGCAGTAGGTTGCACACCGGCTCCTTCTTCATTTATTACATAATATAATCCAGATTCGCTTTTTTGAGCATTTAGATCATTTTCATCGATATATGCAGCAATATCTTGTTCGTTTTGAACTTTATAGTCTACATTTTTATTGTCATTATCATCACAGGATAAGAATAGAGTAATTACAAATGCTAGTAGGGTATATTTCATTTTTATGTTTTTAGAGTTCAAATATATGGAAAGTAAACACTGCTTTTGAATATAAATTTCAACTTAGTTTTTGTTTATTCAGAATCCAACAATTCCTGAAATACGTCAAGGAATTTCGCAACATGAAAACCATCCATTAATCCATGATGAACATTAATAGCAATAGGTAACTTATACTCATTCCCTATAGAATACATCTTACCGAATGTGATTTTGGGAACACTGTCTGGATATTTAAAATTTCGAGAATGTGTTAGCCCGGTTAGTTTATGCCAGGGAAAAGAGGAAATATGAATTGTATCCAAGCGTTTCGCATCTTCATTAAATCTAAGTCCAGAGGAATTTTGAACTTCTTCAATTTCTTTCTTCAATCTCTTCTGAAAAACGTGAAAATCTATATCAAATTCAGCAAAGGAAAACGCGAAAGTACCATCTGGTCTACCAATAGTAGCTGCGGAATGTACTTCATTGCACACAACTACTTCATTATCTAATATTCTATATTTAAATTCTGGGATCTCGTTAACCGCAGTTAAGGATTTGTGTAGATAATGTGCGAAAAACGAACGATCATTATTTTTAGAGAAATCATATGCTTTTGTAGAATCTACTTCAGAAACTACCCCAAAAAAAGGTTCGTCGAAGGATGAGAAAAATTCAAAATGTTCTTTTCTATTCCAGTTTTTAAAATCTAACTTTTTCATCTTTGGTATGTGCTTTTAATATGTTGTTAAATTATAATTGAATCAAGATCCTCAGCCAAGTTCACTACCTATTTCCCGATAAATGCTGAAATGAAAAATACTTTCGAGATTTCAAGGCAAGCCCGGCTCAATGTTTCGGGCAAGCCTCGGAAATCTTTTCCGGTTTTTAAGGAGGACAAAACACTCAATGAAGGTTTAAAATTCAATTGCAGTTATAACTTCTAAAATAATTGGTTCTCCAATTTTCTCTTCAATTTGCTTCTTGACTTTTGTCATTTCTTTAGAATCTATAGCTTCAGGACTTACCAGTTTTAAAGAGACCATAAGTGGTTTTCCGGTTCTTACCTTTACATTTCTCAGAAGGATATCATCAAAATTAGTTCCTTCCAGTTTTGAAGTAATTCTAGCTTCTTGTTTTATTCGATTAAATGAAAGAGAAAGTGGTATCATTACTATACTAATTGTGATAAGGGTATAAACCAATCCTATTCTTGCACGCCTAAAAGGCGCAAAACCTAAAAGTAAAAATGTGATACCGGCAAACATGATAATTCCAGCAAGGTTGGTTAAATAAAGTAGAAAAGCACCAGAAAACACATCCCAGTCCCACCATCCAATTCCAATACCTGCAACAGCCAATGGTGGTACTAAGGCAACCGCAATGGCAACACCCGCTAAGCTTTTCGCGATCCCTTCTTTTGCATGCGCATAGGCTGCAGCAATTCCAGAGGCAACGGCTATTCCCATATCTAAAAGGGTAGGGGTAAGGCGTGCATCAATTTCAGAGGTTAGAACTTTGAGAGGTATAAGCATACTTACGCCGGCTGCAAATATTAATGCTACAATAGTTCCAATAAGGATGGTAACGATTCCAGTTTTTAGCATATTGATATCATAACGCACCATTCCCATAGAAAATGAAACAATTGGAGCGATGATGGGCGCAAGGATCATAGCGCCAATAATTACCGGAGACGAGTCTCCAAATAGTCCAAAAGTGGCAATTAGCGTAGCGAGAATCATCATAACCAAAAAGGAAGAGCTAAGTTTTGCATTCTCTTTTAAAACCTTGAATAGTTCCTGAAACTCCTCTGTCGTGGCTCTGGGTAAAAAAGGTATTTTCCGTTGAGTAAGTTCTTCCCTTTTTTCCCCAGTGGGTAATTTGTCTATTTTGAGATTCTTTTTTTCGTCGACTCCTTCATTTTTTGAAGCATATTCGCTTTTTTGATGAAGTTTTATTTCCCGGTTATGTACACTTATGTTTATTTCTTTTGCAGTTAATTTCTCGCCGTCTACAGAAAAATCTATAGGCACTCCATTCACTATTTTTATATTCGTGGTTTTTATATGTCCTATGAATGAAGGTAATTCTGGTTTGGTAGTGGGGTTGGGTAGTAAACTTTTAAATAGAAAGGCTAAAAGCTGAAACATGCTTTGAGGTGAAAGAATGAGTACTTGAAATTTCCCATCGTTCATCACAAGGTTTCCTAGCAATCTTTTAGAGATCACCGAAGCCGAAGGATGTTCTACAGCGATAATACCTAAGGCAGAAGTATGAATAATTTCTTCTTCGTCTGCGCTAAAAAGAAAGGCCTTATGTGATAATCCAGGTAATCTTCTAATATTCTTCAAAAATTGAAATACTTCAGCAAAAAAACCTCGAGCACCTTTTTGTTCTGAAAAAATAAGGACATCTCCCACATTTACAGATTGTAGTACAGGGACCTCATTGCAATAAAGTAAATCCAATTCATTTACTTCGTTTAGCGCTAAGATCTCCTTGGCAACCTCTTCCATTTTTCCTGAAACTCCAAAACATTTGGTGGCTTTTTGACCCTCAGGATGTGGTAATATTGCTATAGGCCACTTATTTTTTGCAGCCTTTAGTAATAATTCTTTAAAATCTAAATTAGAGAGGTATGAGACAAGCACCGACTCTTCTTCTGGTTCAAATTCTTGGGATATTGGAAATGTAAGTAAAGTGAAATTAGATTCTTCGAAAAACGGGATTACGGTTTCTGTAATTTTCTCAAAATCATCTGGATGATGCACTAAATAAAACATAGTTGGATAGCTCGATTACACTGCAAGATATCATTTTTGCAAAATCTCAATTTATATTTAACCAAATCTTAGGGAATTCTAGGTCTTCTCTATTTTTTAAAATTAATTGTATATCCGTTTAGAGTCCAGTTACCAAATTATCCTATCTGAAATGGTCGCGTCACCCTGTCCCGAAGCATCGGGAGTTTCAGGGTCTTATACCACATATTTGAGATGCTGAAACAAGTTCAGCATGACGGTAACAACCTGTATTAATTACAGAAAATTAATGACGCTTCAGAAGATCCCAAATAGAGTATAAAAGTTAAAAATCTAATTCTACCTGATTGTAAACTAGATCTTCGAAAACCTCTCTTTTTCTTATAAGATGAGCTTCTCCATTATACCATAATACTTCAGCAGGGCGATATCTGGAATTGTAATTGCTGGCCATACTAAAACAATACGCCCCGGCATTGTTGAAGCTTAGAAGATCTCCTTCTTTAATTTCAGGAATTCTTTTATTAGTAGCGAAAGTATCGGTTTCACAAATATATCCTACCACCGAATAAAATCGCTCTTTACCATCGGGGTTGGAAATATTCTTTATTTCATGTTGAGATCCGTATAGCATCGGTCTTATTAAATGGTTAAAACCAGAATCTATCCCTGCAAAGACAGTAGAGGTAGTTTGTTTTATCACATTCACTTTTGCTACAAATTTCCCGGCTTCACTCACCAAAAATTTACCAGGTTCGAAGGCGAGTGTTAGGTCTCTGCCATATTCTTTACAAAATCCATTAAAGCGTTCACTTAATTTTTCGCCTAATTCTTCAATATTGGTTTCAATATCGCCTGGTTTGTAAGGCACTTTAAATCCGCTCCCAAAATCGATAAAATCCAGATCTGGAAAGTGCTTTGCGGTTTCAAATAAGATCTCTGAAGCATATAAAAAGACTTCAATATCTAAAATATCACTACCCGTGTGCATATGGATTCCATTGATGTGCATTCCGGTATTCTCTATAATTCTCAATAGATGCGGAATTTGATGTATCGAGATCCCGAATTTAGAATCTATGTGCCCTACAGAAATATTGCTATTCCCACCAGCCATCACATGCGGATTGATCCTGATACATACTGGAATTTTAGGGTGTCTGGTTCCAAACTGCTCTAAAATAGAAAGGTTATCTATGTTTATTTGAACACCTAAAGTAGTTGCTTCTTCAATTTCTTCCAAAGAAACCCCATTAGGAGTGTAGATGATTTTTGACGGATCAAATCCAGCCTTTAAACCTAATTTCACTTCCTGTATAGAAACAGTATCTAGTCCAGCTCCTAATTTTTTAAATAACTTTAGGACAGAAATATTAGATAATGCTTTTACCGCATAATTAATCTTAAGGCTATCCACTTGATTGAATGCGTAAGTAAGTCTATTGTACTGAGACTCAATTTTTTCAGCATCATAAACGTATACTGGGCTGCCAAACTCTGCAGCTATGTTTAAAAGGTCTTGATTATTCATATAGAAATTAAATTGCGGGCAAAAATACTTTAGATTATTAGTAAGCTATAAATTTTATGAAAATATAACACATTCTAGCAATTTGTGCATTTTATGATATTTAAATTTCATGAATTTCTTTTTTATAAATAATATTTCTCCCTATCCTAAGGCATAGGGAGACTCAGTCTCTTCAATTCATTTTCTAATATTAATGACTTTAGATGCTGAGATGATATAGATAGCTATAGGAGCAGCATATTGTTTTATTTTGACTTTAAAAGTTAAGAATATCTACAAAGTTTATAAATTCAAAAAATATTGGTACATCCTATTACATTTATTACTTTTGCGTTCCGTAATTAATACTGAAGAAAAGCAGATTATGAACATACACGAATATCAAGGAAAAGAAATTTTGGACAGCTTTGGCGTACGCATTCAGCGTGGTATTGTTGCTCATAATGCAAAAGAAGCAGTAGATGCTGCAAAAGAACTCACCGAGCTAACCGGAACTGGATGGCACGTTATCAAAGCTCAGGTGCATGCCGGAGGCCGAGGTAAAGGTGGTGGAGTTAAACTTGCCAAAAACCTTAAAGAGGTAGAAGAAATTGCAGGACAAATAATCGGGATGAACCTGGTTACTCCTCAAACTTCTGCTGAAGGGAAAAAAGTTCACCAAGTATTAGTTACAGAAGATGTTTATTATCCTGGTGATAGTGATCCAGAAGAGTATTACATGTCTGTGCTTTTAAATAGAAATACAGGACGTAATATGATCATGTATTCTACTGAAGGAGGAATGGATATCGAAACAGTTGCAGAAGAAACTCCGCATTTAATCTTTACTGAAGAAATTGATCCTTCAGTTGGATTACAAGGTTTTCAAGCAAGAAGAATAGCATTCAACTTAGGTTTAAGCGGAATGGCATTTAAAGAAATGATCAAATTCGTTACTGCTCTTTATACTGCATACGTAGAATCTGATTCAGCTTTATTTGAGATCAATCCTGTTCTTAAAACAAGTGACGATAAGATCATGGCGGTAGATGCTAAAGTAACTTTAGATGACAACGCTTTATACAGACATAAGAATTATGCAGAAATGCGTGATATCCGTGAAGAAAATCCGGTAGAAGTTGAAGCAAGAAAAGTTGGTCTTAACTATGTAGATCTAGACGGAAACGTTGGGTGTATGGTAAACGGTGCCGGACTTGCAATGGCAACTATGGATCTTATTAAGCAGGCAGGTGGAGAACCAGCAAACTTTTTAGATGTTGGTGGAACTGCAGATGCAAAAAGGGTAGAAGAAGCTTTCAGACTTATCTTAAAGGATGAAAATGTAAAAGCGATCCTTATTAATATCTTTGGTGGTATTGTTAGATGTGATCGTGTTGCGCAAGGAATTGTAGATGCATATAAGAACATGGGGAACATAAATGTGCCTATAATTGTTCGTCTACAAGGTACTAATGCAGATATTGCAAAAGAAATTATAGACAATAGCGGATTGGATGTGCAGAGTGCTATAGAATTCCAAGAAGCTGCAGATAAAGTTCAGGCGGTTCTAGCTTAAACTTTTCTTATAGAATAAAAAAAGTCCCAAGATATTTCTTGGGACTTTTTTCGTTTATAATTTAAATTAGTATTGTCGGTAAAAAAATCAGGATTTCGGTGCGGCTAGAAGTAACGTGGATTAAGACTGTTTTTAATGTTTAGGAGCTTGCTATTGGAACACAGAATTATTTTTTTCTTTTTGAAATATTAATACATATTAAAATATTGATTTTCAATTAGTTGAAATGAAGTCTTACGTCTTGAATCAAGCAGCGCAGCGGTCTTATATCCTTTGTTGGACGACAATAAATTTAAATAAAGCTTTTAACTATCGCTTTTTGGTTCTGGTTTATTTTTTTTAGGCATTGGACCACGCATATGAATAACGAGCCCATTCAAGAAATTTCTTAAGAATTGATCGCCACATTCAACATATTTTGGGTGATCTTCATTTCTAAAGATTGCCCCAAGCTCACTTCTGGTAACTTTAAAATCTACCAGTGCACAGATTTCTACTATATCTTCATCACGCAATTTTAGCGCAACTCTAAGTTTTTTAAATGTGTCGTTGTTTGTTAATCCCATAGGGCAAAAATAAACATTTTAATGAGTACGCCGAAAAATTGGATTAAAAATTCTTAGTGCTCGTTAGATCTAAAATCTGGATAGGCATCCATTCCATGTTCATGTCTGTCTAATCCTTCTAGTTCTTCTATTTCAGAAACTCTTAATCCAGCTAGAGCTTTAATGATTTTAAGAATTATGAAAGTACTACTTACGCAAAATGCGCCCACGATTCCAACACCAGCTAATTGAATAAAGAATTGATCTATTCCTGCCATGCTTCCAAATATTCCTACGGCTAGTGTACCCCAAATTCCACAAATTAAATGTACAGCAACTGCACCTACTGGGTCATCCAGTTTCAACTTATCTATAAGCGCTACACCCAGAACTATAACAACTCCTGCAATCAAGCCAATTACCACAGCTTCATTTGGGGACATTAAATCGGCGCCAGCAGTAATACCTACAAGTCCTCCTAAAATTCCGTTTAAGAACATAGTAAGGTCATAATTTTTATACATTAAAGTAGATGTCAAAAAAGCTGAAATTCCACCAGCTGCTGCTGCCAAAGATGTTGTTACAAGAACCAAAGAGGTTATGGCAGGATCGGCAGATAACACAGAACCTCCGTTAAATCCAAACCATCCTAACCATAATATAAGTACTCCTGCGGCTGCAAAGGGAATATTGTGACCAGGAATTGGTTGAGGTTTGTTGTTTTCACTGAATTTACCAATACGAGGTCCCAATATAAATATAGCTACCAACGCGGCCCATCCTCCAACAGAGTGAACTAAGGTAGATCCGGCAAAGTCATAAAAATTCATAGCATCAAGGAATCCACCACCCCATTTCCATGAGCCTACTATTGGATAGATAAGTCCTACGTAAATAACAACAAATATCATAAATCCTCCAATCTTAATTCGTTCTGCTACAGCTCCAGATACAATGGTGGCTGCAGTGGCTGCAAACATTCCTTGAAAAAGGAAATCAGTCCACCAAGTGTATCCTCCGCTGGCATATTCGGGGAGCATTCCATTTTCTGGTGCTGCTATTCCGAAACCTGCAAATTTCAAGATCCCTGCAGATCCTTCTTCAAATCCCGGATACATTAAATTGAATCCTCCTATATAGTACATAAGTAATCCCGCACAAATTATAAATAGATTTTTGAAGAGTATGTTGATGGTATTCTTTTGCCTGGTAAGTCCAATTTCGAGCAATGAAAAACCGAGGTGCATAAAAAATACCAGCCCGGTGCATATCATCATCCATACATTGTTTACTGTAAATAATCCTGAGTCCATATAATTAACATTTTATGCTTTAATAATTAGTTTAGAGTTTCTTTTCCTTTGTCTCCTGTACGAATTCTATATGCTTCACTGATCTCGGAAACAAATATTTTTCCATCGCCGACTTCTCCTGTACGACCTGCTGTAAGAATAGCTTCGATAGTGGATTCTACAAAAGAATCATCTACCACAATCGATAAATATCTACGCTGAATATCACTAGTACTATAGGATACTCCTCGGTATACACTACCCATTTTTTCATTTCCCAATCCAGTTACATCCCAATAGGAGAAGAAGTTGATACCTTTTTGATGTAAAGCTTTTTTAACTGCAGAAAACTTTGATTTCCTGATTATTGCTTCTATTTTTTTCATGATTTATATGTTTAGATTAAAATTTATAAACTGCTGCAAGAAGAACAGATGCTAAGCTGTCTTGTGTCCCGACGATATCCTTATTAAGGAATATATCTTGATTAGCTGAATCAAGGCGTATTTCTGGAATTAACATAAGATTACCTATTGCAATATTTCCTGAAACAGTTAAAGCAAAGACTCCGGCATCGCCATCGGCATCATAAACACCTAGAGCTCCTGCGCCGCTATTAAATTCTTTAAAATATTCGCCTCTTGTACCTAGCCCAAAACTGTCATTTAAGCTATACTGCAGATATCCGCTGCACCATAAAAGCCGAAATCATCTCCATCAATATCTCGTATTCCAGTATCTGTATAAGCTTCCCCAGTAGAGGTAGTGTTTTAAGTAGTATTGAAGCCTAAATAAAATTCATCTGATAAATCCACACCTGCAGTAAGGTCTACCTGAAAAGTTGAACCAGCAGAAGAATCTCCGCCATTATTGCCTATACCATCAAGTTTTCCGTCCTGATCTCCGTAGAGAAAATTCAAAAATGCACTTCCGGCATCCTTAGCGTATCCAAGTTGTGCTCCAAGAGTATAGGTGCCTACAGGATTAAACTCAGTATAATCTGTAGGGTTCATTACCGCTACCATAGCACTAAATTCATCACTTAACTCAAAATCTGCTTTTATACCCGTATGAGAGAACGGCCCATAAGAGAACATGTAAGAAGTGGAATAATTAAAGTTTGCTGCGGGTGATATAACCTCATAACCTAAATAAGTGTTCCAGTTACCAAGCGTTAATGTTACTTTATCACTTACATTCCAGTATACATAAAGCTGATTTACGATATTCGGATTACCTATAGAATTAAATACGGCATCTTCTCCTCGAGGTCCATATACGAGATCTGCAACTGCACCTACCTTTCCTGTCTCGTAACTCATAATAATATTAGCCATACCTATTGCAAAGCCAGGGTCGTTAGCGAAAGATGTTGCAGGTGCCGGTGCATCTATATCGTCATAATTCCTGTTAAAGGAGTTTAAATTGAAACGTGTATATACATCAGCTGAACCTGATATTTTAAAACCGTTTGTTGGAGAATCCTCTTCTTGCGCATGAGAATTGAGCGCAAAAAGCAGAACAAGGGGTAGGTAGATTTTTTTCATTTGATATACAATTAATTAGTTGGTCACTAATCTATGTATATTTTGAGCATCTCAATTAAAAAATAGGGGGCGTGTATTGATATTTGTGTATTTAATAATTATTACCCCCTATATTTTAGGGGGTAATAATTATTTTACATAAAAAAGCTAAGAAATTATTGTATTCATGATGAAATATTACTTGTTTTCATGAATATGAGGTAAAAAACACCTTCAAAAACTGATAAAAACGTCAGATTCTGATTTTCAATCTATTATTAAAGTCCATAAAAAGTCATTTTTAGGAAAAAGAGACGATAAATTTGTTGCAGATTTGGTAAAAAAGAGGTTTTTAATTATGAATTTCATATTAAAAAATTGATATTTTAAGAAAGTATTAAATGTAGAAATCAGTTTATTAAATATTATTCAATATTGAGTTTATTCTTTACTTTAGGAAGAATAAAGATGAAAAATTGAAGAAAATATGAAAGAGAAACAGGGATTATATTCACCCGAATTTGAACATGAAAATTGCGGTGCGGGGTTTATATGCAATCTGAAAGGAAAGAAATCTAATGATATTATACATAAGGCTTTAGAAATTTTAGAAAAGTTAGAGCATCGAGGTGCTGTAAGTAGTGATGGAAAAACCGGCGATGGAGCGGGAATTTTAATAGATATACCGCATGATTTTTTTGTAGAGAATTGCGATTTTGAAATTCCGGAATCTCGCGAATATGCCATGGGAAATGTGTTCTTGCCCAGAAAGTTAAATCAACGTGAATATTGTAAAAAGATTTTTGAAGAGCAACTTATACTTAAAGGATTGGTTTTATTGGGCTGGAGAAAAGTTCCGGTAGATAATGAACACCTTGGAGCCATCGCTGCAGAAGTAGAGCCTTTTATAGAGCAAATATTTGTTGGTAAACCTGAAGACGGACTTGGAGATCAAAAATTTCAGATCCAACTTTTTGCTGCCAGAAAGGTAACAGAGCATATCATCTTAAAATCAAAATTATCTGAAAGTGCATATTTTTACTTGCCAAGTCTTTCAACTAAAACCCTCATTTTTAAAGGGCTTTTAATGCCAGAAGATATCAAGTTCTACTATAAAGATCTCTTAGATCCAACGGTAGTTACAAGACTCGCGCTGGTACATCAAAGATTCTCTACCAATACTTTTCCAACCTGGGATCTGGCCCAACCTTTTAGGTATATGTGCCACAATGGTGAGATAAACACCTTGAGAGGGAATATTGCCAGAATGAGAAGTAGAGAGGAGTTATTGAAAAGTGATCTTTTTGATGATGAATTAAAAGAGCTATTTCCTATAATATTAAAAGGAAAATCAGATTCTGCATCTATGGATATGGTTGTAGAATTATTGCTAATGTCTGGTAGATCGCTCCCTGAGATCATGATGATGTTGATCCCTGAAGCCTGGGAAAAGCATAAGGAAATGAGTGAAACCAAAAAATCTTTCTATGAATTTAATAGTTGTATCATGGAACCTTGGGATGGGCCAGCTTCGGTACCATTTACAGATGGAGATTATATAGGTGCAGTGCTGGATAGAAATGGTTTAAGACCTTCAAGATATTCTGTAACCAAAGACGATTACGTTATTATGTCTTCAGAAACAGGAGTGCTGGATCTAAAACCAGAGAATATTGCCTATCACGGAAGGTTACAGCCAGGGCGTATGTTCTTGGTAAATATGAAAGAAGGCAGAATTATAAACGATGAAGAGATCAAGGAAAGAATAGCTGGAAATCATGATTATAAAAAATGGCTGTCACAAAACAGAATTCACCTAAAGGAGATTCCATACAGAAGTGAGGCTTTAGAAATTGAAAAAACTCCAATCAACTTAAGAAAAAATATTTTTGGATATACAGAAGAAGATATAGAAACTATAATCTTACCGATGGCTGGTCAAGCAAAAGAACCTATTGGATCTATGGGAACAGATACCCCTTTGGCGGTACTATCTGAAAGGCCACAATTAATGTACAATTACTTCAAACAAATGTTCGCTCAGGTTACCAATCCTCCTTTAGATGGTATTCGGGAAGAGTTGATCACAGACCTTAGTCTTACTTTAGGAAGAGATTCAAATTTAATGGAGGTTTCTCCACATTACTGTAAAAAGATCATGATTCATAATCCGGTAATTTCAAAAGAAGATCTGGATAAGATCAAATATTTTGAGCATCCAGATTTTAAGTCGGTGAGCATTCCTATTTTATATAAAGCCGAAAAAGGGCTGAACGGATTGGAAGAGGCGCTTGAAATTATGTTGAGAACTGCTTCAGAAAAAATTGATCAGGCTTATTCAATATTGATACTTTCAGATAGAGGTGTGAATAAAGAAATGGCTCCAATACCAGCTTTATTAGCTTGTTCTTATTTAAATAATGGCTTGTTTAAATTGGGAAAAAGGTCTAAAATAAGTTTTATCATAGAGTCTGCGGAACCTAGAGAGGTGCATCATTTTGCCTTGTTATTTGGATATGGAGCGAGTGCTATCAATCCATATTTAGTAAATGAGATCATTCAAGAGCAAATTGAAGAAAAAAATCTTAATAATATTGGTTTTGTTGATGCTGTAGAGAATTATAACAAGGCAGTTGGAAAAGGTGTAGTGAAGATCATGAATAAGATAGGTATTTCCACCCTTAATTCTTACAGAGGATCTCAGTTATTTGAAGCTTTAGGACTTAACTCTCCACTAATAGACAAATACTTTCCAAACACCCCAAGTAGAATTGAAGGTATTGGCTTGTACGAAGTAGAAAAAGAAGTAGCAAAAAGACATTTAAGGACATTTAAAGAGAGAAACATCCCTGGTTCTATAGGAATGGAAATAGGAGGTGATTACCGTTGGAGAAGAAATGGTGAAAAGCATATGTTTAATCCAATTAGCATTGCAAAATTGCAGGAATCTGTGAGGACCAACAATCCAGCAACCTATAAAGAATATGCGGCACTTGTTAATGAGCAGTCTAAACAGTTAATGACTATTAGAGGAATGTTTGAATTCTCAAATTATGATCCTATTCCGTTAGCTGAAGTGGAGCCCTGGACAAAGATCGTAAAAAGGTTTAAAACCGGCGCTATGTCTTATGGTTCCATAAGTAAAGAAGCTCATGAGAATCTTGCTATTGCGATGAATAGAATAGGAGGAAAGAGCAATAGTGGAGAAGGAGGAGAAGATTCTAACAGATTTTATAAGAACGCCAATGGAGATTGGGCAAATAGTGCTATAAAGCAAGTGGCTTCAGGAAGATTTGGAGTTTCAAGTAATTATCTTACCAATGCCACCGAAATTCAGATCAAGATGGCTCAAGGTGCGAAGCCAGGAGAGGGAGGGCATTTGCCAGGATCTAAAGTGAATAAATTTATTGCTAAGACCAGGAATAGTACGCCCTATGTAGGTCTTATTTCGCCGCCACCTCATCACGATATTTATTCTATTGAAGATCTGGCACAATTGATTTACGATCTAAAATCAGCTAACAGAGCAGCTAGAATAAACGTAAAACTGGTTTCTGAAGTCGGGGTTGGAACCGTGGCTGCTGGAGTTGCTAAGGCTAAGGCAGACGTGATTTTAATTTCAGGATATGATGGTGGTACCGGTGCCGCTCCTTTGACATCACTTAGGCACGCAGGCTTACCTTGGGAATTAGGAATTGCTGAAGCTCAGCAAACTTTGGTATTAAATGATCTTAGAAGCAGAATAAGACTTGAATGTGACGGACAGTTAAAAACCGGGAGAGATGTAGCTGTAGCTTGTCTTTTAGGTGCCGAAGAATTTGGTTTTGCAACAGCCCCGCTGGTAGCTTCAGGATGTATAATGATGAGAGTTTGCCATTTAAATACATGCCCGGTTGGTATTGCTACTCAAAATCCAGACTTAAGAAAGAAATTTAAGGGTAAACCAGAGCACGTAGTGAACTACATGTATTTTATTGCTGAAGAATTAAGAGAGATCATGGCACAATTAGGTTTTAGAACTGTAGATGAAATGGTGGGTCAGGTGTATAAATTGAATAGAAATAAAGCAATTGATCATTTTAAAGCAGCAGGAATCGACCTTTCTCCGATTCTTCATAAAATTGAAACTCCAAAAGGTGTAGATATTTACAATACAGGATCTCAAGATCATCAACTGGAAAAATCTATTGATTTTGAAATTATCGAGTTGGCACATACCGCTCTATTTAGAAAAGAAAAGACAATATTGGATCTTGAAATTCATAATACAGACAGAGCTGTAGGTGCTATCTTAAGCAATGAGATTTCTAAGATCTATGGAGAACAGGGCTTGCCTGACAATACTTTAAAGATCAATTTTAAAGGTGCTGCCGGTCAAAGTTTTGGAGCATTCGCAACCCGAGGTTTAACTTTAAAAATAGATGGTAATGCCAATGATTATGTAGGGAAAGGACTTTCTGGAGGTAGAATAATTGTAAAGATCCCAGAAGAATCCACGCTACAAGCGGAGAAAAATATCATTATTGGTAATGTTGCTTTATACGGCGCCATAGAGGGGGAAGCATATTTTAACGGCATGGCAGGAGAGCGTTTTTGTGTGAGAAATAGTGGAGCCCAGGCTGTAGTTGAAGGAATTGGAGATCATGGTTGTGAATATATGACCGGAGGAGTTGCTGTTATTCTAGGTGAAACAGGAAGGAACTTTGGAGCAGGTATGAGTGGAGGAATTGCATATGTTTTTGATGAAAATGATTCGTTTAAAAAGAATTGCAATTTAAGCGATCTAAACTTGGAGCCAGTTACTGAAAGTGAAGATCAGGAGCAATTACATCTATTGATTACCAATCATTACAATTATACACAAAGCAGGCATGCTCAAAGAATTTTAGAGAACTGGGAAACCAGTCTGAGTAAATTCGTGAAAGTACTTCCTGAAGAATATAGACTGGCATTGATAAGGCTGGAAGAGGAAAAATTAACAGATATAACGGAGTAAGATAATGGGAAAGATAACAGGATTCTTAGAATTCAAAAGTAAGTCAGAAGATTATGAACCGGTTGAAAAAAGAGTTGAGAATTATAAAGAATTTACGGTAAAGCTAAAAGAGTCTGAATTAAAAGATCAGGGAGCCAGATGTATGGATTGTGGTATTCCTTTTTGCCATAGTGGATGTCCTTTAGGTAATCTAATTCCAGATTTTAATGATGCGGTTTACCAGGGTAAATGGCAAAAAGCAGCCGAGATTTTACATGGTACCAACAACTTTCCGGAGTTTACAGGAAGATTATGTCCCGCTCCATGTGAAGAAGCATGTGTGCTTAACATCAACGAAGATCCGGTAACTATAGAAAATATAGAGAAGAACATTGCTGAAGAAGCCTTTAAAAATGGCTGGGTGAAGCCTCAAATTCCAGAGCATAGAACCGGAAAAAAAGTAGCAGTTATTGGGTCTGGACCGGCCGGATTAGCTGCAGCACAACAACTAAATAGAGCTGGACATGAGGTGACGGTTTATGAAAGAGATGAGAAAGTTGGGGGCTTACTTCGTTATGGAATCCCAGATTTTAAGATGGAGAAAAATGTCATAGATCGTCGTCTGGAAGTCTTGGAGCAGGAAGGTATTAAATTTATAACTAATGCTCATGTAGGCAAGAATATTGCTATAGAGGAGGTGAAATTAAATCATGATTCAATTGTGCTTTGTGGAGGTGCCACGATTAACAGGCAATTACCAATTAAAGGTGCGCATTTAAAAGGAGTACATCAAGCGATGGACTTTCTTTCCCAAAATAACAGAAGAGTAGACGGGCTTAAATTTTCTGAAAATGAAATTTCAGCTAAAGGCAAAAATGTAGTTGTTATTGGGGGAGGAGATACGGGAAGCGATTGTATTGGAACATCATTCCGGCAAGGAGCAGAAAGCGTTCTTAACTTCGAAATTTTGAAAAAAGCTTCCGTAGATCGCACAGCAGATCAGCCTTGGCCATATTGGCCAATGAAGCTTAGAACAACTTCTTCTCACGCTGAAGGTGCTGAAAGAGAATGGAGTATTTCTACCAAAGAGTTTTTGGGGGATGCACAAGGTAACCTTGTTGGCTTGATCACCACAGAGGTAGAATGGACTCATAAACTAGGAGAAAGACCTCTGTTAGAGGAAATTCCCGGGACAGATAAACGATGGGATTGTGATCTTGCTTTGTTGGCTTTGGGTTTTACAGGGAGTGAAACAACTTTGGCAGAACAACTAGGGTTAAAGATGGATGCCAGAACCAATATTCATGCATCTGTCAACGATTATCAGAGCAATGTACCCGGAATTTTTGTAGCCGGAGATATGAGACGGGGGCAATCTTTAATAGTTTGGGCAATTTCAGAAGGACGTGAGGCTGCGTATTATGTAGATAAATATTTAATGGGCACTTCAGAACTACCTCTTAAAGGAGAAGGAGATCTACCTAGAATTTAATTCCTCATCCTCATTGAGGATTTTATTCCCTGAGTTTCTGAATAATCAAAAACATTTCAATTAAACCCTGAGTGAGCAATCACTTGGGTTTTTAAAGTATTAAACAAATAATAAGAAGATCTGTTGGTCAAAGCGAAATATTCAGAAGTAAATAATTCCGATCTTTGAAGTTCCTTTAAATTTTTATTTGACTCAGAAATAATTTTCATGTTTACAGAAGATCTTCAATTATATAAACTTACAAATGCAGCTAAAACCACTTTAGAAATTCTGAATTTAGGCGCTACGATCTTCAGCCTAAAAATTAAAGATGCAGAAGGAAATTTGATAAATGTTGTGGTTGGCCCAAAGAATAAAGAAGATTACGTAAATGAGGAATACCGGCAAAAAAATATGTGTTTTGGAGCTTCTATAGGGAGGTATGCAGGAAGAATTTCTGAAGGAGAGTTTATACTTGATGGAAAAGCTTTAAAACTGTTTCAAAAGAATGGAGTGCATTTACATGGAGGTAAGAAAGGGCTGCAGCAAAAGGTTTGGGATATGATATCTCAAACAAAAGGTGCAAATCCTTCTATTAGACTAAGCTGTTCTTCTAAAGATGGAGAGGAAGGTTATCCCGGAAATTTAAATGTTGAGGTTTTCTATACGCTTACTGAAGAGAATGAATTAAAAATAGAGTACACTGCTAAAAGTGATAAGCAAACAATAATAAATCTTACCAATCACACCTACTTCAATTTAAATGGAGAAGGGAGTGTCAAGGATCACAAATTACAAATCAATGCTCCTAAAATTCTCGAGGTAGATTCCAAATTAAGACCAACTGGAGTAATAAGAGATCTGATTTCAGAAGAGAAGGACTTTTTAGTTTCCAAAAGGATTAAAAATATTAATGTGGACGATACTTATGTGTTGAATCAACATAATAATATTGCCGCAAGAATTTATTCATCTAAATCTAAAATTGAGATGATCTTAAAAACCAATCAGTCAGCGGTAGTAACTTTTATACCAGTGCAATTACCAGATCATTGGGAATATAATACCAAAATAAGTAAGAAGTTTCCGTCTTTTTGCTTGGAAGCACAGAACTTTCCAGATGCTCCAAATCATTCAAATTTCCCTTCTAGTATTCTAAATGCTGGTGAAACATATTTAAATAAGATCTCATACAAATTCAATTTAGTAAAAGATTAATACAATTAAAAAAGGCCAGATAATAATTCATCTGGCCTTTGCATTATAAATAATTTATCAACTTACTCCATAATGGAGTAGATGCTATAAGAATTAGCAGGAGCTTCTAAACTCACTGTGCCATCTGCTCCCACTGTTTGCGAAAATGAAGTATTAGAACTGTAATCCATAATCTGTTTACCATTCCAAGAAGTAGTTATTTCTCTTCTTTGTTTGGTATTGGCAATATTTATATACAAAACTAAACCTGGATTTGTACCATTTCCGCCTCGCTTCATAATATATTCATCCTTATCTATATGAAGTATTTCTACACTTCCAGTAGCTAATGTATTATGAAGTAGCATTAATTGTTTTAATTCTTTCTGAAAGCTTGCGTTCTCAAAATCTGAATAGAACATGGTAGGATAGCCATCGTGCGTTAAAATATACGCGTAGGCTTTCATTTTATTTGCATAAGAAATATTGTTGTCCTGATTGCTGTCCTTTTCAGTGTCATGATTTGCAACAAACGTAACCGCATTATCTGGCATAGTCTTACGTAACATGTCCTTATTTAAATAGGTGAGATCTTTATTTCTATCGAAAGCTTCATCCATTTTATAAAAACAGGCGAAATCAAAAGCATCGATTCCTGAATCCTTTACGAATTGCTCAAGAGCAGGCCCATAGCCATCCCAAAATTCACCAACGGCAAAACCACCAACTGAAGCCATCCATTCTTTGATTACCCAAGGTTCAAAACCTTTTACGTAATCGAATCTCCAACCATCGAATTTCATTACATTTTTGTAATATTTCGCTACAGAATTGGCATCTTTCCACAACCAGTTTTGAACGCGTTCTTGGTCATGACATAGATCCTGTTCTGCAAAAAAACAAATCGCCAGCATCACTTTCGTGCGTGCTGTTGGGATGAAAATCTTCAAAAGATCTATTGAATAATCCGGAAGCATTCCCATTTTGCTCATCAAAATTGGTAAAGGTTTGTTTATCTCTATATGGATTATACTCCGCTCCGCCACCAGAATTATGGTTTAGTACGATATCAGCAATAACTTCAAGATTATTGTCGTGAGCATTGGAGATCAAATTCTCTAATTCAGTGCGACTTCCAAATCTCGTTTCTGTAGTTCCGTGTTGATTGAAATTACCAAAGTCGAAATAATCTGAAGGATCATATCCCATAGAGCTGCTACCAGATTGTCCTTTGCTTACCACTGGCAACCAAAGTCTATCTATTCCGGCATCTGCCCAACCTTCAATTTTGCTATTTAGTTTGTTCCACCATTCTCCGCGAGGTTCTACATCCCAATAAAAGGTTTGCATCATCACTCCAGATCCGTTTTTATAATTCTCTAAATTGAGAGCTTGTGGACCTGTTGGATTTGGGGTAGGGGCTTCCTTGCTTGGATCATCATCTTTAGAGCAGGAAGCAAATCCTAACAATAGAGCGAAAGCAATTAAGTATATGAATTTTATTTTTTTCATAGTATATAAAAAAGGGCTGTAAAATTTACAGCCCTTTAAACTTTTTTAGTTCATTGTAATTGTCATGGTATATTCTCTAGGATTACTAAGATCCAATTCTATATGGTAGTTACCTGCAGTGTCTACTTTGAAATTATCTCCCCCAAAATTTAAGAAACCATCATCATTATTATCTTTTCCGATGTTATAAGCCCAATCATCATTAGCTCTAAATTTATACTCATCGGCAGTAAGATCTACATCTATCTCCCAGATTTTGGTATCAGAATTATAGGTCATGTCTTGATCTGCAGTAGCAATTGGATCATCACCAGGCCATCCATTAGGAGTTGCAGCTCCAGTAACAGCCCAAGAAGTTTTATCTAATGAATAAGTTAAGGCCTCAGTATCTACTTTTACAAAGTAGTATCCAGCAGATCTATCTGGAGTTCCAGCATTTACTTCATCGGTTTGCTCTATAGTTCCTGAGAAATCACCATTGTTTTCTCCAGTATCCCCAAAATCACCGTCAAAACTAGTATTTGTTGGTAGGATTTTGAATTCAGCATTTTCTTGTGCAATGTTCACGAACCCTTCAAAATTGGTTTCACCAAATCCTGCTGCAGCTAAAGGAACTGCATTTGCTGGAGTCCAGTTGTCACCATATCCACTATCAGCTAAGAAACTTCCAACTACATATACTTTAGGAGCTTCTGTGGTGTAAGCAGAAACGGTAATAGGAGTGCTATTGCTAAGCATTTCCATTTCACCAACACTTGCTTTAACCCGAACTTCGTAAGGAACAGCAGCAAAAGGCTCTGCACCTAAAGAAAGTGCTGCACTATTTAAGGTCTCTACACTTACAGCTAATTGATTTTCACTGTTTACTGAACCAAGTACGACAGGACTAGCAAACTCGTTACCAGCAATATCCATTTCTATGGCATAGTTGATCTCTACATCACCACCAAAATTTGCATCAGACCACACAAATCTTTCTGCAAGGCTAGCTTTGTTTTCAACATTTAAATTATAAATAGCTCCGTTATTTGGAGAAACAAGTACCGGAGCATCAATGGCTTCGATCACTGGGCGATCCTCTACATCGTCTGTAGAACAAGATGTAATAAGAATTGCACTAAAAAGGACTAATAAACTTTTTATAGTTTTCATTTTATATTATTTTATCTTAATTAATAACCTGGGTTTTGTTGAAGTTTTGGGTTTCCTGCAATTGCGTTCGCTGGAATAGGGAAAAGATTTCTGAAACTAGGAGTTGGGGCACCATTTGGTACATTTCCTTTCCAAGGCCAGATATAAGAACCTCCGGTGAATTTACCGAATCTTATAAGGTCTGTTCTTCTATGTCCTTCCCAATGTAATTCTCTTGCTCTTTCTTCTAGAATAAAATCTAAAGTTAATCTTCCACTGCTAATATTTTGTGAAGTACCACCAAATGCTCTTGTTCTAATCATATTTACATAGCTTAAGGCATCTGCAGAATTTCCACCTCCACCTCTTAAAAATGCTTCGGCATACATTAAATAGGCATCGGCTAAACGGAACATTGGAAAATCAATATCTACAAAGTTTCCATTAGAATCAGATCCAGGATTTCCATTTACATCTACATTTTTCCATTTTGAGATAGCGTATCCATCTGTAAATGATCCTACATCTTCAATCTCTAAGGATTGACCATCTGTATAGAACTGCTCTCTAGAATCTAGGTCCATTTGGAATTTGTTTACTAAAGCAGAAGTAGTTCTAATACCTGCCCAACCTCCGTTTATCCCAAACTCATCAGGATCCATAGTTCCACCTACTGGTGCGTGGGTAAGGAAAGTGGTTCCTCCGTAAGTTTGCGTATTAATTCCATCGAAAGCTACAGAGAAGATAAATTCATTTTGAGATCCATTCATGTTGTTATCTGCTAAAAATAATTCCTCATAGTTATTATGTAGCAGGTAACCAGCAGTATTAATCTTTGTTAAATAAGTGATAGCATCTGTATATCTAGGAGTTCCAGTATAAACTTCAGCATTCATGTATAGCTTACTCAAAACCATCCATGCAGCACCTTTATCTGCTCTTGGATACTCATTAGTTCCAACCTCTGGTAAAGCTTCAGCGGCAGCAATTAATTCTGTTTCAACAAATTCGAATAATTGTTGTCTAGAGGCTTGTTCTGGCAAAAAGAAATCTGTTGGGTCATTCTCTGTAACTAAACCAACAGATCCGAATAGATCTAAGAAATGCCAATAACTCAAGGCTCTTAGATATCTAGCTTCTGCTCTGTATCCCTGAATATCTTCAATTTCTGAGGCAGACAATCCGCGAGATTGTAATTTATCTTCTGTAGTTTGACGTAAGAATTCATTACAATTCTTTACTTGAAAATCCAATCTACTAAAAGTTGCATTTATAAAAAGATCACTAGAAGTCCATGTTTGATAATGAAAATCCTTAATAGTTTTATCATTCCAAGCAATAATAGCTTCATCTGTGGTAAGCTCTTGCATCACCCATAATCCTCTAACATACTGGCTTTCTCCTTCATCTATTCCTGTAATATCGGGATTACCTGAAGGTCCTTCTTGACCCGTAGTTGCTAGTCCAGCGTAAAGTTTAGCTAAAAACCTGATATAAGAATCTGGCTCTTGAAAAACCTCTTCAGCAGAAAGTAAGCTTTCACTGTTCGGGTTGGACTGATCAAGATCTGCAGTACAAGAAACCATTGTTACTGCAAAAATAGATAGTGCCAGTTTTAAAATAGTATACTTTAATTTTTTCATAGTCTTGTAATATTAAAAATTAAGATTTAATCCTAAAACAAAAGTTCTTGGTCTTGGATAAATATTATTATCAATCCCATATGTCTCAGGGTCAATCCCTTTGTAATCTGTAATTGTGAGTAGGTTTTGTCCAGTTGCTGTTAAAGTCAATGAAGTATTTTCAGTTAAAAACTCATTAAAAGTATAACCGATAGTAGCATTGTCCAGCTTTAGAAATGCAGCATCTTGAATGTAATAATCTGATAAATATTGAGCCTCTTCGAATCCGGTGTCTAATAAACTAGTTACCCCATTATTGATGAAGGTGTCAAATACCAGAATATTGTTTTCAAACCCAGCACCAGAATCCACATTATTATAATTATAATTACCCCAACTACCTCTCCAAGCCATGTTAAAAGAGAAGTTATTGTAATTAAAATCTGTATTGAAACCGTAGTAAACATCTGAAGCAGGTTTTCTAAATCTATATTTATCATTAGAGTTTACAATTCCATCTTTATTTCTATCTACATACACACCACCCAAAGGCTGTCCTGCTGCATCATATGCTTGTTCAAAAACAAAGAACGAACTTGGCGCAAAACCAACTTGATGATTTTGTATAGTGTTTCCAGTCCCTCCTGAAATACCACCAACATCTATCCCAGTATAATTAGGGTCGGTAACTAATGTTAACTTTGTGATCTTAGATTCCTGAAAGGTTATGTTTCCACCAACTCTCCATTGCATATTCTGATTTCTAATTGGATACATATTAGTACCAATCTCTAAACCTTTATTCTCTAGAGATCCAATATTATAATCGTCTGCATTAGAAAAGCCTACCCCCTGAGGGTTGTTTGTGAAAACTATAAGATCGTCTGTAGTTCTTTGGTAAGCATCTATAGTTCCATCAATTCTACCATTGAAAAAACCAAAATCTAAACCTAAGTTCCTTGATTCAGTTTCTTCCCAAACTAAGTTAGGGTTATAGGGCTGAGGTCTAAGAGTTTGTACAAATCGGTCTCCAAATTGGTAACCGGCAGTACTTGTTCCAGTCTGGTATAATGCTACTGATGGGTATATGTCTCCAACAGATTGTTGTCCTGTTATACCCCAACTAGCTCTTAGCTTAAATTCACTAATAATATTGCTATCTTTTAAGAAATTCTCTTCATGTACTTTCCAACCTAAGGCAGCTGAAGGGAAATTTCCCCATCTGTTTTCTTCAATAAACCTGGAAGTAGCATCTCTTCTTAAGGATGCAGTTAGTAAATATTTATTGTTATGAGTAAAATTAACACGACCGAAGAAAGATTGTAAATTTAATCTAGTTTCATTATTAATTGTAACCAAAACCCCCGCACCATTATCTCTTACAAAACTCGTAGGGTAGGTGAAATCTTGGTAGTTATAACCACCAGTAAAATCTACTAAGGTATTTATGCTTTCAAAATTCTTATTATAATTAAGGTAAGCATCCATCAATTTGTTTTTCTTTTCATCTCTATCATTATAAGAAGAGCCATCTTGATCTGGATTTGTAAATTCAGGATCTTGGAATCCATAATTTCTACCTACAGAATTGTCATATCCTAAGTTAAGCACTGCTTTTAATTCTGGGAAGAACTGTAATTTATAGTCAAATTGAATATTTCCAATACTTCTAAAAGATCTTCCCAAATTAGTAGTTTGATTTAAAAGTGCCAATGGGTTAGCCGGGGCTAATGGATCTAAATCTCCGTTTGCCTGAGTCCATCTAAAGTATCCCCCATAAGTTTGATCATCTACAGTAGGAGCTTGTGTGGGATCGAAATAAACAGCGGCTCCAATCGCGCCTCTATTACTATAGTTATTCTCTACTAGTGAAGTGTTGTTATTGATGTCTACCTTTAAATGATCTTCTAAAAACTTAAAAGTTAAAGCAGCAGAGAATGTTGTTCTTTCGAATTGATCCCTCTTTAGAATACCATCGTAATTAGAATAACCGGCGGAAGCTCTAAAAGTGTAAAAATCTTGACCACCAGAAACAGATACGTTTTGATCTGTACCATATGAATCTTGGTAGATCAAATCTTGCCAATTGGTATTAGCCTCTCCTACTAAGCCAATCTGAGCATCATTTCCATTTTCTGTCACAAAATCTCGAAATTGATTAGCTGAAAGGACATCTGCAGTTTCATCTATAGTAGAATAAGCATAACTAGAATTATAATTAACTTTTAGTTCACCAGTATTACCTCTTTTGGTGGTGATTATTACCACCCCATTAGAAGCTCTTACTCCGTAAATAGCAGTTGCAGATGCATCCTTAAGGATGTTAATCGATGCAATGTCATTTTGGTTGATGTTCGCTAAAGGGTTTCTTCCTCCTCTAATACCACCATTATCAGTTGGTACGCCATCTATAACGTATAATGGGTCATTATTTGCATTTAAAGAAGATCCACTTCTAATTCTAATTTGTGCTCCTTCACCTGGAGATCCACCACCGTTAATAACTTGAATCCCGGCAACTTTTCCTTGGATAAGTTGATCGGCAGCTACTACAGCTCCTTTATTAAATTCTTTAGGAGTGATTGAAGTTACTGCACCGGTAGCATCAGATTTCTTAACTGTTCCATATCCTATTACTACTATCTCGTCCAAAGCATTCTCGCTCTCGTCTAACTGAACATTTACAACAGCTCGTCCACTATATGCAACTTCTTTAGTAGTAAATCCTAAAAAGGAGAATACTAAAACGTTTTCGCTTTCAACACTAGTTAAAGTGTAATTACCATCAAAATCGGTAATTGTTCCATTATTAGTTCCCTTTACGATTATATTCACCCCGGGCACTGGTAATCCGGTTGCACTTTCAGTGACAGTACCGCTTACGCTTTGTTGGGCAAAAAAGCTCATCGGTAGCATTAACAGCAAAAACAACGAACTTTTAAGTAATTTTTCCATAAATAATTTGATTGATTTAAATAAAATTTAACTGTATATTATCACTTCCTGGGGTTAAATGTATGTAAACGATATGTTAATTTCTTGCGTATTTGCTTGATGACCACCACGAAAACGTTTTCGTGTTGACAACTTTTGTATTTAATTGAATTAAGCGGTTTTTTGTAATTTTGTTGTAGATTACAAGAAACTACCACGTCCTACTATTAATACCCTATGAAAAAAAGATTAACCCTTAAATTAATTGCCAAAGAGTTGGACGTTTCAATTTCTACCGTTTCTAAAGCTTTGCGTGATAGTGCTGAAATTAGTGAGGATACCCGTCAAAAAATAAAGGCCTTTGCTAAGTTGTATAATTACAAGCCAAATAATATAGCACTAAGCTTAAAGAACAGGAAATCAAAAACCATTGGAGTAATTATTCCTGAGATCGTACATCATTATTTTACTACTGTGATAAGCGGAATAGAGCAAGTAGCCAATGAAAAGGGCTATCATGTAATAATTTGCACCTCCAATAATTCCTTCGATAAAGAAGTGATAAATATGGAAATCTTGGCGAATGGGAGTACAGATGGATTCATTCTTTCAGTAGCAAAGGAAACTCAGCAAAAAAGAGACTACCACCATTTAACAGAGGTAATAGAACAGGGGATGCCTTTGGTAATGTTTGATAGGGTTATAGAAGAAATTAATTGCGATAAGGTAATTATTGATGATACCTTGGGTGCTAAAAAAGCAGTTCAGTTTTTAGTAGACAAAGGCTGTAAAAATATAGGTCTAATAAGTACCATAGATTACGTAAGTGTTGGAAAGCTTAGAACTCAGGGGTATTTAGAAGCATTATCTGAAAACAATATAGAGCTAAATGAATCTTTGATCTTAAAGGTGGATGACTTTGACGAAAGTGAAGAAGAAATAAGCAGATTTTTAAGTGATAAATCCATGGATGCAGTCTTTGCCGTGAATGAGCATTTTGCGATTTATGCCATAAAAGCCTTTAAGGAACAAGGCTTAGATGTTCCAAAGGATGTTTCGGTAATTGCATTTACAGATGGAGAGCTTTCCAAAAGATTTATTCCAAGTTTAACCACTATTAATCAGCATGGAGAAGAAATGGGTGCACAGGCAGCCCGATTGCTTATAAAGAAATTGGAGAATGATGATTCTGAAGATGAGCCTTTTGAAACGATCATAATTGAGACTGGTTTGGTAGAGCGCAATTCTACAAAACGCTAATTTCTCTTTGAACATTTAAAATTTTATATATCTTTACCACCTTATAATTTTAGTCAAAACTGATATTTTCACTTCCTGTTAATACGTTTTGACGAGTCATAGCGCTTGTCGTAGTAGAAATTTAATCTTACGATATGCAAAAACGCAATCTTAGTTTCTGGGAGATCTGGAACATGAGTTTTGGATTCCTAGGGATTCAATTTGGATTTGCTTTACAAAATGCTAATACCTCGAGGATCTTTGAAACTCTTGGAGCACAAGTTGAGGATATTCCCATTCTATGGATAGCTGCCCCGGTAACCGGACTAATAGTACAACCAATAGTTGGATATTTTAGCGATAGAACCTGGACAAAACTAGGGAGGAGACGCCCATATTTTTTAGTTGGAGCAATTCTTTCTTCTTTAGCCTTATTTATTATGCCCAATTCCCCAACTCTTTGGGTTGCAGCAGGAACTTTATGGATCATGGATGCTTCCATAAATATTTCTATGGAACCATTTAGGGCTTTTGTAGGTGATAATCTTCCTGAAAGGCAGCGCACCCTTGGGTTTTCCATGCAAAGTTTCTTTATTGGGATAGGTGCCGTAGTAGGTTCTTTATTACCCTATATGTTTACCAACTGGTTTGGTGTAAGCAATACAGCAGCAGAAGGAATTATTCCTGATTCTGTAAAATGGTCTTTCTATGTAGGTGGCGTGGTATTTTTACTCGCAGTGCTCTGGACGGTATTTAAATCTAAGGAATACTCACCAGAGGAATTAGCTGCTTTTGATAAAGCCGATAAGGCAATTTCGACTATAAATGATGAGATTGTTGACAAGCAGAAAAATATTAAATCCCAATTTAAGATAGGTTTTATTATGTCTTTAGTAGGAGCTTTATTCTCAGGCATTATTTATTTTGAAGATTTAACTAAAGAGCTATATATCCTTTTTATAGGGTTATTAATAGCTGGAATTCTGTTTATGATAGCTTCTCAGCTGCGCAAAAAACAGGTCCGAAATGGATTTACTGTAATTATTACCGATATGCTTAATATGCCACGTGCTATGAAGCAGTTGGCATGGGTACAATTTTTTTCTTGGTTTGCATTATTTTCTATGTGGATCTATACTACTCAAGCCGTGACAGGACATGTATTTAATACTTCAGACACTACTTCAGAACTTTACAACGATGCAGCAGACTGGGTAACAGTAATGTTCACTGTTTATAATGGAGTTGCTGCAGCTGTAGCATTTCTATTACCAGTATTGGCAAGAAGAACAAGCAATAAATTCACCCATATGCTAGCACTTTGTGCGGGAGGTTTAGGACTTATTTCTATTTATTTTCTTTCAGATAAAATAGGATTATTATTAGCTATGATAGGAGTAGGAATCGCTTGGGCGAGTATTCTATCTATACCTTATGCTATGTTGTCTGGATCTTTACCTTCTAATAAAATGGGATATTATATGGGAGTTTTTAACTTCTTTATAGTGATACCTCAAATTGTGGCAGCCACAATTTTAGGATTTTTAGTAAAAGAATTTTTTGGGAACGAACCAATCTACGCTTTGTTAATAGGAGGTTTCTCAATGATCTTGGCGGGAATCTTAACCCTAAGAGTTCAAACACAACGAAAAATTAATATCAGTGAGCAAAATTAAAGGAGTAATTTTCGATTTGGATGGAGTAATTGTAGATACTGCTAAATTCCACTTCTTAGCTTGGAAAAAACTGGCTAATGATCTGGGTTTAGATTTTACAGAACTTCAAAATGAAGAACTAAAAGGGGTTAGTCGAGTGCGATCTCTTGAGAAAATATTAAAATGGGGAAACACGAGTTTATCTGAAGATAAATTCAAGGAAAAAATGGCGGAGAAGAATGACAACTATCTTTCTTATATCACCAATCTTAGCAGTAAAGATATCTTGCCTGGAGTTCCCAGAATTATAGATTTTCTTTCTGAACAAAATATTCCAATCTCATTGGGATCTGCAAGTAAAAATGCACGCCCGATCTTGGAGAAAACAGGATTGATGGAGAAATTTCATGCGATTGTAGATGGGAACGATGTAAGTAAAGCCAAACCAGATCCGGAGGTTTTCCTTATTGCTGCTGAAAAAATTGGAGTAGCTCAAGAAAACTGCATGGTCTTTGAAGATTCTGTTGCAGGAGTACAAGCTGCGAATATTGCGGGAATGATAAGTATAGGAATTGGTGAGAAAGATGTGCTGCATGAAGCAGATTATATTTTTAGCAGTTTTGAAGAAATTGAAATAGACTTTATAAAAAATTTATTGACACCAAAAGCATGAATCAAGATTATATAAAACCAGACAATTGGTCTATCATAGAGGAAGGTTTCGATAAGGATCGAGTAGAATCTTCAGAGAGTTTATTCAGTATAGGAAACGGGAAAATGGGCCAGAGAGCCAATTTTGAAGAACAGTATTCAGGAGAAACCTTCCAAGGAAGTTATATCGCCGGGGTGTATTACCCAGATAAAACCAAAGTTGGTTGGTGGAAGAATGGCTATCCAGAATACTTTGCAAAAGTATTAAATGCTCCCAATTGGATTGGGATCAATGTTTTTGTAAATGGAGAAGCTTTAGATCTAAACACGTGTACTAAAGTTGCAGATTATCGCAGGGAGCTGAATATGAAGGAAGGTTGGTACCAGCGTAGTTTTGTTGCCACCTTACCAAATGACATTACAATTAAAGTAATAGCAACCAGATTTTTATCTTTAGAATTGGATGAAACTGGATCTATAGATTATCAAGTGGAATTAATTTCTGGAGATGCGAAGATCACTTTTCAACCTTATTTGGATAGTGGTGTTTCCAACATCGATGCTAACTGGGAAGAGAAATTCTGGAAAACCATTGAGGTTAGTTCTACAGAAAATCAAGGCTTTATAGTTTCAAAAACATTAAAGACAGAATTTCATGCTTGTACCTTCATGCAATCTGAAATTTTACTAAATGGTAAAAAAGTTGAGCTTGCTCATAAAAAAGAGAGAGAGCAGGATAAGATTGTCTTTACCTATGAGATTTCAGCAGAAAAAGGGGATGTAGTGAGTTTGCAGAAATTTGCAGGTTATGTTACAGATATGAATCATGATAGAAATGATCTAGTTATTGCTGCCAAAAATGTATTATCCAAAGCGGTTGGCAAAGGATATAACGGCATGCTTCAGGATCAAAAAGATGCTTGGGCCAAAACTTGGGAAATGGCAGATATCACCATTTCTGGAGATGTAAAAGCACAGCAAGGAATTCGTTTCAATATTTTTCAGCTAAATCAAACCTATTCAGGAAAAGATGAACGCTTGAATATTGGACCAAAAGGTTTTACAGGAGAGAAATATGGAGGGAGTACTTATTGGGATACCGAAGCTTATTGTATTCCATTTTATATGGCTACCAAAGATCAACAGGTAGCAAGAAATTTGTTGGCCTATAGATACAATCATTTAGATAAGGCTATTGAAAATGCCGAAAAATTAGGTTTTACTAATGGAGCTGCATTGTATCCTATGGTAACCATGAATGGAGAAGAAAGCCATAACGAATGGGAGATCACTTTCGAGGAGATCCACAGGAACGGAGCTATGGTGTTCGCTATCTATAATTATGTGCGATATACTGGAGATTTCGATTATATCCCAGAGAAAGGTTTGGAAGTTATGATCGCTATTGCCCGATTCTGGCAGCAACGTGCAAACTTTAGTAAAGACAAGAATAAGTTTGTGATCCTTGGGGTTACAGGTCCTAATGAATATGAGAACAATGTGAATAACAACTGGTATACCAATTATCTAGCTAAATGGTGTATAGAGTATTGTTTGGAGACAATTAAAAAGGTGAAAGACGGACATTCTGATGATCATGATCGTATAATGGGACTTACCAGTCTTACTGATGCTGAATTGATGAAATGGAAAGAAGTGGCAGAAAACATGTATTTCCCATATTCAGAAGAATTTGGGGTATTTCTACAACAAGATGGATTTTTAGATAAGGAATTAATTCCAGTCGAAGATTTAGCAAAAAACAGCCGACCAATCAACCAGAAATGGAGTTGGGATAGAATTTTAAGATCTTGCTATATCAAACAAGCAGATGTATTACAAGGATTCTATTTTTTTGAAGATCGTTTTAATGATGCAGAACTAGCCAAACATTTTGATTTCTATGAGCCACTAACGGTTCATGAATCTTCGCTTTCTCCTTGTGTACACAGTATTCAAGCTGCTAAGTTGGGAAGAATGGAACAGGCCTATGAGTTCTATGTGAGAACTTCTAGATTGGATCTGGACGATTATAATAACGAAGTAAAAGAAGGTTGTCATATCACTAGTATGGCTGGTACTTGGATAAGCATTGTAGAAGGATTTGGAGGAATGCGTGTGGTGAATGATCAATTATCATTTAATACAAGAATTCCAGACGAATGGGATGCCTATTCTTTTAAAGTGAATTTCAGAAATCAGATCTTAAAAGTTAATGTCACCAAGGCGAAAACTACTTTTAAATTAGAAGGAACCGAGCCGATTAATATTTTAGTAAAAGGTAAATCTATAGAAGTTCAGCCAAATAACGAGGTTGAGGTATAGGTAGATTTTTTAAGTGAGTCAGTTATAATATTAAATCAATTTAATGAAGCAGTTATTTTTTCTTTTTTCGGTATTTTTTAGCCTTTCAACATTTGCACAGATAGATAAAGTAGAGCCTCCATTTTGGTGGAGTGATATGCATCAGGAGAATCTACAAATCATGTTCTATGGTAAAGATATTTCGCAACATGAAGTGTCTGCTCCAAAAGATGTGGTGATAGAAAATGTGCTTAAAACAGAGAATTCTAATTACGTATTTGTAACTATCAAAACTAAAGATCTTCCCACAGGTTCTTATACTTTTAATTTCAGCAAAAAAGGAACTAAAGGATTTTCTAAGGCTTATGAGTTGAAAGAAAGAAGGGAAGGATCTGCTATCAGAAAAGGTTTTGATGCCAGCGATGCGATGTATTTAATTATGCCAGATCGTTTTGCGAATGGAAACCCTGAAAACGATTCTAATCCTAAGCTTACAGAAAAAGCAAATAGTGAATTACTGGGAGGTCGCCATGGTGGGGATCTTCAAGGAGTGATCAATAATTTGGATTATTTAGAAGATCTGGGAGTGACAACCTTATGGAGCACACCGCTTTTAGAAGATAACGATCAAGCTTACTCTTACCATACATATGCTCAAAGTGATGTTTATAAAATAGACCCACGTTACGGTTCTAACGAAGATTATAAAAAGTTAGCAAATGAGATGCACAAGCGCGATATGAAATTGGTAATGGATTATGTTACCAATCATTGGGGGGCAGAGCATTGGATGATCAAAGATCTTCCAACTTACGATTGGATCCATCAGTTTCCAGGATATGCGAATTCAAATTATAGAATGACCACTCAGTACGATCCTAATAGATCTCAGATAGATTGGAAATATTGTGTAGATGGTTGGTTTGTTAGTACAATGCCAGATCTAAATCAGAGTAATCCATTGGTGTTGAACTATCTTACCGAAAATGCTATTTGGTGGATTGAGTATGCCAATTTGGATGGTTTTCGTGTGGACACTTATTCTTTTAATGATAAAGATGGAATTGCCAAGTGGACAAAAGCAATCATGGATGAATATCCTAATTTCAATATTGTTGGGGAAGTTTGGATGCACGATCAGGCACAAATCTCTTATTGGCAAAAAGATAGCCCAATTGGAGCGATCCAAAGCTATAATTCCAATTTACCCTCTGTAATGGATTTCACTTTGCATGATGCCTTGATGACGGTTTTTGATGAAGAAAATCCTGGCTGGGACACCGGAATGATCAAGGTTTACGAGAATTTCGTGAATGATTTTTTATATGCCGATATCAATAATTTGTTGGTCTTTGCCGGAAACCATGATACCAATAGGATTAATGGGATTTACAAAAGCGATCTTGATAAATACAAACTAGTAATGACTTTGGTGCTGACTACACGTGGAATTCCACAATTGTATTACGGAGATGAAATAGGGATGGTTGGAAATAAAGAAAAACTTGGTGATGGCGATATTCGTAGAGATTTTCCAGGAGGCTGGATAGGAGACGATAACAATGCTTTTACTGAAACAGGAAGAAATCAGGATCAGGAAGCTTATCATGCTTTTACCAAGAAATTACTGAATTATAGAAAAGATAAGGAAGTGCTGCACTTCGGGAAATTGCTTCAGTTCTTACCAGAAAACAACGTGTACGTTTATTTTAGATATGATGAAAATGAGCGGGTTATGGTGGTGATAAATAATAATCCTGAAGCACAGGAATTAGAGCTCACTCGTTTTGCTGAAGGTTTAGTGGGAATAACTTCTGGAAAGGAAATATTGTCTAATAGTGAGATCTCTTTAGATAAGACTTTGAAAATTGAAGGGAAATCTTCGATGGTGATAGAATTGAGATAATTTTTTACGTCATGCTGAACTTGTTTCAGCATCCCTTTAAGTCGGGGGGAGACCCTGAAACTCCCGATAGTTCGGGACAGGGTGACGCTCAAAACAGATTAATGTGAGTTCGAGCCTTCGGCTTCGCTCAGGATAAACTAGAGACGAGAAATTTCAATGGAGCAGAATCTCTTCGATAAGAGATCCCTCATTCCGTCGGGATGACAATGCGAAGTAGAATTGAGTAACCTGACAAAACAGATCAATGTCAGTTTGCGGCTCGATGCTTCGCTCAGGATAAATTAGAGACGAGAAATTTCAATGGAGTAGAATCTCTTCGATAAGAGATCCCTCCTTCCGTCGGGATGACAACACAATGTCTTGGTAGTTCAAGACAGGGTAACGATTTGTTCAAATTAGTATCTGTAAAAAGACATTTATAATAATTTATAAAACTGAAATAAGGTCATGAAGATCCATCTAAAACATATAAAATGCCTGTTTCTTTTGATTTTCATTGGAATGAATTCAGTTTTCATTTCGGCGCAAAACTCAGAAAGAAATTTTAAGAGTTTTGAAAATAAGGAGGGCGTTATCTCGGTGATGACCAGCGATGGAAAATATCGTTTCCAAGCATTCACGCCAGAGATCATGGAAACCAGTTTTATCCCATCTGGAGAAACCTATATCGAAGATTCATATTCTGTAGTTCTAAAGCCTTCAGAAATAGCACCAACGGTTACAGAAGAAGCTAATTCAATTAAAATTGCAACTTCTGGTATTACAGTGATTATCAATAAAAAACCTTTTCAGGTAAAGTATTTCTATGAAGGAGAAGAGGTAATTTCAGAAAAAACCGGTTATTCCAAATCTGAAACTCATGAAAAGCTCGATTTCAATATAGCGGAATATGAAATGCTATTTGGAGGAGGAGCCCGCGCTTTGGGCATGGACAGAAGGGGAAACAGATTAGAATTATACAACCGAGCAGATTATGGCTACGGTACAAAATCTGCTTTGTTGAACTATACCTTACCTGTGGTATTATCTTCAGAAAAATACCTGTTGCATTTTGATAATGCACCTATAGGATTTTTGGACCTGGACAGCAATAATTCTAACACCTTAAGCTATGAAACGATTAGTGGGAGAAAGACCTATCAACTAATTGTTGGGAAAACATGGGAGAAGATCATTGAGAATTATACACTTTTAACCGGGCGCCAGCCATTACCACCAAGATGGGCCTTTGGTAATTTCTCAAGTAGATTTGGATATCATTCTCAGGAAGAAGTCGAAAAAACGATTGCTAAATTCAAAAAAGACAGCATTCCGGTAGATGCCGTTATTCTTGATCTTTATTGGTTTGGACATGATATAAAAGGAACCATGGGAAATCTGGAGTTTGTGAAAGATTCTTTCCCGGAACCAAAACAAATGATCTCAAAATTAGCAGATCAAGGAGTAAAAACGATCCTAGTTACAGAGCCATTTATCCTAACCACTTCCAAAAAATGGGACGAGGCAGTAGAGAAAAATGTATTAGCTACAGATTCTGTAGGGAATCCGTTCAAATATGATTTTTACTTTGGGAATACAGGATTGGTAGATATTTTTAAACTAAAAGCACAAGATTGGTTTTGGAATATCTATAAAGATCTTAAATCTTTGGGAGTAGCTGGATGGTGGGGAGATCTTGGAGAACCAGAGGTACATCCAACAAAACTACAACACAGTATTGGATCTGCAGATGAGGTTCATAATATCTACGGACATTATTGGGCGAAAATGATAAAGGAAGGATATGAAGCCGATTTTCCTGAAGAGCGTCCTTTTATTTTAATGAGAGCGGGTGCAGCAGGATCACAACGCTTCGGATTAATTCCATGGTCTGGCGATGTTAATAGAGGTTGGAATGGTTTAAAACCACAACCAGAGATAAGCTTACAAATGGGATTACAAGGCTTGGCATATATGCACTCCGATTTGGGTGGTTTTGCTGGTGCTCTTGAAGATGATGAGTTATATACC
Source organism: Gillisia sp. JM1 (assembly GCF_000424645.1). Lineage (NCBI taxonomy): Bacteria > Pseudomonadati > Bacteroidota > Flavobacteriia > Flavobacteriales > Flavobacteriaceae > Gillisia > Gillisia sp. JM1. The sequence continues at coordinate 1,227,988 of NZ_KE384218.1, forward strand.
AGATGGTTACAGTATGGAGTTTTTCAGCCAATATTCCGTCCACATGCGCAAGAAGACGTGGCTTCGGAACCAGTTTTTAAAAATGAGAAGACTAAAGCATTGGCTAAAAAAGCCATTGAATTGCGATATAAATTATTGCCTTATAATTATAGCTTGGCCTTCGAAAATCATATTTCAGGGAAACCATTAATGAGACCTTTATTCTTTGAAGAGCCTGAAAATTATAAGATGTATGCTGTTTCCAACACCTATTTATGGGGAGATAGTTTCTTGGTTTCACCAGTTTTAAACCCGGGAGTTACTTCCAAGGAAGTGATTTTTCCATCAACTAATAATTGGTTCGATTTCTATACGGGCAAGAAATATGCAAAAGGAACGGTAGCTTCTGTAAATGTAGTAGAAGATCATATTCCGGTATTTGTTAGAGGTGGCGCTTTTATTCCTATGGCAAGGCCTATGCAAACCACTGCGAACTATGATGCTTCAACTCTAGATGTTTATTTTTATTACGATGAGCAGGCTAAAAAAAGCGATGCTGTTATATATAATGACGACGGTAAAACTCCGGATGCATTCGAGAAAGGCATGTTCGAATTAGTGAAATTGGAATCTGAATTAGATGTTGATGCAGTAACTATTAAGATTAAAAAGGAAGTAGGGAAAAATGCCACTTCAGAAATAAAATTAATAGATCTCCATATAGAGAACCTTGAAAAAGAAGTGCAGTTTGTTTATGTGAACGGAATAAAATATACAGGTAAGAACTATATGCACTTAGAAAAATTAAACATCCCTGTGAGATTTGATCAAAACGAAACGATTATAAAAATAGAATTCAATTAATTTAAACCTAATATACTATGATTAAAAAAATGGCATTAGCATTTTGTATGGTTGCTGTAATGGCATCTTGTAAAGATGAAAATAAAGAAAAGAAAGATTCAGAAACTCCAAACGAGGAGCAAAAAGTTAGTATTGAAGACAGCGATCTTGAGAATGCTGTGATCTATGAGGCAAATATTCGCCAGTATTCTCCAGAGGGGACTTTTAATGCATTTACGCAAGATATTCCGAAGTTGAAAGAATTAGGTGTAAAAGTGATCTGGGTAATGCCGGTATATCCTATTTCTATGAAGAATAGAAAAGCTACAGGTGGAAAAATGGTTAGTGAAATTGAGGATGAAAAGGAACGTGAGAAATATTTAGGTAGTTATTATGCGATTGCAGACTACACTAAAGTGAATCCTGAGTTTGGTACTATCGAGGATTTTCAGAACATGGTAGACGTAGCTCATGAGAACGGAATGTTCGTGATCATGGATTGGGTGGCCAATCACACAGGATGGGATCATCCTTGGATTGCAGAGCATCCAGAATATTATACTCAAAATGAAGCAGGTGAAATTGTAGACCCTCTAAACCCGGAAACAGGTGAATCTTGGGGATGGACAGATACTGCAGATCTTAACTACGACAATAAAGAGCTTTGGACAGCGATGACCAAGGAAATGAAATATTGGGTAGAGAATCATGATGTAGATGGATTTAGAGCAGATGTTGCCGGAGAAGTTTCAACTGAATTCTGGAAACAAGCGGTATCAGCTATTAAGGAAGTAAAGCCTGTATTTATGTTGGCAGAATCTGAAAAGAAAGATCTTTTTCATGATGCATTCGATATGGGATACAACTGGGAAGGACATCATATCATGAATGAGATGGCTCAAGGAAAGAAAACTGTTGCCGCTTGGGACGAGTATATGACCAAAATTGACACATTATACCAGAAAGACGATTTCTTGATGAACTTTATCACCAATCACGATGAGAATTCATGGAATGGTACGGTTAAAGAAAGAATGGGAGATGCAGGAGAAGCTATGTTGGCACTTTCTTACACTTTGCCGGGAATGCCATTGATCTATAGTGGGCAGGAATATGACATGGATCGAAGATTATTATTCTTTGAAAAAGATAGCATACCAAAAACTAAGGGTAAAGTTTGGCCGGTAATGGTAAAATTAGGAGAGCTTAAAAATACCAAATCCGCTCTGGCTGGAGGTAAAGAAGCTGCAGCTTATACTAGATTAAAAACAACTAAAGATGATCAAGTATTAGCTTTCTCAAGAGGAAATGGAGATGATATGCTTGTCTATGTTGCCAATCTTACAAAAGCACCAGTAAAATTCCAGATAGAGTTGGATGGTAAATTTCAGGATTATATGAACTCTGGAGAGGTAGATCTTAAGAAGGATATGGAAATGGAATTTAAGCCGTGGGAATACAAAATATTGATAAACAACTAAGTAATTTTACAAAATCTTTAAAAAAGCCTCAATATTGAGGCTTTTTTTATGAGTTATTAACCGAAAACGTTTTAGTAAAAGAGTTCATTAGGAATTAAGAAACAAATCAGATAGCTTTACAGTAATGCAAATAAAAATTAAGAAAATAGGAGTACTTACTTCAGGGGGCGATGCTCCCGGAATGAATGCCGCAATCCGAGCGGTGGTGAGAGGTTGTGCTTTTCAAGAAATTGAATGCGTAGGTATTTACAGAGGATATCAAGGATTAATAGAGAATGATTTTGAAGAGCTCAATGCGAGATCTGTTCGAAATATTATAAGCCGAGGTGGTACTTTTTTAAAATCTGCCAGATCAAAGGAATTTCAAACCAAAGAAGGAAGAAGAAAAGCATACGAGAATTTAATAAATGCTGATATCGATGCATTAGTGGTTATTGGCGGTGATGGAACTTTTACAGGAGCACTGATATTTAACGAAGAACATGATTTTCCGGTAATAGGAATACCTGCAACGATAGATAATGATATTAATGGTACCGATTTTACTATTGGGTACGATACGGCTTTAAATACCGTGGTAGAAGCAATAGATAAGATTAGAGATACTGCTAGCTCCCATAATAGATTATTCTTGATTGAGGTAATGGGGAGAGATGCAGGAGATATAGCCTTGAATAGCGGAATTGGAGCTGGAGCAGAAGAAATATTGATTCCAGAGGAAGATAGAGGGATAGAGCGTTTAGTAGAATCCCTTAAGAAAAGTAGAAAATCAGGAAAGACCTCTAGTATCATTGTGGTAGCTGAAGGAGACAAAAGCGGGAAAAATATTTTTGAACTCGCCGAGTACATAGAAGAGCACCTTGAAGATTATGAAATTAGAGTTTCTGTGCTAGGGCACATTCAGCGTGGAGGATCTCCAAGTTGTTTTGACAGGGTTTTGGCAAGTAAACTAGGAATTGGTGCTGTTGACGCACTTATAAATGGAGAACGTACCATTATGATTGGAATCCATCATCAAAAAGTAGTTTCGGTACCCTTGGAAACAGCTATTAAGAATGGTGCTAAATACGATAAGAATTTAAGAAGAGTCGCTGATATTACTTCAGTATAATAATTGAAAACACATATTATGAGTACTAAAATTGGAATAAACGGCTTTGGCCGAATTGGACGAATAGCTTTTAGAAATGCTATTTTAAATGATGCAGTAGAAGTGGTAGCTGTTAACGATCTTTTAGATGTAGATCAATTGGCATACCTTTTAAAGTACGATTCTGTTCACGGAAGATTTGATGGAGAAGTAGAGGTGAAGGATGGTCATTTACTGGTTAACGGAAAAACTATTAGAGTAACTGCAGAGCGCAACCCTGAAGATTTGAAATGGGATGCAGCAAAAGTAGAGGTAGTTCTAGATTGTACTGGAATATTTACAACTAAAGAATCTGCTGGAGCACACCTTAAAGCAGGAGCAAAAAAGGTTGTGATCTCGGCACCATCTAAGGATGTACCAATGTTTGTAATGGGAGTTAACCATATGGACTTAAAAGCAGAAGATACTATTGTGTCTAATGCATCATGTACAACTAACTGTTTAGCGCCTTTAGCTAAAATTATAGATGATGAGTTTGGATTGATAGAAGGTTTAATGACCACTGTTCATGCAACTACAGCATCTGAGTACACAGTAGATTCTCCAGATAAGAAGAATCATAGATTAGGAAGAAGTGCTTTAAATAACATCATTCCTACTTCTACAGGAGCGGCCGTGGCGGTAACTAAAGTGATCCCTTCTTTAAAAGGAAAACTTACTGGAATGGCTTTTAGAGTACCTACGGTAGATGTTTCTGTTGTTGATCTTACAGTGAGAACTGAAAAATCTGCTACTTATGAAGAGATAAAAGCTGTATTCAAAAAGGCTTCAGAAGGAGCTTACAAAGGTGTCGTTTCTTATACTGAAGACATGGTAGTTTCTCAAGATTTTGTATCTAATCCTTACACTTGTAATTTTGATGCTGAAGCAGGGATAGCTCTAAACGATAACTTCTTTAAGTTAATAGCTTGGTATGATAATGAATATGCATATTCTGCTAAATTAGTTGAACTTGCAGCACACGTAGCTTCAATTTAAATTATAATTTGCCATTTATTAATGCGATAAGTTGAAAATAAATGGCGAATTTTATCTTAAAGAAATTAAAATGATATTAATTGCTGATGGTGGTTCCACCAAATGTGACTGGATTCTGCTAAATAAGAAAGGGGAGCAAGTGTTTCAAACTCGTACAAAAGGTTTAAATCCTGCTGTTTTTCCAGAAGCGATGTTGGAACAAAGAATTGAAGAAAACTCTGATTTATTCGAAGTAAGAAATGAGATTGAAAAAGTTCATTTTTTTGGAGCAGGTTGCGGAACTGAAATTCCACGTAAACTTTTGGAGGATATAATTGCAAATTTCTTTACAAATGCCTCGGAAGTAATGGTAAAAGAAGATATGGTTGCTGCAGCATATGCCGCTACCACTGAGCCTGGGATCGTTTGTATTTTAGGTACGGGTTCTAATAGCTGTTATTTCGATGGAAAAGATGTTCACATGGCTGTAGAATCTTTAGGTTATATTCTTATGGATGAAGCTAGTGGGAATTACTTCGGAAAACGTTTAATAAGAGATTATTACTACAAAAGAATGCCACCAGATATCGCTGCTAAATTTGAAAAAGATTTCAATTTGAATAGCGACGAGATCAAAAAGAACCTTTACAAGAAAGAAAATCCAAATACGTATTTAGCTTCTTTTGCTGAATTCATTTTTACTAATGAGCGAAATGGATATTTCTACAAATTAGTACATGAGGGAATAAAAGAATTTATGCATACACGCGTACTTTCATTTAAACAAGCTCAAACAGTGCCCATTCATTTTATAGGAAGCATCGCCTATTTTAGTCAGGATATTATTAGAGCGGTTGCACAACCTTATAATCTTGAAATAGGAAATATTATTCGCAGACCTATAGATGCTCTTATTGAACACTATAGAAAAAACGTGTTAAATAACTAACAGTCAATCTACCATAAATTTTCACTATATTTAAAATCAGGAACCTCGGGGAATTAAATCATCAATGAGGGATTAAAATGATATTAGATGCTAGTAAAAGTTTATGGTAGCGCTGTTTTTGGAGTAGAAGCTACCACGATTACTGTAGAAGTAAATGTAGTAACTGGTATCGGTTATCATTTGGTAGGACTTCCAGATAATGCCATTAAAGAAAGCAGTTTTAGAATTGCTGCCGCACTTCAAAACAATTCTTATAAATTCCCAGGTAAAAAGATCACCATTAATATGGCACCAGCCGACCTTCGCAAAGAGGGATCTGCTTATGATCTTACACTAGCACTGGGTATTCTTGCAGCATCAGATCAAATTAAAGCCATAGATATTGGAGACTTTCTTATCATGGGAGAACTTTCCCTAGATGGAAGCTTACAACCCATTAAAGGTGCCTTGCCAATCGCGATAAAAGCAAAAGAGGAAGGTTATAAAGGATTTATTCTGCCAATCCAAAATGTAAAAGAAGCTGCTATTGTTAGCGGACTGGAAGTATACGGGGTTTCCAATATTTTGGAAGTGATAAATTACTTTGATAAAGGAACTCCGCTGGAAAGAACGATTATAGACACTAAGAAGGAATTCTACAACAATCTGGATCATTTAGAGCATGATTTTGCCGATGTGAAAGGCCAGGAAAGTATAAAACGCTGCATGGAGATCGCTGCTGCGGGTGGGCATAATATAATTCTTATTGGTCCTCCGGGAGCAGGAAAGACCATGCTAGCTAAAAGATTGCCCAGTATTCTTCCCCCAATGACGCTTCAAGAGGCACTGGAAACAACTAAAATTCATAGTGTGGTTGGGAAATTAAAAGAGCATGTTGGATTGATGTCTCAAAGGCCATTTAGAAGTCCGCATCATACAATTTCTGATGTGGCACTTGTTGGAGGTGGGGCATACCCGCAACCTGGAGAAATTTCTCTATCCCATAATGGGGTTTTATTTCTGGATGAATTACCTGAGTTTAAAAGAGGTGTCTTAGAGGTTATGAGGCAACCATTAGAAGATAGGGAAGTGACAATCTCCAGAGCGAAATTCACCGTCACCTATCCTTCAAGTTTTATGTTGGTGGCAAGTATGAATCCTAGTCCTAGTGGTTTCTTTAATGATCCTGGTTCTCCTATGTCTTCTTCTCCAGGAGAAATGCAGCGCTACCTTAGTAAAATAAGCGGCCCATTATTAGACAGGATAGATATCCATATTGAAGTAACTCCAGTTCCTTTTGAAAAATTAAGTGAGGAGCGTACGGGAGAAAAAAGCGTAGATATAAGAAAAAGAGTTACAGAAGCCAGGCAGCTTCAAACAGAGCGTTTTAAAGATAATGAAAAAGTGCATTACAATGCTCAAATGAGTGTGAAGCAGATTTCCGAATATTGTAAACTGGAGGATTCTTCAAAAGCGCTCCTGAAATCCGCAATGGAACGTCTAAATCTTTCAGCAAGAGCTTATGACAGAATACTTAAAGTTTCCCGCACTATTGCCGATCTTTCCGAAAGTGAAAACATTCAAGGAAGTCATATTTCCGAAGCTATTCAATATAGAAGTTTAGATAGAGAAGGTTGGTTAGGTTAAAATTTTCCTACATAACTATCGCTTACATAAGATTTTAATACATTTGAGAAATATACTTAAAGACACACCTACTTGAAAACAAAAATAACACTATTGAGTCTTTTGCTTATCTTTTTGATAGGTTGCAAAGGAGATGAGCGAAATAAGGCAGATATAAACAAAAATGAAGAATCTGATAGTGTCAATAATTCGGATATTTCCTTGGATTCTATCTTAGGTATAGAAAGTATTGAACTCAACATCGATCAGGGAAATAAACTTGCTGCTTTACCATTAGCCTGCATCAATACCGAATATCCTAACAAGTTAGGTCAAACTTTAGGTAGTAAACAAGATCTTAAATCGCCAAAAGAGTTACATCCTGCATTTTATGGGTGTTTCGATTGGCATTCTTCGGTACATGCGCAATGGACCTTGGTAAAATTGTTGAAACAATTCCCTAAACTTGAAAAAGCAGAGGAGATCAAGGCGAAATTAGAAGAATCTCTCTCTAAAGAGAATATCGCAGCAGAGGTAAAGTATTTTAAAACTGAAAACAATAAGGATTACGAACGTACTTATGGATGGGCCTGGTTGCTTAAATTAGCTCAAGAGCTTCAGAGCTGGGATTCTGATCTAGGAGAGGAATTGGCCGGAAACTTAAAGCCGTTAACAGATCTTATGGTTGCTAATTTCACGGAATTTCTTCCGAAGCTGATCTATCCTATTCGAGTTGGAGAGCATACCAACACAGCATTCGCATTAAGTTTTGCTTACGATTATGCTGAAGCAGTTGAAAATCCTGAATTTCAAGAACTAATATCGGTGAGAGCAAAGGAGTTTTATCTAAAAGATGATAATTGCCCTGTAACCTGGGAGCCAAGCGGATTTGACTTTTTATCTCCTTGTTTACAAGAGATAGATATTATGCGAAAGGTATTGCCAAATGCTGCTTTTCCATTATGGATAGAAGATTTTATGCCAGAATTAAAGAATAAAGATTTCGATATGGCTGTTGGAGAAGTGTCTGATAGAACCGATGGAAAGTTGGTGCATCTAGATGGACTTAATTTTAGCAGAGCATGGGTGTTATATGGACTTGCTAATAAATACCCAGATAAATATTCCCATTTAAGAGCAGTAGCAGATCGTCACGTCTCCAAATCGTTCCCTAATTTAGTTGGGGACAGTTACGAAGGAGGTCATTGGTTAGGTAGTTTTGCATTATACGCCTTGCAGGAATCTAAGGCGCAAAAGTGAAAAATTGGTTTAAAAATGTAGGTCCGGGAGTTTTGGTGTCGGCTGCATTTATTGGTCCGGGAACTGTTACCGTTTGTACACTGGCCGGTGTGAATTTTCAATTTGCATTATTATGGGCACTATTATTATCAATTATCTCATGTATTGTGCTTCAAGAAATGGCTGCGAGATTGGGGATTGTATCTCAAGCTGGTTTAAGTGAAAGCATAAGAAAAGAAATTCAGCACCCAATTCTTAGAGGTTTAGCCATAACCTTGGTACTTTCAGCTATTGTAATAGGAAATGCAGCTTATGAAGCTGGAAATATTACCGGTGCGGTTTTAGGTATTACAGCAGTTTTGTCTCCTTTAGAAGTTCAGCTTGGTTCTTCATTTAGCCTTAATATTTGGAGCGTTTTGATAGGTGCAATTGCTTTTAGTTTGCTCTATATTGGTAATTATAAAATTTTAGAGCGGGTTTTTATAGCATTGGTGGCTCTAATGAGCATATCTTTTATAATCACCGCTTTTCTTACTCAGCCTGATTTTTCGGCTATTTTAGAAGGAATGTTTGTTCCAAAAATGGGGACCGACGGAATCTTAACTGTAATAGCCCTTGTTGGAACTACTGTAGTTCCTTATAATTTATTTTTACACGCATCTTTGGTTAGTGAGAAATGGAAGGATGCTTCTAAAATTAAAACAGCAAGAAAGGAGCTTACAGCCGCCATAATTTTGGGCGGAATTGTGTCTATGGCAATCGTAATCTGCGCCGCTGCTCCAAATCTTGCAAATGTGTCTTCTGCAGCAGATCTGGCAGTTGGTTTAAACCCTTTGTTTGGAGAATATGCCACCTGGTTTATAGCAATTGGTTTGTTAGCAGCCGGAATCACCTCTGCTATCACAGCACCTTTAGCTTCGGCCTATGTGGTAAAGGGATGTTTTGGTTGGGAGAGTGGAATGAAATCTGCTAAATTTAGAGCTGTATGGATAAGTATATTAAGTTTAGGAGTGTTGTTCTCCTCACTGCGGTTTAGTCCTATAGAGATCATTCGGTTTGCGCAAATAGCTAATGGTTTACTATTACCCGTTATTGCGATGTTTCTTTTCTGGATAGTTAACAAAACATCTGTAATGGGAAAGTATAAGAACTCCTTACTCCAAAATATTTTAGGTACCATAATTATTGTGATTTCTATATTCCTGGGTGCAAAGTCCATTTATTCAGTTCTTCAAAATTTCTAAAACTAATACTATGAAAACAATTCATCTTAACTGCGATCTAGGAGAAGGTGAAAAGTATGATGCCCAATTAATGCCACATATCTCGGCATGTAATATCGCCTGTGGAGGGCATGCTGGAGATACGGAAACGATGCTGAAAACAGTCTTGTTGGCTATGGAATTTAATGTTGAAATTGGAGCACATCCTTCTTATCCGGGTACAGAAAATTTTGGAAGACGATCTTTAGAGATCTCAGAAAATGAACTTAAAAGATCCATCCAGGAACAGCTTTTTTCGCTTCATGAAATAGTGAAAAAACAGGGTAGAAAATTAACTCATATTAAACCTCATGGAGCACTTTATAATGATGCTGCAAAAGACGAAAAAATAGCTCAGATAATTTTGAATTCTATAGCAGAATCTTACTTAGATTTGAAGCTTTATGCACCTCAGAATTCTATTATTTCAGAGCTTGCAAATGGCAAAATAGAAGTTGTTTTTGAAGCCTTTGCAGACCGAAATTACAATCCCGATTTCAGTCTAGTTTCTAGAACAAAAAACAATGCCTTGATCACTCAAAAAGAATCTGTCTTTAAGCATCTTTTTTCTATGTTTTCTGAAGGTGAAATAGCCTGTGAAAATAACCTAAAAATATCATCTGCTGCAGCTACTTTTTGTCTTCATAGTGACACCCCAAATTCGATAGAAATATTAGAATTTTTAGTTGAAAAATTTAATACTTTGAATATTAAAATAGCGAAGGTATGAAACAGAAATACCCACAAATAAAACCGATGGGGGATAGAGCTATTTTGATAGATTTTGAACCAGAAATCAATGAAAAATCCCTTAATAAACTTCTAAGTTTTAAGGAAATTATAGAAAAGGAACTAATTGAAGATAAGGTTGAGGTGATTAATACATATCACTCATTATTAATTGTTTATGTATCCACTATAGAAAAAAGCTATGATAAGGTTTTTGCACTAAAAGAGCTTGTTTCCAAGGCTAATATAGGAAAAAATATCAACTCACAAATTTTTCATATCCCAGTGTGTTATGACGAAGAATTTGGATTGGATCTTGAGCTCATTTCTATGGAGAATAATTTGAAAATTCCGGACATAATTCAATTACATACTACCCCAATATACACAGTTTATTTTACTGGTTTTTTACCCGGATTTTTATACTTGGGAGGTCTTGATGAAAAGCTTCAAATTTCTAGAAAATCATCCCCTAGAATGAAGGTTGAAAAAGGGGCTGTTGGCATAGGTGAAAAACAGACTGGAATTTATCCAAAAACCAGTCCGGGTGGTTGGCAAATAATAGGAAATTCTCCAATGACTTTTTTTGACAAAAACAGGAATCCTCCTTGTATAATTTCGTCCGGAGATAAAATAAAATTTTATTCGGTTAGCAAGTCTCAATATTTTCAAATTTCTGAAGAAATAAAGGCTAATAATTTTCAATTAAAAAGCGAAAAATATCATGGGTAAGATTGAGGTTCTACATCCGGGATTATACTCTTCTCTTCAAGATTTGGGGAGGCATAATTTCCTTAAATATGGAGTGCCTCAAAGTGGGGTAATGGATTCTTATGCCGCTAAAAAAGCAAATCTTATTTTGTCTAATTCAGAAGCTGCACCCGTTTTAGAAATTACCCAATTAGGTCCTAAATTGAAATTTTCTGAACCCACTCAATTATCAATTTGTGGGGCTTATTTAAATCCGAAAATTAATGAATCTGTGGTTTGGAATAATCGAATTCTTTCACTTGAAAAAGGAGATGTTTTATCTTTTGGGAAGAGAGATATTGGTTGCAGGGCATATATCGCGATTAATGGTGGTTTCATTTCTAAAAAAGTTTTAGGGAGTTATAGTTGGTATAACGGAATTACTAAATTTGAGATGCTTAAAAAAGGAAGTACTATTAAGTATTCCAGCTTAATGCGTTCATTAAATAGCTTAAATGCATCGGTGAAAGTGATGGACGAGTATTTAAATGAAAATGTGATTCAGGTATTTCCAGGACCAGAATATGAGTTGTTATCCTCTTTTCAGCAAAAGGTGCTTATGGAATCCGCATTCCATATTGATATAAATAATAATAGAATGGCTATTCAGATTAAAGAGCCTTTGGATAACGATTTAGATCCTATTATTACCGGCCCTGTGTTGCCTGGAACGGTGCAGTTAACTCCATCGGGAAAATTAATTGTGTTGATGCGGGATTGCCAAACTACAGGTGGGTATCCAAGGGTTTTACAGCTTTCTGAAAATGGAATTAATACGATAGCTCAAAAAGTAATAGGCGATCAGATTTTATTTGAGCTTATTGAAATAAAATGAAGAAATGAGCGTTTAAAAACACTACAAGGTTAAAAAAGAAAAAGTGTCTGTTAATAGTGGTCTAAAGATTTAAAGCCCTACCTAAAAATCGATTTACACTTTTAACGACACTTTTTTAACCTTAACTTATAAAAGTTAATTAAATGAATACTCAAAAATAAGCTTGACTCTAAATTCTCACAAGGGGGTTTTTCCCCTTTTTTGAATTATTAATACGGATACTTGCTAATTAAGAAATTAACTATCCTAAACTGATTCTAAAATTCAAATAAAAAGGTGTCGTTTTAGTGTTCTTGATCTATTAGTAGCCCCACCTAGTAATATATCACACCTTAAACGACACTTTTTTTTAAAACAACAACAAGTTTTTAACTTATTAAACAAAATTACTTCAGCAATTAGATCTTAACAAGGGGATTTTCCCCCTTTTTTATACTCTTATAATAGATTGATGTATAAAAAATCTATTTTTAACAAAATTCTATTTTAATGAATCCTTAGTTAATAGAAATTAGATAAAATGGGTAAAAAAATCACAGTTGCGAAAGCTAAAAAACTTCAAAAAAAATGGTGGGATACCAGATCTATGGTTACCACAAATGGTAAAGGACATGAAGACACTTGCCAGTTCTATTTTACGGTAGAAGAATTACAGACATATTTGGCCGAGGTAAAGACCAAATCTTTACAGCAGGGAGTGGAAACTCCCGGAATTAATATTTGGTTTGGTGCTTATGATGAAACAGCAGATAAACCAAGTTTGGCGACGGTATTTTTAGCACCAACCAAAAGAGTAAAATCTGATGATCCGGAGATGGAATTTGAAGATGTTGCCAACGATGAGATAGAACCAATAAATGAAACACAAGGAAAGTGGCCTCCAACTATTTACTAATATTCTATATGTATAATGTTTGATTATTTTATAGAACAAAAATTATATATAGGAAATCTGTCTGTATTAATAGCATGCTTATGTGGTAGTTATTATCTTTTAAAAAGTAAAAACGCAGCACGCAGATTCAAATATTTTGTGTGGTTCTTATGGTTTGTCTTTTTTGTGGATATTTCTGGATCTTATGCATTATGGAATTATTTTGATGATTATAAAACTTTTCCATGGTTGGAAGATTCTGTGTTTGTTCGAAATGAGTGGCTGTATAACTGTTTGAAGCTGATTACCTACATAATTATAAGCTCTATCTTAATAAGTTCCTTAGAAACCTCAAAACTTAAAAGTAGATTGAAGTTTGCGGTGGTCTTATATTTTATAATAGGTGTGGCTGAGATTTTATTCTCGGGGAAGGTGTTTTATGCATATATCATCGAGAATATTTTTATGGGAACTTTGCTGTTATTAATTTGTGTTAGCTCCTTTTTCCGAAAACTATTTTTGAGTGATAATATTCTTAGCTTTTCTAGAGACTTAACATTTTATATTGCGGTAGGATATTTAATTTGGAATTTGTGTGTAACCCCCATATTTATTTATGATAGTTATTTTAACACAGAAAACCAAGAATTTATTATGCTCTACGCTGCTATTTTAAGATATAGTAACATTTTTATGTACGGTTTATTTTCATTTGCTTTTATCTATTGCGCTAAAGGAGAAGGGAATTCGAAAAAATTAGAAGGTGGAAAATATGCGGAAAATAAATGAAAGAGTCGACTAATTTCAAATAATCAAGAGCTATTTGAAAAATTCGGCTATATCGGCATCCTTAGAATAACAAATCAAACAAAACAATTGCTAGAATATATTTTACATTATAAGCTGTATATAAGTTATTTATTTGAATTTATAGCGGCGCTCAGTGGCAGTTATTATTTTTTAAAAAATAAAAACGCAGCACGCAGATTTAAATTTTTTGCATGGTTTTTATGGTTGATCTTTTTTGTAGATATGTTTGGCGGATATACAATTTGGAATTATTTTGATGATTATGAAACTTTTCCATGGTTGGAAGATTCTGTGTTTGTTCGAAATGAGTGGCTTTATAACTGTTTGAAGCTGATTACCTACATAATTATAAGCTCTATTCTTATAAGTTCCTTAGAAACCTCAAAACTTAAAAGTAGATTGAAGTTTGCGGTGGTCTTATATTTTATAATAGGTGTGGCTGAGATTTTATTCTCGGGGAAGGTGTTTTATGCATATATCATCGAGAATATTTTTATGGGAACTATTCTGTTATTAATTTGTGTTGGTGCTTATTTTCGAAAACTAACACAAAGCGATGATGTTTTAAACTTTTCTAGAGACTTAACATTTTATATTGCGGTAGGATATTTAGTTTGGAATTTGTGTGTAACCCCCATATTTATTTATGATAGTTATTTTAACACTAAAAATGAAGATTTTATTTTACTCTACGCTGCTATTTTAAGGTATAGCAATATTTTTATGTACGGTTTATTTTCATTTGCTTTTATCTATTGCGCTAATGGGAAGTCTAATTTAAAGCTAAAAACTGTAGTCAAATAGCATCTCACTTTTCAATCTATTTAAAAGTCAATAAAAATAGCGTAAACTTGTATTAACTAATAATATTGCATGCTTGCCAAGGAAGAACTTTTATTAATAGTTTATTTTATCGTGGTCATTCTATTTCTGACCAGTTTTGCAATAATCTTCTTTATTACCTTCCAAAAGCGTAAGAATAAACTACTACTTGAAAAAATTGAAGCTGAAATTCGTTTCGAAAATGAGCTGGCGCAATCCAAAATTGAAATTCAGGAGCAAACCTTAAAAAATGTAAGTTGGGAATTGCATGATAATATTGGGCAACTACTTTCTGTGGCCAATATGCAATTAAATATTTTATCTGGAACTGTAGATGCATCAGCAAAGCAATCTGTACAGGATATCAAAGAGGTTGTTTCCAATTCCCTAAAAGAAGTACGTTCGCTTTCCAAATCTTTAAATAGCGAGGTAATTAGTTATACAGGAATAGAAGCTTCCATAAATAATGAATTGGCAAGGTTTGAAAGACTTAATAATCTTAAAACTGAAATACTTACTGAAGGCGAATCTTTTGATATTATAGAAAAAGACTCAATAATACTTTTTAGGATAATTCAGGAATTTTTCTCCAATATAATTAAACACTCACATGCCACTAAAATTAGTGTATTAATTGAATATCTTTCCGAAGAATTGCAAATAGAAATTAAAGATAATGGAGATGGATTCAACCAGGAAGAAGTTAAAAAAAGTTCTGGCTTGCTAAATATGGAAAGTCGGGCAGCACTTATAAATTCTAAGTTCAGCTTGAATTCTGTACAGGGAGAAGGAACATCTCTAACCTTAAAATACCCATTAAAGCCCTCGCTATATGAAGAAAACGATACTAATCGTTGATGATCACACTCTATTTGCATTATCACTCCAAGGTCTTGTGAATTCATTTCAGGAATATGAGGTAATAAAAGTCTTAAAAAACGGACAAGAGCTTGTAGATTATTTTAACGCAAATCATAAACGCCCGGATATTTTATTGTTAGATATTAGAATGCCTGTAATGGACGGAATGGCGACCATGTCTTGGTTAAAAGAGCATTTTCCTGAGCAAAAAACATTGGCTCTTACTATGGAGCATGATGAGGAGATCATTATTAAAATGATTAGAATGGGGTGCAGAGGCTATTTATTAAAGGATATTGAGCCAGAGGAATTTCTATATGCGTTAGAATCTGTTGCTACCAGTGGCTTTTATTTTAGTGAGGAAATTGTAGAAGTAATGGATCATTCTTCCTCAAAAAATTATGGCGATCTGAGTAATCGAGAAATGGAATTCTTAAATCATGCCTGTTCAGAGAAAACATACAAAGAGGTTGCTGAAGAAATGAATCTAAGTCCGAAGACTATCGATGGTTATCGTGAAAGCCTATTTTCTAAACTTCAAGTGAAAAGTAGGGTAGGAATGGTACTTTTCGCAGTAAAAAATGAAATTGTAAAGATTTAAGATTTTAATAATTGTCATTCTCTTCTCTGAGATTCTTCATTTCGCTTCGCTATATTCAAAATGCCAGCCCTTTTTTGTCATCCGGTCCCGAATGATTTCGGGAGAGGAATCTCTTACTAAAGATTTTCCTGGCTCGTTTGAGATTCTTCGCTGCGCTCAGAAGGACATTGACTTTGTCATCCCGACGAAGGAGGGATCTCTTATTAAATAAATTCCTGTTCCATTGAGATTCTTCACTATGTTCCGAATGACATTGATATTGTCATCCCGATGCCAAGAGGGATCTCTTATTAAATAAATTTATTACTCCTTTGAGATCCTTCGCTGCGTTCAGGATGACAATCTCGAATTTTTCTTCGTCGTTTCCTACATTGCTAAATTCGTGTTATTCATTTCTAATTGATTGATTTCCTTAGTATCTTCGCGATAAATTAAAAAAAAATCCTGTGTTAGATTCAGCTACAATAGAATTAAGAAATTTAAGAGTTAAAGATTATGTAGAGTTTAAAAAATCCATGGTACAGGTATATAGTGCGATGTCCAATTCCTATTGGAGCAAAGCAGATATTTCTACCTTGGTAAACAAGTTTCCCGACGGGCAATTTTGCATTGTTATAGATGGTAAAATTGCAGGATGTGCCTTATCTATGATCGTAGATTACGATAATTATGATGACGATCATAAATACAATGATATTATTGGAGGTCATGAATTTGCCAATCATAATGAAGATGGAAATGTACTCTACGGGATAGATGTTTTTATTCTTCCAGATTATCGCGGAATGAGGCTTGGACGTAGATTGTATGAAGCGCGAAAAGAACTTTGTGAACAATTAAATCTAAAATCTATCATCTTTGGTGGTAGAATTCCAAATTATGGGGAATACGCTGAAACATTAACTCCAAAAAAATACATTGATAAAGTAAAATTAAAGGAGATCCACGACCCTGTACTTTCATTTCAGTTATCTAATGATTTTCATGTGAAAAAGGTGATCAAAGGATATTTGCCAGGAGATCATGAAAGCAAGGAGTTCGCTACATTAATGGAATGGCATAACATTTACTATACAAAACCTGAAAGATTAATTAACACCAAGAAGAAGGTGGTAAGACTAGGTTTAGTCCAATGGCAGATGCGTTTATTTAAGGATTATGACTCCTTGGTGGAACAGATCGAATTTTTTGTAGATGCCGTAAGTGATTACCAAAGTGATTTCATTTTATTTCCAGAATTGTTCAATGCTCCGTTGATGGCACAGTTCAATCATTTAAATGAAGCCGAGGCTATTCGTGGCCTTTCCAGTTATACAGATAGGTTGCTGGAAACCTTTAGAAACTTTGCTATTAATTATAACATTAACATTATTACCGGAAGTATGCCGCAAGCTGTAGGAGAACACATGCATAATGTGGGCTTTTTATGCCGAAGAGATGGTAGTGTAGAACGATATGAGAAATTGCACATTACTCCAGCTGAAGAATCTGCATGGGGAATGAAAGGTGGAACGCAATTAAGAACTTTCGATACCGATTGTGGTAAGATTGGAGTACTTATTTGTTATGATGTTGAGTTCCCGGAATTGCCAAGATTATTGGCAGAAGATGGGATGAATATTCTTTTTGTTCCGTTTATGACAGATACTCAAAATGGATATTCTCGAGTAAAAATTTGTGCTCAGGCCAGAGCTGTAGAGAATGAATGTTATGTTGCGGTTGCCGGATCTGTTGGAAACTTGCCAAAGGTGAACAACATGGATATTCAGTATTCCCAATCTGCTGTATTTACACCATCAGACTTTGCTTTTCCAGTTAACGGAATTAAAGCTGAGGCTACTCCAAATACAGAAAGTACTTTATTGGTAGACGTGGATCTAGATTTACTAAAAGAACTTCACAGTTTTGGAAGTGTACGAAACATGAAGGACCGAAGATTGGATCTTTATTCTCTAAAAAGGAAGAATATTAAAATTTCTGAATAATTATACTTTTTAAAATTACCTTATTACCAAAGGTGAATAAAAAAGGGGAACATTTTTAATGTTCCCCTTTTTTTATGTGAAACAGTGCAAACCGATGTTGACTTTAGTTTTTTGCAAATTCAACTAATGGAACATTACAAAGTAAACTTAAATGTTTACAAAAACTAAAAAAAGTAAATAGATTAGTTTACTTCGGATATCGCTTAAAACTGAAACATCTCTTCAAAAAAGGAATTATTCATTTTCATCACTAATAAATTACAGATAATTGAAATATCGATGTCTAATCAAGTTGAGAATCTTGCTGTATTCACAGATTTTTATGTCATAAAAACTTGAATCCTTCAGCTATCGTAATACATTAAAGTATAAATTATTGACAATCAGCTTATTAAAATATTAATTCATTCTTTGGAATTAATATTCATCTAGGACTATATCTATCCTTCTACACACAAGAAACTACTTTTAATCCCTCATTGAGGAGTTAATTCCCCGAGGCTTGCCCGAAAAGAATTTCATTCAGGCGGGCTTGCCTCGAAATTTTAAAATTATTTCCTCCCGAGCTGTCAGGACACAACTGCTAGGCTTGCCCCGAGGTTCTTGATTTAAATATATTGATTGATAAAAAACGATGGATAATAAATATAGTCAGATTTTAACACAAAACGATTCCAACCCTGCAGCCCAGGCCATGTTACATGCCATTGGCTTAACAAAAGAGGATTTTAAAAAGCCTTTTGTAGGGATTGCAAGTACAGGTTATGAGGGGAATCCTTGTAATATGCATCTGAACGACCTGGCGAAACTGGTTAAAGAAGGGTGTAATTCCAATAAAATGGTTGGTCTTATCTTCAACACCATTGGAGTAAGCGATGGAATTTCAATGGGTACCCCTGGAATGAGATATTCCTTGCCTTCCCGAGATCTTATTGCCGATTCAATGGAAACTGTTGTTCAAGCAATGTCATATGATGCTATGATCACCGTGGTAGGATGCGATAAGAATATGCCGGGAGCCTTGATGGCAATGTTGCGAGTTAACCGTCCGGCAATTTTGGTATATGGAGGCACCATAGCTTCCGGATGTCATAAAGGTGAAAAACTGGATGTAGTTTCTGCATTCGAAGCGTGGGGAGCAAAGGTTGCCGGCGATATTAGCGATGAGGATTATAATATGGTAATAGAGAAAGCATGCCCAGGAGCTGGAGCATGTGGAGGAATGTACACAGCAAATACAATGGCTTCCACTATTGAGGCTTTGGGAATGGCGCTGCCTTACAACTCATCTAACCCAGCTATTGGCAATGAAAAGAAAGAAGAAAGCAGAGAAGCCGGAAAGGCGATACGTTTATTGATAGAAAGAGATATAAAACCAAAGGATATAGTTACCAGAAAATCCATGGAAAATGCCATAAGATTACTTACCGTACTCGGCGGTTCTACGAATGCCGTGCTGCATTATTTAGCCATAGCGAAAGCAGCAGAAGTAGAATTTGGAATGGATGATTTTGAAAAAATATGTGATTCTACTCCTTTTTTAGCAGATCTAAAGCCTAGTGGAAAATATCTTATGGAAGATATACACAGGGTTGGAGGAATTCCCGCCGTTCTTAAATATATGCTGAAAGAAGGAATGCTTCATGGAGATTGCTTAACGGTAACCGGAAAGACATTGGCAGAAAATCTGGCGAATGTTCCAGATCTGGAAAAGGGACAAGAAGTGATCTTTCCCATTAATAATCCTATTAAGAAGTCTGGACACATCCGCATCCTTTACGGGAATTTAGCCACAGAAGGTTCCGTAGCAAAGATCACGGGAAAAGAAGGCTTGAAATTTAAGGGAAAAGCAAAGGTTTATAATTCTGAATATGAAGCTAATGATGGAATATCACAAGGAAAAGTAAGCAAAGGAGATGTAATAGTGATCCGTTTTGAGGGCCCAAAAGGAGGACCAGGAATGCCCGAAATGCTCAAACCTACTGCAGCAATAATGGGTGCGAAATTAGGAAAGGACGTTGCTCTTATTACCGATGGAAGATTTTCTGGAGGGACTCATGGTTTTGTGGTAGGACACATAACCCCGGAAGCTCAGGAAGGAGGATTAATTGCATTTCTTAAAGATGGAGATGAAATTACAATAAATGCCGAAAACAATACTATAAGTGTGGATTTAAGTGATTCAGAAATAGAGAACAGGAAAAAAAATTGGGAGGCACCGGCACTTAAATTCAGTAAAGGAGTGCTTTATAAATATGCAAGGACAGTTTCCTCTGCCTCTCAGGGATGTGTTACAGATGAATTTTAATTAGTTGAATTATGGAAGTTAAAACAGCCAAAAAGGAGAATAAAGCCATTCAAGCTCCAACCACGGTTACTGGAGCAGAAGCTGTGATAAAATGTTTGTTGGAAGAGGGGATAAATACCATATATGGATATCCTGGAGGGGCAATTATGCCTGTTTATGACGAATTGTATAAATATCAAGATAAAATACATCATGTGCTCACCAGGCATGAGCAAGGTTCTACGCATGCAGCTCAGGGCTATGCAAGAGTAACCGGGAAAGTAGGTGTATGTATCGCCACTTCTGGTCCCGGAGCTACTAATTTGGTGACTGGAATTGCCGATGCACAGATAGATTCTACTCCTATGGTTTGTATTACGGGACAAGTAGGTTCACATCTACTGGGAAGTGATGCTTTCCAGGAGACCGATATCGTTGGGATCTCGACACCAGTGACCAAATGGAACTATCAGGTAACAAAAGCTTCAGAGATTCCAGAAGTTTTAGCAAAGGCATTTTACATTGCCAGATCTGGACGACCGGGACCTGTATTGATAGATATTACCAAAGATGCTCAGTTTGCAAGCTTGGATTTCACTTATAAAAAATGTACCGGGATTAGAAGCTATAAACCTTTCCCCAAAGTAGATCTTTCGCAAGTAGAACGAGCTGCAGATTTAATTAATTCAGCAAAAAAACCGATGATCGTTTTTGGTCAAGGGGTGATTTTAGGAGGTGCAGAGGCCCTATTTCAAAAAGTTGTAGAGAAAGCAGGAATTCCTGCTGCATGGACCATTCTTGGACTATCCGCGATGGATACAGATCACCCTTTAAATGTAGGGATGGTTGGAATGCATGGTAATTATGGGCCAAATGTCCTCACCAATGATTGTGATGTCCTTATAGCTATAGGGATGCGATTTGACGATAGGGTAACTGGAAATCTTGAACATTATGCAAAACAGGCCAAGGTGATCCATTTTGAAATTGATCCTTCTGAGATCGATAAAAATGTAAAAGCAGATGTTGCTGTATTGGGAGATGTAAAAGAGACCTTGCAATTGTTATTAGGGTTTTTACAGCCGAAGAATCATGATGCTTGGCACCAGAAATTTAAGGATCTGTACAAAATCGAATATGATAAGATCATTAAAAATGAACTAAACGGCAAACAGGAGAAACTTGGGATGGCAGAGGTAATAGATGAAATTAATACTACATCTAAAGGAGATGCTATAATAGTTTCAGACGTTGGGCAGCACCAAATGGTAGCCTGCAGATATGCTAAATTCAACCAATCAAGAAGTAATGTTACTTCTGGTGGCTTAGGGACTATGGGCTTTGCTTTGCCAGCCGCTATAGGTGCAAAGATGGGAATGCCAAACAGGCAAGTTGTGGCAATTATTGGAGATGGTGGATTTCAAATGACCATTCAGGAGTTGGGAACCATTTTTCAAACTAAAGTTCCCGTAAAAATTGTAGTGCTTAACAATGGTTTTCTTGGAATGGTTAGGCAATGGCAACAAATGTTCTTTGATAAACGCTATGCTAGCACAGAGTTAATAAATCCTGATTTTGTGGCAATAGCCAAAGGATATTATATAAAAGCTAAACAAGTGACTGAGCGTAGTCAATTACAAGAAGCAATAAAGGAAATGATGGATTCTCCAGAGGCATATTTCTTAGAGGTAAAAGTAGAACAAGAAGAAAATGTTTTTCCTATGATTCCAACGGGAGCTTCAGTTTCAGACATAAGACTAGAATAATGGAAAAGAAAAACTATACAGTTTCCATATATACGGAAAACAACATAGGATTATTGAGCAGGATCGCAGCGATCTTTTTGAAGCGACACATCAATATAGAAAGTATCACAGCTTCCAAAAGCGAGGTGAATGAGGTGATGCGGTTTATAATCGTGGTTGAGGTTACAGAAGAACAAGTGAAAAAAGTCGCTGGCCAAATAGAGAAACAAATAGAAGTTATACGAGTATATTATCATACAGATGAAGAGCTAATCTTTCAGGAAACGGCACTTTATAAAGTGAATTCAGCCGAATTTGTTGAAGACCTAACTATTCAGGATTTCATAAAAGAGACCAATGCACGAATTGTTACGGTGACACCTAAATTCTTTGTAATTGAGAAAACAGGCAAACGTCACGAAATAGATAATTTATACGATAAATTAAAACCCTATGGATTAATGCAATTTGTTCGCTCCGGAAAAATTGCAGTATCAAAAAATGAAATGCCAATTTCAAGTATTCTTGAAGATTTTAATACCATAAATATAAACTCATGACAAATTATTTTAATAGCCTTTCCTTAAGAGATCAATTAGCCCAATTGGGGACTTGTAGATTTATGCTCAGTGAAGAATTTAGCGAAGGTATTAACGCGTTAAAAGACAAAAAAATAGTTATAGTAGGTTGTGGTGCCCAAGGTTTAAATCAAGGTTTGAACATGCGCGACAGCGGACTAGATATCACATATGCTTTAAGAGAAGATGCTATAAAAGATCAAAGACAATCTTATAAGAACGCTTCTTCAAACAATTTTAAAGTTGGCACTTACGAAGAGTTTATTCCTTCTGCAGACCTTGTTATTAATTTAACTCCAGATAAACAACATACTTCAGTTATAAAGAAAATAGTGCCTCTTATCAAAAAAGGTGCTGCTTTGTCCTATTCTCACGGTTTTAATATTGTGGAAGAGGGAATGAAGATTAGGGAAGATATTACGGTAATAATGGTTGCTCCTAAATGCCCTGGATCTGAAGTGAGAGAAGAATATAAGAGAGGCTTTGGAGTTCCTACCCTAATAGCCGTTCATCCAGAGAACGATCCTGAAGGAAAAGGATACGATTGGGCAAAAGCATATGCTTTCGCAACAGGAGGCCATAGGGCTGGTGTGTTGGATTCCTCTTTTGTGGCCGAAGTAAAATCGGACCTGATGGGAGAACAAACTATTTTATGTGGTGTGCTCCAAACTGGATCTATCTTAAGTTTTGATAAAATGGTTGCTGAAGGAGTGGAGCCGGCATATGCCGCAAAATTAATTCAGTATGGTTGGGAAACCATTACCGAAGCCTTGAAGCATGGAGGGATCACCAATATGATGGATAGACTTTCTAATCCGGCCAAAATAAAAGCGGCGGAAATATCAGAAGAATTAAAAACTATTATGCGTCCTCTTTTTCAAAAACATATGGATGACATTATATCTGGGGCGTTTAGCACCAGAATGATGAAAGATTGGGACAAGGACGATAAGGAATTATTAGAATGGCGAGCAGCCACAGAAAATACCGCTTTTGAAAAAACAGAAGCGACCCAAGAGGAAATTTCAGAACAGGAATATTTTGACAAAGGACTTTTATTAGTTGCCTTTGTGAAGTCTGGGGTAGAGTTGGCTTTTGAAACTATGGTAGAAGCAGGAATCATTGCAGAATCTGCATATTATGAATCTTTGCATGAAACTCCGCTAATTGCAAATACGATAGCTCGTAAAAAGCTTTATGAGATGAACAGGATTATTTCTGATACTGCTGAATACGGTTGTTATCTTTTTGATCATTCCTGTAAACCATTGATCAAAGACTATATTGATAATTTAGAACCTGGATTAATAGGAAAAGCCTATGGGACAAAGGAATCTGGAGTAGATAATAAAAAACTAATCAAAGTGAATGCCTCAATTAGAAAACATCCAGTGGAAATTATAGGGGAGCAGCTGAGAGAGGCAATGACCGAAATGAAAAAGATACACGTGTAATGAGTAATTCCTTAGTTAAAAAAGACATTTATATTCCACAAATTGAGGCGGTACAGCAAGCCGCAGAACGAATCTCAAAGGTTGTGATCAAGACTCCATTAGCTCCATCTTTTACCTACAGTAAAAAGTATGAAGCCAATGTTTTTTTGAAAAGGGAAGATTTGCAGCAGGTTAGATCCTATAAGATTCGTGGCGCATATAATAAGATCTCGAGTTTGCCAAAGGATGAATTAAGCAAAGGCGTAATTTGTGCAAGTGCCGGGAATCATGCACAGGGAGTTGCTTTTGCATGCAATAAGCTAGAGGCGAAAGGCGTGATTTTTATGCCAATAACGACACCTAAACAAAAGGTGGAACAAACAAGAATGTTTGGTGGAAAATGGGTAGAGGTGATCTTGAAGGGTGATACTTTTGATGATTCTTATAAAAATGCCATAAAATATGGGGACAAGTACAATATGGTATTTATTCATCCTTTTGATGATGAAAAAGTAATAGAAGGCCAGGCGACTATTGGTCTGGAAATTTTGGATCAAGCCGACGGGCCAATAGATTATATTTTTGCACCCCTTGGAGGAGGAGGTTTACTTGCCGGGCTATCTTCTGTCTTTAAACAACTATCTCCTAATACCAAGATTATTGGAGTGGAACCGGAGGGTGCCCCTTCTATGAGTGCATCACTAAAAATCGGCAAACTTATAGAGCTTAAAGAGATAGATAGATTTGTGGATGGGGCTGCTGTGCAAAAGGTAGGAAGTAGAAATTTCGAAATATGCAAAAATTTTCTGGATGAAATGATAACAGTGCCGGAAGGTAAAATATGCCAGACAATTCTGGATTTGTACAATCAGGATGCGATTGTAGTAGAACCTGCAGGAGCCATGTCTATTACGGCATTAGATACTTTTGCAGAAGATATCAAAGGGAAAAATGTGGTTTGTGTTGTAAGTGGAAGTAATAACGATATTACGCGAACTGCTGAAATTAAAGAAAAAGCCCTGCTATATGCAGGACTTAAACATTATTTCATTGTTCCTTTCCCTCAGCGGGCAGGAGCATTGAAGCAATTTGTGGCAAAAGTTCTTGGTCCAGATGACGATATTACTCATTTTGAGTATTCTAAAAAACACCATAGAGAGAATGGTCCGGCCGTTGTGGGAATAGAACTTAAAGATCCAAAAGACTTTGATCCCTTGGTACAGCGTATGAAAGAGTATAAGTTTTACGGACAATATTTAAACGATAATCCGGATCTATTTCAATTTTTAATATAATAAAGTAGGTGTTTTTAAAATATTGTTTAAATTTACCATGTGATTTCAACTACAGAAATAATATTCAATTTACGCTTTAGGCCCCGCTTCAGTCGGTAGGCTGCGCATTCCCTTTTTTTAATATTATTTTACATTTTACAATCTTGAAAACCACATTCTCTCTATATACTTTAAACAATTTCAGAAACACCTCTGAAAATTCTCCCGTACGCAGTTTTCCGCGCCGCCTTGTGCGTGTATAATTTTATGGAACTTAGGTGAGTCCGGTTCTTCCTTCAGAAATATCAAAATTTTATTAATTCATACTTTAATCTTTTAGCAGATGAAAATACTCATTGCTAATAAATCTCATGCAAAATATGCAGAGATCATTTGCGAAACAATAGCAGAATCTGCTAAAGTTAGGGGCACGGGTATAGCTCGAAGGACTCCAGAATATGTTATCACCAAAATGGAGAATGGCAACGCTATTATTGCCTTAGATGGAGATAAATTTGCAGGATTCTGTTACATCGAGGTCTGGGGACACGATAAATTTGTCGCCAATTCCGGGCTAATTGTAAGTCCGGAGTATAGAAATCAGGGATTGGCAAAAGATATTAAAAAAGCCATTTTCGAACACTCCAAAAATAAATTTCCCGGAGCTAAGATATTTGGAATAACTACAGGTCTTGCGGTAATGAAGATAAATTACGAATTGGGATACCAACCTGTTCCATTTTCTGAATTAACCGATGATGAAAGTTTCTGGAAAGGCTGTCAAACATGTAAAAACTACGATATTCTTACCCGTACTGAGCGTAAAATGTGCTTATGTACAGGCATGATGTACGATCCCAATAAGAAGAAAAGTGAAAAGCCAAGACATGAAACCTTTAATGAAAAAACTTATAGAAGATTGAAGAATATTAAGCAAACGCTTTTTTATAAAAAGGAAAAAGATAAAAAGGAGTAAAAAACATAATTCGATGTCATTCTGAGCGAAGGGAAGAATCTCAAAGAAGCAACTTGTTAATTTAAGGACTTCTCTCCCGAAATTATCGGGACGCTCGAACAGACAAAACTTTAACTGTCATCCTGAGCTTGTCGAAGGATCTCAGATATAAGAAGCTTGAAAAAATTCTGAAAGCTATCGGCACGGTTTGACTAAGAAAATTAAAAAAAATAAAAGAATGAAAAAAATAGTAATAGCATATAGCGGAGGTTTAGATACATCTTATTGTGCAAAATATTTATCTCAGGAAGAAAATACAGAGATACACGCGGTAAGTGTGAACACCGGTGGATTTTCTGAAGCAGAAATAAAAGCGATAGGTGAGAAAGCGGTTAAGATGGGCGCAAAATCCTATAAGAATATCGATGCGATTTCAACATTTTATAATAAGGTAGTAAAGTATCTGATTTTTGGTAATGTTCTTAAAAATAACAACTACCCCTTATCTGTAAGTGCTGAACGTATTATACAAGCCATTGAGGTTGTGAATTATGCAAAGAAAATAGGAGCAGATGCCATTGCACATGGAAGTACAGGTGCAGGAAATGATCAGGTAAGATTTGATATGATCTTTCAGATTTTAGCTCCAGAGATAGAAATTATCACGCCTATTAGAGATAAGCAGTTAACAAGACAGGAGGAAATAGAATATCTTAAATCCCATGGGGTAGATATGAACTGGGAAAAAGCAAAATATTCTGTTAATAAGGGGCTGTGGGGAACTAGTGTTGGAGGTGAAGAAACGCTTACTTCACACAAGTCATTACCAGAAGCTGCCTATCCATCTCAACTTACAGAAAACGATGTTAAGCAAATTAGTCTTAGCTTTAATAAGGGAGAATTAACTGCAATTAATGGAAAAGAAGACACACCAGAAAATATCATAGAGACCTTAGAAGAACTTGCCTCTAAATATGCAATAGGAAGGGATATTCACGTGGGGGACACCATTATTGGAATTAAAGGGAGAGTAGGTTTCGAGGCAGCATCGGCAACGATCATTATAAAAGCACATCATTTATTAGAGAAGCACACCTTAAGTAAATGGCAATTACAACATAAGGATTATATAGCTAATTGGTATGGAACACATTTGCACGAAGGTCAATATCTGGATCCTGTAATGAGAGATTTTGAAGCTTTTTTACAAAGTTCTCAGGAACAGGTTACCGGAACAGTATCTATAAATTTACATCCCTATAGATTTACTCTAAACGGAATTGAATCTAAGTTTGATCTTATGAATAACGGTTTCGGGAAATATGGCGAAGAGAATACAGCCTGGACTGCAACTGATGCTAAAGGCTTTATTAAGATTCTCTCAAATACAGGGAAGATCCATCAACACGTAAAAAATCAAGCATGATATCAGCAGGAATAATTGGAGGTGCCGGATACACGGCCGGGGAATTACTCAGGATCCTATTAAGACATCCAGATGTTAGTCTAGATTTTATTTTTAGTACGTCTCAGGCTGGTTCACCGGTTTCAAGCATACATCAAGATCTAATGGGAGAAACAGCGCTTAGGTTTAGCGGAAACATCAATCCTGAAGTAGATGTTGTGTTCTTATGTTTAGGACACGGGAATTCGATCGAATTTTTAAAAAACAATCCTTTTTCTAAGAATACAAAAATCATAGATCTAAGTACAGATTATAGAATGCATTCCAAGGATCATTCTTTTGTTTATGGCTTGCCAGAATTTAAAAAAGAAGAAATTAAAAAGGCACAATTTATAGCCAACCCGGGTTGTTTTGCGACAGCAATTAGTTTAGCTGTTCTGCCATTAGCAGGGGAGATGTTGCTTAAAGATGAGTTGCATATTAATGCTGTTACCGGAGCAACTGGATCAGGGACTTCACTTTCGGCTACCTCCCATTTTACATGGAGGGATAATAACTTTTCAGCATATAAGGAATTTGAGCATCAACATTTAGATGAGATAGGTCAGAGCATTCAAATGTTTCAACCAAACTTTGATTCTGAGATAAATTTTATTCCGAACAGAGGAAATTTTTCAAGAGGAATATTTGCAACTACCTACACCAATTTTGATGGAAATTTAGAAGATGCAAAAGCTTTGTATGATACCTATTATAAAGATGCGGCATTCACATTTGTGATAGAGGAAGAGGTTCACCTGAAACAAGTGGTAAACACCAATAAGTGCTTGATGAAACTTCAGAAATATAAGAGTAAATTATTAATTACAAGTGTTATAGATAATTTATTGAAAGGAGCTTCCGGTCAGGCAGTGCAGAATATGAATCTAATGTTTGGATTTCCGGAAGATCAAGGACTTCAGTTAAAAGCCAGTTATTTCTAGAATTTAAACTACCACACAATGAATTGTGATAAAACCAATAAAGTATGAAAGTAGCAATTATAGGGACGGGTAATCTGGGAAAATCTATAGCAAAAGGTCTAATTGTAAAAAATGCAATTACCACGCTGTATCTTTCTAAAAGAAAGCTTGAAAGTATCAAGGATCTTGAAGAGTATTCAGGAGTGAAATTGACCTCAGATAATAAGGTAGCAGTTCAAAATTCAGATGTGGTCATTTTTGCAGTACAGCCACTTCAGCTGGAAGCCATTCTCCATGAAATAAAGGGATCATTAACAGAGAAGCACATCTTGATATCAACAGTTACAGGCATAAATATCCCAAGGATCGAAGAAATTGTAGGAGAAGATCAATACATAATCCGGGCCATGCCTAATACTGCGATCGCAGTAGGAAAATCGATGACTTGCCTTTGCAGTAATGTAAATGGGGAGAAACGAATTGAAATTGCCGAAGCTATATTTAATAGACTAGGAACCAGTGTAATTATTCCGGAATCAAAGATGCAGGCTGCAACAGTGATTTGCGCTAGTGGAATTGCATTTTGGATGCGTTTAATAAGAGCTAACACCCAAGGCGCCGTACAACTCGGTTTTGATGCTAAGGAAGCACAAGAGCTTTCTATGCAAACCTGTTTAGGAGCTGCCAGTCTCTTGATAGAATCTGGGAATCATCCGGAAGAAGAAATAGACAAGGTGACTACGCCTCGAGGCTGCACTATTGAAGGATTGAATGAAATGGAGCACGGAGGCTTAAGTTCATCGCTCATCAAAGGGATTCAAGCTTCATTTAAAAAAATTAATTCAATCACAAAACTTTAAATATGGAGTTATTTGACGTTTATCCCTTATATAATATTACTCCGGTTAAAGGGAAAGGCTGTTTTGTATATGACGAAAAAGGTACAAAGTATTTGGATCTATATGGTGGGCATGCTGTGATCTCTATAGGTCATTCTCATCCACATTATTTAGAAAAGCTTGGGGCACAATTAAAGCAATTGGGGTTTTACTCAAATTCAATAAAAAATCCTTTACAAGAAGAATTAGCTAGAAAGTTAGAAAAAGCGGCAAAAATCACAGATTATAGTTTGTTTTTGTGCAATTCGGGAGCAGAAGCTAACGAAAACGCCTTAAAACTTGCATCCTTCCATACTGGGAAAGGCAATATAATCTATTTTGAAAATGCTTTTCACGGAAGGACTTCGGCAGCGGTTGCAGTAACAGATAATGAAGGCATCAAAGCACCTATAAATAATTCACATAGCGTTTGTAAACTTGCCTTCGAAGATATTTCAGGGCTGGAAGAGGAATTGAAAAAAGGAGAAACTGCTGCAGTGATTATAGAATTTATTCAGGGAGTTGGAGGATTGGATGAAGCAAGCACCGGGTTTTATCAGAAAACAGCATCATTATGTGATCAATATAATGTTGTGCTAATTGCAGATGAGGTTCAAGCGGGATATGGTAGGACAGGTGATTTTTTCGCCTATCAAAAACATAAGCTTCGTCCGGGTATCATTTCCATAGCAAAAGGCATGGGAAATGGCTTTCCTATTGGTGGGATTTTGATAGATAATTCTATTCCTGCAAAACATGGAATGTTAGGAACCACTTTTGGAGGAAATCATTTGGCCTGTGCTGCAGGAATTGCAGTTTTAGATGTTATTGAAGAAGAGCAACTCATGGATAATGCGAAAAAAATATATGAATTTGTTCAGCAAGAAGTGGCAAAGATCCCTCAGATAAAAAGATTGAAAGGAAGAGGTTTAATGCTGGGCTTAAAATTTGATTTTGAGATCGCAGCATTGAGAAAATCGCTGCTGTTTAACCATCATATTTTTACAGGAGCTGCATCTAACAAAAAGTTGCTTCGAATTTTACCGCCATTAAATGTCGAGCAACAACATTTTGAAATGTTGTTTGAAGCGCTGAAAATTGAACTGAAAAACTATTGATTAAAAATAGCTGAATCTGGTTTTATGCCGAAAGCTTAACAGTTTTATTGGTTCGTTGTATTGTCTCCATGAGCCCTTCGACTATCGCTCAGGGTAAACTAAAGTCGAAGGGTCTTCTCCCGATAATTGGGAAGTTGAACTCTCATTGGTTCGGAACATCATGAAATTGCGTTGTCATCCCGACGTGAGGAGGGATCTTTTCTAGAAGAGATTCTGCTCCATTGAGACCCTTCGACAGGCTCAGGGTGACATTTTTCTGTTCTGTTAAACTGAGCTTATGTTTGGTACAAACACAGGTTGACGAAAAACCAGAATGTTGCTAGTTAAAGATTAAAACAGATAAGAAAGAGGATTTACACATTTAAATTTACATTATCCTATCTCGTTTGCATTTAGGATTACTGTACTAAGAAATTAAACAAGTATGAAGAATTACATCGATCTATCCGATATAGAAGATCTTCCGGCATTGCTGCAGGACGCATTACAACTTAAGAAGATCAACTCCAACCCAGAGGTGGGAAAAGGAAAGACCTTGGGCATGCTGTTTTTCAATCCGAGTTTAAGAACCCGACTTAGCACAGAGAAAGCTGCTAAATTACTGGGAATGGAAGTCATGGTTATGAATATAAATAGCGACGGCTGGGCTTTGGAGTTTGAAGACGGGCAGGTAATGGATTCTAATAAAGCGGAACATATTAAAGAGGGAGCCGCAGTGCTTTCTCAGTATTGCGATATCATTGCGGTACGTGCATTTCCAGAATTAAAAGATAAAGAAAGAGATAATGCGGAACTAGTGATGAATGGTTTTAAAAAATATGCTTCTGTGCCTATCTTAAATATGGAAAGTGCTACGGGCCACCCTTTGCAGGCACTCACAGATGCACTCACAATTACAGAACTTAAGAATGTGAAACGTCCTAAGGTGGTTCTAACTTGGGCGCCTCATCCTAAAGCATTACCCCATGCAGTACCCAATTCTTTTGTACAAATCATGCAAAAAATGGATGTTGAGCTATGCATAGCGAATCCTGAAGGCTATAATTTGAATCCTGAAATCACTAAAAACACAAGGGTATTTCATGATCAAAAGGAAGCATTGAAAAATGCGGATTTTGTTTATGTGAAGAACTGGAGTAGTTATGAAAATTATGGGGAAGCACTTAAAACAGATCGAGATTGGACTTTTAATCAGGAAAAATTACGAGTTACAAACAATGCTAAGGTGATGCATTGTTTACCAGTAAGGAGAAATGTAGTAATTGCAGATGACGTGCTTGACAGTGAAAATTCTGTGGTGATCCATCAGGCTAATAACCGAACTTTTGCTGCGCAGGCAGTATTGAAAAAATTATTGCAGGGCTAAGAACTATCAGAATGAAAAAACAAATTTTAAAAATTGTTAAAATAGGAGGGAAGCTCATCGAAAATGAGGAGAGTCTAAGTGCTTTTCTTCATAGTTTTTCTCAATTGGAGGTCCCTAAAATATTAGTTCACGGTGGAGGAAAGATGGCAACCGAATTGTCTGATAAATTAGGTTTCAAAACTAATATGGTTGATGGGAGAAGAATAACAGATGCCGATGCAATGGATGTGATCACAATGGTATATGCTGGACTTATTAATAAGAAAATTGTAGCCGAATTACAAGGTCTAAAAAGTAATGCTGTAGGGCTTTGTGGTGCCGATGGAAAAAGTATCATCTCAAAAAGACGTATTAATAAAGAAATTGATTTTGGATTTGTTGGAGATGTAGAAGTAATCAATACCACATTCATTTCATCACTTTTGGAAAATGATATTATCCCAGTATTTTCAGCTATTTCATGTAGTAATGAAGGAGAGCTTTATAACACGAATGCCGACTCGGTAGCTGCGGAAATTGCTATTGCTTTCTCTGAAAACTATCAAACTGAATTGTTTTTCTGTTTTGAAAAAAATGGAGTCCTGAAAGATCCTTTCGATGATAATTCGGTGATCGAGGTATTAGATACCAAAACGTATCAGAATTTATTGAAGGAGAAGTTAATTAGTGAAGGGATGATTCCAAAATTGCATAATTGTTTTTATGCCTTAGAGCATGCAGTTTCTGAAGTTTCTTTAGGAGGCCCAAACTTGCTTAAAAAAGGGGCTAAACATACAAAAATCATAAAATAATGGAAATTTCAAAGCTTCAAAAGAAAGCTATTAAACTTTTACAGAATCTAATTGAGACACAATCCTTTTCTTCTGAAGAAGAGGGGACTGCAGCATTGTTGGAAAATTGGCTTCAGGAATTTGAAATTCCATTTGAGCGCAGTGTCAATAATGTTTGGGCGGTGAATAAATATTTTGATCATGAGAAACCAACATTGTTATTGAATTCTCATCACGATTCCGTTAAACCTAATTCTGCCTATACTCGTGATCCTTTCGCTGCGATTATTGAAGACGGAAAATTATATGGCTTAGGCAGCAATGATGCTGGAGGATGTTTGGTCTCCTTACTGGCGACTTTTACCCATTTCTTTGAAGCACAAGATCTCGATTTTAATTTGCTTTTTGCAGGTACTGCAGAGGAGGAAATAAATGGCAAAAATGGGATAGCAAGTTTATTGCCATTAATCCCAAAAATTGATGTTGCTATTGTGGGAGAACCAACGCTAATGCAAATGGCTATTGCAGAAAAAGGGCTGGTTGTTTTTGATGCCAAGGTAAAAGGAACGCCCTCTCATGCAGCGCATCCAAATAGTGATAGTGCTATTTATAAATGTATCTCTGTACTGGATTGGTTTAAGAATTTCAAATTCGAAAAAGTATCTGAAGCATTGGGAGAAGTAAAACTTACTGTTACTCAAATAAATGCGGGAAGCCAACATAATGTAGTTCCGGCATCTGTAGATCTTGTGATAGATGTACGAGTAAACGACCGATATAGCAATGCAGAGGTTGCTGAAATTTTAGAAAAAAATGCTCCTGTAGATGAAATTACTCCTCGTTCTCTTAGATTGAATTCTTCTTCGATTTCCATGGAACATCCATTGGTGGTTTCTGGAGCTGGATTGGGAATGTCATCTTACGGATCACCAACCCTGTCTGATCAGGCAATGTTATCTTGTCCTTCTTTAAAGCTAGGGCCTGGTGATTCTACCAGATCACATTCTACAGATGAATTTATTTACGTGAACGAGATAGAGGAAGGGATTGAAATGTATATTAGTTTGCTTGAAAAAGCATTAAAGAAATAAAGCACCTTGGAACAAAACGACTAGGTATAAATTGGAAAATACTTTTAACAATTGAAGTATGCCAATATTAATTAAAACCCTCAGTGAGGGTTAAAATTTGAAAATTATGAAACTTTGGGATAAAGGCATTTCTATAGATAAGAAGATTGAAAAATTTACTGTTGGTAACGACCGGGAATTGGATCTTTTTTTAGCTGAATATGATATTACAGCCTCGAAAGTACATGCTAAAATGCTTGGAAAAATTGAAATTTTAACCTCAGATGAGGTGGAGTCAATTCTATTAGAACTCAACAAACTTCAAGCTCAGGTAACAGATGGCAGTTTTGTGATTGAAGAGGATTTTGAAGATGTACATTCTAAAATAGAATTTGAGCTCACAAAAACTCTAGGAGATACAGGTAAGAAGATTCACACCGCACGCTCCAGGAACGATCAGGTATTAGTGGCAATGCAGCTTTATTTTAAAGCGAATTTATTAGAGATCTATTCGAAAACAGAAAGTCTTATTGATGTTCTTTTAGGGCTTGCTAAGGAGCATCAGAATAAATTACTTCCGGGTTATACTCATCTACAAGTGGCAATGCCATCATCCTTTGGATTATGGTTTTCAGCCTATGCAGAAATATTAATAGATGATTTGTATTTGTTGCAAGCAGGATTAAAGATCGTAGATCAGAATCCGTTGGGATCTGCTGCTGGCTATGGTTCTTCATTTCCGATAGATCGAGAATTCACCACTAAGGAATTAGGTTTTAAAACATTAAAATATAATGTGGTCGCAGCGCAAATGAGCCGCGGGAAATGTGAGAGAACAGTAACTTCCAATATAGCTTCCCTTGCAAATACGCTTTCAAGATTTTCTATGGATATCTGTTTATATATGAGTCAGAATTTTGATTTTATCACTTTTCCAGATGAACTCACCACAGGATCCAGTATTATGCCTCACAAAAAGAATCCAGATGTTTTCGAATTGATAAGAGGGAAATGTAACAAACTTCAGGCTATTGCTAATGAAATGATCTTAATTACCAATAACTTACCTAGTGGTTATCATAGAGATTTTCAGTTAATAAAGGAGAATAGTATTTATGCGGTAGAAAATATCAAGGAAATTTTAGATGTATTTATTCACTCCATTGCACTTATCAAAGTAAAGGATATAAATATGCATGACGAGAAGTATAAATATCTGTTTACGGTAGATAGTATTAATGATCTGGTGATAGAGGGAAAGTCTTTTCGGGAAGCATATAATGATATAGGAGGGAAGGTCGAAAATGGAACTTATATTCCTGCACATATTAAAAAACATACGCATCTTGGAAGTAAAGATAATTTAGCACTGGATCAAATTGCAAAAAAGAAGGATTTATAATAATTCTAAAAAAGTTAAAACCTCCAAAGACTAACCAAGTCAAAGGAGGTTTCTTCATTCAAACTAAAAGCAAATTATTAAATAATGGTCATTTGGCCTAGATTTAGATTTTTCGTCATGCTGAACTTGTTTCAGCATCCCAGTGATTCTGGAGGAGACCCTGAAACTCCCGATGGTTCGGGACAGGGTGACGAGACGATTTACTACATTTCTGGAATTAAATCGGATATACATTTTCAAACTAAAACAAATTATTAGATAATGGTCATCTGACCTAGATTTAGATTTTCGTTATTGATATTATAATTATCTACCTCGCTTATAAGACCATCTAAAAAATCTCCTACCTTTTCAGTAGAGTAGTGATATTCATTATTGATATCTTGGGTACAAATATTCAGATTAATACTAATTTTTACCGCATCTTTAATAGCTTTAGCTTCTTCGGTTAGGTGGAAATGATCCAGTAACATAGCTGCCGAGAGAATGGCTGCCAATGGATTTGCTATTCCCTTGCCGGTTGCATCAGGGTAAGACCCATGAATAGGTTCGAATAAGGCATTTTTCTTGCCAACCGATGCCGACGCTAACAGTCCGATACTTCCTGAAATCACACTGGCTTCGTCAGATAGAATATCACCGAATAAATTCTCGGTAAGGATTACATCAAATTGTTTGGGATTTAAGATCATTTGCATGGCTGCATTGTCTACAAACAGGAAATCAAGTTGAATATCTGGGTATTGTTTGGCAATTGCAGTTACCGTTTTCCTCCAAAGCCTGGAAGTTTCCAATACATTGGCTTTATCTACTAAGGTTATTTTTTTACGGCGTTTTTGAGCTGCTTTAAATGCCAGGTGAGCAATTTTTTCAATTTCCATAACAGAGTAGCTGCAAACATCTGTGGCACTGGTACCTTCTTCATTTAAACTTTTCTCGCCAAAATAAATGCCACCGGTTAACTCCCGATAGATCACCATATCTACCCCTTCGATCCGCTCGCGGCGTAAAGGGGACAAGTCTATTAATTTTGAATAAGTGGTTACCGGTCGGATATTTGCAAATAATCCCAATTCTTTTCTCAACCTAAGTAAACCTTGTTCTGGCCTTATTTTGGCGCTGGGATCATTGTCATATTTTGGATGCCCAATGGCCCCAAATAATACAGCATCAGATTCCTTGCAAAGATCTAAGGTAGCTTCTGGTAATGGATTGTTAAATTGATCTATAGCTGTTGCTCCCACTGAGGCTTTTTCAAAGTGAAAATCATGATCAAATCTGTCCGCTATAGACTTTAATATTTTAACTGCTTGTTCTGTTATTTCTGGACCTATCCCGTCTCCGGGCAATACTGCTATTTTTAGTTTCATCTTAATTGATTTTTTTTCTGGAAATACTTTTTCTTTTCTTATTTATTTTTTAATCCTCGTACATCGTTATAGGTACGATGACCAATTATTCTCTTTGAAATGATCACATTAGCCTATTCTTATAACCTTAGGTACGAAACAACATTTCTATTTGTCATCCCGACATAAGGAGGGATCTCTTTTAAACTTTAATCCTTCTTCTTTGAGATTCTTCAATCCGCTACGCTATTTTCAGAATGACAATTGAAACAGAATGAGGTAAATTATCTAGTATATATTAGTTGAAAACTACTCACTCTAAAAATATAAAAGGATAATCAATTTAGTTTAAATTGTCTCCCGTTAAGACTTTTAGAACTGGAATGTTTTTTCTTCAAATTTTTGAATGGCTTCTTTTCGGCTCACTAAAAAGTCAATGTCATCATAGCCATTTATCATGCAATTCTTCTTATAAGGATCTATTTCAAATTTTTCTGATACTCCTGTACTTGTAATCTTTATGAGCTGATTTTCCAGATCTACATGAAGTTTTTCTGAAGGATCTATGTTGATAGCTGTAAATATCTTTTTAAGAAATCCTGGGCTTACCTGTAAAGGGAGCAAGCCATTATTCAACGAATTTCCTTTAAAAATATCTGCAAAATAACTGGAAATAATTACCTTAAAACCATAAGCTTTCAATGCCCAAGCCGCATGCTCCCTACTGGAACCACAACCAAAATTATTTCCAGCAACCAAAATGGAACCCTTATATTTTTTATTATTCAAATTAAATTCTGAATTAGGATTCCCGGCTTCGTCGAACCTCCAATCTTGAAATAGATTCTCACCAAAGCCTTCTTTATCTGTAGCCTTTAAAAATCTGGCAGGTATAATTTGGTCAGTATCTATATTTTCAATCTCTAGTGGAACCGCAGTGTCTGTAAGACTTATAAATTTTTCCATCTAGTTTAAATTTTGAGTAAAGTTTGTAATTTTCCCTGCAATTGCTGTAGCAGCAGCGGTAAGTGGACTAGCTAATAGCGTTCTGGAACCTTGGCCCTGTCTGCCTTCAAAATTCCGGTTACTTGTGGAAACACAATATTCCCCAGCTGGGATCTTATCGTCATTCATTGCGAGGCATGCAGAACATCCTGGTTGGCGTAAGGAAAAACCAGCTTCTTCAAAAATAAGTTGTAAACCTTCTGCCTTTATCTGTTCTGCTACTTGCCTTGAACCGGGAACTATAAGAGCGTTTACATTAGCCGCTTTTTGTTTTCCTTTAATATAACTTGCTGCAGTGCGGAAATCTTCAATTCTGGAATTGGTGCAACTACCAATAAAAATATAATTAATAGGTTTGTCAATTAATGATTCTCCTTCTTTAAAACCCATATATTCCAATGCTTTTTCATCGCTTTTCCCTGTGTTCTTAGGGATTGGATCACTTAGTTTAATCCCCATTCCGGGATTTGTACCATAAGTGATCATTGGTTCTATATCGGATGCATCAAAAGAATATTCCTGATCAAACTTAGCTCCTTCCTCGGTTTTAAGGGTTTTCCAATATACTTTCATCATCTCAAAATCTTCTCCTTTAGGAGCGAATTCCTTTCCTTCTAAATAATCGAAGGTAGTTTCATCTGGAGCTATTAGTCCACCTCGGGCTCCCATTTCAATACTCATATTACATACTGTCATCCTGCCCTCCATAGACATATCCTCAAAAACATTTCCTGCATACTCACAGAAATATCCAGTTCCTGAGTTAGTTCCTAATTGGCTGATAATGTATAATATCACATCTTTTGGAAGCACTCCGTACCTTAATTCTCCATTAACATTAACCCTGAGCTTCTTTGGCTTATCCACTAATAGACACTGACTAGCAAATACTTGCGCTACTTGGCTTGTCCCAATACCAAAGGCAATGGTACCAAATGCTCCATGAGTAGAGGTGTGGCTATCTCCACAAACAAGGGTCATTCCAGGCTGGGTTATTCCCAATTCTGGTGCCATTACATGAACTATCCCATTATAAGGATGACCTAAGCCATAAAGCGTTATGTTGTTATCTTCACAGTTCTTAGTAAGTTGTTTGAGTTGATTTCTCGACAGAAGATCCTTTATTGGTAAATGCTGATTTTCTGTTGGAGTATTATGATCGGCTGTGGCAACAATTTGCTTAGGCCTTAAAATAGAGATACCCCTTTCTTTTAATTCGTTAAATGCCTGAGGACTAGTTACCTCATGAATAAGATGTTTGTCTATATATAAAATATCCGGACCTGCAGGTATGGATTCTACCACGTGCGCATCCCAGATTTTATCAAAAAGTGTTTTTTTCATTAGGCAATAGCTCTGTTTCTTTTTCTGGACAAATCCATAATAACATGAATGTCATTATCCTCGACTTCTTTTCTATGGTCAGCAAAGTTTAAAAACTCAATGTAGACCGTGTCTAATTGAAGTTTAGTTAATTCATAACCCATTTTCTTTGCTCTATAAGCCAAAGCGGCTCTTCCGCTTCTTGCGGTAAGTATAATAGCCGATTCTGTTACACCTACATCTGCAGGATCTATAATTTCATAGGTTGCTTTATTTTTTATCATCCCGTCCTGGTGAATCCCAGAACTGTGGGCAAATGCATTTGCTCCTACAATAGCTTTGTTTGGTTGGACTAGCATTCCCATTTCTTGAGAAACCATTTTACTGGTACCATACAGTAATTTTGAATTAATATTGGTATTTAGATTTAAACTAGGATGTTGTCTTAAGATCATCACCACCTCCTCTAAGGCTGTGTTTCCTGCACGCTCTCCAATCCCGTTAATGGTACATTCAATTTGTCTGGCACCGTTAGCCACACCTGCAATTGCATTGGCAGTAGCCATTCCCAGGTCGTTATGGCAGTGACAGGAAAGTCTTACCTTATGAATCCCTGTTACATTTTCTTTTAAATATTTAATTTTCTGACCATACTCTTCAGGAAGACAGTATCCTGTAGTATCCGGAATATTTAAAACTGTAGCTCCAGCCTTAACTGCAGCCGTACAAACTTTTGCAAGAAATTCATTATCTGTTCTCCCGGCATCTTCAGCATAGAATTCGACATCCTCTACAAAAGTTTTGGCATAAGAAACAGCCATAATTGCTCTTTCAATGATCTCCTCTCGTGTGGAATTGAACTTGTATTTTATATGAGAATCTGAAGTCCCAATCCCAGTATGAATTCTAGGATATTTAGCATATTTTAATGCTTCAGCAGCAACTTCGATATCATTTTTAACTGCGCGTGTAAGTCCACACACAACGGCATTTTTAATTATTTTTGATATTTCAGAAACCGATTTAAAATCCCCCGGACTGGAAACTGGAAAACCAGCTTCAATCACATCCACTCCAAGTTCATCGAGTCGTGCGGCAATTTTTAATTTTTGAACTGTATTTAATTTACAACCAGGCACTTGTTCTCCATCTCGTAATGTTGTGTCAAAAATTTCTACCTTTTCCGTACTCATATCAGATTTATTTTGCTTTATCTTTAACTAAAGTAGCAGATACATCTTCACTTGATAGATTAAAACACCGAGTAATTACGACAATTGATTTAAAATAAGGAAGTTAATTATGCTGATAATCAATACGTTGAAAACATAATCGTTACAATGACCAATGACTTAACCGACAATCTTTTTACCCTTATAAAGTCTCTTTCCTCTTCTGAAAAAAGGCAATTTTCATTATATGTGGGAAGAATAGGCGTAAATACAGATAGTAAATTCCTTAAATTATTTAAGGTTATGGCGAAGCAATCTCAATATAACGAGAAGTTAATCCTTGAGCATACCAACATTAGTAAGTTGCAATTATCCAATGTTAAAGCTCACCTTTATAAACAAATCCTTGTAAGTCTTCGACTGAATCCTGCACATCAGAGTATCCCGGTGCAAATTAGAGAACAACTGGATTTTGCACTTATTTTATATAGAAAAGGCTTATATAATCAGAGTTTAAAATTGCTTGATAAAGTAAAGGTGGTTGCTTTATACAACGAAGAAAAAAATGTAGCCTATGAAATCCTGGAATGGGAAAAAATAATTGAGTCTCAATATATTACCCGTAGTATTCAAAACCGAGCTGAGAGTTTAATAAAACAAACCGAGCAACTTAGTA
This sequence comes from Gillisia sp. JM1, assembly GCF_000424645.1. NCBI lineage: Bacteria > Pseudomonadati > Bacteroidota > Flavobacteriia > Flavobacteriales > Flavobacteriaceae > Gillisia > Gillisia sp. JM1. The sequence continues at coordinate 1,268,488 of NZ_KE384218.1, forward strand.
GGCTGAATGTTTTGGCAAGTAGGTTGTCCAATCTATCCCTACAATTATATGGTATTTTATTAAAAATGGGCTATGCTCGTACCGAAGAAGAAACAACCGGTATCAGGGAGATTTTTCAGGAAAATCTCCCTGAATACAGTTTTAATGAGATGGGTTTTCGAGAAAAACTTTTGCTTTACAAGGCATTTTTGTGGTATAGTTTTCTAACTCAGAATTTTTTATCTAGTTATCGTTACTCCTTAAAATGGATAGATTTATTTAATGAAAATCCACATATGGTATCCTTGCATCCGGTATCCTATTTAAAAGGGAATCATTATTTATTAGAATCATTATTTTATCTGAACCATGTAGAAATTTTTGAAAAAGTACTTCTAGATCTAGAAGCTACAATTAAAGACCCTAAGATTCCAGATGATGATAATATTGCTGCTCTTTCCTTTTTATATATCTATTCAAATAAATTGAATTTAAGGTTTATGACGGGTGATTTTGGAGGAGGGGAATTATTGATAGATAAAATCCAGAAAAAAATAAAGAAATATGAGGATAGGTTAGATGGCCATCATATTATGGTTTTTTATTATAAAATAGCTAGCCTGCACTTTGGGAATGGTGAAAATAAAAAATGTATTGAATTTTTGAAGAAAATTATAAATAACACGGCTCTCGAAATGCGGGAAGATTTAATGTGTTTTTCAAGAATATTGAACCTTGTAGCCCATTATGAAGCCGGATTGGACTATCATTTGGAAAGATTAATACGTTCTACGTATAAGTTTTTAATTCGAATGAATGATATGCATGAAGTGCAGAAAGAGATGATTAAATTCTTAAGAAGATTGCCAGATGTTTCTCCATTAAATATTAAAGAGGAATTTAGGAATCTTCATACTACTTTAAAACAATTCGAAAACCATCCCTACGAAAGAAGGGCCTTTTTATATCTAGATATCCTATCGTGGCTGGAGAGCAAAATTGAGAACAGACCCGTCGCAGATATTTTAAAAGAAAAAACTTCCTTGCGTCCTCGCACTATTTAAAGAAATTGAATTCTTTCTTTAAAAGTTCGTTTATTAAAATTTCTTCATAAGTTTACCTATTAAACTTACTTTATCACCGTAAGGTGCATATCTAAGGGGAACATCTAACCATGTTCCCCTTTTTGAAATACTTTTTTTATGGGAAAATGTATCGAAAGAATGTTTGCCATGATAAGCTCCATTCCCACTAGTTCCAACGCCTCCAAATGGCAGATTTTTATTAACTATCTGAATTACCACATCATTTATTGCTCCACCACCAAAACTGTAGGACTTTAATATTTTTTCTGAAAAGCTCTTGTCTTCAGAAAACACATATAAGGCAAGAGGCTTGGAATAGTTAGCAATAATATCAGCCATATTTTCTTCGGAAGAAAAACTTAAAACCGGAAGGATAGGACCAAATATCTCATCCTCCATCACCTTGCTAGTCAATTTAGGTTCATCTATTAAAGTTGGAGCGATATATAATTTTTCTCTATTTGTTTCACCACCAATTTGACAGTTTTCACCCTCCAGCATTTCTGCTAATCGGTCAAAATTCTTTTCATTGATTATCCGCGCATAATCTGGAGATTCCTTAGGATTGATTCCGTAAGCTGCTGTGATCTCCTTTTGAACTGCATCTATAAAATCCTTTTTTATAGAAGAATCGATCAGAATATAATCTGGCGCAATGCAGGTTTGGCCTCCGTTTAAAAATTTACCCCAAACAATTCGCTTTGCTGCAAGTTGTACTTTAGCCGATTTATGGATGATGCAAGGATTTTTTCCACCTAATTCTAAGGTAGAAGGAGTGAGGTGAGGTGCGATCGCTTTTGCAACTATTTTCCCAACAGGAACACTTCCAGTAAAGAAAACATAGTCCCATTTTTCTTCCAATAATGCTTCAGAAACCGGCACTCCTCCTTGTACTACAGCTACGATTTCGGTTGGAAAAACCTTTGCCAAAATATCTGCTAATATTTGAGAGGTGTTTGGTGCTAATTCACTGGGCTTTAAAACTACCGTGTTTCCTGCAGCAATTGCTCCCATTAAGGGTGAGATGGCTAATTGAAAAGGATAGTTCCAAGGGGCAATGATCAAACAGGCTCCGTAAGGTTCAGAATAGATATAATCTGAAGAAGGGAAATTTATTAAAGAACTGGAAACCTTTTTGGGTTTAGACCAGCCTTTCAACTTTTTAATTATATAGTCAAGCTCACTTATAACAAAAGCAGTTTCGCTTAAAACACTTTCAAATTCAGGTTTTTTGAAATCCTGAAACAGTGCCTCGCATATTTCAGATTCGTGCTCTTCAATAACCGATTTAAGCAATTTTAATTTTTCGATCCTGAACCCTACATCAAGGAGCTTTCCTTCTTTGAAGAAGGATCTTTGGGAAATTAACACACTACTTATATTGTGATTCATAATAAATTAATTAGGTAGAATATCTTAAAGGAACATCTATTGAGGTAATATAGGTATTACTTGCAAATTTTTCAATCAACTTACCCAAAATTAAGAAAGCATTATAACTCAAAAGAAAAATTCATTCAATGGGTTTTATATATGTATTTGTATAAATTAAGGAAATAGAAAAATCACTATCATCGAGAGTTTTTCTAAATTTTAGGAAAGTGGTTTACAAGCATTATTAATGGGAAATTGTTCTCCTTGCCTAAGTAAAACAAGTCCATTGTTTTTAGTCTAAAATCTTAAACCCATTGTCTCTTATTATCTGGCCCTTCATTTATTTTGCTATGCTTTCCTCTCGCTTCGTTCGTCGGAAGCAATCAGAAACGAAGCAAAGAACCCGCCTGAACATTTCGGGCAGGAAAGACGCCTTTTTGAGGAATTTTTTGGCAAAAAAAGCCAAAAACCATGCAGAAATTCACGCGGAACAACGATTAAAAAAATCGTCGCTCCTGAATCTCGGGAATTTCTACATATATTCTACAAAAAAGGATTGAAAAAATAACTTCAGGAAATTAGTGAGAAAAAATACCAATACAAGATTAATCTCTACAAGTAAAGAAAGTTCCTTTAAAAATTGCATTTTGCTCCATATTTCAAAACTTGGCTGAAAAGAACTCACAATATTCGAAAATACTGGAACTTAATCTCGCCGTGCTTTTTATTAGCACCTCGGGAGTATTGGGAAGATATATAACGTTAAACCCTTTTATAACTATATTTTACAGAACATTATTAGCGGCAATACTATTTTATCTATTCTGTAGATTTAAAAAATTAGATCTTCGAATTTCTAATAAAAGAGATGTTTTAAAAATTTTATTGTCTGGATTACTAATGGCAGGACATTGGGTGGCTTATTTCTTTGCTCTTCAATATTCTAATGTGGCAATAGGAATCCTTTCACTTTTTACGTATCCTGTAGTTACCGTATTTTTAGAACCATTAATTTTAAAAACCAAATTCAGTAAGGTTCATTTAGCATTAGGGGTATTGGTATTATTCGGAGTCTATTTTTTGGTACCGGAAATCAGTTTTCAAAATAATTATACTATTGCGGTTTTGCTGGGAATATTATCTGGAATATTCTACGCGCTCCGAAATATTTTAATGAAGCAGGAAATTGAGAAGTATAATGGTTCTGTTTTAATGATGTACCAAATAGTAGTGGTGGCGGTGGTTCTTTCACCAGTGCTGTTTTTCAGTGATTTTAATGAGGTAATATTACAATGGGCGCCTCTTTTAACGCTAGCAATTGTTACTACCTGCATAGGCCATACACTTTTCTTGCTGAGTCTAAGGAATTTTTCAACTACCGCGGCCAGCATTATGAGTAGTGCTCAGCCTTTATACGCTATAATTTTAGGGATACTATTTCTTTCTGAATATCCTAGCTTAAAAACGATCATAGGAGGTGTGCTTATTATAAGCGCAGTTATAATAGAAAGTATCAGATCCCTTCGGAAAAATGCAGTAGTTGAAGGGATCGATTAAGTATATTGCGATTAATTAAGTCGTCCATTAAAAGTGTCACCCTGTCTAATATCTCCAGAATTATAACCTCTCATAAACCACTCTATTCGTTGTTTAGAAGTTCCATGTGTAAAAGCATCTGGAACCACTCTCCCGGAAGTACGCTTCTGGATAGCGTCGTCTCCTACAGCACTCGCAGCGCTCATAGCTTCCTGAATATCCCCTTCTTCCAAATACTCTTTATTATGATAGGCCCATACGCCAGCATAGAAATCGGCTTGTAATTCTAAAGCTACAGATAGTTGATTTGCAGCCGTCTGATTCTGTTCTTGTTGAAGCTGTCTTACCTTCCCGGAAGTTCCGAGTATGGTTTGAACATGATGCCCAACTTCATGGGCAATAACATAAGCAATGGCAAAGTCACCACCTTGTGCTCCAAATCGAGTTCTCAACTCTTCGAAAAAGGAAAGATCCATGTATACTTTTTGATCTGCCGGGCAATAAAAAGGTCCTGATGCGGCAGAAGCTCCGCCGCAAGCTGTCCTTACACCATCTGTAAAGAGAACCAATCCTGGTTCCTGATAATTCATGTTATTTTCTGAAAATATCTTATTCCAAATATCTTCGGTATCTGCAAGAACAGTTTCAGTAAATTCACCTAATTCAATTTCGTCAGCAGTTAATTCTCTAGATTCAGTTGTTGCTGGAACTTGATTTTCTAGTTGCTGAAGAGTTTCAGAAATATCTCCACCAGAAAAGAGCTGAATTGCTAAAAAAATGAGCCCTATAATTCCACCGCCAACAGCTACTTTTCCACCGGTAGATGATCCTCTTCTGTCCTCTACATTTGAGCTTTGTCTCCTACCTTTCCATTTCATGGTTTTTATTTAAAAGTAATATTTATAATGTTAAGCTATTTATAAAATATTTATCGCGTTCCAAATCGGATCGTTTGGTACTGGGGCCACTAAGTTTAACTCCAGATCTTTCACTGGATGTTTAAAAGATAATTTACGGGCATGCAAGGATATACTAGCGTCTTTATTACTCCTGTCGAATCCATACTTAAGATCTCCTTTAATTGGAGATCCTATAACAGATAATTGACTTCTTATTTGATGGTGTCTTCCTGTATGCAATGCGATTTCTAAAAGAAAATAATTATCCAACTTCTGGATGATTTTATAATCTAAGATGGCTTTTTTACTCTCTGGCACTTCTTTAATATGAGCGTAAGATTTATTCTGTTTGGGATTTCTTTTTAAGTAATGTATAAGAGTATCTTCTTCCTTAGGAGGCATATTTTTCACAAGTGCCCAATAGGTTTTCTGTGCATCCCGATCCTTAAATAATTGATTTAATCTAGGCAGCGCTTTAGAAGTTCTGGCAAAGATCACAATGCCACTGGTGGGTCTGTCTAAGCGATGTACAACCCCCAAATACACCTTTCCCGGTTTATCGTATTTGTCCTTTATGTATTCTTTTACATGCTCGCTTAGAGGAGTGTCTCCTGTCTTATCTCCTTGCACAATATCTCCTGGCCTTTTATTGATCACAATTATATGATTATCTTCATATAAGACCTGTAAGTTATGCTTATTGGAAAGAATTTTTTCTGAATTCAAATTCTGGGTATTAGGATTTACTACTAGCCGGATACCGGATTGGGTAGAAATAGTTTTATCTGTTTTTGATGGCTGTTAAACTAGATTGATTCAACATCGTAAATAAATATCAGCCAGAAATAGGATTTAATATTGCTCCTCATCTGTTGGAAAACTTTTACTTTTCACATCATTTTTATAACCTTCAAAAGCTTTTGTCATTTCTCCATGAAGATCTGCATAGCGTCTTAAGAATCTCGGATTAAATTCATGATTCATTCCCAACATATCATGAGTCACCAAAACTTGTCCATCTACGCCATTTCCTGCACCAATACCAATAACTGGAATGCTCACGCTTTCTGCCACTTCTTTAGCAAGTTTTGCCGGCACTTTTTCCAATACCATCGCAAAACAGCCCAATCTTTCTAATAAAAGAGCATCTTCTTTTAATTTTATAGCTTCTTGATCTTCCTTTGCACGTACTGTGTATGTTCCGAATTTATAGATGGATTGTGGCGTAAGTCCTAAATGTCCCATGACGGGAATTCCAGCATTCAGAATCCTTTTGATCGATTCTTTAATTTCTTTTCCACCTTCCATCTTCACTGCGTGTCCACCGCTTTCTTTCATAATTCTAATAGCAGACCTAAGTGCTTCCTTTGGATCACTCTGGTAACTTCCAAAAGGAAGGTCTACAACTACTAATGAACGTTCTATACCTCTCACCACACTAGCTGCATGATAGATCATTTGATCCAAGGTAATAGGAAGGGTTGTTTCGTGCCCCGCCATAACATTACTGGCAGAGTCTCCTACAAGGATCACGTCTATGCCCGCGCCATCTACAATTTGAGCCATGGTATAATCGTATGCAGTTAGCATAGCGATCTTTTCTCCATTGGCTTTCATTTCCACCAACGATTTAACTGTAATCCTTTTGTATTGTTTCTTGGCAACTGACATTAGCTTTTTTTTAGATGAGTAAAAGTAGTAAATTAGAGTTCCACATTCAAAACTTAGAATCATGAAGAAATATTTAAGTGTTCTTATTTTTTTTATTGGTTTTATAGGCACTGCACAAGAAACCATAGATGAGGTTTCAGCAAAGACCTTAATAGAAGATTTTTTTATTGCTTTTCATAAGCAAGACACCACGGCACTTAGGGCAATGGCAGACCCAATGGTACAAATGCATTCTATAAGTGTTAAAGAGGGAGCAGATTCAGATTTGGTTACCACAGATTATTCTAACTTTTTGAAAGCGATCTATGCCATTCCAAAAAATACAGAATTTCAGGAAAAGATACATTCCTATAAAGTTCAGGTAGATGGGCCAATGGCAAATGTTTCTACTCCCTACTCATTTTATGTAAATGGGGAGCTAAGTCATTGTGGGGTGAATACTTTTCAGTTATTCAAGAAAAAAGATGCTTGGAAGATTGTTTATGTTATAGACACGCGAACTAAGAAAGGCTGTATTTCAGAATAAAAATTGGAATTTAAATCATTCTAGGAATTAGAAACACTAATACAGTTGCATTGTTCATGGCATGCATCGCAATAGGCCAAATCATACTTCTATTTTCAATTTTTACTTTTCCAAAGTAAAAACCGGCTATAATTCTTGGAACTATCATTAAGAATAATAGAAAATCTAAACGAAAACCATCTACATAATTGGAGATATGAACCAAGCCAAAAATAACTGCAGTGATCATCCAGATGGATATATAATTCCTGTTTAAAAAACTACATGCTTTATACTGAAATGCTCTTGGAATTAATTCTTTCAGAAAAAAATAGATCAAAGTGATAAAGAGTAGTAGAAAACCAAATTTTAATGTCCAATGAACATCTACTGGAATAATAATTGCGGCCCCCACAAGGATCCAGCTGCAAAGAAAAAAAATAAATTCATTAGGCGAGGGTTTAATAAGGGTCCTGAACATTCCCTCCTCCAAAACAGGAGCTATAACAACTGCCAATAAAACAAATTTCCATGGATTTTCAGACATTAAGGCATTAAGGTCTGATTGCTGATATTTTATAAAATCTAAATTCGGAAAAACTGCTTGAAGTATTCCCAGTAAGGCAAAAAATGCAAAGTAAGAACCTAGCATCCAGCCATAATTTCGGAACAGATTTTTGATTTTAAATAATGTAATATGGCTTGCTTTAAACAATATGGTAGTGCTAATAGAAATTAAAGTTAGGATAATTTACCAAGAGTTCCTTTTAAAATTAACAGTCACTCAAATTCACTCTTACTGCCAGTCCACCTTCTGAAGTTTCTTTATATTTAGAATTCATGTCTTTTGCCGTATCCCACATGGTTTCTATCACCTTATCTAAAGGTACTTTTGCTTTTGAAGCATCGCTATCCATTGCAATTTCTGCTGCATTAATAGCTTTAATAGCTCCCATGGCGTTACGTTCTATACAAGGAATTTGCACTAAACCTCCAATAGGATCACAAGTTAAACCTAGATGGTGTTCCATAGCAATTTCACTTGCCATTAAAACTTGCGCTGGAGTTCCACCCATAGCTTCTGTCAAGGCACCGGCTGCCATAGCCGATGATACCCCAATTTCTGCTTGGCAGCCACCCATGGCCGCAGAGATGGTAGCTCCCTTTTTAAATAAACTTCCTATTTCTCCTGCTACCAGCATAAATCTCTTTACATCCTCGAAAGTAGCCTTATGATTCTCTATTACCATATAATACATGAGCACTGCGGGAACAGTTCCTGCACTACCATTGGTTGGAGCGGTTACTACTCTTCCTAAAGAAGCATTTACCTCATTCACGCTTATAGCAAAACAACTCACCCATTTAAGGATCTGTCTAAATTTCACCTCAGTATTTCTAATGGTTTCCAGCCATTCTTGCGGAGAATTATAAGTTGCTTCGCCTAATAAACGTTTGTTCATGTCGAAAGCACGGCGATGCACATTGAGCCCTCCAGGAAGTCTACCTTCTGTATGACAACCTATGTACATAGACTCTAGCATAACATCCCAAATTTCTTTTAGCCCCTGGTGAATTTCTTCTGGAGAGCGTAAGGATTTTTCATTTTCCATCACTATTTCTGAAATGCATTTATTTTCTGCATTGCAGTAAGCCAGAAGTTCTGTCGCTTTCTCTATTTGAAAGGGAAATTCCTGAAAGCTCTTCATTTTTTTTGAAGCATTTTTTCGCTCTTCTTTCACTACAAAACCTCCGCCTATAGAATAATAAGAAGAGGAGGTTTTCTTTCCGTTATTTAAGGTCGCTCTAAAAGTGAGTCCGTTAGGATGGAAAGGCAGGAATTTTCTATTGAATTTGATTTGTGTCTCTGGATCAAAATGAATGGCGTTCTCTCCATTTAAAATGATAGATTTTGTGGTTTTAATATTGAAGATCTCCGGGTCTATTTGATCTATTTCCATTTTAACCGGATCGAATCCCGCTAAACCAAGCATTACGGCTAGATCTGTAGCATGACCTTTTCCGGTAAGCGAAAGGGAACCATAAAGATCTATATGAACTGAATCTACCTCTTCAAAACATTTATTGTCCTTGAGTTCCTGGATCCATCGTTGGGCAGCTCGCCAAGGCCCTAAGGTGTGAGAACTGGATGGACCAACCCCCACCTTTAACATGTCAAAAACACTAATACATTCTATTTTTCGCATTTTACTCCAAAATTTACACGCAAAAATAAGGATTTGTTAGTCTAAGGCTTCATTTTTCTGAATATGTTATTAAGAATTTTAAAAGCAAAATTTAAAAATTCAGCTTCAATATTTAGTAATTTTGAGGTATGGATGTGAAAAAAGCAGGAAAAATAGAGAAGTCTAAGAACCGACATGCAGCTGAGGTTTCCAAACAAACAGGATTCCCTAGCCCTGCGACTCACTACCTAGAATCGGGGATAGATTTGAACAAAGAACTTGTAACTAATAGCGATGCTACTTTTTATATTGAAATTGAAGGAAATGGATTAGAAGAACATCGTATTCTAGATGGCGATGTTTTAATTGTAGATCGCTCCAAAAACCCTACACTTTCCAGCATTATAATTATAGTTGATGAGAACGAATTCAAGATTTTAACTAAATCTGATGCAAAAAAAATACCCGATGCAATAATTTGGGGAGTTGTTACCTATGTAATTCATAAAATGTAATGATAGCATTAGTAGATTGTAATAGCTTTTATGCTTCCTGTGAGCAGGTTTTTAGACCAGATTTGCTTGGGAAACCAGTAGTTGTTCTAAGTAATAACGATGGATGTATAATAGCTGCTAATAAAGAGGCAAAAGCGCTTACTAATATCCCAATGTTTGAGCCTGTTTTTAAGATTGAAAAATTGTTGAAAGAAAACAATGTCACTTTTTTTTCATCAAATTATACCCTTTATGGAGAAATGTCACAGCGGGTAATGAATATTTTAATGGATTTTTCTCCTGCTGTAGAAGTTTACAGTATAGATGAGTCCTTTTTAAACCTAGAAGGCATTAAAAATATTGACTACAGAAAATATGGACTCTCTATAAGAAACCGAATTTTAAAAAATACAGGTTTACCAGTAGGAGTAGGTATAGCTCCAACGAAAGTTCTTGCTAAAGTGGCTAATAAGATAGCCAAGAATGCTACCAATCTCAATAATGTATTTGTAATAGATACTGAAGAGAAAAGAGAAAGTGCTTTAAAAAAGACGAATATTAAGGATGTTTGGGGGATTGGGAGAGCTCATGTAAAAACCCTGAACAAGATAAATATTTACACAGCTTTAGATTTCACACAGCTGCCTTCCTCTTGGGTGCTTAAAAATATGAAAATTGTAGGTTTAAGGATATGGCATGAACTTCGGGGTAAATCTTGTCTACAAATAAATGAACTTCCTAAAACAAAAAAAGCAATTGGGACAGCCAAATCTTTTGGAAAAAGAATAGAGAGTTTCGAGATGATTTCTGAAGCATGCGCTTTTTATATTGGGGAAGTAAGCGAAGTTTTAAGGCAACAGAATTCCTGCGCCAGTTTTGTTCATGTTTTTTTACATACAAACTATCATAGTAAATCCGATAAACAATATTCTAATGGGGTAACGCTAACACTTCCTGTTCCTACTAGCGATACTCTTTTGTTGACTTCTTACGCACATGAGGCTTTAAAGAACATATATAAAGCCGGTTATCGCTATAAAAAAGTAGGGGTCAATCTTAGCGGATTAGTGCCCAAGGAATATGTTCAAGTTAATTTGTTTGAGCCAGAGATGCATGCTAACAAAGAGGGACTTTGGGAGGTTATAGATCAACTTAATTTTAAATATGGAAAATCTACTATCCAATCGGCTCATGCTGGATTTTCTGAAAGTCGGAAAGAATGGGAACTTATTAAAGCCCATAGAAGTTCACGCTTTACTACACAGTGGGATGAACTATTAAAGATTTCTACTTGAGGATTTTATTCAAATAATTTTTTTTGCATTAGGGATTGCAGCGATATCCTTTTAATTTTTTTGAGAAATTAAAAGATTAAGCGCAAAGCCCGACGGCTTTATTGTGCTACTTAGAGGCGCAATAAAGATGGAATGCCAATAGAAACAATATTTATGACAACCTGTCAGAACTAAACCGCTGGCATAATGATTGACTATTTGTGTTTGTGAAATTGAATATATAAAATTTAAATACGTATACTGTTATGAGTAAAATAATTGGAATTGACTTAGGTACTACTAACTCCTGTGTATCTGTAATGGAAGGTAGCGAGCCTGTGGTAATCCCTAACGCTGAAGGGAAAAGAACAACTCCTTCTGTAATTGCATTTGTAGAAGGTGGTGAGATTAAAGTGGGAGATCCTGCAAAACGTCAGGCTGTTACAAACCCAACTAAAACTATATCTTCTATAAAGAGATTTATGGGGAACAAATATTCTGAATCTTCTAAGGAAGCAGGAAGAGTTCCTTATAAAGTGATCAAAGGAGATAATGATACTGCAAGAGTAGATATTGACGGGAGAATGTATACTCCACAAGAATTATCTGCAATGATTTTGCAAAAAATGAAAAAAACAGCTGAAGACTACCTTGGACATGAGGTAACTGAAGCGGTTATTACTGTACCTGCATATTTTAACGATTCTCAACGTCATGCAACTAAAGAAGCTGGTGAGATCGCAGGACTTAAAGTAAGAAGAATAATCAACGAGCCTACTGCAGCAGCATTGGCTTATGGATTAGATAAAAAATCTATCGACCAAAAGATCGCTGTTTATGATCTTGGTGGTGGTACTTTTGATATCTCTATCCTTGAATTAGGTGATGGTGTATTCGAAGTGTTATCTACAAATGGTGATACTCACTTAGGTGGGGATGATTTTGACCAGGTGATTATAGATTTCCTTGCAGATACTTTTAAGAAAGCTGAAGACATCGATCTTAGAAAAGATCCTATGGCTTTGCAACGTTTAAAAGAAGCTGCAGAAAAAGCGAAGATAGAATTATCTTCTTCTACCCAAACAGAGATAAACTTACCATATGTTACGGCTACTGCAAGTGGACCAAAACACTTGGTAGAAACTTTAACTAGATCTAAATTTGAGCAATTAGCTCATGAGTTGGTAACACGTTCTATGGATCCTGTGAAAAAGGCATTAAGTGATGCGGGTCTTTCTATAAGTGATATAGACGAAGTTATTTTAGTAGGTGGTTCTACTCGTATTCCTAAGATTCAGGAAGAAGTAGAAGCTTTCTTTAAAAAGAAACCTTCTAAAGGGGTGAACCCAGATGAGGTTGTTGCAATTGGAGCAGCTATTCAAGGTGGAGTATTAACAGGAGATGTAAAAGATGTATTGTTACTAGATGTAACGCCTCTTTCTCTCGGTATTGAAACTATGGGTGGTGTATTGACTAAGTTAATTGAGTCTAACACAACTATTCCAACTAAGAAATCTCAGGTATTCTCTACAGCATCAGATAATCAACCATCGGTTGAGATCCATGTTTTGCAAGGAGAACGTCCTATGGCAACAGATAATAAAACCATTGGTAGATTCCATTTAGATGGTATTCCACCGGCACAAAGAGGAACTCCACAAATTGAAGTGACTTTTGATATTGATGCGAATGGTATTATTAAAGTAAGTGCTACAGATAAAGCTACTAACAAATCTCAGGATATTAGAATTGAAGCTTCTTCTGGATTAACTGAAGAAGAGATCCAAAAGATGAAGCAAGATGCTGAAGCAAATGCTGAATCTGATAAGAAAACGAAAGAGAAAGTAGACAAGTTGAATGAGGCTGATGGAATGATCTTCCAAACTGAAAAGCAATTGAAGGAATTTGGTGATAAAATATCTGAGGATAAGAAGAAACCAGTTGAAGATGCTTTAGAAGAATTGAAGAAAGCTTACGAAACTAAGGAAATTGAAACAATTTCTCCTGCTTTAGACAAATTGAATGAAGCATGGAAAACAGCTTCAGAAGAAATGTATAAAGCGCAAGCAGATGCTCAAGGTGCACCAGATGCAAATGGAGCTCCAGAAGGAGATGCTGGTGAAGCAGATGATGCTAAAAAAGATGATGTTGAAGATGTAGACTTCGAAGAAGTTAAATAAGCAGATCGTAAGCTTTGCCTTGCAAAGCGCTACGAGTTGCTTATCCCGATGAAAATCGGGATCTTTTCAAAGGATACTCATTTTTGAGTAAATAAATTAAAAACGTAATCATTAATTTGATTGCGTTTTTTTTATTTACATGAATATTATATAATAGAGATAAACCAAAGTGAAGATCACTAAAATTGCGAAGCAGAATAAACTAAATATTCTGTAGGCCTGTGATGGTTGATCTTCTTTTTTTAGATGACTTCCTGTAACTAATTTATAATTGAACCAAGCCAAAAATGGAGCCGATAGAAAGGAGAGTCCAGTGGCGAAATCTATTAGAAATATAAAGGAACCAGAAAGAAAGAATAGAATACACAAAGAGAGAATGGGGATCACAAAAATCCCAATTTTATAATCCTTCCATTTTTTCTTTTCTACTTGAAGCTCCTTCTTTTCTATATTTAATAATTCTGAGATGACACGTGGGAATGCATCTGTAACTGTTAAAGTAGTACTTAATAAGGCAACAAATGCTGCGATTGAAATTATTGGTGTGCTCCATGATCCTAAAGTTTTTCCGTAGAGGTCTACTAATTGAGAAGAGAATTCTACACTGTTAGAAGAAAACGAAGTACCACTGCCAAACATAACCAAAGCACCTAATGTTAGAAATAGCAATCCAATAAAGGATGCAGAAAGGTATCCAATATTAAAATCGGTAAAAGCTTCTTTTATGCTTGGTCTATGCTTGGTTTGTTTAGCTTTTTCCCGAGTCCAGATAGAATGCCAGACCGAAGCATCTAGTGGAATTGGCATCCAACCCATAAATGCAATAATAAAACCGACACTAGCAGTTGTCCATAAAGAGGGAATGGGAGTTTGCAGTGTCTTGGTCATAGTGCCAGCACCTAAAGCCATAATAACAGCGGCTAAGGTTGCTATGGTAAGAAAGCTAACTATGATCTTCATGCTTTTATCCAGTCCGGGATATTTTCCAATGAGAAGAAGTGAGATACAGAAAATTAAAATGACCAGGCTCCAAACAAAGGGTGACCATCCAAAGTTAAATAATCTCTCTGCTAATCCAGCTGTTACAATAGTTACCGCAGCTTGAATAATAAACATAGTACCCACGGTAAACACGATAAATGCCCAGTATGGAAATATCCCCAATTTTTTATAACCGGTGATCAGGTGGTTTCCAGTGGCAGCAGCATATCTTGGCCCGAATTCCATAAAAGGATATTTGGTGACACAGGCCAGTGTTAATGCCCAAATAAGAATAAATCCATAATCGGCACCAGCACGTGTAGATTGCACTAAGTGAGAAACTCCAATGGCAGCTCCGGCTAATAAAAATCCTGGACCAAGGCTTTTTAATAAGGAGCTTTTATATTTTTTAGAAACTGCATTCTTTCTTTTCATCCAATAAAATTATAAGGGATAAATCATAACTGTCCAGTTAAAATAGACTGAGGGTCAGTTGGTTACAATCAAGCTCTTTGACATTATTGAAATCTATATTTATAAATAGCTCATTTATAGGGGTTTTGTCTAATAATGAGATGCCCAAGACCTGTAATATTTCGTAGGTAGAGCGCTTCAATTTCAGTTTTTCAGCTACAATTGAAACCAAACAATAAGCACTTATCGCACTATAAATCTGAATCCTTACGGCATTTTCAGATGTTCCCCAGAATGACTTTATTTTCAGGTGTTGTTTAATCCATTTAAAAAACAGCTCGACCTGCCATCTGTTTTTGTACAGTAAGGCAACATTGTCTGCAGAAATATTCATGTTGTTGGTCAAGAAGACAAAGGTTCTGTTCGACTCAATATCATAATATTTCACCCTACGAAGTTTTACCGGGTAATCCTTGGAGGTATAAAAACCGCTTATTTTTCCAATTTGATCACATCGAACCCCAGTAAGCTTATCAACTTTGTTAGAGTACATCCGCTTGAATTTTGTATTAGACTTTGCACGAATCACAAAGTAAGCGGAGCAACGTTCTATTTTGTACAACCTGGTAAAATCAAGGTAGGCACGATCAAATATATAGTGAGCACCTGCTTCATAAACCAACTGATCCATTGCCTTTACATCATGGACATTAGCGGAGGTAATATGCAGAAAGGCTGGTATTTGTGTATTAATATCATATAAGGTGTGAAGTTTGATCCCGCCTTTTGCCTTTCGGAATTTCGCCCACCAAAAGACATTTAAACAAAGATCTATGGTGGAAGAATCGAAGGCATAAATGTTTCCTTTGATTTTAAAATCTTCAGAAGAATGTAATTCCCTTGCAATGGAAATCAAATGATAGGCAAACTCTTCAAAAATTTTGGAGTTGCGAACTTCATTGGCTTTTGCAAGGTTACTTCTGGTAACACTTTTGCCCAATCCAAGGTGATAGGATTTTCCACTATGTGCCTCCAGGGCAACGATTAGGTCCCGAAGGCTTTCGCGATTGGTAAGCTGACCGAATAACATACAAAGCAGTTGGTTCCAGCAAGTGAAATGTTTCACATACTTGTTCCCATTATGATTTTTCACAAACCCATCGAAAACCCGCTGGGGTAAATATCCGGTCAATTGAGAGAAAACGTATTTTCCTTGATTCATGTTAGCCAACTTTTAGAGGCTAAACCTAATCAATTCAAATCGTCACTCAACTTTGGGGCTTGTAACCTATAGATTATCAGTAATATCAAAGAACATTTGAATTTTTTTAATGGACACTAATGGGGATAAATCTAAACTAAAGATTCTAGTATAGACGGTTTCATTTCATGAATTCCTTCAAAAGGGATAATAGTGAGATTTTCTGGAAAAATTTCTTTAAACCGAAGAGACTCGTTGTGTAAACGTTCTTTGTCCATATAAGGATCTCTGGTTCCATAGATCATAGAGATCTTCGCTTCTTTTAGATGTAAAAAGTCTTTAGGTTCTAATTCTTTTGGAAGTCCGCCAGAACATAAGATCAATTGGCTAGGACTAATTCCTTTTCTGGCTACCCATCTTGTGGCTACAGAAACCCCTTGAGAATAACCCAGAACAATAAGATTTGTTACAGATTCTAGATCTTCTGCCTGAAACACTTCATCTAAATAATTCATCGCATTTCCCACTTCTTGTTGTGTATTATCTTTAGTAAACCAAGAGGCTCCTACATGTGTGTACTTGCCATTCAGATAGTACTTGGAAGCTGCTTGTGGAGCGATTATATAATTTTCTTCAGGATCTAATCCTTTAAAATATTTCAAAAAGTATTTGGACAGATATCCTATTCCATGAAAAACCACCCACACATTCTTTGTGTATTGAGTCTTTTCATTTAAGGTGCAATAGGAATTGGTGATTTTATAAGAAACCTGTTTTTGGGTTGGATTCATCCTTTTTGGTTTTGTATTTTTACAAAGTAAAACATTCTATATGGATAATATACAGAAAGAGGAAATCCTCGAAAATTGTCGTCAAATGTTCAAGAATACCTTAATGGAAACTTTGGATATTGAGGTTATCGATATTACAGAAGATTATGTGCTGGGTAAAATGCCTGTAACTTCAAAAGTGCATCAACCAGATGGTGTTTTACATGGGGGAGCTTCTGTAGCTTTGGCAGAAACAATTGGGAGCATGGCTTCATTCTTATTGTGTAATACTGCAGATTTTGTGATAAGAGGAATAGAGATCTCTGCAAACCATTTAAAAAGTATTCGGGAAGGATTTGTGTATGCAAAAGCTTCAGCCATACATAAAGGTAAAACTACACAGCTCTGGGAAATAAGGATCACAGATGAAGAGGATAATCTCATCTCTTTGGTAAAGCTTACCACCCTTTCATTACCTAAAAATAGTTAATGAACGTTTCAGATTTTTTCCAATTACTAGAACAAACTCTAGAAGAAGGAAAAGCGATGGTGAGTTATAGACTTCCGGGAAAAGAGTCTGTACAGCTTTTATCGCAAACTAGAAGTGGATCCTTTAGAATTAAGGATTTTGCTGAAAGCGGATTCGTATTTGCGCCTTTTAAAAACAATGAAAATCCACTTTTCATTCCTGAAAATGACTGCGAAAAAACAGTGTTAGCATTTTTTGAAAATGATAATTACCAATTATATACTATAGCGGAACCTTCTGAAAATATAGATCAAGAGGCTAAGTCTGCTCATATCAATTTAGTAGAGCAGGGGATTGAAGCAATTCAAAAAACTGAGCTAAAAAAAGTGGTACTTTCCAGAAAAGAACTTCAAAAAGCAAGTATTTCTGCTTCTGAAATCTTTCAGAATCTCCTCTCATTATATCCAAATGCCTTCGTTTATATATGGAGTCATCCGGAAACCGGAGTTTGGATTGGGGCAACTCCAGAAACCTTATTAAAAACTGAACGCACAAAGTTTAGCACTATGGCACTTGCGGGAACGAGAAAACTTCAGAATTTTCCTGAAGATGATTGGACCCAGAAAGAAATAGTAGAACAGCAAATCGTAACCGATTCTATAGTTTTTAAATTAAAAGAATTAGGACATACTGATGAGACATTAAAAGTTTCAGAAACCTACACCAGTGAGGCCGGGAGTTTACTTCATTTAAGAACAGATATTTCGGGTACTGTCAAAAATAATACTACTGAAATAGGAGCGATTATAAAAGCCTTGCATCCAACTCCTGCAATTTGCGGATTACCAACAAAGGCTGCTTATAAATTTATAAATGATCATGAAAACTATGATCGGGAGTTTTATACAGGTTATTTAGGCTTATTAAATATGACTACTGAGATCAAGCGAAGCAGTAGAACCCGAAATCAGGAAAATCAGGCGTATTCCAGTATTAGAAAAGACTCTTCCATATTTGTAAATTTGCGTTGCTTGAAATTCAAAGATGGAGAAGTCGAGATATATGTTGGTGGTGGAATTACAAAAGATTCAGATCCTACTTCAGAATGGGAAGAAACCGTAAATAAGACTCGTACTATTAAAGCGGCGTTATAAACAGGTAATTTGAAAGAATAGTAGTTAAAAATTGTAATTTTGGATTCAATAGATTGTCAAGATATTTCTTTTAAAGTCTGAAATGCTTGACTCATTTTTAAACAGAACTTGTGAAATACTCCAAAATACCGGTTGCACAGTCGATAGTTGCATTGTGTGTTGCAAAGAACATAAAACATGTTGTGATCTCTCCGGGCTCACGAAATGCTCCCTTGACTATTGGTTTTACCAATCATCCGGAAATTAAAGCTTACAGTATTGTAGATGAACGTTGTGCTGCATTTTTTGCTTTGGGCATCGCTCAACAAATAAAACAACCTGTAGCGGTAGTATGTACCTCAGGATCTGCCTTACTAAATTATTATCCCGCAATTGCAGAAGCTTATTATAGTGATATTCCTTTGGTAGTGATCTCTGCAGACAGGCCTATAGAACGCATCGACATTGGGGATGGACAAACCATTAGACAAAAGAATGTTTTTGAAAATCATATTTTATATTCAGCAAACTTATATTCTGAGTTGGTATTAGAAAATATGGCTTCAGACAAAAAGTTGCTTCAGAAGCAATTTGAAAGTCGTAGGCATAATGAACGAGAAATCAACCTAGCATTGAACAGTGCTCTAGAGAATAATGGACCAGTACACATAAATGTACCATTTTATGAGCCGTTATATTCCGTAGAAGAAAATAAGATCACAGATCCAGTTCAAATTCTGCCAGACCTTAGTCAGCGAGAATATTCTAAAGTGGAGCTGCAGCCCTATCTAGATCTTTGGAATACCGCGAAGCGAAAAATGATCATTGTAGGAGTGATGGCACCAGATAGTGTAGAACAACAATACCTGGATCTTTTAGCTGAAGATCCTACAGTGATTATCTTTACAGAAACTACTTCTAATGTAGATCATGCTGAATTCTTTACCAGAATAGACACCTTGATTGGACCCATAGAAAAGTCTGCAGATGCTAATGAGCAATTTGAAGCATTACAGCCAGATATTCTATTGACCTTTGGAGGAATGATCGTTTCTAAAAAGATAAAATCATTCTTAAGAAATTTTCAGCCAAAACAGCACTGGCATGTAGATCCAAAAAAAGCATATAACACCTTCTTCTGTTTAAATAAACATTTTGAAACTTCAGTGAATTCATTCTTTCAGAAGTTCTTGCCAGAAACGATTTCAGTAAAAAGTGATTATGCAGTGCATTGGAAAAAGATAAATGAACAACGGAAACAGCGTCATGATATCTACGTGAATAAGATCCCTTATTCGGATTTTAAGGCCATGCAATCTATAGTTCCGGCGATTCCTAAGCATTATAATGTGCAGCTAGGAAATAGTTCTACCGTGCGCTATGCACAACTTTTTAATTGGGATGCCTCGCAATTTGTATTTTGTAATCGCGGCACCAGCGGGATAGATGGAAGCGTTTCTACCGCTGTGGGTGCAGCTTTAGTGAAGAAAGAACCTACATTACTTATTTGTGGAGATCTAAGTTTTATATATGATAGCAATGGTCTTTGGAATAATTATATTCCTGTAAATTTCAGAATTATTGTAATTAATAATTCTGGCGGAGGGATCTTTAGAATTCTCCCAGGGAATAAGAATACCGAAAATTTTGATACTTATTTTGAAACAATACACGGTCTTAATGCGAAAGCCCTTTGTGAAATGTATAGTTTTGAATATGCCCGTGCTCAGGATTCAGATCAAGTGAATGCTGAATTGAAAGAATTCTTTAATCCTTCAGAAAAACCAAAATTATTGGAAATTATGACTCCGAGATCCTTGAATGATGGGGTGTTGTTGGAGTATTTCGATTTTATTAAATCTTAATATACTAAGAATTGGATTTCTAAATTCATCAATTTAAGAGTTGAAATAAGTTAGATTTAGAGGCTTTTATAAAGCAATAGGATTTTGAGTTTCCCATAAAATATAAAGTATCTTTGCATTTTAAATTTCAGTTATGCTTAATATAGGACAATACCATACATTAATAATAGATCGTGATACCGAACCGGGATTATTTTTAACCGGGTCTGGAGATGATGAGGTATTATTACCAAATAAATACAAACCGGAATCTTTTAATATTGGAGACGAAATAGACGTTTTTGTTTATTTAGACCATTCTGAACGACCGGTGGCAACTACACTACATCCTTATGTAAAATTGGATGAGTTTGCTTATTTGAAATGTGTAGAGGTGTCTGATATTGGGGCATTTTTAGACTGGGGATTAGAAAAACATCTTTTTGTTCCTTACCGTGAAATGGCATCTAAGATGCGTAAAGACAGTTGGTATCTAGTTTTCTGTTATTTAGATGAAGATACAGATAGGCTTGTCGCGTCTAGCAAGACCAATGCTTTCATGGACAATTCAGAGATCACAGTAGAACCTTATGAAGAAGTAGACATCATAGTAGTAAATCCTACTGATCTTGGCGTAAATGTGATTGTAAATGAATTACACCAAGGACTAATATATAAGGATGATATATTTCAGGATCTAAATCCTGGAGATCGTTTAAAAGCATGGATAAAGAAAACCAGACCAGACGGTAAATTGGATGTGACGCTACAACGTCCAGGATATAGAAGTATCGAGCCAAATGCACAAAGTATCTTGAATGAGATCTCTTTGAAAGGCGGGCATTTAAAACTTACAGATAAATCTGATCCTACCGAAATTCAACGTGTTTTGCAAATGAGTAAGAAGAGCTTTAAGAAGGCTATCGGAACACTTTATAAGCAGCGAATGATCGAAATTAAAGATGACGGAATCTATCTAAAGGAAGACTCTTAATAATATCTTCTGTAAAAAGGAGAGTATCTACTATAATAAATAGGTCTTGTAGTTTCTGAAGCATCTTTATAAACCGTATTTCGTGTTCCAGTTCGTGGCAAAGAAGGATTGAAATTCTGGTTGAAGTATCTGGCATCAGTTTCTCTTGGATTCGCAGAGAAGCTAACTGATGCCTTTTTTTGAGAGAGCTGCACAGGAGGAGCAAGTTCTACATAACTGTTAGATCTCATTTGTTCTTCTTCCCGCATTATTTCAGAAATATTTACCTGAATGGGTTGGTCTTTAACATCAAAATTCACGGTTCGTATCTTAAATTTTCCGACATATGGATTTTCTGGAGCAAGTATAGATAAGGAAGGTATTATCTCTGTGCGTTGTATTATAAAATCATCAGGCGAATTTAATACAGGGATCTCCTGTGCAACGCCATAAGTTGAAGAAATCAATAATAATACAAGCAGCCCTAAGAATTTCATTATTTTCATTTAATCCCTCATAGAGGGTTTGATTACTGTGGCTTGCTTGATTTTTTTTAAGTATTTCCAATAGACCTCGCAAGCTTTCCACGAAGTTATTGATTTTAAAGGTATCAAGAATTGTGCAATAGCTAAATTTTGAAATGATTTCTTTAGACATTTATTTGAAACCGCTTAAAAACTTGGATTTTTAGTTTTATAATACCCAAATAATTCTATTTTTGGATTTCAAAAAAAACTTAATTATGAAAAACACTTTTTACGCAGTCGTATTTTTATTAGTAGGATTCTCAGGCTTTGCACAAGAATCAGATTCAACATACAAACCTAAAGCCGTACAATTGATTGAAATTAATTCTGGAGCAACTTTCGATGTAATGCTTAAACCTTTAGTAGGTATGGTTGCTGAAGAAAACCGTGATGCTTTTAAAGCAGAAGTTAAAGAAAGTATGAAAGGCCTATTTGATAAGCTTGCTGTAGTTTATATGGAAAGTTTTACTGAAGCAGAATTAGACGAAATTCTTGCATTTTATGCAACTCCTGTTGGACAAAAAATGACTGCAGAATTACCTGTAATTACTGAAAAGTCTATGCAAATTGGTCAACAATGGGGTATGCAATTACAACCGATTATTGCTAAATATTCTAAGTAAATTTTTAGAAGAACATTAAAAGAGACAGCCTAAAAAGTTGAAATCGTCATCCTGAATTTATTTCAGGATCTTTACAATCCAGTAATTCGGATTATTTGGAAGCTGAAACAAGTTCAGCTTGACGTGGACAGTACTTTCTAGGCTGTAATTTTTTGCCGTATTTTAAATAATCGGTATACCTGTCCGGAGATGCACATTAGTTTGAATTATTTCTTTTATTTAATAAAAGATCCTGAATCGAGTTCAGGATGACAAATAATTTTAAACTAATTCTTCTTTGTCTAATATTATGTACAGTTTTGTAAAAACTCTATTTTTATAAAAAATTAGAAAGATGAGCAAGATAGAATGGAAGCCTGCTAAAACATACGAGGACATAACTTACAAAAAAGCGAATGGTGTAGCCAGAATCGCTTTTAATAGGCCAGATATACGCAATGCGTTCAGGCCAAAAACAACAAGTGAATTATATGATGCATTTTATGATGCACAAGAAGATACTTCTATTGGAGTGGTTTTACTTTCTGCAGAAGGACCTTCCTCTAAAGATGGAGTGTATTCTTTTTGTAGTGGAGGAGATCAAAAAGCAAGAGGGCATCAAGGTTATGTGGGAGAAGATGGAATGCATCGACTTAACATTCTTGAAGTTCAACGTTTAATTCGATTTATGCCAAAAGTGGTGATCGCAGTAGTACCAGGTTGGGCAGTAGGAGGAGGGCATAGCTTACACGTAGTGTGCGATATGACGCTTGCCAGTAAAGAACATGCAATTTTTAAACAAACAGATGCAGATGTAACTAGTTTCGATGGTGGTTATGGGTCAGCTTACCTAGCAAAAATGGTAGGCCAAAAACGCGCCAGAGAGATCTTCTTCTTAGGAAGGGATTATTCTGCTCAACAAGCTTTTGAAATGGGAATGGTAAATGCCGTAGTTCCGCATGCAGATCTTGAAAATACTGCTTACGAATGGGCTCAGGAAATCTTAGCGAAATCTCCAACTTCTATTAAAATGTTGAAATTTGCAATGAACCTTACCGATGATGGTATGGTTGGGCAGCAAGTCTTTGCTGGAGAAGCCACCAGACTTGCATATATGACAGAGGAAGCAAAGGAAGGAAGAGACGCATTCCTGGAAAAGCGCAAGCCTAACTTTGTCAAGAAATGGCTTCCGTAATGGAAAATTTCACCAATAAATCAATTGATATTGCTTCACTACCTCAATTTGAAGAAGTTTCTTTTGAACCGATTTCAAAGGCTTATCTCATAAAAGCCAGTCTTCAAAATCTGGTTTTTTTCTGCCTGGCGGTGATTGGTTGGGTGGTTTTATTTTATTTCGAAATTATTCAGTTTCAATTAAACATACTCCTTATAGGGATCGTTTTATATTTTGGTTTCAAATTTTGGAACATTTTTCAGCTACAGAAGAATTATGGATTTGCACTTAGGGAAAAGGATATTTTGTACAGGAGGGGCTATTTGGTAAATAAAACTACGGTTGTTCCCTTTAATAGAATTCAGCACGCCTCAATTTCCCGGGATGTTCTGGATAAGATGCTTAAGATCTCAAGCCTTAAAATTTTTACTGCTGGCGGTAGCGGCAGTGATATTATAATTCCCGGATTGGCCCCAGATCTAGCGCTCCGGTTAAAAGAGGCTTTGGCCGCAAAGCTCACTGCAAATGAATTCTAATTTGTTTGGAGTTCCGCAAAGGCAATCTGAAATTGGGATCCTTCTAATTTTTCTCACCAGAATTTTTAATTTATTAAAAGGGTTTTGGGCAATTATCGTATATTTTTTATTCACCGGACCAAGTGTGGAAACCCTAGTTTACATCGTGACAGGTTCGGGAGTGATTTCAGTTCTGGTTCTAATATACAGCTATGTGTATTATCGCAGATTCCTTTTTCATATAGATTATGAAAATCAGGAATTTGTGCTTCAGGAAGGAGTCTTCAATACAGAAGATATTGCGATCCCTTTTGATAGAATTCAGCAGGTATATATTAAACGTTCCATTCTACAACGCATTCTTAATGTTAACAGTTTTGTAATTGAAACAGCGGGAAGCAAAAAAGAAGAAATCAGTATTAAGGCTATTTCTCATGAAAAGGCAAACCAGCTTCTGGCTATCCTAATTAAGGTAAAGGACAAATATTCCGAAGAAATAACCAATACAGAAACTACCGGAGAAACACCTAACAAGCAATTCTGGACTCACGAATTGAGTTTTTTAACTTTACTAAAAATAGGAATAAGCACTAATTATTTGCGGGGATTGATATTGATTGTCGCATTTTTCTCTACTATCTACAATGAAGTAAGAACAGTATCTGAGGAACATTCTGAAACTATTCAGGAATATTTAAACGAATTGCCCGGTCCTATGGAATCGGTTTCCATTTTCTTGTTCATTGCTGTCATTGTACTGTTCCTGAGTGTTTTAATAACTGTCGCTGAAGTTTTTATAAAATATTTCAACTTAAAATTAACTCAAACTAAGGAGAGTCTTGAATTGGAAATGGGCTTGAAGACCAATACAAAAATTTCTCTACAGCCAAGGCGCGTGCAATTATTGCAGGTGATCACAAATCCTGTCCAAAAATGGCTGAATTTATATGAAGTTCGTATTTCACTTGCAAACAGTGAAGATGAACTTCAGAAAAGTAAAATTAAAATTCCTGGTCTGGATCAAGCTACAGTTGCGAAGGTGAATTCGTTCCTGTATACAGACCAGCTCAGCGGTTTTGAGGAAACCTTTTCGCCGGATAGGATCTTGCTGATGAGACACTTAATTATTGCGCTGATTCCTGCCCTGGTAAGTTATTTTGTAGTGTTTTTTGTGGATGCTTTATCTTTTTCATCCTGGCTTTTGCTGGTCGGCTTATATACCGTAATTGCTGTAATCTGGCAGATTTTAATGTTCAGATCCTTAAGCTTGATTATTTCTGAAGATTTTATTTATAAAAAACATGGCGTTTGGAATAAAACAGAAAAGCGTTTTGAGATCTACAAAACTCAATCTGTAAGCATATTTCAGCCCTTATGGTATAAAAAAAGGAACTTGGTTAATATTATTTTTCATACTGCTGGTGGAGATGTTTCATTTAGAGCTGTAAGTAAGAATATCCTCCCATTTATAAATTATATGTTTTATAAAATTGAATCAAATTCACGAAGCTGGATGTAGGCTTGGGGTAATTTCGTGATACAATTGATTTTTTAAGTAGTCATCAAATTCAATTTGGAAATTTAAACTATACTTATATTTATTAGACAGCTTGAGGAATTATGTTTCTAATTATTTATATCCGTCTTCTTACCAAGCTTGTTTTCAAATAAATGTCATATCGAGCGCAGTCGAGATGTTAATTTTAGACCCTTCGACTCCGCTTAGGGGTACAAAAACTGGAAAACTCTTAAAAATGAAAAATCCCCTGTCTAAATTTTAGAACGGGGATTTTATAAGAATGATTTTAATGTCTATCTCAGTTTTGGAAACTTAGAAGGATTCGCTTCGTTCATGATCTCATAAACTTTTTCATAAATATCTTCAGTAGAAGGTTTAGAGAAATAATCACCATCAGTTCCGTAAGCAGGTCTATGTTCTTTAGCAGCCAATGTTTGAGGTTTACTATCCAAATGTATATATGCATTCTGATTCTCAAGAATTTCCTGCATAATGTATGCAGAAGCTCCACCAGGAACATCTTCATCTATAACTAAAAGCCTGTTGGTTTTAGCCACACTTTTTACGATATCTTTATTTAAATCAAATGGTAAAAGCGATTGGACATCAATTACTTCAGCATTTATTCCAACCAATTCTAATTCTTTCGCGGCTTCTTCCACCAATCTTAAGGTAGAGCCATAAGAAACCAAGGTGATATCTTTTCCTTCTTTGATTGTTTCTACAACGCCTAACGGAGTTCTAAACTCGCCAAAATTGTTTGGTAGTTTCTCTTTAAGTCTGTATCCGTTTAAGCATTCTACTACCAATGCAGGTTCATCTGCTTCTAATAAAGTGTTGTAAAATCCAGCAGCTTTGGTCATGTTTCTAGGTACCAAAATATGAATACCTCTTAGTAAATGTACTAATGCTCCCATAGGGGATCCACTATGCCAGATTCCTTCTAATCTATGACCTCTGGTTCTAACAATTAGCGGTGCTTTTTGTTTTCCCTTGGTTCTGTATTGTAATGTTGCCAGGTCATCACTCATTATTTGCAAGGCATAGAGAATATAATCTAAATATTGAATTTCAGCAATTGGGCGTAAGCCTCTCATAGCCATTCCTAAACCTTGGCCTAAGATGGTTGCTTCTCGAATTCCAACATCTGCAACCCTTAGCTCTCCATATTTTTCCTGAAGTCCTTCCAGACCCTGATTAACATCTCCAATGGCTCCACTATCTTCTCCAAAGATCAGTGTCTCAGGTTTATTAGCGAAGATCTTATCGAAGTTATCTCTTAAAATAATTCTGGCATCTACATCTTTAGCATCCTCATCATAGGTTGCTTCAACTTCCTGAATAGAAAGTGCATTATTTGCAGAGTCACTATATAGATGACTGCTATATTCTGGTTGAGAAGTAGAAGTATAAGTTTCAATCCATTCTATTAGATCAGATTTCGCTGTATTTTCTAGCCCAATCATATATCGTAAACTCTTTCTAGCAACTACCAGAAGATCTTTTTTGAGAGGATCTTTTATTTCGGAAAGTTCTTTTATCAAAGATTCGATAGCATCCTTATTTTCACTGTGAGAAGCTGCATTTTCTAGAAAAGGCAGCAGATCTGAAAATTTATCTTTCACGGGTTGGCTATAAGCAGTCCAAGCCGCTTTTTTACCATCTCTTACCTGTTTTTTGATGTCCTTATCTATGCTATCTAATTCTTCTTCAGTAGAAAAATTATTCTCTAGAATCCATTCTTTGAACTTTACATTACAATCGAACTCTCTTTCCCAAGCCAATCTATCTTCATCTTTATAACGCTCGTGAGAACCGGATGTAGAGTGACCTTGTGGTTGTGTAAGTTCGTTTACATGAATAAGAACAGGGGAGTGGGTAGTTCTTGCTATTTTTGAAGCTCTATCATAAGCTTCTACAAGCGCTACGTAATTCCAACCATTCACTACAATAATTTCGTATCCTTTTTTCTCTTCATCTCTTTGGAAACCTTTAAGGATCTCTGAGATGTTCTCTTTAGTAGTTTGATGTTTGGCGTGAACAGATATTCCATATTCATCATCCCAAACACTCATTACCATTGGCACTTGCAAAACTCCGGCTGCATTTATAGTTTCCCAAAAATGACCTTCACTGGTACTTGCATTTCCTATGGTTCCCCAAGCTATTTCATTTCCGTTATCCGAAAATTTTTCGGCATCTATTCCTTCAACATTTCTATATATTTTAGAAGCTTGAGCCAATCCAAGAAGTCTTGGCATTTGTCCCGCAGTAGGAGAGATATCTGCACTGGAATTCTTTTGTTGCATTAAGTTTTTCCAGCTTCCATCTACTTCCAAACTGTGTGTTGCAAAATGTCCTCCCATTTGTCTACCTGCAGACATTGGCTCGTCCTCAATATTGGTATTTCCATACAATCCTGCAAAGAACTGCTCTATATTAAGTTCGCCAATAGCCATCATAAAGGTTTGATCTCTATAATAACCAGAGCGGAAATCCCCATTTTTGAAAACTTTAGCCATTGCAAGTTGCGGAATCTCCTTTCCATCCCCAAAGATCCCGAATTTTGCTTTTCCTGTTAAAACTTCCCTTCTTCCCAATAGACTACATTCTCTACTAGTAACGGCAATTTTATAATCTTCTAAAACCTGAGTTTTAAAATCTTCGAAGGATATAGATTCTTTGGATTGTGTTTCGCTTTGCATGAAATAAAGTTTGAATTGTTACAAATATAGCTAAAACTAGGGGTAAAAACAATTCAATGAAATTGGCATAATTAATATAAAAATGCAGAAAATATTGAATTAGTTAAACTATTGATAATTATTAAGTTGTAATTAAAGATTAATTATGAATCTAATAATCTGTGTTCTATTTGTTCTTTAAAATATAATTGAAATTATTTTTTCAATTATTGCCTTAGTACCATTCTCTTGTAAATAATCTAATAAGGGTATTTATATCTAAAGTTACAATAAACCTTATTTTTTGGTCATAATCTTTTTGTCCTATTTCCCAGCCAAGATTAGAATAAACGGGTAAGAAAACCTCAAAATAATCGGCTACAAAACTCATTCGAATTCCCGAGTCGTAAACAAATTTCGGTTTAAAACCTTCATTTTTCACAAGACCAACATCACCGTAAGCATAGATCCATTTCCAAAGATTTGTACTAGCGTTGGCAGTAGTGATCCATTGGTTTGCAAATTCTGGTTCTAACTGAGATTTAAAACCTCCTTCTGCAACAATTATTTGCTGACTGAATAATCCGCTATCTTGACTTCTTCCGTAGTAGTTATAATCAAATAAATAATCTGAGGGTCTATCTAATGCGAAACTAAAGTAGTCATTATCTGTTTCGTCATTAAATAAAAAGGTTCCTGCAAAAAACCTAAGATTCAATTGCTGATTGTTTTTAAATAACTTTCTGTATTCCAGAGTTAAAGAAACCTTGCTGAAATTTTTGGCTATCTGATAATCTACACCTCCTCTAAAATAGTCTATTAGGTTGGT
This sequence comes from Gillisia sp. JM1, assembly GCF_000424645.1. NCBI lineage: Bacteria > Pseudomonadati > Bacteroidota > Flavobacteriia > Flavobacteriales > Flavobacteriaceae > Gillisia > Gillisia sp. JM1. The sequence continues at coordinate 1,297,306 of NZ_KE384218.1, forward strand.
GTCGCTAAAATTATAATTCAAATTAACCACATTATATTTAGGTTGCTCTACTGGATCAAGGGGATTTATATCTTGTTTTACATTAACATTTCTAAAAGTTAATGATTGCCGCTGATTATCTCTTAGGTATGAATTTCTAAAATAAAGCCCCACAAAAGGAGTAAATTTTTGGTAGAACAAGTTGTAGCCATAAGAAAAACGATTTCCTCCAAACCCAAATTTCATAGCAAATAGGTTTTCATCATCCAGATAATTCGTGTAATTCGCCGAGACAGATCCAACAATTGTCTGGCTGTTAAAACCATATTTTGGAGAAATTTTCCACTCAAAATTTTTATCCAAAAAGGTTTTGTTATACAGTTTAGGACCAATAGAAATCCCATCATATAGGTTATAATTAAATTCTGGCATAAAGAAGAATTGGTTATATCTAGGATCTTCAATGTCCTGAAACAATCTAAATTGTACCGGTTTATTAAGTAGGGTAGTTACCCTTCTATAATTATTTCTTTGATTAACTTCTGGGACAACTCCTTCGTAATTTAATGCAAGTCTATCTATACTATCTCTTGGAATGGTTACTTGCTTACTTTCTTGGATATTTCCCACCCAAGTTTTATAAACAATTTTCCCATCATTTAGGCCATAAAGAGAAATAGGCATATTATTATCTCTCTTATTTTTAATGGTGACCCTTAAAGAATCTGGAGTTTTCTTTAGCTTGCTTATCGTAAAGTCTATCTTTTCATTAGTCCGAACATAATCTTGCTTAAACCAAGAAATATCTTTTTCTGTGTTCTTTTGAAGAATATTAAGGAAATCCTCCTCGCTAGATGGTTTTAGAACATAATTTTTATAGTATTCTGAAATCGATTTTTTTACGGTATTAGAGTGAAGATATTCATCCAGGTATTTTAATCCGGCTCCAGCCTTGTATGCATTACCAATATTCTTGTTGAATTTTACCAGAGAATCTTGAGCTGTAGATAATGACTGATCTATATTCTTCCTAGCCATATGTAAATACATAAATGGATATTGATCATTGAATTCAAGATCTGAAGCGTGAAACCATTCAATAATAAGAAAATCACTTAAACTCCCTAGCAGTTTCGTGTTAGGATAATATTCGTCTACATAATCCATCATTAGCGAGACCACCAATGCATCATAAACCCATTGTTCATTTCTAGGGTTCACAAGGATGGTATTCTTTACGAATTGATTGGTTATAGTTTTTAACTGCTTAATGTCATATTGAAAACCATCAGGAAAAGGTCTTAAAAAACTTGGAAGTTGGTTGAGACCATAAACAGGGTTATTTAAATATTCATCCCTTGTAACCATTAGAGAACTTTGAGGATATTCTCCTAGTCTATTTTCCAAGAACTTCATAATTCTGGAGAGAAGCGTGGCTTTAATCTCCTTACTTAAACCTTCATCATCTAAATTTGAAACAATTTCTGTTTTATTGGCTTGTATAGATTCAAACCTGTAAGATTTGGTTAAGTAAAGTTGAGAAGAAACACTATTTGTTCCGGATAAATAGGTGGTCTTATAGAGGGCTTCTGTTACTAATCTGTCTGTTTTCAATGGAGATGCTACATATAAATATGGCCGGGTAGACAGCTTAATTGAAATGTTTACAGGAGGAGTATATTGATTTCCCAGGTTTTTATCGCTGTATATTTGCCATCCCTTTTTGTAAACTGCAGGAGTTACATACCAATAATTTAATTTGAAGTTACCTTCATCATCATACCCATATCTGGTGAATTTATCTGAAGGTACTTTTACCGAGTATAAAAGATTTATAATTTGTTGTTCTCCAGGTAATAAAGGCTTGTCTAAATATATTCTTATAATATCTGCTGCATCAACAGGCCTTTCCCAATTATAAGGCATTTGGTTTGCATCAGACGCGCTATACATTCTAGTGTTACCGCGTTCTTCCGTCTTAGCAAAATGAAACCTTCTTATATAATCTTCAGCAAAACGTTTTGCTAAAGGAGTAGACTTATCCTTATAACTATTGGCCCAATCATTTAAATAAATTGAAGTTAAAGTGTCTGGACTAGAGTTCTCATATTCAATTTTATGTTGAATATTAAAAGTACGGGTAGAATCATTCAACACCGCAATAATATCCATATTGGTTTGCCCAAAACTAAATTGAGTTATGCACAAACCAATAATAAAAAAGGAAATTAATTTAATTTTCAAGGGTCAACATAAATTAAAAAATTAATACAAGAATTTCTAAGTTCCCTAAACCTAAAAGTTAGGGCTCAGGTTATATTCATCATAGAAATCATCAAGGATTGCTATTACTTCATCTTCAGTATCTACAACTTGAACTAAATCTATATCACCATCACTAATATTCTGAAATCCAGACAATAAAGTAGACTTTATCCAATCAATTAATCCTCCCCAGTATTCTGTTCCAACTAGTATAATTGGGAATTTATCTATCTTATTGGTTTGTATTAAAGTGATCGCTTCAAAAAGCTCATCTAAAGTTCCGAAACCCCCAGGCATAACTACAAAACCTTGAGAATATTTTACGAACATCACTTTTCTAACAAAGAAATAATCGAAATCTAAACTTTTATCATGATCTATATAAGGATTGTCATGTTGTTCAAAAGGCAATTCAATATTCAAACCTACAGAAGTTCCTCCGGCAAGATGTGCTCCTTTATTACCAGCTTCCATAATTCCAGGACCACCCCCGGTAATTACACCATAGCCATGATCTACAATTTTTTGAGCGATCCTTTCTGTTAATTTATAATATTTCTGATCTGGTTTTGTACGTGCAGATCCAAAAATAGAGACGCAAGGTCCAATTTGACTGAGTTTTTCATATCCTTTTACGAATTCACCCATTATTTTAAAAATAGCCCAAGAATCGTTTGTTTTAATTCCGTTCCATGCTTTATTACCTTGCTTAGCTCTCATTTCTGTATCGTTCAAAATCTTATTTAATTTTCAATTCCTTTTTTAAATAGTGTGCAGTATAACTTGTCTTATGTTTTGCAACTACTTCTGGAGTTCCTGTAACAATTACTTCACCTCCATTTTTTCCACCTTCGTAGCCTATATCAATAATATGGTCAGCTAATTTAATAACATCCAGATTGTGTTCAATGATAAGAACCGTATTTCCTTTGTTTGCTAATTTATTAAGAACGTCCATTAGTACTCGAACGTCTTCAAAATGTAACCCTGTGGTAGGTTCGTCTAATATATAAAAAGTATTCCCGGTATCTCGCTTAGAAAGTTCTGTCGATAGTTTAATTCGTTGAGCTTCCCCACCAGAGAGCGTAGTACTTTGTTGGCCAAGTGTAATATAACCTAAACCAACGTCTCTCATCGTTTTTAATTTTCTGTATATCTTCGGGATTAACTCAAAGAAATCTGTAGCCTCTTCAATGGTCATTTCCAATACATCTGAAATAGATTTCCCTTTGTAACGAATTTCCAAGGTTTCTCTATTGAATCTTTTTCCTTGGCAGGTTTCACATTCTACATAAACATCTGGTAGAAAATTCATCTCTATTACTCGAAGGCCTCCACCTCTGCAAGTTTCACATCTTCCCCCTTTTACATTAAAACTGAATCTTCCAGGTTTGTAGCCTCTTATTAGTGCTTCCGGGGTTTTAGCAAATAGATTTCTCACTTCAGAAAATAATCCGGTATAGGTTGCAGGGTTAGATCGAGGTGTTCTTCCAATAGGAGATTGGTTAATATCTATTACTTTATCTATATGGTCTAGACCTTTAATGCTTTTATAAGGCATAGGAACCTTAACGCCATTAAAGTAAAAGGCATTCATGATAGGGTACAAGGTTTCGTTGATCAAAGTAGATTTTCCACTTCCTGAAACCCCTGTAACTGCAATCATTTTACCTAAAGGTATCTTTACAGTGACATCCTTTAAGTTATTACCTGTAGCCCCGCTAAGTGTAATATTTTTCCCATTTCCTTTTCTTCGCTTTTTTGGAACTTCGATCTCCATAGTACCATTAAGATAGGCAGCGGTAATGGTGTTGCTCTCTTTTATTTGTGCAGGAGTCCCTTGGCTTATAATTTCTCCCCCATGTTTTCCGGCTTTAGGACCAATATCTATTACATGATCTGCTCGCTCTATCATATCCTTATCATGCTCTACAACAATTACAGAGTTTCCAATATCTCTAAGCGCTTCTAAGGAATTAATCAGCTTATCATTGTCACGTTGGTGTAGGCCAATACTAGGTTCATCTAGAATATAAAGTACTCCAACCAACTGAGATCCAATTTGTGTGGCCAGCCTAATTCTTTGAGCTTCTCCTCCAGAAAGGGATTTGGAACTTCTATTCAGCGATAAATAGGTAAGCCCAACATCTATCAAGAATTGTAGACGAGTCCGGATCTCTTTTATAACTTCGGAAGCTATTTGTAATTGTTTTTCTGAAAGGCTTGATTCTAAATTCGCAAACCAGCTGGCAAGATCAGTAATATCTTTATTAGCTAATTCTGCAATATTCTTATTATTGATCTTAAAATATAGCGATTCTTGACGCAATCTACTGCCGTGACATACTGGACAGTCTATTTTATCCATATATTCTTTTGCCCAACGTCTTAGAGAGGTAGATTCGTTATTAATATAAGTGTTCTCTATAAATGTTGCAACTCCTTCAAAATCGATTTTAAAATCGCGGGTGATACCTAAAGTATTAGATTGCTTAGAAAATTTTTCTTTACCTCCAAAAAGGATCATTTCCAACGCAGCTTCTGGTATTTTCTCTATAGGATCACTTAATTTAAATTCAAATCGTTCAGCAATAAGTTCCAGTTGAGAGAAAATCCAGTTCTTTTTTTGCGGACCATGTGGCGCCAAAGCTCCATTTTTAATGGAAAGGTTTTTCTTCGGAATAACCTTGTCTACATTAATTTTATGCAGAGTTCCAATTCCGTTGCAATTAGGACATGCTCCTTTTGGGGAGTTGAATGAGAAATTATTTGGTTCTGGATTAGGATAGGAGATTCCAGAAGTAGGACACATTAGATTTCTACTAAAATATCTAATTTCATTAGAATCTTGCTCTAAGACCATTAGTACGTCATCACCATGATACATGGCCGTTTTTATACTTTCTTCTAGGCGCTTATCAGATTCTGCATTTTCGTCTATTTGAAGCCTATCAATAACAATTTCCACTTCGTGGATCTTGTATCTATCGAGTTTCATTCCCTTAATAAGATCCCGAACTTCTCCATCGGTTCTTACTTTTACAAAGCCTTGTTTTGCTATTTGCTCAAATAATTCTCTATAATGTCCTTTTCTGGATCGTACAACTGGGGCTAGAATATTTATTTTTTTACCGATGAAATTTTTAATGATAAGCTCTTTGATTTGCTCATCATTATAACTCACCATTTTTTCTCCGGTATTGTAACTAAACGCATCCCCGGTTCTGGCAAATAGCAGCCTTAGGAAATCATATATTTCGGTAATAGTACCAACAGTACTTCGAGGATTTTTACTGGTTGTTTTTTGCTCTATAGCGATAACGGGAGATAAGCCCTCAATTTTATCTACATCTGGGCGCTCCATTCCGCCTAGGAATTGCCTTGCGTAAGATGAAAAAGTTTCAATATAACGGCGCTGTCCTTCAGCATAAATGGTATCAAATGCTAAGGATGATTTTCCAGATCCGGAGAGACCGGTTATAACTACTAATTTTTCGCGGGGAATCGTAACATCTATATTCTTTAAATTATGAACGCGAGCCCCTAATACTTCAATGTTTTCTTCAGCTTTAGCCATATTTTTTGTCAAGTTGGCAAAGGTACTTAAACTGTTGCAAACTAAAAAGTAAGCATCAATTTAGGGATGTTAATTTAAAGGTAAAACTGAGAGATAAATTCCTGGATTAGACTCAAATTAGCCTTCTTTTGAGAAATAATCAAAATTAACATTAGCTTAAGTTATATATATGAATCACATAATTTTTTGCCAATAAAACGGATTTCAACTTTAAAAGTTGCTTTTTGACGATAGTTTAAATCAATGAATGTAAGCGTAATAGTACCTATTTATTTTATTTTATATTGGGGTATTCCCTTATATTTAATATTAGATTCCCCCCACTATTTATTATGTAGAATACCCCATTTTTTTTACAACCCTATTATCCCATTCCCCCTAGAAATCCAATCGAACTATCGGTATGATCTCGAATTGCCCAAAATCTCATTTTTTACCTACGTGATTTATATATTAATACAAAATAAGAGGAATGAAGACGGAAAAAAAACTACTATTAATTATTAGTAATCAACTTAAGTTTATTACACAAATTAAAGAAAAACTAAGTGTTCATTGTGAAATAAGTTCGGTGAATTCACTTCATACCGGCTACAACATAGCCTTAGATCTACTTCCAGATATTATTTTGGTAGATCAAACTTCTTTGAGTTCAAAGAGTTTAAAGAATATTTCAAATTTCAAATCAACACATTTCCTTAATAAGTGCTGGTTAGTAATGTATGCCGATGAAGATTCCAGGAGCATTATCGAACAGATACATAAAAATGAAGTTAATGAAGTGATTTATAACTCCTGCACGGAATCAATTCTTTATAGTAGAATTTTACAGCAGGTACATTCAAAATTTTCTATCACAAATTATTGGAAAGACTCTTTTCTAGGCTTATTTAATTTATTAGTAAATCCTGTAGTTTTATTGCAGCAGGATACTATAATTGCTATGAATGATTCTTTTAAAGAAACATTTAAATTCGATGAGCAGGATATTGAAGATTTAAAACTAACAGATTTTGTGGATTGTGAAAACAAAACAAAAGTAAGGGCTAGTTTAAGGAATTTTGCCAGAGGAAAGCATATGAAGGCTGTAACTAGAACTTCCTTACAGTTGAAAAATAATAAAACACGTAATGCTAAAATTAGCTTTAGCAAACTTGATAGAATGCTACATGGCCAATTTATTATGATGATCCACTTTTTTGATGAAGCTCCTATGATAAAAGAAAAAGTTGGTAGTTGTTCTCAAAATGTTGAGAATTGTTTCGAAGAAAATTCCAATCTAGCAGAATTTAGCTTTACAAAAAGAGAAAAAGAAATTATTCAATTATTGTGTAAAGGTTATAAGACGAAGGAAATTTCTGACACCTTGTTTATATCGCCTAAGACCATAGAGAAGCATAGGGCAAATATCGTTAAGCGTACAAATTCTGATACGATATTGGAAAGTATCATATACGCTATAAATCATAATTTAATCGATTTACAGCATAATAAGGTATAAACTATAGTGTCCAAATATGGGGGAAATTCCCCATAGGTACAAACCTAGATATCCCTATATCTTTACTTTCGTCAAGAATGTCACCCCCAACTGCGCCTTTCTTGCTTGTTCATTTTACTCCTGTAATATCTGAAAATAAAGTATACGTACTACTCTATGTAGAGTAGTGTAAAATTTTTTATTAACCATTCTAAATATATTATTAATCTAAACTATTAAATCATGAAAAAGTTAAATTACTCTTTAAGTTTCATTGCAATAATTGCAATGCTTTTCACCTCCTGTAGCAAGGAGGAAACATCATCTACTATAGATGATACAGCCACGGAATCTGCAGTGCTTACATTTGGGGCAATGCTAGATAATTTGGCAAACAGGGCAATGAATAAAGGACATTTTGCTCAGGTGCCAGACTGTTCAGCTGCGGAGCCTGATATGGCTGAAGTTACTTTCTCATATCCAGGAAGTGCTGGGGATATAGTTGTCGAAGTAGGTATCTCTCAAGATGCCAGTGGATATTTTACAGAATATGACGAACTATTAAAAATTCCAATTGTACAAGGAACAGATTTTACAAAAGTTACTTTAAAGGGATTTAAAGTTTATGATTCTGCTGATAATTTAATTTGGATAGCCCCCGTTGCTCCAGGAAACTTCGCAGGCTATGTGGATAAACCACTTCCTTTTGATGTTGATGTCTATGCAGGTACAAAACCATATATAGATATAGAAGTTCTATGTTTTGATAGAAGACTAGTAAATGAATATGGTTATATTTTCTTTGATATTGAAGAAAAAGAATTAATCGAGCTTTGTCTTTTTGGAAATTTCTGTACTCCTTCAGGAAGACACTATGTGGCTAGTTTTAGCACCGACGTGTGGTTGTTGAACGATGACGGATCTAAAGGAACACAATTATACGATGGAGTAGTAAATAATTATGATTCAAGCGATTTATCTGCATCACCATTATGTTTAGTATTACCAGATGACTTGGATGAAACAGACACTTATTATGTTGAAATAACTCTCCTAGATGGTGGTGACTATGATTCAGGTAAAGTAGGTACTGTGGTTAAAACTTTGACCATAACAGATACTGGAGTAAGAGCATTCTTTAATAGTGATATGGCTACTCAAGAATATGCACATTTCTTCGTGGGTTGTGATGAAAATGATATTTTTGATGAACCAGGATCAGATTCTTACTTCGCATGTTTAAGACCTTTGAATAATTCTGGTGCAATCGCAATTGCTTCCTTAAGTTTAGAAGGTAATGCATTAAGTGTAGTTGTTTTAGGTACTGGGTTCAAAGCGGGTGAAATGCACCCACAACATATCCATGGTTTTACAGGAGCTGATGCAGGACAAAATGCAGTATGTCCTCCTAGCTCTGCTGGTGGCGCTGACGGTATAATAAGTCTTGAAGATGGATTACCATTTTATGGAGGTGTACAATTAGCCCTTACCTTAGAAGGTTCTGGTGATTTCCCAACTGCTGATGCCAGTGGTAGTTATTTCTATAGCAGAACATTTAACTTAACTGCTGCACAATTGGAGAATATAACTCCATTAGAGCAAATGGTTATTGTGGCACATGGAATTGTGGTAAATGGTTCTTATAGCATAACTACGCCAGCTGCCTGTAGTGAAGTAGATTCTTCTGGATCTCTTTAAAATTAATTAAGTCAGTATTATCTAATAATACTGGCTTTTTTCTTTCTTGAATTTTATTAACCATTCTAAATATATTATTAATCTAAACTATTTAATTATGAAAACTATCAATTATTATTGGAGCATTTTTGCGTTTGTCGCTTTGCTCTTTACTTCATGTACCACAGAAGAAACTGCTGTAGATACATCACCAGATGCTAAAAATTCTGCAGAGCTCACATTTGGAGCATTGCTAGATAATTTGGCAAATAGGTCAATGAACAAAGATCATTTTAGTCAAGTACCAACTTGTTCAGATGCTGAGCCTGATATGGCTATGGTAACTTTTTCTTATCCTGGAAGTGGTGGAGATAAAGTTGTGGAAGTTGGAATTTCAGAAGATTCTGATGGTTATTTCACCGAATATAATGAGCTATTGAAAATTCCTGTTGCTCAAGGTACAGAATTTACAAAAGTCACTTTAAAGGGATTTAGAGTTTACGATTCAAGTGACAATTTAATCTGGGTAGCACCAATAGCACCAGGAGATTTTGCAGGGTATATAACTAAGCCACTACCATTTGATGTTGATGTGTATGCAGGAACTAAGCCATATATAGATGTAGAAGTTTTATGTTTTGATAGAAGAGATGTAAATGAATATGGTTATCCATTCTTTGATCTGGTACCAGGTAAAATTTACCCACTTTGTTTCTTTGCTAACTTATGTGTAGGAGAAAGACACTTTGTTGGGGATTATACTTTAGATCTTTATTACGACGATGGTACAGGTAGAATCCAATTATATACTAGCGGTGATGCTAATGCAATGCCAACTACAGGCCTCGCAAACGGAAACTATTTTGCTAACCCATTATGTGTAGTAGTACCAGATAAGCCAGAAGGTTTCTTAGATTCTCAAGATTATTTATTTTACGTGATTACACCAAAAGATTGGACTGGAAATTACGGAGATGTAAATAACACTCCATTAGCCGAAGAAGGTTTAAGTTGGAATGATGTAAACGCATTATTGAATACAGATGGAGAAACAAATGAATATATCCATGTATTTATAGGATGTGATGATACCCCAGGTGGTGGAGACGATTGTGCTTCTAACGGAGGTGATATTGACGGAGATGGTGTTTGTGATGACATTGATGATTGCATAAACGGTGTTGGTGATGGATGTCCAGGCGGTGGAGACGATTGTACCGATAATGGAGGAGATTTAGACGGAGATGGTGTTTGTGATGACATTGATGACTGTATAAACGGCGTTGGTGATGGATGTGATAATGGCAACGGAGATGATTGTGACGAAACTGTTTTTGTGGGTAGTGCTACAGACGTTAATGCAATTCAGTTTAATGAGTTGCAAAATGGTCCAACCCGTTGGGGATTCATCTACAATTTTATTGCAACAGGTGATGTGACTACTAAAACTCTTGATATTTACGCAGGAGCAAGCACTCAGTATAACCTTAATAGCAATACTGATATTGGTGATGTAACCATTACTTACAATCAGTTAACTGATGAGATTACGGTTACATTTGACTTTGAAAATGCTAACAATGATCTTGGTACTCTTCACGTAAATATTTCTGAGACTGTACCAGGAGAAGGAACATTACAAGCACCGGGTAGTTATAATAACAATCGTGATGTTGAAGTAAATGATGGAGATTCTTTTACTTTCGATTGGGATGGTGATGACGATTTCTACATTGTAATCCATGGCGACGAAGCTTGTAAAGATGGTGGAAATGACTAATAAAAAGTTTTAATAAATAACCACTCGGTTAATCTTAATCGAGTGGTTTATTTAATTGAAATATTACTCAACACATTAATTTAAAATTTTAAAGATGAAAAAATATACGAATATATACGCGATGGTAGCGATTATAATGCTACTGTTTGCCAGTTGTAGTACAGAGAAAGTAGAAGGTCCTCTTGACGATACAAATTCTCAATTTACTACTATAACTTTTGGTGCACTGCTTAATGATCTTGCTAATAGATCCATGCAAAAAGGACATTTTGCTCAAGTTCCTATATGTGCAGATGCAGAACCTGCGGTTGCCGTTATTGAATTTTCTTATGGAGGTTCAGATTACTCAACCACAGTAGATATCTTATCAGATGCTTCTGGTTATTTTACAGAATACTCTGAAGATTTAAAAATTCCTGTTGCGTCTGATGGTTCTACAGTGGTTACCGTAACTAGCTTTATGGTATACGATGGAGATACTTCTGTTGCTAGTGATGCTTTTTACAGCGCGGTTAATGGAAATTTAATATGGATAGCTCCTAAGGGAGATGATGCTGAATTTGATGGCTATGTAGACGATGCTTTGCCTAAACTATTTGAAGTATTCCCAGGCACAAAACCATATTTTGACATTGAAGTATTATGTTTTGATAGAAGAGTGGTAAATGAATATGGATATGTATTCTTTGACATTGTTCCTAAAACAATCTATCCGTTGTGTTTATTTGTTAATTATTGTAACGAGGATGGAAGACACTGGGTAGCAGACTATGCAATCGATCTTTATTTTGGAACTGATGCTGACGGCATTCAGTTATACAGTAACACTAATCCTAATGCAATGGCAACAACTGGGGTTACTAATGATGAGTATTTTGCAGATCCACTATGTTTAGTTATTCCTGGTCCTCCAGCAAACTTAGATAATGATGATCCTTATTTGTACTTAGTTATTTATCCACAAGATTGGACTAACAGTTATGGTGATATAGATAATACACCAGTACCAGTTGCTTTATCTTGGAATATGGTTAATGAACTATTAAATGATGATGGAACAACTAACGAATATTTACACTTAAAAGTTGGTGAATGTGAGGGTGCTCTTGATGGTGATGGTACTATTCCTGGTGGAGGAAATGGTGGAAATGAATGTGATCCTGCAAATCCTGATGACGATTGCGACAATGATGGGGTTTTAAATGGAGTGGATAATTGTCCAAGTACTTCAAATCCAAATCAGGCAGATTTTGATAACGATGGTTTAGGAGATTCATGTGATCCTGATGACGATAATGATGATATTCTTGATGGCGATGAAAATGCTGGCTGTAAATTTAATCCAGACCCTAATTGTGGAGAATCATCTAACGCATGTACTATTTCTGCACGAAGCGGTTGTACAATGGGAGCTACAGATGGCACTTTATCGGATGTTTCAGTAGGTGATTTTATTGATATTTTGGCAGGAGATGCAACTATTGGTCAAGGATCTATAATAGTTGTTGATGGAAAAGTTAACGTGAGTGTTAGCCCGGGCCTAAATTTATATATCAGTGATTATGAAATAGAGTTGCAACCTGAGGGAGTATCTACTAGTGTAACGAAGTGCGCGGAAGGATTATCTGCACCCGACGGTGGTAACTCCGGAATTCAAACAACTGCATTCGATTTTGATCCGGCAGCAACTTATTCTATTAGAATTAAGGTAAATGTATGTGCTAGATAATTGTAAAAATTAGCTCTAGTGGGTTTGTCAACCGGGGGGATGACGATTTCGCTGAGTTAGTTTTATTGATCACCAATAGTTGTTTTAATAATAATTAGAGGTGTTAATAGAAGAGGCTGTCCGATTTATTTCGGGCAGCTTTTCTTTTGTTTCAAATGTTAAAGTTAAAAAAAAGTTAAAAATAAAATACCGTTTAACGTCTTTTTATGTATTTTAGCGATTGTTAATAAGAAACACTCATATCTCCCCCCTCATGAGTTGTTATTTGGTGTTCGATTCTAAAAAAGAAATTGAATCCATAAATTTTTACTAAAATTTGTTGGAAATAAATAATTAATATCATTAAGAGATATAAATAATAAAATTATTTGTAATTATAAATATCTGATGTTTAAATATTTATGAAGTGATGATGTTTTTTTTGGAACGAACTTTGAATAAATACAAACTCATAATAATTTGTTAATAACCAGAACAAGAATTATTTAATAAAAAGAACTTGTTCATTTAAATTTTAAAACCCCGATTTATGAAGAGATCAAATTTATTGTATTTACTGCCGGCTTTAGCTATTCTGTCTTGTAGTAAAGATGAAATCACCCCAAACACAGAAAAGCAATTAAATGAAATTAAAGAATTATCTGCAAACGTTGAAATGGCATATCCAGAGGACTTTGGTATGCTATCTGAAGTTTATTTTGCCGGCCAGAAAATTACGGTAGAAGAAATAGATGGTGATTATGTTTACGAAGGAGATATTATCTTCTCAAATGATATGATTACATCACAAGATGTAAAATTAGTTTACGAAAAAGGAGAAGTGCCTTCTCAACAAAAAAGTGTAGGCAGAACATCAGCCAGATGGCCTGATAATACAGTATATTATTCCATAGATAGTAATCTTCCAGATATGAATAGGGCTATAGATGCTATTAAACACTGGGAAGCCAATACCTCCCTTAAGTTTGTTCAAAGAACTTCACAATCCAATTATATTTACTTTACACCAGGTTCTGGATGTTCTTCTTATATAGGAATGATAGGTGGTAGGCAAAATATTACTCTTGCCAGTGGATGTTCTACAGGGAATACTATTCATGAGATTGGACATGCTGTAGGTTTATGGCATGAGCAGAGTAGAGTAGATCGTAGTAATCATATCAAGATCAATTATTCTAATATTCAAAGTGGGAGAGAACATAATTTTAATACTTACGAAGAGAGTGGATATGATGGAGCTGAGTTTACTTCAAATTTAGACTTTGGATCTATAATGTTATACAGTTCTTATTCGTTCTCTAATAATGGACAACCGACTATTGTAAAATTAGATGGGAGTACTTATAGTACACAGAGAAACGCGCTTTCTTCTGGAGATAAAACCGGTATAAACGCCATGTATCCTAGTGGAGATAATGGAGGAACTACCGAACCAAACTATATTAATGGAGAGTATTATACTATTAGCGGCGTTACTGTATTAAGATATAGTGACTCGTGGTATTACTATACAACTTACGGGTGGATAGCCGTGAGACTTTCTAATGGTTATTGGTTTTATGCCTAAATTAAAATTGATGCCTGAGAACTTTTAGTTTTCGGGTATCAGTTTTTAACCACCTGTGTAGAAGTGTTTACCAACTGTAGAATAACTTCTCACATTAAAATCAACTCGAATAACAATTCACAGCCTTTTCTATTACACCCTTATTTTTTTCGATTAATAAAATTGAGAGATAACTACTACAGCATCTCCCCATAAGTTTTGTATAGTTTTTAATTGAAAATATACCCCATTAAAAAACGTAATTTAATTTATTTACTGCCTGCAGTTTTATCAATGTCTTGCAGTGACGAGCCAATCAATGAGCTTGAAATAGAAACGGAAAGCGATAATTCTCAGATCTCATTTGATAATATTGAATTGGCATTTCCTGGCGAATCAGGGAAAGTAGATAATGTCTATTCGCAGGTAAGAAAATTCCTATACAAAACATTAATGGAAGTCTAGTGTATCAAGGAGATATTATATTCTTTAATGATATGATTACAGATAATCCAATAAAATTAGTTTATAATAAAGGAGAACAACCATCACAGCAAAAGAGTGTTGGAAGAACTTCAAGTTATTGGCCAGATAATATCGTTTTTTATGAGATAGATGCCTTGTTGCCAGATCAGGCTAGAGTTACAGATGCAATTTCACATTGGGAAGCCAATACCGCAGTTAAATTTGTGCAACGTTCTGGAGAATCTAATTATGTTTATTTCACACCAGGTTCTGGATGTTCTTCTTGTGTAGGAATGGTAGGAGGAAGACAAAATATTACGCTTGCAAGTGGTTGTTCTACGGGTAATACTATTCACGAGATAGGTCATGCTGTGGGGCTATGGCACGAGCAGAGCAGAGTAGATAGAGATAGTTATGTAACTATCAATTTTGAAAATATTGCATCAGGAGCAGAACACAATTTCCGAACTTATGAAGAAAGTGGTTACGATGGAGATGAATTTACATCAACTCTAGATTTTGGTTCTATAATGATGTATAGTTCTTATTCTTTTTCCAACAATGGGCAGTCAACTATTGTTAAACTAGATGGTAGTACTTATTCAGCTCAAAGAAGCGGACTTTCTACGGATGATAAGGCGGGAATTGACAGTATGTATCCAGGAGAAACTGGCGGAGGTGGTACTGTATCTCCACCACCAACAGAACCAGAACCAACCCCAACAGAACCGGAGCCAACTAATCCTGAACCTACAAACCCAGAGCCAACCTATATCAATGGTGAATATTATACTATTGCTGGTTTAACTGTTTTAAGAAAAAAAGATAAATGGTTATACAAAAAAGATAGAGGAGGCTGGCAAGAAGTAGAATTGATTGACGGTACTTGGTACAATGTGAATTAAATTCAGAAATATACTTATTTAAAACCCGAAACTTCTAGTTTCGGGTTTTTTAATACCTAAAATTGAGTATAAATTAAATAAGGACTCGTGTAAACTAATATGAAATAAATCTAAAGATAACCCCCGTTTACCCTCATTGTTTTTGTGGAAATAGCAAAACTGGTTCATGAGGTAGAAATAGATCCTTTGGGATTGGATACTAATAATGACGAGTTCATAGATACATGGAATACTTCTAATGGTCATAAATTGTTATTACCTGTTGGGAATTACACCTTGGAATATTTAGCAGTTACTATAATAGAGGTAAAGATTCCAAGATAATTTTAATGGCTCCCAAAAGAGGTGAGGAAGAAAATGCCATGCAGTATTATAATTTAGTAAGTAATTCTTTACTCATAGAATTTACGATTAGAGAAGGTGTAGAACATTACATTCCATTAGAAGCACTTTGTTTTAGGAGGGAGTATGCAATTGAATTTGGCTTTGTTTTTCTTTCTAATGAGGATACTAATCCATTTTATTTATGTTCTGATTAATTTTTTTATCTAATTGAAGCATATAAATATTACCCCCGTTTATTTCTTCACCTTCTTATTTCCTTTTGGTTTATTTCAATATGGCAGTAATTTTCTTGAAGTAAAAAAAATGTTAGGGCTTGTCTTTAGGATTATTTGAAGCCTAAAACCCTATTGCCGTATCATCCCCCCTTTTATCCGCCCCGCCTTCCAGTTTTCCATTTGGCAACTTCAATATAGCATCTACTTTACCCAAAATATGTGAATCTTTCTCATTTATTATGTATCCCTTTTCTTCTAAAGTTTGAAGCATTTCTTTATTGAAAGAGTTTGGTTCAAACCTAATTTCATCAGGCAGCCATTGATGGTGAAATCTTGGAGCATTTACTGCCTCTTGCATATTCATTCCAAATTCTGATACATTTAAAATAGTTTGTAAAACTGAAGTGATAATTGTTGAACCTCCTGGCGTTCCAACACTCATCCAAAATTTGCCGTCTTTTTCTACTATTGTTGGAGTCATAGAGCTTAACATTCTTTTTTCTGGAGCAATAGAATTTGCTTCAGCACCAATAAGTCCGAACATATTGGGTACTCCAGCCTTTGCACTAAAATCGTCCATTTCGTTATTCAGAAAAAATCCTAATTCCTCTACATATAGTTTAGAGCCATAAGCTCCATTTAAAGTTGAAGTAACAGCGATCGCATTTCCAAATTGATCTACAATAGAGTAATGGGTGGTTTCTAAACTTTCGTAGCCTGGAATCGTACCGTGTTTTAAACTATTTGAAGGTGTTGCTTTATCAAAACTGAAATTTTCCATACGTACATCCAGATAGCTATCACTCGTCAACTTCTCAACTGGAACATCATAAAAATCTGGATCACCCAAATAATAACTTCTATCTGCATAAGCCCGTCTTTCGGCTTCTGTAATAACTTGAATTGTTTTTAAACTATTATGACCAAATTCTTGAAGGGGGAATTTTTCTAAAGTTTTTAGGATCTGTGCCAATGCAACCCCTCCACTGGAAGGTGGAGCCATAGAAATAACTCTTAAATTCTTATAATTAAAAGTGATTGGCTTTCTCCAAACAGTTTCGTAAGATTTTAAATCTTCTAAAGTGATAATCCCACCATTATCCTGAATAAAATCGACTAGTATTTCCCCGGTCTCTCCTCCATAATATTCACTTCTCCCATTATCTGCTAACTTCTGAAGCGTTTTTGCGAGTGCTAAATTTTTAACAGTATCACCTGCTTTGAAGCTTTGGGTATATAAAGTCGATGTCTTATTAACCTGTCCAAAAAGTTCTTGATGGCTATTAAAACTTTTCGCCTGGCCTTCAGATACTACATATCCTTTTTTTGCCAGTGCGATAACAGGAGCTAAAATGGTTTCTATTGGAAGGGAACCTAGTTTTTCGTGAACAGAGAAAATTCCCGCAACTGTACCTGGAACTCCTATAGCTAAACTACCTAACTGACTTTTTTCTGAAATTGCATTTCCGTTTTCATCTAAATACATATCCTTAGAAGCCGCAAGCGGTGCTTTTTCTCGAAAATCCAGACTTCCTATTTCTCCATTAGCTTTTCTATAAACCATAAATCCGCCGCCACCTAAACTTCCGGCAAAGGGATAGCTTACAGCAAGTGCCATTTCTGTAGCAACCATCGCATCAAAAGCATTTCCTCCCTGCTTCATGATATCTGAAGCAATTTGAGAAGCTTCAGCTCTTGCCGATACAACCATTGCATTCTCTGTTATCAATCCAACTTCAGGCGCTGAAATGTTTTCAGAAATAGTTGGCGGAGCAGATTTGCAAGCCAAGAACAAACTGAATATGATAAGTAAAATGGATTTTCTCATAGGTTTAGGTGTAATTTAATTTCTGAATTTCAGCAGAAGAATATTTTATTATTTCATTGAAAAAGGCAGTGAATTCAGCTTCAAAAAGAGGATAATATATTTGCAATTCTTTAGTCGCAAATTGCATTTTTGATCTATTTTTTGTTCGCTGATCCATTTGATAAAGAATTTTCCCAATTCCTTCTATTGTTGCATAATTATATAACCAATTATCTTGGATCATATATGGCAAGAACTGCTGCACTCTTAATGGTAAGATTTCATAATTATCTTTCAGTAAATTATAAAAATTTTGAGTGTAATCAAATAGTGGAACTTCAGAATAGTCTTCCCAGTTCTTTGCCAAAAAATGATCGTATAAAATATCAATAATTACCGCACTGTAATGCCCATAGGCGTCAAATAATCTATGCGTACTTTTTCTTACGGTTGGATGCTTATCTGTAAAAGTATCTAATGCCCGATGCAAAATAATTCCATCTTTTATTTTTTCAGGGAAATGCTGAAATTTATTTCCTTTAATAGAGTCTGCAATAAAGTTTCCTATTGTTAATTCTTTGATCTCCTGCGAAAGGTAAATATGTGCGAGATAATTCATCACCACAAGGTAGTAAATCAAGAATCTTGGGGCAAGCCCACAAGATATATAAAGGAAAATTCTATAAAATATTTCGAGGTACCCCAATAATTATCGGGACGGGGAATCTGCCCAGCCGGTCAGGCGGGTTAAACCCTCAATGAGGGATTAAAGCGAATTCCTGTTTAATTTATGTTAACATTTGGGGAAGACCTATCTAGCCATGTATATTTGCTAAAATTTACTTTTCAAATAAAATAACCTACTAAGAGGTTACTTCAGAAGACACTTAATAAAAAATAATATGAGTTTAATAAAATCAATTTCAGGAATTAGAGGAACAATAGGAGGGAAGCCATCAGAAAATCTAACTCCTTTAGATGCAGTAAAATTTGCAGCCGCTTATGGTACCTGGCTTAAAAATGAAAATACAAAACCAAAATTAAAGGTTGTAATTGGCCGTGATGCACGAATTTCGGGATCTATGATCCAGCAGCTGGTGATGAATACGTTGGTAGGCTTGGGAATAGATGTTATAGATCTCGGTCTTTCTACTACACCTACCTTGGAGATAGCTGTTCCTTTAGAAAAGGCAGATGGCGGGATTATTCTTACTGCAAGTCATAATCCTAAACAATGGAACGCTTTAAAGCTCCTGAATAATAAAGGGGAGTTTTTGAACGGAGCAGAAGGAATTAAGATTTTAAATTACGCCGATAAAGAAGATTTCGTGTTTTCGGAGGTAGATGATCTAGGAACGATTACGATTGTAGACGATTATATAGATAGACATATTGAAGAGGTTCTTAAACTGAAGCTTGTGGATGCTGAGCTCGTAAAGAAAGCTAAATTTAAAGTAGTTGTGGATGCAGTGAATTCTACTGGAGGTATTGCTATTCCTGCTCTTCTCAAAAAAATGGGAGTAGAGGTAATAGAACTATATTGTGAGCCTAACGGGCATTTTCCTCATAATCCGGAACCTTTAAAGGAACACTTGGGAGATATTTGTAAGTTAGTTGCAAAAGAAAAGGCAGATCTGGGGGTCGTAGTAGATCCAGATGTAGATAGATTGGCCTTTATAGACGAAAAAGGGGAAATGTTTGGTGAAGAATACACCTTGGTTGCCTGCGCAGATTATGTTCTCGGTAAAACTCCTGGTGATACGGTGAGTAATTTATCTTCCTCTCGAGCTCTTAGGGATCTCACCAATAAACACGGGAATACCTATAGAGCAAGTGCAGTTGGAGAAGTGAATGTTGTGGAGTTAATGAAAGAGAGCGATGCCGTAATTGGAGGTGAAGGTAATGGCGGAATCATCTACCCCGAATCTCATTATGGGCGTGATAGTTTAGTTGGAGTTGCTTTGTTCTTAACTTATTTAGCAGAAAAGAAAATGACTGTTTCTGAAATAAAGAAAAGCTACCCGATGTATTACATGAGTAAGAATAAAATTGAGTTAACTCCAGAATTGGATGTAGATGCTATTCTTGAAAGTGTAAAAAACAACCATTCATCTGAAGAAATTTCTACGGTAGATGGTGTGAAAATAGATTTTGCTGAAAATTGGGTACATCTAAGAAAATCTAATACTGAACCAATAATTAGAATTTATACTGAAGCAAAATCTCAGGCTGAAGCAGATTCTCTAGCACAAAAAATGATAGAAGAAATTAAAGCGTTAGTGGCTTAGTTTCTAGGAAAAATTGTGGCACCATCTGGGATGGGAGCATCTTTATGTTTCCATCTTTTATGTGTCCAAAGATAATGTTCTGGCTTTTCTTTAATTTGTTTTTCCAGTTCTGTTAGAAATTTATTGGTGATCTTAAAGGGAGGTTCTTGTCCGGCTTTATCGGTTATTGGAATAAAGGTAGCTTCATAAAATCCTCTTTTTTTCTTTTCCACATGAAGATACATTACCGCCATATCTAAATTTGAAGCTAATTTTTCCGATCCCATATAAATAGGAACAGTGACGTCCATAAATTTAGTCCAAGTTTTTGCTTGTCCCAGTTTTGGAGATTGATCGGCTACTATGGCGTAAACTCCTAAAATTCCTTTGTCCTGATTGCTTTTTATAGTTTTGCTAGCTTGAGAAGATGTGATTAGTTCCCCATCAAAACGTTGGCGAATATCTTTAGCCATCTTGTCGAAATATGGATTTTGCACCTTTTTATAGATTCCATATCCTCTATAGTCTAATCCATAAAGTTGTAACGCATTTACCCATTCGTAACTTGCATAATGCCCACATATAAGGATGATACTTTTATTTAGATCTCGTATTCTCCGGATCTCATCAATATTCGTAAAGGTATACCGCCTTTTTAACTCATTATTTGGAATAGAAATACTTTTTACCATCTCAAGGAACATATCACACATATGCTTGAAAGATCCTTTACTAATCTCTTTATACTCTTTTTTAGATCTATTAGGTAAGGCCAGTTTCAAATTACTGATCACAGTTTTTCTTCTGTAACCAACTAAATAAAAAACGATAAAAAATACGAGGTCTGAAACCTTATAAAAAAGCCAGAATGGGAATTTAGAAATTATCCAAAGAAAAGGGTAGACTAACCAAAAAACTAATCGCTGCATCAACAAAAAATTTAGGCAAATATATGGTATATTTGGCACTAAACGTAAGTATCTATGGGAGATTTAAGCTTGATAACTATTTTTATCATTGCGGTAAATGTTTTAATTTCATTTAAAGGTTTTAAAGACCGAGCCTTTTTTGAAAAATATAAATTTAATGTTGGCGATATTAAAGCCGGAGCGAAATACCAGATCTTTAGTTCTGGATTTTTACATGTAGATACCTCTCATTTATTTGTGAATATGCTTACCCTTTATTTTTTTGCTAATGTGGTGATTAATTATCTTGGGTCCATTGGTTTTATAATTGTGTATTTGGCAAGTTTGATCTTAGGAAATCTACTTAGTTATTTCTTCCATAAAAATGATCTCAATTATACGGCTGTAGGTGCTAGTGGCGCGGTAATGGGAATCCTGTATTCGGCAATTCTCTTAAGGCCAAATATGATGTTAGGTTTATTTTTTATTATCCCGGTTCCAGCTTATGTTTTCGGGATAGGTTACCTGCTATATACTATTTACGGGATGAAAAAGCGACTTGGTAATATTGGGCACGATGCTCATTTTGGTGGTGCAGTAGGAGGTTTTGTATTAACCTTGGTGCTTGCTCCGTGGATCTTTGAGCAACATTTACTAATGGTAATTCTTCTTGCAATCCCTATTTTAATTTTGTTCGTTCTTCAAAAAGCAGGAAAGATATAATGTGGTATTCTTCTTGTAATGTCTATAGAAATCTAAAGCTTTAAAAATATGAAATCAATTTTAATATTATTTGCTGCCTTGGGAACCTTTGCGGTTCAGGCACAACAGATCAATAACATTACTCCAGCTGTTACAGTTAATGGTGAAGGGATAGTGAAAGTAATTCCAGATGAGGTGGTTATAAAATCTCGAATAGAGCATGATGGTGATAACCCTCAAGAGGTAAAAAAACAAAATGATGCTGTGGTAGATGCGGTTATCAAATATTTGAAATCTGAAGGGGTGCCGGAAAAAAACATTCAAACCGATTATGTGAATTTGAACAAAAACTATAATTACGACAATAAGACCTATAGTTACGTAGCAAATCAGGCTATTTCTATTAAACTAGATAATTTAAAGAATTACGAGAAGATCATGAGTGGCTTGCTAAAAGCTGGTTTAAACAGGATTGATGGGGTACAGTTCAAATCTTCTGAAATGGAGAAATATATGACTGAAGCTAGAAAAAAGGCAGTTTTAAATGCTAAAAATAAAGCTTCAGAATATGCTTCAGCTCTAGATCAATCTATAGGGAAGGCTATTAGCATTAGTGAAGTTCAAACCAATAATTTTCCGCCTATGTATAGAATGAACGAAATGAAAATGAGCTCAGATTCTGCAGAACAAGAAACTATTGCGCCGGGAGAAATGGAAATAAACGCACAAGTTACAGTGGCGTTTGAATTGAAATAATTCTTGTTTTTTTGAGATAAAAGTAAAAAGGCTTCTGATTTTTCAGAAGCCTTTTTTATTGTGTCTTTGCACTTTCATTAATCCTGATAATTACTGCGACAGATCGAGATTGGTTTTTTAAAATTTGATTCTGTCACATTGAGTCTTCGACATGCTCAGACTAAAATGTGCTTTTCAATTTTGATATTGTCATTCTGAACGAAATGCAATGGAGTGAAGAATCTCTAGACCCTAAAGAGATTCCTCTCCAGAAAGCTTTCAGGATGGAATGACATTTTTTGTAATTGTCACATTGAGTCTTCGACATGCTCAGACTAAAATGTGCTTTTCAAATGGAAATAAGCTAACACTACCATTGCCGTATTTTTCATTGCCCCAGATAAGAGACCCTGAAACTAATTCAGGGTGACGATACTTTTTTAATTGCCGTCATGCTGAACTCGTTTCAGCATCTTTCATACGTCAATTTCCTACACTAGATGATTTTTTATCACGGGTCTCAGCTGGACATTTAGTTCTTTCACATTGAGTATTCGACATGCTACCATTGACGTAATTCCAAGAATCTGGATTACACTCCCTTTGGTCGGTAATGATTTGTTTAATATTTGAGATTGTTCATTTTTTTCGCTATGCTTTCCTCTCGCTTCACTCGTCGGAAGCAATCAAAACGAACCAAAAACCCGCCTGAGCGGACGGGCAGGGCTTCGAAAATTTTACGCTGGGGAAGCACTACACTGCAAAAAAGAAGTTCTTAAAACAATAAATCTGCTGAGAACCATCATACGTCAATTTACTACGCTAGATTTTTTTTATTATGGATCTCAGTTTGACATTAGTTTTGTCACATTGAGTCTTCGTCAGGCTCAGACTGACATTAGTTTTGTTTCATTGAGTCTTCAACATGCTCAGACTAAAATGTGCTTTTCAATTTTGATATTGTCATTCTGAACGAAATGCAATGGAGTGAAGAATCTCTAGACTCTATAGAGATTTCTCTCCAGAAAGCTTTCAGGATGGAATGACATTTTTTGTAATTGTCACATTGAGTCTTCAACATGCTCAGACTAAAATGTGCTTTTCAATTTTGATATTGTCATTCTGAACGAAATGCAATGGAGTGAAGAATCTCTAGACTCTATAGAGATTTCTCTCCAGAAAGCTTTCAGGATGGAATGACATTTTTTGTAATTGTCACATTGAGTATTCAACATGCTCAGACTAAAATGTGCTTTTCAAATGGAAATAAGCTTACACTACCATTGCCGTATTTTTCATTGCCCCAGATAAGAGACCCTGAAACTAGTTCAGGGTGACGATACTTTTTTAATTGCCGTCATGCTGTCCCGACGCTTCGGGAGTTTCAGCATCTTTCAATCGTCAATTTCCTACGCTAGTTTTTTTTTATTATGGATCTCAGTTTGACATTAGTTTTGTCACATTGAGTCTTCGTCAGGCTCAGACTGACATTAGTTTTGTCTCATTGAGTCTTCAACATGCTCAGACTAAAATGTGCTTGTTAAGATTCGAGAATTACAATTATTTCTCTATTAACTCTTTCACCTTAGCTTCTAATGCATCGCCTCTAAGATTTGTAGCTACAATAACCCCATTTTCATCCAACAAGAATGCTGCAGGAATGGCTCTTACATTATATAATTGTGCAACCGGATCATTCCAGAATTTTAAATTAGAAACCTGGTTCCAAGTTAGATTATCCTCTTCTATAGCCTTTATCCATTTGTCTTTCTGGCCTTCTCTGTCTAAAGAAACCCCTATGATATTGAAGCCTTTATCGTGATATTTATTGTACACTTTTACTACATTAGGATTTTCTACTCTACATGGCTTACACCAAGCAGCCCAAAAGTCAATTAAAGTAACTTTACCTAAAACATCTTTAAGTGCAATTTCTTCACCTTGTGGATTTGGAGCGGTAAACTCAGGAGCTTTACTACCTATTTCGGTAATGCTTCGTTTATCTAAGTTTTCTTTTAACATTTTAGCAATTGAAGTTTGCTTTAAATTTTCAGAAAGCCCTTCATAAAGTTCTTTTACCTCACTTGCAGGAGCTCCTACATTGATCATATCTGAAAGAACTAAAAGCGCCACAAAATTTTCAGAATTTTCCTTTGCTATCTTTTTCTTGTAAGCAAGGTCGCTATTTCTAAGTCCTTCTTCTTCCTTTTTTAGATTAGCAATTGCAGAGGAATCCCGACTGGTTGTAGCTTGAGCACGAAGGTCGGTTCTAATTCTCATCACCTTTGTATTTAGCTCTTTAATATGGCCTAAATAATCATATAAAATCTTGTTTTCTTTTCCACCTTTAACGGTGGATGTTGGAAGACTGTCTTTATATACTTGGAATTCTATAGGTTCATTTTCTGAAATAAATAAAACACCTCCTTTAGCTCCGTCAACATTTAAAAAGTTTAAATTAGAATTTGTAACCTCTGGCAGATCTAATGTAAATTTTTCATCTTTTACTGCAACAGAATCTATTTTTGTAGGCTGATTATTTGCATCTAATTCCGATAGATAAATCATTTTTCCGTCTTCAACATTTTTGATATCCCCCGAGATGGAATATCCTTCTTTTTCCTTGTTGCATCCAAGAATGCTAAGTACTGCTATAGCTGCTAAAAGTCTTTTCATTTAAGTATATTTTAAGCAAAAATACATAACTCACCTTGGATAGTTTATATAAGTTTGTAAAAAAATGTTAATTTCAAGGGCAGATAAGTAGCGCGCTAAAAGAAATAGTAATTTTAAGCTTCAAACAAGATTATGAAAAATCAGCTTCAGGATTTTCCTTTAGATATAAAAATAAGTTTCCATAAGATTATAGAAGAATACAGGAACCTTTTAGATGAGGAGCAAAGTAGTATTTCTAAAGAATATATGGTAAAAGTTTTAGATTATGTTTCTTCCTTTCCTAAACTGGAAGAGGGAATCGATGACCCTAACGACTTGAATAAATTTAAGGATGTAATCAAGATCTTGTTAGATGAACTTTTTCCGAAGATTTTATCAAAAAATGAGATCAAGGCAGCTTCTTTGCCATTTCATAATTTGATCTTTAATACCTCTGCGCGATTTAAAAAAATTCTTGAAAAAGCAGGGGACGATTATGAGCTTTCCATGCGGAATCTGGATGAAGATATGTACTATATATATGGTTGTATCCTTATTCTTAATCATCATTACGGTTATAAGATAGATTTTTCTAGGCCTTTATATTATGATATTCCAGATGAAACAGGAATTTTAAAGCATTATAAGATCGCTTTAAATGCGGATTTTATTGATATTGAAAAAGGGGAAAATGCAATAGATATCTCTGAAGATGATGTAGATCTTTTAATCCAAAATATTGATGACGTAGAGTTTTGGAAAAAGAAATTTCCGCCTTTAAGTTGGATCTTCAAAGGTTTCGTTATAGTTAATTTAACCGATGTAACTGTAGACGATGCGATCTCTGATCTAAAAACAACACTGCTTCACAAAGAATCTTCAAATGAAGAAGAATTATTGAAATTTCAAGAAATCTTTCAATCCATTTATAGACTTCCAGACATCCGGGTTGGTTTTACAGTATTCAATAAAGACAGGATGGTCTTTGAACGAATGGATAACCAAGATTCTTTTAGTTTTATACTTAATGATAAACTTGAAAGCGAATGTAAAACGAGTGTTTGCAATGAAACTTTTAAAAAAATAATAGAAGAACAAACATATTTTGCAATTACCAATGTAGAACGTTATGCAAAGGAATCGAATAACAATTTGTTGTCAAAAAATCTTCTGAAGAATAATGTGATGAGCTGTATTCTGGCTCCTATTGCTGTAGAAAACAAGGTATGGGGTATTTTGGAATTGGTTTCTTATAGAAAGAACGAATTGAACAGTATCAATGCAATTAAACTGGACGATATATTACCGTATATAGTTACCTCTGTAGAAAGGAATAGAAGTGAGTTCGAAAATAAAGTAAAAGCGGTTATCCAGAGTGAGTGTACTTCTATACACCCAAGCGTATTATGGATATTTGATAGAGAAGCAAAACAATTTATTAAAGATCTAAATAAAGATGGCTTAGCTTCCATTAAGGATATAGCCTTTAAAGATGTGTATCCGCTCTATGGTCAAATAGATATTGTTGGTTCTTCTGATGCTAGAAATTCTGCGATCCAGGACGATCTGATGCATCAGCTGGAAGAGATAGAGCATATTATAGATATGGCGTATCAAATAGAAAACATGCCAATTTACGATCAGGTAAGATTTAGAATTACTGACTTTAAAGATGATCTTAAGGATACTTTAAATGCTTCAAGCGAACAAAGGGTTTTTAATTTGCTTCAGAAAGAAGTTAATCCGTTGATGGAACATTTAAGTAGCCAGTCGGGTGAATTGAAAAAATTAGTAGATAATTACCAAAAACAATTAAATCCTGAAACTGGAATCATCTACAATCATCGTAAAAATTATGATGATACAGTGCAGCGAATCAACAGGACAATGGCCAGATTACTTGATAAAAAACAAGTAGAGGCTCAGAAAATATATCCACACTATTTTGAACGTTATAAGACCGATGGAGTAGACCATAATATTTATATTGGAGCCTCCTTAACCAATAATAAGCCTTTTAATGAGGTGTATTTATACAATCTTAGATTATGGCAACTCGCCACGATGTGTGAGATGGAAAACAAATTCTATCAGCTACAATCAAACACCCCAATTCAATTAGATGCTGCTTCTTTAATATTGGTGTTTAACAGTACTTTGTCCATTAGATATAGAATGGATGAGAAGAAATTTGATGTGGACGGCACTTATAATGCACGTTATGAGATCATAAAAAAACGAATAGATAAGGCTTTTATTAAAAACACCGAAGAGCGAATTACTCAAAAAGGGAAGATCTCTATTGTATATTCTCAAAGCAGTGATGAGCGAGAATATTTAAGGTATATTAAATACCTTCAGATAAAGCAATATCTTGGGGATGAAGTGGAATTATTGGAATTAGAGGATGTGCAAGGAGTAATCGGTTTAAAAGCGATCCGGGTAAATATCTTATATCACCCGGATGATAATGCTTTTGAGAAAGCGATCAATTATGATGGCCTTATAGATCATTTAAGATAAAAAGCGACAACAAAGCTTAATACAGAAGCTATAATTCCTACCATAAATACGGTATAAGTAAGTCTTAGAAGCATGTATTTTCTATGCAATACTTTTCCTAAAAGAAACAGGTCTAGCATAAGAGATTCATATACATAATCCTTGTCCTTAATTATTTCGTTAATTCCCCATTTAAACTGTTCGAAGGGCATTTTATGAAAATTCCCAAAAAATAATAGATTCACATCTCTACTTTCTACTTGTTCTTTAGTGAACTCCCCTGTGGTTACATTTGGTCTGGTAGACATAATAGATAAAATAATAGAAGCTACACTAAAGATTACCAAGATCAAGGTTGGGATCAATAAATGCTTATTGGTAACTGCATCTAATTTTGGGATGATATTCGCTAAGGCAAGTGAAATGATAATGGCATTTACAGAAAGCAAAATGTTTGCTTTTGTATCTGCGATATCACTTAGCTTTATATGGTTTCGAAGTGTTACCCTAAATAAACTCTGAATACTTCTCTCTGGATTATTGTTCTTATATTCTGCTTTAAGACGTGCTTTAGTTTCTTCTTTCTTTAGCTTTTGAACCTTTTTTGTCTGTTTTTCTAATATTTCTGAAAGATTATTGTCTTTACCTTCTTTCCATTCCACTGAAGCATACTCGGTAAAGTATTGATGCTTATCTGTAAACAAAGTAACATTCTCGGCTAACCATTCTTCAGTGGAATAATTATGTATGTTTAAAAGTTGTAATTCCTGCCTTAACAGCTCACTGGTTTCATCAAAATAATCTTTAGCTATATGAGAACAGTCTGCATCTCTAATAATTTTTTCCAATTTAGTTTCTGGAACAGTTTCAAATTTGGTTGCCATAATGCATTTTGCTACTTCATCTATGGTCTCTTGATCGGCATTATTTTCCTCTAAAAATTGAGTAGCAATTTTCACACTTTCTTCCTCGTGACCTTCAAATTTTACAGTATATCCAGTGTCATGAAGCCAAGCAGATAAGAGCAATACCCCTTCTTCTTTAACATTTATTTCCGAATTCTCAATTAATTCTTTAGTACTTTTAACCACCCGCTTTGTGTGGCTATAATTATGATATATATATGTATTTGGAAGTTTTTCCTTAAATAAATCTAGGACAAATTTATCTGCCTTTTTTACCAATTCTGTCATGGAAATAGTTATTTAATATGGAGCCAAATTACCAAAAAAAAATGCCTTTTAAATTTTTATGAAAAAAAATAACATATTTCTAACTTTAGTCGCCAGTTTGTTATTTTTTGGATGTGTTACCTACGATCCGAAATATAGAGTGGGAGAACCAACGGAAAATTTTGATTATCCTAAAGACAAGAAAATTGAGAAATCTTTTTATCTTTTGGGAGATGCTGGGTACTCACCTCCAGGAGGAAGTTCTGAAGGATTGATTGCCCTTAAAAGTTATATGGATTCTGTTAAAGTAACAGATAACTATACTATTATTTTAGGAGATAATATTTACCCCGTGGGGATGCCACCAAAGGATAGCCCGTTGCGCGAGGATGCCGAGTATAGATTGGATGCTCAATTAGATGCATTCGAAAAATATGAAGGGAAGGTAGTTGTTATTCCTGGTAACCATGATTGGTATAACGAGGACATAAAAGGACTAGAGCGTGAGAGAGATTATTTGAAATCTAAATTGAAAGATAATTTGATCTGGGCTCCAAATACCGGATGCGGTATGGATGTAATCGAGATTTCAGAAAATATTCAGCTTATAACTTTAGATTCCCAATGGTACTTGGAGGATTGGGATAGGCACCCAACTATTAACGACGATTGTGCCCAGATAAAAACTAGAGAAGCTTTGTTTTTGGAACTTGCTTCAGAATTACAAAAAAATCAGAATAAAACAATTATAGTCGCATTGCATCATCCATTATATACTAATGGAGTTCATGGCGGACAGTACGAGTTTACTAGACACATTTATCCTTCACAAAAGAAAATCCCTATTCCTATACTTGGATCCTTAGCTGCTTTAATAAGAACCAGTGGGGGAGTCTCTATTCAAGATGCGCAAAATGAAAGGTATAAATCCCTTGTAAAAAGATTGGAAACGATTGCACAAGGTTCAGAAAGACTAATATTTGTCTCAGGGCATGAGCATTCTTTACAATATATAGAGCATGACAGTGTGAAACAGATTGTATCTGGATCTGGCTCTAAAGGATCTTATGCTGTTTTAAGTAACGACGGTTATTTTGCATATCCAGATCAAGGTTTTGCTGTTTATGATGTTTTTGAAGATGGCTCTTCATGGGTTAGTTTTTATGGGAATGAAAATAACAAGGCTAAATTATTGTATCAGAAAGAAGTTTTTTCTGCTCCAAGACCCTATGATGTTTCTCACTTACCAACAGAATTCCCTGAAACTATTATTACTTCAATTTATAATGAAGAGGAAACAGAAAAAACTGGATTATACGAAAGTGTTTGGGGGCAGCGATACAGAGATCTATATGGAACTCCAATATCTGTAAAAGTCGCGAATTTAGATACATTATATGGTGGTTTAAAACCTGTAATTAAAGGAGGTGGGCACCAAACAATATCAGTTAGATTAGAAGATAGTTTAGGTAGAGATTATAATATGCGCCGTCTTAAAAAGAGTGCTGTACAATTCTTACAAGCTGTAGCATTTAAGGACACTCCAGTACAAGACCAGTTAGAGAATACAATTGCAGAGAATGTGATTCAGGATTTTTATACAGCTGCACATCCTTACGCATTTCTCGCAGTTCCAAAACTATCAGATGCCATTGGATTGTTCCATACAAATCCTAAATTATTCTATGTGCCTAAGCAAAAAGCCTTAGAAGAATATAATTCAGATTTTGGAGATGAATTGTATATGATCGTAGAAAGACCAGAAGATGATTGGACTAATATGAAGTCTTTTGGAGAGGAAACGGAAGATATTCTAAGTACTTCAGATATGTTAGAAAAGTTGAGGAAGGACGAGAAATATTTCCTGGACGAAAAAGCATATATCAAGGCTAGAATTTTTGATATGCTCATTGGCGATTGGGATAGACATCAAGATCAATGGAAATGGGCTGAAGTAGAAACGGCTGAAGGGGATAAACGATTTTTACCTATTCCTAGAGATCGCGATCAAGCTTTTTCGAATTTTGATGGCGCATTTTTTGGAACCTTAAGAGGTCTATCTGGATTTGCAAATCAATTCGCTGTGTATGGTGATGATATTAAAGATGTAAAATGGTTCAATACCGCAGCTACGGGAATGGACAGAACACTAATTCAGAATGTAGGAAGAGAAGAGTGGATAGAACAAGCTGAATTTATTCAGAAGAATTTAACCGACGAAATAATTGATGAGGCGTTTTTAGAATTACCAGAGATAACAAGAAACGAAACGACTGAATTTATTGTAAAAAGCCTGAAGGGAAGAAGAGGGAATATTGTAGATATCGCTAAAAGATATTACGATTATATGGCGAAATTGGCCATAGTTACGGGAACAGATAAAGATGATTTTGTAGAAATTGAGCGTTTAGACCAAGGTAAAACTCGAATAACTATCTCTAGGATCAAAGATGGGAAAAAAGCAGATCTGGTAAGTGATAAGACTTATAATAAAGCAGATACAGATGAAATTTGGTTATATGCCTTAGATGATGATGATGTAATAAATATAACAGGAGAAGTAGATGAAAATTTGATCTTTGTACGAGTTATTGGAGGGCAGAACAATGATATTTATAATGTTGAAGAGAATAGCGGTAGAAAGGTTAAGATCTACGATTATTTAAGTAAACCTAGTACTGTAGAGTCCAAAGGGAAAGCAAAAATCCGGTTTAGAGATAACTACAATCAGAATACATTTGATAAAGATAAGAAGACGTTTAAATCTGGATCTTTATTACCAGGCTTTGGCTACAACCCAGACGAAGGAATTAAAATTGGCTTGAAGGTTGTTTCTACTGTGAATGGTTTTAAGAGAAATCCATTCACCACAAGAAATACTTATAGTCTAGGTTATT
This sequence comes from Gillisia sp. JM1, assembly GCF_000424645.1. Taxonomy (NCBI): domain Bacteria; kingdom Pseudomonadati; phylum Bacteroidota; class Flavobacteriia; order Flavobacteriales; family Flavobacteriaceae; genus Gillisia; species Gillisia sp. JM1. The sequence goes on from NZ_KE384218.1 coordinate 1,328,914, forward strand.
ATTTTGCCACTAATGGTTTTGATGCAAGCTATGAAGGTGAATTTGCTCAAATTTTAGGGAATTTTAATTTATTGATTGGTGCTAATTTTTCTAGTCCTAATGCCTCAAATAATTTCTTTGGCTTCGGAAATGAAACTTCAAATTTTGTTGATGATCTGGATTACGACTATAATAGGACAAAAATAGGAAGAGCCGGAATTAAATTTGGCTTCGCTAGAAAATCACCCTTCGGAAGTTATTTTGGATATATGGCAAATTTTGAAGGAATCAAGGTTGATGATACTGAGGGTAGATTTATTTCTGAAGAATTTATGCCTAATGATCCAGATTTTTTTGAAAGAAAATTCTTTGGTGGTTTAGATGCAACTTATAGATACGAGAGTTATGATAATAATTTGAATCCTACACGAGGAATGAAATTTGAATTGAATGGAGGAGGAAAATTAAATCTTGAAGATCTTGAGAGACATTTTGGATATATAAAACCTTATCTGGGCTTTTATAATTCCCTTTCAAAGAACAGAAAACTAGTTTTAAAATCTCAGGTACAAGCACATTTTAATATTGGAGAAAACTACGAGTTTTACCAAGCCGCTTCATTAGGTGATGATTCAGGATTAAGAGGTTTTAGACAACAACGTTTTTCTGGTAAAACAGCCTTTGCGACTGGAGCAGACTTGCGTTATAGCTTTAATCAATTTAAGACCTCTTTCTTACCATTCCAAATTGGAATATATGGAGGATTCGATTTTGGAAGGGTTTGGACAGAAGCGGGTGAAAGCAAAATATGGCATGACAGCTATGGAGGAGGACTTTGGATTAATAGCGCTGAAGCATTGAGTGCTAAGTTCAGTCTCTTTGGTAGTGAAGAAGATATGAGGTTTACTTTCGGATTCGGATTTAAGTTTTAAGCGCTATTAGTTGAATTTACTTATATCCGCAAACAGTACAAAAAGTTAATTTTAATATGCCATAGCCGAATATGTCTTTGCCCCAGCCCTAAAGGCTGGTCATATTCTCGAAATTTTGAATAATTCTAAAATTTTGCTCCCTTTAAGGTCGGGGGAAACAAAAATTTTGCGTTTTTAAGTTTAGAATATCCATTAGAACGCAAATTGGATATGCATATAGAATTAAAAAAAGCCCTTGCGAATTTCGCAAGGGCTTTTTTTAATTGAAAAATATCTTAGATTTACTCCTCTTTTTTAGGCTCATTAATAGATAACTTATTAGTGAAATCTATAGTTCTGATAGGGAACGGGATGTTAATTCCGTTTTGATCATAAGCTTTCTTAATTGCTATGATAGCTTTATTCTTTGCCGTCAATACATCACGATTCCTAGTAACATCTGTCCAGAAACGAACCACAAAATTAATAGAGCTATCTCCAAATTCTCCATACATGAACTCTACCTCTTCATTTCCCCTTTGCGCGAAAAGAGCTTGCATAGTTTCAGTAGTTAGTTTCTGAACGAATTCAAGATCGCTACTATAACTCACACCACAATTAACCATAACTCGAGATCTTGCAGTTCTAGTGAAATTCTTGAACGGCTCTTCTATTATCTTAGAATTGGGGATCATCACATAGTTATTGTCCGATTCCTTAACAACGATATTCCTTAAATTAATTTCTATAACTTCTCCTGCATATCCGTTAGTTTCCACCCAGTCGCCAATTTGCAATTCTGGTAAAAAACTTAAGATAACTCCACTAAAGGTATTGCTAAGTGTACCTTGAAGAGCAAGTCCAATGGCAAGACCAATCACCCCAGCACCGGCAAGTACAGAAGTTAAAATTGTATCTAAATTTAAAAGTCCTAAGGCGACAAAGAACCCTAGTAGTATTATAAAAACCTTTGCAACTTTCGTTGAAATGTGCCTTATAGAATCTTGAGATCCTTTTCTCTTGAGTATTTTATCTAATAGCTTTGCGGCATACTTTGCGATAAATATAAATATCACGAAAATTATTGAAGCTAATATAAAATTTGGGAGGTTGAGAATTAAGGAATCTAGCCATGAAGCCATTTTATCCCAAATACCTCTAATAGACTCATTTAAACTGAAATCTTTGGACATCTATTGATTTATAAATTATAGTGTTTTATGAGTGTCGTTGGTTTTCATTTTCCATGCATCTAGCATCCAGCTAGTTTTTTCCAGCTCTCCAATATATCCTCCAATAAGATCTATAGTCCCTTCATCACCACCTTTATCTGCTAAATCAGCAACTTTTCTTAATTGCTTTAGAATAGTACCATGATCTTCCAGCAATGTTTTTATCATTTGAGAATCAGAAAGATCAGATTTTGATTCTTTTACATCAGAAGATTTAAGGTAATCACTTAAATTACTAACCGGCTGATAGCGAAGGGTTAGAATTCTTTCAGCAATTTCATCTACTTTTAATTTAGCATCTTCATAAAGTTCTTCAAATTTTTCATGAAGATCGAAGAAATTTTTCCCGATTACATTCCAGTGAAAATTTCTAAGTTTTTGATAATACAAATGGTAATCTGCCAATAGTATATTAAGTTCCTCAACAGTTTTGGCAGTTTTTTTATCGTCTAATCCTAAATAGTTCATAGTTTTTATTTATTGATTGTTAATTTATCATACAAAAATATGATAGTAAGTGATGCTATCCAATTTTGAAATTGGGTTTAATACAACTTTAACGGGAGCCTTATTTTGTTTCTCTACCCGATTTAAGATCAAGTCTGGCCATTAATTCTTTAGATATTTGCCCGCCAGAAATTCCGTATCCGTCTACCAAAGTCCCTTTTTTGCCATCTTTAGTATGAATGCAGTATAGAATAGCATTATCATCTGGATTGCTCATTCCTTCAAATCTCAATACTTTATCTACTTCAAAATCGTCTGGATGATAAGATTTTGATTCAGCTTTTAATTCGATTTTTTCATCCATTAAATTAAAATCGAATTCATATCCTTCTTCCAATTTCAATATATTTATAGCCTGAGAAAGTGTCCCGTAGTCCTTCATTTTCAATTTTATTTTAGATTTATAAGGAAAGTTACTGCCATGGATTTCTAAAAGCAAATTGCTTTTAATGTTTAGTATAAATTTAACTCAGCTTATATATTATTTGTCGGAATATTTATTGCCGAATTTGTATATCCGTTTTGAATCCAATAACCAATTATTCTTTTTGAAATGGTCACGTCACCATAAGACCATTGATAAAAAAAAAGATCTAGAGGAGGGAATTGACATATGGTTCCTAGTAGATTTATCGTCTTAAGCACTTCTTTTTTGCAAGTGTAGTGCTTCCACGGCGTAAAATTTTCGAAGCCTTGGAGAAAATTTAGCCGTGGAAGTACGGTTCCAATTATGCGGAAGCATAATTGGAAACACCTACAAAAAAGTGTCCTTTTTTTGGTTCGTGTTGATTGCTTCCGACGAGTGAAGCGAGAGGAAAGCATAGCAAAAAAAATGAACAATCATAAAAATTAAACAGATCATTACCGACTAAAAGGAGTGTTGTCCGACTTGTTATAATTCGTCAATGGTAACCTGGTTCAGGGTCGCAACTCCAAATAAATGAGGTGCTGAAACTCCCAAACGTAGTGACAGGATGACGGTTACTTTCTAGTATAAATTGGTTGAAAACTACTCACTAGAATAAAAGCGGACAATCAGCGGCGGAATAGGGCAAAAGGAATAGCAAAGAAAATGAAGAGGTACCAGCCTGTTATTAGTCCGAAAATTGTAATAATAGCAGCCACTATATAGATCCAATAAGATTTTAAAAACTTCATATAGATATTAGGAGTAATATTATAAGTAGCACATAGTAAAACCAATAGATCTTTGGTTTTGTAGGATCGTTTCCAAATAAAAGTATAGTTACCTTATAATAGAAACTCCTGTTTTTTGCGATATGATTATATGCATTATTACTAAAAACCTTAAACCATTTTTGTCTTTTATACCATAAATGCCATTTGGGTTTGCCTAAGTAATAGTAGAGCTTGTAAGCCGAGTCTGGACCGGAATACACATTTCCATTGGTGTCTATAAGTCTGCTAGCTTTCTGAAATTCTTTTTTTGGAATGTCAGGAAATTCAAGATGAACATCTTGATAGGTACGGAATTGCACTTTGCCCTTAATCTTATGTTCCCAGCGATCTTTCCACCATTTGCAAAATTTACATTCGCCATCCCATACAAGCGTTGAATTTTCTGGGGGATAGTTGGTACTATTTATTTCTTGAAACATAGAATTGAATTGTATAAACAATAAAGTTATAAAATTGAAATTGATACTTTTGTAAAAACTAAGAATTTTAAAAGGGTGATCTCAGATTACCCAAAATACTTGGCAATTTAAATATATGCAAGAAGAACTTAAAAACAAGATTTTAGTTACCGGAGCTGCAGGATTTATTGGGTTTCATTTAGCAAAACAGTTATTAGACTTAGGCTTTGAGGTGGTAGGTTTAGATAATTTAAATGATTATTATGATGTCAACTTAAAGTTGGCAAGACTTAAAGAACTAGGAATTGAAAAGGAGATAATATCTTACAATGAAATACTGGAAAGTGATAGCTATCCTAAATTTCAGTTTATCAAGTTAAACTTAGAAGACAGAGAGCAATTGCCAGAACTTTTTAAACAGCATAAATTTAAAATTGTTTGTAATCTCGCAGCACAGGCCGGGGTTAGATACAGTCTGAAAAACCCGCAAGCTTATATAGATAGTAACGTGGTTGGTTTTTTGAATATATTGGAATGTTGCAGAAATTATAATATTGAACATCTGGTTTATGCAACCAGTTCAAGCGTGTATGGCCAGAACAAAAAAATTCCTTTCTCGGTAAAGGATAATGTGGATCATCCCATTAGTTTGTACGCAGCTACAAAAAAGAGCAACGAATTAATGGCATATACTTATAGCCACTTATTTAATTTTAAAACCACGGGACTCAGATTCTTTACCGTTTATGGACCTTGGGGAAGGCCAGATATGGCCATGTTCTTGTTTACAGATGCTATTATAAAAGGAAAGCCGATAAAGGTATTCAATAACGGAAATTTAGAACGCGATTTTACTTTTATAGATGACATTGTAGATGGGGTTATAAAGATCGTTACGAGTGATAAAGATCAAAAATCAAATTATAGTCTTTATAATATAGGAAACAGCAAACCTGTAAAGCTTTTAGATTTTATAGATGAAATAGAAAAGCAACTGAACATAATTGCAGAAAAAGAAATGCTTCCTATGCAAGCAGGTGATGTAGAGAGAACCTGGGCAGATGTAAGTGATCTAAAAAAAGATTTTGCATATGAGCCAAATACGAGTATTGAAAAAGGTGTGAGGGAGTTTATAGAGTGGTATAAGGGATGTTATATTCAAAAATAATTTCTAATGCACATTATTTCAAAGTTAAAAAACTAAATTCGCCAATTATTTTATCAGCGCTAAAAGCTAACTTTCTTACATCAAAATTAAATGCTTTTTAACTCCCTAGATTTGGCGATATTTTTACCGATAGTTTTTATACTCTATTGGTTTGTTTTCAACAAGAATTTAAAACATCAGAATATTCTTATTGCGCTAGCTAGCTATGTCTTCTATGGTTGGTGGGATTGGAGGTTTTTGGCATTGATTCTATTTAGTACCCTCGTTGATTATGTAATTGGGGTTAGCTTGGGGAAGGAACAAAATTTAAACAAGCGAAAAATATTGCTTTGGATAAGCATATTGGTAAACCTAGGGTTTTTAGGCTTCTTTAAATATTATAATTTTTTCTTGGATAATTTTAAATCGGCGTTTACATTTTTCGGGAATGAAATAAATGCTAATTCCCTTAATATTATTCTTCCTGTAGGGATCAGTTTTTATACGTTTCAAACCTTGAGTTATACTATAGATGTATACAAAAAACGGCTAGAGCCAACTAAAGATTTTATCTCCTTCGCGGCATTTGTCAGTTTCTTTCCGCAACTAGTTGCTGGACCAATTGAAAGGGCAACTAACCTATTAACGCAAATATTATCCAAAAGAAAATTTCAATATAATGAGGCAGTAGAAGGCCTACGACAAATTCTTTGGGGTTTGTTTAAAAAAATTGTGATTGCAGATAATTGTGCTACTTATGCCAATCTTATTTTCAATAATTCCGCAGACTATTCCGGTAGTACCTTAGTTCTGGGAGCAATCTTTTTTACTTTTCAGATCTACGGGGATTTCTCGGGTTATTCTGACATTGCAATTGGTACTTCCAGGCTTTTCGGTTTTAACTTAATGCAAAACTTTGCTTTTCCATATTTCTCTAGGGATATTGCAGAATTTTGGAGGCGCTGGCATATTTCACTTTCTACCTGGTTCAGGGATTATCTTTATATTCCTTTAGGAGGAAGCCGGGGAGGAACCTGGATGAAGGTAAGGAATACTTTTATAATATTTATAGTAAGTGGGTTTTGGCATGGTGCCAACTGGACGTTTGTCATTTGGGGAGCTTTGAATGCGCTTTATTTTCTTCCGCTATTACTGACCAAAAAAAATAGACAGAATATGGAAGTTGTTGCCGGTGATTCGTATTTTCCAAGTATAAAAGAAATTGGCCAGATGTCTTTAACCTTTAGTTTGACAGTGTTTGCTTGGATATTTTTTAGAGCAGATAATATTGGGCATGCTTGGAGTTATTTTAGCGAAATATTTTCAAGATCTTTGTTTCGTATTCCCTCATATGAGGGTGTGAATTTTTTAAAAGTTTTACTTCCATTATTATTGATTTTTATAACTATAGAGTGGACGGGAAGGAAAAGAGAATTTGCAATTGAAACTGTAAAAATTAGATTTAGGCCATTTAGATATTTGTTTTATTATTCTTTAGTTATTTTAATTTATTGGTTTGCAAGTGAAAATGTGGATCAACAATTTATTTATTTTCAATTTTAAAATATGGTGTTATTTTTAAAACGACTCTTTGTTTTTATGGTTCTACCAATCATTGTAATTATAATGACGGAAGGGTTTTTAAGGAATAAAAATTCCTTGTATAAAGAAAAAATTCAAGGAGCAATACGGGATAAGGAAAAAATTGAAATAATAATTTTAGGTAATTCCCACGCGAATTTTGGGGTTGATCCCAATGCATTTGATAAATACGCATATAATCTCGCAAATGTAAACCAAAGCATTTATTTCGATAAAAGAATTTTACTCTCTCATTTGGATGAATACAAAAATTTAAAATACGTATTAATTAGTGCTGATTTTCATTCCCTGTATTTTTCAAGTCAGGGTATTAGGGATGTTTGGTCATATTATGATACAGGAGTGCGTTATAAAAATAAAAATTATTTATTTGAAGATTTTTCCCATACTCTATTTGGTTATACTCCAAAAATAATACTTTCATTATTCAAAAGGGAAATAATCAAACACCTAAGCACAGAAAACATAGTCGTTGATTTTCCCGTACAAAAAGGAGTAAATCTAAAAGACACAATTAAGAAGGGTTTTATTGGCTATGAAGGTAAAGATGTTGTTGCGTTTAATGAAAACAATTTTCAAGGGAGTGCTAAAAGTTGGAATCAAAAAGTTGAGAGTTCAAAAGAAAAACTTGAGATTGAGGAAGATTTAAATGGTTTATTACAAATATTGATCAATAGGGATATTGTTCCTATTTTATTTACTACACCAACATTTGTAGAGTATAACAAATATTTAAAAACTAGTTTTTTGAATGGAAACGAATCAGATTTTGATAGGATTTCCGAAAAACATAATATACCATATTGGAATTTTATGAATTCTCAATTATTTAAATCAGAGGATTTCTACGATCATGGTCACCTTAATAAGAAAGGAGCTTTTAAATTTGCAGAGATGTTAAATGATTCAATAAATAATTTGTATTAAGATAATGCCGAATGTAATTTCATAAATTTTAATTCACATCCTCCAATTTTATTCACACCATTGAAAAGCGTCAGGGCCTTAAAATTGCCTGTACTGAAGAAATTGCTTTCGACAAAAAAATATATTTCCAGAGAACAGTTGCGGGAACTGGCAACCCCATTAAGAAAAAATGAATATGGAAAATATTTTGATGAAAATTGTAGAAAAAAAATAATTCTAAGGTTTTTATTGTTAATAGCTTTCAAAGCTAAAGAATAGAAATGTTATAGAAATCCCATTGTGATGTATCATAATTAATAGGATTTATCCGTTAATTTACAATCAATTCACTCCTTTGTAGTCAACTCTGAGCCTTTCCACATTTATTTAAGATTACCTAACTCCAATCTCAATACAAAAACCTTATATTTGCCGATTGTTAACCAAAATACTCATCCTAAATGCAGGACCAATTCCATAAATCAGAATCTTTAAAAATATTGCTAACCGGTGGCGCAGGTTTTATTGGTTCTCATGTTATACGTTTATTTGTGAACAAATATCCCGAATATGAGATATATAATTTGGATGCCTTGACATATGCTGGGAATCTTGAAAATCTTGAAGATATAGAGGCTGCCGATAATTATACTTTTTTAAAGGCTGATATTAATAATGCAGTAGAAATTAACAATCTGTTTGAAAAATATAATTTTGATAAAGTGATTCATCTAGCTGCGGAATCTCACGTTGACCGTTCAATTGCCGATCCTCTCGCATTTGTACGTACTAACGTGATTGGGACTATGAACTTACTAAATGCCGCAAAGGCCTTATGGAAAGATAATTTTAAAGATAAATTATTTTATCATATCAGTACCGATGAAGTTTATGGAACTCTTGGTGAGACGGGATTGTTTACCGAAACCACTTCATACGATCCAAATTCGCCATACTCAGCTTCAAAAGCAAGTTCAGATCATTTTGTAAGAGCTTATGGGGAAACTTATGGCTTACCTTATATTATTTCTAATTGTTCTAATAATTATGGACCCAATCAATTTCCTGAAAAATTGATTCCACTTTTCATTAATAATATAATCCAGAACAAACAACTTCCTGTCTACGGAGATGGAAAGTACACTAGAGACTGGTTATATGTTATAGATCACGCTATTGCAATAGACTTGGCATTTCATCAAGGCAAAACAAAAAGCACCTATAATATTGGTGGATTTAATGAATGGCAGAATATAGATTTAGTAAAATTGTTATGTAAAATAATGGATGAGAAATTAGATCGTGTGCAAGGTACTTCAGAAGGTTTGATTACTTATATCAAGGATCGTCCAGGACACGATAAAAGATATGCTATAGATGCATCTAAAATAAATAAAGAATTAGGTTGGAAACCATCTGTTACTTTTGAAGAAGGATTAGAAAAGACAATAGATTGGTATTTAAATAATGAGGATTGGTTGAAAAATGTGACTTCAGGGAAATATCAGGAATATTATAATAATCAATATAAAAAGTGAAGCTGTAAAGCTGTGAAGTTGTAAAAAGAGAATGGAGTGAACTTGTTTAAAGATTTAATAAATTTCAATCATGTATGAATTTTATTTTGAAAAGTTAGAGGTCTGGAAGAATGCACGTAGTTTTGTAAAAGATATTTATTTAACAACAGAGTCATTTCCAAATTCAGAGAAATTCGGATTAACAAGTCAAATAAGAAGAGCAACTGTAAGTATTACAACAAATATTGCAGAAGGTTTCTCAAGAAAAACAAAAACTGAAAAAGCAAGGTTTATAAATATTGCCTATAGTTCGGCATGGGAAGTAATAAATCTACTTATTCTAAGTTCAGATTTAGAATTCATTAAAGAAGATAAATATCTTGATTTAAGAAAAAAAGCAGAGCATATTACAAATCAGTTGAATGCATTATATAAAACCTTAAAGGCAGACCAAACATCTTAACAATTTGACAGCTTAACAACTTTACATTTTTGGCAACTTTACAACAAGACAACTTAACAATAATATATGAAAGGAATTATTTTAGCAGGAGGATCTGGGTCAAGACTATATCCCATAACAATAGCTGTAAGTAAACAATTGTTGCCCGTATATGATAAACCCATGATCTATTATCCACTCTCGGTATTAATGCTAGCAGGAATAAGAGATATTCTATTTATAACCACTCCACATGATCAGGAATCTTTTAAAAAATTACTGGGAGATGGATCTCAAGTTGGTTGTAATTTTGAGTTTGCAGTACAAGAAGAGCCAAATGGACTAGCCGAGGCTTTTATAATAGGAGAGGATTTTATTGGAAAGGAAAAAGTAGCCCTTGTATTAGGTGATAATATTTTTTACGGAAATGGACTTGGAACTTTATTGAGGAGTAAAGCAAATATTGAAGGAGCTGCGATTTTTGCATACCCTGTAAAAGATCCTGAACGTTATGGGGTTGTAGAATTTGATGAAGATAATAAGGCTCTAAGCATTGAAGAGAAGCCTGCTAATCCAAAATCTAAATTTGCAGTTCCTGGATTATATTTTTATGATAATAATGTGGTGGAATATGCAAAAAATGTTAAACCATCGGATCGTGGCGAAAAGGAGATTTCCACTATCAATCAAATGTATTTGGATGCGGGAAATTTAGAAGTTGGGGTGATGACTCGAGGAATGGCTTGGTTCGATACGGGAACCGTAGAATCTCTAGACGATGCAACTGAATTCATCAGGGTAATTCAAAATAGGCAAAGTGCGATGATTGGTTGTATTGAGGAAGTAGCTTATATACATAAATTCATCGGGAAAGACGAAATTAAGCTTGCAACAGCAAAGTATGGTAAAAGTAAATATGGTGAGTATTTAAGATCCTTAAAATAATGAATTATATCTATATTTTTGGCACCATATTTTTTACTATTTATGGTCAAATTATACTAAAGTGGCGTCTCAATCAATTTGGAAGTTTACCGGAATCTTTTTCAGGTAAAATATCTTTTTTAATTGATGCCCTAATGGATATATATATAATTTCGGGTTTTTTAAGTGCATTCGTGGCTTCAATATTTTGGATGGCTGCGATGACCAAATTTGAAATTACAGTAGCTTATCCTTTTATGAGTTTGGCTCCTGCCTTGGTTTTTTTTATTGGTGTTTTTTTACTGGGAGAAACTTTTACTTGGGGTAAAGTAATAGGATTATTTTTAATTATTATAGGAACCATAGTAACTGTTAAATTTTAAACATATGCCACATCTTTCCATTATTAGTCCTGTTTATAATGCCGAAAAAATAGTACCTGTATTGGTTGAAAGGATTGAAAGCAGTATTCGGGAGATCACCGATAAATATGAAATTATACTGGTGGAGGATTGTGGGCCGGATAATTCCTGGGGAGTAATTGAAGATATTGCTAAAAGTAATCCAAATGTTGTTGGAATAAAGTTAAGCAGGAACTTTGGACAGCATTACGCAATTACAGCTGGATTGGATCATGCCTCCGGAGATTGGATTGTAGTTATGGATTGTGATTTACAGGATCGACCAGAAGAAATTGAAAAGCTTTATAATAAAGCCAAGGAAGGCTATGATGTAGTTTTGGCCAGGAGATTTGAGCGTCAAGATCATTTTTTCAAACGAATTTTTTCAAAAATATTTTATAGAACCTTGGGTTATTTGACCGGTTCAGAGCAAGATGAAACAATAGCTAATTTTGGGATATATAGTAAAAGTGTCATTTCAGCTGTGATTTCGATGCGGGAATCAATTCGCTATTTTCCAACAATGGTGAAATGGGTTGGATTTAAAACAACTAAGATAAATGTGGAGCATAACGATCGTATGGATGGCACGTCTAGTTATAATATCAAAAGTTTAATCAATTTAGCTCTAGATATAATTTTAGCATATTCAGATAAACCTATCCGACTTTTAATAAAATCAGGATTAATAATTTCTTTAGTATCTGTTATTATTGCATTTATATATTTCCTGAAATGGATGCGTGGAGATGTATTAATTATAGGCTACACCAGTTTAATAATTTCAATTTGGCTACTATCAGGCGTAATTATTTCAACTTTAGGAATTATTGGATTATATGTAGGTAAAACTTTTGAAGGAGTTAAAAAGAGACCAATTTATATAATAAATAAAAAAATTAATGATTGAAGAAGCTAAGTGGGATTCAAACTTTTTTGGCTACCCAGTAGGAATTATAAAACTTAAATCTGTAGAAGAATTTGATGTGCAAAATTTTTATCTTGAATCAAAAAGATTTAAATTGGTTTATGTTTTTTGCGACTTAGAAATCAACAATATTAAAGGTTTGAACTTAGTTGATAAAAAAGTTGTTTTTTCAAAAAAAATATCAAAACCTAAAAATTCGGAAGACATAATAGAATTTGATTCATCAATACATTCTTATGATAATTTGTTAGATTTAGCTTATTTAAGTGGAATTTCTTCCAGGTTCAAAATTGATACTAATTTCACAAATAATGAATTTCTAAAAATGTATAAGGAATGGTTGGATAAAAGTATAGAGGGACAATTGGCGATTAAATTATTTATTAAAATTATAGATTCTAAAATAGCAGGTTTTATAACTTTTAAAAAAAATAATGCTGATGTTACCCAAATTGGTTTAGTCGCTGTTGACCCTAATTTTCAAGGTAGAAATATAGGTTCTGAGCTTATTGAAAAATGTGAATCCGCATCTGTTGAGCTAAATTTTTCAGAAATTGAAGTTGCCACTCAATATGAAAATCAACCAGCAAAAAAATTATACCTTAAAAATAATTTTAGCTTTAAAAATGTTACAAATATTTATCATTTCTGGAATTTATGATACCATTCAATAAGCCCCATCTAACTGGGAAAGAAACACAATATATTAATGATGCTGTAAATACTGGAAAAATTTCCGGTAACGGCAAATATACTAAGCTTTGTCAAGATTATTTAAAGCAGAGATACGGCTTCGGAAAATGTCTTTTGACCACTTCGTGTACGGATGCTTTAGAAATGGCGGCTATTCTAATTAACATAAAGTCAGGGGATGAGGTGATAATGCCTTCCTATACATTTGTAAGTACCGCAAATGCTTTTATTTTAAGGGGAGCTAAAATAATTTTTGTTGACAGCCGGCAGGATCATCCAGGAATGGATGAGGACAAAATTGAAGCATTAATTACGGAAAACACAAAAGCTATTGTTCCTGTACATTATGCGGGCGTTGCCTGTGACATGGATGCTATTATGGAATTAGCAGATAAACATAATTTATTTGTTGTTGAAGATGCTGCACAAGCAATTGACAGTTTTTATACTGGAAAGGATGGAGTTAAAAGGGCTTTAGGATCTATTGGACATCTAGCGGCTTTTTCATTTCATGAGACTAAGAATATTATTTCAGGAGAAGGAGGAATGCTTGCTATAAATGACTACCAATTTATGGCAAGGGCAGAAATTATCTGGGAAAAAGGTACTAACAGATCTGCATTTTTTAGAGGAGAAGTTAATAAATATGGTTGGGTAGATATGGGTAGCTCTTTTTTACCATCAGAAGTTATTGCCGCATTTTTATGGTCACAATTAGAACACCTTGATAATATACAAGAAAAAAGGCGTAAGCTTTGGAATAAATATATTGAAGGATTAAATGTATTATCCGTTAAACACGGAATTCAGCTTCCTTCAATTCCAGAATACGCAACTAATAACGCCCATATGTTTTACCTTGTATGTAAGGATCTGGAGCAAAGAAATAAATTGATAGATCAATTAAAATCTAAAGATATATTGGCAGTATTTCACTATTTGAGTTTACATAATAGTCCGTTTTATAGGGATAAACACGATGGAAGAAATTTAGTAAATTCCGACCGATTTACAGATTGTTTATTAAGGTTGCCTTTCTTTTATGAATTAGAGAGTGAAACAGTTAATCTAATAATCCAAAGTATAAATGAGGCTGTTAAAAAGGACTAATATTGTTTGGGTCTTCATTCTTTTGGCCTTGATGTTCTTAAGTCTTTATTATTCTTTTATAAGTGCGTACGCCCTCTACTATCTGTCCGTTTGGAGAGATATTTTTAATGGATTAGTTCCCTTTAAGGATATTAAAAGCATTTTTTCTCCCTTAATGATGTACCTGAATTCAATTATTTACAAAATTTTTGACAATCCGGTATATTATTGCTTTCTAATATTTCAATATTTTATAACTTTAGTCTCAGCAACTTTTTTATTCCAGATATGTAGAAAATTGAATGTGAATTTATGGCGTTCAATTTTCTTATCATTATTTCTATTTATAACAGTGTTAAGCTCAGAAGGCGGCTATATAAATCTAGAGGTTTATATTATGATGTTTGTATTTATTTCTTTTTGGTTGTTAATGAATAAATATTTCTTTTGGACTGGGTTATTTCTTTCTTTAGGTTTCTTTAGCAAACAGTATGGGCTGTTAAATTTCTTGCCTTTCTTATTGTTAGTTTTAATTTATCATAAGTACCAATATAAAAATTTTATTAATTTTTTATCTGGTGCCTTAGTGCCTCTTCTTTTGTTTTTAATATATTTTGTCCTTATTCAGGATGTTTCATTTTTAAGTTTATTGGAGCAATTAAATGGAAAAAGTTATATAAATGGGAAAAGTTATGGGCAAACCGGCATGGCCTCATCAAAATCTTTGTTTAGTATTTTAGCAGGCTCCAAAGTCTTTACATTATTGCTCATTCTTTTATTTTTTTTAAAAATCAAACCTTTAAATAATAAAATTGACGCGGTTTTGATTTTGAGTGTTGTGGTAAATCTTATACCTGTTTTTATACAAAATTTTGAGCACTATTTCATTCTAAGCTTTCCGTATATTTTTATTTTGATTACTCGAAACTATTTTCAGGTATCAAATGTTGTTTTGGTTCTCATTAGTGATTTTCTGTTTTTAAGATTATTCAGATATAAAGAGGTTTAATCAGAATAGTTGAAAATTGCAGAAAAATAAAACGAAATATCCGTTGGCTCTAAAGTATATTTATCGGGTGAGATTAGTTATCTATATATTTTAAATAACTATTATAATCCTACTTTAGAATAAAACTGGTATGTAAAGATTTGGAGCAAAGAAATAATTTAATAGATAAATTAAAATCTATAGATTTATTGGCAATATTTCACTATTTGATTTTATATAAAAAGCCGTTTTATAGAGATAAACATGATAGAAGAAATTTAGTAAATTCTGACCGATTTACAGATTGTGTGGTAAGACTACCTTTATTATGAATGGGAGAATGATAAAATTGCTTTTACAGAAAATGAACTTCATGATACTTTTAAAAATATATAATAATGTCGGTATTTTGGTTTAATGTCTTTATTTTACCTGTTAGCTTCAATTAAAAAATTAAATCAATGAATTTATATCTTAGAAAGAATCTACCTTTTGTTTTAATCTTTATCTTCTTAGTAATAATATTTACAATACTGAACAATCTCTTTTCAATAAGATTTGAAGAAAATGACGATGTTGCAATGTTGTTAATTTCATCAGGAAAATATAGTAATACCCCTGATAATCACTTAGTTTTTATCAACTTTATTTTTGGAAGCTTACTTAACGTGTTTTATTACTTTTCTTCCGAAATAGAGTGGTATACAATATCACTTGTTTTTCTAAATACAATATCAATTTCATTAATAGCAAATTTTATATTTAAATCATCTTATTCGATTATTTTCAAAATATTTTTACTGTTTTTTTTATTATCAATATTTATTAACCTCTCCATACTTCTTCAATTTACTAGGACAGCATCGATTCTTGCTCTTGCTGGATTAAGTATAATCTACAATACAAAACACAAATATATTGGAACTTTAATTTTTACAATTGGAACATTAATAAGGTTTGAAGCTGCGATTCTTATATTTCTTATATCTTCTCCATTATTCTTGTTACCAACAAGAAAACTTAAAGATTATTTTTATGACAAAAATTTTAGAGTTATAATACTTACCATAGTAATCTCTTTTATCTGTAAAGCAGCTGATTATGCTTATTATTACACTGATCCCGAATGGAAAAATTTTATGGAGTACAATAAGCTTCGAGGAAAAATTAATGATAATCCAAATATAAAAAGTTATAATTTCGATCTACCAGAGGATGTTTTGCTAGAAGACTTCCAACTCCTGGTAGATGCATCTACTAACCCTTCTGCAATTACTTATAGTAAATTAGAAAAAATTTATCAATCCATTGATAAAAGGTCATTTAGGCAAAAACTCAGTAATAGCAAAATAACGTTTTATCGTTATAATTACTTCATCATACTTTTAATTTTCATAACATTTTTAATATTTTACCATAATAAAAAACAGAGACTTAAAATATTATTAATATTTTCATTATTCGGGACGGCATTAATTTATATCTCTTTAAACGCATCGGTTAAACCAAGAGTTTTTTTTCCGGCATTTTTCAGTGTAATACTCTTTTTAATCTATTTAAACGAAAAGAGAGGAATTGAGATCATTAATTTGACATTACTTGCGCTAATCCTAGGGTTTTCTTCATATATCCTGCATTATTCCTATAGAAAAGAGCGTTCAAATGAAATTCTAAACAAAACATTTATTAAGCAATCTGCATTGATAAATGAATACTTAATTAGCAATAATAAATTAATACCCTTCGGAGCTGCTTATAGGGTGGAATTAGGTAACCCTTTCTGCTTGTCTACAACCTTTCCATCACAAAGTATTTTATTTCTTGGTTGGTTTACTCACATTCCATTTCATAAAGATAAATTAGATTCTTTTAGTTATTTTATTGATGGTTATGGTTTATTAGTGACTACGAGAAATGCGGAGGACGCCAAAAATCTTATTTCCTCCAGTATCCTAAAAAACAATAACATTAAAGTGACTCCTTACTTAATATCAGATGAGCAAAACATCTCAATAATAGAGTTTCGAACTAACCTTTCTATTAAATAAAACTAACAATAAATAAACTCCACTAAAAAGGACGTTTATTAAATCCGATAACTTAAACCTTTAAATAAATAACATCAATGGATTTCATAAAAAAATTAACATATAAAATCAATTTTTTTTAGCAATTTTATCAATAAAACATGGAGCTATTTAAATTAATCTTTATAGGGATTGCCTATTTATGTCTTACATTATACTGCGGAAGATACTTAATTAAGTTTTTGAAAATAAAATTCGAAAGTGAAATTATAAATATTTTACTAGGGTTTTTGATCATTGAAGCAGCTTCTTTCATCTGTTTTGTATTATTTGGAATTCTGGGTTTAATTTTTTTTTTATTTTCATTTATTCCTAACATTTTATTAATTTTCGTAATTTTTTTCAGAAAAATCTTTTATAAAGATTCCCTCCAAGTAAATTTCAGGAATTTCAAATATTTACTTGTGCCATGTCTTTTCTTATTTATTTGTATCACATTCACATTTTTAGCTGGGTCTTGGAATCAATTTATTTCAGTTTTAAATTTTGAGGGTGTAATTTATCACGATATTATTTACCATGGGGGAATTGTAAATTCTATAATTAATTTTGGTTATCCTGTTCGGGATCCTCAATTTTATGATCAAGTTCTCAATTATCATTTGTTCACCCATTTTTTAACAGCAAAAATTAGTTACATAACAGGTGCTAATCCATTTTTAAGTTATTTCTTTTTTCTAAATATTATTGGAATACTTTTATATTCGATTCTTTCAATAGCAGTGTCTAATTTTTTGCTTCGGCATACTCGTATTGAAAACAAAATCTTTCCTATCTCAGTTTTTACTTTAAGTTTTATCGCATTTTTCTGTAGTTTTTTCTTTGGAGGCTCTTTAAATGCGAGTTTTGTTTTTGGTTTTTTCTTTAGCTCTTCATTTCAGTGGCAATTATTTTTATTGCTTATTTTTTATTTTGTAGTAATGGAGGTGGTTCATTTTGAAAACTACTCAAAAAGAAATATGGCGATTTTGCTTTTATTGTTTTTTGTTGCATGTATTACTAAAGTTTCCTCCTTGCCTTTAATGATTGCCGGGATACTTTCATTATGCATCTTTTATGTTTTGTTTTTTAATAAAAGCTTTTTGAAGTATTGGAGCATTCTGGGAGTTTTATATATATTTTTCGGAATATTAATTTATTATATGTTTTTTTCCGGTAATAAATCCGATGGATCCATGATTGAATTTAATCTTGATATTATCGAAATTGTGCCTATTGTCGCATATTTTCGTTTGACGGAACCCTTGGTTCTATTAATCATTTTTTTTATTACTACGGCTTCATATAGATTTCTGTTATTCTTTGAATTGAAAAATTTTAATACTTGGTTTAGTGGAGCGATTCTTTTAACAGGCTTTATTTTAAGTCTTTTATTTAAACATGATCAGCTCTATTTTTTATTCCCATCAATAATTATATCTAGTCACTTATCCCTTAGCCTTCTATGGAATACAAGCAAAAGAAAATATTTAATTTTTCTTGCAATATCCTTAATAATTCTTTCCTTTTACCCAATAGCACACTTTGGACTTACCATAAGCAATAAGTTAAAAAGTGAAAATCATTATTATCCTATTAATTATAATCGGATGAAGCTTTTTGAGTGGTTAAATTATAATACTGATAAAAATGAAGTGATATTTACAACCAGTGTTATAGGTTCTCCTGAAAACACTGCAGATAATTTTTATCCAGCAGCCATATCTAAAAGAATATTTTTCCTGGGAGGATATAGATTCGGGGGCGTGGAAAATTTTGAAGATTTCGGAGAGAGAATTAATTTAGTTAAACACTTTGATATAAATAGCAAAAGTATTCATAATAGTTTACGAGCTGAAAATGTATCTTTTATTTTAATAGAGAAAAAAGGAAATTTTAATGATGACCTTTATTATAGGGCAAATAATATGAGTTCCAATAATTTATATGAATTAGTATATAAAAATGAAATGGGTTTGATTTTAAGGTTGAAATAATTTAAAAAGTACATGTAAACTACATTTTGTTATAGCTGAATTTATTTGGATTTTTTCACAATTCTTTAAGATTACTAATTTCAGACTTAAAATAGAAAGCTTAACTTTGCCGATTGATTCAAAAAAGATTTATGCATAAAGAACAATTTTCGAGATTAAGTTCTAAAAAAATATTGGTTACAGGTGGCGCCGGCTTTATAGGTTCTAATCTTTGTGAGAGGCTTATAGAACTCGATGCGAGTGTGGTTTGCCTGGATAACTTCGCCACCGGAAAAAGAGAAAATCTTTCTGCAATTATAGAACATCCCAATTTCACCTTAATAGAAGGAGATATTCGAAATCTTGAAACCTGCCATAAAGCAGCTCAAGGAGTTGATTATATTTTTCATGAAGCCGCACTAGGTTCGGTTCCCCGTTCATTAAATGATCCAATTACCACCAATGAGGTGAATGTATCAGGATTTTTAAATATGTTGGTAGCAGCACGAGATGCTAAGGTAAAACGCTTTGTATATGCGGCCAGCTCATCTACTTATGGAGATTCAGAAAATCTGCCAAAGGTGGAAGATGTGATAGGGAAACCACTTTCTCCTTATGCAATAACAAAATATGTAAATGAGCTATACGCTGATATTTTTAAATCTGCCTATGATCTGGATACTATCGGACTGAGATATTTCAATGTTTTTGGTAGAAAACAAGACCCTAATGGAGCGTACGCTGCGGTTATTCCTAAATTCGTTATTCAGTTGATGAACCACGAATCACCTTTGATTAATGGAGACGGAACGTATTCCCGCGATTTTACTTATATAGATAACGTAATTCAAATGAATCTTCTGGCGCTTACTTCTGAAAATAAAGAAGCCGTAAATCAGGTGTACAATACCGCAGTGGGTGACCGAACAAATTTATTGGAACTTACAGGTTTGCTAAAAGAATATTTATCCAAATACGATCCTGAAATAGCGAAAATTGAAATCAAACACGGCCCAAATAGGGCAGGTGATATTCCGCATTCCTTAGCTTCCGTAGATAAAGCTAAAACATTGCTGGGATATGACCCTCAGTTTAAAATTGAAGGCGGCTTGAAAGAGGCGGTGGATTGGTACTGGAGGAATTTGAAGTGAAGAAGTGGTGCTGTGATGCTGTGAAGAAGTGACGCTGTGAAGAAGTGATGCTATGATAAAAAACGAAGTAAAAATGTAATACAGTGACGAAGTGATGAATTAATAAAGTTAAAAAGAGACTACGTTACTCCATCACATGGTTACTCCTTAACTAATAAATTTAACAAATTAAGAAATGAACAATATTAAAATTGCTATAATTGGTTTAGGCTATGTTGGATTGCCACTTGCCAGATTATTTGCAACAAAGTTTCCTGTAATTGGTTTCGACATTAATCAAGCTAGAGTAAAGGAACTCATGACTGGAGTTGACTCTACTTTGGAAGTAGAACAGAATATATTAGAAGCATCTCTAGTAGATAAGCCATCAGATAAAATAGGGCTTTATTGCTCTACTAATTTAGATGACATAAAAGATTGTAATTATTATATTATTACAGTACCAACACCGGTAGATAAAAATAATAGACCAGATCTTACCCCCTTATATAAGAGTAGTGAAACGGTAGCAAAGGTACTTAAAAAAGGAGATATTGTAATTTATGAATCTACAGTTTTCCCAGGTGCAACTGAAGATGAATGTATCCCTGTGCTTGAAAAATTTAGTGGATTAAAATATAATGTGGACTTTTTTGCAGGCTATTCTCCAGAGCGAATAAATCCAGGAGATAAAGAGCATACCGTAGATAAAATCTTAAAAGTCACTGCTGGGTCAACTGCAGAAATTGGACAAAAAGTGAATGATCTTTATAAATCTGTCATTACAGCTGGAACCCATTTAGCTCCAACAATCAAAGTGGCGGAAGCCGCAAAAGTTATAGAGAATTCTCAAAGAGATATCAACATTGCGTTTGTAAATGAGCTAGCAAAGATCTTTAACATGTTAGATATAGATACCAACGATGTTTTGGAAGCTGCCGGTACTAAATGGAACTTTTTGCCCTTTAAACCAGGATTGGTTGGTGGACATTGTATCGGAGTGGATCCATATTATTTGGCACAGAAGGCACAAGAGGTAGGTTATCATCCTGAAATTATTCTTGCAGGAAGACGGATGAATGATTCTATGGGGCAATATGTGGCTTCTGAGGTTGTTAAATTGATGCTGCAGCATGATATTAAAGTAAAGGGGGCTGAAGTATTAGTGCTCGGAATTACTTTTAAAGAAAATTGTCCAGATGTTAGGAATACTAAAGTTGTGGATGTTATTAAAAATTTAAAAGAATATGGAGTAAATATTATCATATATGATCCGTTGGCAAATCCAAATGAGGTTAAGCATGAATATGGGTTGATAACATCTAAAACCTTACCGAATAAAAAGTTTGATTCAATTGTACTTGCGGTGGCTCATAAAGAGTTTTTAAAGTTAGATTTTAATGATCTTAAGTCTGATAATGCTGTAGTTTATGATGTAAAAGGAGTTCTAGGAGATAAATGTGATAAAAAATTGTGATGAAGTGAAGCTGTAACGTTGTAACGAAGTGACGCTGTGAAATAGTAATGTTGTGACGAAGTGATGAAGTAACGAAGTAATGTTGTAACGGAGTGAAGTAGTGACGCTGTGATATAGTAATGTTGTGACGAAGTGATGAAGTCAAAAAGAAACTATTTTTTTCCGTAAAATGGTAAACTCGTAACATGTAAAAATAAAACTACGTTACTCCGTCACATGGTCACTCCGTAACTACATTACATGTTGGCAACAAGCTGATCGGAACTCCATAAGAAAATTTAAGGATTGAATTAGAATTCGTATTTTTGATAAAAAGCTAGTCGAAATGGATTTACAGTCAAGAAAAATAGAGTTTGTCCAAGATTTTTTAAAACTTCAAAGTGAGGAAGCTATTTCTCGACTTGAAAAGTTACTTAAAAAAGAGAAAAAAAATGTTGTTGGAGAAGAATTTAAACCAATGACAAAAAAAGAATTGAATAAACGAATTGACCAATCTGAATCTGACTTTAAGAAAAATCGATTTAAAAAGACTCCAGAATTATTATCTAAATACAAATAATGAATTTAGAAATAATTTGGTCAGATTTTGCTGAGAAACAACTTGACGATATTTTCGAATATTATAAAAAAAATGCTAGTAATAAAGTTGCAAAAGAAATGGTTCAAAGTTTAATTAATGAACCTACTAGATTAGAAAAAGATCCATTTATTGGACCAAAGGAAGAACTCCTCAACGAAAGAAAAATCACATATAGATATTTAGTTTTCAAACATTACAAAATCATCTATTCGGTGGATGAAGAAAATGGATTTATTAAAATTGCAGATGTTTTCGGTACGCGACTAAAACCAACTAAAATAGAAAGATTCGGGTAATAACCAGTTGGCAACATCAATTAATGCAAATAGCGGGTGAATGAGTAAAAAGTGACGAAGTGAAGTTGTAATGAAGTAAAGTTGTGAAGAGGTGATGAAGTAATGTCGTGACGCTGTAATGAAGTGAAATTATGTTGAAGAATTATGCACAAAACTCGGTCACTGCGTCACATGGTCACTGCATTACATGTTTAAAGTGATGATGTAACGAAGTAATGTTGTGATGAAGTGAAGTTGTGAAAAAGTTAAGCTGTGAAGAGGTGATGAAGTGATGAAGTAACGAAGTGAAGAAGTAATGTTGAAACGAAGTGATGCTGTTATGAGACTAAGTTTAAATAAAACTGCGTCACTCCTTCACTGCGTCACAAATAACAAAAAAATGAAATCACACAAAGACTTAACTGTTTATAAAACAAGTATTGATCTAGTTGTCGCAGTTTATAATTTAACGAAAAGCTTCCCTGGTGAGGAAAGATTTGGTTTAACAAGTCAGCTTAGAAGGGCGGTGGTTTCTATTCCGTCAAACATTGCCGAAGGAGCTGCTAGAAATAGTAAAAAGGAATTTATTAGATTTCTATATATTTCATTAGGTTCGCTGGCAGAAGTAGAAACGCAATTGGAAATCGCAGGTCGGTTGAAATTTATTTCGGAAAATAAAGAATTAGAAGAACAATCAATTTATATTCGCAGAATGTTGTTGAAAATAATATAAAGTTTGAAAGAGTAACGAAGTAATGTTGTGACGAAGTGACGCTGTGATGAGAAGAAGTGACGAAGTAATGTTGTTATGAAATGACGCTGTGATGAGAAGATGTAACGAAGTGATGAAGTAATGTTGTTAAGGAGTGAACTATAATGAGCAACTATGTTGAATAAAAACTACGTTACTCCATCACATGGTCACTGCATTACATGTTTACTCCGTCACATGGTTACTCCGTTACTCTGTCACAAATAACAAGCAGGGACAGTGTTTCACTTAAATCATTGCTTGATAGAAAAAATATAATATATACATGAAACAAATCAAAAACATCTGCTGCATCGGCGCCGGCTACGTAGGAGGTCCAACAATGGCTATAATTGCGCAAAAATGTCCGCATATTAATGTGACTGTTGTAGATATCAATGAAAAAAGAATTGCTGCTTGGAATGATGAGGATGTGGAGAATATTCCTATTTACGAGCCGGGATTGTCTGATATAGTTAAAGAAGCCCGCGGAAGGAATTTGTTCTTTTCTACGGAAGTAGATGAAGCCATAGATAAAGCTGAAATGATATTTATTTCGGTGAATACTCCCACTAAAACCTATGGAATGGGTAAGGGTATGGCAGCAGACTTAAAATATATAGAACTTTGTGCTAGACAGATAGCGAAAGTCGCCAAAACAGATAAGATCGTGGTAGAAAAATCTACTTTACCTGTTCGAACAGCACAAGCGCTTAAGGATATCCTAGAAAACACAGGAAATGGAGTGAATTTTCAGATACTTTCTAATCCAGAATTTTTAGCAGAAGGAACTGCAGTAGAAGATTTATTATCACCAGATAGAGTACTTATAGGTGGAGATATTGATACACAAAAGGGCAAGGAGGCAGTTAATGCTCTTGTTGATGTATATTCCAATTGGGTTTCTAGAGATCATATTTTAACTACCAATGTGTGGTCTTCAGAACTTTCGAAACTAACAGCTAATGCCTTTTTAGCTCAGAGAGTATCTAGTATTAATGCGATGAGTGAATTGTGTGAAAAAACTGGAGCAGATGTTAATGAAGTTGCAAAAGCAGTGGGGATGGATACTAGGATTGGTTCAAAATTCCTACAATCTTCAGTAGGATTTGGCGGCTCTTGTTTTCAAAAAGACATTTTAAATTTAGTTTATATCGCCAAATCATTCGGTTTGAACGAAGTGGCAGATTACTGGGAACAAGTTATTATATTAAATGATCACCAGAAAAAAAGGTTTGCCGCTAATATTGTTAAAACACTTTATAATACTGTTTCTGGTAAAAAGATTGCCATCTTAGGTTGGGCTTTCAAGAAGGACACTAATGATACCAGAGAATCTGCAGCTATATATGTTTCAGATTATCTATTAAATGAACAAGCAGAAATCGTGGTCTATGACCCTAAGGTTACTGCAGAACAAATTTATGCAGATCTTGATTATTTAGGAACAAGAACGGAGGCGGAGAATAGATTTCTAGTAAAAGCGGTGGATTCAGCTGAAGAAGCTTGCAGAGATGCTCATGCTATCGCTGTTTTAACAGAGTGGGATGAATTTAATGAATTAAACTGGGAAGAAATTTATCGGAACATGCTCAAACCAGCATTTTTATTTGATGGAAGAAGATTATTAAACAGAAAAGCAATAGAAAGAATTGGTTTCGACTTTTACGCAATAGGTAAATAATAAATATGAAAAGAATTTTAATAACTGGAGGTGCAGGATTTTTGGGGAGTCATTTATCAAAACGGCTTTTGGAAGAAGGCAATGAAATATTATGTGTAGATAATTTTTATACTGGATCAAGAAAGAATATATATGAGTTGTTAGATCATAAAAATTTTGAACTCCTGCGGCATGACATCACACACCCGTTATTTGTAGAGGTAGATCAAATTTATAATCTTGCTTGCCCTGCGAGCCCAATCCATTATCAATTTGATCCAGTTCAAACTACTAAAACCAGTGTAGTTGGTGCCATAAACATGTTAGGTTTAGCGAAGAGGTTGAAAATACCTATCCTTCAGGCAAGTACTAGCGAAGTTTATGGAGATCCCCAAATTCACCCCCAACCTGAAACATATTGGGGTAACGTAAATACGATAGGGCCCCGTGCATGTTATGACGAGGGTAAAAGATGTGCTGAAACCTTGTTCTTTGATTATTATAGACAACATAATTTGGAAATTAAGGTAATTAGGATTTTTAATACCTATGGTCCAAACATGAATCCTCAAGATGGAAGAGTGGTAAGTAATTTCATAGTTCAAGCCCTAAAAGGGGAGGACATCACAATTTATGGTGATGGAAACCAAACCAGAAGTTTTTGCTACGCCAGTGATTTAATTGACGGTATGGTGAGAATGATGAATTCACCAAAAGAATTTACTGGACCTGTAAATATTGGGAATCCAAATGAATTTACAATGCTAGAATTGGCTAATTTGATTCTTGAAATCACAGAAAGTAAAAGCAAAATTGTATTTCAGGAATTACCTCAAGACGACCCATTACAAAGGCAGCCTGTAATAGATTTGGCTCAGAATAAATTAAATTGGAAGCCTAATATTGAGTTGGAAGCCGGATTAATCGAAACAATAAAGTATTTTAAAAACATAATTTAACCGCTTTTAATTTTTATAAAAATTAAGGCTTTAATAACATATAATATGAATCTATTAAAAGACAAATCAGTTTTAATAACTGGAGGAACTGGTTCACTTGGCAAAGCTCTTACTTCTCATATTTTAAAAATTCAACCTGAAATTAAAAAATTGGTAATTTTTTCTCGTGATGAACAGAAGCAGTTTGAAATGGCTCAGGATTATCCTGCAAATAAATTTCCTCAAATTAGATTTTTTATAGGAGATGTAAGGGATGAAGCAAGGGTTAAGCGCGCTTTGAAAGGGATAGATTTTGTTATACATGCTGCAGCCATGAAACATGTTCCAATTGCAGAGTACAATCCTATGGAATGTGTAAAAACCAATATTATGGGAGCCGAAAATATTATAAATGCTTGTTTGGAAACTGAAGTTTCAAGAGTAGTTGCTTTATCTACAGATAAAGCCGCTGCTCCTATAAATTTATATGGGGCGACTAAATTAGCTTCGGATAAGCTTTTTGTTGCAGCCAATAATATTACAGGCTGGAATCCTATAAAATTTTCTGTGGTAAGATACGGTAATGTTATGGGATCGAATGGCTCAGTAATTCCTTTTTTCCTGAAAAAGAAAAAGGAAGGTATATTGCCAATTACTGACCCAACAATGACCAGATTTAACATCTCACTACAAGGAGGAGTAGACATGGTAATGCATGCGTTAGAGAATGCTTGGGGTGGTGAAATTTTTGTTCCTAAAATACCATCCTATAAAATCACTGATGTTGCCGAAGCAATAGGACCTGAATGTGAGAAACCAGTGGTTGGTATTCGGCCGGGTGAAAAAATACATGAGGAAATGATTACTTCTTCCGATTCATATTATACATATGATCTTGGTAAATACTATACTATTCTTCCTTCAACGCATAAATGGAAATTAGAAGAATTCATCTCTAAATTCAATGCTAAAAAAGTGGAACCTGGATTTCAATATAACTCAGCTGAAAATAAAGATTGGGAATCTGTGGATGACCTTAGAAAGTTGATAAAAATGCATGTGGATCCAATTTTTGAAGTATAGAAAATGAAGAAACTGGCGATTATACCTGCACGAGGAGGAAGTAAAAGAATACCTAGGAAAAATATTAAACATTTTTTGGGAAAACCTATTATAGCTTATTCAATTGAAGCGGCTTTGTCTTCGGGCTTGTTTGATGAAGTTATGGTTTCTACCGATGATGATGAAATCGCGGTAATAGCTGAGAAATATGGAGCTAGTGTCCCTTTTTATAGAAGCAAAAAAAATTCGGATGATTATGCAACTACCGTAGATGTAATTGATGAAGTTATAAGTGAATTCAAGAATAGCGGTAAAGAATTTGAATATACTTGTTGTATTTATCCATGTGCTCCTTTAATTTCTAAAATTAAATTGGAAGAAAGTTTTCAGAAATTAGTTTCATTCAATTTAGATTGTGTTTTTCCAATTGTTCGTTTTGGTTTTCCAATTCAAAGGGCTGTTAAGGTTGATAATAATAATTTAATAAAAATGTTCCAACCAGAATTTATGCAAACTCGTTCACAAGATCTGGAAACATCTTATCATGATGTAGGACAATTTTATTTTTTTAAAACTTATGAAATTTCAAAAAACAAAAAATTATGGACTGAAAACACTGGTTTTATAGAACTTGCAGAAATTGAATCACAAGATATTGATAATTTAGTAGATTGGAATTTGGCAGAATTAAAATATAAATTAATTAATAATATATGAGAATTCTTGTAACTGGTGCATCTGGTATGTTAGGAGCAACCTTAGTTAATCTGCTATCGGATCAATTTACAGTATACGCTACTGGTAATTCTAATTTTGAAAATTCTTTTTCCCGTTATAAGAAGTTTGATTTATCCACAGAAAATTACAATGAATTAATTAAGTGGTCAACCCCAGATGTTATCATACTTTGTGGAGCTTTAACAAATGGAAATTACTGTAATGATAATCCTGAAATAGCTTTTAATATCAATGGTGTTTCAGTTATGAAATTCATTGATGCTACAAGTGAGAATGTTAAATTAATATATATATCTACAGATGCGGTATTTCCATCAGCATTACATTTTGCAAAAGAAACTGATTGCGTATTTCCAGAAAATATATATGGAAAATCCAAAGAGCTAGGAGAGTTTTTTTTAATAAATTCAAATAGAAAATTTACAATTATAAGAACTACAATAGTAGGATTAAATATTAATAAAAGTAAAAGTGGTTTTGTAGAATGGATTATCAATTCTTCAAAAAATAAGGAATCCATCAGCTTGTTTGAGGATGTTTTTTTTACACCAATAACTATTTGGGATCTCTCTAAAGAACTGTGCTTTTTAATAAAAAACAATAATATTTCCTCTGAAATATTACATATATCTGGAAAATCCATTTGCACTAAATACGAGTTTGGAAAATCCATATTAGATGCATTAAATATTGATAGTAGTAAGGTAAAAAAGGGATCAATAAAATCTTTCGAAGACAGAGCAAAAAGATGTACTGATCAAACATTAGATTGTACGAATTATCAAAATAAATATCATCGAAACTTGCCATCATTGGTAGAAACGATTTCAACAATTAAAAAATATTATAATGAACAGTATTAAATTAGGAAATAGGATAATAGATGATAATTCTTTATATTTTATTGCTGACATTGGAGCAAATCATAATGGATCTTTAGAAAAAGCAATAAAACTAATTCACTTAGCAAAAGAAGCTGGTGCCGATGCTGCAAAATTTCAAAATTTTCAAGCAAGTAAAATAGTGAGTAAGACTGGTTTTGACAAAATGAAAGGAAAATTTTCACATCAATCAAAATGGGATAAATCTGTTTTTGAAGTGTATGAGGATGCAAGTATTTCTAAAGATTGGACAAAAATATTAAAAGAAACATGTGATAAAGTAGGAATAGATTATTTCACGAGTCCTTATGATTTTGAATCTGTGGATTTGGTGAATCCTTTTGTAGATTTTTATAAGATAGGTTCTGGAGATATATCATGGTTAGAAATAATTGGATATATTATAGATAAGAAAAAGCCTGTATTAATTGCTACAGGTGCATCAAGTGAAGAAGATGTAAAAAGAGTCATGGAGTATTCTTTAGCAAAAACTGATGAGTTAGTATTAATGCAGTGCAATACTAATTATACAGGTTCTTCGGAGAATTTTAAATATTCTAACTTAAATGTTTTAAAACATTATGCCAAACAATACCCCAATACTGTTTTAGGCCTTTCAGATCATACTGCTGGTCATGCAACTACATTAGGCGCAATTGCTTTAGGTGCTAGGGTAATAGAAAAACATTTTACGGATGATAATAATCAAGAAGGACCAGACCATGGTTTTGCAATGAATTCAAAATCATGGAGAGACATGGTAGATAGATCCTATGAACTTTTAAGTGCTTTAGGAGATGGGGTTAAAAAAGTAGAACCAAACGAGGAGCAATCACAAGTTGTACAAAGAAGATGTTTAAGAGTACGTGAGGATTTAACTAAGGGACATGTTTTATCCGAAGAAGACTTTATCTCATTACGACCAATTTCTGAAAATGGAGTACATCCATATGAAAAGGATTTATTTATTGGTAAACAATTGTTAGCAGACATTGAATCTGGAGAACATTTAACAAAAAACATGATTTAATAGTTATGATAAAAGGAGATGTTGTTGGTCTAAGAGCTGTAGAAAAGGAAGACCTCAAGTTATTTAGGGATTGGAGAAATATAGTTGATTTTAGAAGGAACTTTAGAGAGGTAAGAGAATTATCTCTCACAGATCAAGAAAAATGGTTTGAAAGCTTACAGAGCACAAAGCATATTAACTTTATGTTCACGATAGTTGAGTTAAAAACAAATAAGCCAATAGGGGCTGCAGGCTTGTTATATATTAACTGGATAAATAGATCTGGAGATTTTTCTTTTTATATAGGAGAAAATGAGAGCTATATTGATGGAGAAGGTTATGCTAAGGAAGCAGCTGAATTATTAATTAATTACGGCTTTTCAAATTTAAATTTGAATAAAATCTGGATGGAATTATTTGAATTTGACATTAACAAACTTGATTTTTTTAAAAATGAATTCAATTTTGTTACGGATGGAAAGCTTAGGGAAAATTGTTATGAGGGGGGTAAATATTACGATTCGTATATAATTTCACTATTGAAAAAAGAACATGAAAATTTTTATATCCAGTAAAAGTTATTATGGCTTTTGAGCCCATTATCGAAAAATTACATTTTTCACAATAATAAGCTATGAATTAAATATGAAACATTATCAAAGTTTATTTTGTAAAATATCTAATTTAAATTGAGGACAATCATTATCCATTGAGATGATGAATTAAATCACCAAAGACAATTTTAAGAGAAGTGATCTCTTATTGATTGTTTTATAGTAAAAAACCATTATTAACATTTTAAATGAATATATTAAATTTAATAGGAAGAAATAAACCCTTATTTGAGGATGATATCCTCCTATATGAAAATAAACTTTCAGAAATAATTTCCGGATCTTCATTCTTAGTTCTGGGTGGTGCAGGATCTATAGGCCAGGCAGTAACAAAGGAAATTTTTAAAAGAAAACCACTTAAAATGCATGTTGTTGATATCAGCGAAAACAATATGGTTGAATTGGTGAGAGATATTCGCAGTTCTTTCGGATATATTAACGGAGATTTTAAAACTTTCGCACTGGATATTGGTTCTCTTGAATATGAAGCTTTTATAAAAGCCGATGGAAAATATGATTATGTTCTAAATCTTTCCGCTTTAAAACATGTTCGTAGCGAAAAAGATCCTTTTACATTAATGAGAATGATCAACGTCAATGTTTTTAATACCGATAAAACCTTGCTTCAATCCATTGAAAATGGTACCAAAAAATATTTTTGTGTTTCTACAGATAAAGCTGCTAATCCCGTAAACATGATGGGAGCTTCCAAACGGATAATGGAGATGTTTTTAATGCGCAGAAGTAAGGATATAAAGATATCTACTGCCCGTTTCGCCAACGTTGCTTTTTCTGACGGCTCTTTATTGCATGGGTTTAACCAACGAATTCAAAAAAAACAGCCTATAGTAGCTCCTAATGATGTGAAACGTTATTTCGTAACTCCGCAGGAAAGCGGGGAATTATGTTTAATGTCCTGTATATTTGGGGAGAACAGGGATGTCTTTTTTCCGAAATTAAGCGAAAAATTACATCTTATTTCATTTGCGGATATTGCTGTTAAATATCTGGAACAATTGGGTTATGAGCCTTATCTTTGCAAAAATGAGGAGGAAGCCCGCGAGCTGGTAAAAACTTTGCCTGATCAAAAAAAATGGCCATGCTTATTTACAGGAAGTGATACAACCGGGGAAAAAGATTTTGAAGAATTTTTTACAGATAAGGAAATTTTGGACCTTGAAAAGTTTCAAAATTTAGGAATTATTAAGAATGAATTGAAATTGGAAAACGAACAACTTCAATTATTTGAAGAACAGATTGCTGAGTTCAGAACTTCTAGAAGTTGGAATAAAAATGAAATCATAGCTTTGTTCCATAAAATGATACCAGATTTCGGTCATAAAGAGACTGGTAAATATTTAGATGCTAAGATGTAAGATTTATGTTTATGTGATGAATTGTTTAACTGATTAATATGAACAAATTTAATTTCGAAAAATTAGAAGTGTGGCGAGATGCGAAGGATTAACACATCAGGTATATAAAGAAACAAAGGATTTTCCTAATGAAGAAAAGTATGGTCTAGTTAGTCAGTTGAGAAGGGTAATCATATCTGTAACTTCAAATTTAGCTGAAGGTTCTTAGAGAATGTCACCAAAATATCAGGCTCATTTTTACCATTTAGTAGTTTGATGGAAATATTGAGTCAAATTATTATAAGTTTTGAATTAGGATATATTCCTGAAGAACAATCATTTAGAATAGAGATATCTAAAATCGCGAATAAATTAAATTCACTTAGAAAAAGTAGTCTCAATCCCGTCAACAAATAAACAATTAAATTGAATAGCTTGGATAACAAGAAGAACTCAAATACTATCAAATTCATTCGAGACATCTACTCTTCAAAGGATGATTTTATTCCACTACACGAACCGCGATTTGTTGGGAACGAAAAAAAATATCTTCTGGATACTATAGATTCTACGTTTGTTTCCTCTGTAGGAGCTTATGTTAATAGGTTTGAGGATATGATGCAGAGGCTTACCCAAACCAAAAAAGCGATAGCGGTTGTTAACGGGACTTCCGGAATACAAGTGGCCTTGCGTTTGGTTGGAGTTAAAGATGGAGATGAAGTTTTAACCCAAGCCCTTACTTTTGTAGCTACAGCCAATGCAATTGCTTATAATGGAGCCAAACCGGTTTTTCTGGATGTCGATCTGGACACAATGGGACTATCTCCGGGTGCGATTCAACATTTCTTAGAAGAGCATGGTGACCTCCGAGAATATGGATGCTATAATAAGAAAACAGGAAATAAAATAAGTGCTTGTTTACCAATGCATACTTTTGGTTTCCCGGCTCGTATTGATGAAATAATTAGGATATGCAATATTTGGAAAATTCCGGTGGTTGAAGATGCAGCTGAATCTTTGGGCAGTGAATATAAAAGTCAACCAACCGGAAGTTTTGGTGAAGTAGGGGTTTTCTCCTTTAACGGAAACAAAATAGTGACCAGTGGAGGGGGAGGAGCAATTGTTACAAATAATGCTGCTTTAGGAATTAAAGCGAAATATTTAACCACTACGGCTAAACAACCTCATGCCTATGAGTATGTTCACGATGAGTTGGGATATAATTATAGAATGCCAAATCTTAATGCAGCCCTGGCTTGTGCACAACTTGAAAAACTTAACTGGTTTCTTGAAAAAAAGAGGGAGTTGGCAAAAAAATATGAAGAATTTTTCAAGGGAGCAGATGTTAAATTCAGGACAGAATTACCGGAGACAAAAGCTAATTACTGGTTGATGTGTGTAGAGCTTGAAAACAGAAATGCCAGAGATTTGTTTTTAAAAGAAACCAATGAGGCAAAGGTAATGACCAGGCCGATCTGGGAATTGATGTATAAATTGCCAATGTATCAGGATTGTTTTAAAGATGAACAGGTAAATGCTAAATTCTTAGTAGATAGAATAGTGAACATTCCAAGTTCCGTGAAAAATTAAATAATGAAGAAATTTAGAATTGGTTATTTTGCAGATGGGCCATGGTCTCATCTAGCTTTTGAAAAAATTAACCAAGATCCAAGATTGGAGATTGCTTTTATTGTTCCAAGATCAGATACGAAAGATTATACTTTAAAAGCTTATGCCGATAAATTTAGTATTGATTATTTTAAATGTGAGAATGTAAATTCGGAGGATTCACTAGAGAAGATTGATGCTTACAATTGTGACATTCTGGTATCAATGAGTTTTAATCAAATTTTTAAAGAGGAAATTATTAATTTGACCCCAAATAAAATAATTAATTGTCACGCTGGTAAATTACCATTTTATAGAGGTAGAAATATATTGAATTGGGTTCTAATTAATGATGAATCAGAATTTGGTATAACTGTTCATTATGTAGATAAAGGTATAGATACAGGTGACATTATATTGCAAAGAACATTTCCTATATCTGAAAACGATAGCTATTCTTCCTTATTAAATGTAGCATTTACTGAGTGTGCTAATATATTGTATGATTCCTTAGTGTTATTTGTTGATAATAAAGTTAATCCTGTGGTTCAAAACACCATCCATCATTTAGGTATGTATTGTGGTAGGAGAGTTGACGGGGATGAAATAATTGATTGGAATGATACATCGAGAAATATTTTTAATTTTATTAGGTCTATATCAACCCCTGGACCTCAAGCAAACGCAGTGATAAGCGGAAAAACAGTAAAAATAAATAAAGCTAAATATTTTAAGGATGCACCTCAATATATAGGAAAGCCAGGGCAAATTCTTTCTAAAACATCTGGAGGTTATTTAGTGAAAACAAAAGATTCTTTTATCGAAGTTTTGGAAGTCGATTCTAAGCTACGGATAGGTCAAAAATTTGAAAATTAACAGCAATGAAAAAAGTTTTAATAATAGCTGAAGCTGGGGTTAATCATAATGGATCTCTGGAGACAGCAAAACAATTAATTGATGCAGCTGTAGATGCGGGAGTAGATTATGTTAAGTTTCAGACTATTAATGCAGATAAGATGGTTACCAGATCGGCAAAAAGAGCCGATTATCAGGAGGTAAACACTCAGAATTCCGATTCGCATTATGAAATGTTAAAAAAGCTAGAGCTTTCAGAAGAAATGCATCTGGAATTGATTCATTACTGTGAGAGTAAAAATATAAAATTTTTATCTACAGCTTTTGATTTGGAAAGTCTTACTTTTTTAAAATCCTTAGGATTAAAATTAGCTAAAATTCCCTCTGGAGAAATCACCAATTTGCCTTACTTGCGTGCTATGGCTAAACTTTTTCCTGAAATAATTCTCTCTACAGGAATGGCAAATATGGATGAAATAAAAGCCGCTTTTAAGGTGTTATTAGAAAATGGGACAAAACAAGAAAATATTACAATTTTGCATTGCAATACGGAGTATCCTACCCCAATGGAAGATGTCAATTTAAAAGCGATGTTAGACATTCAAAAACAGCTAAATACAAAAATTGGTTACTCAGACCATACTTTGGGGATTGAAGTTCCAATTGCCGCGGTGGCTTTAGGAGCGAAAATGATTGAAAAACATTTCACTTTAGACAGGAATTTACCAGGGCCGGATCACAAAGCGTCTTTAGAGCCGAAAGAATTAAAGGCAATGGTCACCTCTATTCGGAATATAGAAATTGCGATTTCAGGTTCCGGAATAAAAGAGCCTTCTCCATCAGAGGCAAAAAACAAACCTATTGCCCGAAAAAGTATTATTGCTTCTCAAAACATTAAGAAAGGTGAATTATTTTCAGAAGAAAATCTAACTATTAAACGACCAGGAATTGGTATAAGCCCAATGAAATGGGATGAAATTATTGGGAAAGTAGCGGATAAGGAATATATGGAAGAGGATATAATAAAGGAAATTTGAGAAAAATAGCTATAATTACTGGAACAAGGGCTGAATTTGGATTATTGAGTCCATTAATTGATGAAATTCAAAATGATCAGGAAATGCAATTACAACTTATTGTAACGGCGATGCATCTTTCTCCTGAATTTGGATATACTGTTGATGAAATAGAAAAGAAAGGTTATAAAATTGATAAAAAAGTAGAATGCTTACTTTCATCAGATTCAGCCATGGGAATAACCAAATCTATTGGTTTGGCAATGATTGGGTTTGCGGATGCTTTAAATGAATTATCTCCGGATTTGGTTATCATTTTAGGAGATCGTACCGAAATGTTGGCTGCTGCGACTACAGCAATGGTAGCAAATATACCTATCGCACATATACATGGAGGCGAAACTACTGAAGGCGCTTATGATGAAAGTATCAGACATGCTATAACAAAAATGAGCTTTCTTCATTTTGCTTCTACAGAAATATATAGAAAGAGAATAATTCAGTTAGGGGAGCATCCAGAAAGGGTATTTAATGTAGGTGCAATAGGTTTGGATTCCATTAAAAACCTTGATTTATTAGACAGAAAAGAATTTGAAGAATCCATCGATTTTAAGCTGGGTAAACAAAATGTTCTTATAACCTTTCATCCTGTAACCTTAGAAAATAATTCTGCAAAGGAACAGTTTCAGGCCATATTGGAGGCTTTGAAAACGCTTAAAGACACTCACTTTATTTTTACCCACGCAAATTCTGATAGAAGTGGCCGTATTATAAACCAAATGATTGAGCAATACGTTGGTGAAAATAAGAATATAGCGGTTAGTTTTAAAAGTCTTGGTCAGTTGCGCTACCTATCTGGTTTACAAAACGTAGATGCAGTTTTGGGCAATTCCTCCAGCGGAATAATGGAGGTGCCGTATTTTAATATTCCAACAATTAATATTGGAGATCGCCAGAAGGGAAGGGTCATGGCCGAGAGTGTAATAAATACAAAGCCTAAAAAGTGCGATATTATAAAAGCCTTGGAAAAAAGTTTTGATGATTCGTTTATAGCAAAAATAAAGGACCAGGAACAACTTTATGGTAAAGGCGATACAGTAAAAAAAATCATGAAGGTTTTATCAATTCCTGCTTCAGAAGATTTAAAGAAGTCTTTTTACGACATAAAATTTTAAACATGAAATTGGAAAATTTACTTATCCATAAGGACAAAACAATCTTAGAAGCATTAAAACAACTGAATGGCCTTTTGTACATAAGCCATATAAGCAGACTTATTTTATTTGTTGTGAATGACGACCAATCAATTTTGGGTTCAATAACCGATGGAGATATCCGTAGATCTTTAGTGAACCATGCAGACTTGAATTTAAAAGCCGGAGCTATTTGTAACAAAAATTTTGTTTTTGAATATGAAAAGCCGGGGTTTTTAGACTTACAGGCTTATCGAAAGCGGGATATAAAAATACTTCCAGTTTTAAATGCCGATAAAAAATTAGTACGCATTGTAGATCTGGACAAAACGAAGGCTCAACTGCCCTTGGAATGTATGATTATGGCCGGGGGTAGAGGTAAACGCTTAAGTCCATTAACCGATACAATTCCAAAGCCAATGTTAGCCTTAGGTGATAAGCCAATAATTGAGTATAATATTGATAGGCTAATAGCTTTTGGAATAAAAAAAATATATATATCAGTAAAATATTTAGGCGAGCAAATTGAGGAGTATTTTGGAGATGGTAGTAGTAAGGGTATTAGTATTGAATATATTTGGGAAGAGGAATTTTTAGGCACTGCTGGAGCATTGTCTTTAGTTAAAGAATTTAAATCTGAACATGTTTTATTAATGAATAGTGATCTATTT
Organism: Gillisia sp. JM1; assembly: GCF_000424645.1. Lineage (NCBI taxonomy): Bacteria > Pseudomonadati > Bacteroidota > Flavobacteriia > Flavobacteriales > Flavobacteriaceae > Gillisia > Gillisia sp. JM1. Next base: position 1,365,636 of record NZ_KE384218.1, read on the forward strand.
ACGAATGTAGATTTTGAGGATATGTATATGGAACTTATTAAAACAGGAGCGGATATGACAGTTGCTTCTACCGAGTATAAAGTTGATGTGCCATTTGCAGTCTTTGAGATCAACGATTATCAAGTAGTTAATTTCAAAGAAAAACCTTCCTACGTTTATCATTCAAATGCAGGAATATATATCTTGAATAGAGCGCTGATTAATAAAATACCAAAGAATCAGTTTTATGATATCACAGATTTAATGGAGAAACTTGTAAATGAAGGAGGTAAACTGATCCATAATCCAATAGTTGGTTTCTGGATTGATATTGGTAGTCCAACGGATTATAAGCAGGCTAAAGAATTTGTAAAACATTTAAAATAGATGATAGCGATAATACCGGCAAGAGGTGGCTCAAAAGGAGTACCCGGAAAGAATATTAAGGAATTAGGAGGGAAACCCTTAATCGCTTACACAATTGAAGCGGCTTTAAAATCTAAACATATTACAAGGGTAATTCTTAGTACAGATAATCTGGAAATTGCTAAAGTTGGAAGGTTATATGGTGCGGAGGTGCCTTTTATGAGACCCAGCCATTTAGCTAGCGATACTGCGAAAGCCATTGATGCTTATAAGTATACTTATGAACGTTTGGAAAAAGAAGAAAATATAGAAATTTCTGAATTTGTAATTTTACAGCCTACCAGCCCGTTTAGAACAGCAAATCACATAGACCAAGCAATAGATTTATATAAAAATAAAAAAGCAGATTCTGTAATTGGTTATTGCCCGGAACATCATCCAATCATTTGGCATAAATATATAGCTGAGTCAGGAAAAATAGAATCAATACTTGAAGGGACTATAAGAAACAGGCAAGAAGAGAAGCCCTCTTATTTTCCAAATGGTGCTATATATATATTCAAGCGGGAAATAATAGAACAAGGTATTTATCACACAGATAATACCTATGCCTTTATTATGAATCGGAAGGATTCTGTTGATATTGATACGATTGAAGATTTTGAATATGCCAATTTTTTAATTGCCAAAAATAAAAGCTAGACAAAAAATCTTCTAAGCCGTAATTTATAAGTGGGATATTCATACCAATATGATGGTTTTTTTTTACCACTTTTAACTGTTAAATTAACAAGATTGAATTTTGTTATTCCTAAAAATTCTAAAAAGATTCGATAAATAAAATAACTAAATATAAAAGATTTCACAAAATTAAACCTTTTTTAAATATCAATAATTAAATACACAAACACTAGATAAAAATCAAATAAATTTTAAAACTCATTTGATTTTTATCTAGAAATTATATTAGTTTATGAATAAAGAAAAGGAAAAGGAAAAAGTTCATAATTATTTTATTATTACGAATAGCTACATGCATAATAGCATTTCTCAAAAATTAATGGAGGAGTATGGGTTTAAGGAAGAATATAATATTTTCATGTATAAATATCCCTTATTTAAACAACATAAAAAGAAAAATTCTAAAGTTTTTAATAAAGTAATTGGTATCCCCTTTTTTAAAACAAAGTATAAAATAGTAAAATGGATTAATTTTTTTATATATATAATTTATTTTTCGTTTATTTTTTTAAAAAACCCACAACAGGGTAAGTTAGTAATTGGAAACTTTCTATATAATGGGAATAGATTTATAGCCAATGTGTTTACCCATTATTGGGAGACTATTTTCATTTTGGATGAAGGAGCATCAACTCTAAAGATTTATGAAGATCGATCAAAATTTAAAAATAAAGTGAGGTTTATAGATCGCATATTTTTTACTTATCAACCAAAAATTAGTTTGATTTTTTATACAATTTTCAACTTGCCACCAAATCAACATGACGAGATTCATCGTATCGAAAATATTTTCAACATAGATCAGAGAAGGATAATGAATAAATCTAAATCATTACTCTTTATAGGAACTTATTTGGTCGAGGCAAAATTAATTTGTAAAGAAGATTTCAATGAGCTTCTGTACAAATTGAAAATTAATAATCAAAATATTGCGATTATTTATGCGCCACACCCTAAGGAGAGTTATATATATGATAATCCGCTTATTAAAGACTTAGGTATAAAATTAATAAACTCCGATGAATCCATCGAAGAATATTTATTAGCTAATCATTCAGACTTTCAAATTATAGCATCCAGTGTTAGTACTGGTTATTTTTATGCAAATAATATATTGGGGGATTCAGTGGACTATCAAACATATATTTTGGATATTAAATTACCCTCCGGGGAAAGTCACCTACAGTTTCAATCGATTTATAAGGCAATAAAAGATAAACTAACTGGGTTAAATAGTAAGGAAATCAAAGTTTGAATTATTTCAAAACCGTGATTAAGTGTTTAAATATTGACTGTTTAGTCCAAAAAAATAAAAAAATATACTTGATAAATAATTTATTTCCCATGTTACAGCTAAAGATGTATTAGAAATACTGATGATTCAAAATTTCAATAGAAGAGGTGTTAAGGAGTTATTTATTTTTTTAAAATTAAAAGATTGAATATGAATATAAAACAAATGGCAAAAAAGAATTTTCAATATTTATTTTATTTCTACGGATATTTAAGATACAGGATTTTTGTTGCCTTTTCCTTGAGTTTTCTTAAGGGAGTATTGGATGGTTTTGGATTAATCATGTTTATTCCCTTATTGAAGATTACAGATTCTAACCAATCGAGTTCTACTGGTGATGAACTTGGAAATCTAAGTTTTCTCCCCAAGTTTCTTGAGGGTTTAGGATTAACTCTTAATATTCAGACAGTTTTAATAATTATCCTTTTATTTTTTGTGCTTAAAGGAATTGTTGTCTTTATCGAAGGATATACCCGGGTTGTTTTTCAACAATTATTTATGAGAGAAATTCGTATTACGAATATAGACCTATTAAATTCTTATAACTATAGCAGCTTTGTTAAAGCCGATTCAGGGAAAATTCAAAACACTTTTAGTGGGGAGGTAGAAAGAGTTAATTTAGGCTATACCAGATATTTTAAAACAATTGAATATGGGGTGTTGGTTTTAGTTTATTTGGTCTTAGCATTCTCGGCAAATGCGAAATTTGCAATAGTAGTTTTAGTTCTAGGTGGAATTAGTAATTTCCTTTTCAAATGGCTTTTTAAAAAAACAAAAAAACTATCACTAAAATTCACCTTAGCTACGCATGCTTTTCAAGGTTTGTTAATTCAGCAGGTATCTAGTTATAAATATCTTAAGGCATCAGGTCTTAATCGGTTTTATGGAGAAAAATTAAAAGCAAATATTTCTGAAATTGAAGATGTTCAGAAAGATTTAGGAATTGTGAGCTCTTTACTTACTGCTCTAAGAGAACCTATTTCAATTCTGGCGGTAGTTGTGGCAATAATGGTACAGGTCACATATTTTGATTCCAATATAAGTTTAATAGTTTTAAGCTTATTATTTTTATATCGGGCTCTTACCTATTTAATGGCACTACAAGAGCAATGGAATTTGTTTCTAAGTGTAACTGGGTCTCTGGATAATGTACAGTCATTTTCACTGGAATTAAAAGAAAATAGAGAGCAAAATGGGAATATAGAATTCGAGGGGTTTAATGAAAAAATTTCTTTGAAGAATATTACGTTTAGTTACGATGATAATTTGGTTATTGAAAATTTAAATTTGGACATCAAAAAAAATGAAACAGTTGCTCTTATAGGAGAAAGTGGCTCTGGTAAGACAACTTTAATGAATATTTTAGCCGGATTATTTATCCCTTCCCAAGGAGATGTTTTGATTGACGGGAGAGATATCTTTTCATTGAATCTATATTCTTTAAGAAAAAAAATAGGATACATTTCTCAGGAAGCACCTATATTTAATGATACTGTTTTTAATAATGTTACTTTTTGGGCAGAAAAAACTTCTGAGAATTTAGAAAAATTTAAAGAAGCAATTAAAAAAGCCTCCGTTTATGATTTTGTATATTCTCTTCCTAAAAAAGAAGATGAATTTCTGGGTAATAATGGTATAAATATAAGTGGCGGGCAAAAACAAAGATTGGCAATTGCAAGGGAATTGTTTAAAGATGTTGAGTTACTTTTTATGGATGAGGCTACTTCAGCGTTAGATGGGGAGACTGAAGCCGCGATCAAGTCAAATATTGATAAGTTAAGAGGCCAGTATACTATTATTATCATTGCTCATCGACTTGCAACTATAAAAAACGCTGATAAAATTGTCCTTCTAAAGAATGGAAATATCGGTGTAATAGGAAGTTTTCAGGAACTATTAAAATCTTCAAGTGATTTTAGACAGATGACAGAATTACAAGGAATGTCTGTTAAAACTCCATGATTATACTATAAAGATGAGTAATTAATAAATAATCGGAAATTCTTGATAACAAATGTTGTGATTTCACTTTGATTATTCATCTACTTTAATTTGGAAATTTCTTATAGCTAGGTTCTAATTATGATTGATTGTTTTTTTTATATAAGGATTAATATTTGAAACTGCCTATTATCTCTATTTACTAACTGCAAAAATCATTTAGAAAAGAAAATAGAAATGAAGTGAGGGCTAAATTTTTACTACTTTAAATTTTAAAACATATATTAATGAACATATTAATTTTTTCAACATTTCATCTCCCTCCACTTTTTATAGGTTTAAATTTAGAACTTATTCAAAGAAATATCGATCTGGGGAACACGGTTTACTTGGTAGATTGTAATAGTTCATTTTCTGAATGCGGTTTTAACACAACTAAGCTAAAATACATGTGTGAAATTTGTAAATACCGTGAAAATGAAGGCTTAAAACATATAGACGGAAATATTAAGAGGTTTTCACTAAACAAAATTATAACTGTTCAAGATAGAGAAGTTGCTAAGGATTTTATAAGTGAAATTGTTACTATAAAGAAAGATCTTCGCTATATGGATTTTGAAGTTGGTGAGGCGGTGTTTTCTTCCTATATTTCAAAGACCCGGAATAGTGAATTAGTTTCTGATACAGATCAACCAATTCTCAAGAAGTTAACTTTTAACTCTATTTTGATTTATGAAAGTATTAAGAGGTTTATTGATGAATATAATATTGATGAATTAGCTTTATTTAATGGCAGATGGGATTATTACAGAGCTGCATTAACAGCAGCTCGTGAGAAAAATTTGAATATAGAGGTATTTGAAAATTATAGGGTAGGGGGTTATATGGAATTATTTGGTGATAATCTGCCTCATGGGATTAAAAATAAAAATGATATCATAGAAGAATTTTGGAATAGTGCAACAGATGTAGTAGAGAGGCAAAATTTAGCTGATTCTTTCTTTCATAATAAAAGATCTGGTGACTTTACTATAAGTAAAAGTTTTACAGAAAAACAATTGAAAGGCAAACTTCCTGCTTCATTCGACAAGAACAAGAGGACGTTTGTTTTATTCAATAGCTCAGATGATGAATTCGCTGCTGTAGGAAAAGAATATGATAATCCATATTTTAGTGACCAAACTTCGGGAATTTTGTTTATCGTCGACTATTTTAAAAACAAAACCGATTGTCAGTTGATAATTAGAATGCATCCAAATTTACAGGGATTAAAGCGGCCCTATCTGGATCCTCTTTATAATTTGAAAAATTTATTTGATAACATTCATTTAGTCAAACCTGAAGATGATATTGATACTTATAACTTAGTGGATGTAGCAGAAAAAGTATTAGTATTTAATAGCACCATAGGATTAGAAGCAAGCTTTTGGGGGAAACCTGTAATTCTTTTAGGTAAAAGTTTATATGTAAATAATGTAGTATATATTCCAAAAGACAAGGCGGATATATTACAATTATTTGAATCAAATTTAACTCCCTTACATAAAGATAATGCAAGAAAATATGGTTATTATTTTACTAAAGGTGGAGTAAAAACCAAATACTACAATAACAAAAAGAATGGTGATATTTTTTTTAAAAATTCATCGTTAACTAATTTACCTATTTGGTTTAAGGTTTACTATAAGACCTTAAAATTATTTAAAGTTAAAAACTGATATGAATAAAAAAATTGGGTTATTTATTGTTCCTAGAAGTAGTTATGGATGGAGAGGTAATGAAGCTGGTTGGATCACTGCATCTGGTTGGGCATCTGCAGCAGAACAACTTTGGGGCGATGTAATTGTTGCAACTTCCGATGGAATGTTTACCCCGCAGGAATCTAGATTATTTCCTCGTGGGAATGATATAAAATCCTTACCAAATCCTAATGGTAAAATAATAAGAAAGTTCCTTCCTGAATTTTTTATTACGGCCTATAAAGACTGGGAATTGAAGAAATCTAAACCGAAAACCTGGCCCATCGAAAAAAGTTCAGAAATCATAGAAAAGGATGTTAAATTAATTTGGGAAAGGCATGATTTGTTTGCTGGACCAGGGAAAAGATTAGCAACTAAACTTAATGTCCCTTTTGTAATATCTGTGGAAGCTCTAGCAGTTTGGGAAGCAGAGAAGTGGGGTGTAAAAAGACCTTTATGGGGAAAATGGCTGGAAAAATATGTGGAAGCCAAGTCCTTAAAGAGTGCAGATCTGGTTTGTTGTGTTTCACAGGAGGTTAAGGATAAGGTTTTAGAAATGGGAGTGCAGGAAGATAAGGTAGTTGTAACTCCTAATAGAGTTGATGGATCTCTTTTTAATCCCGATATAGATGGTTCTGAAATTGAAGAAAAGTATAATTTAAAAGGAAAAAAAGTTTTAGGTTGGACAGGTAGCTTTAGAGGTTTTCATGCCATAGATACTATTGTAGATGCTTTTGAGATACTTCATGAAAAATATCCTGAAACAGTTTTAATGTTGGTTGGTGATGGTAATGAGTTTGATAAAATAAAGAAATTGGTTGATTATAAGAATTTATCACATTCTGTTATCATGCCAGGTAAAAAAGCTTTTGTGGATATTCCTAAATATGTTGCTAATTTTCATATCTCTTTGGTGAGTGCAAGATCTTCCGAAGGATTCCATTATTCACCTTTAAAACTTAGGGAATATATGGGTGCAGGAAAAGCTGTAATTGCACCAAATGCTGGGGATTTGCCATATATATTTAATGATGGATCCGATTTATTATTATACGAAGCGGGTAATTACGAAAGTTTAGCAAAGAATATTTTAATACTAATGGACAATCCGGAATTACATACGAAATTAGTTGAGAATTCAAAAGCTTGGTTTAACAGAGAAGGCTCTTGGACTCATGAATTAAAAAGAGTTTGTGATATCCTTAAAATCGAATATTAATTGAATATCCAACAACCAAAAATATTTTATATAAGGCTTAAAAATTATAATTCTCGAAAATTTTTCAAATAATTCAGAAACTTAAATTAGGTACAGAAATATTTGCTAGTCAATTATGAAATCATTTAAAGAAGTTAGGTCATCGAATCTTATATGGTTCTGATTTTATAAACCGCTTTAATGAAATTATTAATAATTATTCCGAGAAATAATACTGGTTTGATTTGACTTTAAACCATAACCAAGTTAAGTCAAGAGAAAACGTAACAAAAATTAAATAATGATTTTATTTATACAAAGTTTTTTTACTTCGTCGTATAATATAGTTATTAGATGAAAATATTATTATTAATAAATTCCTTATATACTGGTGGTTCTGAATTTTCATCCCTGTCTTTATATGGTTGGTTAAAGGAAAAGCATAATGTTGAAATTAAAGTGGTTTGTTTGAAGAAAGCAAATCCAGAGTTCAATTTTAATGAATTTGGAATTAAAGAAGTTATTATATTACAAGAAAGTTCTTTTCTTTCCAAGCTCAAGGAATTAAAATCACTTGTTTTAGAATTTGAACCTAATATCTTACATTCAGTACTTTTTGAGGCAAATATTTTAGGAAGATTTTTACGATTTAACACTAAAAATATTATTCATGTTGAGAGTTTAGTCACTGAAATGTACTCTGATTTTAAATTAAATGATCCGCATATAAATAGAATGAAATTAGAATTTTATAGATTGCTCGATTTTATTACTCAGATTAAAGGTGTAGATCATTACCATGCTAATGGTTATTCAGTTGCAAATCATTATAAACAGAAATTAAATATTGGTAACTCAAGAATGTCAGTTATAACTAGAGGGAGAAAAAGAAATGAATATCTTCAAAATTTTAAAAAAATTGATCAAATCAGAAATGAATTTGGAGCTGGAGATAAAATTATTTTAATCAATGTAGCTCGTCACGATTTTCAAAAAGCGCAAGATGTTTTGATTGAAGCAATAGTTCAGTTGAATGAATTTCATGATAAATTCCTTCTTTTGTTGGTTGGAAGGCCAGGACAATTAACTTCAACAATAATAAAAAAAATAGAGAATTTTAATCTTCAAGATTCTGTAAGAATATTAGGTCACAGATCCGACGTTAATGAACTATTAGCTGCTAGTGATATTTTTTTATTTCCTTCTCGATTTGAGGGATTATCTGGAGCTTTAATAGAAGCTGAAGCAGCGGGATTACCAATAATATGCTCAGACATTTCCAATAATCTTGAAGTGATTGAAAACAACGTAAATGCAATTACTTTTAAAGTGGATGATGCTAAAGATTTATCATCGAAAATTAAAAATCTAATTTTGAACTTAGAGAAACGAAAAAGTATGGGTGAAAATAGTCTGAAAATATATAATGATAAATTTAGAATTGATCAAGCTCATGAACGCATGCACGGAATGTTCAAAATATTAATTAATAATAATTAAATTGAGAATATTACAACTTATCCAAAAACCGCAACTTAGAGGAGCTGAAATTTTTGCTTGTCAGTTGTCTAATCATTTAGAGAGAATGGGCAATCAGGTTATTGTAGTAAGCATTTATCAGGGCGATGCAGATTTACCTTTTTTAGGAAAAATAATTAATTTAAATAGGTCCATTAGTCAAAGATTTTTTGATTTTAAAGGTTGGAAAGCATTTAATAAGATTATTAAAGATTTTAAACCAGATATAGTACAAGCTAATGCTGCAGATACTTTGAAATTTGCTGTTTCTTCCAAAAAGATATTTTCCTGGTCTCAACCCATCATCTACAGGAATGCTAATAAAATGGGTGATTTCATTACTTCGAAATTCAAATATTTATTGAATAAGTATTATATCTCAAAAGTGGATTACGTTATTTCAGTTAGTAAGGAATGTGAATTAGATTTTATAAAAATATTTGGGTTTCCTACAAATAAAATATCTACCGTAGAAATAGGTGTTGAAGAAAAACAAGTAGGAAAAAAACCAATAGATCTTGTTGATATTTTTGATATAGGTCCTGTGATAACACATATCGGCGGATTTGTGCCAGAAAAAAATCATATAGGATTAATGAGAATAATGGAACCTCTAATTAAAAAAAAGCCATCTTTTCAAATTCTGTTATTAGGGAAAGGTGAATTGGAAGATTCTGTAAAAGAATTGGTTTTTAAAATGGGTATTCAAAATAACGTACATTTTTTAGGATATAGGGCAGATGTTTTAGAAATCATATCTAATTCCAAAGCTTTTGTTTTGCCAAGTCTGATAGAGGGATTACCTGCCGTAATATTAGAGTCAATGTACTGTGAAACTCCTGTTGTATCTTATAACGTTGGGGGCATAGGGGAAGTGGTTATAAATAATAAAACTGGTTGGATATTTGAAAAGAATGATGAGCAAAATTTTAGGAAAGCGATAGATGAAATACTAACCTCAAACAGTACTATTTTATCTGAAGTCACAAATGCTAAAGAACTTGTAACTGAAAAATTTCTAAATACGCAAATAACTAAAAGATTCTCAAATGTTTATGAATCCATTTTGTGATGGATAATCATATCAAGGTATTTGCAGTAGTTGTTACTTATAAAAGGTCTGAAATTTTAGAGGAATGCCTAACAAGTCTTTTAGAAAATTCTTCCTATAAAATTCATCATCTTTTTGTTGTGATAAATGATTTTGAACAAAGTACTTTAGATGTTGTTAATCAATTTATACTCAAATTTCCTTCTAAATTGTCTTACAAAAGGTATAATAATCTAGGACCCGCTGGTGGATTTTATTATGGTTTGGAAAACTTTTTAGAAAGTGATTCCGATTATGTTTGGTTACTCGATGATGATATTTTTCCAGATAGAGATTGTTTAAAAGAATTATTAGAATGTTCAAAAACCTATCCTTATATTATTCCGACCGTATTTGATACCGAAGGCAAAAAAGTTGTTGCTTTTGGCTGGTGGGGAGTATTACTTGCACACTCTTTAGTGAAAAAAGTGGGACTTCCAATAAAAGAATTTTTTTACTGGAAGGAAGACACAGAGTATCTGCAAAATAGAATGATAAGGAAATTTAGTGTTATCCCTCATAGATCTGAAATGGCTCATGTTATTCATGGACATATAAATAAGTCTAAAAAACCTTCATGGTATTATTATTATACAGTAAGAAATACGATTTATTATCGAACAAAAATTTTTCCATTTAATAATAAAGGTAGAATTTTTCTTTTGAAGACATATTCTGGACTGATCTTTTCAATTATTTTCAAGGAGAGACAAAAAATAAAAAAATTTTCTTTATTAGTCTTAGGAACCAAAGATGGTATAATTGGAAAAATAGGGAAATATGATGCTCTACATAAGTGAATTTAAAATTAATAGATGAAAAAAATTAAAATTCTTCATATAATAAAATCATTGGGTCGTGGAGGAGCTGAGACATTACTGCCTGAAACACTTAAACTTCATGATAAGGAGAAGTTTGAGTTTCATTATATCTATTTTCTGCCGTGGAAGAATCAAATGGTTGATGTTATAGAAAATGAAGGAGGTCATGTGACATGTCTTTCATCCAGCAATAATTTTAAATTGTTACAAAAGCACCCTGAAGTAATTAATTATTGTAAAAAGTATGCAATTGATGTAATACATTGTCATTTGCCTTGGTCGGGATTTTTAGGGAGAATAGTTTATTCAAAAACTAAGATCCCTGTTGTTTATACAGAGCATAACATTCAAGAACGTTATCATTTTCTTACAAAAAGGCTCAACAAATTGAGTTTTAATAAGCAAAGCTTAGCTCTAGGTGTTTCAGAGGATGTAACAAGATCAATTAAAGAAAACATTAAGCCTTTTATTGCCGTTCAAACCTTACTCAATGGCGTAAATATCCAAAAATTTAAGAGAAATATTGCTAAGGGCAATATTTTAAGAGATAAATTTAATATTTCTTATGATGCTATAGTAATTGGTAATATTGCTGTTTTTAGGGAACAAAAAAGCCTTCCAGACTGGTTGCATGCCTTTAAAATTATAAGCGATAAGGCAGAGAATGTTTTTGGTGTTTTGGTTGGAGCTGGACCCTTAGAAGAGGAAGTTAAAAAACTTGTCAAGGATTTAGACTTAGAAGAAAAGGTTTTTCTTCCAGGTCTGCAAACCGATACCGTTTCCTATTTCTCTGTAATGGATATTTTTATGATGAGCTCAGCATTCGAAGGTTTACCTATTGCGTTATTAGAAGCAATGAGCATGAACTGTGCTATTGTTTCCACTAAAGCAGGAGGTGTAATGGAAGTAATTCGAGAAAACGAAGATGGAATCCTTTGTGAGGTTGGCAATGTTGAAGAACTGTCGAATGCCGCTTTGAAACTCATCAATAATGCTAAAGAAAGGGTAAATTTACAGGAAGCAGCCAGACTGAGAGTGGAATCTGAATTCAGCCTTGAAAATATGGTAGAGAAGTTGGAAGAATGTTATTTAGAAGTTTTGAATAAAGTGAAAGAGTGAAGAGTAAAAAAGAGTGAAAGAGTAACAAAGTGCAGAAGTGAAGGAGTAACGGGGTAATGAAGTGAAAGAGTGAAAAAGTGAATGAGTGACAAAGTGAAGAAGTAACGCAGTAATGAAGTGACCCAGTAACGAAGTGAAAAAGTAACTAAGTGATGAAGTAACAAATTGACAAAAAAAGATAACCACAACATTACAGCGTCACTGCGTTACAGCATCGCAACTTTTCAACATCACAGCATCACAACGTCACAATTTAACGAATCCCCAATTAACGAATCAACGAAATAACTTAACCATGATAATTAGAGAAGCTTCTGAAGAAGATACACCAGAAATTGTAGAGGTTCTTAAATTGAGTTTAGGTGAACAGGATCTCCCTCTTTCTGAGTCTATTTGGAATTTTAAACATGTTGAAAATCCTTTTGGTAAATCATTAGTTTTTGTAGCTGAGGAAGATAATAATATTGTTGGAGTTAGAGCTTTTATGAGATGGGAATGGAAATTAGAAGATAAAATTTATAATACTTTTAGAGCCGTTGATACGGCAACACATCCTGACCATCAAGGGAAGGGTATTTTCAAGAAATTAACTCTTAAAGCTGTCGAAGTTGCAAAAGAAAACGGAGATAATTTTATATTTAATACTCCGAATGACCAGAGTAGACCGGGATATTTAAAAATGGGATGGGAGTCGGTAAACAAATTAAAGGTTGCTTTGAGACCTGCTTATAATTCATTTTGGAAGTTTGGAGACAACACTATTGATTATTCAATAAAACTTAATTGTAGTAGAGGAAAAGTCGAACACTTATGTGTCGAATGGAATAAAGAATATGGGAGTAGCAAAACCCTATTCACTCCTAAATCGGCTGAATTCCTATTTTGGAGATATGAGAATAACCCTCTGCAACAGTATGAAGTATTTGCTAATGACAGAGTTTATTTAGCTGCATATATAAAAATAAGAAAAGGATTAAAAGAGCTCAGAATTTCAGAGTGTATCTGTAATGAAAACTCGAAATCAGAAATCATCAAAATAGTTAAATCCTTATCTAAAAAATTTGGAGCTCAGGTTATCTCCTATTCTCCAGAATTATTGGATTTAAAAGGAAACTTAATAAATTCGAATATCGGTCCGATATTAACTCTGAAACACCTTAATTTGAATAAAGAGGAAATAATGCAGTTTAAGGAAATTAATAATTGGAGTTATTCTTTAGGGGATCTAGAATTATTTTAAAATGCTGGGAGTACTATTTTTAATCATTTTATTTTTTGGGCTGAATCAAATATTTTATTCTGTCTTTCAGAAGAGGCATGCTTTTTTTGATAAGAAAAAGATGAATTTATTATATCTCTACCATTTGGTTTTTTTTGGGATCTATTTATGGTATGCTTATAATAACGCATCTGACTCCAAGAATTATTTTATTCAAATATCTAATTTTGAAGGTTCATGGTTTGAATTATTTGGTACTGATACTGCCTTTATTAATTTTTTATCCTTTCCATTATATAAAATTGGATTTAACTATGAAATGATCATGCTTACTTTCTCATGGTTTGGATATTTAGGTTTTATTTATGCTTATCTCTTTATACGGGAAAAGATTCCGATTAAAATTACAGTATTCAAAAGAGTTGATCTTTTAACACTTATTTTATTTTTTCCAAATATGCATTTTTGGACTGCTTCATTAGGTAAAGGGAGTGCTATTTTTTTAGGTTTAATGATGTTTACTTATGCTATTGTAAACCCTAAATCTAGAATTTATCTACTATTATTAGGTTCTATAATAATTTTTTATATCAGGCCTCATGTTTTCATGTTTGTTGCAGTGGGTGCAATATTGGGATATATGAGTGGTAAGGAGAAGATCCCTTTTTGGCAGAAGCTTATGGTTTTTGTGGTTATGATAGGTGCTTTGGTTTTACTCCAAGATAAAATTTTAGGGGTTATGAATTTGCAGAATTCAGAGAACTTAATTGAAGATTTTGAAGCCGCGGCCGAGAAGAATGCTGAAGATTTAAGTTCCGCTGGCTCCGGGGTAGATATGAATTCGTATCCCATACCACTCAAACTTTTTACCTTTTGGTTTAGACCGTTATTTGTAGACGCTCCGAATATTTTAGGACTTATCACATCTGTTGAAAATCTTTTATATTTATTGTTATTCTTTAAAATTTGGAAAAAAGACTTTATTAAATTCATTATAAAATCACCTGCAATGGTAAAAATGAGTTTAGTCATATTCTTTACAACATCACTAGCAATGACCTTTGTAATGTCAAATTTAGGAATCATTATGCGACAGAAAACTATGGTTATGTACTTCCTGTTTTTTGTAATTTATTATTATCTGGCAGAAAAGAAGTATAATAATATTTTGCGTTTGAGAAAGTTGAAACGTGCAAGGGAATTGGAGTCTGTGACGCTGTGATGAAGTGACGCTGTGATGAAGTGACTGGGTTACTGGGTGAAGGGAGACGAGGGGACTTGGGGAAAATGGGACTTGGTGAAGTTGAGAAATGGTGATGAAGAGACCCTGTGATGAAGTAATATTGTGTTATTTGGGATAAAAAACATAAAACTGACAACTGACAACTGACAACTGAAAACTGAGAACCGAAAACAGATAACAGATAACCGTTAACTGAAAACAGAAAATAGAAAAACATTCTTCTCCCCCCTTCGGGGGGAGGGGGGAAACAAATCAACGAATGAACGAATCAACGAACGGCTATTTGGTAATTTCTCTAGATTTTGAATTGATTTGGGGTGTATTTGATACAGTCGAAATAGCGCAGAAATCAGAATATTTTTTGAATACAAGAAAAGTAATTCCAAAGATTTTAAAATTATTTTCAGATTCTTCAATCCATGCAACATGGGCGAGTGTTGGAATGCTCTTTAACGATGATTGGGCAGAATGGGTCCAAAATGCTACCAAAGTAAAACCTGAGTATGCAAATTCCATGCTGTCTTCTTATGACTATGGCGATTCTATTAAAAATATTGGATATAGAGATCTTTGCTTTGCACCTGAGATAATCTTGGAGATAAGCAATACAATAGGACAGGAAATGGCAACTCATACCTATTCTCATTATTATTGTTTAGAAGAAGGGCAAGGAAAAGAATCATTTCGGCAGGATTTGGTAAAAGCAATCGAAGTGGCATCCAAAATGGGAATTGAATTAAAGTCTTTAGTCTTTCCTAGAAACCAAATCAGAAAAGAATATCTAGAGATATGCTCTGAACTGGGAATTTTAAATGTGAGATCCAATCCAGATTCGTGGTATTGGAATGATACAAGTTCTAGTGGTCTAACTACTAAAATAGCAAGAACTGCCGATGCATATATAGATCTAGGCAAAAAAATGTATTCCTACTCAGATTTGAAAAGTACTAATGGATTACCATTAGAGCAAAAAGCTAGTAGGTTTTTAAGGCCAGTAGAATTCAATTCGTTTTTGAGAAAATTAAAAATTAGGAGGATAAAAAAAGAAATGTCTTACGCAGCCAAAAAAGGTGAAATCTATCATCTTTGGTGGCATCCTCATAATTTTGGAGATCAGCCTGAAGAAAGTATTAAAGACTTATCCAAAATTATAAAACATTTCAAATTTCTGAGATCTAAATATAACTTTCAATCATTAAATATGTTGGAATTAGGAGACACTGTTATTTAATATTTCATTAGATATTTTCAGAAACAACTTTAATTATCTTTACAAGCTTAAAATAGATTATATGTGCGGAATAAACGGAGTCTTACTTAAAGGTAAAAATGAGACTGAAAATATAAGTAAGATCTTGTCTAAAATGAATATGGAAATAATCCATAGGGGTCCAGATCAGGATGGTTTTTTTGTTAAGGATACAGATGAGTATGCATTAGGTTTTGCCATGAGGAGATTGTCTATTATAGATCTTAGCACTGGTAAACAACCCATGTTTTCTGAAGACGGAAAGATCTGTATCGTTTTTAATGGCGAAATATATAATTATCTTAAACTTAAAGACAGTCTACTTGAGAAGGCTGTAAAGTTCCACACTACTTCGGATACTGAGGTTATTCTTCGTCTTTATGAGAATTTTGGCACTCAGGCATTTGCTATGTTGGATGGAATGTTCGCTTTTAGTATTTATGATCAAAATAAAAACAAGATCTTTATTGCAAGGGACTATTTTGGTGAAAAGCCATTATATTATACCCCAAATAAGGGAAATCTTATTTGGGGATCTGAACTGAAATCGATTATATCTGTTATTGGCCAAAAGCCCGAAATTTCTAAACAAGGTTTAAATTTATATTTTCAACTTACCTATATCCCTGCTCCATACACCATATATAGTAACATTCATAAACTGGAAGCCAATCATTATTTGGAGATCAATTGTAATGATCAGTCTTATAATATTGTGGAAATAGATCAGAACTTTAAAAAGAATGTTGATCCTAATATCTCTTTCGAAGAAGCAAAATCCACAACCCATACCCTTATTAATGAAAGTGTGTCGTCCCGCTCAATTGCAGATGTTCCATTAGGCACTTTTTTATCTGGGGGAGTAGATTCTTCTATAGTCTCTTTAGCGCTATCAAAACAGACCAATTCTAATATAGATACCTTCTCAGTAGGTTTTGATAAAAAATCTTTTGATGAGTCAGATAAGGCTAGAACTGTTGCAAATATTATCAATAGCAATCATCATGAATTTATAATATCTGTTGATGATCTTAAAAGTAATATAGATGATATTCTGCTAAATTTTGATGAGCCTTTCGCAGATTCTTCTTCTTTACCAACCTACTTGGTCGCACACAAAACCAGGCAACATGTTAAAGTAGCTTTAACTGGTGATGGAGGTGATGAAGTATTTGGTGGTTACAATAAGTACTACATGGGTAAATTAAATGCAAAATATTCATCCTTAGTTCCCGAAGTTGCGCATTCCACATTTAAAAAAATACTTAATCCAATTCTTTCAACAAAAGATGATAAGCGAGGTAAAAGATTTAAAGCAAAAAAGCTATTAAATGCTATTAATTATAATGATGAATTCTATTATAATATTATCTCATTAGCGTATCAAAAGCGCGAAGTTGAAGGCATTCTTAAAGCAAATAATTTTATTGATGATTCTCTCCAATATTATAAAAATAAGATAGGCAAGAATAATAATACACTTACCGATTTTAGAAATATTGACAAAATTATTAGTCTGGAAGGTGATATGCTGGTTAAAGTAGATCGTACTAGTATGTTGACTTCTTTAGAAAGTAGAGCTCCTTTTTTAAACAAAGAAATCTGGAATTTTACGTCTCAGCTTCCGGAAGATTATTTAATGAAAGGTTGGAATAAGAAATATCTTTTAAAGGACTCTTTCAAACAATATTTTCCTGATCAATTTTTAGATAAATCAAAGAAAGGATTTGGAGTTCCCGTTGGAGATTGGTTACGTGGGTATCTTTCTAATGAATTGAGATCTTATACAGAAACAGAATTTTTGATGAAACAAGATATTTTTAATGTAGCTGAAATTTCACAAATAGTCGAGAAACATCTTTCGGGTAAGGAAGATAATACTTTTAAAGTTTGGACTTTCTTTTGCTTCCAAAAATGGTATAAACAGACTTATGAGAGAATACCTTCATAAATTTGAATTTATAATAAGTCATTTATATGTAAAGAATCCACACTTTTGTGTGGATTCTTACTTTTTAAACCTTAGGTAAAGTGGTGTTTTTTTGATTCTTCACAATCTATTTTTCGTCCTTAGGTGATGTAAACACATAGAATTCAAGTCTTAAATTTAAGCTTTCTTCTGTTTATAATAGCACATCTCTGTTTTGGCTTTTAAGTTGCATATCTAATATTAGGAATATTAATTATGCATCTGGAAACCGGACTTATATTGGATATGATTGGAGGCTTATTAATGGTGCCCTTTCTCTATCTGTTAACACAATTAATTTTTAATAGACTTGAAAAGAAGCATTCGTTTTTTAGCAGGAAACTGATGAATAGATTATTCTGTTATCATATGTTCTTTGGAATTATATATTATGCTTATGCATTTATTAATCCTTCAGATTCTCACAAATATTTCACCTGGCCGCAAAATGCATCTAAAGAATGGTTAGACTTTTTTGGAACAGAAACCACTTTTATAAACTTCATTTCATATCCTTTTATCAATGGATTTGGCTTTAGTTACGAGATGATGATGATGTTATATGCTTGGTTTGGTTTTCTAGGATTTGTCTATGCATATCTTTTCTTCAAAGAGAATATAACTCTTGAAGTAAAAGTTTTCAAACACATAGATTTACTAACTTTGATTCTTTTCTTACCTAATATGCATTTTTGGACTGCATCAATGGGAAAAGGAGCAATCATATTTCTGGGTTTAATGCTTTTTGCATATTCCATTAAGAATCCGAAATCAAGAGTCGTAGGCTTATTAGTAGGTTCTTTTTTGGTGTTTTATATTAGACCTCATGTGTTTTTACTATTAACTGTGGGAGGATTAATCGGGTTTTTATTCGGTAAGGATTCAATTTCTTGGAAAAAAAAGGCCCTTATTGGTCTTAGTATTATAGTTGGTCTATTCTTAATTCATGATAAAATCTTAGCGGTTGTACACTTAAATAATTCTCAGGACATGTTGGCCGATTTTATTAAGTTTACAACCCAAAGATCACATGATCTAGATAATGCCGGTTCAGGTGTGAACATGGCAGGTTATTCTTTGCCAGAGAAAATTTTCACTTTTTGGTTTAGACCGCTATTTTTTGATGCTCCAGGAATATTAGGTGTTATTGTATCTGCAGAAAATTTAATATACTTACTGCTTTTCTTAAAGATATTGAAAATTGATTTTTTGAAATTTTTGAGGAACGCTCCCGTAAATGTTAGAATGAGTTTAGTATTATTTCTGTTAACCTCATTTGCGATGACTTTTGTAATGTCTAACTTGGGAATAATTATTAGGCAAAAATCTATGGTGATGTATTTCTTATTTTTCGTAATCTATTATTATCTTGCTCACGAAAAAACTTTGTCAATTAAATTGAACTTAACACCTTCAAATAAGACTAATTTGGCAAAGGCAGCCTAAACTCCTTATGGAACAATCTACATATTTAATAGGCGAAATCGGGCAGAATCATAATGGCTCGGCAGAACTGGCTAAGTTGATTATAGATGTGGCTGCTCGCCCAGCTGTGGACGATCTTTTTGGTCACAAACTTATTGGGATGAATGCTATTAAGTTAACCAAAAGAGATCTTGACTACGAACTCTCTAATAGTGCATTTTCCAAGCCTTACAACAGTATTCACTCTTTCGGTAAGACCTATGGGGAACATAGAAATGCTTTAGAGCTTTCTAATGAAGAGCATTTTAAAATTTATCAATATGCTAAAAGTAAAGGTTTAGAAGTTGTAGAAACCCTTTGCGCGCCAAGCTGTTTAAGTATACTTAATTATTTTAAGCCGGATAAGTTAAAGGTTGCATCCCGTGATTTAACAAATCTTCCTTTGTTAGATGCATTAGCCCAAACAAAAATCCCAATGATTCTCTCAACAGGAATGGGAGGTAAGGAGGAATTGGATACAGCTTTGAACACTATATCTAAATATCACAATAATATATCTATCCTCCATTGTGTTTCTGAATATCCAACAAATCCAATTCATGTAAATTTACAATCAATTTCATATTTAAAATCTCATTATCCTGATTATAACATAGGCTATTCAGATCATACTATCGGTATCTCTACTCCGGTGGCAGCTGTGGCTATGGGCGCTAAAATTATCGAAAAGCATTTAACACTAGATAGAAAGATGAAAGGGACAGATCAAGCCGGTTCGCTGGGAATAGATGGTTGCTGGAGAATGGTTAGAGATATAAGACTTTTAGAATTATCAATGGGGCTTGAGGATATTTTTATAGAACCTGCGGTAAAAGAAGCTAAAACAAAATTAGAACGTTCTTTAGCCGTAAATAAATACTTATCAAAAGGTCACACAATTAGTGAAGCTGATCTACAGCTTTTATCTCCAGGGGATGGGTTTAAATGGACAGAAAGAAATGAAATACTCGGAAAAAAATTAAAAAAAGATATTGGTACAAATGAGATTATTTATCCTGATTTTTTACAGGATATTTAGCTTTAAGTAAAATCAAGAAAACATCCCTTTTGAAAGAAGAGTCTAAATTCCTTTAGGAATTTTGACGGAGGATTTTATTGTGGAAAACAAACCTCCTTAATATAAAATATTTATCTTCATCAACTAAAGATATTTTATGTCATCAATTAAAAGCACAACACTCACCTCATAGGATGAAGAATATAAAACTAATTGTATCTGATATAGATGGAGTCTGGACCGACGGTTCTTTTTATTATACAATAGAAGGTGACTCGGTGCGAAAATTCACAACCAAAGACAGTTATGGGGCAGCCTTAGCTAAAATTTCGAAAATCCCTGTTTTAATTCTTTCCGGTGAAGAAAACCCCATGGTTAAAAAACGGATGAAAAAACTCGGGTTAAAACACGTGAAGCTCGGAGTCAAAAATAAATTTGGAACCCTGGCGGATTTTTGCAAGAACAAAAAAATAAAATTGACTGAAGTAGCCTTCCTGGGAGACGATATGAACGATTTTCACCTTGTTGGAAGGCTGGGGTTTTTTGCTTGTCCTTCAGATGCTTATCCTCTCATCCGGGAAAATGCAGACAAAATTCTTTTAACAGCCGGTGGCAATGGGTGTTTTAGGGAATTTGTAGAATATATACTGCAGCAGCAGGGTAATCTGGAATCGGCTTATAAAATATACCTTTCTCAAAATGGGGAATAAACGCGCTGTCATAGTTCAGGCAAGGATGTCCAGCAGTCGTTTTCCCGGCAAAAGCCTAAAGCTGATAGGGAATAAACCTTTGATATATTATGTTGTAAAAAGGCTCGAACTAACAGGTCTCCCTGTAATTGTTGCCACCAGTACTGATGCTTCAGACGATATTTTGACGGAATATCTCAAAGGTCAAAATATTAAAGTATTCCGCGGAAGCCTTTTAAATGTGCTAAATCGATATATAGCTGCTGCAGAAGCATACGGAGTAGAAAAGATAGTTCGTGTAACAGCCGATAATCCTTTGGTTGATATTGTCGCATTAAAGAGATCATTGAGCTTATTTGAAAAATATGATTATGTGGATGGTATTTATCAGGATGGCTTAATAAAAGGTACCGGATTTGAACTTGTTAGTTTAAAAGAATTGAAATCTATTAAATCCAATAATCCACATCATTTAGAACATTTAACCGCCGCACTTAGGGAAAACATATCTAAAAACCCTTGGTATAAAAAATTACAGGTTCCCCATTACCATCAGTTTATCGATAAAATTGTACTGACCTGTGATTATACCTCTGATTTGGAATTACTGATAAGAATTTTTAAGGCTTCAGATTATTCAGTTACCATAACAATTCAGGATGTTTTAAGATTCTACCTTGAAAATCCTGGGATTTTTCAAATAAATGCACACTTGCATCAAAATCAAGACACTTAATATTTTTGTTCAAGTTGAATTATTTGTGATTCTATCTTTTGTTTTAAGCTAACATTATGAACCTCTTCATAAATATTGTTTATTATATTAGTAAATTTGAAAACTTCTATAAATTTTCTATGGATCAAAAAAAAATATTAAAGAATTAATGCTCCTATTTATTATTATATTGTATATCCGCTTTTAGTCATATAGTTCTTTCGTCACCCTGAATTTATTTCAGGGTCCAATTTATTATGCTAATTATTAGTGTTCTAAGATTCTGAAACTTACGAAGTATCAGGAAAGAATGACGCGTTTTATCAGTTTATGATACTTTACGAACAATTAAATTATTATTATAGATCCATCAGGATTCCTATAATTTTGGCTTTATCCGTTCCTTTGGTGAAAACTTTTAAAAGTCTTTTAGAACCTATTAGAAAGAGGTATTGTTTAATTTTAAAATCTGAGAATTTCAAAAGTTAAAATCATAGAATGAATATATTAATCGCTTCAGTATTCAGTATTGACAGTTATTCCCGGGGTATTATGCCCGATGTGCTGCAAAGCCAAATAGACAAATATCCCGATGCAACTATCTACTACTTAAGCTGTTCCAATACATTTGATGTTTGCTATTTCAATATTAATAAAGAACCAGATATTTGTTATAGATGTAAAGAAGGTGTTTCTAACACCTTAAAGCTAATTGATGGTAATTTTCAAGGTATCAAATTATCCGATTTAATAACAGATGAGGATAGAAGAATTGCAGAAGAGTTTTTTCATAATAATTCAAAAATTGATTTTGATCTTATTTATGATAATTTTGAAATAGGAGCAGCAACTTTGTCTACCTATATTTCACGAACTCGTGATAGAGACTTGATAAATATTGAGCAGGAATTTGTAAAGGAATTAGCGTATAATGCTTTGACAATCTACTTGGGTGTAAAGAGATTTTTAGCTGATGAAAATATAGATATTGTTTATAATTTTAATGGTAGGCAAGATTATGTTAGAGCGATATTAAGGGCAACAATTGCGAATGCTAAAGATTGCATTAATGTTGAGAGAGCTAGGTTAGGAGGTTTCATTGAAACTTATAAAAATATATTACCTCATAATATTCTTAATAAATGGGAATTAGTTCAAGAGTGTTGGGATAACTCAAACCTTAGTAACCAAGAGAAAATTAAGATTGGTTCCGAATTTTTCGAAAGACAAAGATCTGGCGAGAGTATAATTTTCCCATCATATACCAGAGAAATGAAGAAGGGTTCTTTACCCAATAATATTTTCAATGGCAATAAAAATATAGTTCTTTTCAATAGTTCTGATGATGAATTTGCTGCTCTAGGTACAGAATATGATAACCCATATTTTAAAGATCAAATGGAAGCCCTTCAGGCATTAACAGATCATGTAGGTAGGTCGCTTCCTTTGTATAATTTAATAATAAGAATGCATCCTAATCTAAAAGGGGTGAAACATGAATTTGTTACGAGAATTTTAGGATTAAATAGATCATACCCTAATATCTTTGTAATTGCTCCAGAAAGTCCAACAGATAGTTACGAGTTAATAGGAGTTGCAGATAAGGTTATAAGTTTTGGGTCCACAACGGGTCTGGAAGCAAATTACCAGGGGAAGCCCGTAATTTTATTAGGAAAAGGCCTTTACTACTATTCTAATGTTGCTTATATTCCAAACGATTGGTCCGAAATTCAGGAATTACTCAAGTCGGACTTAGTGGCTAAATCCAAACAAGACACTATAAAATTTGGATTCTATTTCTTGACAGGTGGGAAGAAAACTAAGTACTATTTTGAAGATAATTCAGGTAAGGGAATATTCTTTAAAAATGTTAGAGTTCATTATTACACGTATGCACAGAGATTCAAATCTAAATTGATACAAATTGCATATAACTTTTTTAAACTAAGAATTAAGCTTTAAAAGGATGAGAAATTAGAAATTTGCTGCGTTTGTAATGATCTATGAGTGTTCAGAAATAATTTTAAATACCATAAATAAGCTCCAGTCTCAAACATTCCCTCCAGAGGTAATTTTAATCGTAGATAACAGTAATTCTAATTTAACTAAGGAAGTTATTCAAGGTCAAGGATTTCAGGATGTAATATATCATCAAGTTGGCTACAATAGCGGACCCGCCGGTGCTGCCTATTATGGACTTAAAGAATTAACTCGATTAGGATATGACTGGATCTACTGGGGAGATGATGACAATCCTCCCAGAGATCGGCATGAATTTGAGGATTTATTTACGGGAATTGAAAAATTAACTTAGAGTAATTTTAAATTAGGAGTTATAGTTGAGAAGGGCGGCAAATTTAATACTTCAACTGGGAGAATTAGTTCCTTATCAAATTCTGAGCTAAGGAAAAATAGATATTTAGAAGTAGATTCAATACCCGGCGGGCACACCATCATCGTTAATTCTCAAGTAATAAAAGATGGTATTCTTCCGGATCCGGAATTTTTTTTGGATTCGAGGAATTCGACTTTTGCTTGAAAGTGAAAAAGGGAGGTTATAAATTATTTATTGAGGCAGCAAAATGGCACAAAATTAGAGCATTAGCTAATAATGCTTCTATAGATTATCAATGGAAAAACACTAATTTAGGAATTTACAAATTATTAAAAAGAGAGTACTATAGCACTAGAAATCTTTTAAGAATCTATTATAAACATCATTTTTATACATCTTTTATAATTCTTGTGGCTAAATCTTTGGGGAAAATGATATATGGATTTAGATTTGGTATAAACTATGGATCAATTTTTTTAAAAAAAAAGTTTGCTTTAAGAGACTTTATTAAAAACCAATATGGAGAGCTAAAAGAATCTTCCTAACTTTAGAGTCCCTTAAATGAATAATAAATGTTGAACGAAAATACAACTGATTTACAGTTATTAGATTGTACACTACGAGATGGTGGCTATTATACCAATTGGGATTTTGAGGCCAATTTAGTTGATGAATATTTTAAGGAAATAAATCAGCTGCCTATAGATTATGTTGAGGTTGGCTATAGATCTAAGAGGAGTGGTTCTTATGAAGGGGCTTATTATTATTTGCCAGATTTTATTTTAAATGAATGTCAAGAAAAATGCAATAAGAAACTAGCTATAATTCTGAATGAGAAGGAGGTAGAAATTAAAGATCTAAAATCACTTCTTGAACCATGTAAGGGAATAATTTCTTTGGTAAGAATAGCGGTAGCACCAATTAACTTAGACCGAGCTATTAAACTTTCTAAAGAAATCAAAGAACTAGGCTTTGAAATAGGATTTAATTTGATGTATGCTTCAAAATGGGAAAGTTACTCCTTATATAATAACGAGCTTAGTCGTATTAATGATGTTGCAGATTATTTTTATGTTGTAGATAGTTTTGGAGGTTTATATCCATTCGATGTTGAAAAAATTTTCACTAAAATAAAGAAGTATATTACAATACCAATCGGGTTTCATGCACATAATAATTTAGAACTAGCTCTTATTAATACTTTAACCGCTATTAAAAATGGAGCTCAAATTGTTGATAGTACTGTATTGGGAATGGGGAGAGGAGCAGGAAATTTAAAAACAGAATTAATTTTAACGCTCCTAAACAAACAAAATAAATTACCAGTAAATTTTGATGCTCTTTTCAATTTGAACAAATCATTTCAAGATTTAAAAGAAAAATATAATTGGGGAATCAATTTGCCTTATATGATTTCCGGTGCCTTCTCAATGCCGCAAGACACTGTGATGTCTAAAATTAAGAAAAGATATTATTCTCTTAATTCAATTATTAAGGAGAATGTTTCAACAAAGCAAACTGCTAATTCCTACCCACAAGATTTTCCTATTTTCAAACCAAGTAAAACTTATACATCTATACTCATTGTAGGTGGTGGCAAATCTCCACTAAAGAATAAAAAGGCTCATCAGGAATTCTTGAAGCAGAACCCAGATATTGCAATAGTTTTTGTGAGTTCAAAGAATATCCAAGTGTTTTCAAATATTGCCAATTATCAATTTCACTGTTTAATAGGTAAAGAAGGGCAAAGGTTAGAGAAAATGATTAGTTTGGAAGAGCTCTCAAATAAAACCTTTATTATTCCTCAGACAAATACTTATTTAGAAAGTTATGTGCCGTATAATATAAAAGAATATACTCGGATAATTAAGAAAGTTGATTTTGAAAATAACTTAAAGGAATCTGCTACAGCACTTGCTTTTCAAATTGGATTTGATTTAAAAGTGGAAAAAGTTTATTTAACCGGTTATGATGGTTATTCAGAGAATATACAAAAAGAAGAGCTGGAATTATTTGAAGAAAATCATTTAATTTTTGATTATGCAAGAAGTAAAGGAATTAGTTTATATTCTTTAACTCCTACACAATATAATATAAAATCTAAATCTATTTATTCTTTACTGTAATATGTCTATAAGCTTATTTTTACCTGTTAGGGCTGGAAGTGAAAGAGTTAAGAATAAAAATATGCGTTCTTTTGCAGGCATTAAAAATGGGGTGTTTGAATTGAAATTAAATCAGTTAGAAAATTTACATTCTGTAGATGAGGTTATTATTTCAAGTAATGATAGTAAATGTTTGGAAATTGCAGAAACTTATAAGAATAGAATAGAAAATTTAGTTATTGATGAGCGACCGGATCATTTAGGATCTTCTTCAACTAAATTGGAGGATTTAATTTTGCATGTTGCCCACCTTAGTTCATGTGAGAATATATTATGGACACATGCAACAAATCCGTTATTTACTGCTCAAAATTATATGAATGCTATAGAGGTATATCTGCATCAGAAGAAAAACGGCTTTGATTCATTGGTTTCTGGTCATATTATTAAAGATTTCCTGTTAGATAAAGAGTCTAATAGAATTGTAAATAATACAAGCAATCTTAAATGGCCTCGTACGCAAGATTTGACAGATCTGTTCGCTATTAACAATGCCGTTTTCATAGCAAATAGAGAAAGATATTTACTGGGTGAGAGATTGGGTATTAAACCTTATTACCTGGAAATCGATAAAATATCGTCATTAGATATAGATTATGAAGAGGATTTTTTAATCGCAGAAGCAGTTTATGAAAAACTTAAAAGATAGAAAGGCCATTTGTTGGGATTTTGATGGTGTAATAATTGATTCTATGCCGATAAGGGAGATAGGTTTTAGAGAAGTACTCTCCAATTATCCAAAAGCTGAAGTGGATAAATTAATTGATTATCACACTAAAAATGCGGGTCTTTCTAGGTATGTTAAATTTGAGTATTTTTTCAAGAATATTCGGCTAGAATCCAATACAGAAACAAAGGAAGCTGAACTTGCCAAACAGTTCTCTGATATTATGAAAAAGATGCTTATTAATAAAGACCTATTGATTATTGAAGTAATAAATTTTATCAAAAAAAATCTCCAAATAAAGATGCATATCGTTTCCGGTTCTGATGGGGAAGAATTAAACTATCTATGTGAAAAATTGGGTATTAAATTCTTATTCAAATCTATTGAAGGTTCACCTACACCTAAAATTGATCTTGTTAGAGGCTTGATGAATAATTTTAATTATAATAAGAATGAAGTTTGTTTGATAGGTGATTCCATAAATGATTATCAGGCTGCATTTGAAAATGATATAGATTTTATGGGATACAATAATGAAGAATTAAAAATATTGAATAAAAATTATATAGTTAGTTTTAATGAAATTGATTAAAACCTTAAAGGGTCTTTATTTCATGATTCAATCCTTAAAGATCTTTAAGGCTAACGAATCATTTAAAAATAAACGTATTGCAATCGTGGGTGCGGCAGATTCTACTTTTAACGAGAGAAATGGCACTTATATTGATAGTTTTGATATTGTAATAAGAGTGAATAAGGCACCATATAGCCTTGATGAGGGCAAGATCCCTTTTCTCGGGTCTAAGATAAATTATCTTTTTCATAGTTTTCACGAGAATAATTTTAGTGGAGGAGGACCAATAGATTGGGAACTCTATAATAGATTAGGTATAGAAAAGCTTATTAATCCTAATAGGTCATTTAAAGGATTAGTAACCCATTTAAATTTTTACAAAAGACATCTTCAGAATAAAACAACCTATATCATTGCACGAAAGAATTATAAATTAATTACAAATGGGTTAGAAGGTTATATCCCTACCATCGGTTTTTCTGCTTTAATGCTACTTCTAAATTCAGATTGTAAAGAATTATATATTACAGGCTTTACATTTTTTAGAACGCCTTATGCAGTGGGGTATCGGGATGAGCTATTAAATATGAAAACCAATAAAGATCATATTAGTAAACAAGGAATACATAATCCTGAATTGGAATTTAAACTCTTTAAAAAAGCACTTTATACTTCCAAACCAAAAAAAGTTATCTTTGACACTGAACTTAATAAAATAATAGGCATTAGTTCTACTCTATGAAATTCTTGTATTACTCAACTTCATACTATGCAAATCACGGCGGAAGTATCCAGTCTATAGAATTTTTTAAGCAATTAAGTAGTCATGAGGATATTACGGAAAAGGCTATTTTTCCAATAACCAAGCGAAACTGAGACTTTAGTAAAGAGCATAAGTTTTCTTTAAGAACATATTTGAGGAAAATACCCTTATTTCAAGTTTTATTTTTTTTAGAAGAAATTCATTCCATTTTAACAAGCTTATTAAGAAAATCAAAGAATTTAAACCTGATGTAATTCTAATTCAAATTGATTCGAATTTTCTTCAGATTAAAGAACTAAAAAGACGGTTTCCAGATTTAATTATTTGTAACCAAATTAATGGCTCGCCGTTTGATGAGCCATTCAAGAATATAGCTTTTGAGAATAAATTTTTAAATATGCAGTTACAAGCATATTTGAAATCAGATCTTAATATTTTCATATCTGATTTCTCTCGGAAACGAATTATGGGAGATCATGTTAATAATGATCGTGACATTGTAATCCATAATGGGACAGATCCTGATAAGTTCTTTCCAATATTAGATTCAGATTATTTGAGAGTAAAATGGAATTATCCGGTAGATAAATTCATAATAGGATATATTGGAACACTTGATTTTCACAAACAATTAGGGGTTTTAATTGATGTTTTCGATGAACTATTCAAAGATAATCCAAATCTATATTTGGTCATTATTGGCGATGGTCCAGCATTGGTTAAATTAACAGAAAAGGTGAATAATCTAGGCTTAACTCAAAATGTGGAATTGCGAGGTTGGATGCAGCATGAAGATATTAATGAGAATCTTAATTGTTTTGATTTGGCAGTGCACCACTACGCCAATACGTATATGAATCCCCTTAAGATATTCGAATATTTATCTGCCGGCTTACCTGTTATTGCTCCAGATATTCCTTCGGTGAGAACTATTTTTCGTGATAGGGAAGATTTGTTAATTACCGGGTCTTCTCATCATGAATTAAAGAAGGCCATGAATGAAATTCTAACTGATGAGGACTTAAGAAAGAAGTTAAGTAATAATCAGGACCTAATTCATGAGATCGAAGGGAATTACACCTGCAAAAAATACACAGACAGAATAATTAAAAATATTTCTAAGAAATTAAAGATCCATTAAAGTTGGCCTAGTATAGAAATAAATCATATTTTTTGTTGAATTAATTGAGGTTTACTTTGAACAAGTTCTCCGTCTAAATAAGCATTTACTACTTTATCTTCATATAATCCGTAGATCAATTTAAGATGTTGTGGTTTCCAATCCTTTTTTAACCATAATTTCCCTGTAGTTTTTTGATCAACAGCTTTTATACTTTTTGATTTGCTTATTAAGTTTAATAGAGGAACAATCGTTTCAAGAGCTATTTTTAAAGACTTACAGGATAATTGATGTAATCCATCATTATATTCTAAAATAGCAGGTGTTTGATGTATAATTGCACCCCCGTCAATTTTTGAATTTATATAATGGATTGTGCATCCGGTAAATTGTGGCTGCAGATGATAAGAGGGCCAAAAATGAGTAATGGTTCCTTTGTACCAGGGGGATAATCCACCGTGTATATTCCAAATTTCTTTAGGCGCAATAGATAAAAAATTATGCTGCAGAATTCCAATCCCAAAAGTTATCAGAATATCAGGTTGATTTTTTGCTACAAAATCGATTGTTTTTTGATGGTTTATTTCACCTGGGAGTATTTCTAATCTATTCTCAATATCAACTTTATTAATTTTTGAATCAAAAACTTCAACTTCAGCTTGATTTCTTTTTTCGAAATGCGTTACAAAATACTCTTTTGTTAAATCATCTAAATTTTCCGGAGCAAAAGGAATAAAATTTTCTCTTTTTTCAATAATTAAGGCATCCAAAAAACCATTTTCCTTTAACAAACGGATTAAGAATTTATGTCTGGGATGATTTCCTATAGCTAATAAAACCTTCATATTTTTTTGATTAATTTTTTTTCTTCCAAAATTCTCGCCACCCCATTAATATATTCTACATTTTCATTAATTAAATTCGCAATATCGGTTGTACTATTCAAACCGTCGGAATAACTAAGAAGGTACATTACTGCCTTTTGCTGTTTTTTACCATCCTTCAAAGCATCTCCTGAATTTTCTGTTCTGGTAGTATTTGAATTCATTGTAGGATACAAATTATGCTTACTAAGAAAGGATTCCCCGTAACCATTGCTATTCTGGTAGATGTCTAATTTTTCAATCTCGTTTATGTAGCTTAATATTTCTTTGCAACTTAACTCCAATTGAGAAAAATCCATAAATTCCTTGTTGTCTAAAGAGTTATGATATTCCGGGTGTTCTTCATAGATGGTCCTTCCTAATTGTCCAACAGGAAGATTGATCTTAGGAGAATTATATTGTCTTTCATCTGAGCCTCCCATCGGAGTGAAAGGCCTTATTTTTATTTTATTCTCCAAGCTTTTTCTCAAAAAGTATTTATCTAGTACCGAATTTGCATATTTAGTAGTTTTATAACTCAATCGAGAGTTCGGCCCTCCCAAGCAGTTCAACACTATCCCTCCAAGTAGGCTTTCTTTTAAATGCCCTAATTTCTGTGATAAATAAGATAAGGAACCAATGGTTTCAGGATTTATCACAAAGCGATAAGAAAATCGGCGATATTTTAGTTGTTTTAAATGAGTATAGAGGTAAAGCATTGTAAGCGGACCGCTCAATTCGTTATTTGCCATTGAAGGATGACAGAGGTAAGAACTTAAAAGAATTTCCTTTTTTGATTCCCCGGGAAGCAAACATTCCCCTATTCGGACAAAGCCTTTTTTGAACGTTGAGTTTATGAGAACTTTATATTTTCCCTCTCTTAATTTTTCATATTGAAGGTGAGACATACAAAAGCCCCAGTTCTTTTTATAATAGGAAGTTACATAAGGTATTGCTGTTGGTAATTCCGGAATTGTGAAAATATGATTCTTAAGCTCCTGAAATTCTATCAATCCTTCAATCGGAGCGGAATAATTTAGAACATGAAGGTTATTATCTTTATAATCTAAAATTTTTTTTCCTTCAAGGTCAATTATGTATCCGTCACTGATATTCCATTCTTCGGGAACCGTCCAGTCAAAAACCTTGCTGCCGCTTTCAATATCAATATATTTGAAAGGGATAACCTCTTTTAAAATCTCCAAGCTTTTTCTGTATCCTTCCCCTGTGATGGATCTTGCAATGGGGAAAAGCCGATCGAAATATTCTTCCAGTTGATCTTTAGTCATACTTACGAATAGAAAATATTATTTTTTGCAATTTATCAATTTTAAACTAAGTATGATTTGTATTATCCAAAATAAGGATATTTTTGCGTAAAAAGATTTTGCACAAACTCATACGCATTACTACCATTCCGTTATCCCTTGAAAAACTCTTAGAAGGGCAACTTTCCTTTATGAATAGTTATTACGAAGTTATTGCGATAGCGGCAGAAAAAGAACGTCTTGAAAAGTATGGAAGAGATAATTCTGTGAAAACGTTTTGGGTGAATATGACCCGAAAAATAACACCTCTTGAAGATCTAAAAGCGGTGCTTAAACTATATAGGTATTTCATAACTGAAAAGCCTCTAATTGTACATACGCATACTCCGAAAGCAGGAATTGTTGGAATGTTTGCTGCGAAATTAGCAGGAGTTCCAATTAGACTGCATACAGTGGCTGGATTACCCTTGCTTGAAACTACAGGAACTAAAAGAAAGATTTTAAATTTCGTAGAAAAGCTTACTTATAGCTTAGCGACTAAGATTTACCCTAATTCTTTTGAATTGAAAAAGATCATCCTTGATCACAAATTCACAACAAATAAAAAGCTTAAAATTTTAGGAAAAGGAAGCTCAAACGGAATAAATACTAAATATTTCGACCCAAAGTTATATTCTGAAAAAGATAATGAAATGCTTAGAAAAGAACTCAATATAAACAGGAGTGAGCTTGTCTATGTTTTTATTGGTAGAATAGTTTCGGAAAAAGGAATAAACGAACTAATTACAGCGTTTAAAAGACTATATAATACCAATCCTAATGTTAAGTTATTATTGGTTGGACTATTTGAAAGTGATCTGGATCCAATTGATGGTTCTAATTTAGAAATTATTAGGTCGCATAAAGGGATTATTTCAGTTGGTTATCAAGAAGATGTTCGGCCCTATTTGGCTATTTCAGATATTCTCACATTCCCAAGTTACAGAGAGGGCTTTCCAAACGTTGTTATGCAGGCAGGAGCAATGAATTTGCCTTCTATAGTTACCGATATCAATGGTTGTAACGAAATAATCAAGAATAATATAAATGGTATTATTATTCCTGTTAAGAATAGTAATAGTTTATATAATGCAATGAGTAAATTTCAAAATGATCCTTCCCTTTTAGAGGGCTTAAGGAAGAATTCAAGAGTTCATATCACTGCTAACTATGAAAGAAAGCAATTTTGGAATCTTCTTTTAGCTGAGTATAAAGAGCTGGAAAAGCAAAATAAGTCGAGTAGGGAGTAATAATATATTTACTGCAAAGAATTTAGTACTTTTGCTCGAATTTATCTCCGAATATTTTAATCAAACATGGATTGAGATATTCTATAATTTAAAACAGACTTATTGAAGATTTATATTTTATTTTTTAAACCATTTTGTGATTTTATTATTTCATTAGTGGCACTTCTAATTTTAAGTCCGTTATTATTAATAGCTATAATCCTCTTATTTTTGGCGAATAAAGGAAATCCTTTTTTTGTGCAGAAAAGACCTGGTAAAATTGGTAAAATTTTCAAGATTGTTAAATTTAAGACCATGACCAATGAGAAGGATTCTAATGGAATTTTACTACCGGATTCCCAAAGATTGACAGCCATAGGTAAGTTTATTAGAAAAACATCATTAGATGAAATTCCGCAATTATGGAATGTTTTAATTGGGGATATGAGTATTATTGGACCCAGACCTCTTTTGCCTCAATATTTGCCTATATATACAGCACATCAATATAAAAGGCACGATTTGAAACCGGGAATAACAGGTTGGGCGCAAGTGAATGGTAGAAATGCTATTAGTTGGACCCAAAAATTTGAATATGATGTTTGGTATGTTCAAAATGTATCTTTTTTGGTAGATATGGAAATCCTGTTTAAAACTGTTCAAAAAGTTTTGGTTTCTGAAGGCATCAATGCAGAGAACATGGCTACTACTGAACCTTTTAATGGAAATAATTAACTATGAATATTTACGGAGCCAGCGGTCATGGAAAAGTAATTATAGATATTGCTGAGTCAATTAATATTACTATTGATCAAATTTTTGATGACAATAATAAAATTGATTCACTCAACGAGCGAGCCGTTATTCATGACTTAAATACAAGCTTCTTAAATTCTGATACAATTATTGCCATTGGAAATAACAAAATTAGAAAGAGGGTTGCGGATTCGTTTAAGGGCAAAATTGCAGAGGCAATAATCCACAAATCGGCTATAATTTCCCCAAATGCAATTGTAGGGAAAGGCACAGTTATTATGCCTAATGCTTCTGTGAACTCTGCAACATCGATAGGAGAACATTGTATTATTAACACTGCTTCAACAATAGATCATGACTGTGTTTTAGGGAATTATGTTCATATATCCCCTAATGCAGCTATTGCTGGAAATGTTATTATTAATGAAGGAACTCACGTTGGTATTGGAGCCGTCGTTATTCCTGGTATAAAAATTGGTAACTGGGTGACCATTGGTGCTGGAGCTGTAATTATACGTGATGTTCCAGACCATGCAGTAGTAGTTGGGAATCCTGGTAAGATTATAAAGTATTTAAATTAAAATATATGGAACAGAGCAAAATATGGCTCTCTTCACCTCATATGGGTGGGAACGAACAAAAATTTGTAAATGAGGCTTTTGACGCCAACTGGATAGCACCACTTGGCCCAAACGTTACAGGATTTGAACTGGATATAGAAGGTTATTTATCGAACCCAAAAAATGAGGAAACTTCAGTTCATGTCGCAGCTCTAAGTTCAGGAACTGCTGCGCTTCATTTAGCTTTGATCTTGTTAGGAGTTAAGCCAGGTGATGAAGTGTTGTGTCAAAGTATGACTTTTGCAGCTTCAGCAAACCCTATTATGTATTTAGGAGCAACACCCGTATTTGTTGATAGTGAGAGTGATACTTTAAATCTATGTCCAATTCAGTTGGAGAAAGCAATTGAAGATAGGATTTCTAAAGGTAAAAAGCCGAAAGCTATTATTGCTGTTCATTTGTATGGCATGCCGTATAAAATTGATGAAGTTCAGCAAGTGGCTGATAAATTTGAAATTCCAATTATTGAGGATAGTGCAGAAGCATTGGGTAGTTCTTATAAAGGAAGAAAATGTGGTACTTTTGGGGAAATAGGAATATTATCTTTTAATGGTAATAAGATCATAACTACTTCTGGCGGAGGTGCTTTAGTCGCTAAAAGCAAGGCGGTTAAACAAAAAGCCATATTTTTAGCAACTCAGGCTCGTGATGATGCTCCACATTATCAACATACTGAAATTGGTTATAATTACAGATTGAGTAACATTTCAGCAGGTATCGGAAGAGGACAAATGGAAGTCTTGGATAAACATGTAAATTTAAGAAGAGAAATGAATCTGTTTTATCAGGATATATTCTTAAATATAGATGGAGTTACTGTCTTTTCTGAACCAAATGATGACTATTTTTGTAATAATTGGTTAACAATAATTTCTGTTGATGCAAAGGTTACTGGAAAAACAAGAGAACAATTAAGGTTATATATGGAAGGACTTAATATTGAATGTAGGCCTCTTTGGAAGCCTATGCATTTGCAACCAGTATTTAAAAACATGCCTTTTTATGGTGATGGTTTAGCGGAAGAATTATTCGAATCTGGTTTATGTTTACCTTCAGGTTCTAATTTAACTGATGAAGATAGAGAAAGGATAAGTTTTGGAATTAATGAGTTCTTTAGAGCATAGAAATAAATATTTTACTAATGGGTGAGCGTTTACTTTCAGCATTAAAATTAAGTTTGGCCGCTAAAGACAGCGCACTGAATTTGAGAAACTTAAAGTATCTCCCAAGATGGGCTGTCTTTCTTATTGATATATTTTTAGTCGCTGCATCCTCAATACTTACTATATTAATTATTGTAGATCTTACACCCAATTATTATACTTTATTAGAATTTCCAATAAAGGCTCTTATTGTTATTTTAATAAATATTCTCTTTTTCTTTGTATTTAAAACCTATGCTGGAATTATTAGGTATTCTTCCAATATAGATGCCTTGAAATTAATATTAGCGACCACATCTTCGTTTATAACTTTAGTTATTATTAACTATATCATATTTTTTGTCATTGGTCAAAAGATCTATTTAGTTGGAGGTTTACTAATCAATTTATGGATCTCATTTTCATTACTATTTTTATTTCGTCTAGGTGTAAAACAAGTTTATGAGTTTTATAAGATTGTTATGCGCGGTGATGAAATAAAAAGAGCCGTTATCATAGGAGCAGATGAGAATGCTATTTCTATTGCAGGTGCTTTAAATATTGAACATCCGCGAAGATTTAAAATTGTAGGTTTTCTAACAAAAACCAAGCATAATAATAGTATTAGAATTCTTGATAAACCTGTTGTAAAATATAGAACTACTATTCATAATCAGCTTAAAATTTTAAATGCTACAGCAGTTATACTTACTGAGCAAAATTGCACTTCAGAAGAAAAATTTGCACTGGTAGAAGATTGTTTAGAAAATGACATTCAAGTTTTTAATGCACCTTTAGTGTCTAATTGGGAAGACGATGATAAACCGATAGCACAGAAGATTAAAACTTTGCAAATTGAAGATCTTTTAGATAGAGAACCAATTGTATTGGATAGAGAAAATAAAATGGCTCAGCTCACTGGAAAAACAATTCTGGTGACTGGCGGCGCTGGATCTATAGGGAGTGAAATCGTAAGACAAGTTGCTCAATACAATCCTAAAAAGCTAATTATCTTAGATCAGGCAGAAACGCCTTTACATAATCTTCAACTAGAAGTAGAAGCCAAGTTCCCTGGTTTAAAATGTAGATTTATAATTTGCGATGTTGGAAATCAAAAAAGATTGGAGTTAATGTTTCAAAATCACAGTATAGATGTGGTTTATCACGCTGCAGCTTATAAACATGTTCCTTTAATGGAAGCAAATCCTCATGAGGCTATTTCCGTAAACATCCGCGGAACAAAGAATCTTGCAGATCTAGCTGTTAAGTATGATGTAGGACATTTTGTAATGGT
Source organism: Gillisia sp. JM1 (assembly GCF_000424645.1). Taxonomy (NCBI): domain Bacteria; kingdom Pseudomonadati; phylum Bacteroidota; class Flavobacteriia; order Flavobacteriales; family Flavobacteriaceae; genus Gillisia; species Gillisia sp. JM1. The sequence continues at coordinate 1,401,843 of NZ_KE384218.1, forward strand.
TTCTACAGACAAAGCTGTAAATCCTAGTAATGTGATGGGAGCTTCTAAAAGAGCTGCTGAAATGTATGTGCAAGCGCTGTATCATAATCAAGCAAAATTTGATAAGAAAGAAACTAAGTTTATAACTACGCGTTTTGGTAATGTGTTGGGATCTAATGGCTCTGTGGTTCCTTTGTTTAGAAAACAAATAGAAAAAGGAGGTCCGGTAACTATTACTCATCCTGATATCATCAGATATTTCATGACAATTCCTGAAGCTTGCCAATTAGTATTGGAGGCTGGAACAATGGGGAAAGGTGGAGAGATCTTCGTGTTCGATATGGGAGAGCCTGTAAAAATCATGGATCTTGCTATTAAGATGATAAAGCTGGCAGGTTATACTCCAAATAAAAATATTAAAGTAAAGATTACCGGACTTAGACCAGGCGAGAAGTTATATGAAGAGTTATTAAATGATGAATGTAAAACTTTACCAACGCATCATAAGAAAATTATGATAGGTATAGATAAGATTCAGGATTATGAATTTATAAATTTGAAAATTGAGAAAATTATAAAGTCTTCTGAAAAATTAAAGAATGACAAAGTTGTTGCCAAATTGAAGGAATTGATTCCTGAATTTATTAGCAATAACTCTTCTTATCAGAGTTTAGATAAAATTCCATTTAAATTAAGAAAAGAACATATTTCTCGAGAACAAAATAAGACTGAAATATGATTGAATCAAAATCATATTATATTTGATACCTCAAAAGAATTCCATGAAAAATAAGATTGTTTTATTATTAATTAGTGCACTTTTTTTTAGCTGCTCCACAAAAAAAGAGATTTTATATTTTCAAAATCCTGAGAATTTAGAATCAATGAAAAAAATTAAAAATTTTGAGCCTGTTTTTGAGGTGAATGACATACTTCATATTAAAGTTTCTTCCATGAATGAGGAGGTCGCTGCTCCATTCCAAATGAGTACAGGAGGTCAATCTCAAGGTGGCGGTGGACAACAGAACCCTTCACTTATGGGGTATATGGTGGATGTAGACGGGAATATTCAATTTCCAGTTCTAGGAAAGATTGAGGTTGCCGGTAAAAGCAGAAGTGAATTTGAGGCTATTTTAACAGAAAAAATTCACCAGTATGTAACGGATGCAGTTGTAGCGGTGAGGTTATTAAATTTTAGAGTGGTAGTTTTAGGTGAGACTGGAGAATCTGTAGTTCAGGTTGAAAATGAACAAATTACTATTCCTGAATTATTTGCTACTGTAGGAGGTATTAGTTATGGTGGGGTGCGTGATAATATTATGATTATTAGAGAAGTGAATGGGATCAAAACTGTAGGCTATGTAGATATGACTAGTGCCGATGTTTTTAAAAGTCCTTTTTATTATTTAAAACAGAATGATATTGTTTATGTCGAGCCAAATTACAAGACTGTTAAGCAGGCTGGTTTCATTACTAGTTATACTGGGTTAATTTCAATAGCGACCACTATTTTTGGTTTAGTAATCTTATTTACGAGATAGCATTTAATGGAAGAATTACAAGATTTTACAGAAGAAAAGGAATCAAATTTTGATTTAAAAGCCGAAATATTTAAATATCTAGCCTATTGGAAATGGCTTGTATTAGGTTTTTTGATAGGGGGCCTACTTGCTTTTCTTTATAACAGGTATACAATTCCTCAATTTCGTACAGAGGCATCCATGATGATCCTGAACGAAGAAAAAAGTAATATGGCCAATGCATTACCATCTGGGGGAGGATCTATTTTGACTTTTGATGATAACTCCTTAGATAATCAGATAATTACACTTAAGTCTAAACGATTGGTGGAAAAAGTAGTTGAGGAGTTAAATCATAATATCTCATATTTTATTGAAGGAAATGTTATTACTACTGAAGCTTATAAGGATAGTCCTATAAGAATTCAGTTTATTTCCCCGGATAGTCTTGTCCAAAAAACATCAAGAACTTTATTTGTCACTCCTATCTCGGATACTGGTTTTATTTTAAATGATAGGGCTAATGGATATGAAAAAAATCATACAATTGGCGAGATAATAGATTTAGATGGCTTGAAATTCTCAATTGTACCGCAAACGGGAGGTGGTGAATCAATATTTAAAAAAACAAGAACAGTTCAAATAAATATAAGACCAGTAGATCAGGTTGCTGGCGATTATATTTCAGGGCTTGTAATTGTGCCAAAAGGTAAGGCCGCAGATATTTTGTCATTGTCTATTATAAAAGCCGAGAGCAAAAAGTCTGAAGATTTTTTAAATAATCTTATGTTCCAGTTTAATTCTGATGGGGTAATAGATAAAAGACAGGTTGCTTTAAGTACAACAGAATTTATTCAAGATCGTCTAGGGATAATTACTTCTGAATTGGACTCGGTAGAAGGCGGAATGGCAAATTTTAAAAGGGAGAATAAATTCATGGATGTTTCTTCTGGAGCACAAGAATTTTTAGCAAAATCTAGTCAAGCTGAACAACAAGTTTTTGATATTGAGACACAATTAATGATCATTAGATCTGTTGAGAATTTACTAGATTCTCGAGATAGTTATGAATTGTTACCATCAAATATAGGCGCAGAAGGAGGTTTGTCGGGGTTTATGTCGACTTATAATGCTTTGGTTTTGGAAAGGAACGCCTATCTGAGAAATGCAACTACTAAAAACCCCGCAGTAGAATTAATTACTTCTCAATTAAATTCTCTAAAAGAAAATTTAAGAGATAATATTGATAGTCAAAAGCGATCATTAAATATTCAATTAAATGAATTAAATCAATTAGATAGATCATCTCAAAGTAAATTTAGCAGCTTTCCTGGAATGGAGAAAGGAATGCGGGGAATTGAAAGGCAACAACAAATTAAAGAACAGTTGTATTTATTCCTTCTGCAGCGCAGGGAGGAAGCCGCAATAGCATTTGCAGTTACCGGTCCAGTAGCTAAAGTAATCGATCCGGCTTATACAATACCTTCAGCCGTTGACCCTAAACCTTGGCTTATCTTAGCTGGAGGGTTTTTAATCGGACTTTTATTGCCATTACTTATACTTTTTGGGAAATTTATGCTAGACACCAAAGTGCACCATAAGGGTGATTTGGCACCTCTCATAAAAAACATACCTTTTCTTGGAGAAATCCCAAGGATCAATGAAGGCTTGGAAGAAACTATCCAATTAAATGATAGATCACCATTAGCTGAATCCTTTAGGATATTAAGAACAAACCTCGCGTATTTATTAAAGCCCAAATCTGAAAATAAGGGTGAAATAATTTATGTGACATCTACAATCAAAGGAGAAGGGAAAACCTTCATTTCTTATAACTTAGCTAGAACTCTGGCTACTACTAAAAAGAAAGTTGTAATAGTTGGAGCGGATATACGGAACCCGAAATTGCATAAATATATGGATGTACCAAGGGATTCCAAAGGCCTTTCCGATTTTTTATATAACTATGAGCTTTCATCTAATGATATTATTTCTAAATCTATAGATAAAGATATTGAAGTAGATATTGTACTGTCGGGCTCAATTCCTCCAAATCCTGCAGAACTTTTTATGAGCGATCGAATGAAAAGTCTATTAGAAGAATTATCTTCAAATTATGATTTTGTTGTTGTAGACACAGCTCCAACTATGATAGTCACAGATACTCTTTTAATTAGCCCATTAGCAGATACAACTTTATATGTTACGCGAGCAGGTTATACTGAGAAGAAGCTTTTAGAGTTTCCGAAGGAACTTAAGCAACAAGGTAAATTGAAAGGTCTTGCTATAATTTTGAATGATGTAGATTATTCAAAATTCTCTTATGGTGCAAAATATGGTTATTCTTATGGTTACGGGTATGGTTACGGCGTAGATGAAGAATCTAGATTGAAAAAAATATGGAATAAAGCTAAAAAGAAATCTAGCTAAAACTTCTTCGTATATCTGAAATTAATAATAAAGTGGTCTTGGTTAAGCTGTGTCTATAGCTATTAGAATTGATTCAGAATCTCATCCTGTTATTGAAAATCATCAACTTTAGGATGACAATCTGAATTAGGTTATCATTGATGTATTTTATAAGTTACTGATTTATAGATAGTTGACACGCCTTATTCTTTGCAAGTTTTTAATACGCTTTTTGTTATCATTGAGGTTATTTCAAGAATTTGGAAAACACTCCTTTTAGTCGGTGGATATTACGGTTCGAATCGTGCCAGGCAAAACGGTCTTAGGGTGCCAGGTAAAACGGTTCAAATGATGCCACTTTTGGTTAATTTAAATTGTAATGATTTACGGTTTGAATGATGCCATTTTTTAGGTTTGAATTCCTTTCGATGAATTTCCAGCTGTTTATTACGGTTCGAATGGTGCCACTTTAAAAGATCAAGTAAAAACTACCTTGTCGCTAAAAACACAGCGATATGGCCAATAAACTTGATCCAATGGACTTGAAACAAATTATCACCTTACATCTTGATGGGGTCAGTAACCGTAAAATTGGCTCCACTTTAGGAATCTCACGCAATACTGTAAACATCTATATGAAGCTGTTCACGGCAAGCGATTATTCTTTTATAGAATTGCTTTGTTTTGATAATGCAGCCTTATCTGAATTGTTTTCCTCGCACACTACTATTGATGTTGAGCGCCAAAATGAGCTGATGTTATACTTTGAGGGGGTCAATAAAGCCCGGAATCATCCCGGCTTTACCTTCTTGTATCATTACCAGCAATATGTCCAGTTAGCTGAGGATCCCTATAGTTATACCCAATTTTTAGAACATTACCGGCGAAAATATGCCAAGGCAAAGGGTTCTATGAAACTGGAACATGAGGCCGGAAAAGAGATGTTTATAGACTTTGCCGGGAAGAAACTTCATATAGTTGATAAAGAAACCGGAGAAATCATTCCAGTGGAAGTATTCGTTGCCATCCTTCCCAACAGTCAATATACGTATGTGGAAGCCTGTTTGAGTCAGAAACGAAGAGATCTCATTGCCTGCTGCACCGGTGCCTTAAATTTTTACGGGGGAGTTCCCAAAGCTATTGTGTCTGATAATCTAAAATCAGCGGTTACAAGGGCCAGTAAATATGAGGCGGAGATCAATCGCACCTTTAAAGACTTTGCACGTCACTATAACTGTGTGATCAATCCAGCACGGAGTTATGCTCCCCAGGATAAGGCTTTGGTGGAGAATGCGGTGCATCTCACGTATCAACGGATCTATTATCCCCTTCGGGAGATGACCTTCTTTTCTTTAGAGGATCTTAACCGGGAGATAAGAAAATTATTGATCAACTATAATAACTTACTGTTTAAACGCAAAGAGGCAAGTCGTATTGAACTTTTTCAGTCAGTTGAACGCCAGTATTTAAAACCACTTCCCTCAAGTTCCTATGAGCTGAAGGATTATAGAAAGGCGAAAGTTCAGAAAATGGGATATGTTTACTTCTCTCCCGATAAGAGCTATTATAGCGTACCCTACCGGTATATTGGAAAAGAGACTTGCATTCATTACACCAAAGATATGATAGAGGTTTATTTCTATCAGGAAAGAATAGCACTACACCAGCGTAATTTAACCAAGGGGAGTTACATCACCAATACTACGCATCTCAGTAGCACTCATAAATTTTATTCCGACTGGAATCCGGAATTCTTCAAAAAGAAAGCAGCCCCTCATGGGGCATATGTACTGAGGTGTATAGAGAGAATTCTCACCTCCCATGACTATCCTGAAATAGGTTATAAACGTGCTATGGGAGTCATTCAACTTCACAAAGCCTATGGCTCGGAAAGACTCAATAACGCCTGTAAAAGAGCGCTGGAGGGAGAGGCATCATCTTACCAGCATATAAAGAATATCCTAAAAAACAATATGGATAAAGCATCTTTGTTTTACCAGGACCTGGAACAATCGAAAGCTCATATCCCGGTTCATCCTAACATACGTGGTGCCTCTGCATACAAATAACATTCACTAATTAAATTAAAAATAATGAACAACAATCAGACAATTGAAAAATTAAAAGCAATGCGATTGGGCGCTATGGCCAATTTACACCTTCAGCAAATCAAAGATAACCGGTTAGATGGAATGACCTGTGATGAGTACCTGGCACTGCTTACAGATCATCAATGGGAAGACCGGGAGAACAAGAAAATTGATCGTCTTTTAAAGCAGGCCAGCTTTAGACAAAATGCAAATCTTGCTGATATTAATTACTCCCCTGACAGGAACCTGGATAAGAATATGTTTGCACGGCTAAGTACGCTTGATTTTATAGCCCGCAAGGAAGGTCTTATTATTTGTGGGGCATCGGGAGTTGGTAAAAGTTATCTCGCTCAGGCATTAGGGCATCAGGCCTGTCTCTCTGGTTATAAGACCTTATATACTATTACCGCAAGAATATTTAAAAAACTAAAACTCAGTAAAGTGGACGGAACCTATTTGAAGGAGCTGGAGAAATTGATAAAAACCGATTTGCTTATTCTTGATGATTTTGGGCTGCAGGCTTTTGATAATCAGGACAGGGAAACACTTATGGATATTATTGATGACCGCCACAATAAAAAAACTACTATAATATCATCACAAATACCTGTCTCTGCATGGTATGAAATTATTGGAGGGGAAGGGACTCTGGCCGATGCGATATTAGATAGAATCGTAAACGCTTCTCATCGTATCGACTTAAAGGGAGAATCTTTAAGAAAAGGAATCCTAAGGAAGGAATAACATTAATTTTTTATATAATTGCAGTATCTTTTAAAGTGGCACTGTTTGACCGAAATCAGTGGCATGGTCCCTCCGAAATACCCAGTCGGTAATGATTTGTGTAATTTTTAAGATTATTCATTTTTTTGCCTGTCCAAAAAAACGAACCAAAAAAAGGACACTTTTTTGTAGGTGTTTCAAATTATACTACCGCATAATTTGAATCGTACTTCGACGGCTAAATTTTCTCCAAGGCTTCGAAAATTTTACGCCGTGGAAGCACTACACTTGCAAAAAAGAAGTTCCTAATAAGATAAATCAGTTAGAAACAATCATACGTCATAAACCTACGCTAGATAATTTATTTATCACGGCTCTCAGGGTGACGATACTGTTTTAACTGCCGTCATGCTTTCCCGATTCTTCGGGAGATTCAGCACCTTTCATACGTCAGTTTCCTACACTAGATATTTTTTTTATCACGGCTCTATCATTGACGTGATTGAGTAACTATTTAAATATCAAATAATTAACTTAGTCCTTTAACAGTATCTTTTTTCATTTTCTTTGTTCGCCCAAAGAAAACGAAACAAAAGAAAAGGCACTTTTTCCAGAGGTATTTTTCAGCAAAGCTGAAAACCAGTTTTATTTAGCTAAAATCTTTCCAAGGCTTCAAGATTTTTTAACACAAAATAAAACTTATACTGCGGAAAAAGATTTCAAAGCGCTGCTTTGGAACGTCAATATCGCCGTTTTCAAAGTTTTTGAATAGGGTCTCAGGGTGACGATACTGTTTTAACTGCCGTCATGCTGTCCCTAGTCTTCGGGAGATTCAGCACCTTTCAAAAGCAGCAAAGATCATATAACGGGTTAATTAAAAGAGATTCTAATACTTCAATTTACTACGCTATATTAATTTTTTTATCACTGGTCTCAGAGTGACTATGACAATAACATACTTAACGGACAATCATAAAAACCTCTCTTTTGTTTTGGAGATTATATTAGTTATAGAGTCTTTTGTTTTCTTTTGGATCGTTATCGTCTCGATCTTTTCTAAATGTTGTAATCTATGAGTATCACTGCCAATAAAATCTATCATGCCGTTCTCTAAGAGCTTATATGCGATTTTTTGCATATTGGTTCCGTAATGTGGAGTCAGAGACAAAGTGTTCAATTGAAATAAACAACCTCTATTTTTTAATTCTTCATATTTAGATAAGTCTTTGGTATGATAAAAAGCATATCTCTCAGGGTGTGCTAGAACAGGTTTATAGCCATTGGTTTGAAGTTTAAATAAAATATCGTTGAGATTGATCGGAGCCTGAAAATAGGACATTTCAACAAGCACCATGTTTTCCTGCAGACTTAGAAGTTTTTCGGTTTTCATTAGCTCTAAGAAATTTTGATCCATCATATATTCTGCAGCAAACCGGATTTCAGTATTTTTTAAACTTTTGTTTTCACTAATTTCTTTTTTTAAAAGAGTTAAGGCAGAATTAATTGTCTCATGCGTGTTTGGATAATAATCGTTCATTATATGCGGAGTTGCAATAAACTTAGTGATCCCTAGATCCCTAAATTTCTCCAGTAAGCCAATTGATTCTTCAACGTTTTGAGCCCCATCGTCTATTCCTGGTAAAATATGATTGTGGATATCTGTTATCCCTTCTAGGTGGTCTATTAAAAAATCTTTCTTTCTGAAAATTGAAATCATAAAGTTGAGTTATATCGCATAAAATTACATATTTTTAACTCTAAAACTAGATGCTGAGCATCTTTAGCCTTATTTAAATTCCATATGAGACACTCTTTAACTGCTCTTTTAATTCTAAGTTGTTCTTTTTTACTTCATGCTCAGGAAATAAAATATGAAGGTTTCGGTTCCTTAACAGGAATTATGTATTCCCAAAATGAATCGCCATTCTGGATGCATTCTAACCAAAGGGGAAGAATCGATGAGGCAAGTAATGTGTCTGCTTTCTTTAGTGGTAAGGCAACCTATCAATTTTCCCAAAATGCCATACTTGAAGTTGGGATTGGTGGATTGTTTCATGATGGTTATACCGAAAAGCTACAGTTAGATGAATCCTATATAATGCTTGAAAATAAATGGCTAAAGGCTTATGCAGGAAGAAAGCAAAAAGAACTCCTATATGATGGACTAAGTGCCAGTAATCAAAACATTCTTTGGTCCTTAAATGCAAGACCTTTACCAGGGATAAGTTTGTCCCTAATGAATCCAGTTCGAATTAGTAAAAAATTAGGTTTAAGCATAGATGCTACATTAGAAGAATTTATAACCGATGATGAGCGTTATGTAGAAAACACGAGAATTCATCATAAAAGCTTCCATGTAATTTTTGATAAATTAAATAATTTTGAAATAAAAGCAGGACTTCAACACTTTGTTCAATGGGGAGGAACATCTCCAGATTTTGGTGAGTTGCCAAGCAGCTTTGGAGATTATGTTGATGTTTTTACAGGAAAAGAAGGAGAAGATACCGTTGGTGGTCAAGAGGCAAATGCTCTTGGAAACCATTTAGGAAGTTATGAGGTTTATATAACTACTTCAGTAAACGATTATAAAGTCGAAATTTTGTATAATCACTTGTTCGAAGATGGTTCTGGAAGAGTTTTAAGAAACACTCCTGATGGGAGATATGGTGTTTTTGTGAAAAGCCCAGATTCAGATAACTTTATCAATTCTGTTATGTATGAGCTTTACTACACCAAAGATCAAAGTGATGATGATATAACTACAGATGGAAATGATAATTACTTTAATAATAATTTATATAGATCTGGTTGGACTTACGAAAGTAGGATTATAGGTGTGCCGTTTATAACCTTAGACGATAATAGGTTTAGAATAAATAACAACAAAATTATCGTGCATCATATTGGTTTATCTGGAGTGGTAGGAGATTTGCCTTATAAGCTTTTAACAAGCTATAGAAAGAACTATGGCGCGAAAGGAGCAGGTAATTTTAAAAAGAGCACTATTCTATCTACCTACTTGGATCTCAAAGTTTGGCAAGACCTATTTGATATAAACCTCCAGTTAGGTGCAGACCTTAATTCTATAGCTGCTCCTAATTTTGGTGCGGGGGTTCAGATAAGTAAAAAATTCTTTTAATCCCTCATTGAGGGTTTAACCCGACTGAACGGCTGGGCAGGTTCCCCGTCCCGAACTATTTGGATAACTCGAATTTCAAAAGGATCTTCCTCCCGAACAACCGGGATATAGCTCATGGGCTTGACCAGGGTTCTTGATCTTGAATTCTACCAATAGGATTCTTTAGCTCGAGGTAAAAGAACATTGTCAAATCACGACACATTTACTTACTTCAAAGTTTTTGTTTTCTAGGAGAAACTTTTCTATCTTTTAGCATTTGAAGTCCACCTTACCCTAACCAATACCTATGCCCAGTCAAAATTTTGAAAAATTAAAGAGAGAGTCCTTAATCTCTGAAATTTTAAATAACGAACCTTCGAATAAATTAAGAAGCAAACCTGAATATTCTCTTTTTGTTGATCTGAATGGAAGAATTGAGATTATTAATTCTGAAACAGCTGACTTTTTAGAATTCCATTTCAATTTATCTTTACAAGAAAAGGAGAGCCTATTTGAAATCATTCCATTAGAATCTTTAGAGGAATTTTTAAATCAGTTTAACGAAGCTTTAGCTGGATATTCAACTAGTGTTACAATTAAAAGCAGTTCTACAAATAAAGATATTCAGTTCAGGAAAACTCTTGTTGAAAAAGCTGAGATTAAATTCATTGAAATTCGTATCACAACTTCTGATGCAATTAATTATGGAACAACTACTTCAATTTCAAAAGAATCAATTCAAGAGGTTGAGATTTTAAATGAAACTTCTCAAGTTTTTGAATCTTTATTTAATAATCACCCAGACGCTGTTTATTCTTTTGATCTACAAGGAAATTTTATTTCTGCTAATGAAAGCGCTTGTAAAATGACTGAAATTTCAAATTCAGAATTATTAAAGCAAAGTTTTTTACCACTTATTCCCGAGAAAGATCAAGAAATGGTGCTCAATCATTTTCTAAAGGCCGTAAAAGGTGAATTTCAGAATTATAATACTGGAATGAGGAGTTTTAAAGGAACTGAAATAGTAATAAATATAACCAATTTTCCAATTATAATAAACGGAAAAATAATAGGTGTTTTTGGTATTGCAAAAGATATCACTGAAGCTGAATTAACTAAAAAACGATCAAGAGATCTGGAACATCGCTATAAAACGATTCTTGATCAATCTTTAGATGTTATCTGCACAATTGATGAAAACGGGTGTTTTGTTCATATAAATGAGGCGTGTTTTGACATGTGGGGTTATAAACCTGAAGAACTATATGGTAAAGCTTACATGGAATTTGTTTTACAGGAGGATTGGGAAACCACAATTGTTGCTGCTCAAGAGATCATGAGCGGGGATAATAAAACTAATTTTTCCAATAGATATCTTAAAAAAGATGGTTCTATTGCGCCCATGGTATGGTCCGTTCGTTGGGTTGAAGAAGAGCAATTAATGTATTGTATTGCAAAAAACGCTTCAGAAATGAATGCTGTTAGATCTAAACTGGAAGAAGAACGAAATATTTTAAGAGCGATCATTGATAATATACCCGATTATATCTTTGTTAAAAATAGAAGGGATGAATTAATTCTTGCTAATAAAATGTTTTATTCAGACTATTTTGGGAAAGGAACCGAAGCTGAATTACTAAATTTAAAACCTACAGAATATTTATCGGAGGACTATGGCAAGGAGATTACAAGGGATAACAAATCGGTAATGGAAAATGACCTCGCTGTTATCAATCGCAAGGATGTTGTTTATGATCATAGAGGAAAAAAAGAAGTGATTTTACTCACAAAAGTTCCTTTTAAAACAAAAGAAGGTGATGTAATTGGCTTGGTAGGAATTGCTCGGAATATCACCGAAAATTATGAATTTGAACAAGAACAAGAATTAATTTCAAAATTAATTAATTCTTTAAGTGCATCTAAAAACTTAAGACAAGGATTGAGCGATACTATCCAAACAATTTCCGAGTATTTTAATTTCGATTTTGCTCAGGCTTGGGAAGTTGGGATAATAGACGGTAATTTAAAAGAACTTGTAAATTATAAGAAAGAAGAACATGTAACTATAAGCAAAGAGGTTATAAACATATTGTCATCAAAAAGCCTTCCTAAGACTGTATTAGAATCTCAAACCTCAGAAATTTCATTAGTCTTAGAATCCAATAGTATCCTTTTAGGAGTGCCTATAGTTTTTGATAAAAAGGTAATACAAGTGCTCACGTTTTATGGTATAAAACGAGATAGAGAAGTTGGCTTAATAAAGGATATAATAAATAGATTAAGCTTGCAGATTTCCAGTGATATCCAAAGGAAGATTACCGAATCTCAACTTAATAATCTTTTCAAGTATTCCCCTAATTTAATTGCGGTTATCGGGCTGGATGGATATATGAAGAAAGTAAGCCCTTCTTTTACTAAAATATTTGGATACTCTGAAGAAGAACTATTAAATACCCCTTATCATGAATTCTTGCATCCTGAAGAAGTAAGTGTCTCCTTTAAAAGGCTAAAAGAAGTGACCCAAGGCTATATTCCTAGATCTTATGAGGGTAGGTGCAGGACTAAGGATGGAGATTGGAAATGGATTTCCTGGACTCCTTCAGAAATAATTTCAGATGATGGTGTGATTAATCTTTTCGGTCTTGATATAACACCATTAAAAACAGCAAATTTAGAAATGCTGAAATTCAAAAATGTAATTGAAAGTTCGTCAGAAGGAGTTACTATTTTAGATTTAAAATCAGGAGATGTTTATCTAAACAGTTCCTTTAAAAAAGCATTAGGCTATAACGAAGAAGAACTTAATCAAATAACAAAAATTAAGAACGCTTATAGAAATGAAAGTCAAGGAGAAGAAGTTTTTAATCAACTTTTAAATGGGAAATCATGGAATGGAGACATTCAACTCTTAAATAAATCTAAGAAAGTTTTAGATTATCAGTTTAGTGGGGGACCTATATTTAATCAGAATAATGAAATAATTGCAGTATATGGCATTCATACAGATATCACAGATCGTAAGAATTATGAGAAAGAATTAAAGCAATTCAACAATCAGGTAAATAATATTCTGGAAAGTATTACAGATGGTTTTTTCTCTATAACTAAAGATTGGATAGTAACTTACTTTAATAAAGAAGCAGAGAAATTATTGCGGATCTCCAAAGATTCTATATTAGATAAATATTTATGGGATTTCTTTCCAGAAGCTAAAGATTCAGGATTGCACAAAAATTATTTGAAAGCATTAGAAACAGGTGAAAAAGTTTCTTTTCAAGATTATTTCAAAAAATACGACACTTGGTTCGAGGTAAATGCCTATCCCAGTGCGTCTGGGCTTTCTATTTACTTCAAAGATATCACCACTAAAAAGCGGGTAGACGAAGAGATTAGAATTGCTAAAGAGCGTTACGATCTTATTACGAAAGTAACTCATGAAGCAATTTATGATTGGGATATTCCCAATAATACTATGGAATGGAGTATGGCTTATTTTAGTACCTATGGATATGAAATCCCTGAATTGGATAATGGATTAGAGCATTGGGAGAATCAATTACATCCGGACTATAAGGATGAAGTAATTCTAAGTTTAGAGAATGCTCTTAAGGACAGTTCTGTAAACTTTTGGGAATATAGCTATAAACTGTTAAAAGCAAATAAAGAAATTTCTATCGTAATGGATAGAGGTTTAATTACAAGAAATGACGAAGGCGACGCTATTAGAATGATCGGTTCTCTTCAAGATATAAGCCAATTAAAGCAAAATGAGATTGCATTAGAGCAATTGAATTCTGAATTAAATAACAGGGCAAATGAGTTAGCAACATCAAATGCCGAATTAGAACAGTTTGCGTATATAGCTTCTCATGATTTGCAAGAACCATTACGGATGGTAACCAGTTTTTTAACTCAGTTAAATAAAAAATATAAAGATCAATTAGACCCCAAAGCTCAGCAATACATTTATTATGCTACAGATGGGGCAGTAAGAATGAGACAAATTCTATTAGATCTCTTAGAATATTCTCGGGTTGGAAGAATGAACTACCAGCTCGAGGAAATAGATCTAAATATAATGCTTGAAGAAATTATTAAGCTTCATAAAGACTTGATCTCTGAAGCTAATGGAAAGATTTTATATAAAGACTTACCTAAAATTTATGCCGCATCCAGTCCCTTGCAACGAGTCTTGTCTAACTTAATTACCAATGCATTAAAATATCAGAATTCAGAGAATAAGGCTGAAATTAAAATAGAAGTTTTTGATACCTTGTATTTTTGGCAAATAGATGTCACAGATAACGGAATTGGAATTGAAGAGCAATTTTTTGAAAAGATATTTGTGGTATTCCAAAGATTGCATAGTAAAGATAATTACTCTGGTACAGGCATTGGTTTGGCAATATGTAGAAAAATTATTGAGAATCATGGAGGAAAGATTTGGGTAAGTTCCAAAATGAATAAAGGAAGTACCTTCCATATTACAATTAAAAAACAAAATTAGTATATTTGAGAGCCCTTTAAAAATAACCCTATGATCCCTATAAATATTTTACTTATTGAAGATAATGAAGGAGATATACTGTTAACAAAAGAAGCTTTGTTAGAAGGCGATATTTTGAAAGAATTGCAAGTTGTAAAAGATGGTTGGGAAGCCTTGTTATATTTGGAAAAGAAAGATAAGTATAGTACAGCAATAACTCCAGATCTTATTTTGTTAGATATAAACCTTCCCAAAATGAATGGTTATGAGGTTTTAAAGGAAATCAAGTCTAATAGCAACATTAATCATATCCCCGTGATAATGCTAAGCACCTCGTCTTCCAGCATTGATATAAACCAATGTTACAAAAACCAAGCTAACTGTTATATAACCAAACCTGTAGATGCAAATGATTTTTCTAAGGTTATCTCTTTAATAGAAACATTTTGGTTAACTACTGCAAAACTACCAGTTAATAAATAGATTTTATATGACGGAGCGTGGCGAAGTTTTGAATATTCTTGTAATAGAGGATCATATAGGAGACTATATTTTAATTGAAGATTATCTTGGAGAAGAGCATTTACAAATTAATTTAACTCGAGCTACTACTTTTCAAGAGGCTAAGGGTAAGTTGGTAAATACTCATAACTACAAAGTTATTCTGTTGGATTTATCCTTACCAGATGTAGAGAATAATGAAACTTTGGTGAAAAACATGGTTTCATTATCTAGGAATATTCCAATAATAGTTTTAACAGGATTTTCGAACAAGGAATTTGGTGTTAAAACACTTTCTCTTGGTATTTCAGATTATTTACTAAAAGATGAGCTAAGCGCTCCTCAGCTTGCTAAAAGTATATACTACAGCATAGAGCGTAAAAACATTGACTTTAAATTAAACGAATCTGAAAGAAAGTATAAAGCATTATTCGATTTCAGTCCCTACCCAATGTGGGTTCTGGATAAACACACTTTAGACTTTCTCAAAGTAAATGATGCGGCAATAAAATTGTATGGATATTCAGCAAATGAATTCCTAAGCATGAATGTGCGTGATCTTTGGGTGGCTGTTATAAGAGAGGAGATACAACGTACTTGGAAAGAAAATTATCATGAAAAGTTTAACACGAGTTTAAAACATCTTAAAAAAGATGGTTCTATAATTTATGTAGAAATTTTGAGTAACCCGATAGATTTCGATGGAAGAGAAGCACGTGTTACACAAATTAAAGATATTACAGGTCAAATGGAAGCCGAGCAAGCTTTAAAAGCTAGTGAAAAACGTTTTAAAGCGCTTGTACAAGATGCATCAGACCTAATAATGATTATGGACTTTTCTGGTGCTTTATCTTACGTAAGTCCTTCTTCTTCACAAATGATGGGCATTTCTGATTCTGATATGATCAAAAATAATTTTTTCCATTATATTCATAAAGACGATGTTGAAAGTGTAAAAGAATATTTATTAAAACTAAAGGATAATAAACGAATTCAAATTCCTTCTTATAGAATTAAATCTTCAGATAATAAGTGGCGTTATATAGAGACTATAGTAACCAATTTAAATGATGATCCTTCTATTAATGGATTGGTTGCCAACTCTAGAGATATTACCGAATTTATTAAACAAGAAAAAAAATTAATACATAGCTTAAAGCGCTACGATATTGTTGCCAAAGCAACTAGTGATACTATTACAGATTACGATGTAGTGAATGATAAAATGTATTACAATGAAGGAATAGAAAGTGTTTTTGGCTATTCTAAAAATGATGTTGAAAACACAGGTGGTTGGTGGAATGAAAGATTACACCCAGAAGATAGAGAACGAGTAAGATTTTATTCTGAAGACGTTAAAAATGCGAAATCTAGAAATATTCAAATTGAATATAGGTTTAAGTGTGCAGATGGTAGTTATAAATATGTTTTAGATAGAAGTTACTTAATAACAGATGAGAAAACGAACACCGTACGTATTATTGGTGCTATGCAAGACATTACGGAAATTCAAAATTATATTCAAACTATAGAAGATCATAATAGCAGACTAAAGGATATTGCATGGACGCAGTCTCATGTAGTGCGAGCTCCTTTGGCAAGGATCATGGGATTAGTAGATTTAATTCAAAGCTATCCAGATGTCGATGAGCAATCTCAATTACTAGAGCATATTAACACTTCAGCCAAGGAATTAGATGATATTATTCGAAATATAACAAGGAAGACTGAAGATGTAACTTTAAATCCCCGATAATGCTGAAAGTATTGATAATAGATGATGATGATATTGTTAGATTAGTTCAAGGCAAATTACTGCAAAATTGTAAGGTTACTAAGGAACCTATAAAATTTAAAGGAGCATTTGAAGCAGTTGAATATTTAAATTCTGCATCTACAGAGCATCATTATTTATTGATGTTGGATATTAATATGCCAATCATGAATGGATGGGAATTCTTAGATGAGATCGAAAAAATGTCAATAAAAGAGAATGTTTATGTTTTGATGGTATCTTCTTCTATAGATTATAATGATAAAGAAAAGGCGAAAAAGTATAATAAGATCATCAATTTTATAGAAAAGCCAATTACGGTAAAAAATTGTGAGCAACTCAAAGAGTTACCTATTCTCAAACCTTTTTTCCCTCAAGCAAATTAAACATCTGTTTCAGTAGGATGGCCATTATTTATTTTCTCTTCGGCCCATTCTTCCTCTTCTTCATCTGCTCCTTCAGGCTTTTCTTGAAATCTTTCAGCTCTAGGTTCATAATTCAATTTAATGAACATTGGGAAGTGATCTGATTCTATACTTTTTAGGCGTTCAATTTCTACTAAAGTAAAATCCGAAGTATGGAAAACATGATCCAAGGGCCACCTAAGGAATAAATATTTAGTATTAAATGTATTAAAGAACCCTCTCCCTAATCTAGGATCCATTAAACCACTTATCTTTTGGAATAATCTTGTAGTACGAGACCAAGCCACATCATTTAGATCTCCTAAAACTAATACTGTTTCCTTGTCTTTTTTAACATCTCGGCCTACAAATAGCAGTTCTGCATCTCTGTTGGTAGAAGTGAGATCTTCTGAAGGGCTTGGCGGTTTAGGATGTAAGCAGTGGATTTTCACAACATGGCCATTTGGTATAATAACATGGCCATGAATAGAGGGGATCTCCTCATCTATAAGATATTTAACCTGTATGTCTTTTAATTCCAATTTAGAATACAAATGCATTCCGTATTGATTTTCCAGCGGAACTTTAACTGTGTATTTATAATCTTTTTCTAGTTCACTCAACCCAGATTCCCATTTATTATCTGTTTCTAAGGTGAGTAAGAGATCTGGCTTCTTACTTTTTACCAGATCGATTAATTTATCATGCCTATTATTAGTAGAAAGAACATTACTTACCAATATAGAAATATGATTTTTGGTGTCGTCACCATTAAACGATTTTACCGTTTTTTTTGCTAAAGTAGTGTATGGGTAAATTCTTACCGCCTGATAAAACAGACTAAAGATTAAGAGAACAACTAAACTAATTTCCCATCCATTACTTACATCAACAAATAAGAGGTAGGCTATTAAAATAGAAATTATTAAGAAACTGATTTGTATTCTTGGAAAATCGAATCCGCGAACCCACCAGTGGTCAAATCTTGTAATGGAAGCTAGTGTTGGAACGAGCATGATTATCCCTAAAATGGTAACTATAATTTCTGAAACTTCCATTATTCTGAATTAGTACAATTAAATAATTAAACCGCAATTTAGGGTTTCTTTTAAAACTGATAAGAAACTCCAAGGCCTTGAGATATAAAATTATACTCTCCTTTGTTAAAACTAGTGCTTGGATAAATTTGAATATTCTTATTCCCCTTTTTATGCAACTCAGGAATTAAAACACCAGCTGCGGCACCAACTCCGTACCCAATTAAATTATCTGTAAGAAAATGTTTCCCGGCTTTAATACGCATATATCCTACAGATGCTGGTATTGCCGCAGCAACTCCCCAGATGTAAGGCTTCAATGTTGAGTCAGGGTTAAAATCGTTAAAAATTTTAGCAGCAAAAAAAGTAGCCGCTGCTGTAGCCGCTGTATGCCCTGCAAAAAAAGAACGTTGTTCGTCATTTTCAATTCTTTCCTCGGTTTCAAGAGATTCGTTATAAACTAAAGGTCTGCTTTTCTCAACCAGTCCAGCTGTAATTGTAAATATAGCACCTGTAGTAGCTATGGTTTCTACGAAAAGAACAGAAATTTGCCCAGCATGTCCACGTTCATTTTTATTTATTAAAAGTGCAAAAGGCATTACAAATGATGCATAAAATGGAATATAGCTATCAGCATTCGCTTTTTCTGAATAGTATCCAGCTGCCCAACGATCTACTCCCCAAACCTCATCTTTAGAAAGATTGTTTAATTTATTTAATGTAAGCTCATTTTTTTCTTGGATTAATTTGAATCCCAAAACATTTAGACCCACTGCGGAAGTGATCCAAATCCCGTCTTTTACAAAATTCGTCTCATAAGGGGATTCCATTTTCTCTTGGGAGAATCCGGAAAAAGTAAACAAACAACAAACTATAAGTAGGTAAGGGCTTTTTATCATTTCTTATTTTTTCGCCAAATCTCATGTATATTGAACAAAAGTGAAAATGTTTAAGAAAAGTATAACATCAAGAATCCATTCTCACATATTTTTCTCGACTACTTCAGTATGAAAGTCTATGAGTTTTATTTCAAATTAACAAAAGTTTAGTTCCTGTTCACATTAGTATAACTTCATAGTACGCTTAAAATAAGTTAACTTTAAAGTATGAAAAAGAAGGTTGAAAGCATACGCAGCGGTTTTATTTTCAAAAAATTTGAAGAGGAAAATATAAGCCCGTTCGATAAATTATTCGAAATTTTTAAAGAGTTGATCACGCATACCTCTGGAGATTTTGATGAAGCCATAGAATGGCTAAGACAATTAGACGTTGAATATAAACTCACCACAAGTGAATATACTATAGACGACTTTATAGAAGATCTTAAGAAAAAAGGTTATATCCGTGAAGAGGTAAAACCCGATGGAACTGGAGGTATGGGAATTACAGCCAAAACTGAAAGGGCTATAAGACAACAAGCATTAAATCAGATCTTCGGAAAGATTAAAAGAAGTGGCTCTGGAAACCATTCTACAAAACACCAAGGTTTAGGTGATGAGCACACAGGGGAGTTCAAGGAATTTCATTACGGGGATTCTTTGGATAGAATATCTATGACAGAAAGTTTAAAAAATGCCCAGATCAATCATGGTATTGGAGAATTTAAAATGACTGAGGATGATCTTGTAGTAGAAGAAACTCATCATAAATCTCAGATGAGCACCGTGCTTATGATAGATATTAGTCATAGTATGATCTTATATGGAGAAGATAGAATAACGCCCGCCAAAAAAGTAGCCATGGCTTTAGCTGAACTTATAACAACCAGATATCCTAAGGATACTTTGGATATTCTTGTTTTTGGGAATGATGCTTGGGCTATTTCTATTGGAGATCTTCCTTATTTAAATGTAGGTCCTTATCATACTAATACAGTGGCTGGATTACAACTGGCAATGGATCTCTTAAGGCGTAAAAGAAATACGAATAAGCAAATCTTTATGATTACAGATGGGAAGCCCAGTTGTATAAGAGAACGTGATGGAACTTATTATAAGAATAGTGTAGGTTTAGATCCATATATAATAGAGAAATGTTACAATGCTGCCAGCCAGGCTAGAAAATTACATATCCCGATCACTACATTTATGATAGCCCAAGATCCTTATCTAGAAAGGTTTGTTAGAGAATTTACACAAGCCAATCATGGAAAAGCATTTTTCACCGGACTTAAAGGTTTAGGGGAAATGATCTTTGAAGATTATGAAAATAACAGAAAGAAGAAAATTAGAGGCTAATAAAATTTCAATTTAAAATAACTCAAAGAACACATTGAGTCCAGAGAATTTCTTCGGACTAAATAATAAAAAAGATATGAAAATAGAGAATATTAAAACTTTTGGCGAACTAAAGAATTCAGGATATAAAACCAAGGGTATAAAAGAAGAATTAAGACAGAATTTATTAAGTAATATTAAAAACGGGAAAAGTTCTTTTGAAGGAATACATGGCTACGAACATTCGGTGATCCCAGAATTGGAAAGAGCTATCCTCTCCAAGCATAATATTAATTTTCTTGGCTTGAGAGGGCAAGCAAAAACTCGTTTAGCCAGACTTATGGTTAATCTTTTAGATGAATGGATGCCAATTGTTGAAGGCTCAGAAATTAATGACGATCCTTTTAATCCCATTTCAAGATATGCAAAAGAGCTGATTAAAGAAAAAGGAGATAATACACCAATCAGTTGGGTAGCAAGGGAAGAGCGATTCTTCGAAAAACTAGCAACTCCAGATGTAACAGTAGCCGATCTAATTGGGGATGTAGATCCTATAAAAGCTGCCAATTTAAAATTGAGCTATGCAGATGATCGTGTTATCCACTTTGGGATGATCCCACGTGCGAACAGAAGTATTTTTGTGATCAACGAACTTCCAGATCTACAGGCCAGAATTCAGGTAGCGCTTTTTAATATTCTACAAGAAGGGGATATTCAAATACGTGGATTTAAATTGAGATTGCCTCTGGATATGCAATTTGTATTTACTGCAAATCCTGAAGATTATACCAATAGGGGTAGTATTGTAACTCCTTTAAAAGATAGAATTGGCTCTCAAATACTTACACATTACCCTCGTACTATAGAAGTAGCCAAGACAATCACTCAGCAAGAAGCTAAATTAGATGAGCGTCAACTTGGTTTGGTCCATGTACCAGAATTGGCTAAAGATCTTTTGGAGCAAATAAGTTTTGAGGCTCGAGATAATGAATATATAGATTCCAGAAGTGGAATTAGTGCCAGATTGAGTATTTCGGCTTTTGAAAACCTATTGAGTGCCGCAGAGCGTAGAGCATTAAAAACAGGAGAAGATAAAACTTTACTGCGTTTTAGTGATTTCCTAGGAATAATACCAGCAATTACAGGAAAAATTGAATTGGTATATGAAGGCGAACAGGAGGGAAGTGCTGTGGTTGCTCAAGAACTAATTAGTGATGCGGTGAAAACCTTATTCCCTAAATTTTTTCCAAAGATCGAAAAGTTGGAAAAAGTAGATGAAAACAATCCTTATAATGACTTAGTAGAATGGTTCTTTGCTGAAAGCGGATTTGAATTGTTAGATGATCTCTCAGAAAAAGAATATAAAGAACGATTAGATTCTATTCCACCACTAAATCAGCTAATAGATAAATATCAATCGGATATTTCTAAGGAGGATTCTTATTTCTTAAAGGAATTTGTTTTGTGGGGTTTAGTAGAATATAAAAAACTTAATAAATATAGGTCTACAGCAGGAATGCAGTTTAAAGACCTTTACGGAAGCTACATTAGTGGATTATAATATAAGTTTAACGTTGTGTTTGGATAATTTTAGAGCTTCGATTTATAAATTGAAGATCATTATTTAAAATCTAAAAATCATATTATGAGTAAAGATAAAAATATAAAAGCACAAGAAAAATTTGGCGAAGCTGTAAAAACCGGGAAATTAGAAATGATTCGTGATGTGGTTTCAGAAAAAGTGAAAGATCATGATCCAGCAGATATTCAAGGTGCCGGAGCACAAGGCTTTATAGACTTTTTTAGCATGATGAGAACTGCTTTTCCAGACTTTGGTATAGAAGTAGAGCAGATGGTAACTGATGAAGATAATGTAAGTTTTGCCTATACAATTTCAGGAACCCACAAAGGAGAATTTATGGGAGTGTCTCCTACCGGAAAATCCTTTAAAGTGAGAGGAATGCAAATTGGAAGATTCGAAGATGGGAAATTAGTAGAACGCTGGGGAGCTACAGATGAACTTGGAATCTTAAAACAATTAGGCGTAAAACCTTTGAAATAATTGAATTTTCACTTTTAAAATTCAATTGAAGTAATTCTACAATTGAAAAGTATTCAATTTTTATACAAATCTGATAATTTAAAATCTTTAAATTATCAGATTTGTTATTTTATAATCTACTGAATAAGAATACTCTAATATTTATTTTAAATATAATAAAAGGTCTCTAAGAGAACTTTTATGTATACTTTTATAATCAGTTTTTTAAGAAAACATGATTTATAAAAATCCTTCAAATAGCATTTCAACAATTATTCCTGGCACTTCAGGCAATACTGCTATATATATGTTTTCTATTACCCCTATGGGGTATTATATATAAAACTTCCGCACCTATTTTTCCATTTTATTTTTTACAATCTTAATAATTACAGCATGAATATAATGAAATTCGGAGGATCTTCATTAGCCTCTCCAAGTAGAATAAAATTAGTTTCAGAAACAATTCAAGAAAAACTACAAGAAGATACAAGCCTAGTAGTTTTCTCTGCTTTTGGCGGAGTAACAAACGATTTTTTACAAATGGCTGATCTTGCTGCTTCCGGCGATTTAAGTTATAAGAACACCCTTCAGAAAAACGAAAAAAGACATTTAAATGCTATTAAGGATCTTATACCCATTAAAAATCAGAGCGCTATCCTAAGCAAGGTGAAAACTGAATTTAATGGCTTAGAAACACTTTACGAGGGAGTCTATTTGTTAAATGAACTTTCCAATAAGACCAAACATGTGATTGCTAGTTATGGCGAGATCCTGTCTTCACTTATAATTACGGAGTATTTTAAAGCATTAAATATAAATGTAAAATTTGTTGATTCCAGAGATCTTATTGTTTGCAAAAATGAGAATGAAAAGGTGCAGGTTAATTATGTTAAGACCAATACAAATATTCACAACTATTTTAATGATAATAAAGCCGATCTTTTTGTAGTACCAGGATTTGTAGCTAATAATGAACAAGGAGTTCCTAGCACATTAGGAAGAGGAGGATCAGATTTTACTGCTGCTATTTTTGCAGGAGCCTTAGATGCCGATAAAGTGTTAATTTATACAGATGTAGATGGAATGTATACCGCTAATCCAAGTATCGTATCTCATGCGTATCCATTGAAAAACATCTCTTATGAAGAGGCGATGGAATTATCTCATTTTGGTGCCAAAGTTTTATATCCGCCCACTTTACAGCCTTTATTAAATAAACAAATAGAGATCCACATAAAGAACACCTTCAAACCTTCTGAAATTGGTACTGTAATATCCAAATCCAGCAAGGAGAATTTTAGATGGGTTACTGGGATCACACATATAGATTCAATTAAACTATTAAATATAGAGGGTAGTGGCATGGTTGGTATTCCTGGCTTTTCAAAAAGACTTTTTGAGGTATTATTTCAGGAAAAGATAAATGTGGTTCTTATTACACAAGCTTCTTCTGAACATAGTATTTGTATAGCTGTAAAAGATGAGGAGGCAATGCAAGCAAAAGATGCCATTAACGAGGCCTTCGAAGTTGAGATACAAAACTTCAAGATCAAACCGGTAGAGATAGAAGATAATGTAGCAATTATTGCCTTAGTGGGAGATAGAATGAAAAGCCATCATGGCTTAAGTGGAAAAATGTTTAGCGCGCTGGGAAATAACAATATTAACATTAGAGCCATCGCACAAGGATCTTCAGAAAGGAATATTTCTGCTGTGATTGCCAAAAAAGACGTTAAAAAGGCTTTAAATACCTTGCACGAACAGTTTTTTGAGGTGCCTTCCAAAGAGCTCAATTTATTTATAACCGGAGTGGGAAATGTAGGTGGTAAATTGATAGAACAATTGAAACAACAGGAAGAATACCTTTTGGGAAAACTGAGTCTTAAGATCCGTATTCTTGGGATTTCCAATTCAAGAAAAATGTTATTTGTTGAAGAGGGAATAGATATTAACACCTGGCAGCAAGATCTTGAAAAGGGACAGACCGCATCTAAGGAAGATTTTTTTGAAAGAGTTAAAGATCTCAATTTACGCAACAGTATTTTTGTAGATAATACAGCAAGTCCGGAGATCGCAGCTTGGTATAGACAATATTTGGCAAATTCTATATCTGTAGTCACTTGTAATAAAATTGCTTGCGCAGATGATTTTGTTAATTATCAGAATTTGCAAGATCTTTCAAGAGAGTATGGTGCTTCTTTTTTATATGAAACCAATGTAGGAGCAGGATTACCCATCATTGATACGCTTAAGAACTTAATGGCTTCAGGAGATAGAGTTCATAAAATTCAGGCAGTGCTTTCAGGAAGCTTAAACTTCGTATTCAATAATTATAATGCAGAGGAGCCATTTTACAAAACTGTGGAACAGGCAATGCTTGAAGGATATACAGAGCCAGATCCGAAAATTGATCTAAGTGGAATTGATGTGTCCCGAAAAATACTCATTCTTGCTCGTGAGAGTGGTTTGGAAATGGAATTGAGTGATATTGAGAATGATAGTTTTTTATCTGAAAAAAGTTTGAATACCACTACCAATGACGCATTTTTTGAGTTACTGAAAAAGGATGAAGACGACTTCAAAAAGATGTATGAGGACGCCGAAGCTAATAATAAGCAATTAAAATATGTCGCTCAATTGGATAATGGAAAAGCTAAGGTAGGCTTACAACAAGTGGGACCCGAACATCCTTTTTATAATTTAAGTGGTAGCGATAATATCGTTTTATTCTTTACTAATAGATATAGTGAGCAACCTTTAATAGTTAAAGGAGCAGGAGCAGGGGCAGACGTTACTGCTTCAGGAATATTTGCAGACATAATAAGAATAGGTAAAAAATAGCTAATGGAAGAAATTAAGATCTTTGCTCCGGCAACATTGGCTAATCTTTCCTGCGGTTTTGATGTATTGGGATGCTGTCTGGACAATGTGGGAGACGAAATGTATATTAAAAAAAACAATGTTAATCAGGTAAGAATTACTAGAATTACAGGGCAAGTGCTTCCAATGGAAACTCTTAATAATGTAGCTGGTGTTGCGGTCCAGGCATTATTAGAAAACCTAAATTCTACTCAAGGATTTGATATTGAGATAGATAAACATATTAAGCCGGGAAGTGGTATAGGGAGTAGTGCCGCTAGCTCTGCAGGAGCGGTATATGCGGTTAATAAACTGCTGGAAGAACCCTTTACACTTAAAGAACTTATTCCGTTTGCTATGGAGGGAGAACGTTTAGCCAGTGGTAACGCACATGCAGATAATGTTGCTCCTGCTTTAATGGGAGGCTTTAATCTTGTAAGGAGTTATCAACCATTAGAAGTAGTTTCATTACCATCACCTCCACAATTGAGAGTTGTTATTTTGCACCCATTAATTGAATTGAAAACCAAGGATTCCCGGTCAATTTTAAAACAAAGTGTGTATTTAAAAGATGCTGTTAGCCAATGGGGAAACCTGGGAGCTTTAATAAGCGCTTTATATACAGAAGATTATGAGTTGTTAGGGCGTAGCTTGGAAGATAAGATCATAGAACCGGTGCGTTCTATCTTAATTCCTTTTTTTGATGATCTTAAAAAAGTCGCATTGGAAAGTGGAGCTTTAGGTTTTGGGATCTCAGGCTCAGGACCTTCAGTTTTTGCAATGTGTAAAGGAGATACTGTTGCCGCAAGTGTAAAGGAAGCTATGCAATTGTTTTATCAGGAAAAAGGAATAGATTTCGATCTACATCAATCAGAAATTAATACTCAAGGAATAAAAATTTTATAATGCAATATTTTAGCTTAAATAACAGAGAACATACCTCAAGTTTTGAGAATGCGGTACTAAGAGGGCTTGCACCAGATAAAGGTTTGTACTTTCCCGAGAAGGTCATTAGTTTACCTAAATCTTTTTTTAAGGATATCAATGGTTTTTCTAAAGTAGATTTAGCCTTTCAAGTAATCAAAAATTATGTAGGGGATGAAATACCTACTTCAGAATTAACCAAGATTATTGAACACACATTGGATTTTGATTTTCCTGTGGTTTCAATAAAAGAAAATATTGGAGTTTTAGAGCTTTTTCATGGACCAACCATGGCGTTCAAAGATGTTGGTGCAAGATTTATGGCAGGGAGCTTAGGTTATTTTATTAAAAAAGGTAATGTTGGAAATGTTACTGTATTGGTAGCAACTTCTGGAGATACAGGAGGAGCCGTAGCAAATGGTTTTCTTGGTGTAGACGGAATTGATGTAGTTATTCTTTACCCTAAAGGAAAAGTTAGCGAAATTCAGGAAAAGCAGCTTACTACACTTGGCGAAAATATTGTTGCGCTGGAGGTTGATGGCACTTTTGATGAATGCCAAGATATGGTTAAACAGGCCTTTTTAGATGAAGAGATTCAAAAACATAGACAATTAACTTCAGCGAATTCTATAAATGTAGCGCGATGGTTACCACAAATGTTCTATTATTTTATAGCCTATCAGCAACTAGCTGAAATCGATAAAAAAATAGTCTTTTCAGTACCTAGTGGGAATTTTGGAAATATATGTGCTGGAATGTTGGCGGTGAAAATGGGACTACCAATAGATCACTTTATTGCTTCCAGCAATGCGAACGATGTTATAGGTAGATATCTTGACTCTGAAAAATATGAGCCTAGACCAAGTGTTTCAACTATTTCCAATGCTATGGATGTGGGAAATCCAAGTAACTTTATTAGAATAATGGAACTCTTTGAGAAAGACTTCAAGAATCTTAAAGATCATTTATCCTCCTATAGTTTTACTGACGATCATACAAAAAAGGCTATGAATGAGATGTTTGACGAAAATGGTTACGTAATGGATCCACACGGAGCGGTTGGATATTTAGGTTTACAAGAATTCTTAAAAAAGCATCCAGAATATTATGGTACTTTTTTAGAAACCGCTCATCCTGTGAAATTTTTGGAAACAGTTGAGAGGGTTATTGGAAAAAAATTGGAAATCCCACCTGCTATTGATGCAATCTTAAATAAAGAAAAGATTTCAATCTCAATAAAGGAGTATGCAGATCTTAAGGCACATTTACTGAACTAAACCCAAAAATCCCTTTCAAGTTATTTTGAAAGGGATTTTTGAATTAAATATAATTATAGAGGTCAGTAGATAGTTTCATATTCTAATGTAAATAAGTCCTGCAAATGTCAGGTTGAGACCCGTGATAAAAATTATCTAGCGAAGGAAATTGACGTATGAAAGATGCTGAAACGAGTTCAGCATGAAGGAAGTTAAAACCAGTATCGTCACCCTGTCCCGATACTTCGGGAGTTTCAGGGTCTCTTATTCGGAGTAACTTTGAAAAGACGTCAATGGTAGCGTAGTCGAAACCTAATTTTTCATGCCTATAGCTCTCTACTCCGCTTTAACTGACTAAATAATAATTTTATATTACTAATATTCAATTATTTAGTAATGTAAAATTATATGCATTTAACTACTGACCTCTATATAATTAATACTATTGTGCGCTATATTTTGCTGCTTCTCCTTCCTTAGGTAAAGATTTCAGAATAAAATCTCTGATATCATTATTTGCGTTTTTAAGGTCTTCACTTCTTAGATACATCATATGCCCACTTCTATATGCCTTAAAACTTAATCTATCTTGCATTTTTCCGCTAGGATCTAGTTGCCACATAGAATATTTGGCGTTAAAATAAGTAGTAGCACCATCATAATAACCAGATTGGATAAGCACATCTAAATTAGGATTTTGCGCCATTGCTTGTCTCAAATTCTCTCCACTATTATCGCCGCTTCTATCCCAAGGATGCACCGGCCCAAACATATTATATTTTATGTCGGTTTTAAAATTCAAATCCTGTTGCAGGTAGTAATTAATTGCGGGAGTAAAGGAGTGCAGCCATGAAGTTAATTCTGCGTTGTAATCTGGAGAATCTCCAGCCACTTTACTATCCATTCCAAGGTATCTGGAATCTAAACGCCCAACGGTAAAACCTCCATCTTCTCTCATGAGTTCTTTCCAGAAATACTGAAAGGGCACTGCAAGGTTATTTTGTAAAAACACTTTTTCTGAAATCCCGGAATAGCTAGACATTTTAGCAGCAATCTCTTTCTTTTTATTTTCTTCAATAAACCCACCTTTTACCAATACAGGTAACAAAGTATTTATAGCATAATTTTCTACTTCTGGTAAAACTTCATCCAGATCTTTGTTTTGAAGGGATGATGGAAGTTTTTTATGATACCATGCTGCGGCTGCAAAATATGGAAGTCTATTTGCGATTTCTACTGGACCATCGCGTTCTATCCCAATTTCCGTAGGAGAAACCAAAATCACTCCATTTAAATACATCCAATGGCTGTTTTGAAGCTCTAGCGCTAATCCAGAAACTCTGGTAGTTCCATAACTCTCACCAATTAAATATTTTGGAGATAACCATCTATTTTTTCTGGTTACAAAAGTGTTAACCCATTCTGCCAGATATTTTATATCGGCTTGAACTCCGAAGAAATCTTTTCTGTCTGTTTTGTTCTCTTCAGGATCTATCAATCTGGAATATCCTGTGTTTACAGGATTTACGTAAACGATATCTGCAACATCCAGAATTGAATACGGATTTTCTTTTACCCCATAAGGTTGTACAGGAAAACCTTCATCATCTATCTTTAAAATTCTAGGCCCGGTATAGGCTAAATGCATCCAAACCGATGCAGAGCCTGGACCCCCATTAAAGGAAATCACTAAAGGTCTATTCTCCGTATTTTTAATATCATCGCGTTTATAATACGTGTAAAATAAACTCGCAACAGGGATTCCTTTTTCGTTCCAAACAGGTTGTGTTCCAGTTTGAGCGGTATAGCTGATATTCTTACCACTAATGGTTACATTATGGGTGGAAACAACCATAGTATCTATAGGGAGTTCGACCTTCTGAGAATAAACAGCAATGGATAAAAAGCAAGAAGCTAATAGGGTAAAAAATTTCATATAATTTGTTTAATTAAAAATGAATGCTAGATTTTGCAAAAGTTGAAGATAATTATTTTTTGAATTTAAATCCTTCTCTTTAATGTTAATCAACTAGCTTGTTATGATATCAAGTAAAATTTTAAAAACATCTACAAAGACAATTCTTTGTTGAGGTTATTGATGTTGGTAGGAGCACCAAAAAGGTAGAGTAAATCCCCTTGTTTAATGATTGTATCTGGAGTAATATCTGTAATATAATGGCTGTCTCGTTTTATTGTTAAAATAGTAACTCCATAGTTCTTACTAATCCCAGATTCCATAACGGTTTTTTCTACAACGCTATTTGCGCCTTGTTTTACACTTAGTGTTACAATTTCTTTATTTGGAATATTTAGATGCTGATATGAGGGAGTATGAGGTCCCACTTTTAAAGTAGTTAGCATTTCATAATCTGACGATCGTACCTGATTTATAAAATTCTGAATCTCATCATGCGGAATTAAATATTTTCTTAATACTCTACTAAAGATTTCTATAGAAGTTTCAAATTCTTCTGGGATAACTTCATCTGCACCAAGTCTTAAGTTCTCGGCTATTTCTTTTACATATCTGGTTCGCACAATAATAAATGCGGTTTTAGAATAGTTTCGAACTTCATTGATGATTTTTTTTGTGGCATCAGGATCAGAAATAGCTATTACAACTACGCGCGCTTCTTGTACATGAAGATGTTTCAAGATAACGGGATTGGTTGCATCTCCAAATACAATTGGTTCTTTATTGCTCTTGGCCTCTAGAAATGCATCTTGTTCTAGATCAACAATTACATATGGAATGTTAGTGCTTTTGGCTGCTTTAGAAATATTTTTTCCATTAATTCCATACCCAATAATTACTAAATGATCTTTCAATTCTTCAATATTAGAATGATTTTGAAGCTGAATATTATGATAACTAATCAGCCGTTTTCTTATAGTTTTTGGAACAGGAATTTTTAATAGAAAATAAGTGAGTCTAGGTGCATAATTCATTAAAAATGGAGTAAGCGCCATTGTGATAATTGAAATTGCTAAGAAATACTGATAGATATTGGTGGGTAATAAGCCGTTTTCTAAACCTACCGTAGATAATAAAAGTGAAAACTCACCCACTTGAAATATAGAGAAAACCGTTAAAAACATGGTACGGGCAGGATACCTTAAAGTTACTACCGTGATAATAATTATTAGCATTTTCAGCAAAATAACTGCAATAACTAATAGGATGACATATATGAAATTGTTGAAGAAAAACTCTAGATTCAATAAAGAGCCTACAGAGATAAAAAAGAAGCTAATAAAAATTTCCCGAAATGGTAACACATTCGCTGTAGCCTGATGACTGTAATCTGATTCAGAAATAATCAAGCCTGCAAAAAAGGCTCCTAAAGCTAGTGAAAGCCCGATTGCAGATGTTAACCAAGCCACTGAAAAACAAAAAACAATGGTAGTTAAAATAAATAATTCTCTGTTTTTCGATTTTACAACTAATTCAAAAATTCTTGGTACTATATAAATAGCCAATAAATAGATGACAATCAAAACACCTACTATTTTAATTAAAAGTATTCCAAGGGTGTTCCAAATGTTTTCATCTTGCCCGGTAAGTAGAGGCGTTAGCAACATCATTGGGACTACTACAATATCCTGAAAAATTAAAATTGCAACCGTAATCCTTCCATGTGGGGAAGTAACTTCTCCCTTTTCCTGTAGAATTTTTAATACAATTGCAGTACTACTTAAGGAAAAAAGAAAACCAATAAAAACAGCTGTGTTAAGAGGAATACCTATAATGTTAGCTAAAAAAGCTGTTAACAAAATGGTGCCTCCTACTTGCATTCCACCACCAATAATGATAGTTTTTTTAATGGCCGCCAAGCCTTTAAGAGAGAGTTCGATCCCAATAATAAAGAGCAGAAATATTATACCTATTTCAGAGAGTAGTTCCACCTCATGTTGGGAGCTAATTAAATTGAAAGCATGTGGCCCTGCAATAATTCCAGCAAGTAGAAAACCCAGTAAGGAGGGAACTTTTATTTTCTGAAATAAAAGAATTATAAAAATAGAAAGGCCTAAAATTATAACTATGTCTTTTAAAATAGGTATTTCCATTGTTTTTGTAAATTGTTCTTTATAAAAGAAACCAATTTACAAAGAGCATTTTAATAAATGACATTAGATCTATTAAGCTTGCAATTTTTTTTGTTTAATTTTTATAATCTAATTATCCAAAAAAATAATTTTATATCTGCTTTGTGTCCATTGAATTACCTGAACTTATCTTCAACTTGTCCCAAGGTCTAGGGATGTTAAAGTGTGTCCCTCAAACTTCTGCTGGGATGCTTGAACAAGTTAAACATGACAAAAAACAGATAATAGTTTATTAAAATTGACTTGAAAGACAAAAAAAGAGGTTGAAAAAATAGCTTTTAGTAGTATATAATCCTTAAATAAGGGGATCATACAAACTGAACTATTATTTCAACCTCTTTAATATAGATGTATGTCTTTAATTTTTCAACCAGGCAGTTCTTAATTTTACTCTTGCATCAGTTGCAGGAAGATCCATCTCTTTTAATGTAGTTTTCTTTGTAGTAGGAGCAGTGATTTTCCCCGTCAACATAAGTTCTTCATCATTTCTCTCTAATAACATAGTTATATCATCCCCTTCGTTCCATGACTGAGACCCCATAACTAAATCGTATACATTCTGGATAGTATATGCAGTTCCATTCACTTCTTTAATGACATCTCCATTTTTAATACCTAATTGAGTTAAAAAAGAGTTCAGCGTAATCCCTTTTCTGAAAAACAATTCCATATTCTCAGGATTTCCATCAATATAAGGCACTTGTCCATTTAAAAAGTAAGAGGTAGGAATTTCTTCTGTAGCGAATGTGATACCAACTTTTGCTAGAAATTGATCATAAGGAATTGGAGTGCTCCCGGTAACATAAGTGTCAAAGAAATTCTGAATTTCTGGATAGGTTAAAGAAACAATAGTAGGAATCAATTGATCATCCTTAAAAGGTTTATTCTTTCCGTATTTCTCACTTAATTTTTTCATGAGATCTAAAATCCCCATTTCACCTTTACTCAATTCTCTAAGTCTAAGGTCTAAAGCCATTCCTATCAATGCTCCTTTTTGGTAAACATTATAGTATTCATCTTTATAAGGCGCGTCCAATACATTTTTACTCATGTAGGTGAAAGACAAGCTATCATTATAATTTTTAGATGATTCTATCTGCGAGGATACTCTCTTATAGAAATCTTGATTATCTATTAGGCCTTGGTTTATTTGGAAGAGATTTGCGAAATATTCTGTAACTCCCTCATACATCCACA
Organism: Gillisia sp. JM1; assembly: GCF_000424645.1. Classification (NCBI taxonomy): domain Bacteria; kingdom Pseudomonadati; phylum Bacteroidota; class Flavobacteriia; order Flavobacteriales; family Flavobacteriaceae; genus Gillisia; species Gillisia sp. JM1. The sequence goes on from NZ_KE384218.1 coordinate 1,434,487, forward strand.
AATGTTGAGACATTTTAGGATTGTTATAATTAAAATAATGAATCTCTTCTGCATGAACATTTAGCGGAGTAAGAATATGAAAGAATTCGTGGGAAACCACATCTTTCATAGCAGCATTTAATGTTTCTAATGGCATTGTTTCTGGAAGTACCACAACAGTTGAAGTATGGTGTTCTAGGGCTCCAAAACCTTTAGCATCTAATTTTGAAGGATCGGCTAAATATAATAAGATCGAGTAATTGGGGGTATTATCAATTTTTCCTAAAAATCGCTTTTGAGCTGCGATCATTGTTTCAATTTGCGGCTTTATACTTTTAGCAGTATGAACCTTGTTTGGTGAATACACTGATAATAACACTTTGATGCCTTCCACATTTACATAAGTGGTGTCTGGTTTAGAATACATAATAGGATTGTCTACTACCTCAAAATAACGCTGAGCTAAATAGATGTCCTTTTTAGAGTTCGGCATTTTCTCCAAATCAACACTTTCTGAAAGTTTAAGGGAGGTACTACCAAATAGATCATTTGGTCTATTGATGATTAATTGATAAGGTTTTTCCTTTAATTCATCAAAATATCCTACAAATCCATGTAAGTTTAAAAGCATGTTTTTATTTACATCTATATTAGTTCCGGTAGGAGAGAAGACTCCTTTTTCACCATCGATATCAAAAGTATCGTTCACCAAGTAAGTGATCTTATCTAAATTTGCAGAATTTTCAATTTTCCAAGAATTTTCATCGGTCTTTACCACTAATAATTCAGCACCTAAATAATCAATAGCTTTAAAATTATCTATAAATTTCCCATAATTATCTATAGAATAGGTGCCAGGTACTGTTTTCGGTAGATGGAAAGTTACTTCTGAAGAAGTAAACTTTCCAGGGTCTACTGTAACCTTTACTCGATCTTCTTTTATATTAACCAGATCTAGGTTTACTACTGTTCTGTCTTCAGTAGTTTTATTTATGCTTTGGGGCGTTTTACATCCAAAGACAACACTTAGGAGTGCTATGGAATATATTAATTTCTTCATTAAATAGGGTTTGTTTTGATTTACACAAATTAGACTTACTCAATTATCAAATGTTACACCATTTAGGTTGCAATGCAAGTTTCTTTATTAATATTGTATAAAAATTTACATTTCGTTACTAAGTTGTTAATGAACTCATAAAATGAAATTGCTGAAAATGAGCGTAGTTGAAGAATCTTCTCCTTTAGATATGAACTCTTAGGTTTCCGGACTTTACATTGTTTAGGTGAAGAATGGTTTTGGTCAGATAAAGCTCATCAATAAATAAAAAAAATATCAGATATTAAAAGAGGCGCCATTTGGCGCCTCTTTCTATTTTGGAGAAATATTTCCAAAACTTATTCTCTTATTTGCCCATCACCTAACACATAGTATTTATTGGTAACCAATTGCTTTAGTCCAAGAGGACCACGGTGGTGCAACTTATCTGTACTAATAGCCAGTTCTGCTCCAACTCCCATTTGACCGCCATCTGTAAAGCGGGTAGAGGCATTGTGATAAACAGCAGCGTTATCTACTTGCTCCATAAATTCTATCGCCTCGTTCTTATCTTTGGTTATGATCACCGCAGAGTGACCGCCAGAATATTTATTGATCTTATTTATTGCCGTATCCATACCGTCTACATTTCCAACCACAATTTTCATGGCTAAAAATTCTTCATACCAGGTATCTTCATTTGGTAGTTTTTCTTCGGAACTTAGAACTTTTGAGACCTTATCATCTACAAGGATCTCTACATTATTATCTTTCAATAAATTCTGAAGCTCTTTTAATCTGGATTCATAATCAGGTAAATTCTGATCTATTAATACTTTATCTAAAGCATTACAACCAGAAATTTTATCGGTCTTAGCATTTAAGATCACTTTTTTAGCAACCTCGAAATCAGCGTTTTTAGAAACATATAAAAAGTTGTTTCCTCTTCCACTAACAAGAACAGCACCTGTTGCGTGTTCTTTCACAAAACCAATCAGGCGTTCTCCACCTCTAGGCACGATAAGATCTAATTTAACAGGTGGATTCTTCAAGAATTCCTGTGTTTCCTCTCTGTTTAAATGTAAAAGCTCGATCCAATTGGTTTCCAGGCCATTTTCGGTTAAAGCCTCATGCCAGCACTCTTCTAGTATCTTGTTGCTGTTAATAGCTTCTTTTCCACCTTTTAAAAAGATCTTGTTATTTGCTTTAAATGCAAGAACAGCTGCTTCTATAGTTACATCTGGTCTAGATTCATAGATGATCATTATATTTCCAAAAGGAGCTGTTTTATTGGTAATGTCCAATCCGTTATCCAGTACTAGGTGAGAAATTGTATTTCCTACAGGATCTTCTTGCCCCATTACTTCTTTTATAGATTGGATCATTCCATCCACCTTCTTATCATTAACTATAAGACGGTCGTACATTGCGCCTTCTTTTTCTCCAAAAGCATCCAGATCTTTTTTATTTGCTTCTATAATATGTGCCCGCTTTGTATCCAAAAGGCGGATCATCGCTTTAAGCACATTATTCTTTATTTCTGTTTTTATCAATTTCATATTATCTCTCTTTAAAATTTGTTAAGTATTCCTTATGCCGTAAACTTGGTTCCAACAGCTTTTCCGGCCAGAATATCTAATATTACATTTCTTCTTTTACCGTTGGCGATATAAGTAGGAATATTTTTAGCAGCGGTTTCCTTTGCGATTCTTATTTTAGATTCCATTCCTCCTCGGCCTTCACCTTCACCTTTTTCTGAAACTTGAACGTATTTCTCTACATCCTCATCTCCGTCAACTTTATTCAATTTTTTTGAATCATCATGGTCAGGATGCCCTGTATAAAGTCCCTCAGTATCACTTAAGATTATTAGACAATCAGCTTTTATTAGCTCTGCTACCAAACTCGCCAATTCATCATTGTCTGAAAACATGGACATGGTAACAGATACTGCATCATCTTCATTTGCTATGGGAATAATTCCTTCAGAAAGTAAAGACTCATAACAGTTTATCATATTTTCCCGGTGTACACCGGGGCTAAAATCCCGTTTTGTTGCCAGCACCTGTCCACATCGCATTCCATAATCGTGAAATAGGCTATAATAGTGGCGCATCATTCTTGGTTGTCCTACAGATGAAAATACTTGTCTTCGTTTAGATTCATCTTGGACGCTTATATCTCCCAAAACTTCCATCCCTGCAATTGCAGAACCGGAAGAAACCAACACCACCATAATATCTTCTTCATATAAAGTGGCAATCTGTTTCACGAGATTTTTCAATACTGGTACTAAAATTCTGTTGTCCTTATTGGTCATTACATTAGAACCAACCTTTACAACAATTCTCTTCTTCTCCATTTTATTGATCTTTATTTTCGTGTTCTGTTATTTTTATTCATCACCTAGTTCCACTGCTCTATCAAAAGCTGCGTAGGCTGCGTCTTTAATTAATTCTTTAACATTATTGTCTTCCATAGAGTCCAATGCCGCTCTGGTGGTTCCTCCTTTAGAAGCAACTCTTTCCATCCAAGTATTTGGAGAAAGATCAGATTGATTGAATAATTCTACGGCACCTTCAAATGTTTTGCTAACGAGTATTTTAGAATCGTTGTTAGAAAAGCCCATTTTTAAAGCTGCTTCCAACATAGATTGCATAAAATAAAATACGTAAGCCGGTCCGCTTCCTGAGATTCCTGTAGACGCATCTATAAAATTCTCGTTAGATACCCGAATAGATTCTCCTGTGGTATCCAATAAATTTCTTATCATAAGAAGCTCTATTCTGGAAACTTCTTTTGACTCTGTGTAAGAAGTAACTCCTTTTCCTACTTGCGCAGGTAAATTAGGCATTGCTCTAATCACCTTAGTTACCTCTAAACTATTCTGAATGGTACCTATAGTAACACCTGCCATTATAGAAACAAAAATCTGTTCTTTGTTCACTAGTGGTTTAATCTCACTAAATAAGGCATCAGAGTGAAAAGGTTTTACCGCTATAAAAACGACATCTGCATGCGGTAAGCAATCTTCAATCTTATTATAAACATCAAACTGGGAATGTTCATTTAAAGACGCAATTAATTCTTCTGATTTGTCATAGATCATTAATTTGTGTCTGTTCAAAAGAAAGGATTTGGACATACCTTCTGCATAAGTTAATCCCATGTTTCCTCCTCCAATAACTAGTATTCTCATTTTCTTGTTTTTTGTTAAATATTTTCTACCAAAATTTATTTCGGTCGATTTTCTACATTCAAGGATGCAAAGACCATACTAGACTGGCTTTTGGGGCTAAATTGGGGAGATTGTAAGAATTTAGACTTAAATTCAAACTATGGTATTATCAGTTAATAGGTTCAAAAAATATAGATATGAAAAAAGATAACAGCTTAAGTTATTTTACATCAGCTCTCTTAGTTATTGATTTTCAATGTTTTAAGTTTTTATATTTAATTTATAAGTAGTTTGTAATATTATTTAATTCTCATACAATTCTCCTTATTTAAAAACAAATCTTAATTAAATCAAACAATCATATTAATTAAATAATTTTTTTTAATAAAACTAATGATGCGCCAATATGACAAAAAGGGTAATATTGACAGCTATATAAGACTAAGTTCGAGAAATTTTAAAAGATTCAATTTGACATACGCAGTTTATTAGTACAAAACTTGAAGAGCTGTATTTGAAATTCAGCCAAATCATTAAGAAACTTCATCAATCTATTTTCTATTTTTTTGTGTTCAGTAGAGTAAAAAGATTCACATGAAATATCTTCACATTCTAACATCCCATTGATATCATTCTTGTGATTACTAATGACCTGCTGCAAGTCTATTTTTTCAGTTTTTAATGCTGTAAGTGTATTGGAAAAAGTGAATAGGTGCTCGTATAGATTTGGAAGGTCTTGTTGAAAGATATCTGCAGAAACAAATTGGTTTAAAAAGGTAATTTCTTCAGAACTGGTTTGAAGTTTTTTATTCCATTCTCTAATAGCATTAATATGTTCTTCTAAATTTTTTTCATTTGTGGAACCACTTTGTGTTGTTAAGATAGTCATATTGCAAGTTTTATAGATTTTTATTCTTATCTCTTATAAAGATAAGTTTTTAAAAAAATAATAACAAGAAAATTAGTATTCTGTTTAGAGTTCAGATTAAAGCAGAAAACGGTTTGGGAGCTTAGGTTTTTACCCAATTTCTATTACTATGTATTTTATATTTCCGTTCTCTGAAGTTAAAATCACAAGGAAAGGATTTGTAAATTGATTTGATCCAAGGTTCTGCAATAAATTCGATCGATTCAATATAGGACATAAGAACTACTTTGTTGTGTGAAAATAAGCTTATATACCACCTAAAACATTAGCAAGGTTTACCTCTTATTATTTTAAAAAAACATTTAAATACGCAGATTTAGGAGTAATAAATACAAAATATGATCTTTAAAAATTTTAATTATTTAAAAATATATATAATATTCTGAGTTATTAATAGTTAATTAATTACAACCGTGTTTTAAATTGATATTAAATATAATTTTATGAATATTTAGGATGAAATTAATTTAATATGAAGTTAGTTTTTATTAAATTAAGGAAGATTTATAAGTATAGGTTTTAACGAAATATTAATTATAAAAGCAACAATTTATGGAGGCTTTAATATGTCAGAGTTGTGGATTGTCCTTTTCGGAAAAATTGAAGGGAACTAATATAGATGAAACTAAAAATGAGGAGTATTGTGTAAACTGTTTTGATAATGGAGAGTTCGTAGACCAGTCCTTAACATTGCATAAACTAGAAGTAAAATTTTTAGAGATGGCAGAAGTGCATGACGAAATAACACTGGAAGAAGCCCAGGCAGCAATTAAAGAATTACCCTATTTAAAGAGATGGTTCATGAGAAGTATGTAAGCATATAAAATTATAGGATATGGAGCAGATTACTAGGATTTTAAACGAGATCACAACAATTACTTTGGAGATTGAAACAAAGTATCCGGAGATTTATAAATTTCTGGAAGAAGACACCGCTACTTTACCATTTAAGGAACATCCTAAAATAAATTCTAAAGTGTTATTAAACTATTTAGAAAGTCTAAAACAACTTTTATTACATCATAGGGAAACACACTTAATTAATTGATGTAATTTGAGAAGTATTACAACTTCTAAGCATTACAGCGAAAACTTTTTCTTAGTAAGGTTTAAAATCACGCTTTATAGTTATCTGAAATATAGCGTTTTACTGGCTTTAAATTATTTTTGTCCAAAAAAAATTATTTTGATTTTTGTATTCTAAAATGGATTACATTTGACGCATAAATCAATTAATAAATTTTAAAATGAAAAAATCATTTTTAACTCTTGCAGCAATTGCATTAGTTTTAAGTTTTACCTCTTGTAAAGATGAATCAGCTGAACAAACTGAAGTTGAAGTAATCGAAGAAGTAGAAGCTCCTGCAGAAGTTATTGAAACTCCTTCAGAAGAAGTTATGGATTCTACAAATGTAGATGCTATGGAGGTAGAAGAAAATGTTACTGAAACTGCTGTTAACTAATTAAGAGCTTTTCGAATATTAAAAAAACCCGGACTTGTAAAAGTCCGGGTTTTATATTTTCAGAAAAATAACTTCCTAATTATTATCCTTTTTCTCTTCTTTCATCTCTTCCAATAAATCTTCATTTTTGTCTTGAGAATTATTTTCCATGTTTTCTTCTGGAACAGGAAATCCTCTATCTCTCATTAGAGCATCTATGCTAGCATCTCTTCCTCTAAATAATCTATATGCTTCTGCAGGATCCATAGAGTTTCTTGGAGCAAATAGATATTTCACTAGTTTAGCCGCCATATCCTTATCGTAAAAACCTCCAGGAGATTCTGCAAATGCTTCAGCAGCATCAGCTGTTAGAACATCTGCCCATAAATACCCGTAATATCCGGTTGCATATCCTTCACCAGAAAAAACATGTCCAAACTGTGGAGAACGGTGACGCATCACAATTTCTTCAGGCATATTTAATTCCTTCAGAGCTTTTTTCTCGAAATTCTTCGGATTTATATTTTCAGGATCAATAGTATGATATTTCATATCCATTAATGCTGAAGCTAAAAACTCTGTAGTTTCAAAACCTTGATTAAAAGTAGAGGCATTTTTGATCTTTTGTACTAAGGCTGCAGGGATAGGCTCTCCTGTTTCATGATGTAACAAGAATTGATTGATCACTTTATCTGTAGAAAGCCATCTTTCCAATAACTGCGATTGAAATTCTGTATAATCCCGAACTCCGCCATTTAAAGTTGGATATTTCACATTAGCAGATAAAAAGTGTAAAGCATGTCCGAATTCATGGAAAAAAGTAGTCGCATCATCCCAAGAGATAAGTGCAGGTTCACCCGGTGCTGGCTTTACAAAATTAGAGTTGTTTGAGGCAAGAACAGTTTCTTTACCATCAAAAGTGGTATAGCTCCTGTAGGTTGTTGCCCATGCCCCGGATCGTTTTCCTGGACGAGCATAAGGATCTAAATACCAAAGGCCAATATGGTCTCCAGAAGTTTTATCGGTTACTTCCCATACTTTCACATCTTCATGAAATACCGGAACACTACCTTTGGCTACAGGGCTAAAATTAAAATTGAATAATTCCCCCGCAGTAAAGAACAATGCTTGTGTAAGATTATCTAATTGTAAATACTGTTTTACTTCATCAGAGTCTAGATCGTATTTGTCTTTTCTAACTTTTTCAGCATAATATCTATAATCCCAAGGTTTTATAGTAATATTCCGGTCTTCCATATCTGCAATGGTTTGCATATCTTCCACTTCTTGTTCTACTCTTGCAAGGGCAGCCGGCCAAACAGCATTCATTAGCTTCATGGCATTTTCTGGATTCTTTGCCATCCTGTTCTGTAATCGCCACTCGGCAAAATTTTCATATCCCATCAACTTAACACGCTCATTTCGAAGTTTTAAGATTTGGGAAATCAGCTCGTTGTTATCGTATTCATCATTATTATCTCCTCTAGAATAATAGGTTTCCCATACTTTCCCACGCAGCTCTCTCTCATCAGAATAAGTTAAGAAAGGGTCCATAGAAGAACGGGTGTTTGTAATGGCATATTTCCCTTCTTCACCTCTGTCTTTAGCTGCTTTTGCGGCGGCTTTTACAAAAGAATCTGGTAATCCGTCTAATTGATCTTTTTCTAGGTAGGTAACATAGCTTTCTTCATCATGCAGTACATTATTGGAAAAACTAGTATAAAGTTTAGATAAGTCTTTATTGATCGCTGCATATCGCTCTTTGGCGTTTTTATCTAAGTTTGCCCCTTCCATAGCAAAATTCTCGTAGATAAGCTGCACAACACGTTGCTGATCTTCATCCAAAGTAGTTTTTAGAGAGTTATCATAGACCGTCTTTATACGTTCGAATAATTTTTTGTTTTGTGAGATCTTAGAGGAATAATCTGAAATTTTTGGAGATAATTCTTTTTGTATTTCTCTAAATTCGGGTGAAGAAACATTGCTGCTCCAAATTCCATAATAAGTAAAGGCTCTGTCTAATTCTTTACCCGCTCTTTCCATTGCGACTATTGTGTTCTCAAAAGTAGCAGGAGCGGTATTGTTTGCAATTTTCTGAATTTCCTTTAAATGCATTTCCATACCCATTTCTATGGCTGGTTGCAATTGGGAAAGTTCCATTTTATCAAACGCGGGAACCCCATCGTAAGGCCCGGTCCATTTAGATAACAAGATGTTCTCTGAATTTTTAATTTCTTTAGTTTCCATTTTGTTTTTTGAATTCTCTTGGGCTTTAACTTGCATCATAGGAGAGATTCCAATTACAGCAATAGCTATATAGCCAAGTGATTTGTGATAATTTAAAAAGTTTTTTTTCATAATTTTCATTCAATTAATGATCTTAAAAAGAAGACAAGCGGGAAGATACTAAATAAAAGTATTTCAATTAATTAGCATATCTCATTTAAGCTTGTCTTAATAAATAGTAATGTCAGGTTAAGGACAAAGGACCGCTGCGCTGAAAGAAACAAGACTTGAAATCTGTTATTAATTTACTGATAAAAAGTATAAATTTCAACAATATTTATCGATACTTTATTTTAACCATAAATTTTAGAATGTAGGATCAAAAATAAACAGCAAGCGGTGAACTCTTGTAAATAATTGGCTCAATTCATTCCTTAAAATTTTTACCGGACACTAATGATTAACAAATAGTAATTGGTCTTAATTATTAAGCTTTAAAGCTTGAAGCTTTTAACTTCAAATATCTCGCCAGAGTGCATTCCAGTTAAATATTCATTGGCAATTCGATATCTCACCAATCTTAGGGTTGGAAAACCCACTGCGGCAGTCATTTTTTTAACCTGTCTAAATTTTCCTTCAGTTAAGGTTATCGAAGCCCAGCTTGTTGGACCATGTCTTTCATCCCTTATCTTTTTAGATCGTTCTGGAAATAAAGGAGCAGCCTCTAAAATTTCAGCCTTGCAAGGAGCTGTGAGGTATTTTTTGCCGTTAAAACCAATACTAACTCCAGATTTTAATTGCTCAATTGCTTCTTCTGTTATAATACCATCTAATTGCACATAATATTCCTTTTCAATATTCGAACTTCTTACCGTCTCACTCATTTTTCCATCTGTGGTGAGAAATAATAATCCTTCAGAATCTTCATCTAATCTTCCAATAGCCATTATACCTTCTGGAAATTCGCCGAGTTCTCCCAATAAGCTTTTATTTCTACGAGTTTTATGATTGTGGATGAATTGGCTGAGGTAGCCATAAGGTTTATATATCTTGAAGTGTTGATGGGACATGAAGAGGCTTTACTTAAGATCAAAAGTATTAAAAAAGAAGGAAAGTAAAATTCTTGAATTAGGAATGACTTTTGAATATAATAAAATTGCCTGTGAATTGTATATCAATTAATAAGATAAACTGTTGCTAATTCATTTGATTAAAATAAATTAGCGATATTATTTTAGAAAGATTTAATACCCAGCAATAAATAATATTTGTTACTATGAAAAAAACACTTTTAATACTTCTCGCATTTCCTGTTTTATTTTTCACCTCTTGTTCTGGTGACGATGATTCTGCTCCACCAATTGAAACTACCAGCTTATTTGGGACTTGGGATCTAGATTATTATATCCAAAACAACGATGTGATTGAAAACATCTCTTGTAACGATCAAATTACTTACACTTTTACAAATACCAAAACATACACAAAAACAACTTTTGCGGGAGAAGGATCTACTAGATGTGTTGTTGCAGTAATCGTGAATGGAACCTGGGAAAACCTTGGGGATAATCAATTTAGATTGACTCCTAATGGAAGTAGTTCCGATCAAAATCTTACAATTACTTTCTTAGATAGTTTTAAAAAATTCTCTATTAAGTACAATACCAACTTTACAGAGGTGTACGCTAAAAGGAATTAGATGGAAATACATTGATGGGAAAATTTGAGCCTGCTATAAAATGCAGGTTTTTTTTATCGAAAATTTAACTTTAATAATTTCAGTTTTGTTTTATTTGCACTGTAATTTATAGACTTGTAAAAACACCTTTCTGCAGGAAGCTTTATTTCAATGTAATTCACCTTCCCAATGATCCAAACCAATTTAAAATTTAGATAATGAAATTAGTAATACTGTCTGCAAATCCAAATTTATATTCTACAAGAAGACTTGTTGAAGTTGGAGAAAAGAAAGGGCATGAGATGATGGTTGTAAATCATACAAAATGTGATCTTGTTATAGAAAAGAAAAAGCCTATTGTAATTTACAAAGGGAAAGAACTTACAGATATAGATGGTGTAATCCCTAGGATTGGTGCTTCGGTGACCTTTTTTGGAACTGCAGTTGTAAGACAGTTTGAGATGATGAAAGTTTTTACAGCTACAGAATCTCAGGCCTTAGTGAGATCCAGAGATAAATTAAGAAGTTTACAAATACTTTCCAGAGCAAGTTTAGGCCTTCCTAAAACTGTTTTTAGTAACTACTCTAAAGATGTGAGTAGTGTAATAGATAAAGTTGGTGGTGCACCTTTGGTGATCAAATTATTAGAAGGAACACAGGGTTTGGGAGTTGTTTTAGCAGATAATCGTAATTCGGCTGAGTCTATCTTGGAGGCTTTTAATGGTTTACAAGCAAGAGTGATCGTTCAGGAATTTATTAAGGAAGCAAAAGGAGCCGATCTTCGTGCTTTTGTAGTAGATGGAGTAGTAGTGGGAGCTATGAAAAGACAAGGAAAAGAAGGAGAATTTAGATCTAATTTACATAGAGGAGGATCTGCAGAGATCATAGAACTTACAGATGAAGAAGAAAACGCAGCTCTTAAAGCCGCCCGTGTAATGGGACTTGGAGTAGCCGGTGTAGATTTGTTACAATCTGCCAGAGGGCCACTTATTTTGGAGGTGAATTCATCTCCTGGATTAGAAGGAATTGAAAAAGCAACAGGTAAGAACATCGCCCTTCAAATAATTAAGTATGTAGAGAGAAACGCAGAATAATTTTCTGAATTAATAATAAATCACCCATTTGTCTTTTTCGATTTTATGGGTAAAAGTCTCCAATAAATAGCTCAACGAGTCATTTAATGGAGACTTTTTTCTTTCAATAAAAACGAGACCCTTTACTTTAAACTCTGTTTTGAATTTTTCTAATTATGTTGGAACATTTATATTTATATAATTCTTCTTATATAAGGTATACTTCTCAAATTGAGTTTCTCTAAATGTATGATAATTATTAGCTCTCACCGTAATTATATCGGCATCCAAATAAAAACTAGCAGATGGTATTAAATCGTCGAAAACAACTACACTTTTTAGTTCTTTTCCCTTTTCTTTCTGAATAAATTGAGCAATATCTTTAAATGAATTGATGGTTCCTGCATTATTTGTAGCTACTACAGTATGTACCAAAAATAAAATGAGAACGAAGAAAAACCCCAAGTTTAGTAATTTTGAGCTTGCTTCAATTTTAGTGAATTTAATAATAAACAGCATGCCTCCTAAGCTAATAGCAATTAGTAATAAAGCTGATAAAAGAGGAACTTCAATGTTGGTTGAAAATTGAGAAGCAATCAATCCAAAAATTAAAACACCGAAAGAAGCATAATAGACCCAACTAAACCATTTTAGCTGTTTTTCTGAAAATTTAAAGATTAAATGCCCTCCTAAAATCGCGATAAATGAGAAAACTGGAAGTATATAAAGAATCAACTTAGACGAGAATAAAGAGAATAGAATTAACAGACTAATGGCAGTCATTATAAGCGTTTTATTAATTGCTGATTCTCGCCAAATCTGTTTAGATTTTTTACGAGAATAGACAACTATAAAAATAATCCAGGGTAATCCAAGAGCAGGGATCAATACCAAATAATACCAAATTGGCTGGGTTCTATGAAATTGCTCGGCATTGGTTGCTCTATTAATTATCTGTTCCTGTATAAAATAATCCCAAACCTTTGGATCATCTATTATTATAGCCAAAAACCAGGAACAGGAAATTGCAAGCATTAAAAGTATTCCTATAAAAAAATGGGCAGATAACTTTATTCTTTCTTTATTATAATAATTCCAACATATTATAAAAAAGAAAGGCGGGATTAGTCCCACAGGACCTTTGGTTAAAAAGGCCAATCCTAAAGCGATAAAAAAACCATAAAAGAATCTTATTTTTTTTAAGTGTTTAAACAGCAACCAAAGGTAAATACTCCATAAAATAAATGTAGTTAGAAAAGTATCGGTTGTAAGATTTCTAGCCGCAATCAAAACGATGGGTAAAGAAGTATATATGAGCGCACTTGCGTATGCTATTTTTTCATTTTTATATACTAAAAGAGCTATTTTATAAACAAGATAAATTTGCAAAAGGAGAGCAATTCCAAGGAAGAATCGAGCACCAAATTCATTTATGCCAAAAATCTTATATCCAACAGAAGTTATATAATACGGGAGTGGTGGCTTGTGGTAATGCTTAATTCCCAATAAGTTTGGGTGCAAATAATCACCGCTCTTAACCATTTCCTTGCTAATCTCTGCGTATCTGGCCTCGCTTGTTTCTGCTAACCCAAAACTGCCAAGACCAATATTAAATACCACGAACAATAAAAAAAGTAATTTAAATAGTTTTACTTGCATAATAGTGGTTGAAAATTTGAAGAGCTTCAAAAGGGGTTTTTCTCCCAGGTCTCAGATCTCATCTGCCTACGGAGAATTACCATGTTACGTGCATACATAATAATTCCAAAGGCATGCCCTGCAAAAAGAACAGGATCTACTCTAAATATAGAATAGACTATAATTAAGGAGGATCCTGCAAAACTAAGCAGCCAAAACCCTAAGGGTAATATTGATTCTTTTTGTTTTTCTGAATAGATCCATTGGTAGATGAATCTTAGAGTGAATACTAACTGCGATACAATGCCTAACATTAATAGCCAAAAAGGGATGGCTTCGTTTTTAAATAATCTGTCTACATCGTAGATGTTGTTATTATATCCAAGAATCACAATCAAAACAGGGAATATCCAAAGTAAAATTCTTAGATACTTATGAAATTTAAGCCATTCTCCTTGTAACTGAAGGTTGCGAATATAAATGAAGTAGGTAAGCGTTTGTCCTAGCATGATAGCAAAATCACTTCTTAAATATCCATAGAAGAACATCAAGAAAGAAGCTACCAAACTCATTTTCCAAAATAGGGAAGGGGTTAATACCTTTTTGCTTTTTTCAGATAAGATCCATTGAAAAACAGATCGGCCAGAAAAAAGTAGCTGAGCTAAAAAACCAACAGTATAAACTAACCAAGTGCTCATCCTTTTTTACCTACCGTATAATTAATATATTTCTTCTTCATCCAAACATAAGCGAAGCAATCCATTAAGGGGCCCAATAATCTATTCCAAACTCCAAAATGAGCAGTTCCGGCCATTCTTGGAAAATGCTTTATTGGTACTTGTTTTATCTTCCCATGCTGGAGCAGGATCATAGCAGGTAAAAATCGGTGTAATCCCCTAAACATAGGAATTCGCTTGGCATAATCGGTTTTAATAACTTTTAAAGGACAACCCGTATCATCCATACCATCATTTGTAAATGTTCTACGAATCCCATTTGCGATAGTAGAAGACATGTTTTTCACAAAAGAGTCCTTCCTATTGTTGCGATAACCCGTGACTAAATCGTAACCATCCAGATTGTCTAATAAAAGGTTGAAATCCATTGGGTCTGTTTGAAGATCGGAATCTATATACCCGGTTAAGGATGTTTCAACATGATCGAATCCGGCTTTAATTGCAGCGCTTAATCCGCAATTTTTTACGAAACTAATAAATTTGAAATCCGGATTAGAGTTACAAATATCCTCTATTATTTTCTGACTATTATCCCTAGAACCATCATTTACAAATAAGACTTGTGTAGGAACATGTGCAATTTTTATATACTCAGAAAGTTCTTTTTCTACACGTTTCAGGTTTTCCTCTTCGTTGTAAAGAGGTACAATTACAGTAAGTGCTTCAGGCATTAAATATGGATTGGATGGTTTTCTCTAGAATTGTTAACAAATGTATGGAATAAATCTAAACTGAATCTAAAGTGAGGTATTAGTGAAGAAATTAAATTCTAACTTTAAGAAAGATATTTAAGTTGATTTTTATACCAAAACTTTATATTTTCTTTAGTTTTAAAATTTAATTTTGAGTAAGAAATTTTACTATGCGTCAAAAATTAAATGAGTTGGAAGCTACTGCAATCTGTGGTAACGATATAAGTTCTTCTTGTCTTTATGTCTCTGCTTTAGCAATATTTTATGCAGGTCAATATGCGTGGATATCATTGTTAATGGTAGCTGGAGTTTTATTTCTTTTCAGAAAAATTTATGGAGAAGTAGTGGGAGCATTACCTTTAAATGGCGGTGCCTATAATGCCCTATTAAATACAACAAAGAAATCTACGGCTTCATTGGCTGCTGCGCTAACTGTGCTATCATACATGGCTACTGCTGTGATTTCTGCAAGTGAAGCCGTGAAATACGCCTATAGTATTTGGAACCAGATTCCAATTTTACCTGTAACCATCGGGCTTTTATTTCTTTTTATGGGCTTGGTAATTATTGGAATTGGAGAATCTTCCAAAGTAGCTATTGCCATATTTCTTTTTCATTTAGTATCTCTTACATTATTATGTGGGTTTTGTCTGTATTATTTCTTTAATAACGGCTTTGAAACACTCATTAATAACTTCCATATGCCAGTTGAAGGAGGAATTGTACAAGCTCTATTCTTTGGTTTCTCTGCAGCGATGCTTGGTATTAGTGGATTTGAGAGTTCTGCCAATTTTGTAGAGGAACAAAAGCCCGGAGTGTTTCCCAAAACTTTAAGGAATATGTGGATTGTAGTTAGCATATTTAATCCGCTTATAGCATTTTTAGCCTTGGCCTTGATCCCAATGGAAGTTGTAAATAACAACCAGGAAGCCTTGCTATCTTTTCTGGGCAACATATCTGGAGGAAGCTGGTTATCTCTTACAGTAGGTATAGATGCTACGCTGGTTTTGAGTGGAGCTGTTTTAACCTCATTTGTTGGAGTGGGAGGACTTATGGAGCGTATGGCTTTAGATAGAATTCTGCCTAGCATCTTATTGAAGAAGAACAAAAGTAAAAGTTCTTATCTTATTTATATCTTATTCTTTGTGTTATGTACTTCCATTTTATTGGTCACTGGAGGGGAATTGGCTAAATTAGCTGGGGTATATACTATCGCCTTCTTATCTGTAATGGTGTTGTTTGGTATAGGAAACTTTCTTCTAAAAGTTAAAAGAGAGCGACTTCCAAGACCAGAGCGAGCCAGTTGGCTTGCATTAATTATTGCAATAGTTGCCGTTTTCGCTGCAATTATCGGTAATATCGTATTAAATCCTCCTTACGTGTTAATCTTTTTAGAATACTTGATACCTACTTTGTTTGTGGTGTTTTTTATGTTGTATTACAGCTATATCCTGCGAGGTTTCCTAATTGTTAGCACTTATATTTTTCCAAAAAACAATAAATTTTTTAATAGGCTTAACAAGAAAGCAAAGCAGAAGTTAGCAGAGATCAGCGGGCAGCAATTTGTGTTTTTTACTATTCATGATAATGTAGAGAACCTAAATAATGTAATGCTCTATATTAAGAAAAATGAATCTACAAGAAGATTAAAAATTGTTTCAGTTTTGAAGACGGACATGAAAGTTCCAGAGGGTCTTAAGACAGATATTGAAGTTTTAGACAGAGCTTATCCAGATATACATATCGAGTTTATTATAGAGCCTGGAAGTTTCGGGCCAGAAAAGATACAGGAGCTTTCTAAACGATGGAAGATCCCAACCAATTTTATGTTTATTGGCGCACCAAGTGAAAAATTTGAATTTCAAGTTCAAGAACTTGGAGATGTCCGACTTATTATTTAATGAATTCTCAAATATTTTTACTTATCTGCTTTATAATATCTTTAGATTTCAAGCTTAATTTTATTAAGTTGATTATAGATTAGAGGTTAAATTTTTAGCCCACAATAGGAGAAGAATTTATTTTAGGTGACTATTTTAATTCTTTTCCTTATGGACTATAATTGAGTAGCGTTCCATCTTTTAATTTAATATTTCAACACTTTTTTAATCTATTAAGATGTTTAAATGTTGAAAAAGCTTATAACGATAGCGCTAGTCTTATTTATTCATGCTTTTATAAGTGCACAAGAGACTCATAATTTAGAATTCTTTATAGAACAGGCTAAAAAAACTTCCCCGAATTTACTGGAAAATAGAAATCTTCAATCTATTGGAGAACTTCAGAATAAACTTATTATAGCCCAGAATAAAGGATTTCAAATTAATAGTACTTCTGAAGTGTTGGTGGCTCCTTATTTTAATAGCAATGGCAGAGCAATATCGATTACCACAACACCAACTTCGAATGCATTTGGTTACGATGTAGGAATTACCAATGGTGGTCTTTATTCTTCACAGATCAATATCACAAAAAATCTTTTTAATCAATCTGTTCTAAACAATCTGCTTTTTCAGAATAAAATAAGTAACAATTCTTTGGAGCTTTCTTCAGAAGAATTCTCACACAACCTAATAAGAAATATTTCTGAAGCTTATATAATTGCATATCAACTTCAGCTACAAGAAAATTTTACCCGAGAATTATTAAAAGACTTGGATACGAGATTGAAAGTGTTGGAATTGTTAGTTAAAAAAGGAGTTTTGATGGAGAGTGACTATTTGTTACTACAACTGGATATTGAAGGAAAAAAGTTAGAATTGCAACAATTGAAAAGTGATTTTAATTCTGCTATAATTCAGTTATTCACTTTGAGCGGCCTTCCAGCAGAGGCGGTGGATGAGTTGACAATACCCGATTTTGAACAACTTAAATCCCCGATTAAAAAATTCTATGAAAAACGCTTTGAAAATGATAGCCTACAATTAGAGGCAGATCAAGGAGTTTTTGAAAATCAGTATAAGCCGCAAGTTGGTGTTTATGCTAATGGCGGATTAAATGCGGTAGAACTTAATAATATTGACCATAAAGTTGGAGTTAGTGCCGGTTTGCGTTTAGCTATTCCCATTTATGATGGAAATCAGCGAAAGGTCAATTCCCTTCAATCTCAATTAAAACAGGATAATTTAAATTTTTATAAGCAAAATGCAGAAGTTCAGTTGGATAATAATTTAAAGAATATAGAACAGCAAATGAATGCACTTCGTGAAAATAAAATGATGCTGGAGGTTCAATTGAAGAAGCAGCAAAACATTCTAGAGATCTATAAAGGAAAATTGGTACAAGGTCAAATATCGATTGTAGATTATTTAAATGTTGTCCAAAACTATAAGCAGAATGTCTATGCGGAATTGCAAATGCAAACCAATAACTGGCTCTTACAAAGTCAGTATAATTATATAAACTGGTAAAAAATGACTAGCAAATTAATAAAGAGCTTTTATATCCCTGTTTTAATCATGATTTTTTGGCATGCAACAATAAAGTTGAAACCGCTTCAGAAAAAAAAGCTGCAATTACAGTGGAAACTACTTTGGTGCAACAAGCCGATATCGAGGAATATCTAACTTTTAATGGGATTACGAAGTATCAGAAAAAAGAGAATATACGGTCTAATGTTACAGGCTATATCTCCCGGATGAATTTTAATATTGGGGACAGAATTAGCAAAGACCAACTATTTGCGAGTCTAAGAACCAAAGAGCAGGATGCCCTGAAAGATGCTGTAAAAATAGATAGTTCTCTTTCTAAATTTATTAGTCCGATAGTTATACGTAGTAATGTTTCTGGGATTGTTTCAGTATTGAACATAACATCGAACGATTATATTGCAGAGGGAGATATTTTAGCTTCGGTAGTGCAACCTAAATCTTTAGTAATTCAGGTAAATGTGCCTTATGAATATGAAGGTTTTGTGAGCATAGGGACACTTTGTGAAATTATACTTCAAAATGAAGAAACTATAATGGCTAAAATCACAGGAATTTTACCAACTATAGATCCTGTGGCACAATCTCAAATATTTTTAATAGCATTGCCAGATTCAGATCTGCCAGAAAATTTGAATTTACAGGTGAGAACGGTTTATAGAGAAGCTGCAAATGCCTTAAGTATTCCAAAATCTGCTTTACAAACCAATGAGTTGCTCACAGAATATTGGGTAATGAAGGTGGTTCAAGACTCTTTGGCCATAAAGCAATCGGTTATTCCATTGTTAAGAAATGATTCTTTAGTGCAAGTAGAACCTGGATCGCTAAAAGTGAAAGATGTTATTATTACAGAGGGAGCTTATCAAATGCAGGATTCCACCATTGTTAGTAAATCCAACTAATGAAAGATCTTCATTCTAAATATAAATTTCCGCTTTTAGCAATTGCAATCTTATTGATAGCAGGTGGGATTTTTTCTTATTCGAATTTAAAAACAGGACTTTTTCCAGATATAACCTTTCCAAAAATAAAGGTGATTGCAGATGCCGGGCAGCAACCTGTAGATAAAATGCTAACCACAGTTACCATTCCGCTAGAAAACATTATTCGTAGGACTGAAGGCTTACAATATATTAGAAGCACAACCTCCAGAGGGAGCTGTGAGATATCGGTATTTTTAGATTGGAATACCGATATAAACACCGCTAAAGCCCAGATAGAATCTTTTATAAATCAATCTCAAGGGAGCATTCTTCCTAATACGGTTTTTTCAGTAGAAAAAATGAATCCTTCAATCTTGCCTATTATGGGGTATTCTTTGGAGGGAGATAACTTATCTCAAGTAGATCTTAAGAAGATAGCGAAATATCAAATTAAACCTTATTTGGCAGCCACTCCGGGAGTGTCAGATATTGCAGTTATAGGAGGGAAGGATAAGGAATACCAAATTGTTTTAAAACCAGATATTATTAAATCTTCGGGAATTTCCATTACATCTATAAAGGATGCCATTGTGAATTCCAACATATTACAGTCTAATGGTTATATAACAGATTATAACCGCATGTACCTTACATTAACCGATAATGCTGTAGACGATCTGGAAGATCTTCAGTCTTTGGTAATTATTAATAGTCCCACTAGATTAATACGCTTAAAAGATGTTGCAGATATTAAAATAAGTGAGGTTAAGGAGTATGTGAAAATTCTAGCTAATGGAAAGAATGTTCCCATCATTGCAGTTATAAAACAACCCAACGCAAATTTAATAGATGTAAATACGAGTATAGAACAAAAAGTTACCGAGCTTTCTAAAACCTTACCAAAAGGGGTGGTACTAAAACCTTATTACAAGCAAGCAGATTTTGTAAATACGAGTATCAAAAGCATTCAGGATGTACTTCTAATTGGATTGGTACTGGCATTATTGGTAGTAATTTTTTTTCTGAGGTCATTTTCGGCAAGTATGGTAGTTTTATTTACTATCCCGGTTTCACTTTCTCTTACTTTAATTGTTTTAGACGCGGTAAACTACACTTTTAATATTATGACACTGGGAGCAGTTGCAGCCGCAATTGGGCTCATGATAGATGATGTGGTTATTATTATAGAACAAATCCATAAATTACGAGAAGAAAATCCCGATCAACCAATTTCCTGGGTGGCTCATGAGGCTATTCAACATCTTTTCCCTGCTATGCTAGGTTCCTCTTTAAGTACTTTGGTGATTTTTATTCCTTTTGTTTTAATGACGGGGGTTGCTGGGACATATTTTCAGGTAATGGCATTTAGTATGATCATCGCCTTGGCTTCATCTTTTGTAGTCACCTGGTTGATAGTTCCTGTATTCTCTATTTTATTTGCAGGTAAAAAATCTAAAGAAAGAAAATACGAACCGAAAACCAAGTGGATACATAGTGTTTTAAATAGACCTATAATTGGAATTTCTTTTCTAGTTATTTGTATAGGAATTCTAGTAATAATTCCTTCAAATTTACCATCAGGCTTTTTGCCCGAAATGGATGAAGGTAGTATAGTATTGGATTATAATAGTCCGGCAGGGACTACTTTAGAAGAAACCGATAGAATGCTTCAGGTATTAAACCGGATTTTAGATACCCAGCCAGAGGTAGAAGCTTATTCTGCAAGATTAGGAACACAAATGGGCTTTTTTATTACTGAACCTAATAGTGGAGATTATCTAATTAAGCTCAAGGACAAAAGAAATGCTACTACAGATGAGGTTTCCGATGAAATTCGGAAAAGAGTAGAAGCTGCGGTGCCGCAATTCTCGGTAGATTTCGGGCAGGTAATTGGAGATATGTTGGGAGATCTCATGAGCTCTGTGCAACCTATAGAAGTTAAGGTTTTTGGAAACGATGTAAAAAAAATAGAAGCTATTTCTATGGAGGTTGCCACAGAGATTGAAAAAGTTTCTGGAACTGCCGATGTGTTCGATGGAATTGTGGTGGCAGGCCCTACCTTGTCTATAATTCCAAATGTGCCGGTTTTGGCTCAATATGGAATGACACCAGCAGATTTTCAACTTCAGCTTCAAACCCAAATAGAAGGTACTGTGGTTAGCACAATGTTAGATAGGGAACAAATTGTAGATATAAGGCTAATTTATCCAGATGCTTACAAAACTTCTATAGCAGATATTAAGAATACAGCTATTCTTTTACCTGATGGAGCGAGTGTTCCCATAAATAACGTTGCAAGTATCGAGGTAGGTAAAGGGGTGGCAGAGATCAATAGGGAGAATCAAAAATCTATGGGAGTAGTAACAGCACGATTGGATAATCGAGACCTGGGTTCTACCTTAAAGGAAATTCAGTCTGCACTTACCAAAAATGTGAGTCTACCCTCAGGATATACAATAGAATATGGAGGCGCTTATCAAGAACAGCAAAAAGCTTTCAAAGAATTGATGATGATCTTGATCTCTGCAATTCTATTAGTCTTTATTGTTATTTTGTTTTTATTCAGAAGAATTAAAATTGCATTAGCAATTATAAGCATCGCCATTTTTGGAGTTGCAGGTTGTTTGTTGAGTTTATATTTAACGGGAACTCCATTAAATGTTGGAAGTTATACCGGTATAATAATGATCGTTGGAATTATAGGGGAAAATGCCATCTTTACTTATAGACAATATCAGGATAATGATGGCTCTATGACTCATCTGGAAAAGATAGAATATGCTATAGCAGCCAGATTAAGACCTAAATTAATGACAGCATTTGCGGCAATTATGGCCTTAACGCCATTGGCACTGGGAATTGGAGCAGGAGCACAACTGCATCAACCTATAGCCATTGCAGTGATTGGGGGATTGGTGTTTGCATTACCTTTATTGTTAATTGTATTGCCTACAATCTTGAAACTTATTAAAGAATAAATGTCAAGTTGATGCAATTTCAAAATATGGCTTTCAAATCTTAAATTAAGAAACTTGGAAACGTTTAAAAGTAACATTTCAAATTCAGATTTTCCTTTAAGTGAAAAAATTACAGCCATTACCATTCGTAAGGCTATTTTTGAATTTATAAAATTAGAACATCCGAAATTTACAAGAAACCAGATACTTTCCATTTCTGAATTAAATAGGTATAGACAAAAATATTTGGAAAATATTTTATTAAAAGAAGCTGGCGAATTATCTACTCTGGAAAGAGATGTATTACAGAGTATAGAAAATCAGGAATTAATTAGTGCGAATCTTTTAAGTGATAATAATACCAAAAGTTCTTATGGTCAACGTCTAGCAGATAAAGTGGCAACTTTTGGAGGGAGTTGGAGGTTTATAATGATATTCGGATTTTTTATTTTGGTGTGGATGATCATTAATATCATTTTTTTAGCAACCAAAGCTTTCGATCCTTATCCATTTATTCTCTTAAATCTTATTTTGTCATGCTTGGCTGCATTGCAAGCTCCGGTTATTATGATGAGCCAAAATAGACAAGAAGAAAAAGATAGGGAACGCGCGAAACAAGATTATATGATCAATTTAAAGGCAGAACTGGAGATAAGGACTTTGCATGAAAAAATAGATCATTTAATAATTCATCAACAACAAGAATTGTTGAATATTCAACAAATACAAGTGGAGATGATGGAAGATATAATGAAGGAATTTAAAAAGTAATTTTAATACTTCAACTAAACTTATAATAAACTAATTGCCGAAAAACATCTAACATGAAATTTTTAATAGCTGAAGACGAATTGGATCTGCAACAATCTATAGTTACTTATTTAGAAAAGGATGCCAATATTTGTGAAGTAGCTTCAGATTTTGATGAAGCTCTTGAGAAGGTATCGCTATATGATTACGATATAATTATATTGGATATCAATCTAATTACAGGAAGTGGCTTAGAAGTATTAAAAGCATTAAAAAAACACAAGAAGAGCGCTGGGGTAATTATTATTTCAGCTAACAATTCATTAGATGACAAATTGGAAGGCTTAGACCTTGGGGCAGACGATTACCTTACTAAACCTTTTCATTTAGCCGAATTGAATTCGAGGATCAAAGCGGTATTAAGAAGAGGGAAATTTGGTGGAGACGAAACTATAGAGTTCAATGAGATCAAAATAAACACGAAATCTCGTACGGCCTATATTGACGATGTGCCTCTTTCACTAACCAGAAAGGAATATGATCTTTTGGTATTTTTTGTAACCAATCAAGGGAGGGTACTTTCAAAGGAAATAATTGCAGAACATCTTTGGGGAGACGACAGTGATCTTATAGATAATTTTGATTTTATTTATGTACATATTAATAACCTTCGAAAAAAGATGACGGGAGAAACTGCAAAGTATATCAAGACGACTTATGGGAGTGGATATAAATTTATAAACTACTAGTTTGTCTAAAAAACAAAAACCCGTAAAGCTTTTGAGAAAAGCTTCTAAAATATTCCTTATTATAAGTGGGATTTTAATGATAGTTAGTACAATAGCTTTATATTTTTACACTAAAAATTTATTGCAAGACGAAGTAGAGGAGGAACTTTTCTCTACAGGAGCAAGGATAGAGAGTTCGCTCAAAAAGAACAACTCACCTTTTTCTTTATCACCCGTTATAGAAGTTGTTGAAATTTCAGAATTAAAAAAGGACTTTTTAAAAGATACTTTGATTTATGATCCTTCTCAAAATGAGGATGAGGTTTTCAGAGAACTATCTTCTTTCAAAAATATAAACGGAAAGTTCTATAGAATAACTGTCAGGAATCTGGTTGTGGAATCTAAAGACATACTTATAGCTATAGATGTTTCTTATTTTATAATAATCCTGCTTGCATTTTTATTTCTGTTTTATTTTAATGTAGAGGGCAATAGAAAAGTATGGATCCCTTTCTTCAAAAATCTAGAAGCAATGAAAGCTTTTTCGGTGAAGTCTGAAAGTGCAATCGTCTTAGTTGAGAGCAATATTATAGAATTTCAGGAATTAAGTACAGAAGTTTCTTTACTTACCAATAAAGTCCGGGATGATTATCAAAACTTGAAACAGTTTACAGAAGATGTTTCACATGAGTCACAAACGCCTTTGGCTATCATGCAAGCTAAAATTGAAAACATAATTAATACAAATGCAATAGACGAAAATCAATATTTACTGTTTTCTTCCTTACAGCAAGATATTCAAAGACTTAAACAACTAAACAAAGGATTAATACTTCTTACAAAAATTGAAAATAATCAATTTAGCAACATTGCTGAGATAGATATTTCAGAGCGTATTGAAAAGAGTATTTTGAATTTTAGGGAATTATTTAATGTAGAAATTATTTTTAAAGATAAGCAAAGCTTAAACGTTTCTATGGATCCTTATTTAGCTGAGGTGCTTTGCAATAATTTGATTTCTAATGCAGTGAAGCATGGCGCAAAAAAGGAGAATATTTTGATTTTTTGTTTTCAAAATTCTTTGATGATTTCTAATTTTGGAGAAAAGTCAATTGAGAATCCGGAGAAACTTTTCAATAGATTTTATAGAGAATCTAAAAGTAACCAGTCTACAGGTTTGGGTCTATCGATTGTTAAAAAAATATGCGATCTATATGGTTTTAAAATCTCATATCAATTTCAAGAAAAAACACATATTTTTAGTATAATTTTTAAATCTTTCAAATAGTAGATTTAATTTAGAATTACTTTAACCTCTCTTTAGATTTCAGCTTTACTTTTATGCTAGATTTAAATTTAAAATTAAGAGGATGAAAATTATAAAAGCATTTTTAAGCGTTTTATTAAGTATAGGTTTATTTGCTTTTGGAACTGTTCAAGGAGATATAGTTCCGAAAAAAGTGAAAGAAGCATTTCAGAAAAAATTCCCTACAGCTTATTCTGTAGATTGGGAAAAAGAATCAGAGACTGAATGGGAGGCGGAGTTTAGAATGAATAAAGTAGAATATTCTGCAAACTTTTTGGAAGATGGAACTTGGAAAGAGACAGAGCATGAGCTTAGTGAAAAAGATATTCCCAAGAATATTTATAATTCCTTAATGACAGAATTCCCAGGTTATGAAATTGAAGAAGCCGAAATTTCTGAAACCGAAGCTGGTACATTTTATGAGTTTGAGATAGAAAAAGGAAAGTCTGTAATGGAAGTGTTCATGACTATGGAAGGAAAAATCACGAAAAAGGATGTAGTTGATGAGGATGAAGATTAATATTTAGTTGTTAAGTGATTATTGGAATGCCGAGAAGGATTTTAAATCTCGGCATTTTTATATGAACAGTTTATATACACTACCATTCGAATTATTAAATTAACTGTATGTCCGTAAACATTCCTAATTAGTGGAAATATTCCTATATTTGATTGAATTTAAATTGATTGGATATGGATATATTTTCTTTCGGAGTTCATTTTACCGATGAGGAGTGCTGCCGCCTACATTTCAAAGAGCAACGTGATAAGGAAGGAGTTGTCTGTCATAGCTGTGGATCAATAGATCATTATTGGCTCAAAAACAAATGGAGTTACCAGTGCAAATCCTGTAAGGCGAGGATGTCCTTGCGAAGTGGAACAATTATGGAAAGCTCCAAATTATCTTTTATGAGTTGGTATAAGACCATCTTTCTTTTGAGCACGACAAAGAAAGGTTTTTCCAGCAAGGAAATACAGCGGCAGCTGGGCCTAAAGCGCTATGAGCCGGTTTGGGCAATGGTGCACAAACTACGCAAAGCCATGGGGCAGCGAGATGACCGCTATACGTTGGAGGGAATGATCGAGATGGATGAAGGTTATTTCACCATTGAGGCGAGCCAAAACGATCACCAAACCCAAAAGGCCGGTCGTGGCAGCAAGACCAAATCCAACGTTATGGTTCTGGCCGAGAGCACTGTCTTGGAAGATATAAAAACAGGGAAAGTGGAGCGTCATTGCAGGTATTTTAAGGCAAAAGTCCTTGTTAACCACGAGGCCGATGAAATCAACAATACTCTAAAAAGCGCAATTGGTGATGAACACATTATCATCTTTTCCGACCAAAGCACATCCTACGTTGATATAGCAGATTACGTAGAGCTACATATTACTGAAAAATCAAGTGAAAAGACCACCAAAGAAACCCTAAAATGGGTACATATAGCTATAAGCAATGCCAAAAGGAATTTTGTGGGCACCTATCATAAGATTAAGAAAAAATATCTGCAATTATACCTCAATGAGTTTGTATACAAGCTTAATCGGAGGTATTTTGGAGATAAGTTGTTCGATAGGTTAGTAATAGCAAGCATTACAGCGAGTGGACATTAAACGGATATACAGTTAAATTATTTAGAAATCACATCCTATGTTAAAGTCTTATAGAAATGTAGTCTTAATTTTTGCTTTTATATGTTTAATATTTCCAAGTACTTTTGCACAAAACGAAACGATTGAAACTGCAGGAGATGTTCTTTTATTTGCAGTACCAGCTGCAGCTTTTACAAGCACATTAGTTTTAAAAGATAAGAAAGGGAGTTGGCAATTCACAAAAGCATTTTTAGTGAATCAAACAGCAACTTTTGGATTAAAAATAGCTCTAAATAAACCCAGACCTTATAATAATGGAGATAATGCTTTTCCATCTGGCCATACTTCTACAACTTTTCAAGGAGCCTCCTTTATTCATAGAAGATATGGGTTTAAATACAGTATTCCCATGTATGCTGCCGCGGGGTTTACAGCATTCAGTAGGATTAACGCACAAAAACATGATGGCTGGGATATTTTGGCTGGAGCGACAGTTGGAATTGGCAGTACTTATTTGTTTACAACGCCTTATCAGCAAGAGCATATGGAATTAACTATGAGTTCTGGGAATGGAGAATATCTACTGGGATTTAAATATAAATTTTAGCAAAATTTAAAACCGCGATGTCTAAAATAATCAATGAAGTTAGAATGTATTGCGAAACTATCCTTTCCAATAGTATATGTTCTAATTATCAGTTTCATGATTTACAGCATACATTAGAAGTCTATAAAAATGTATTATTACTTGCAGAATCAGAAAGCATAATTGCTGAAGAAAAGGAAATATTAGCAATTTCAGCACTATTTCAGGATACAGGATATTCGCGAATTTATAAAGGGCATGAAGAGATAAGTATGGATATTGCTGAAGAATTTTTAGTGCAGAGAAATTACAATAACGATTACCTTCCATCTGTATTAAAATGCATCTCGGCAACAAGAATGCCGCAGCAACCCGAAAGCATTCTAGAGAAAATTATTTGTGATGCTGATTTTGCGCATCTTTCTGCAGCTAATTACTTCCAAAATATTTCTTTACTTAGAAAAGAGTGGAGCTACTTTTTGGGTATGAATTTTACAGATGAAGAATGGAAAACTCTAAATATAGATTTCCTAAGCACTCATAAATACCATACGAACTTCGGGATAAGTGTTTTAGAGAAATGTAAACTGAATAATTTGTTGTTATTAGAACAAAGTTTGGTCTCTAGAAAGTAAATTTCTTTATTCAGATATTTTTTTGAAAATAAATTCACAAATATAAAATTGTCCCTCCCTTTTTAAAACCTTTGGAGCTTTTTCAAAAATTAGATTAAGGTCTTTAATATGTTCTAGGGCTAAACTGCAGGTTATTAGATCTATGCTTTTAGGAACTAGTCTCCAGTCTTTTGAGAGATCTTGTTTTTTAAAAGTGACTATATTAGAAGTGCTCTTTTGCTTTGCCATCTTCATCATTTCTTCAGAAAAATCTAAAGCGATCAGAGAATCGCATTTTTCAATCAACCATTGGGTGTTTTTACCGGTACCAAAGCCTAATTCTAAAATGTTTTGATAATAGGAATTCTCAAATATTTCTTTTCCTACTAATTTCTCAAGATCCGAGTTTTATTTTGCATGTCATCATATCTGGAAGCCCAAGAATTATACGCTTTTTCAATACTCATTTCTAACTTTTTTAAATATCACTTACTTGACTTTGTGATTTTTTTGAATCTTTTATGAAGAAGGCCAATTCCCATTATTACAATTACGCTTATAGAAGCGGTAGTTCCTAAAGCTCCCCCAAATCCTTCAAAATAACTTCCTGTATTTAAATATAGAATAGAAAACATGATTCCTGCAAGTGCAAGTACCAAATAGTTATGAATTATTTTTTCTGAAACCATACCAACAAATGATGCTCCCATAAAGGCCAAAGGTATATTGTGAATGAGATAAGGAGAAAGTATTGCTGGAAACAAATAAAAGAATATGCCTACTGTTAAGGATAGACCTGCAGAGGCTCTCACTGCTCCATGCTCCATTTTAGTGCTAACGTAAAAGGTCAAAACAACTCCGAGTATAGATGTTATTAAGATTATTGCAGTTTCCATTATTAGCGTATTATTAGACTTAATAAAAAAACAAATGCAACGCCTCCAAATGCAAGGGTTCCTAATTTACCTCCAACTCCAACAAATGTATTTGTTGCAAGCACAAATAAAATTCCGGCAATAAAACTAGATAGAATTATAAACCAATATGCAGCACCAATATTCGCAGAGGTCATCCCTACAAATGTCCCACAATAAATTGCAGGTGGGATCTCTTTGATTATTTTATTTTCTTTGTTTCTAAAAAAGGTTGAAGTAAAGGAGGCAAGAGTTCCTATAAAAGCAGCTGCTATAACAGGCCCGGTATCTAATTTCAAATTTATTATAAATGTAAATAGGGCTCCTAGAGTTACAAATAAGATAAGGATGCAACTTTTTGTAGGTTTTTCATGAGATTCATGAGCCATTTTAACCAAACTAAATAAGGCAAGAAAACCAATAATTCCAATAAATACTAAAACAGAAAATTCATTTAGAACATCATAAAAAATAGCTGTAACAAATGCTAGTTGTAATAGTACCAGAATAAGCCTAGAGGTCCTTCTATATAATTTTATCATATTAATTACAGCTCTTGGATATTCTGGAGTTTCTCATTAAAACAAAGATATCTTTTTTCTTAGAAACGAATTTTAATGAGGTAGTAAAGGTTTACTTTTTTTTGCTATATTGATTTCCCCCTTGAAACCGATTTAATGGTCAATTTTATTTTTTAATTGTTCCTTTAAAAAAGCATGAACATAAAAGTTTTAAATGATTGAATCTTGAAGGTTAATACTTATTTTCGGACCTTTATAAATTTATAAGTCAGCTTACAACACAACACAATCCTATAATATCCCTATTAATGCATATACCCCAACCGAATTATAAATTAGAATTTTACGATCTTCTCAAGAATGATCCCACAATATTTCAATGGATTAGTGAAAATGTGGTTAATGGTATTTGGTATGGAAGTACAGACGATCCCAAAAATTTATGGATAAGCGATTCTTTTTGGAAATCTCTGGGTTATAAGCATGCTGAAAAAAGCAGTTTTCAGGAATTAGAAGAGATAACAGCAGATACAGAAGCAATAAATACTTTCCATCTTTTAAAGGAAAGCACAAATCCTAATATCAATTTTGAATCATTCTTTAAATTCAAAAATAAGGACAAGCAAACTATTCTTTTAGAGGGAAGATCAAAGATTGTTAAGGAAGACAATGATGCTGCACCTAAGATCTTAATAATTTTTACAGATGTTATGAAGGAGAATAAAAAAAACAAACGCTTTTTAGATGAAAATAATTATTTAAATAAACTCACGGAAATTTTTGAAGCAGTAAATGAACTTACTAGAACTGGAGGCTGGGAAATGGATCTTGAAAAAAAGACTTTGATCTGGACAAAGGTGACTAAAGATATTCATGAGGTTCCTCAAGACTTTATTCCAAATTTAGATACAGCAATTAATTTTTATAAAGAAGGAGAAAGTAGAGATCAAATTACAGAATTATTTACCAAAGCTGTAACCGAGGGAATTCCATTTGATACAGAATTGGAATTGGTAACTGCAAAAGGAAATGAGATTTGGGTTAGAGCTTTTGGAAAACCCGAAATGAGAGATGGTAAATGTATAAGGCTTTATGGCGCTTTTCAAGATGTAGAAAAAGATAGAAAGCGAGATATAGAATATCAAATAAACAAAGATAGGTTTGAGCAAGTATTCCAGAGTTCTCCTATTGGGATTGTTTTGGTAAATACAAAAAACAAGATTCTAATGGCTAATCCGGCGTCCTATAAGATTTTCGGATTTAAAAAATCTGATGCTGAAGCCATTTCAAAATTAACATTCCGGCAACTTATTCATCCAGATGATCTAAGGGTGGCAAATTCCTACCGAGAAAAGTTGTTAACTGGAGAAATAGATAGCTATAAACTAGAATTAAGATATTATAACAAAAGCAAGGAAATTCTCTGGTGTGACGTAAACACTTCAATTATTCGAACAGATTCTGAAAGCACAGACCTTATTGTATCTCAGCTAGAGGACATTACTTCCCGAAAATTATTGGAGAAGAGAGCTGCAGAGAATGCATTGCAATTTAAAAGTGCATTCGAATTTTCTCCTAATGGAATGGCGATGATATCTTTAGATGGAACATGGATTAAAGTAAACAGGATACTTTCAAAATTGCTAGGATATACCCAAAAAGAGTTCTTAAAGAAAGATTTCACTGAATTTACTCATCCAGACGATAGAATCCTAGATTTAGAAAATCTTCAGGATCTGTTCTCAAATAAAATTAAAACTTATAAAACTGAAAAGAGATATCTCCATAAGAACGGAAATATTGTTCATGGTCTAATCAGCGTTTCCTTGCTGCGAGATCAAGATGGAACTCCGCTATATTTTATTGCCCAGATAAATGATATCACAGAGAGTATAGAAGCTAAGGAAGCTTTAAAAACCAGTTTAAATGATCTAGAAACATTGATGGATGCCACTACACAGGTTTCTATTATTGAAACAGATTTAAATGGGGTTATCAAAAAATTTAATAAAGGTGCAGTAAACTTATTGGGTTACACTTCTGAAGAAGTAGTAAAAAAGCAAAATATTTTAATGTTTCATGATTCCGATGAGATTATTAAGCGTTTAGCGAAATTTGATTCTCAAGATGTAAAGAACCTAACTGATTTTGAAATACTTACCTATTATGCCATGCAGGGGAAATTTGATTCCCATGAATGGACGTATATAAGGAAGGATGGGAGTAAGTTCCCGGTACAGCTGGTTACAACAGCTGTTAAAAATAATTCAGGAAAACTTATTGGTTTTTTAGGTATTGCTACAGATATCTCTTTGATTAAAAATATAGAAGACGATTTAAAGGAAAGTGAACAACGTTTGCATTTCGCCTTAGAAGGATCTGGAGATGGATTTTGGGACTGGGATATTCCAGAGGGAAAACAATATATGTCTGATCAGGCAAAAATTATGTTAGGCTTTAACACTGAAGAATCTTTAACAGATATTAAGGATTGGGATAATAGAATTCATCCAGATGATAGAGAAGGCTCAGATTTGGCATTGAAGGACTATTTTGAAGGTAGAGCAAAAGAATATAATATAGAAAAAAGAGTTCGTTGTAAAAATGGATCCTACAAATGGATCTTGGATAGAGGAAAGATAATAGAGCGGGACGCTTCTGGTAATCCACATAGAATGACCGGAACCCAAAGCGATATTACCGAACGAAAATTAGCCGAAGCACTGATCCTTGAAAATGAAGCTAGATTTAGATCCTTATATGAACTTTCTCCTATTGGAATTGGAGTCATTGAAGTAGATTCTGGAAAATTCTTGAATGCGAATAAAGCACTTTTAAAATCTGTTGGATATGGTCTTGAGGAATTTACATCTCATAATTTCAAGGATTTAGTTGCACAAGAGAGTTTTGCGAGAAATCAAGAAAAACTGGAAAAATTTCTAAAGGTTGGAACTAAAGAAGCCTGTGAAACTGTATTTCTTAAAAAAGGAGGTTCTTCGTTCCCTGTTTTAATTTCTGGCGTGAAATTGAAGGATGCTGCTGGAAAGAAAATCATCCTTTCTACGATCCAAGATATTACCCAAAGAAAGAAAATGGAAAATTCGTTAGTCGATGCAAAGTTGAAAGCAGAGATGGCGAACAAATCCAAATCTGAGTTTTTGGCCAATATGAGCCACGAAATTAGAACTCCATTAAATGGTGTAATAGGATTTACAGACCTGTTAATGAAAACCGAACTCAATCCTAGTCAAAAGCAATACATGAGTACTGTTTATAATTCAGCTAATTCTTTACTGGATCTAATAAATGATATTTTGGATTTTTCTAAAATTGAAGCTGGTAAATTAGAAATTAGTATTGAAAAAACCGATCTATTAGATCTTTGTGGTCAAACAATAGACATTATAAAACATCAGGCTCACGAAAAAGATTTGGAGGTACTTCTAAATATTTCTTCAGATATCAATAGATTTATTTATACTGACGGGGTAAGAATAAGACAGGTAATTACCAACCTTTTAGGAAATGCCGTAAAATTCACCGAAAAAGGGGAAGTAGAACTTAAGATTGATGCTGTGCCCGTTACAGGAAGTGAAGATGAAATGATCTATACTTTTATTATCCGTGATACTGGTATTGGGATTGCTCCAAATAATCTAAAAAAGATCTTCAACGCCTTTGATCAAGAAGATTCATCTACTACTAGAAAATATGGAGGAACAGGTTTAGGCCTCACTATTAGTAATAAACTGCTTGGACTAATGGATAGTAAACTGGAATTGAGCAGCGAATTAGAGGTTGGAAGTGAATTTTCGTTTCAAATTAAATTTAAAACAGAAGAAGGAGATAACTCGCTGCAAGAAAATTCTAAAAAAATAAATAAAGTACTTGTAATAGACGATAATCTAAATAATAGGGTGATTCTCAAAGAAATGCTTGCTATTGGGAATATAGAATCTCATTTGGTGGCCAATGGTATTGAAGCACTTCAAGCCTTAGAGAATACTAATGATTTTGATCTAGCCATTGTAGACTATAATATGCCATATATGAATGGTTTAGAATTGATTGGGCATATAAGAAAAAAATTAAATTTTTCTTCAGAAGATCTACCTCTCATCCTTTTACATAGTTCTGCAGATGACGAAAAGATCCATCAAGCTTGTCGTGACCTAAAAGTTCAGTTCAATATCACCAAGCCTATTCAAATAGATCAATTATTTAATATGTTGAAAAACATTAAGGCTCCTCAAAATGAGACCACTTTTAATGATGTAGTACATAGAATTGAAGAAACCGACATTGTTTTTAATATTCTTATTGCCGAAGATAATCCAGTAAATAAATTTCTCGCTAAAACGATCATTAAAAAAGCGCTGCCAAATTGTAATATTTTAGAAGCAAATGATGGTCAAGAAGCAGTAGATATTTTTAAGTCGGAAAAAATAGATCTTATTTTTATGGATGTTCAAATGCCAATTTTAAGTGGTTTTGAAGCAACAGTAGAAATTCGAGAATTAGAAAAGGAAGGGCAGCATTTACCAATTATTGCCTTAACGGCTAGGACAGTTAAAGGAGAAAAAGAGTGTTGTCAGGAATTTGGGATGGATGATTATGTTAATAAGCCCGTTGTGTTTAATACTATAAGTGATATTCTTAAAAAATATCTTCTTTCCACCTCTATAAAAAAAAGAAATTGAAACAACTCCTATCGCTACAAAAAGCCTTCATTTTGACAAAGAAGAATTAATGGAAAAATTGGAAGGTGATGAGCAAGGTTATGCTGAATTATTGAAGATGGTGAAAGCTAATTTAATTGATATTCCAAATAAATTAGATGTAGCGATTGAAGAGGAGGATATAGTTTCAGTAAGAAAAAAAGCACATGCACTCAAAGGTTCTTCGCTAAATTGCTGTTTTTATATGTTAAAAGACTTATCTTTAAGTCTTGAGCATATTGAAGCTCATGATAAATCTGTACTTTTATCCCGAAATAAGGATATTAAAAAAGAAATACAGAGAGTATTAGAATTAATTTAAAAATCTGGATAAGGTAATTTAAGCCCCCTAAGCGCCCGCCCAATGAAAAACCTACAATCGTCCCAAAAGGATTATGCAACTGTTATATTAGTAGAAAGCAATTTATTAGAACGAGAAAATTTTATTCAATTCTCTCTTGAAGAAGAATGGCGCGTCGTTATTTGCGAAGATGGATTAGAAGTAATTCAATGGCTAAATAATAACAGTACTGCAGATCTTCTGGTAATAGAAGAAAATTCTACTCCAATTAGTGGTTATCAAATAGCAGATTATATTAAAAAAGAATTAGGCCTAGCCTTACCTGTTATAATAACCACTGGTGAAATTCCTATTGTTCAAGAAAGAAGAGTCTTAGCATATGCAGAAGGGATTATTAAGAAACCTTTTATAGCTGCCACTACAATCTTACAGATTACGAAAACTTTAGAGAAATCTATAGAAATAGCTCCAGAGAAAAACGATTATTATTCTTTAAATTATTTAAATGACCTCTCTGGGGGAGATGAAGAGTTTATAATGGAATTATTAAAGGTTTTTAGTGCCTCAGTAAATACTGAATTAAAAAATTTAAATGAAGGTTTAACTCAAAAAGATTATCTTAGAATACGGGAAATAGCACATGGAATAAAACCATCCTTTGATATGATCGAGAATAAGAAAGGTAAAGGAATTTGCCGCTTATTAGATTCTGCAGTTGATGAAAGGGATGTGCCTAAACTTATAGAAGAGCTCAATTTAGAATTTGCAAAAATCAATAAGCAATTAATTAACGACTTTCCCGAATTGAACTTGAGATGATGAAGAAAATTTTGGTGATAGAAGATAATCCAATGGTAATTAAATCTTTGGAGTTTAAACTTACTAAGGACGGCAATAATGTGATGGTAGCACACGATGGTAGAGAAGCTATGAAGTTATTGAAAGATGATGAATTCGATTTGATATTGACAGATCTTATGTTGCCATTTGTTACTGGAAATGAATTAATAAGTTACATCAAGAAAAACACTCCCAATACACCTATAATTGTTTTATCTACTTCAACCCAGGAAAATATAATCATGGATGCATTTAACATGGGTGTAGACGACTTTATAACAAAACCTTTTAGCCCAAATGAGTTATCTTTAAGAGTAAAACGTTTACTGAGTAAGAATTAGGAGCTTACTGAAAATTACTAATTGATGATTTTTTAGATTACCCTACTTATAATCTATCACTTTCTTATGGTTAATTTTGATACATTCAATTTCCATTTGGACCTGGAGTCCTTGCCGTGGATTATGAAATTGAATATAGTTTTTGCGCTTTTTTTTCTGTCATTAGCCATCATATTTTTTATTTCTATTATTTGGATTAGGATTTTTAAGATCTACAGAAATGAAAAAAAGAGCAAGCAACAATCATTGTTAATAGATTTTTTGAATTCCTATTTGTTTGATGAAGATTTTGATAAGATATTAGAGATTAAAAATTTTAAAGAGAATCATTTAAAGACTTCTTTAGAAATCAAGGTTACTATAAAAGAAATACTCCATTTTCATGAGAATCTTAAAGGAGAATCTGCAAAAGATTTGGAAACATTATACAATAAATTAGGTCTGGTAGAATTCACTTTGTTAGATCTAGAGGATGGGTGCTGGTTTACTACTGCTAGAGCAATAAACACATTATCTGAGCTTTGTATTGAAGTTCCAAACCATAGAATTGAAGCTTATCTAAACGAGTCTCGAAATGAGGTTAGACAACAATCTCAACTATATTTTCTGAAGCTAGCAGAAGAACAACCTTTAAAATTTCTGGATAAAACAGTGAGGCCTTTAACCACATGGCAGCAAATTTATATAGAAAATGCATTGAAGAATTTTTATAAAGGTCCCGCGCCAGATTTTTCACAATGGTTATATCATGATCTAACTAGTGTGGTGGAATTTTCAATTAGAATGATTGCTAGGTATAATCAATTCGAAAACATTCCAAAATTGATTCCCTTTCTTAAATCTAAAAACGACACTTTAAAGCGCGAGGCAGTTACTTCCCTTACTAATTTGGAACATATTGCACTGCTAGAATTGATAATCCCTAACTTTGAGGATAATAGCAGAATAATAAAATTAGAGATCTTAAATTCCGTAGAACAACTAGGCAATTATGAGGATTTAAAGAAGATAGGAGACCAATTAGCTACCACAGATTGGGAATTGAGAATAAAATATCATAATATAGAACAAGGCTTTCTTCCAGAAAAGAAAGAACTCATATATTCGCAGTTCATGTTAGAGAAGAGATTCGAGATATAAATGGGTTCAGTTTTAAGTCAGTTTACCGAAATAGCAAGTTGGCTTTTTTTGATTTATGGGTCAATTATTTGCAGTGGCTATTTATTTACTGCAATCTATTCTCTTAAAGAAATTAGAGATTATAAGCGCAGAAATAATTTTGAAGATGATATAGCCCTCCTTCAGTCTCTAAATCTCCCAGCCATTTCCATTTTAGCACCTGCGTTTAATGAGGGATTAAATATTGTTGAAAATGTTCGTTCCTTATTAACCATTAATTACCCTTCTTTCGAAATTGTAATTATAAACGACGGGAGTAGCGATAATTCTATGGAATTGCTTTTTGCAGAATATGAACTTGAAAAAAAGGATGTTCTTTATCACAACTTCGTGAAAACAAAGGATATTAAAGGTATTTATAAGTCCAAGAATAAAGCATTCAAAAATCTTACGGTTGTAGATAAAGAAAATGGAGGTAAAGCTGATGCCTTAAATACGGGGATTAATATTTGCCAAAATAGTGTGATTTGTTGTATTGATGTAGATTGTATTTTAGAAAATGATGCAATGCTTAAACTAATTAAGCCATTTTTAAATAACGGGAATAAAGTGATTGCTTCTGGCGGAGTTATTAGAGTCGCTAATTCTTGCGTTATAGAGGATGGTAGAATTATAGAAGTTAAATTACCAGATTCTTTTGTTGCAAGAGTACAAGTCTTAGAATATTTCAGAGCATTTTTAATGGGAAGAATGGCGTGGTCTAGAGTAGATGGGTTGTTACTTATCTCTGGTGCCTTTGGCATGTTCGATAAGCAAATTGTAATTGAAGCTGGCGGTTATGATACCAACACGGTTGGAGAAGATATGGAATTATTGGTAAGAATGCGCCGAATGATGCAAGAGCGTAATGTACCATACACCGTTGGCTTTGTGCCAGATCCTTTATGCTGGACAGAAGTGCCGCAAACCTGGGAAATTCTTAAACGCCAAAGAAACAGATGGACTAGAGGAACTGCAGAAACTTTATGGATCCATAAAAAAATGATGTTTAATCCAAAGTATAAAATACTAGGGATGTTAAGCACGCCATTTTGGTTCTTTTTTGAATGGCTTGCGCCGCTTATAGAATTTACAGGAATTTTATTTTTTATTATACTCTTTATATTAGGACAAGTAAGTTGGCAGATATTTTTAACTTTCTTTTTAGCGGTATATAGCTTTGCAATATTATTTTCTGTGACTGCTTTGTTTTTCGAAGAATATTCTTTTCAACAGTATAAAAAGCCAAGCTATATTTTTAGGCTTATAGGTACTGCATTGTTGGAGCCAATAATATATCATCCGGTCATTATGTGGTCTGCAGTAATGGGGAATCTGGATCTTCTAAGAGGGAAAAATAGTTGGGGTGTAATGAGTAGGGCAGGATTATCAAACCCTGGCAAAAAACAGAAGGACTAATTTTATTTCTTGAATAATTTATAAGCTAGTAAGCTATAGTTTAAAACAAGAATTTATTCTTTCTTCCGTTTGTTCTGATATAGAACAAACATGCATTTAATCGATTAAATAGATCTTTTGTCTGATTAAATTCAACTTATGATCTTATTTAGATTAATAAAATTATTATTGTTCAAAATTAGTAATTATGATCCCTAAGGGACTGTTAGCCTTAATTTATATTCTCCTTGGAATACCATTATTATTCTCTCAAGAGTCTATTCCCACTTACAATTATTCCGATTGCGATTTTCAAGTAATAGGGCATAGAGGTTATTCAGATATATACCCTGAAAACACGCTTTTGAGTATAGAAGAAGCATTTAAAAGGGGAGTTAAATATTGTGAGATCGATATTAATATAACTTCAGATGATGTGTATGTCTTATACCATGATCAGCCAACAATGTATAGGGCAAGTAGCGGACAAGGTTATGTTGTTTCTTCCACATATGATGAACTATTACAACTGGATTTTGGAGATTGGAAAGGAAGGCAGTTTACCAATACTAAAATAGCAACTTTGGAAGAGGCTCTGATTTTAGCCGAAAAGCACGATGCTTATCTATATCTGGATACTAAGAAAACGAACCATGAACTCATGTGTAAGGTGCTTCAAAACTCTAATGTGGATCCTAAGAGAATGCTCCCGGCTGTAGCTTCTATAGAAGAGGCTAAGAAATTTAAAAGTTACTGTCCAAATTCTTCATTCATCTACTTTGGAGGAATACCAGAAAATGTGAATGATGACAGTTGGTATCAAGAAATGGTAGCTTTAGGTTGTGTGATCTTTGAGACTTATTATACGTTTGCTTTAGATGAAACCAATGAAAAATTTAAAACTTTTCTGGCTAAAGTTCACGAGAATAATGCAAAGGTTTGGGTGTTTACCTCTAATAATATTGAGGAGATCAAGAAATTGAAAAATGCCGGGGTAGACGGCGTAGAATCAGATATTGCAACTTCTGCATTAAAATCTATTTGCGAAGGATTAGACTTAGATACCAAGCCAATTAGAGCGACTACTGGAAACTGGAATTTCGATAAAGAGAATTTATATAGTACAGGTGTGGGTAGCCAGCTTCGTCCTTTAAATTATAATAAAGAATATGCACATCAGCCAGTACAATTTGGAACTACTACTTCTTTCAATATTAAATCTATAAATGGGAAGAAAGCTCCCGTAGCTAAAATCCCGGCATTCGATCCTAACAACGGATTGTTCATTTTTTCTAATTTTACTTCAGGGCTAGAGGCAAATTTACATTATAACTATTCTCTAATAATGGATATTTATATCCCAAAAGAAAGCAGTGAGAAGTACATAAGTTTATATCAATCAAACCCAGATAATGATAACGACGCCGAATTATTTATAGATTCTGGCGGAATAGGAGTAAGCAACGAATATCACAATCCGCTAAAACCTGAAACCTGGTATAGGTTAGGAATTGTAGTTACAGAGAAAGCAATTAAAAAATACATAAACGGAAAATTCATTGGAGAGAATGAAATATCTGGAGGAAGATGGTCTGTATATAATGTTTTTGCTGGAGGACAGGATCAAGGCTTTCTACTGTTTTCAGATAATGATAACGAAACTTCAGAATTCTATGTAAACGCTATTCAACTTAGAAATTATTCAATGGATGCTAAAGATATCGCAGTTTTAGGAGATCCTAAAGCAGATGGAATTCCATTAGGGAATTCTGGTATTTATAATGTAAATGCAGATAGCGAAATTTCAGGAGCTGTTGTTAACTGGGATAACAATGAGATCTATATAAAATTTGCTAGTAATACAGACCTTTCGCAAGTTAAAGTAGATTTTGATATCCCTTATGGAGCTAAAAGTTCTATAGAGTCTGGAGCTGCATTAGATCTTACTTCATTAGATAGGGAATATAAAAGTATAAAAATCACTTCACAGGATGGAACCTCAGAAAACATTTGGACTTTAATTCCCGTTTTAAATAGTATAAAAGCTCAGGACGCTAATTGAAGAACGATCATTATAAGTCAGTCTTTTTAGAGTGTTTTTTCTCTGAAGAAGAAGATTTCATTTTTTAAATTTAAATCTAGCTCAATTTTATCTTAATCAATAAAATTCCCCGAGGCTATGCCTCGGGTGTAGCATCGATACAATCAAGAATACTATCAAGATTTAAGAACCAAGAGCCAAGACAAAAAAAAAGTCTAGTTTCTTGGCTCTTTTAGCGCAGCGATCTTGTTTCTGAAACCTTGATGGCTCTGCCTCGAAGTAGTTCATTAAACCTTACTAAAAAATCCGTACATTTTGAGAATAGTCAATAATTAAGGTGGTAACAACCTTTTTTTTGCATTTTTCAATCTTCTCATAATCAAATTGTAATTATTCTTAAATTTTTATTAAATTAGGGATCATAAAAAGATATTATTTTTTAAAATAACTCGAATGTCATAATCTATTTGGGTTCTGTATCTTAAATTTTGTGTGTTTTTATCAATTTTTCATCAGGGGGAACACCTATAGTTTTGGTTAAAAGGGAATTTAAATTATCAATCAGAAAATCCAAAATTAAATGGAAAGAAGAAAGTTTGTTCAATTAACAGGATTAGGAACAGGAGCATTAATGATGCCTTCGCTATTCTTGGGAAATTCAATTCCGGTAGAAGCCTTGTTAGATCCAGGAATGGATCTCGCCACAAAGAAGATGATGGCAGACACTGCACTTAACGCTGCTAGGTCTCTAGGAGCAACCTATGCTGATGCAAGAATCGGCAGATATCTAAATCAATATGTGTTTACCAGAGAAGATAAGGTGCAAAATGTAGTTAATACCGAATCTTTTGGGATTGGTATTCGTGTAATCGCTAATGGTACTTGGGGTTTTGCCTCCACTAATAGTGTGACCGAAGATGGTATTAAAATAGCAACTCAACAAGCGGTAGCAATTGCCAAAGCCAATTCTAAAATTCAGAGAGATCCCGTAATTCTTGCTCCTGTAGAATCTTATGGAGAAGTTTCGTGGAAAACCCCCATTAAAAAAGATTTCAAGGATGTACCTGTTTCAGAAAAAGTGGAACTATTGCTAGACGCGAATGCTGCGGCAATGGATAATGGAGCAAACTATGTAAATTCTGCCCTTTTTATGGTGAATGAGCAAAAATACTTCGCTTCTACAGAAGGTTCTTATATAGACCAGGATATTCACCGTATTTGGCCAACCTTTGACGTAACGGCAATAGACCCAACTGCTGGAAAATTCAAATCTCGTCAGGCTATGAGTGCACCAATGGGGATGGGATACGAATATATGGATGGTCTAGCTTCAGAAAAAATAGAAGGCCCTGCGGGTCTTAAGTTATATAGAAATAGTTACGATATAGTAGAAGATGCTACGCTGGCAGCTAAACAGGCAAAAGAAATGCTTACTGCAAAATCTGTAAATGCCGGGAAATATGATCTAGTACTAGAACCTAACCACTTAGGATTAACTATTCATGAGTCTGTTGGGCATCCTTTAGAACTAGATCGTGTACTTGGCTATGAAGCCAATTATGCTGGAACCAGTTTTGCTACTTTAGATAAATGGAAATCTGGCGACTTTAAATATGGTAGTGATATTGTAAACTTGGTTGCAGATAAAACAATGCCGGGATCTCTTGGAAATGTAGGATATGATGATGAAGGTGTGAAAACAAAAGAGTGGGATCTGGTAAGAAATGGTGTACTTAAAAATTATCAAGCTATTCGTGATCAGGTTCATATGATAGATCAAAATGAATCTCATGGATGTTGTTATGCGCAATCCTGGAATGATGTGCAATTTCAACGTATGCCAAATGTTTCTTTAGAGGCTGGAAAAGAAAAGTACTCTATTACTGATATGATCAAGGATGTAGAAAAGGGGATTTATATCGCCGGGAGAGGTTCTTATTCCATAGACCAGCAGCGTTACAACTTCCAGTTTGGAGGAACAGTTTTCTACGAGATCAAAAATGGAGAGATTGTAGGAATGTTAGATGATGTTGCATATCAATCTAATACTCAGGAATTCTGGAATTCTTGTACTAAGATAT
Organism: Gillisia sp. JM1; assembly: GCF_000424645.1. NCBI lineage: Bacteria > Pseudomonadati > Bacteroidota > Flavobacteriia > Flavobacteriales > Flavobacteriaceae > Gillisia > Gillisia sp. JM1. The sequence goes on from NZ_KE384218.1 coordinate 1,476,292, forward strand.
GTGATGAGAGTGATTATCGCATTTTCGGTTCATTTTTCGATGGGAAAGGTCAACCTTCACAAGTAAGTGCGGTATCTCATGGTAGTTCTACATCAAGATTTAACGACGTTAATGTGATAAACACTGGTAGAAGTATTTAATCTTTTATTTTACTCTAAAGAATAACAACATTATGGCAATATATACAAAAGAAGAAGCTCGGAAGATTATGGAAAAGGCGTTAAGCTTTTCTAAGGCCGATGTTTGCGAAATAAACATGGGAGGTAGTGAAAGCGGAAACATCCGTTACGCAAGAAATACAGTTTCTACCTCTGGACATAGATCCAATCAAACCTTAGTAGTGCAGTCTAGCTTCGGAAAGAAATCTGGAACTGCAACTATAGATGAATTTGATGATGAATCTTTGGAAAAAGTAGTGAGAAGAGCTGAAGAATTAGCTCAACTCTCCCCTGAGAATCCAGAATTTATGGCACCTATGGGACCACAAACCTATGATGAACCTGTGAGTTTTGTAGAAGCAACTGCGAAGATAACTCCAGAATTCAGGGCAGAAGTAGCTAATAAAAGCATCACTCCGGCGGCAGCAAAAGATGTGACCGCTGCAGGATTTTTAAATGATTCAGCAGGATTTAATGCGATCCTCAACTCAAAAGGTTTATTTGCTTATAATAAATCAACAAGTATGGATTTTACCGTTACCATGCGTACCAACGACGGCACTGGTTCCGGGTGGGTAACTAGAGATTATAATGATGTGTCTAAATTCGATGCAGCAGCAGCGTCTAACGCAGCTATAGAGAAAGCTATCATGTCTATGGAAGCCAAAGCTATAGAACCTGGGAAATATACCGTAATTCTCGAACCGGCAGCAGCTTCAGATCTGTTAGGAAATATGGCTAGTGCTTTAGATGCGCGAACTGCAGATGAAGGTAGAAGTTTTATGTCTAAAGAAGGAGGCACTAAATTAGGAGATAAGATTGTAGATGAACGCGTGAATATCTATTCTGACCCTCTGCATCCCGATGTGCCCACTGCTACCTGGAATGGAGATGGGCAAGCATTAAAGAAGACTAAATGGATTGAGAATGGAGTTGTAAAAAATCTTGCGTATAGCCGATATTGGGCAGAGCAGAAAGGAGTTGATGCAGTGCCTTATCCTTCCAATATTATTATGGAAGGCGGAACAGCGAGTTTAGAGGACCTTATTAAAGATACTAAAAAAGGAATTTTAGTTACCAGGCTATGGTATATTAGAAGCGTGGATCCACAAACTCTACTATTTACAGGACTTACCAGAGACGGAACTTTTTATATTGAAAACGGAAAAATCAAGTATCCGGTAAAGAATTTCAGATTTAACGAGAGCCCTATTATTATGCTTAATAATTTAGAAACTCTAGGAAAACAAGTGAGAGTAGATGGAAATTTGATCCCTTATATGAAGGTAAGAGATTTTACCTTCACCAGCCTGTCTGATGCGGTTTAGAAATAGTTATTGATAATAAAAACTGGTTGTTTTTGAACTTTTCAAGACAACCAGTTTTTCTTTTATTTCATTTTAAACTAATTGGATTTTTAAACGTCTTAAAGCTAGGAGCTAGTTACTTTTATTATAGTTTTACTTTAATAATTATCACACATCACATTGAGCAGTAAATTTTTCTTCACCAGACTACAATACGAATCCGGAGACTGGGATGTAGACCAGCGTATGCCTTCTAATTTGCTGAATTCTTTGGTAGAATACACCACTTTAGAAGTGGATATTCAGGAAAATATAATTCCTTTAAGTAGTGATGAGATTTTTAAATGTCCTTTCTGTTACATCTCGGGTCATAAGTTGGTGCAATTCACCAAAAAGGAACGAGAGAATTTTGAAAAATACATTAGAAATGGAGGTTTTGTATTTGCAGACGATTGCAACCATGATATAGATGGGCTTTTTGCAAAATCTTTTGAGCGCCAAATGGAAGATATTTTTGGACCACAGGAATTAATAAAGATTTCGAACGATCACGAACTGTATAATATCTTTTTTGAATTTGAAGATGGTCCACCTACCACCTCTCAAGAGTTAAATGGTTGGGGAGACGATTTGGTACATGAATATTTAAAGGCTATAGAGATAAATGGAAGAATTGGTGTTCTCTATAGTAATAAAGATTATGGCTGCGAATGGGATTATGATTTTAGAAATAAACGCTGGTATAAAATAGATAATACTCGCTTTGGAGTGAACATAGTGATGTATGCACTTACCTCCTAATACATACTTTATGGAAAAAGATTTGTTACAGATAGAGCAAGAAGTGAAAGATCTTTCAGAAAAATTGAAGGATCTAAAGGCAGAAATCGGAAAGGTGATTATAGGCCAGGAAGAAACTGTAGAGCAATTGCTTATTACATTTTTGGCAGGTGGTCATGCCCTTTTAGAAGGAGTACCGGGCTTGGCGAAAACCTTGATGATTCGTACGCTCGCACAGGCGATAGATCTGGATTTTAGAAGAATTCAATTTACCCCAGATTTAATGCCATCAGATATTATAGGAACAGAGATATTAGAGGAAGATCATAGTACAGGAAAGAAATTTTTTAAATTCAACAAAGGTCCTATTTTCGCCAATATCATTCTTGCAGATGAGATCAATAGAACTCCTCCTAAAACTCAGGCAGCGCTCCTAGAAGCAATGCAGGAATTTGAAGTTACCTATTCTGGAAAAACGTATGAGTTGGATAGACCATTTTTTATTCTGGCTACTCAAAACCCAATAGAACAATCTGGCACTTTCCCATTGCCGGAAGCTCAACAGGATCGTTTCCTTTTTTACATAAAAATTGGCTATCCAAATGAGGTAGAAGAAATGGCTATTTTAAAGAAAACGACAGGCACTAAAAAGGAAAAACTAAATAAAGTGATTTCAGGAGAAGAGATCCAGAGATTACAACATTTAGTAAGGGAAGTGCCAATAAGTGATGATCTCATCAAATTTGTGAGCCAAGTTACCAGAGCAACTCGTCCTGAAACCACAGATAATACTTATGTTAAGGAATGGGTGAATTGGGGCGCAGGACCCAGAGCAGGTCAAGCCATGATCCTTACTGCAAAAGCGCGTGCACTTATCAACGGAAGATTATCGGTTACTTTAGAGGACTTAAAGCATGTTGCTTTACCTGTTCTTAGACATCGAATAATAGTGAATTTTAGAGCAGAGGCAGAAGGAATTACAGCAGATGAGGTCACCAAAGAATTACTGAAAAGCGCTAGCACGAATTTAAAGTCTAAGAATTAAGTGAAACAGGATTATCACCAGTTATTAAAACCTGAAATCATCAATTCTGTTTCAGGATTGGCTTTAATAGCTCGTGTGGTAGTAGATGGTTATCTCTCTGGTTTAAACCATAGCAGACGAGTAGGTCCGGGCATGGAATTTAGTCAGTATAGAAGTTATGAGCCAGGCGACGATTTGAGGTTGTTGGATTGGAAAATGCTGGCGAGATCTGGACGTTACTATATTAAGCAATCTGAAATAGAGACTAATATTTCAGTAAAATTTATTTTGGATACCAGCAAATCTATGTTGCATACAGAGAACGGATTGTCTAAAATGGAACATGTTCGGGTACTTGTAGCATCACTGGCATATCTTTCCCAAAATCAAGGCGATGCTGTGGGTTTGTTTACTTTGAATAATAAGCACCTACAAAATCTGTATCCAAAAATTCAGAAGCAGCATTATAACAGGATCCTTTTAGAGCTTATTAATATTAAAAGTGAAGGGCATTGGCCAGAAGATCAAACGGCGCTCAACAAATTGCATGATAGAAGACATAAGGAGCTCATTTTTTTTATAACAGATCTTTACGAAGATAAGTTGGAAATCACCAATTTTATTAAGCAGTTAAAAACTTTGAGGAATGAAGTAATTGTAATGCAGATCATGGGAAAGAAGGAACTGGAATTCGATTATAAAGGAACAGTGACCTTTGAAGATCTGGAATCTGGAAACCGTATAAAAGTAGATGCCAAAGTGTAAAGTTTCACTACAATGTTGATGGCATTTCATCCCTTTCGGGGTTTTCTTTGAAGGCGTAGCCGAAAAAGAAAACCCCGAAAGGGTCAGATAAAAAAGTTGATTATTTTTGTTTTACCACAAATAAAAATAATTATGCAACAAATCTATCATTTCAATGCCACTACGAATATAAATATTCGTACCCAAATTCAAACCAATTCTGCTACAAATTCCGAATTGGCATCAAGGTTCAACGTTTCCAAACAAACTATTTCAAAATGGAAAAACAGGGATTTCGTCCAAGATGTTTCCTGTGCGCCCCATAACATTATATATGCTTTGACCGATTTGGAAAAAGCGCTTGCCATAAGTTTGAGGAGTTCCACGTGGCTACCCATTGATGAGGTCTGGGAATCTTTGTTGGAGGGTAACCCGGCAATTTCAAGAAGTTCTGTCTACCGTTGTTTTGTGAAGGAAAACATCAATAAAGTACCTCAGGAAAAGAGGGATATTGCCAAAAAATTCAAAGCCTACAAACCAGGGTACCTACACATAGATGTAACCTATTTGCCCAAATTCGAGGGGCAGTCATATTATTTATTTGTGGCAATAGATAGGGCCACCAGGACTATGTTCTATGAGGTCTATGAAAACAAAAAGGCTGAGAGCACAGAAGATTTCATGGACAAATGCCTGGATTTCTTTCCGGTCCATATCAGTCATATCTTAACCGACAATGGACTTGAATTCACCAACAGGCTTATTATGTCCAAAAAAGGAAAACTTTGTGACAAGCCTTCTAAAATGGATGTGAAATGCATGAAGAACAACATTGAACATAGGCTTACAAAACCAGCAACACCAAAAACGAACGGTATGGTGGAAAGAGCCAACGGAACGATTAAAAACAATACCATCCTAAAAATAAAATATCAAAACAAACAGCAGATGGGGAAGGATATGATGGAGTTCCTGTGCTACTATAATTTGTACAGGAGGCATGGTTCTTTGAGAAAAGAACTTAATGTGAAAACTCCTTTTCAAGCAGTTGAAAAATGGTACAAAATAGAACCTGAATTATTTAAAACAACACCCAATGAATTTAAAAATAAAATCCTAAGTTTACAATCTGATCTTAATCAACTTCCATCAACAACCTTGTGAAACTCGACACCAAAGAAGCAAAAAAACACTATCTGAAATCGCTGGAAAACATGATGAAAGCTACTAAAGATACTTTGCTGGCAAATGGTATTAGTTATCATCTTTTTAATCTGGAAGATCCAATAGGAGAAGCTTTACAATCCTTTCTAAAAATTAGAAATAGACTAATCTAGTATGAGTTTCCTGAATCCTTCATATCTCTGGGCTTTATTAGGACTGGTTGTTCCGGTGGCTATTCATCTTTGGAGTAATAAGGAAGGAAGAACGATCAAGCTTGGAAGTGTCAAATTTTTAGAAAATTCAGATGTTAAGCAAACCAACTCCATCAAGCTTAACGAACTATTATTATTGCTTTTAAGACTGCTTATGATAACGGTCTTGGTTTTTATTCTAGCAGAACCACATATTAAAAGAGATAGTGAAAATATTCCCATTACTTATCTAATTGAACCCTCTTTGTTGAAAAATGAGAGCCTTAATACATTGGTGGATAGCTTGCAGCAAAATTCTTCAATCCGATTATTACAAACGGGTTTTCCTGATTTAGATACTTACAAAGAGGGAAATACAGAATTTCCGATTCCTAACTATTGGCAACTAGCAAATGAAATGGAGGTTTTACGATCAGATAGTATTGTGGTATTTACAAATGGATATTTGCAGGGTTTTAAAGGGAAAAGACCTCTACTGAATCGAGATATAGAATGGATGGTTTTTGATTCTGAAGTTCAAGCAAATGAGATCCTGGAAGTTGTAAGAAAGGGCGATGTGGTAGTAGTGCTAGAATTAGTAAGCGATCAAAAAAAAATAAGTTTTCATGAAGAAATTCTTCCATTAAATAGCGATGCACTTCAGCTTAATCAAAATAAGGACAGTTTGCGCTTTCTTGCAGACAACGAACAAATATGGCACCCTCTAAAAGCAAAAGATTCCATAGCTATTTTGATCTATTATGAGGAGGAACTTGAAACCACTAAAATTTATTTGGAATCTTCTTTTAAGGCTATTTCCAAATATTTAGAGCGACCTTTAGAGGTACTTGCAGTTCAAGATACAACAGGCATAGATTTTAGTTCCTATCATTCTCTTGTTTGGCTTAGCGAAGCTCCTCGTTTTAACACATCTCAGCGCTCCTTACTATATTTTCCCGATAGTCTCGCAAATTCTTTGATTGAACCTAGTAGCTCAAAACACACTTTTCACCTTACTAAGCTTTTAACTACTGAAATTATTCTAGCTGAAAACTTTCCTGAACAATTGCTGAAGTTTTTGGATCTCAATAAGGATCTGGAAAGTAAAGTTCAAACTTTAGACAAACGGACTAGAGACAAGAAGGAGTTATCTACTCAATTTACCGAAATAGTGTCTGAAAATGTCCAACCAAGATTGCTTAGTATTTCAAAGTGGCTTTGGCTGTTGTTAGTTTTGTTAATAATCACCGAACGAATTTTTGCCAGATATAGAAAACAATGAGCAGTGCTGGGAAAAACATATTGATCAGTTTCAGAAAACGTTGGCAATTATTGCTTTGGCTAGAGATCTTAATATTTACAATAGGAGCATCTATATTAATCTATTTTCTAAGTGAAAACTACCTAGGTAGCATTCTAATATTTTTTGTGATCTTTTCTATCCGATCATTTCTGAAGAAACCTTGGCAGCTCAGCTTAGAGAAAGTAAGTAGTTATATAGACCATCAAATGGAATCTGCGGAATATAGCTCAGGATTGCTTTTACTTTCTTCTGAAAAATTATCCGGCTTAGCGCAACTTCAGCAACAAAAGGTAGGGAAGCAATTAGAAGAAAAGATAGATACAATAAAAACACCTAATCGGCTGAAGCAGTCCGGGATTAGTAGTTTCGTAATGATTGCTTTGGGAATTCTATTTTTTTATTTCAATTGTATGTCTAAGGACAATATTCCTTATAAACCTTCAGAAGGAACAGAGATCGTCTTTCAAAAGGTAGATTCTACTACAGGGCAAACTAAAGCCCCAAAGATAAAAGAACAATTTGTAAGCATCACTTATCCAACATATACCGGAATCCCTACGGGGATCACCTCAAAAATGGATATTAAAGCCTTGGAAGGTTCCCGAATTTCATGGAAACTTACTTTTGATGGTTCAATCAAAAATCCAGTTATAGAAACAACGGGAGCTATTTACAAGATGGTATCTAAAGAAGCTTCTTATACTTATTCACTAAAACTGAATTCTTCCGGTTTCTATAATTTTAGATTTGAAGATACTTTGGAAGGAGTTTATGTTTCTAATTTGTATGCTATAAAAATGATTAAGGATGAAGAGCCCGTAGTGGAAATTCAAGGAATAGATCAATTTTCAGCTTTCGAATTGGAGGAGCGCAAAGTGCTTAGTTTTATTACCTCGATTACTGATGATTATGGAATTTCGGAAGCTTACATTATAGCAACGGTAGGTAAAGGAAGTGGAGAATCGGTGAAATTCAGGGAACAAAAAATGGACTTTAATGGAGTGCTAAAAAAAGGTGGCCGGAAACTGGATCTTACAAAAACCATCGATCTTGATGAACTAGAAATGGAAGCCGGGGATGAGTTATACTTTTATGTAGAAGCAACCGATCTTAAAGAGCCTACGCCTAATCGAACGAGAAGCGAAACCTATTTTGCGGTAATTAAAGATACCACAACCTACGATTTCGCAGTGGAAGGCACTTTGGGAGCCGACTTAATGCCAGCTTATTTTAGAAGTCAGCGGCAACTGATTATTGATACCGAAAAATTGATCAAGCAACGTAGCTCCTTATCTAAAAAGGAATTCAAGGCTAAGAGCAATGCACTTGGTTTCGATCAGAAAGCACTTCGGATAAAATATGGGGAGTTTATGGGAGATGAAACCGAAGCTAGTTCTACGATCGAGCCTGAAGAAACAGCAGAGAATAGCGAAAAAGAAGATCCATTGGCAGAATATTCTCATGATCATGATGGCGATAACGAGCATAATCTTGTTGAAAATAAAGAAGAGGAAAGCAAAACTCCTTTAGAGGAATATGTGCATAATCACGATGATCCCGAGAAATCCACACTTTTCAGCAATTCTCTAAAAAGTAAATTGAGGCAGGCGATGACAGAAATGTGGGATGCAGAACTTCATTTGAGGTTGTATGAACCTAAAAAATCTTTGCCTTTTCAGCATAGAGCTCTAAAACTTCTCCAAGAAATTAAAAATAGAGCAAGAATTTATGTGCATAGAATAGGTTTTGATCCGCCACCTATAAAAGAAGATAAACGTTTGACTGGAAAACTGGAAGATGTCTTAAGCTTTAGAAAAAGCGAGGAGATTGGATTAGAAGAAAAATATCCCTTTATCAAACAAAGTATCCGGAGATTGGAAGTGTTGATAATAGAGAAAAATAAGATTACGAATGAGGATCGCCAACTTTTTAAAAAAGCTGGAAACGAATTGGCTGGGAAAGCCATTGAAGAGCCTGGGAAATATCTAAAAACATTACAACAATTAAAATGGCTGGCAGAAGATTTTAAAGATAGGTCAGCAATCTTTGATGAAGTTCAAAAAGGACTATTATCTGCCTTGCCTAGACCAAGCCCTAATCCTGCAAAGAACAAGAGTTTTGAAAGTGAGATCAACAAAATATTTCTAAAAGAATTGGAACTGCATGATAGATAGATTTACTTTTTTAAATGATACATGGAGCTGGCCTGTTCTTTTGGGAGCAGCTGTTTTATTTGTGGTATTTATTTGGAAAGAAAGCTCTCAATTTTCAAGTATTCGTTTTTATATTAAAGTTGTGGTGGCCTTCTTGGCCATTTTATCGTTAGCTATGATCGCTTTAAGACCAGCACTTCTAAATACTGAAAATTCGGGTAATCTTATCATATTAACTGAAAACTACACACAAACTTCTTTAGATAGTCTTAAAAAAGAACAGGAGAATATCAAGGTTTTAAATTATACTTTGGATACTCCAATTATAAAAGAATTAGTTGGCACAGATTCAGTCTTCATCCTTGGACATGGGATTAAGAGTTACGATTTATGGCAATTAGAGGGGAAATCTGTAAAGTATTTGGAAGGGGCGCCTCTCAGCGGAATTATAAAATTCAATTACGATTTAGAACAGGCAGTAGGAGATAAGACCCTTTTTAAGGGTTTATATTCAAATCCAACTCAAGGAAATAGGTTGGTCTTAGAAGGTGCAGGCAGACAAGTTCTTGATTCTGTTATATTATTAAAGAAAACTGAACAACAATTTTCGCTAAATACCGATTTAAAATCTGCCGGAAATTTTATTTTTAGAATCACTGAAAAAGATTCTTTGGGTAACTTAATATCTTCTAATCCAATTCCGTTAAAAGTAGCCGAAAAAGAGGCTTTAAATATCTTGATGATCAACGGGTTTCCAACTTTTGAAACGAAGTATTTGAAAAACTTTTTGGCAGAAATGGATCATAAAGTGATTGTTAGAAGTCAAGTTACCAAGGGGAAGTATAAATATGAATATTTTAATGCAGAACGGTCAACTATAGGAAACATTTCAGAAAAACTACTCGAAAGTTATGACCTTTTAATAATAGATTTTAACTCTTTCAAAACACTTTCGACTTCACAAAAGAATGCAATAGAAAAATCGGTGAGGGATTATGGCTTAGGAGTTTTTATTCAACCAGATGTTTCCCTATTCGGATCAAGCTCTGGTTTAGCTTCATTTGATTACACTCAAGATAATAGCAAGGAAACCATGCTAAATGGAAATTTGCAAGTCACTAAATATCCATTCACTTTTAAACAAAGCTTGACACTTGAACCAATTCTGAAACCTGGAAATCAAATTCTATCTGCCTACAAAAGAATAGGGCAGGGGAAGGTTGGGAGTAGTGTTTTAGAAAACACTTTTGAACTGCTATTGGATGGAAATACAAGTGCATATCAGCAACTATGGACAAAAATAATCAATGCACTCAGCAAAAGTGCTGTCGCTTCAACCGAGTGGTCTTCACAATCAAAAATGGGTTTCCCAAATGAACCTTTTCAATTTCGAGTGCGAACTATAGAAAAAGCACCGATTGTTTTAAATTCAGAAAAAACAGAGATGGCATTGCGCCAAGAGTTTGATATCCCAAAGCTTTGGACTGGGACTACGTATCCTAAGCAATCTGGATGGCATAAATTAAGTTTGCAACAGGATAGCACTGGTGTGTACAACTATTATGTTTATAACATAGAAGATTGGGAGACTTTGAATTCTTATGAGAGGATTCAGCAAAATCTCCGGGTTTCTAACTCGGCAGGCGCAACAAATACGAAAAACACCAATTCTATTCCTATTACCCTTTTATATTTTTATTTAGTATTTTTAATAAGTATAGGAATTCTATGGCTGGAGCCAAAATTGAGAAGTTATTAATGAATTCAAGATTTAAGAAGCTAGATGTAAAAATCTAATCTATTTTCGTTTTCTTTGATTTTTTAATAGTGACTATAGAATCCTCTAGAGTTTTAATCAACCTAAATAAATATTATGTCTAAAACAACACTTAAAGTAAACAATAACGGATCTCTTAAGGTTACAGGAGATTTTGAAATAGTAGATAAAGAAGGAAATGTGTATGACCTCGCAGGAAGAGATGTTATCTCTCTTTGTAGATGTGGGCTTTCACAGAACAAGCCTTTTTGCGATGGTGCACACAGAAACCATTTTGAGCATGAAGCCGTTGCATTTGCTTTGCCACCAAAGAAATAATACTCATTTAAAGAGTTAAATAAACAAATGCAGTACGATAGTGCTGCATTTTTTTTATAAGTTAGTTAGAAACCTAGAGGAAATCTTTAGAAAAGGAAAAGAGTGTTTTACTTAATTCCTTCCAGTTTTTTTTTTAACAACTTTAAATTTTTTAATTTTTTTGGCTCACGGTTTTGCTTGCAATAAGAAGTGTGGTAATGATGATTTGAAATAAAATTATATTGAATTTCATTCCATTTATCCTCACTTAGGTCTGGCTGATAATACAATAGTTCCTTGTATAATTTCTCACTCCATTCCAAGAAAACATCTGTACCAAGATATTCCAAATCGGCATCGGCAAGAATGGCAGCAAGATGAGAGGTGGGGTTTTGAGGGATCTTAGTAGCTTTCATCATCTCACAGATCTGGTCAATTTCATCTGCATTCAGCTCAAATTCCTTCAATTCCTTTGAAGCAATTATGCAGCTTAATTCTTCATGGTTTTCTCTATCTACAATAAATCCGATATCATGATAGAGCGCAGCAATTTTCAATAGAAATAGATTATGTTCTCCTACGTTTTCCTTTTTTGCTATATAAATAACCTTTTCTAAAACACGTTGTGTATGTTCTAAACAGTGATAATGTAACCAAGGAGGTAAGTTATGCTCCAAATTGGAAATCACTTTATTATAAATAGGAAGAAACTTATCCATTAACCGAATCTTTTGTTATGCGTCCCAATTTTTTTATAAACAAGATATGAAATTGAAATAGTATAAACAATATGTGGTTCGTAAAAGACCTAATTAAGAGCTCTTGAAAATGAATTTAAACTATAGGGTTGTTCAAATATCTTCTAAAACACATGAATATCTACTTCTAATGTAACTAAATTACCACAATAACTGCTTTATAATTTAATTTAATTCATATTATGAGTGTCAGTTCCACTGATGTTATCTATCAAAACATGTAATAAAAATAGTTCAGAAATATTAAAATTTTAAATTTTATTAGTAACAAGCCTGCATTTAGAAGTGTTTTAAAGCTGTTTACCGAAAATCTCTTTTTTCATATTTATAACTTCACTACCTTGAGAGTCAGTATGTTTGATAGGGTTGAAATATTTTATAATTTGCATTTATGTCTGAAAGTTAAAAATGAACGACCTATTTAAAATATCCTAAGAAATTTTGAGAACTCATCCCCACATTTTTAGTGATTCTATAATAGCATTATAAGCATAAAATAAAACATGCTACTTCTTAGAATTTTGAATGCATTATTAAATGCTAAAGAAGCGATCAATCTACTGGAAACAATTTATTTGTTAAAGATGAGAAGACAACATTACTTTTTGGTTCTTACAACAGTTTTGTTTTGTTACTGGCACAGTTTCGCCCAAAATCCAGAGCTATCGGATAGTTTAAAAAGCATCTATTACTCTAAATCAGAGAATCAGACAGATTTGGAAGTGCTCTTAAAAATTGCTAATAATGAAGCAGATCCCGATAGTATATCTAAATATTCCATATTATTAATAACTAGTTCAAAGGCTCTTGGAGATGATGAAAAGACATACGCAGGTTATCGCAACCTAGGAAATGGATTACGTTTAAAAGGTGATCTTAAAGAAGCTTTAAAAGCGTATTTCAAGAGTCTGGATTATGCTAATAAAATTAATGATAAGAAGGGAATTGCATACTCTAATATAGAAATTGGAAATGTATACTCAATGAGTGGAAATACTGCCAATGCAGATCTATATTATAATAAAGGAATAGATGAGTTGCGTAAAGGGGAAGATTCAATACCGCTTGGTAGTGCGCTTTTTAATGCTGGAGACGAATACCTACGGATAGGGAATTTAGATAAAGCTGAGGTTTTTACCAAAGAAGCTGACCTTATTTTTGAAAAAGTAGACTTTCCTTTAGGGAGAGCTTATAGTTTAGGAAATCTTGGTAGAATTAATGCAGGTTTGGGAAATGATGATCTGGCTGAAGAGAATTTAAATACGGCTATCGCTCTGCTTGAAGAGTTGAATGCACATAATGCCATAGCAGAATTCCTTGTTTCTCTCTCAGATGTTTATTCTGAATTAGGAGATACAGAAAAAGCTTTTCAATACGCTAGCAGAAGTTTAGAGATCTCAAGGAAATACGGGTTCAAGAATTACATAGCCGCTGCATACTCAAAACTTTCAGAACTATATGAACAAATTGGATATACTGCAAAATCCTTCCAATATTATAAAGATTATATCATGTATCGTGATAGTGTACGGAATTTAGAATCTGTAAGTGAGATGGCTGATTTGCGGACCAATTTTGAAATTTCACAAAAGCAAACCGAAGTAGATCTACTGAGTCAGCAGAAAAAAAATCAACAAAATATTGTGATTGGGGTTTTAGTAGCATTATTCTTATTAATGCTTCTAGTATTTGGATTGTATAGGCGAAACATTTTTATAAGACGTACTAATTTGATTATAGAAAAAGAGAAGAATAGATCTGAACATTTGTTGCGAAATATTCTTCCGGAGGGAACAGCATTAGAGCTTATGGAAACCGGAAAGGTACAGGCAAAAAAATTTGAGGAGGTAAGTGTTTTATTTACAGATTTTGAAGGGTTCACCCAATATTCTGAAAGCCTCTCTCCAGAAGAACTGGTTGAGAGTGTAGATTTCTATTTTTCAAAATTCGATAAAATTATTGAAAAGCACGGTCTGGAAAAAATAAAAACAATTGGCGATTCTTATATGTGCGCAGCAGGAGTGCCGTTCCCTATGGAAAATCATGCAATTAAGATCATGTATGCAGCGCTAGAAATTTTAGAGTTTGTAAAAGAATCGAAAAAGAAGAATCAAGCTCTTGGTGCTCATTTTGAAATTAGAATTGGTATTAATAGTGGCTCCTTGATCGCTGGAGTGGTGGGTACCAAAAAATTCGCTTACGATATTTGGGGGGATACAGTAAATATGGCCTCACGTATGGAATCTTCTTCTGAGAGTGGAAAGATCAATATTTCCGAAGATACTTTTCAATTGATAAAAGACAGCTTTTCTTGTAAAGAGCGTGGTAAGATAGAAGTAAAGAACAAGGGGATGGTTCCAATGTATTTTGTAGAGAGTGTCAAGGATCTTAGTACGAAAAGTACTAATGGAGTACCCACTGCAATGAGTTAATAGTTTTATTAGCTTTTTTTAAAAGTAAAACCAACAAAAATCAAATATTATGAAAACAACTACATTATTAAAAAGGACAATTAGAACAGCTAGCTTTTTAACAATTCTTCTCGTTTTGATCTCCTTTAAAAATGAGAAACCAACATCACAAAATTATTTAGAGATCTCTAAAGAGCTCGTATTGAACAATGAGAACGATTATAATCTGGCTATTCCTGTAAAAAATAATGCCATAGAAGTGGAGCGAAAAGATGTACAAGTAGTTTTAGTGATAGATACAGATGGTATAAACGAGGCTAATTTGGATGCTAAAGTACTCTTTGTAAATGTGGGAGATACTACTGCTACTCGTTCTGGAGACCCAAAAAACTTTTTAACTAAAGTTTATAAGAACAGGAAAATTGAGTGGAGTGCAGTACCTCAAAATGAAAATAGTAGTTTGACCATAGACGTATTAGCGATCTTTAGAAAAGAAGATGGAGGTGCAGAGCTCATGGAAGATATTTATATAGAAGAAGGTAAAAAAGGAGTGGTAACCGCAAAAATTAAAAACAAAAAGGTTGAAGGGATAGAAAATTATAGTGTGGTCTTCAGGATCAATGAAGAGCCACCAAGAACTTTCGTAGTTGATCCTAAATTGCAGATGGGAGATTAGATTAAGATATGGGATCTTTAATTTGATGGAAAAAAAAAGCAATATCTCTCGATATTGCTTTTTTAATTTTTAATCCCTCATTGAGGGTTTAACCCGCCTGACCGGCTGGGCAGGTTCCCCGAGGCCTGCCCGAAACATTCAGGCGGGCTTGCCTCGAATTTTTAAAAGTATTTTCTCCCGAACCATCGGACAGGCCTCGTAGGCCCGCCAGTACCGTTCGGGCGGGCTTGCTTCGAGGTTCTTGATTTGCACCTTTAAGTATAAATCCATCATCCCGGTTCGTAATCAGTTTCAAATCAAATATGATCTTTTAATTGTAAGTTGTTTTTTAAGCATCAGAAATTGATATAATGCTGTTTTTACCAGCAAAATTTATTTGGCCGTGAGATTCCAGTTTTAAGATGAAACCGCAACTTACAGGGACGGAGCTGATTTACAAAAAGCAGAAGCTAGAAAAGCTAAAGGTTTTTTGATCTTGCTTGGTATAGATTCAATTTGGTCTAAAAATAAAGAACTCGCTTTAAGGCACTTCCTTTATTGTATGTGTATATTTGAATGTACACCTCCAAAAATGAATAATAACTTCTAGCTTACCCCAGGAATTTCAATCATTTTACCTTTCTTGGATTCTCCAAGAACCGTAACTTCTTTGTTTTTACGATACTCTTCTATAGCAAGTATAAGTTGCTCTTTAGTATCTCTACGGATTTTTATGGCCGTTCTTTGATTTTTATTTCGAACTTCTATATAAAATCCGTCTCTTAAATCTTTTGGTTTAGTGGAAGGTCTTCCCATATTTGATATTTCTATGGTTACAATTTATGTAGCCTAAAGGTTTAATAATTAAACATATAATAAAAAAAGGAGGAAAAGAAATTTTTTTGAACATGATTACTCTTCAAGTCAATAATTATTCTTTGGACAGCCAATCTAAGTGCTTAAATGGATTTTGAGTTACAAAAGGACTAAGAAAGTCTCACAAAAATCAGCATTTCCTTTAATTAAATGCAAAGGTAAGGATTTCTGCTGTAATTTCCGCTTTGTTAAGCTCTTGTATTAGTGATTTCTCTTTTATTGTTAAGAAGAAGCCTTTAGTATTTTAAAATGTATAAATACTAAAGGAAGAAAAAACTCGTATTATTTAGTACAAATAATATAAACCTGATTCTGTATATTGAAATTAAACTACAGGGTGTATCAGGGAATTAGCAATCTTAAAAATTATATTTGTTACTATATAATTTGTTGTAGATAAGTAGTTGAAAAATATAGCTAAGAACATGGAAATTGATAAAATAGCCCTGATAAAGATTAAAAGTGGTCAAGTTTTAAGCACTAGATCTAAAGGGAAGAACAACTATTATTTCCCGGGAGGGAAAAGAGAAGTAGGTGAGACCGATGAACAAACTTTGATCAGGGAGATACGAGAAGAACTGAGTGTGGAGATCATTCCAGACTCCTATAAATACTTGGGTACTTTCAAAGCTCAATCTGACGGAATGAAAGATGGAATTATAGTTAAAATGACTTGTTATTCGGCAGACTTTAATGGAACTCTAAAAGCGAATAATGAAATTGAGGAAATAAAATGGCTGAACTATGCCGATATTAATTCAGTTTCCGCAGTTGACAAAATAATATTTGACTTCTTAAAAGATAAAGGAGACTTAGATTAATACCGGGTAATTGTGAAAAAAGTGATATTTTAGAAATCAAACTAGGTATTGACGAACTTAATAAAGGTAAAAGAATTTCTTACGATTCCTTTTTAAAGAAAACTTCTTAACGAAATTTTTTTTATCCGAGCTTTCGGAATTAAAACTTTTAAAACTCAATGAATAACTTTTAGAAAACTTGAGTAGAAAAGTTAGAGATAAATTCATGGATCAGTTATCTGAAAGAATTAGGCAAATATGAGGATTCTGTATAAATTTCAATGCAATCGATGGTTTTAATGCAATTTTAATATATTTGCCCGAATAAAATCAAAAATCATCACTTCCCTTAAACTTGTTAATGAAACAATACATCATCCTAGCGCTTGCATTATTTTCTCTTTCAAACTCTTTTTCACAGGTAGAAAACAATAATAAAAAGATCCGAGTTTTTTTGGACTGTCAATCTTATTGTGATCAGGATTTTATAAAACGTGAAATTCCCTTTGTAGATTATGTAAATGACCGTTTCCAGTCTAATGTTTTTATTTTATCTAATCATCAGGTAACGGGGAGTGGAGGCCGCGAATATAAATTACAGTTCACCGGAAGGGAAATTTTTACGGGAGTAAATGATACGCTCTCTTTTGTAAGGCAGGCAACCGCAACTGATGATGAAGGAAGGCAACAAATGGTACAGACCCTCAAATTAGGCCTTGTAAAATATCTTGCACGTACAGAACAGGGAAAAAACGTACAGATAACAGTTAAGGAAAATGAAGGAGAAGTAGGAAAAGGAACAGAAGAAGAACAAGAAGATCCGTGGAATCTGTGGGTATTTAACGCCCGACTCAACGGTTATCTTAATGGGGATAAGAATTATTTTAGCAACAGTTTCAGCACAGGATTTTCAGCTTCCAGAATAACGGAAAAGTTTAAAACAACAACTTCACTTAGCTATGGCGTGAACAAGAATCGTTTTGGTGAAGGGGAAGATGCCTTTGAATTTTCAAACGAAAATTACCGGGCAAATAATACTACAGTATGGTCACTTGGTGATCACTGGTCTGCTGGTGGTTACGTCGAATTTCTCAGATCAGATTTCTCCAATTATACATCCTCCTGGACCCTTTCTCCTGCAATAGAATATAACTTCTTTCCTTATTCAGAATCAAACAGCAATTATGTTGGTTTGATGTATAAAGTAGGACCTTCATATTTCGATTATATCGAAGAAACCATTTATTTAGAAACCGAAGAATTGAGGTTTAAGCACAACCTTTCCCTGGATATAAGTTTAAATAAAAAGTGGGGGCAACTAAGCGGTTCAGCATCCTATGGCCACTATTTTCATGATGTTTCCAAGAACAGGCTCACATTTTCTGGTTATGCAGATCTCCGTCTTTATAAGGGTCTGTCGCTAAACTTTAGCGGATATTATGCGCTGCAACGAGACCAGTTGAATATAGCTAAAGGAGATATTTCCAATGAAGATCTTTTAACAAGAAGGAGACAGCTCGATTCAAATTATTCATTTTATACCAGTTTTGGGATCCGTTACAGGTTTGGGTCTATTTTCAATAATGTGGTTAATCCCCGTTTTGATGGGGCCGGGAGCATGTTCTTTTTTTAAAATAGGCTGACAGGAAATAGAAAACTCTGCGAAGTTAAACCGCGGCAAAGATCTCCATCGATTATACTTCCTAAAAGTATCAGGTTTCCAGATCCTCTATGATTACTGGCTCAAAAATCACAGTACTTTAGAACTATAGATACCTGGGATGAGTAAGAAAGACGAGATCAATAAGCTCAAAAAAAAGTATTGGGAACAGGGGTTTGTAAAAGACTTCCAACAGAATATTCTTACTGATATGGAACTCATAACCAGAGATGTTATGTCTAAAAAAAATTGCCCTAACCATGAGATACCAGATCGAAAAAAGGAAACAAAAGCCTTCAGAAAAATGATAATCCGATTATTTGGCTTACTCTAATTTCAATAAAATTTAGTAAATTTAAATGGGTACTTCAGAAATAAGGTTTTACTATTTAACCAAACGCATCTAAGAATGCTAACACTTCTGCCCACAATGTTGCTAAAATTTTAATCGTAAATAGCTATTATTTTATGATAAAGTCATTTTTTATAGGCCTGTTTTTATTAACTCCTCTAATGGGATCCTCGCAGGTAAACGACAGTCTTGCTGAGCCAGTTATCTCCATAGAAAAGGAAAAGCTCTTAAAAAATATAAATATCACATTCGATATGCGAATGGAGTTTCAGGCATATACCTTTAGGGGCAGTGATCTTTATTACAACGGCTTACAGTTTGAAAATGGGTTCACAGCCCTAGGAATTTCTGCAAAACTACACGAAAGGGTGGACTTTAATTTTAGAAACCGCTTTAATAAAGGCGGCGATGTGCAATCCTTGGATCGACTGGGCAGTAATATTGAATTGGCTTATATAGACATTAAAGCCAGTCCGTCCCTTAATATTGTGCTGGGAAAGACCTATGCGTTTTACGGGGGTTATGAATACGAGTTCAAGGCTATGGATGTTCTGGAATATAATGATATTCAAAGCAATGCCCTGGCTTTTGTTACCGGAGTCGGAATTACTTACCAAAATTCAAAACATCACAAATTCGGATTCCAGGTGCTAAACTCGCGTACCATGCTTTATGACGACCTTTATCGGGATGTAGTTGCAGAAAATATCCAGGAACCTGACTGGCCGGTGGCACTTGTTGGAAACTGGCGAGGAAGCTTTTTCAATGAAAAATTTCAAACCATTTATAGCTTGAGTTATTCCAATCAGGTAAAAAAAAGAGGCACCTATTTTTTTACTTTAGGTAACAAATATCAAAACCGTAACCTGACTTTGATGTATGACTTTAATTACAGCTATGAAGAGATCGATACGAAGGGAATTGTGACAAATATTCTCGATAGCGACACGGTGGCTGAGGATGCGATGTATATAGAAAACTGGTTAAGAGCAGAATACCGTTTCAGCCCAAAGTTTACAGGATTATTAAGCATTATGACCAGCAGCGCCTATAGTGACTTCACAAGCGAGCGCAACCACCTTAGAACGAGCTATGGAATGGTGCCTACCGTATATTACAGTCCATTTAAAAATATTGATGTCCGTTTTTTCTTCGCTTATATCGGCAGGTATTATGATCATACCAATTATGCTATAGAAAATTTTGGTGCCGCTAACTATAACAGAAATGAAGTAAGGCTTGGCTTTATTGCTCCCTTATTGTTATTGTAAGATTACTTCAGTATAGACCTAGGCCTGCATCTCTTTTAGTAGAATCAGGCCTAAAGCTTATAATAATATAAGCACAGGAATTACTTCCTAAAATAAGGGCTATTTCAAACAGCCGGTAAATTTTCAAAGAAAATATAATTTGACTTCTTAAAAGTCAAAGAAGATTTAGAGTAATAAGGGGTATTCCAGTGAAAAGTGATATTTTAGAGCCCAAGTATAAAACAAAAAAGCCGAAAAGAAAGCGACCCTACTTCACGCTACTTGCATTAAACAAGACCGTTAACAACTAATAGAATAAAGCAGAAGTTAAAAATGAAAAGCATTGAAGTTGTAGCAGGAATTATTTTTTTTAAAAATCAGATCCTATGTGTTCAAAGACCCAAAAACAAACTCCACTATATTTCTAAAAAATTTGAATTTCCTGGAGGAAAAATTAAAAAAGGTGAAACTCATAAGGAGGCTTTAAAACGAGAATTATTTGAAGAATTAAATATTATAACAGATATCAAATCCTTATTTATTACGGTTGTTCATGAATATCCAGATTTTGAATTAACAATGCACAGTTTTATTTGCAAAGCTGAAACAAAAGAACTCATCCTACATGAACATATAGCACAAGAGTGGTTAACTCTAAAAGAACTTAAAAAACTTGATTGGGCAGCAGCTGATATTCCGATAGTAAATAAATTAGTAATGAATGGATAAATTAACTCAGATTTTCAATTCCAGTTTACAAACAGGTTATGTAGATAAAAATGTTTTATCTAATGTAGCTTATCAACCAGAATTACTTGTCAATCAAAAAAATCCGCCAAAAAAAGTTCTTTCATCAATACTTCATGAGCTTGAAAATTGCAATCAGTTTTATATCTCAGTAGCATTTGTTACAACTAGTGGAGTTGCTACCATAATTAACAAACTAAAAGAACTTGAAACTCGTGAAATAAAAGGAGAAATTTTAGTGTCTCAATATTTAAACTTCACGCAACCTGAAGCGCTAAAAAGATTATCTCAATTCAATAATATAGACCTGAGAATTGCAACAAAAGGAAATGCACATGCAAAAGGGTACATCTTTAAAAATAAAGACCATTATAATCTAATTGTTGGTAGCAGTAATTTAACGGCTCAAGCCTTGTCAACTAATAAAGAATGGAATATTAAAGTATCCGCATTAGATGAAAGTGGACTTGTTGAAAAATTACTCAATGAATTTCAATCTGATTTTGAAAAAGCAACGCATGTAACGGCAAAATATATTTTGTCCTACGAAGAAATATATCAGAAGCAATTTCTTTTAAATAAAGAAAACAATCTTGATAGCTTAATTGAATCCCAAACTATTATAACTCCTAATTCAATGCAAATAGAAGCATTGGAAAATTTAAAAAATTTACGGGAAGATAAAAAGAATAAAGCTTTAATTATTTCTGCTACTGGAACAGGAAAGACCTATTTATCAGCTTTCGATGCAAAGGCTTTTAATCCAAAAAAGTTATTGTTTGTAGTTCATAGATTAACCATTGCAAAAGATTCATTAGATACATTTAGAAGTGTTTTTGGAAAGGATAAAACAATGGGTTTGTATTCTGGCGAAAAAAGAGAACTGGATTGTGATTTCATATTTTCAACAATTCAAACTATTTCAAAGGCCGCACACCTAGAAAACTTCTCGAAAGATCATTTTGATTACATCATCATTGATGAAACTCATAGATCTGGTGCAGATTCTTATTTAAGATTAATAGATTATTTTAAACCTAAGTTCCTTTTAGGAATGACAGCAACTCCTGAAAGAACTGATGGTAATGACATTTTTCAATTATTTGACCACAACATTGCTTATGAAATTAGATTAAACAGAGCAATGGAAGAAGAAATGCTTAGTTCATTTCATTATTATGGAGTAACCGATTTATTAATTGATAATAATGAGATTGATAATAAATCGAATTTTAACCTATTAGTTTCTAGCGAACGAGTTGACAGGATAATTGAGCAGGCAAATTTTTACGGAAGTGATAACGGAATAATTAGAGGTCTAATATTTTGTTCAAGAAAGAATGAAGCGATAGAACTTTCTACTTTATTAAACCTGAAAGGATATAAAACCATAGCTTTAACAGGTGACAGTTCTGAAGAAGAAAGGGCAAAATCAATTGAAAAATTAGAATCGGATAACTTAATTGAAAAACTCGATTATATTTTTACGGTTGATATTTTCAATGAAGGGATTGATATTCCAAAAATCAATCAGATTATTATGCTTCGACCTACAGAATCTGCAATTATCTTCATTCAGCAATTAGGAAGAGGTTTAAGAAAAGTTGAAGGAAAGGGTTATTTAACTGTTATAGATTTCATTGGAAACTATGATAACAATTACTTAATACCCATTGCACTGTATGGAGATACATCCTATAACAAGGACTCCTTAAGGAAACTAATTACCGAAGGGAGCAGAATGATTCCTGGAGCTTCGACAATTAATTTTGATGAAATCACCAAAGATAGAATATTTCAATCCATTGATTCTGCGAATATGCAGTTGTTATCTGATTTAAAAAAAGATTACAACCTTTTGAAATTCAAGTTGGGTAGGATTCCAATGATGATGGATTTTATTGAACATGGTTCTAGAGACCCTTATTTATACGTGAATTATTCCAGTTCATTTTATAATTTCATTGTTAAAGTAGAGAATGATTACAACTCAGAATTATCTAAGGAACAGGTTAAACTTTTAGAACTATTTTCTAAAGAAATAAATAATTCTAAGAGGCTTGAAGAAAGTTTAATCATCAAATTGTTAATTGAATTTGGCAAACTTTCCATAAAAGATTTAAAAGAATCGATTTTTAAAAAATATCATTACTCTATCTCTGAAGAAACTATTAATTCTTGTGTTTCTAATTTAAATTTTGAATTTATTAGAGAAAAAAAAGGAGGTAAATTGATTTCAGCAAAAGAGATTTATAATTTCGATATTCTAAAAATTGAAAATGAAAATCTACACTTTTCAAGTACGTTTCTTTCCTACTTAAACCACAAAGTCTTTAAAAATTTTCTGACTGATTCTACTGATTATTCCATCTATGAGTTTGACAAATTATTTGAATCAGAAAATTGGCAAAATGGATTTGTCCTTTATCGGAAATACTCTCGTAAAGATGTGTTTCGAATATTAAATGTTTCTGAAAACCCTGTTGCTCAAAACGTAGGCGGTTATTTAGTAAGTCCAGATAATGCTCATTGTCCAATTTTTGTGAATTATCATAAAGATGATGACATTTCTGAGTCAACAAAATATGAGGATAAATTTATAAATCCTAAAGAGTTTGATTGGATGTCAAAATCCAATAGAAAAATAAACAGTAAGGATGTTCAATCTATTTTAGGTAAAAAAGGGGCTATTAGACTTCCATTATTTATCAAGAAAAATAATGATGAGGGAATGGACTTCTATTATATGGGAGAAGTAAGTCCTGAATTAAATCAGGTTGAACAAACAACTATGAGTAATGATAGTGGTAAACAAGTTTCAGTTGTAAAGATTCGTTTCAATTTAGCAAACCCTGTTACACCTACTATGTATAATTATTTGGAAGAGAAGGCAACAGCTAAAGATAATAAGCCAGAAATGAAAGATGATATTGTGACATTACAAGGAACTATAAATTTTGAACCAATATTAAGAAACCCAATCCCATTTTATAATTTTTATGCTGCAGCTGGGACATTTAGTGATATGCAATCAGAAAAAGATTTTAGATTAGTTGAAGGTCCAAGTAACGGTAGTTCAAACAACGATTATTTTGCTTGTAAAATACTTGGTGAATCAATGAACAGAGTAATTCCGAATGGTTCAATTTGCTTATTTAAACCATATAATGGGGGCAGTAGGAATGGAAAAATTGTCTTGGTTGAAAACATTGATATTCAAGATCAAGATTTCAATTCCGCTTTTACTATCAAGACGTATTCAAGTGAAAAAGCAGTATCTGAGGAAGGCTGGGAACACATTTCAATTGTTTTAAGGCCAAATTCATTTGATGCTTCTTATAAAAATATCATTATCAATGAAGAAAATGGTGCAGAAATGAAGGTTGTAGGGGAGTTTGTAAAAGTTTGGACAGAGACCAACTAGTAATACTAGTTGGTGACATAGTATAAAAATAATAGTCTAAACGATCGCGTCCCTAATTCAAGCTAATTGCGATTAACAATGCCCTTAACTTTTGATGAAAAAACGACGGCATTCCTCTCTAATCAATCTTGGGATGCTATATAAATCGAACTTTTCAAAATTTACAAAAAAATTTAGAAGCTATTTCTATGTAACCTGGGATATATATTCTTCAAGCTTCCCGGCTTCAATTTTCATATTTATTACTTTATACTTATTCCAATTCCTTTAAAATCAATACCGGCACCTTTGGATTAAAATCGATGTCTTCCTTAATTCGCTGTGAAAAGAGTTTACTGAAAAACCCCTGCTTTCGTTTATAAAGTGCTAGAAAATTACTATCCCTACTTTCAATAAATAAATGAACACCACTCGTAAGCGTAGTTTGCGTGAGTTTATGAAAGCTGAAATCAACTTCAGCAAAATAGGTTTTCAGCGTTTCTCTGTTTTGTTCCTGCTCTTTAGTAAGTGGCCTGTTATCGCTATCAATATACAAGATCCTGATGCTGGCATTTAAATTAAAAGCCATATCTATAAGCGCTACAACTTCTTTATTTTTAAATGGGAATTTAAAAGTGCTAGGGAAAACTATTTCTCTATTGGATTCTGGTAGTACTTGCATTAGTTCGGGTAGAACTAAAAATGGACAATTTTCTACCTTTTCGGTCACTTCGGAAATTTCACTCTCAAAAGCCGCGTTTATCGAAACATTTTCGCCCCGGGAAACCATTAAGATCAAATCTATATTGTGCGTATCTACACATTCCTGCATGGCTTCGGCAAGATCTTTATTGCGCGATATTGTTTCAAACTGATGCCTGTTGTTTTCTTGTCTGAAATTTAAACCTTGAAGAGTCTTCTGTAATCCTTTTTCAGATTCAGCCTTTGCTGCTTCCAGTTCGGTATTATTATTTCTGCTTAGGGAAATCCTTGTAGGAACTTCATAAGCATTCAGAATAAAAAAAGTACAGGGAATATTTTTGTAAAGATTTAAAGCATACACCAGGGTATTCCAGGCATGTTTGGTGAAATTGGTAGGAATAAGAATTTTCTTTTCCATAGAATAAAATGAATTAATAAGCGATTTCTGTAAATATACTAAAACTAATTACCCGATATTTCTATTTTCCAGTGGAAAAACCTGATTTAAACAAAGGGAATAAATGATCAACCAGCTGCCTATGTAGTATTTTTCTATTTCAAACTTAGTTTCTTAATGGAATGGCCTGGAATCAGAATGCACTTTGTAAATCTTGTAGGTAAAATTTAATAACGGGTTGTACAATAGATTAATATGAGAAAACTAATTAAATAGTAATGGGGGCTGTGAAGCTCCTGTTTAAGAGAATACGATGTCGTTTGATTTCAAATGAATACAAATAAGATTTACCGTTTATTTGCCAATACAGAAATACTTGACCCTTGCTATTGCTAAGGAAAATAGCGAGGTACAAAAAAGGTACAAGAAAATGACACAAAAAATAGCAATAATAATCTCCCCAAATTTGTTATAATTTAATCAATGGTGAGTTCTCTTTTTAATTTCATTTTTAAGTTATTGTCAATAACTCACTGTTGTTATATCTTGATTAGATTTTAATGAATAGTCAATTTTTGTTATATAAGATCTACAGGCATATAATGCAATTTGTAATTTATAGTCAATAATCATAGTTTTATCCCGGAAATAAAAATGATAAAGGAATATATTTGTTCCTATAAATGGAGTTGTACATAATTATTGAAAACCTTAAACTACAAACTAAATGAGACATTTTTATTTAATATTCTTAGTGATTTTCTCTTTATCGTTCTCTTTGCATGCCCAAAGTCAAGATACGCTAGTAGACGTTGGTGGCTATAAAATGTATTTTAATATAATGAAAGGAAAAGGAACTCCAATTCTTTTTGAAGCTGGTGGGGGTGATGATAGTTCTGTTTGGAACAATATATTAGAAAAGATTCATAACGTTACGGGTACAACACTAATTACTTATGACCGGTCTGGATTTGGACAAAGTGAATTAAATCCAAATCTGAAAAACGATTCGGATTTTGGAATAGAAAATGGTATCAAAGAACTAGAGACAGGTCTTTCGAAGTTGGGTTATAACAATGAGGTTATTTTGGTTTCCCATTCGTATGGTGGATTGTATAATCTGTTATTCGCTCGTAAACATCCTGAAAAAGTGCTCTCGATCATTTTAATAGATGCTACTCCTAGTGATTTCTGGAATGAGGAATTACTGACAATGAGAGATATGAATATTGATATGAGTGCTATAAAAAAGCCTTCAGGCGATTATTATTTGAATTCAAATTTCAATGAAACAATGCGCTATACGAGAATTATGCAGTTCCCAGAAAACACTCCAATTACAAATATTTTTCCTGAAAACTCCTTTCCAAGTTTTCCAGAGATACTTTCAAATAGGTGGAGAAAACTCCACAAAGATCTTGGTGAAAATAAGGATAATGTAAAAAATATTATTGCCAAGGGAAGTGGTCATGCTGTATTTCAAGATAATCCTGCGTTAATCATCAATACAATAATTAAAGCGTACTCAGAAACGGTAGACGAAGATCAACAAAATGCACTGTTACATAAGGCTCTAGATAATGCAATAGAATTATCTATTGAAACTAAGGTAAATAATCGTTCAGAACATGATTTGAATGAATTAGGTTATTCATTTTTGAGAAATGAAGAATTAGATAAGGCTTTAGAGGTTTTTAAATTAACGGCAATTTTATATCCAGATAGTTTTAATGCATATGATAGTTATGGTGAAGCCTTATTGATGGCAAATAAAAAAGAAGAAGCAATTGAAATGTATGAGAAATCAATTGAATTGAATCCAGAAAATGAAAATGGAAAAAAGGTATTACGACAAATGCAACAAGAATAACTATGTACAACATCGGTTAAGGCCAAATAGCGGGCATTCAGCTGAAAAGTGTTATTTTAGAGACCAACTAACAAACAACAAAGCCGACAAAGACGTGTCCCTATTCCACGCTACTTGGATTAATCAAGACCTTTAGCGGCAAGCTGAAAAACAAATGACAATCTAAAATGAAAATTTTCGCCTACGGATCAAATATGAACCTTAATAGATTAAAAAATAGAGTTTCTTCTGCCGTAAAAATATCTAATGGATTTATTGAAGGTTTCTCTTTGGAATGTTCAAAAGTGAGTATTGACAATTCTGGTAAGGCAACTCTTATCAGAACGGATAATAAAGAGGATTTAGTTTGGGGAGTATTGTTTGAAATAGACAATAAAGAAAAGCCTCACCTCGATAGAGCAGAAGGTTTAAATTTTGGATATGATGAATCAGTCATTGAAGTTAATGATGGAAAAGAATTTCATAAAGCACAAATTTATTTCGCTAACGATAAATCAATTGATGATGGGTTAAAACCATATAATTGGTACAAAGCTTTTATCACTGAAGGAGCAAAAGAGAATGGATTACCAATTGATTACATTAGAAAGTTAGAATCGTTAAAATCAGAACAGGATGAAAACGATGAAAGAAGGATAAAAAATGAAAATATTTTAAAAATTAAATAAAGTAAGCCATTAGTAACGTTTAGTGTAAGCTGAAAAAAAAACGAACTATGAAATTATGATAGGAAATGTATGGAGAAAGTGGGATTTACATTTCCACACACAAACATCATATGATTACCAAAAAAAAGGTATATCCGACCAAAAAATTATCGACACCCTTGTAGCTAATAATGTTGAAGTAATAGCCATAACAGACCATCACGTTATGGATGTTGAAAGAATTGTAAACCTTCAAGAATTAGGCAAAGGGAAAGTAACCGTGTTACCAGGAATTGAATTCAGAGCAGAACTTGGTGGTAGTGATTCAATTCATTTTATAGGTATCTTTTCTGAAAAGAGCGATATCGAAGATATTTGGATTAAACTACAATCTGCTTGTGGTATCACAAAAAAAGATATTCAAGACAAAGGTGGTGACCAATATATTCATTGTGACCTTAAAGATACTTGCCATTTAATAAATTCTTTGGGAGGTTTAGTAACGGTTCACGCAGGAGGTAAAGCAAATACTTTAGAGAACATTACTAATACTTTACCATACAAAATGGCTTTAAAAACAGATTTAGTTTTAAATCATATTGACATTTTAGAATTAGGTCAAGAGAAAGACCAAGAAGATTATAGGAACATTGTCTTTCCTGCAATCAAAGCTCAAATTCCAATGATTATTTGTTCTGACAATCATAACATAACAGATTATCAAGTCAAACAAAATCTTTGGATAAAATCAGAACCAACTTTTGAAGGTTTAAAACAAATATTATTTGAACCAGAATACAGAATACATATAGGTGCTAACGCTCCTATTCCTCCTCCAATTAGGATAAATAAAATTGTTTTAGATTTTCCAGCTGACTCAATGTTTGAGAATGAAAGTTTTTGCTTGTCGGGAAAGAATGAAATTAATTTAAGTCCAAATTTCACGTGCATTATTGGTGGACGTGGTGCAGGAAAAAGCACAATATTAAATTTGATTCACGAAAAATTAAAATCAGGTGAAAATCAATTCTTCGCAACCAAAAAAATCCGTGATGTAAATGGAAATATACTATCAATAGAGGATAGTGTTGATATAGACAATGATGCTGATGAAAAATACATTGAATTCTTAAGTCAAAATGAAAT
The DNA here is from genome assembly GCF_000424645.1 of Gillisia sp. JM1. NCBI lineage: Bacteria > Pseudomonadati > Bacteroidota > Flavobacteriia > Flavobacteriales > Flavobacteriaceae > Gillisia > Gillisia sp. JM1. Next base: position 1,504,864 of record NZ_KE384218.1, read on the forward strand.
TGAAGATTTCGCACAAGACTATCATAAATTGACAAGTGCAGTTTATGGACGTATTCTTAAAAGAGATGAATTAGGACTTATCTCTAGTAAAGAAGAAGTTTTAAATCAATGCTTAACGGATTACAAAAAGCATATAATCAATATCAGACGAATTGAAACTTTAAAAGCAGAATTAGAACAAAAGAAGAAAGAACTAGCGACTAATAAAAAGCTTGTTGAATCATTTTCAAGTGAAGAATACAAAAGAATTAATGCCGAATTAAAAGAATTAACTGTAGAAATCAATCAACTTAAATCATCAACTGAAAAATATAATCAATTAGTTGTTGAGTTGTTAGACTTGCAAACAAAAAACAATCAAGTCGAGCCAAAAAATGAATATGCATTAGAAATAGACAAAATTGTTAAGGCATTAAAAGATATTACAGACTCTACTGCCATTATTGATTTTTCAGTATCAATATTGAAATTGTCCGAATTAGAAGCACAGCTAATTTTGAAAAAAGCGGAATTAAAAAAATACTTATCCGATAAGGGTCTTACTGAAGAAAATCTAAAAGATATTTCTAATGCAAACATCTTGATTAACTCTTTAGAAGTTGAGATTCAAAAAAGGGAAGATGATATAAGTGATTTGCAATTGGAAATTGATGGGTTTGATGAAAGCATTTCTATTGATGCAAGTTTGGATTACCAAACAGAAATTGAAACTCAAATCAAATCAATTAGTGAAATCCTTGAAAATGTAAAAAACACATCTGTAAAGCCTATTTCATTAAACTTCGACTTTGATAAAGTTGCTGCTAACGAAAAGATATTCAGCGATTTCAAAAGCTTGTTTGAAGGTCAAATTGCGAGAAGTAGTTATAAAAGCGACAATGTCTTAAAAGATATTTTGTTTTGTGTTTTACCAAAAGACATAACAACCAAAGAAGTGATTATTGAGGCTTTAAAAAGCTATTCAAGTGCTTCTAACGCTAAAGGATTTCTAATTGAATTATTCAGTTTAGATTCAAACTTTAAGGCATATAAGTTATTGTCGAAAATGACTTATCTAAATTATGTTGACTTTAAAATGGTCAAAGTACAATATGATGGCAGACCAATCGAAAAATCATCTTTTGGTCAAAGATGTACTGCTGTTTTGGTCATCTTATTATTATTAGGTAATAACCCAATAATAATTGATGAACCAGAAGCTCATCTTGACAGCCTTTTAATATCAAATTATCTTGTGGAAGTGATTAAAGACAGAAAGAGAAGTAGGCAAATTGTTTTTGCAACACACAATGCAAATTTTGTAGTTAATGGAGATGCTGAATTAATTCATATTTTGAGTATTGATGAAGCAAGTCAATCAACCGTAATCAAAAGTACAACCATTGAAAACGAAGAAACAAGAGAAACATTAATCGGACTTGAAGGGGGCTTTGAAGCTTTCAAAAAAAGAGAAAATAAATATCAATATCGAGTAAAGTAAAAAAAGCCAGCAGCTAACATCGTATAAAATTAACTGCTGGTTTTAGCTTACTTACGAAAGTCCTCGCGGATTTTCTATTCATTTTTTATTTACTAATTTAGTTGCTTAACCACGCAACTAATCATACACATCAAGTTACCAATAATTATAGACAATATAGTCTTTACGATATTTGACTTTACATTTTTAAATAATAAACCTTATGAACTCCAAGCATCTTCTTTTTATTATACTGTCCTTTATTTCCGACTTACTTTTTTCTCAAAGTACAGCACCTCAACTGAATAAAATTCAGCAGCAAGAGTTGAAAGATCAGTTATATGAATTGGCGGGTGACGACTTTAAGGGGAGAAGAGGCGGAGAACTTGGTGAAATGCGAGCTTCCGTTTATGTGGCTCAAAAAGCCATGGAAGCTGGGCTGAAGCCTGCCGGAGAAGATGGAACTTACTTTCAATTTTTTAATCTGAAGAGAGGCCGGACTGCCGACAGAAGTACTATTTATGTAAATGATAAATCACTAGATCTCTGGAAAGAGATGTGGCCCATCAATCTTGTAGATACTGCCTTAGAGGGCTCTGTAGTCTGGCTAGATGCTATGCCGGATAGTAAGACGGACCTGAAAGGTAAAATTGTAGCGATTAATATTATGCCCCCTACACCCATGACAGAAAACTGGGTAAGCCTCTGGCAATATCGTTATACCACTAGTGCTATCCGTCAGCAGGGAAGAGAGCTCCTAAGTCACGGTGTTGCTGCCATCATTTTTGTGGCTGATGAGACCGTCGAGTCGCTCATGTCCTTTACAGGATTTCATTATGAAGAAGGGAGTTATGGAATTGAAGGACTCGAATCGTCCAACACCGATACTGTCCCTATTATTTTGGCAAGCAAACATTTAGCGGATGCCTTTTCTAAAGGAGCTGCCTATTTCAAAGCAGATCTAAAAGTAGAGTATTTTGATTATCCGTCGGTGAATGTTATTGCCAAGGCAGAAGGCACTGACCCTAAACTGAAAAATGAATACGTGTTATTCAGCGGCCACCAGGACCACGACGGTGTTGGCCCCGCTGTTAATGGAGATCCCATCTGGAATGGTGCCGATGATAATGCTACTGTTACGGTGGCTATGCTGGCAATAGGGCGTGCATGGAGTTTGCAGCCGGCTAAACGGTCAGCCTTGTTTGTATGGCATGGTTCTGAGGAAAGGGGTTTATTAGGTTCGCGGTATTTTGTAAGCCACCCCACTGTTGAATTGTCATCTATCGCTGCGGTTTTAAATGGTGATATGATTGGTCGAAATGCACCAGATTATGCAGCGCTCTTGGGCGTAACAGAGCCTCACCTTAATTCATCTGAACTGGTCGCTATTACTTTAGCTGCCAATAAAAGCATTGCCAACTTCAAATTAGATACATCTTGGGACGCTGCGGATCACCCTGAGAATTGGTATTTCCGAAGTGATCATCTCCCGTATGCCGAAGCTAATGTGCCCGCCATCTTTTTCACCACCTTATTACATCCTGATTACCATACCCCTTTCGATAGCCCAGATAAAATTGACTATGAAAAACTCACTAAAATGACCAAGTGGATCTATGAAACCGGGTGGAGAGTAGCTGAAAGCGCTAAACGTCCTGCTCTTACCATTGAAGGGGAAAGTAAAAAATAACTAATGGTAATAACTAAGTATTCGGCTCGCCGATAGGCCAGAGCTGAATACTGTGTTGACGAATCCGGTTGATTTGCCGTCTATGGGTAAAACGATGAATTTAGGGAGGGATGGTTGGAAGTTGTGCTGTGATTGATGTGGTTAAAACATATAGAACTTACTTGTTTTCTAACATCCTCCGTAGTTTTTTAGTGGTTTAAATTGAAGATCTCTAGTTTTTATAGTTTAAATTTTAAAATTAAGGCACAGCAGAGCCAGTCCGCATTTGCAGAATAATTTTTAGTTACTTCTATTCAATTTCTTATCTTTTAGTAAAACTCTCCAATTTTCGGGTGGTCCACGATCATTGAACAGCAAAATCGTATGCAGTCTCCCTTTTTTACAAACAGGACATCGGCGGTGCAAAAGCGGCTGTATAGTTTTGACAGGTTCCATCTTTACTGTAGCCAGTTCGGTTTGTAGTTTTGGCAACTTCTCTTTTTTCCAACTGCTGCTCAAAATACCATAATGCCGTATTCGGGTAAATCCCTTGGGTAGAATATGCAGAGCAAAGCGCCTTATAAATTCCGCGCTCGATACCGTTAAATTGATTTTCTTGCCTGCACGACGATAATCTTTGGCAGTAAAGGTCACATTCCTGTTTTTACGGTCAATGCTAACAATCCGATGGTTGCTAATGGCTATTTTATGGGTATATCTGCCCAAGTATTCAATGACAAATTCTGGACTTCTAAAAGGTTGTTTTGCATAGACCACCCACTTTTTGCGGAATACCTCGTTGTAAACTTTTTGAGGAATTTTTAATTCGCTTTTTCTAAGTTCGGCGATATACTTTGCCCTGAACACTTGGCTCATGGATTTTACATTGAACAAGTAGTTGCCATTGTTCTTTGCCTTTTTCCATGTTCCTGATTTGCTCAAACCACCGCCCGGAACAATGCAATGCAAGTGCGGATGCAAACTCATATTTTGACCCCAGGTATGCAACACCGCAATCATGCCCATTCTACCGCCCAAGTGCTTGGGATTGTCTCCAAATTGCTGCAGGGTTTGCCAGGCAGCCCTGAACAAACTGCCGTACACTATTTTGCCATGGCTCAGAGCATAAATGTTAAACTCGCTTGGAAGGGTAAACACCACATGAAAGTAGGGAACGTTCAAAAGTTCGTCCTCTCGTGCCCTGATCCACTCTTCGCGTTTGTGTCCTTGACAGGTTGGGCAATGCCTATTCCTGCAACTGTTATAACTGATGTGCAACGCGTGGCAACAATCGCATTTGTCAATGTGTCCGCCCATAGCTTTGGTTCGGCACCTTCTTATGGCCTGCAAGGCACGGTAATGCCATGAGGTCAGGCTCAAGTTTTTGAGCTGTAGCTGTTCCATTTCTAAAATGTCAGCGACCGTATGTCGGGGACGCATTAGTCGTAGAGCTTGTCCAGTGGAGAGAACTTCGAACCACTGGGCAGATTGGCCACATGCAAATAGGTCAGCGTCATCTCAATATGCGCATGGCCCAAAAGTTCCTTTAGGCTGACAATGTCAACGCCGTATTCCAACAAATGCGTGGCAAAGGTGTGGCGTAACGTGTGGGCGGTAATCTTTTTGGAACTGCCGATCTTGCTTCGGTTCTCTTTGATTATCCAACGGATGCCATTGGTGGTCAACCCCCCGCGCTTCCCCATCTTTAGTAACCTGACTGTTGAAAAGATAGATTTGGGGATTTTCCGTTCTGATATACTTCTTTAGCCCTCTGGCTAAATATTTGCTCAAGGGAACATAACGGTCGATCTTGCCCTTTTTCTTGGGAATAAAAACCGTTCTGCGATCAAAATCGATGTCTGCCAATTTTAAGCCGCACAGTTCGTAGCTGCGAAGTCCACAGCCGTAAAGCATTCCAATAATCAAACGGTGTTTAAGGTACTTGGGGGCATTTAAAAGACGCTTGACTTCGTCTTGACTCAAGACCGTTGGAAGTTTTGAATCTCGTTTGATCTGCGGCAGGGCCACGCGCTTGGCCTCCATTCCCATAACTTTGTAGGCGGCCCTGAGGCCAAAAATGGTGTGTTTAAAGAAGCTTTCGGAAGGGGTCTTGTGAAGTTTTTGGCAATAATAAAGATAGTCCTCAATCTTTTCCACCGATAGCTTTTCTGGGCTTTCTTTAAAGTGCAAAGCAAGATGTGCCAGACATCGGAGGTAATTGTTTAGGGTGCTTTTGGCTTTGCCGTTAATGGAAAAGCTTTGCTCCAATTTGTTTTGAAGTGTACTGAAACCCGCTACCTCCTCAAAAGCGCGTTCAGCAATGGTTTTACTTTTTTTTAAACATGATATTAGATTTAAAATTTAGCTACAAATTAATAAATCTATTACATTTACAAAAACAACATCCGATCTGAAAGGTGCAGGAGGGCTTCCGACCGGTAGGGAGGATTCGTTCAACAATGGCTATAAGTAATTGCTTGTTCTCGCCTAATATTAAAAATCCTAGAGAATTTTCCGTTTAGTGTGTACTTGCAAAGTTTGGTGCTAACCCACGCAACTACTCATAGCCCAACCGTTGCCAGTATTCTAAAAAAATGCCTCGTCCTAAAATAGGTTGACCAAAAATTAAACACTTATTAAACCATCATAAACTTTCCTATTTTTAAATAAAAAATGGAAAAACTATCTATAAAACAAGCATTACTTGATTTATTAAGCGTTTCAGAACAACTTAGAAGAATACTTAATGATTTTCCGGAGTATAATATTATTTTGAATTTTTTGTTGGAGAAGGACTATTACAATGATCATGAAATTTCTATTCCTACATTTAAAAAGATTGAAGAGGAAACAGGTCTAAAGGCTCATACTGTCCGGAAGCAAGTTAAAGGGATGTATGATATTGTTTTTGCTTTTGATGAACAAACTTTAAGTTTTACCAAAGTTGAATATAATATTATGATTTCTTACATGGATCGACATTTTTGTTTTTCATTGAACCATCTTCCAATTATCCCTCGTGTCGGTGAAAACATTGATATTCCTTTTGCAAAAGCGGCATTGGGATTTCGATCTTTTTTTGTGGATAATATTTCTTACACATTCATTGGTGAGAAACAAATAGTAGATATTTTTTTATATGGAGGAGAATCTAATCAATATTTAAAAATGAGAAAAGATAAAGCTAGTGCACTGAAGCAATTACATCACAAAGAATTTTGGAAAATGAGTAATTATGATATGGAAAGGAAATTGTTGGAAAGGGAACTTGATTTGTAAGTTTCCCTAAATCGTACTATTATATTGAACGTAGTGAATAGGGAAGCAATTCCCGCTAATTTCTTTAGGATTTTTCTATATTTACTTTTCAAATCTGCCCCTACAGCATTCAAACCTATTGAATGAAAAATTTATTATTTTCACTTGGCTTTATTCTAATTGCAAGCACTTCTGTTTTTCCTCAAAGTACAAGCTGTGCAGAATTACTTAATTATGTGGAGAGTAATGGTAGATCTAAAGGATCTGTTAGTTCCTTATCCTTATATGATTCCTCTTGGTTAAGTGGAGTAAAGGCATATACAATTGAAGGTAATTTAGCTGTGGTTGCAACAATTACGAAAAATGAGTATGACATTTACGGCAAAAAATACGTCTTTTGTGGAATACCATCCTCAAATTGGGATGCATTCTATTATGGTACTTACGACTATGGACTATCTTATGGAGAGAGGTTTCATAAGTATATAATGGATTACGTGTGCGATTGCTATTAAATAAAATATAAAACACCCATACAAAATACATGTTCGAACAAACATTTAAAAATATAGACGACCTGCTTTACAAAGATTCAGGTGCAGACAGTGAACTAGATTATATAGGACAAACCTCATGGGTGATGTTCCTTAGGTATTTGGATGAACTAGAGCAAGATAAAGCAGATGAAGCTGCACTTAAAGGAGAAGATTACAAATACATTTTAGAAGAAGAATACCGTTGGCCTAAATGGGCAATGCCTAAGGGAGCAGATGGCAAACTAGACCATCATATAGCAATGACAGGTCCAGATTTGGTGCAATTTGTAGACAGTAAACTGTTTCCTTATTTAGCTGCTTTTAAGCAAAGTGCAGACCACGCACAAACTATAGAATATAAGATTGGGGAAATTTTCTCTGAGCTTAAAAACAAAATTCAAAGTGGTTATATTCTACGAGATATATTGGACTATGCAGATGAGTTGCCTTTCCGTTCTTCTACAGATAAACATGAGCTGAGTTCCCTATATGAAGAAAAGATTAAGAATATGGGGAATGCTGGTCGTAATGGTGGGCAATACTACACGCCAAGACCACTCATTAGAGCCATGATCCAAGTAATAGACCCTCAGATAGGAGAAAAGATTTATGATGGTGCTGCTGGCTCTTGTGGCTTCTTATGTGAGGCATACGAGTACATGTATGAGCGTATGGAACAAAATACAGGCAATCTCAAAACTTTACAAGAAGAAACCTTTTATGGTAAGGAGAAAAAGAACCTAGCCTATGTTATTGGAATCATGAATATGATCTTGCATGGGATAGAGGCTCCAAATATTATTCATACCAATACGCTGGGAGAAAATATTCGGGACATTCAGGAAAAAAACCGTTATCACGTAATTTTAGCCAATCCACCATTTGGAGGAAAAGAACGAAAAGAAGTTCAGCAGAATTTTGATATCAAGACAGGGGAGACCGCGTTCTTGTTTATGCAACACTTTATAAAGAGCTTAAAAACTGGAGGACGAGCAGCCATAGTTATTAAAAATACGGTATTAAGTAATACAGATAATGCTTCTGTAGCATTGAGAAAATTAATATTAGAAAGCTGTAACCTACATACCATTTTAGATATGCCGGCAGGTACTTTTTTGGGAGCAGGGGTGAAAACAGTAACCCTATTTTTCCAGAAAGGTGAGCCCACTAAGAAAATTTGGTATTACCAAATGGATCCCGGACGCAACATGGGTAAGACTAATCCTTTAAATGATAAGGATATGGCTTCGTTTGTGGAATTGCAAAAATCCAACCCAGAAACAGAGCAATCTTGGAATTTGGATGTAGCTAATATTGATGAAGCTACTTCTGATCTTAGCGTTAAAAATCCAAATATTCCTGAAGAAGCACCATTAAGAATCCCTGAAAATATTCTTGCTGAAATGGAAGCTCTAGATGCTGAAACCAATACTATTCTTCAATCTATTAAGAATTTGATATGAGAAAAGATTGGAAAGAAATAGAGATGGTAGATGCTTGTGAAGTTTTAACTTGTGGCGTTGCGTCTACTCCTAAGTATGTTGATGAAAGTGTCGGAGTGCCATTTCTGTCTGCACAAAATGTTAAAAATGGTGAAGTTGTACTTCATAAGTATAATTATATATCACAAGCGTTTCATGAACATTTAACTAAAAAAAACAAACCAAGAAAAGGAGATATATTATATTCAAGGGTAGGTGCAAAGTATGGTGAGGCAGGTGTTGTAGAGCATGATTTTGAGTTTAGTGTTTATGTAAGTGTTACTTTAATGCGACCAAAGGCTGAATTGTTTGACATCTATTATTTTAAGTATTATCTCAACTCTCCAAGGATTAAAAATTTAGCAAAAAAAAGCATCCAAAGTTCAGGTGTGCCAAATTTAAATGTCAAAGTTGTAAGAGGATTTCCAATCCCAATTCCTCCCCTTGCCGAACAAAAACAAATCGTAGAGATTTTAGATGAAGCCTTTGCAGCCATAGACCAAGCCAAAGCCAACATTGAAAAAAACATTCAAAACGCTAAAGAGCTATTTCAATCTAAACTCAGTGATATTTTTAGCCAGAAAGGAGCTGGTTGGGAGGAGAAGACTTTGGGAGAAGTTTGCAATCTGATAAAAAGAGGTATAGCACCTAAATATATAGAAGAGGTGGGACTAGTTGTAATTAATCAAAAATGTATTAGGGATCACAAAATTAATTTGGAGCGAGCTAGAAATCATAATTTAATTTTGAAAGCAGTGAACCCGGAAAGATTAATAAAACTTGGTGATGTACTTGTTAATTCCACAGGGACAGGAACTTTAGGCAGGGTTGCTCAAGTAAGAGAAAAAGCTCACGAGGGATGTACTGTTGATACCCATGTTACCATAGTAAGACCAATAGAAGGCTTATTTTTCAATGAATTTTTTGGATATGCATTAATAAAAATAGAGAAACAAATAACTGAGGGGGGAGATGGTGCGAGCGGACAGACGGAATTATCTCGTCTTAAACTAGAAAAAGAATTTAAAATCTGCTTTCCAACCGATCATAAGTTACAGAAGCAGTATGTGAATCAATTGGATTCTCTGAAAGTTAAAAGTCTGAAAATTCAAGACCAGTATCTAAGAAAATTGGAAAACTTAGAAGAGCTCAAAAAAGTCATTCTTCAAAAAGCCTTTAGCGGAGAATTAACTTATAAAATGGCTGAGGTATGAATATTGAAAATTTAGGAATCCCATTCGATCTTGGCTTACACGGACAGGTAAATCTAATTCGGTTTGTGAAAAATGCACCGATATTATTTTTAATTGATGAGAATCATAATAATTTGAATAACTGTATTGATCATAATATTCTGAATGCTAATATTCTAATTGAGAGAGCAAATGTTCAAATTATTGGAGTTGAGAGTTTAGCGGGAGGTAAAGATTGGGATCGAGAAACTGATAATTATTTTAAGGACGATTCAAATGATAAGTGGTATCAAAAACAAGTTAAAGAATTTAAAAGTACAACCCCAAAATTCTCAGATTCTATACGATTGAATTATTCTAATCTGGTATATGGTGTAGAAAGTTTAGGGATGCATGATAAATTATTTGAAGAGTCAGGTACAGAGGGTCAGAGGCATTGGTTACACATAGAACGCTCGAAACACTTTGTACAAACTTTGTTTGACAATTATATAAAACATGGTATGGATGGTAATTTGATTCTTAATTGTGGGAGTGAGCATAATTCTGATATTGAAGAATGGGTACTAGACAATTCCATTTCTGGGATTTATTCCTCCTATGTAAGAATAAATACGATAGAGTAATGAATGAAGCACAAACCAAACACGATCTTATAGAACCGGCATTACGAGAAGCTGGATGGGGTATAGTTGAGGGGAGTCGTTTGCGTTTGGAGTTTCCTATTACCAAAGGAAGATTAATTGGTCAAAATAAGCGTGCTACAGCACTTTTTGCAGATTATGTATTAGAATATAACAATCGTAGAATAGGGGTCGTAGAAGCAAAGAAAAGAGATGCCTATTATACACAAGGGGTAGGACAGGCAAAAGATTATGCAGAACGCTTAAATATAAGATATACCTATTCCACCAATGGCTTACATATCTATGGTGTAGATATGGAACAAGGTGCAGAAGGTGATGTTTCAAAATACCCTACTCCAGAAGAGTTATGGGAAATGACTTATCCTACACCTAAAGAAGAATATAAAGTAGAAATTGCCAATTGGAAGGAAAGGCTATTTGCTATCCCTTTTGAAGACAGAAGTGGTACCTGGCAACCAAGATACTATCAAGATAATGCAATTACAAAGACACTGGAGGCTGTTGCTAATAAAAAGGATAGAATCTTACTTACACTTGCAACAGGCACAGGTAAGACAGCTATTGCATTTCAGATAGCCTGGAAGTTGTTTCATGCAAAATGGAACTTGAGAAGGAATGGACAACGCAGTCCTAGAATCCTTTTTCTGGCAGATAGAAACATATTGGCAGATCAGGCCTTTAATGCCTTCAATTCTTTTGAAGAAGATGCTTTAGTACGTATAGCACCAGATGAAATTAGAAAGAAGGGAAGAGTGCCTAAAAACGGAAATATCTTTTTCACCATATTTCAAACTTTTATGTCCGGTCCAAATGATACTCCATATTTTGGAGATTACCCAAAGGACTTCTTCGATTTTATTATTATAGATGAGTGCCACAGAGGTGGTGCAAATGATGAAAGTAGTTGGAGAGATATTATGGAGCATTTTAGTCCGGCAGTGCAGTTAGGTTTAACTGCTACCCCAAAACGTGATGTAAATACAGATACCTATAAATATTTCGGAGATCCTGTATATATCTATTCTCTAAAGGAAGGGATTAATGATGGTTTTTTAACTCCTTTTAAAGTGAAGGAAATTAGTACCACCATAGATGAATATGAGTTTGCTGGAGATGATGATATAGAAGATGGAGAAATTGAACAAAACAAAAAGTATACAGAGGCAGATTTTAACCGAATTATAGAAATCAAGGAGAGGGAAGCTTACAGGGTGAAACTCTTTATGGATAGTATTAATCAAACTCAGAAAACCTTGGTTTTTTGCGCTACTCAAATTCATGCTGCTGCAATTCGGGATTTAATAAATCAATATTCATATAGCAAAACCCCTAATTATTGCCATAGAGTAACGGCAGATGATGGAGGAATAGGTGAAAAGCATTTAAGGGATTTTCAGGATAATGAAAAAAGCATTCCTACTGTGTTAACAACCTCTAGAAAATTAAGCACTGGCGTAGATGCTCCCGAGATAAGAAATATTGTCTTATTAAGGGAAGTGAAGTCTATGGTAGAATTTAAGCAAATTGTAGGTAGAGGAACCCGCTTGTTTGATGGTAAGGATTACTTCACGGTATTTGATTTTGTAAAGGCACACGAGCATTTTAAAGATCCCTCATGGGATGGAGAACCTATAGATCCAGTAGAGCCAAAAGAGCGGACAAAAAAGATATGTGATATATGTGGGGAAGCATCTTGTAATTGTGCGAGTGAACCTGAGCCAATTTGTATAGTTTGTGAAAACGACCCATGTGTTTGTGATACGCCACCTAAAAAAATGATTAAGATCAAGTTGTCAGATAATAAAGTGCGGCAATTTGATTCTATGGTAAAAACTTCATTTTGGAGTCCTACCGGAGTGCCAATATCAGCAGAAAATTTTATTAAACAATTATTTAGAGACTTGCCAACCTTTTTCAAAAGTGAAGATGAACTTAGGAAGCTTTGGAGTTTACCAAGCACCCGTAGGAAACTATTAGAAGAACTAAGTGAAAAAGGATACTCAAACGCACAACTGGACGATTTAAGAAAACTGGTTCATGGCGAGGATAGCGATTTATATGACGTATTAAATTATGTTGCTTATCATGTGGATCTGGTTCCACGTTTAGTGCGAGCAGCCAAAGCTAAAATTCATTTTAATGAATATAATCCGAAGCAGCAAGAGTTTCTAAATTTTGTACTTGATCAATATGTAAAGGAAGGAGTAGATGAACTTGACGGGGATAAATTGTCTCCCCTTTTGATTCTCAAATACAAAGCCATTGCAGATGCCAAACGGGAACTTGGTGATATCCCAAGTATTAGAAATGCATTTGTAGGGTTTCAGCAACATTTGTATGGGCAGGTGGTGAATAGTTCGATTAATTAATTATAAACCAAAATTAGATTAAAGATAGATATGGTTAAAATTGACTATTTAATTAAATTTTTAATTGATAACGAGCTGCTGAAGGGAATTGGTTTTTTAAGTATAATAATAGCAAAAGACAGCCAGTATTATGTCTGATAAAACTACTATAGAAATAACAGAGAAAGATTTTTGGGAAAGGCTAAAAGATTCTAATCTAAAAGTTGAAAACTCACAAAGACTCTTAGTAATTGAAAAAGTTCATCTAGATATAGCTAGTGTAGAATTCGACTATAGAATTATCAGAAATGTAGAATTCAAGGAAGAAGTTATAATTGAAGATTTAGAATTGAAATTTGGGCTAGGTTTTAACAATTGTACTTTTCGTAAATCTATAACTTTTCAAAAATTTAGAGTAAGGGAATACAGCCAAGATAATTATGGTAATAACAGCTTGTTCTTCAATAATTGTAATGGAACAGATTTAATTATTCAAAATCATGTAGTTCTACATAGGGCATTATTAATAGAAAACAATACCACTTTTGAGAATGTAAAACTTCTTCACCATGTGAAAATTGGAAATGGTGGATTTAAAATTAAGAATAGTAATGTAACTAGTTTAATTGATGTTAATAAAGTAGAGACCTATGAATTTAGGATTGAGAATTCAACAATTGAAGGTATTGTCCGATTGGTTCAAGTCAAAACCAATATTGTATTAATAAGTAATACCTTTAAAAAATGGCTCTTATTTAGAGAAATTAAAAGTATTAGTTCTTTCACATTTAACCATAACACTTTTGAGGATACCGTAAAAATTGATTTAAGTGAACTTAAATCTTTAGCAGTTCATAATGATACTTTTTACAGAGAATTTAGCCTAAAACTCAGGAACCCACCAAGTGATCTAATTGGAAGTATTGAAGAGGTTTATTTAAAAGAAATGAACTTTATTGAAGGTTTTGTTTTTGATGGAGCAAATGAAAAAATAAATAAGCTTACTCTACCATTAACTTCCAGTGCTAAAGGATATATAAAATTAGAAAATTTAAAAATTGACGAAACAAAATTATTTGGGATAAATGAAAATGTAAAAATTAATTTCAAAAATATTGAATTCAACCAATTGAATATGATTGATTTTACCAATCTGAATGATATTAATTTTAATAGATGCAGAGGTAGTAATGAAAGTACATTAAATCTTGTAGATAGTGATTTGGGGGAAATGAAATTAAACTCCTTTTCATTTAAATCCTTTTCGATAATTCAAATAGATAATATTTCTATTTATAAGATGGCTATTTCTAATGTTCAGTGGTTTGACGAATCACAATTAAGAATTGCTGGTGAACTAAGTGCTGTAGAGATAGAAAAAAGTAAAAGAGAAATATATAGGCAATTTAAACAATCCCTGAAAAGTAGCGGCAATATTCTTGAGAGTATTGACTTTCGGGCAAAAGAACTTAGATCCTATAGAAATGAACTTAAACTTTCTGATAAATATCCATTATCAGAAAGAATGGTTATGATGGTTAATCAAAGTAATGATTATGGCCTTAATTGGTGGAAACCAGTTTGGATCATTTTCTTAATAACTCTTGGTTTCTATATTATATTTCTACCAATCTTCTCTGAATTAGCATATTGTTTTTGCCCAACAATGGTTTGTTTTAGCAATACAGGGACAACGTTTTTGTCGAATTTTGATGTTTTCTTTCAATTATTCAACCCAGTAAGAAAATTTGATTCAGTCTACGGTGCGGTAAGTTCAGACATTATGTACTTATACGATTTGCTGCATAGAATTGTGCTTGGGGTTTTTATATTTCAAATTATAAGAGCATTTAGAAAATACGTTTAAAGAATAAACGTATGAGTTTTTATTCTAAAAAATTATAATAAAAACATTTCTTAGTCCGAATATAAATTATTGATGTGTTGGAATGAATTTGCAATACAGAAGTTAGCACTTCCCATGAGCACTGATAGTTTAGAAATCTGAGGTACAAACTAGGTGCAAGGCCATTCTCAACATATCAAAATAAATCAAAAAATATTATCAAATATTTACTCCTTTTCTTTTTTACTAATTATTCTGCAATTAGATTATTAATAAAAATAGTGAATTAGTTTGATTCTAGGTGATCTCACCGGTGATTTCTCCAGTGGTCTCGTTTATATATTATACTGTGAATCTTGCTAAATGATTCGATAAACTATTATGAATCTTATTTTTTAAAGGCTCATTCACGGATACTTCGGAAGCATAGTTTTCCCATTCTTTAATCACTTCTAAAACTTGATCGATAATTTCATCGATTTTTTTGATATTCATAGATTTACCAATGGTCTGAAGATCTTCTCTTAATATATCCTTTCTTTTTCCATTGATGCTTAGTGCATGCTGATGTACCCAAATACTTTCTGGACTATAAGCATAGCAGATATCATAAGCGGGAGCGATGGACCAGTCTTTATCTTTCTCAAGTAAAAATGCAAAGTTTTTAGTGTGGTCATCGCAGTTTTGAGCTAATACATTAAAAACCATTCTCCGGTATATTTCTTCCGCCTGTGGATAAGGCAGCCCAAGAATACGCATTGTCTGAAATAGTTGCTCATAGCTGTAGCTATTGACATCATTAAAATTATAATGTTGCATAGCGCAAAAAGTTTGGACATGATGTTTCTCATTTTCCTTACCACGATCAAATCGTTGCGTCATAAAATGAGCCCTGCCATTCTCCTCAAGTAACTGAGATGGCATCATATCAATTCCACATGCAATAGCCATGTTATAATAAGCCATTTCTACCCGACCATAGCCATGGCTTTCACCAAATTGTGTATCACTAACCCCATCTAATTTGATCAACCAATGTCTGAAACCTTTACCAACAGTTGTTTGTCCTGATCGAACCTCTTTAGTTTTTTCGTTATATGCGATAATGGCTTTTGGGCGGGCACCTCCGGCGGAGGTTCCGATTCTTAAAATATCCTTCATGGCCTGTTCTTCATCTTTAGATAGGTTCGTATGGAAATCATCCCGTTGACTAAGCATTTTTTGGGCGATATCTACTAAAGAATCTATGGCAACTGAAAATGTATTCTTTCTCGCTATAAAAGTTGTGGGTTCAAATTCCAGGGCACCCATACCACGAGTGCCGATGAAACATAACTGTTCAATGGGATTCATGCTATTTTCCGGTCGACCATTTTGAGCAAGCCAGCTATTAATCAACTTGTTCCCGTATTTATCAGGTAAAACGTCGGCTATTAAGCCGGGCAATCCTTTGAAAGTGTCTTCCCCTTCGGATTGTTTCAAACGTAATTCTGGAAATGAGAATATAGTCTTGTTTTTGGAAAGTGGCATTTTTATGGGGGCTACTTCAACACCTGTATCTACAAAATCCGTTGTATATTCAAAAGTACCTAGCTGATTGGTGTCATCCCATGCTATTGCTCCAATGATTTGTCCCCATAGTTTGACATAAGCTGTTGTTACCATATATCCTCTATATCACGTTTAATATTTGTACTTCTCGCTCTCTTTCTCTCTTGATGTTCCAATTTTGCCATTCGCAAAGGACTAAGCTGTTTTTCAATTTTAAACACGTCAAAAATATGCAGTAGATCTAATGCCCTTAGGATCTGAATGAGAGATTGTAATGAGATAGCCTCTCCGTTTTCTAACTGACTGATGGTCCAACGATTCAATCCGGCCTGACTTGCAATTAATGCTTGTGTTTTGTTTTGCTGCAAACGATAATGCTTTACATAGGCTCCAATTTCCCTAATTATAGCCTTGTCGGTCAATGCTCTCCAGTTTTTGTTAGTATTTACCATCATTATAAGATTTAAAGGTATTAGTGTTGGTATTTACTTGCAAATATAATAAATATTTACATGTTAGTAAAAACTAACTTAAACTAACTAATTTAATAATAAGATTGGTAAAAACCAACAATTAACGTTTGTGTTTAGGAAGAATCATTCCCAGCTCATCCAAAATATTATATTTCATTTTGTTTAAGGGGCGCTTGTGAAATTCGGTAAATTCATCAAATGTACTATATGCGAGGCGATAGAGTTCTGATTATTTGGTAGGCTTCTTTGGCTTCATCTTACAAATCAAGTAACATTGTTCGGTCTTTTAATATCTATATTTTCTTGTCCATACTAGTTGCCTTTCTGCACATTCTTTTTATTCTTAAAACTGAAATCTTCTAAAGCATCATTAATAAACAACTTTACGTATTCTTTCTTCTGGTTCAGCTCTTTATAATTACTTCGATTTTTAATACTGCTATGATAGACAATTCTTAAGGCTTTGTAAAACCTGGTAGTTCTTTCCAAAGCTTCATAAACTGACTTATATTAAATTTCAGTAACTTCTTCTCCAGGTTGTAAGAGTCTATTCTGAAAACTAGTTTAATTCTTTTTTATAAAACCTGGCATTTACGATATCCACTGTTGGCAAATGGTTTTATTATTCATTAATTCTTAAATGTGGTTTTTCTTTTTTATAAAGGGGTTAGGATCTTATTAAAGAAAAATGGCCACTATGAACCTTGCCGTCATTTAGGTTTACCTGAAACCAGTAGTCATTAGAAGGCATTGGCCTACCGTTAAAATTGCCATCCCAACCTTTACTTGAGGGATCCAGCTGTACCAGTAATTTTCCGTAGCGATCATAAATCTGGATAAAACTTGTAGTTTGGTCAGAGATGCCTTTTATAGTCCAGGTATCGTGATATCCATCATTATTCGGAGTAAAAAATCGTCCGTAGTTGATAATGTTTATTAATTGTATTGCTTGGCCACATCCATTTTTATCGCGAATAGTAATATCATATTCACCCCCCTCAACATCTTCAAAGAAATTTTCATCCTGAAAATTGATGCCATCCAGTGAATATTCAAAATCTCCATCTCCTGAGGTGAATATTTCAACCCTAGAATTTTCGGCAAAGTCTTTATAGGATATCTTATCTATAGTGGGAGCTTCTGAATGAACCAAATCAAATTCCTTATAGCTTTCGCAGAGTATTCCATTTTCTTCTTTAATAATGCTAAGGCTGTAAGTACCTGCTTCATTTATGGATATGGAGGAATTATTTGAAAGTATCTCGCCATAAGGGCCGAACCATGAAACACTATACATTTCGCTTGTTTCCACAGTCAATGATTCTCCGGTATAACAGATCTGATATGTATCTTTAATTAATATTTCCGGGGGAGCTACTGTCCTTAAGTTGAAATGAACTTCAGTAAAGCAGGATTTATTACTAATGTTTTCAACTTTTGCTATTATTTCCTGTTCATAGGACTGCAGGTTCCGGAAATTTCCATTATTAAAATCATTCAACTGTTCACATTCCGTATTATAAAATGTGATACTGAGGTTATTCTGCCCTCCAATAATATTTTCTGTTATGTGCTCGGTATTAAAAAAGGCAAAACCGTTACCTTCATCACAGGCATAAAGATCTGAAGGTTGATTGATGCCAAGTTTTGAGGAAGTATTAAGCAGTACTTTCATTTCCGAATAACAACCGCTAATTTTATCTCTTAGCCTAACAGTGAAGTAATCCTCTTTTATTTGAAGATTGGTATAAGGATTTGGTAGCTCACTCATTTCCATTCCGTCAGAATCGAAAAAAGATACTCCTAAGTTTTTCTGGTTCCCGGGTATCTCATCCATAATTACGCTGGTGTCAAAGAATTCTGATATACCATCGTTATTGTCATCACAGCCGGTTAAGTCTGGTAGCGTAATTTCATTGGGTGGAGCAGTGACCCCAATTTTGAATTCAGTTTCATTATAACATTTTGTGGTAGTATTTATGGCCCGAACTGTTATGGTTTCCTGATCTTTAATTTTATTTACAACTGCATTTAATTGAGAATTAGGAATTTGCTGGCCATCCTGAAAATAGAATTCCGTGATAATATCTTTACTCGAGATATCTGACTGAATTTGAGTTAAATCGAAGGTAGCGAATCCGTTATTGTCACTGCTGCATAAGAATATGTCTTCAATACCTGAAAGATCCGGCACCGGATCAACAATTAGATCAAAAGTAGTCTCCTCATAACAGCATGGTTCATCTATTCTAGCGACTCTTACCCTAATACTTTCTCTATCCCTCATTGTATTTGTAAAAGGATTTGGAAGTGCAACATATTCATTTCCGCTTCCATCGATATAAGTAACAATTTTATCTGTTTGATTTCCTAAAACCTGAGATTCAATATTTGACGTATCAAAAGAATTAGAAATTCCCGTACCAGCTGAACTTTCACAGGTTTCTAAATCGTTGATTCCATAAGCCTTAGGTGGTTCTTTAGCATTGATGGTTTCTGTTAAAAGTTCAATATTGCCATCTTTACCCGTAACCTTCGCAGTAATAATATATGTTCCGTCTGCTGAAAAATCATGAAAAGGTGATCTTTCTGAAGAAGTATTATCTTCACCCGAAGAAGGGTCCCCAAAATTCCATTTAATTGAAGCAATGTTTGATTCATTGTCTACACTAAATTCCGTTAAAAACTCCGAGCAGACATTCGAAATTTTCATTTGAAAATTATTGGTGAGATGTTTTACGTTTCCAGTAACGTTTATATATAATTTTGCTTTTGGCCACCCCGTATCTCTAACATCTAAGAATTTTCCGAAAGGAGTGCAGCCGCCGTTGTAGGACCTAATCCATGTTATACTTCCGTCATCTACCTCTGTAGCAGCCGGAAACATGTAATACTTGGTTTGATAAACTTCCACCAATATTCTTTTTACATCCTTTGGTACAACTACGGGATTATCAAATTCCACATTAATTATTTCAGGAACTGCATTTGTAACCGAATTATAATAATCTAAAGTTACTTCCTGGCTGGCACCTATCAAATTGGTGTCAGAAAATGAAGCAGGAAAATTATCATCTATTTCATAGATTCTAAATTTAATGGTAGTCCCTCCTTTAACCTGGCCAATTCCAATTTGACCAGAATTAATTATAAATTCTTCATTTTCGGATATCCCAAAATCGTTTAAAATAAAATCTCTTGAGTAGCCCATGCCACCATAGGTGCACCCATAAATTACGCGATTAATTAATTCATCACAAACATTGTGATTCAAACTAGTGGTAGCTCCAGAGTTAGCAGTGCTAAATGTTTCTCCCGTAGCATTTATGTAAAAATTCGCATCTGGAACCGGAACTTCAAGATCATCAGTTGATGTATAAGAATAATATTTTCTACATCCGGTATACCAAGATTCACCAGTGTCGTTTTCGGTTCCCCCAATAATTACTTCCGCGGAATTCGGATTATAACTATCCGGGCTTTTTCCTATAGTAATTAAAATTTTTTCTATTCCTGCCGGTACAACAACAGGTGTCTCTAAATCAAATTGAATAATTTGAGGAGTATCTATTTTTGGTAATATCATATATCCTCCATACCCCAGAAGGAGTGGTTCTGATTCGGGAAATTTGGAATCAACACTATAAACACCATATTGTAAGTTGGCCCCATTATAAGATTTACTAATGGCGACCTCTATTGATTTAATTAAAAACTGTTCACCTGAGGTTATTCCGAAATCAGAAAGTTCAAAAACCCTTGCCCAGTTTTCATAATCCTCACAAGATGGCATGCCAGTGTCTATTGGGTTTTCACCAATATTATGGGTTAATTTAATTTGACCATTTACAATTTGAAAAGACAGAATAAATAGAAGTAGAATTGCGGGGAATAATTTGTTCATTTCTGGACTGAAGAAGTTAACTGTTTTTCAAAATTTGATATAGTGCAACATTTGTTTTTATCCTCGCAGATAAAGCTAAATGCCATAAAATCTCAATAATCCTAGTAGGGTAGAAGTGGATTCTGAAAATTATATGGGAAGTAAAGCTACTAAAATATCTTAAAATTTTAAGATTTGAGATAAATTAATCTTATTCACTTCAATTATCGGATTTTTTTAATTCAAAATTCTTGATTTTGTTGGATTCAATAATAAATCGAAGTATAGATGATTTAATACAAACCACATAAAACAGATTTTTTAATATATAAAAAAGGAGGGTAGTCTATTTCCCATTCTTTTTCTCCGATATATTTTACTTTATCTTCGAAATAAATTTTATTATTTTTAATAATTTTCAAATTCCAATTACAATTAACAGGGTGAAGAATGGGATTGAGACTATTCTTAATCTCCCATATCCAGACAGGAGCATACTTATTTTTTTCATAAGGGTCACAATTCCAGAGTTCGATTCTATTCGGAAAACTGGACTGACTAACCGGTTCTATACATGATATTAGTGGTTAGTAGAAGGTTAGATCAGATATACTATAACCTCTTTCCGGGAATTTGATAAAACCTAGTTTTCTCCAGAAATTTTCCGATTCTCATGGGTCGCAAAACAACTTGAAGGCCTTATAACCGCTCGCTTCGAAATATGAACTAATATAACTTTCAAAAGTTTTTCCGAATCCTTTATGCCGAAAATTAGGCGCTATTTCCATAATATCAATCTCAATATGCACCCTTCCCGCACGCCAGACAAAGAAACCAACTGCTTTATTGGAAGATTGAAAGGTTATTAATCTTTCTTTATCAAAAGCTTCAACTATAATAGACCAATTGCAATAGAATCCCTGATGCGTTGTATCATACTCCTTCTTTAACCATTGATGAATTTCATCTAGTTGAATTTTACTAGGTCTGATTTGTAAATTAGAATTTGTCATAATAATTGAAATTAAAATATTAATATTTTAATGCCCCATATCTACCATAACTAACCTGCGCGTGGTTCCTGTGCTGTTTTTATAGCGTACGGGAAGTTAAGCGTAAAATAAAAACAGCATAGGGCGCAAACTACTTTTGATCTAGAATTTACAGTAAAAGATTACGACTTTACAGGGGTTTTCAAGGCATTTACTGTAAAATTAGGATAATTTGCGGCAAGGTTAATTGTCATTACAAATCGTACTTTTTTCTTTCCAACCACTGGCAATAATCCTCTTTAATTTTTGGATTTTCTGAAAAATATTCCTGATAGAGATCATTTTCTGATTCCATGACCATTCGATAAACTACAAACTTTTCTTTCTCTGTTTTTTGAACTGTGTAACCCAAATAACCCAAAATCCCCAATGTAATTATTCCCAGAATCCAGAACAAGATCAACAGGTAGTTAGGGATTAACCTGGCGTGTTTTAGCTTTTTTTCTATATCCTTGAGAACTTCATCTTTCAACCGATTTTCTTCTTCCTGTTTCTCTAAGAATATATTTAGGCTTTTTTCAAGTGCTTCAGTGCTAATGGGAATGCTCAGGTTGAAAAGCTGTTTTGAAAGCAATTCAAGTTTTAATATTGCTGTTTTAAAGTCGGCCATCTCATCGGTCATGAGCTCCATAATTTCGTCTAGCTTTTTCATCCTTTTAATTATTTTAAAATCCTATTCCAGTATCCAAGCTTCTTTTTATTACTTGTTTCACAAAACCTTTGGCTATGCTTGCTGCCATATTAGCACTGACTTGAACTGTTTTATCCATCAATTTTAAGTTGCTCGGCAGTTCATTCATTCTTGTGTATGCTGAATTTCTATTGATTTCTCCAATGAGTTTACCACCAGTCATAGATCTGTGAACATCACTTCCCTTTAAATTCACTTCTTTATATTCAAATCGGAAGCCTTGCAACTGATTGGATTTATTGACACTTGGAATTACTGTTACCTGATGCTCCTTCATTTTATTGATGTATTGATTCAATGATTTAGGCCTAGATTCCAAAACCCGGTCATGGATCTGTTTTATTGCCAGTCACTGCGGATTTAATTCTTGTAATTTTTCTTGTTGCACTTCCCCAACTCTGGTAAGGCCTAACTCTTTTGCTACATTATCTGCAGCTAGCTGACTTCGTTTTCCAATGAAACTGTCGTTATAAGCTTTTCCATCAAATCCAATCCGGTTAGTATAAATATGGACATGGGTATGTTTGACCTCAATGGTCTGTTGGTTTTCCTCGTCCCATAGGGCAACCCTGCGCAATCTTTTAGGATATTTCCCTTTTGTTTTGGCGCCTGTCAGTTCAATGATCTCATCTTTTAGAAGGTGCTGGTGTTTGTTCTCTAGCAATTCCAGCTCTTTGATGGTTTTGAACTTTATGTTGTCCTTATGCCTGATCACAAAATAAACCCCGTTGCTGTCCCAAACATTCAGCAAGGCAAAATCATTGTAAAATCTATCGGCAACAATAACACTTCCTTTTAAAAGCGGAACATCGTAAGCCCCTTTGTTATCCGCTGTCTTGCCATCTGTAATATTTACATAGGCAGGTAGATGACCATCATAATCAAGAAGGGTGTGCATTTTTACCGCTCCCTTTTTAGTCTTGTATTTTGCCCAATCAAAAAGGCTTAGACAAAGACTTATGGTGGTAGCATCCAATAAGAATATTTTTGACTTTATTTTGAACTTGGTTCGCTTCATTTGCGCTTGCTGTCCCAGACTCTCCAACAACACGTAATAATAATCCCTAAAAAGCTCCCAGCTACGGTTTTTATTTTGATAGCTGACTGTAGATTTCGAGGGTGCTTTCAGCATCCCTAAATGGTTCAGGTTGCCTGTGGCAGAGCGAAGTCCATTGCTGATATCGCGTACAGATTGGCTCTTGGCAAATTGACAGAATAGCATTGAAACTAAGTGGGACCAACTATCGAATCCTTTTTGATGCTTATCACTTTGATGTGATTTTACTAATTTCTTGAATTTTGATGTGTCTAATTTTGAGATAATTTGAGAAAACAGGGTTATATTTATCATCAGAGAAAGGTTTTTTGTGTTGCACCATAAAGATAACTTTGTGGAACAAAATTTCCTTTCTCTTTTTTAAGCGTTTAGGACGCTATTGATTAACTAATTTTAAAAATATTCAATATCACGAAATCGTTTTCGAAATAAAATTGTACCTTTAGAATAGTAATTAAAATTAAAGCCTATAATTCACTTCTACTTTTATTTTTTTTCTGAACAACAACAACTTAAAATAGTAGCATAATATGGCGAGAGCGATGTTTGAATATACCAAAACAATTCTTTATAAAGTGAGTTTTGATTCGGTGTTATTCTGTAAAGAAGTTAAGAAAGCAATCCAAAGGCTTCTTCCTCACGAAATAGAGGAGTTAAAAATTTGGATAATTTCTTTAACTCGGCAGAATCCCGAACTAAACCAATGTCTAATATATCTAAACTAAAAGATTGGCCAATTGGCCGATCTTTTAGTTTGTAACATTCTTTCTTTTATTTAAGGGGCTTATGATCTTTACATTCTGGAAAGCGATAGCACCTTTTACCACACCAGCAATGGTAGTTCGAAGGGCTTCTATTATCTGTATTTTTAATTCACTTTTAGTGTAAATTAAACTCACTTCTCTGGCTGGTACTGGCTCTTCAAACATTTTTAGTTTCTTATTTTCTTTCTCTCCTAGATCTATGGTATGCAAATAGGGGAGCAAAGTCATTCCTAAACCTTCGTTAGCCAATTTTATAAGTGTTTCGAAACTCCCACTTTCTAATTGAAAATGATCTCCATCATAGTTTCTGGAGGTTTTACATAGGTTAATGATACCATCTTTAAAGCAATGCCCATCCTCTAAAAGCAACATATCGTCTATATCTAAATCCTCAACGTTTAAGTTTTTTTCTGCCGCTAAGCGATGTCCTTCAGGAATATAGGCTACGAAAGGTTCGTAATATAAAACCTGCTCTTTTATTCCATCCAATTCTAAAGGAGTTGCAACAATAGCAGCATCTAAATGCCCTTCATTTAAGCGTTCAATAATTGCTTCTGTATTTAATTCCTCGATCTTTAGCTTAACTTTTGGATACTTCTTAATAAAATTAGTAAGAAACATAGGTAGCAGAGTTGGCATTATGGTTGGAATTATCCCTAATCTAAATGTACCTCCAATAAAGCCTTTTTCTTGATCTACTATATCCTGAATACGATCGCTTTCATTCACGATATTTCGTGCCTGATTTACAATTTTTCTTCCTGTCTCGGTTAATTGGATTGGTTTCTTAGTTCGGTCAAAGATCTTAACACCAAGTTCATCTTCTAATTTTTGGATTTGCATACTCAAAGTAGGTTGAGTTACAAAAACCTTTAGCGCTGCTTTAGTGAAATTTTGATGTTCTGCAACCGCTAGAACATATTTAAGCTGAGTTATAGTCATAGTATAGAATTAATACGTACCCAAAGGTATTGATTTTTTCTATTATAATTTACAATTCAGCTTCAATTACCTATAGTTAGTTTGTCAACTTTATAGTCATATTTAGTGACTTGTTTTCCAGTTCAAATTTTGCGTCTTTCCATTGTGGTGGCCCGTAATAATCAATCTTATTATTAGAAACGCCATAAGGTTCTAGGGGCATTCCTGTTGGTTCAAAATCCATTTGCGAATTGCCGTTTTTATCATGGAAGCAAGATATCGCATAGGTTCCCGGAGGAAGATCCTTAAAGGTTACGCTTGCTACTCCATCTACAATTTCACTTTGGGCTCCAAATTCTGGCGCAGCTTTTAGAAAAGTGTTTTCAGAATAAATTCCGAATATAATCTTTCCGGTATCGTTTTTTATGTTCTCTACACTCACCACGATTTCTGGAGAGCTAGTTTGTGCATAAAATAGCTGACTTAAAAGTAATGCGATTAATACTGCAATCGTTTTCATAATTTAAAGTTTTTAGAAGTTATAAGATCAAATTCTAAGTTCAAGTTATAAGTGCGAAACTAATATTTAAAACTCTTGGGGCTAGCCCCAAGAGTTTTAGGATCAATTGATATATTAGTCTTGCATGAAAAAATACAAACAATTGAACCCGAGTCAAAGGTATCAAATCGAAGCCTTATTGGAAACAAGAATCACTAAAAGTGAGATTGCTGATATTATTGGGGTCCACCCCGCAACTGTTTATAGGGAACTGGTCAGGAACACTGCCAAGCGCGGAAGGACATCTGGTAAATACATGGCAACAAATGCACAGAGACGGGTAGATTCCCGACACAAATGCAAGCCCAAGCAATTATTGCTGACAGAACAAATGAAAGAGCGCATTGACCCACTGCTTCGTATTAACAAGTGGAGTCCCGAACTTATCAGCGAACGTTTGGAACTTGAAGGCGAGGCTTGTGTGAGCCATGAAACAATATACCAGTGGATCTGGAGTGTCAAGAAAAGCAAGAAGAAAAAAGATGTTAAGTATTCTAAACTCTTCAAGGATCTTAAGCATGGCAGTAGAAGGCAGAAAAGAGGGAACAAAAAGGATAAAAGAGGTTGCATCAAAGGCCGCGTAGGTATCGATCAACGCCCCAGTGTTGTAGAAGAACGGAAGCGCATTGGTGATATTGAGATCGATCTGATGATGGGGAGCGAGCACAAATCGGCACTTTTGGTAATGACCGATAGAGCTACCCTTGTTACAATGTTGGAGAAACTAAGCGGCAAGGAAGCTAGCGAAGTGTATGAAAAGATGGAGCAAAGACTCACCAATTTTAGCTCTTCTTGGATAAAGACATTAACTTTTGATAATGGTATGGAGTTTGCGCAGCATCAAAAAACAGGAAAACTTTTAAATGCCAAAACGTATTTTACAAGGCCTTATACCTCACAGGACAAAGGTACAGTAGAAAATAGAATAGGCGTAATAAGAAGGTTCTTCCCGAAGAAAACAGACTTAAGAAAAGTCTCGGACAAACGAATAAAAGAAGTTGAAAGATTACTAAATTACAGACCTATTAGAAAATTTAATTATCATAACCCAATTGAAACCCTAAAGAATAAATGTTTCGCACTTATGGGTTGAACTCAGCAATGTATTCTCTGTTCTATTTTTAAAAACATTTAATTTACTGAAATGTACAGATTTAATGCTGAATTGCATTTTAATAGAACAATGCTAATATATATTAATCCGTTTTGGGACCACTAATCTATTTTCCTCTTTGAAATTGTCACGTCACCCTTTCCCATAATCTTGAGTCTCGGGGTTTAAATACCACATATAGATAATGAAACAGGTTAAATCCAGTTTTAGCAAATGTTGCACATACAAAGATAGGTTTACACTTTTTATGGAAAAACAAATATATTCGTAAGAAGAAAACAGTTCTACTGTACTCTAAACTGACCTATCAAAGAAATATCCATGGTTTTAAATTTGCATCATTGCATATATCGAAAGTGCTCAACA
This sequence comes from Gillisia sp. JM1, assembly GCF_000424645.1. Taxonomy (NCBI): domain Bacteria; kingdom Pseudomonadati; phylum Bacteroidota; class Flavobacteriia; order Flavobacteriales; family Flavobacteriaceae; genus Gillisia; species Gillisia sp. JM1. Next base: position 1,531,732 of record NZ_KE384218.1, read on the forward strand.
ATCCATTAAGAAAGTACGAAAGATGATGTTTCTTGCTCTAGAATTTATAATTAGATAAAGAAATATGTTAACTTATGCCGTAAACTAATAATCTTTGTAGCCAACTACTATAGTATCAATACCACTAAAAAACTCTTCACTATGCATGCTATCAAGTCTTTTTTATCATTCATTTCACTCGTATGCGTTATCTCTATTCTTATTGTGGGCTGTACTCCACTAAAAACTCCTGTAGAATCACCTAATGGAATAGATGCAGATAAAAAAACGGTGGTAGTTCAATTAACGCCAGCAAATAAAGTTAACCCTGAAGATTGGCCAATCATTAAACCGCTACCATTAGATCCAGCTATTGAAGCACAAATAGATGATCTATTGCCTAAACTTACTTTGGAACAAAAAGTAGGTCAGGTTATTCAAGCAGACAATGCATCCATCACTCCAGAGGAGTTGAAAAAATATCGATTAGGGTCTATACTCAGCGGCGGCAATTCAGCACCTGGGCCACTGCCTTACGCAGACACCAAAACATGGTTGGCAATGGCTGATAAATATTATAACGCCTCAATTGACCCCGAAGGTGTTGAGGTAGCCATCCCATATATATGGGGAATTGATGCGGTACATGGTCACACCAATCTGCGCGGCGCAATTGTCTTTCCACATAATATTGGACTTGGCGCTATGCGCAACCCAGATCTAATCGAAAAAATTGCAGCAGTGACCGCCCACGAACTCACAGTATCTGGTCACGATTGGACTTTTGCACCAACCTTAGCGATACCACAAGACTTACGTTGGGGTAGAAGCTATGAAGGATTTTCTGAAGATCCAGAAATCGTTAAATCGTACGCAGACCGAATTGTCTATGGTCTACAAGGTCATATTGGATATCCAGATTTTATGGGTGATGGCCGAGTTATATCTAGTGCCAAACACTTTTTAGGTGACGGAGCTACAGAAAATGGGATCGATCAAGGTGACGCCAAGATTAGCGAAAAAGAATTACGAGAGGTGCATGCTTCAGGATATTACAGCGCTATACCTGCGGGTGTGCAAACTGTGATGGCCTCTTTCTCTAGCTGGGAAGGCAGAAAACTGCATGGTGATAAAGAACTGTTGACGGATGTATTGAAAGGTAGACTGGGTTTCAATGGTTTTGTTATTGGAGATTGGAACGGTCACGGTCAAGTTCCCGGTTGTACGAATACTGATTGCCCACAGTCTTTAAACGCAGGCCTCGATATGTATATGGCTCCCGATAGTTGGAAAGGTTTATATGAAAGCACCTTAAAGCATGTGAAGGATGGCACAATCCCCATGACCCGCTTAGATGATGCGGTGCGACGTATCCTGCGAGTAAAAATTGCATCCGGTATATTTAGCAAAGGGGCACCAAGCACGCGTAAAAATGCAGGAGATGAAAGCCTTTTGGGCCTTCCTAAGAATAGAGCCATTGCGCGGCAAGCAGTACGGGAGTCAATGGTTTTACTAAAGAATAACGGTGGCGTATTGCCATTAGATGCAACTAAAACGATTATGGTAATTGGTGATGGGGCAGATAATATTGCTAAAACCAGCGGTGGTTGGACTCTTTCATGGCAAGGTACAGGACATACAAACGATGAATTTCCGAATAGCCAGTCCATATTTGAAGGTATCAGGAAAGCCGTTAACATCGCTGGCGGCAAAGTAATCTTTTCACCCAATGGCGACTCAAACGAAACAGCTGATGTGGTGATTGCAATATACGGTGAAGACCCATACGCGGAGTTCCAAGGGGACCTAGAAAATCTGGACTTTGTTCCAAACGGTTTTGACACCAACATACTTGAAAAATTTAGCAGTAAAGGAATTCCTGTGGTATCGGTTTTTCTATCGGGCCGCCCAATGTGGAGCAATCCTGAAATAAATAGATCAGACGCATTTGTCGCTGCATGGTTACCAGGCAGCGAAGGTGGTGGGATCTCAGACCTATTATTTCAGAAAGACCCGTCTTATGACTTTACTGGTCGCCTGTCTTTCTCTTGGCCAAACAGCGCAGCAGTTTCAGCAGATCTAGCAGCACGAGAGTCTACAAAGTTGTTTGAGTTAGGTTATGGCCTTACTTATGAAAACGATGTGGTCGTAGACCAACTTTCAGAAGACGCTGGTTTAGAAAACATGGAAGTAGTTTCAACAGGTGTTTTTTTTAGCAAAGGTGCATCTATCGCGCCGTGGAATTTATGGCTGAAAACAGGAAACTTGAACAAACAAATCGGCAGCTTTCCAACTTTCGTAGGAGGACTGATTGTTAGCAAAACTGACCACACCGCACAAGAAGATGCATTACGAATTAATTGGACGCTACCAGATTATGACCAACTAATTTTAAGTGCGGCTTCGCCGAGCAATATGAGTCGTCAAACGAATGGCGCGATGGAACTAACCTTCTCCGCAAAATCATTTAAAACCAAGTCCGCGACTGTCAAAATTGGCATGTGTAATCAAGGTGCGGCTTGTGATAAAACTGTAAATATAAATATCGCCGCCAATGAGTGGAGAGAATATAGGATAAGCCTAAGTTGCTTTGCTGATCTTGGTGTCGATATGAGTAAAATTAGCAATGCATTCATGGTGACGGCTGGTGAAGGCGTAGATATAGGACTTAGCAACATTCGCTTAGAACCAGATATGGATGCTAAGCCTGGATGTAACGGCAAGTAGCACCTTTTAGTTTCATTTAGAACGGAAGAGACAAGACTTCTAGTTTACACTTTTTAAACCTTAAATTGTTAGAAACTAAAACAAAATAGGTTGGAAAACTAAAGGTACTTTGCAACAAGAGATTTTGTTTATAAAGATTTGGTAATAAGGGGATTACTAGATATCACAGCCTTTAGAACCTAATTTGGAGAATAACTTAGATGAAATAGAAATACGATAGTTAATAATAAATTTACCTTTTTTTACTTTTATTGTCAGTTGAATCTTTGGACACTAGTCAAACATTTCATTATAAGACTTTAAAGTAAATCAATTTACTTCATTTCACAGATCTTAGAATGATGAAAACCATCTCATATGAAATAGTTAAAAACTATTCACTTGAAAAAAAAAGCTACAACCAAATTTTATTTTATGATCTCTACAGTAATAGGAATATTGATTAATGGCCATTCTCCTTCTCCAATAGGTTGCTTAGCAATTTCATTTACAACCTCCATTCCTTTTATCACTCTTCCATAAACTGTATGATCGTTATCTAAATGATGGGCTCCTCGTTCGCTTTGAACAATAAAAAACTCAAAAGGGGAAGAAGCTTTACTAACATTTTGTTCTGCATACTTAGCCGCTGAAAATGCCCCACGGGTATGTTTATGTCCAGCATCGAATTCACTTGGAATTAAATAGGAGCCCATGTTGTTTCTTTTAATACTTGTTTCTTTATTATCGGAATTTCCTCCTTGGATTACAAAACCCTTGGCAACTCTATGAAAAAAAGTCCCATTAAAATATCCTTCCTTTATCAACAAGATCATATTTGCCCTGTGTAATGGGGTGTCATTATAAAGCAATACATCAATATCGCCAAAGCTGTTACTAATTCTAAATTTATTCTCCGGATTTTTCTTCCCGTATTCAGTTAAAAAAGGGATTAGCTTTTCTTGGACAAGCATGGGTTCATCATGAAGATATAGTTTATCTTTCTTTTTTTTAGATGTATCAATTTTATCTTCTGTAGAGTCCTTTACCTTAATAGGGGTATTGGTTGAGGGGGTTTTTGTATTATTGATCTTTGATTTTTGTGTATCTTCACAACTTGCAAATAAAAGAATTAGCAAAGCGAAAAGGAAAGAAATTTGTCGAGTCATGAATTTTACTGAATTTACATATAAAATTTCAAATTTAAAGAATTTAGAACTTCCAGGCGTGGAGGCGCAGTATAAATTGGCTCCGATATTGCGTATAAATGAATTGTCAAATATAGATATAAAAGCTAAAAAGCCTAATAAAGCTGGGGTTATGGCGCTATTCTATCCGAATAAGGAAGGAATCACCCATTTAGTATTAATTTTGAGAAAGACCTATAAAGGAATTCATTCCAATCAGGTTGGATTTCCTGGAGGTCGAGTAGAAAACTTCGATAAAAATTTAAAGTACACGGCTTTAAGGGAAACAGAAGAAGAAGTTGGGATTCCACAATCTGAGGTGAGGGTTGTAAAAAAATTAACCAAATTATATATTCCTCCAAGCAATTTTTGGGTGCATCCATATGTAGGTCTTATAGAAAGAACCCCTAAGCTTATTCCTCAGGAATCTGAAGTAGAAAAAATATTAGAAATAGACTTGGAAGATTTTATGGATGAAAGAAATTTGATCCATCAGGAGTTAAGTACTTCTTATGCTAAAAATATTGAAGTCCCTGCGTTTTCTTTGAATGGGCATATAGTATGGGGTGCAACTGCGATGATGTTAAGTGAATTAAAAGATTTAATGAAGTTAGCTCTCTAAAGTTTATTAGTATCTTTGACTACTTTAAGATAAGATTAACAATTCAAGATCAATAATACTACATGGGCTTATTTACAAAAAATCCATTTGGACATTATCTATTTATAAAAAAATGGCTAATTCGTATTTTTGGAGTTTTATCCCATAGGCGCTATAGAGGATTTAATGAATTGAACATTGAGGGCTCCGAGATCATTAAAAACCTTCCAGATACTAAGGTTCTTTTTGTTTCTAATCATCAGACCTATTTCGCAGATGTTACAGCTATGTTCCATGTTTTTAATGCGAGTTTAAGTGGGAGAGTAGATAATATTAAGAATGTGGGATACTTATGGCAACCAAAATTGAATTTGTATTATGTAGCCGCCAAAGAAACCATGCAGGCAGGATTGCTCACAAGAATTATGGCTTATGCAGGAGCTATAACAGTAGAGAGAACCTGGCGATCTAAGGGAAAAGATGTAAAACGAGAAGTAAATAAAGAAGATACAGATAATATTGGAATCGCTTTAAAGGACGGATGGGTGATCACTTTTCCTCAAGGTACAACCAAACCTTTTAAACCAATTAGAAAAGGAACTGCTTACATTATCAAACAGCATAAACCTATAGTAATTCCTATTGTTATAGACGGATTTAGAAGATCTTTTGATAAAAAAGGGATTCGACTTAAGAAAAGAGGGATTCTTCAAAGTTTTCAGATAAAACCCGCTTTAGAATTTGATTATGAAAATGATTCTATAGAAGATATAGTTGAAAAATTAGAATATGCAATAGAGCAACATTCGTCATTTTTAAAGGTTATTCCACAGGAAGAAATTGACGATATGGAGAAACTGAACGAGGAAAGGAAGTGGGAGTATTAAATCAGATCTTAGACTCAAGACTCATGATTTTTAAATTTACAGCTTCAAGGAAACGAGATTTAAAAAGTTAAGTATCCATTTTTAATTCTTTCCGAATCTCTTTAACCGTTTTGGTACTCCCATCGTGGCTCCAACCAGGAGGTCCAAAAACATACATGAATTTATGTTTCCAGTTTTTAGTTTTTTTGGTGTCCTCCCAAATATTTTTGTATTCGTGGGTTAGGATCACCCATAAATTATAGGATTCAGGTGGAGTAGAAACCCCATATTCTATATCAATTGAAGGATCCAGCTCTTTCCATGTACCAAAAATTCTGTCAAAAACATTTAAAATACCTCCATGATTTTTATCCATATATTCCAGGTTCTTCGAATGATGCACTTGGTGCATCGTATGGGTATTAAGAAACTTTTCTATAATTCCCATTTTAGGAACATATTTAGTGTGTAACTGGAATTGCCATAAGGCTTCAATTCCAAGACACACTACTACCATTTCTGGGGGAAAACCTATTATGACTATCCACACGTAAAAAAATGGTTTGTAGAGAATTGTGAACCAACCATTACGAACCGCTGTTCCAAGATTAAAATTATCGGAGGAATGATGTACGATATGGGCTGCCCAAAAAAACCGTACCATATGATTTTGCCGATGAAACCAATAATAGCTGAAATCGTCTAATAACATACATAAGATCCAAACATACCATGCATACCCAAAGGATTCCCACCCCATAATATTTGTCCTTACCCCTTCAACAATCGGGTTAAACAATTCATATACAAATTCGAATAAAAGAATGATAGTAACGATTTTTATAAATGCCGCTATTACCGCAGATCCAATACCCATAGAAAGGCTTGAAAAAAGGTCTTTCCATTTATATAGGTCTTTGTTGTTATGGGTTTTACTGTAGGTTAGTTCTAATAGAATAAGTCCTAAGAAAGCCGGCACCCCATAAATTAGAGGATTAGTAAATTCCATTTATATAATTTTTTAATAGTGGAGGGTAAAACTAATTTTTGCAAAAGTAACGTATTTTTAAGGTTTTAAAAAAAAAGGTTCAAAACATTAATTCGAAAGTCTATATGGAACAATAGCGAGATAGAAATAAGTTTCAAAATCTAGAATGGTAAGATAATAAATATCTAGGCTTAATTTACAATCTCGAGAGCTATTAAGTTAGAAAAAAAGTTTAGGCTAAATAGGAAATTATATTAAGATCTAAAATAAAAGAATCAGATCATAAAAATGAGAAATGAAATAAAAGACTGAAAACAAAAGTCAAGATCATTTACAAATCAAAATTGATCTGATCTCAATTCTGGTATCTAAAAACTGTATTACATTTCTAACTTCTTTAATTCTACATAATTTTTCTTCAGTCTTTTAAGTAAAATCCCATAGAGTAACCTATAAAATAGCCAAATAACACCCAATAGTATACTAAGGACAAGTACACTAACTCCAATAAATTTTAGCCAATCTACTGTATCAAAGGCGTATTTGGAGATAGATTCTACATCTTTGTTGCTATGTTTTATTATCATGTATCCAAACATACCAACTACCGTTATTGCTGTAGATATAAGCACATATCCAATATAGAATTTAACCGTTTTTCTTGTCTTTAAAATATTTTTCATTAAAGTAGCAGCATCATCTGTTGTAGAGATCCTTCTGTAATTTTGATAAAACCTAAAGATAAAGTAGAAGGTGATTGCATAGCTTACAATATATAATATAGTAATAATCTCTTCTAAATTGTTCTTTTCTATATCTTCCCAATATTTATCTCCAGAGAAAATTATATTTATAATAGTACCAGCTAATAATTCAATTAAACTGATATAGAATATCCATTTAACTATAGAATGGGAACGCTTCCATATCATTTTATAGATCTGGGCATAGGTTAGCTTAGGATAATTCCATTGCTGCTTGTTCCAGTCCTTTTTTAATAAATCTAATTCATCCATACTTTACGGATTTAATATTTTTTTTAGTTTAGTTTTAACTCTATTCATCTTCACTCGTGCATTCACCTCACTAATACCCATTGTTTCAGATATTTCCTTATAATTTTTGTCTTCTAAATATAGAAATATTAAGGCTTTGTCTATATCATTTAACTCTTTTACAGCATTGTACATTAGTGACAATTGTTGCTCGGTCTCATCATCATATTCATCTACTTTAATTCTAAACTGAACAGAATCGTAGTCTTGAGTCTGAATTCCACGCTTTTTCTTACGATATAAAGTAATGGCGGTGTTCAAGGCCACCCGATACATCCACGTACTAAATTTTGCATCTCCTCTAAATTTTGGATATGCCTTCCAGAGCTGAATCGTTATTTCTTGAAATAGGTCGTTATGTGAAGCCTGGTCATTGGTGTAAATCCTACAGATTTTGTGAACAATATTCTGATCTCTCTCCAGATTTGTTACAAACTGATGTTCTAATTCTTTCTCCACAGATGCTATTTACAAATTGTTAGTCTTTGAATACTGTACAGTGTTACATCTAGTAGGGTAAAATCTAAACTGCTTGTTTGGATTTATTTAAAAGCCAAATTATTTTTTTTTCGAAGATATATAAATTGATGAATAATAGTTTAGCTTATTATATATTTATAGAATTAAATAAATAATAGTTTGACAAATGAATATATCTAAGACTAATTTACCACGTGTTGTAATTATAGGGGGAGGATTTGGAGGAATTTCCTTAGCTAAAAAGTTGCTTAAAGAAAAAGTTCAAACTGTATTGATAGACAAGCATAATTATCATACTTTCCAGCCTCTTTTATACCAAGTATCAACATCTGGATTAGAACCAGATTCTATAGCCTATCCCTTAAGAAAAATAATAAGAGCCAGCGACCGTGGTTATTTTAGAATGGCTGAAGTAACTAAAATAGATCCTGAAAAAAAGATAATTGAGTCTAATATTGGAGAACTTACTTATGACTATCTGGTCATTGCTACTGGTTCTAAAACTAATTTCTTCGGCAACGAGAGTATAGAGAAAAATGGAATGTGGATGAAAACTGTTCCACATGCCTTGAACATAAGAAGTCTTATTTTAGAGAATTTAGAACAAGCAGTAATTACTAAAGACCCAAAAAAAAGAAAAGCACTTTTAAATTTTGTGATTGCCGGCGCTGGTCCTACAGGGGTAGAGCTAAGTGGAGCAATTGCAGAATTAAGAAATCATATTGTTTCTAAAGATTATCCCGATTTGGATCCTTCGGAAATGGAAATTCATCTTGTAGAAGGAATGGATAGGGTATTACCACCCATGAGTGAGAAATCTTCAAGAAAAGCAGCTAAATTTCTTGAAGAATTAGGTGTACAACTTCATTTAAATACGCAGGTAAAATCTTATGATGGGAATCTGGTTCTTACCAATACATCTAAAAATTTTGAAACTCAAACATTTATTTGGAGTGCCGGAGTTACGGGTGCACCTGTGCAGGGCCTAAAAGCATCAGCTCTTATAGAAAAAGCGAACAGGTACGAAGTAAATAGTTTTAACCAAATTAACGGCTACGATACTATTTTTGCTATTGGAGATATTGCTGTTATGGAAAGTGAAGAATATCCAAAAGGTCATCCAATGGTTGCACAGCCCGCTATCCAACAAGGAAAGCACCTTGCTAAAAACATTCATAATATTTTAGGTAATAAAAAGCTAGAACCTTTTGGATATTTTGATAAAGGCACAATGGCTACGGTTGGAAGAAACCGAGCAGTAGTAGATCTCGGAAAGTTCAATTTTGGAGGATTCTTTGCTTGGTTTGTGTGGATGTTTGTACACCTTTGGTTTTTAATTGGTTTTAGAAACAGATTGGTTACTTTTTTTAATTGGGTTTACAATTATGTGAATTACGATAAAGCGGCCAGATTAATTATTAGGCCATTTAAAGAAAATCAAAAGCAATCTAAATCAGATAAAGCCTTATAATAGTTATTTCAGAAGAAATCTTAGATTATTTAGAATTTTTGAAGCATGATATAAATAGAAAATCCGCTTCAATTTGAACTGAAGCGGATTTATATTTTAGTAAAAACTCAGAAATTATCTGGTTTTTGTGATCTCTTTAATATAATCTGATGCTAATGAGATCTTTTGTTTCTCTGTAAGTGCTTTTCCAGCCATTTGGAAAACTTCATGCTCTTCTTCATCCAGGTGGTGGGTAACCTTATGTTCGAGATCTTTTGCTATTTTCAACCAATTAGAAGCACTGATTTCTGTATCATCCAGTTGTTCCATTAGCTCATCCATTTCGTGGTGTTCTGCAACACTATGCCTGGCTTTTTTTTGAGTAAGATCTTTTTGTATTGTTTGTTGTTTTTATTCAGAAAATAAGGGTACCTATTTACACACAAATACTGATAGAAGCTATTTATTAGATCTTAGCTTAGAAAAATTAGAGAAAGATCTAGACCCCGAGAAATTCTTTAAGATTAGCAGGAAATTTATTGTAAACCTTAATGCCATAAAAGATATTATAAGTTATTCCAATTTACGTTTAGAAGTAAAACTGGATTGTTTTAATAAACATCAGTTAATTGTAAGCCGGGAACGAGTGAAACTCTTTAAAGAATGGCTGGAGTAATTTTTCACTAACCAAATGTTAATTATCACAAAAATTAAAACCGTAGCATATTTATTCTCGTAAGTATAGTACAAGAGAGTTATTTCGGGTGGAACAACGAATGAAATTTTGCTAATAATTCATTTGAATTGCCCTAAAATTAAATATTGGTGACCCTACTATATTCCAAATTCTGCTCGCAGAATAATTCTTTTTGATTTTTTTGGTTGGTTAGTGAAGAGTTTGTTTCTTAACGGAGCAGACTCTTTGCATTTATACCGGTTTGTAAATAATTGCAATCATTTTCGTCCGACAAAAGATATAAGATCGCTGCGCTGCTAGATTCAAGACGTAAGACTACATTTTAACTAATTGAAAATCAATATTTTAATATGTGCAAATTTTTCAAAAAGGAAAAATAATTCTGTATTCCACTAGCAAGCTCCTAAACATTGAAAACAGTCTTAATCCACGTTACTTCTAACCTCACCGAAATCCTGAATTTTTTTACCGGACAATACTAATTTGCAATAAAGGTGATTATCTATTTATTATTTAGCAAGAGAGACCTTTTTAAGAAGATACAACTCCCAAAGTATACAATTGCTCCATAGTTGGTGTTTTACTTCCACCAGCAGGTTCTAATGTAATACCAAATGCTTCAGAAGGATTCATATTCTTTAAAGCAAATATTTTATTTTCATCTTCTTCATAAGTGTCTAAAACACCTATGCTCGTTGGTGTAAGCGGTTCTAATTGTAGAGACCATACTTGATAAACCATTCCTCTTGGTGGTTCAGGTAAATCCTTTACATCTATATAGGTGATGTTTGTATTCTTATCCCAATACGCAGCTGCGTAGGCATCTGGAGCAACGGCTTGCCCAGCTAAAGGAACTTTTATAATATCCTTATCTCGTATCACCGATAGAAGTTCCTTAGATTTATCTGCATCAGATCTAGCTTCCGCAATTTGAGTTTCCATTTGTGCTTTATCTGCTTGTAAAGCTTGAAGATCTGTTCTAAGTTCTTGATTCTTATTGAACATTAAAAACAACCCAATTAAGAACAGCAAACTGGCAGCCCATCCAATATACATAGGGATATTTGATCTGCGACTTTCCATTGTTACCACTTTTGGATTATGGGAAAGTTTTTGCTTAATAGCCTGGATCAAATTCTCGGCATCTGCTGGCGCTACCGCAGCGGATAGATGAATAAGTGCTTCTTCAATTTCATCTACTTCAGATTCAATTTCGGGGTATTGTTTTAAAATTCGGGTAACCTCTCTACTCTCTGTTTCAGAAAGCGCACCATATACATATAGCTCAAGAATACCAGATGATACATAATTATTAATATCCATTATCGTAATACTTTAGATCGTAATTTGTCAATACATACCTTGTTCTTTGTCTTTACTGTTCCCAAGGGCATTTGAAGTTCTTCTGAGGTTTCCTTTTGAGTATAGCCTTTAAAGAACAGCAAGTCTATTAAACTTTTACATGTCGCTCCCAGAGCATCAATGTATTTTTGTAGACCAATAGCATCGATTGTTCCGAAAAAGTTAGTTTTAGACTCTAATATATCTACGAAATTATCACTCTTAAGGTTTAATTTTTTATTTTTAAAATCCTTTGACCTAATTTTATCTATAGAAGCATTCCTAGCAATATTGAGAACCCACGTAAAAAATCGGCCTTTATCGGGATTGTAGCTCGAAGCATTATTCCATATTTTAATAAAAACATCCTGCAGTATTTCTTCTGAAATAGAGGTGTCTTTTATTATGCTAAATATAATACCATAGGTACTGTGTGAATAAAGTTCATAAATGCGCTCAAAGGCTTTTTGGTTGCCTGCTTGAAGCTCTTCAATTAACTTATCTTGTTGCATAGGATTGAAATTGTGCTTAAAAATAGAAAATTATTCTCTTAAAATAGAAAAAGCAACCCGAAGGTTGCTTTTATTATTATATCTCAAAACAATTATTACATTTTAATAGTACCACATCCAACTCTAGTCCCGGCTGCACCAGATGGTTGAGACGTAAAATCGTCTACACCGTCATGTACAATTACTGCTTTTCCAATAATGTTCTTAGCATCATCATCACAACCAATACACCATTCATCTGTAGTCATAGTGATAGTTCCATTTCCATTACCATCAACTTTGAAATTCCCTATATCTCCTTTATGATATCCTGAGGCATCACCCCATTTCCCGTGTTGTTCAAAAGTTGGATTCCAGTGTCCTCCTGCAGAAGATCCATCATTTGCAGAACAATCTGCACTTTCATGAATATGAATTGCATGCATACCTTCAGCTAAACCATCGATAACCGCAGTCATAGTTACTTCCCCGTTTTCTTGGGTGAAAACAACATTCCCAGATAGTTTACTATCACTTTTTGGTTCTAAAGTAATTTTTACTTTTTTAACTTCAACTTCTTTTTCCTGAGTCATTTCAGTGTCGGAAGATTTATTTTCGTCATTATCTTTTTTGTCATTTTTACATCCAATAATTAAAAGGGATGCACAAAATAGAAGTGTTAAACTAATACGTTTCATAATTAATATAGATTGGTTTAAATTGTAATCATCTAAATTACTTGTATAATAAGGAATCTCCAAAGATTTAAGGATTGCTTAACACAGATAATTTCTTTCCAAATAGGAATTTTCAACTAGTTATTTTTGATCTACTAAGCTTGTAATAATTTGTGTTTCAGAATGTAGTGTTTTATGAACAGGACATTTATTAGCGATCTCTAATAATCGCTTGCGTTGTTTTTCATCCAAATCTCCTTTAATTATAAGTTCCCGTTTAAAAGTGTCTATTTTAGTACCTTCTTCTTCACATTTTTCACAATCAATGGCATGCTCTCTTCCATAAATAACTTGTGTTTCTACAAAATCTACCACCCAACCTTTTCGTTTAGCATACATCTGTATGGTCATAGAAGTACATGCGGCTAATCCAGCAGATACATATTCGTAAGGATTAGGTCCAAAATTATTCCCTCCTAAATGTTCAGGTTCATCGGCTATTAGATTGTGTCTTCCAGCTTTTATTTGTGTAGTAAAACCTTCTGGACCTAAATGTGCAACGACATTTAAATTGGACTTCAATTCAGTTTCCACAGGAATATCAAGATATCTATTTGCCCATGTTCCAATAACATCACCTACATAATTTGAATCTATTTTATTGGATAATAAATGATCTGCTCCATCAAGAGAGATAAAACTTTTAGGATGTCTGGCAGCAAGATAAATTTCTTCGGCATTATGAACTCCTACGATAGTATCTTGGGGAGAGTGAAGAATTAATAGGGATTTATCTAATTTTGAAATAATATCTGGAAGATCATTGTTTTCTAGATCATCTAAAAACTGCTTTTTTATATTGAAATTTCTGCCTCCAATATTTACTTCTGCGATTCCATTTTTCTGAATATCATCGACATTATTTTTCAATAGATTTTTTACATGTCCAATATGAGAAGGTGCTCCAATGGTTGCAACGGCAGTTACCGAATCTAATAAAGTTGAGGCAAACAGTACCGCTGCGCCACCAAGTGAATGGCCTATTAATAGAGATGGTGCTTTATAATTATCTTCTAGATAACTAGAAGCAGAAACAAGATCTTCTACATTTCCAGAAAAATTTGAATCTGCAAATTCTCCTTCACTTTCGCCCAATCCTGTGAAATCGAATCTCAGAACTCCAAAACCTTTGGCAGTTAAGGCCTCACTTATATTTTTTACGGCTAAAAAATTTTTATTACAAGTAAAACAATGTGCAAATAAAACAAAATTATGAGGTGTTCTATTTTCAGGCAACTCTATACTCCCTTTTAGGTCTATGCCTTCTTTGTTTTTAAATGTAATTTTTGAAGTGCTCATATTAATATTTTTTTAGAATTAGTTTTTAAATTTAAGCGGGATTAAAATGTTCCGACACAGCGATTTTTAACTTTTTGTCTGAAACTTTTACTTTAACTTCCTTTCTCTTTCCAATAAATTCTCCATCAATCTGAAATGCTATCGGTTTTTTACATGTAATTATAGCTTCTTCTGTAGAGATGGCTTCCACGAAATTGGAATCCATTTTGGTGTTTTTAAATAAGGTCTTTATTATTTGAAATAGACTTAGTTTTTTAAAGATAAGAACTTCAAATTTTCCATCATTCAATTTCCCATGCGGATTTATATTAGCTCCTGTTCCAAATTTATTTGCATTGGCAATAGCTAAGAGCACTCCTTTTTTTACATATTTATAATTATTAGCTTCAATAGTGAACTTATAAGGATAATTAGATTTAAACAATGTTGGAAAAGATTGGAGGAAATACCCAAACATCCCTCTAAAGTTAGAATGCTCATAATGTCTAATGAGCTCTGCATTTATACCCAAGTCTGAAATATGTAAGCACATTTCTCCATTTAGCTCTAGAGTATCTACGGTAAATATTTTAGAGCCGACAGCAATTTTAATTTGCTCGTTTAGATCATCTGGTAGATCAAGGTTAATTGCAAAACCGTTTGCAGAACCTGCAGGTAAGATGCCAAGAACAAGATCAAAATCTTTGAGAACTTTTGCTACTAGCTGTATAGTTCCATCCCCACCAGCCACTAATATGCGCTCTGGCTTATGTTCTTTTATTAAGTTGCTAATTGCAATTTTATCTTCTTCACCTTGAGTTTCATAAACTTGAATGTTTATATTTATATTAGCTAGTACTGTTTCAACTGTTTTAATGAGATTAGCTTTGTCAAAACTTCCAGAAATTGGATTAACAACTAGTAAAATTTTGTTTTTTGGTTCCATGCACTGTAGATTGTTGCTAAAATTAGCTATTTTGGAAGTATTCTTTCGTTAATAAACTCTCAATTGACAAAAATTGATTTAAAATTATATCGTGGATATTTAAACGACCAAGAGCTGGTAGTTTTTGGTCATGTCTTTAAATCTTGGGCTCCAGATAAGTACCGAATAGATAGACGTGGGATTAAACATGCGGTGTCTATTGTACATATGTTTAATATAAAACCAATTCCCAATATTCGGGTGACTCTAGAATTTCAAGGTTTGCACGTGCAAACAAAAACATTGGATGATGGATATTTTAGATTTAATATCCCTTTTAATCAAGATATGGAAAGTGGTTGGCATGAGTATCAGGTTTCCTGCCAATTCAATGGGTTTGGTATTGTGGATACCGGAGAAATCCTGAAACCATTCGAAAGTAAATATGGGATAATATCTGATATTGATGATACTTTCCTTATTTCTTACAGCGGTAATTTTTTTAAGAAACTTTATGTAATGTTACTTAAGAACATTAATAAAAGAAAAATATTTGATGACGTGGTCCCGCATTATAAAGCATTAAGTGCTTATGGCCAAGATAATGACCAAGCTTTCAACTCCTTTTTTTACGTCTCTAGTAGCGAATGGAACTTGTACGATTTTATTAATGAATTTGCTAAAAGACACGAGCTGCCCAAGGCGGTAATAAAATTGAAGAAGATCAAAACAGGAATTTCAGATTTTCTAATGACCGGGCGTGGGGGACACGATCATAAATTCGAAAAGATAAAGGATATCATCTCATTTTATCCAAACCTTAAATATGTGCTTATTGGAGACGATTCTCAAAAAGATCCATATATCTATGAGCGTATCTGCAAAATATTCCCATTAAATGTGAAAGCGGTATACATACGTAAAACCAACAAAGTTAAAAAGGAAACCATTGCAACTGTTTTAGATAACATTAATGATATGGGGGTAAGCACCTGTTACTTTATTAACAGCGAAAAAGCAATTGAACATTCTAAAAGAATTGGAATAGTTTAGGAAAAAGATTCAAAATGAATATAATAATTATTTCTAAATCTGCTATTTCTATAATTTAATAGCATAAAATAAGAATATTTTTTTTCGGAAAATCATTAAAAAATTCATAAAAAAAAGCTGTAAAAGATAGATATCTAATACAGCTTTTGTGGTTTTATAAAATGATTTATTACAATTTTTTAATTTTTATATTTCTAAACCACACATCGTCTCCATGATCCTGCAAGCCAATAAAGCCTTGTTTATCTTCACCACCTGCATTCAGAAAGTTCTCCCAATCCTTGAATTTGCTGTTTTTCACCATTTCCTTCCAGTTATCTGTCCATAAATGATATTCTACTACATTTTCTCCATTTTGGTTGTGCACAACTGTTCCGCGGTAAACAAGAATAGAAATTTTATTCCATTCACCTACAGGCTTCGCGTTTTGAGGTTTAGCAGGAATAAGATCGTATAAGGAACCTGCTTGGCGATTTCCATCTGTTCCTAACCTTGCATCAGGATGTTTATCATTATCGAGAATTTGCATCTCGGGCGCTGAGGTATAAATAGGTTCACCTTCTATTTCCTGTGCCAAATAAAAAATACCGCTGTTTCCACCTTCAGATACTTTCCACTCAAGAGTCAGTTCAAAATCCTTAAATTGCTCATCAAAAATGATATCGCCAGGACCACCAGCTTCACCAGAACCAGTTCCCTGTACTTTTATAGCACCATCTTCGACCACCCAACCTTGAGAAGGAAACGAATCTTTGTTATATCCCCTCCAACCTTCAGTATTTTTTCCGTCAAATAATAGCTTCCAGCCTTCGTCTTTTTCCTCTTGGGAAAGTTCGTTCACTTTTGCAGGGACATCAATTTCTGCGATCTCGACCTCTTGATTTTCTTCAGAATCCTTCTTTTTATCACCACAAGAAGTAAGAATGGATCCTATAAAGATTAGTACAATTGGTAATGAATAAATTGTCTTTATAAACTTTGATATCAAAATATTGTTTTTCATTTTCTGTTTTGGTTAAATTTAGTCCCTCATTGAGGGTTCAATTCCCTGAGGCTTGCCTCGAATTTTTAAAAGTATTTTTCAATTCATACCTCGTGGGCTTGCCCCGAGGTTCTTGATTCTATAAAAAGATTAAGATAATTTCCAGCCTTCTCTATAATTGTGTTTTATGTACTCTTCTGAAGCCTGTTTTGCATTTATAGTTTCATACTGAGTATCAAATTTTGGATCACCATTAATAACTGTAAACTTATCTGTAGTCACAATTTTGACTTCCTCATTCTCTCCAATATTTGTAATCTTCATATTTTCACCATCCCAATCTAGTTTTTTCTTAAGACCCTGCAACCTAATGGCGAGATTACCCATTACAACTACTTCATTGAAAGGCCCTGCATAAGCGAAGTTGGAACTCGCTTCTACGCGGCTAGCTTTAGGTTCTTTACAAGCTCGTACCCAATCCATTTCATGGCTAAGCTCTACGCGTGGAATTACTTTTTTGACTTGTGGAGGATTGTTTTCCCTACCTATAATATAAGGATCACGACCGTAAGTACTACATATAATGGTTCCTTTGGTACCAACAACCATGGCGCCTCCGCCGCCGTCACCCATAATTTTACCGGGTTCCATTCCCGCAGGCCTTTCAGGTAACAAACCGCCATCATACCAATTGAATTTAAGTGCAGGCATTTTTACTTTATCTAGACTCGCTCTTTCAGGGAAGTAATAGGTTACCATTCCTGCTATAGGAGCGCTCTCTGTATTTACTTGTGAAGAACTTCCCTCAAATGCTGTAGGATGGCCAAGATTAAGTGCTAAATATACTGGATCCATAAGATGGCATCCCATATCCCCTAATGCTCCTGTTCCAAAATCCCACCAGGCTCTCCAATTCCAAGGTGTGTATGCTGGGTGATAAGGTCTGCTTTTAGCCGGTCCAAGAAATAGATCCCAGTCTAAAGTAGAAGGAACTGCTGGTTGCTCTTCAGGTCTTTCCAAACCTTGAGGCCATATAGGACGATTTGTCCAGGCATGTGCTTCAATTGGATCCCCAATTTCACCATTCTGAATCCATTCTGCGAATAATCTTGTTCCTTCATTTGAATGACCCTGATTTCCCATTTGGGTTGCAACCCCGGTTTGTTTTGCCATTCCGGTTAAATACCTGGATTCATAAATTGAATGGGTAAGTGGTTTCTGAAGATATACATGTTTTCCCATGCTCATGCTTGCGCCAGCAGTAAGTGCGTGGGTATGGTCTGGAGTTGCAATAACTACTGCATCTATATCCTTGTCCATTTCTTCAAGCATCTTACGGTAATCTAGGTATTTTTTTGCATTGGGATAATCATTAAAAGTTTTTGCTGAATAATCCCAATCAACATCACATAGTGCAACGATATTTTGTCCGGTTATATTTGTAAGGTTTGCCCTTCCCATACCTCCAACACCAATACCAGCTATATTAAGAGTGTCACTGGGGGCTGTAAAACCTACACCGCCAAGTACGTGCCTAGGAACAATCATAACTCCGGCGGCGGTCATAGCTGTATTGGCAATAAACTTCCTCCTGGAAAGATTATTCGTTTCTTTTTTGTTTTTCTCCATAATAATAGCTTTTAAATTTTTGATGTTTGAAAAAGTTCGTTGAAATTAGTGGTTAAATTTTGGACTATATATAAAACATGGTCATATAATTAATGAAATTAGAAAAAAAACTGGAAAATGACCGCGAAATCAGAAGTTTATTATTTTTGACAAATAATCAGTAAATTATATTTACAAATTAACTGTGCTTCATTAGTGAATTGAAAAAGACTAATTTTGATATGTTATTGTTTATAACAATTACAATTTGCTTCCTTCAGCGATTAAAAGTTTTTTTGTTGCAATTATTCCTTCTTCCGCTGTAAGTACCTGGCCTTCATACTCTACACCTATATAGCCTTTATAGCCAGCATCTTTTACGATTTTAAGAATTTTTTGAAAATCCATGCTTGTTTCCTGACCTTCTTCGTTAAAATTATAAGATTTTGCGCTTACGGCTTTTGCAAAAGGCATCATTTCTTCAATTCCTTGGTATCTTGGATATTCTTCTGTGCATTTAGCATCCCAGCGTTCCCCGCCTTCACGTTTTAAGCAAAAATTTCCAAAGTCTGGAAGGGTTCCAACATTTGGGAGGTTCACGCCTTCCATTACCTCAACGAGAAGTTTGGCATTGGAGGATAAATAGCCGTGGTTTTCTACCAAAACATTTATGCCTTTGGTTGAGGCATATTCTCCTAATTTTTTAAGACCATCAATTGAATTGCTTTTCCATATTCCTGCATCATTGCTTCCAAAAAGATTTACTCTTATAGAATGACTGTCTAAAAACTGAGCTGCATCCACCCATTTTTTATGATTTTCAACAGCCTTGTTTCGCTCTGCTTTATCTGAAACGGCAAGGTCTCCCTCACCATCTATCATAATCAAAACATTTTCAACATTATATTGTTCACTTCTGGCTTTTAAAGTATCCAAAACAGTTTGAAGGCCCATCTCTTCAACTTTTGAAGCATAAAGTCCGCTAACATATTCAATTCCGGAGAATCCCATCTCATGTGCTTTTTGAGCAAAATTCATAGGATCCATTTCACCTTCAATAATTGGCTTGCTAAGGGACCATTGGGCTAGGGAAATTTTGAAAAACAATTCCTGATTCTCGGTTTGACTGAGGTTAGTTTCAATAATTTCCTTCGCTTCCTGATTGTTTTTACATGAGACCAAACTTGCCATAAAAAATAAAGCAAGTAAAAATAATGGAGCAATCTTACGGGATTTTCGTGTCATGAATTTTTGTTTAAAGGTTTTTATTTTGGTAGTAACTTTAAGAATCTTAAAAGTATACTTACTTCAAAGATGTAAAAAAATAAACATAATTCGATATATTTGGCAATATACCTCAAATGAAAAATTAATTAACCCCAGAACTGTGAGTAAGATTTATGAAAATGAAACCTATGATGCAATAGTAGTAGGTACAGGAATTAGCGGCGGATGGGCTGCCAAAGAATTGTGTGAAAAAGGCTTTAAAACTTTGGTCCTTGAACGAGGACGTATGGTAGAACATATTAAGGACTACCCAACTATGAATGACGATCCTTGGGACTATAAATTTAAAGGACAGGTTCCTATAGAAGAGGCAAAAAAACAAGAAAAACAAGCCAGAACTGGTTATACGGTTAATGAAGCCTCCAAACATTGGTTTGTGGATGATATTAAACATCCTTATAATGAGACTAAAAGATTCGACTGGATTCGTGGATATCATGTTGGAGGGAGATCAATAATGTGGGGAAGACATAGTTACAGGCTAAGCGATCTAGATTTTGAAGCAAATAAAAAAGATGGAATAGCTGTAGATTGGCCGGTACGATATAAAGATGTAGCCCCTTGGTATGATTATGTAGAATCTTTTATAGGAGTAAGCGGCGAGAATCTCGGACTTCCACAATTGCCTGATGGTAAATTCTTACCAATGATGGAATTAAATTGTGTGGAAGACCATCTCAAAAAGAATATGGCTGAGAATTTTACCGACAGGGTACTTACAGCCGGTCGCGTAGCACATATTACTAATAATGAGAAATTTGAAGGCCGGGCTCCATGCCAATACAGGAATCGTTGTATAAGAGGTTGTCCTTATGGAGCATATTTCAGCAGTAATTCATCCACCTTACCTGCGGCAGAGCGCACAGGAAATATGACCTTGAGGCCAAATTCAATTGTGAGTGAAGTGATCTATGATCCTAAAACTAAAAAAGCTACTGGGGTTAAGGTGATTGATGTGGATTCCAAGGAAGTTCATGAATTCACAGCGAATGTTGTTTTCTTATGTGCTTCTACCATCGCATCTGCCAGTATTTTGATGCAATCCAAATCGGACAGATTCCCTAATGGAATGGGAAATGATAGCGGGGAACTTGGACATAATGTTATGGATCATCACTTTGATGCCGGCGCTTCAGGTAAATACGATGGTTTTGAAGACATGTACTATAAAGGAAGGAAGCCAAATGGAATTTACCTGCCACGTTTTAGGAACCTTTCAGAAAATGAAAATCTTGATTTTATACGTGGATACGGATATCAGGGTGGAGCAAGCAGGGATAATTGGAATGAGACCATTGCCGAAGCCAGTTATGGAAAAGAATTAAAAGAAGCGATTTCCAAACCAGGGGGTTGGACCATGGGGTTGATGGGATTTGGAGAAACCCTTCCATATCACGAAAATAAAATGGCCCTTGATTATGAAAAATTGGATGAATGGGGACTTCCAACCATAACCTTTGACGCCGAATTTAAAGAAAATGAATTGAAGATGCGCAAGGACATGATAGAACAAGCCGTGATAATGCTCGAAAAGGCAGGTTTCAGGGATGTTCAAGGCTACGATAATATAGGAGCTCCTGGACTGGGAATCCACGAAATGGGAACAGCCAGAATGGGAAGGGATCCAAAAACTTCTGTTTTAAACGGAAACAATCAGTTGCATTCTGTGTCCAACGTTTATGTAACCGATGGTTCTTTTATGACTTCGGCCGCCTGTCAAAATCCATCCTTAACATATATGGCAATGACGGCAAGAGCTGCAGATCACGCAGTTAAAAATTTTAAAAAATCAGAAGCTTAAATTTTTAATTATGAATAGAAGACAAGCTTTAAAAAACTTTGGTCTGGGTGCCGGAATACTTATTATAGGACCAAGTACCTTAAGTTTATTACAAAGTTGTAAAAGCGAACCTAAAAACAATTGGGAACCAAACTTTTTAAGCATTTCAAACGGTTTTGCACTAAAACAAATACTGAATGTAATACTCCCAACGACCGATACTCCAGGTGCAGGAGAATTAAATATAGCTCAATTTATAGATTCCTATATGAATGAAGTGGCTACTAAAAAACAACAAGAGAGTTTTAATCTAAAGGCAGCTGCTTTTGCTACAGTTTTTAAAAAGGAATATGACAAAGAGCTAGAAGAAGGTTCAGCAGAAGAATACGAGAAGATAATAGCTAAGTATTTGAGAGCAGCCCCAGTAAAGAGAGAGGAATACGCAAAAACAAATACAGAAACACAAGATCCTCAAGATAAAGATCTTAATACAGATCTTGGTAGTTATAGTTATCTTACTATAATTCGGGAGATGGGGATTTGGGCATGGAAAACGAGTGAAGAGGTAGGGGAAAATGTACTTTGGTACGATCCTATTCCAGGACAATATATTGCTTGTGGCCCGTTAGAAAAACTAGGAAATGGAAAGGCAATGGCATTGTAGATTTAAGCTAGATATTTATTATTTTTTAATGTTGTGTAAATAGTTATGAACATTTTGTAATTATATAGTTAATTCCTTTAATTTAGATTTTGCGATAATATTGAGATTAGTTAAAGGCTTCTTTTTAGGTTTTTTAACGAAAACGTTTTCGTAGATTGAACTCGGTCCTCGTTGTTATATTAACAATATTTTACCTAAGTTTATAACTTCTTAATATTTGATTAAGACAATTTCAACTAAAACCAATTTTTATGAAAAAAATTACTTTCAGGAGCTTTTTGTTTGCTGTTGCTTTTCTGTGTTTCAGCATGGTGAACGCTCAACAAACTGTTTCCGGAACTGTTACCGATGAAACCGGACCCTTGCCTGGCGCTACTGTTGCCATTCAAGGAACATCTACAGGGACCACTACCGACTTTGATGGAAATTATACCATTAATAACGTGCCGGCGGGTGGAATCCTGATATTTAGTTTTATAGGGTACGAAACCCAAGAGATTGGTGTTAATGGGCGGTCTACAATCGATGTGAATTTAGCTGCAGATGCCTCCGAATTGGAGGAAGTTGTGCTTATTGGATATGGTACAACAACCATTAAAGATGCAACAGGGTCTGTGGCATCTGTAACTTCAGAAGAATTTAATAAAGGGGTGATTGCATCACCTGAACAATTAATCCAAGGTAAAACTGCCGGGGTACAAATTTCAGAAACTTCTGGCGCACCTGGTGCGGGTATTAATGTGCGTATTAGAGGGTCCAACTCTATTCGTTCTGGTAACAACCCTTTGTTCGTAGTTGATGGGGTGCCACTTTCTTCTGGTTCAGCTCCTTCATCTAGCGTTGGTGGTATAGGTAATGCTGGTGGGCAAAACCCATTGAGCTTCCTTAATCCTAATGATATTGAGAGTATTTCCATTCTAAAAGATGCTTCAGCAACGGCGATCTATGGTTCTCGTGGCGCTAACGGAGTAGTAATTATACAAACTAAAGGGGGGAGAGGTGCTTCTGAGGGTAGATTTGAGTTCAATTTTAGTCTGGGTGTTGGAACCCCGGCGAGTGAATATGACCTTTTGAACAGCGCACAATATTTAGATGCTATAGCTTCCGTAGGGAATGATCCTGATGCTTTAGACTTTGGTTTTGATTCTGATTTTCAGGAATTTTATACGCGTACATCTTATTCAGAAAACATAGACCTTAGTTACTCAAAGAGTTATACGGGAGGAAATCTTCGTGCTTCTATTGCTTACAATGATCAGGAAGGTGTAGTTAAAAGCAGTTCTTTGGAAAGGCTAACAGCAAGGGTGAATGCCACCCAGCGTTTATTTAATGATAAATTGACCTTGAGCATTCAGGCTTCTATTTCTAAAGTTGATCAGGAAAGTGCTCCTATTAATGGAGAGGCTGGATCTACCGGTGATTTGATTGGTGCTTCTATTACACAAAATCCAACAGCACCTATAGACCCAACATTCAACCCGGGAGGTAATGTTTTGAACCCGGTAAGTATATTAAATAGTTTTCAGGGTCTTTCTGAAGTTGAAAGATTTTTAGGAAATGCTTCAGCAGAATATGCTTTTACTAATGAGTTAAGTGCTAAAGTGACGGTAGGTATTGAAAAGGCGGAAACGGAAACTACTTCCGTGTTTGGTTCAGACGTAATTGGACTTAATGGGGTTTCCGGTATCGGTAGAGGTAGATATGATACTTTCAACCAGGAAAACTCACTGCTTGAAGCTACCCTAAACTATAAAAAAGAATTTGACAACTCTGTTCTAGATGTTGTTGGAGGATATTCTTATCAGAAATTTGACAGGAATGGTTTCGGATCTCAAGGAGCAGGTTTTAATACCACTGATCTTAGACTAATGGCAACCCAGTTAAGAGATGCCTTTAATAGTGTGTCAGGAGCTATTGATGGCCCATACACTGTATTTGGATATGGGAATGATGGAACTTACGTAAATGATTTAAACTTAGAAACGAATCAACTTATTTCAAACGAACTTCCGGAAGGTTTTGATAGGCCGATTCCGGCTTATGTGGTAGACAATAATTTTGATAATTTCGATGAATTACAGTCATATTTTATGAGAGCTAATTTTACTTTGGCTGAAAAATATTTATTTACAGGTACCTTTAGAATTGATGGTTCTACAACTTTTGGAGAAAATAATAGATATGGTCGTTTTCCTTCTGGAGCAGTTGCATGGCAGATTCATAAAGAAGATTTTATGGGAGATACATTCTCTACCTTAAAACTTCGGTTAGGTGCCGGAATTGTAGGTAGCCAAGAAGGCTTAGGTTATGGACGTTTTGTTCAACGGGAACGTGCTGCAGGTAGAGGAATAAGTAACGATCTTAATGTACTACTGGCACCAGGAACTTTTATTGATGGAGACTCGAATGCAAATCTTCAATGGGAGGAAACTACAGATTATAACATAGGAGTAGATTTTGGAGTAAACAATGATAGATTTAATGGTACGGTAAACGTTTATCGCAAAGAAACTAATGACTTATTGCTTCCAAGACCATCTGCTGCCCCAAGTAATGGTACTATTATTTTTAGTAATCTTTCGGATGGTAAAGTGATAAACGAAGGTGTAGAACTTTCTTTAGACTATGATTTTGCAAATACAAATGAGTTTGGTTTCTCTGCTAATTTTAACGTAGCCTATAACTTTAATGAAGTGCGGGATACTAAATTCACAATTCCAACCGGTGCAATTAGAGGTAATGGGCTAACCAACGCTTTTGCTCAGCAATTAGAGGCAGGACAACCTTTGTTTTCATATTTTATGGCAGAGTTTACCGGATTTGATCAAGATGGGAATCCTACATACCTTGATGTGGATGGAAACGGAATAGGTGATCCTGATGCTGACAAATTTTTTGTGGGTAAAGATGCACAGGCAGATTGGAATGCTGGTTTGTCTTTAAATGCCAGATACAAGAATTTTGATCTTTCTACTTATTTTAGTGGACAATTCGATTTTTACGTATATAATGCTACTGAGAATGCATTTTTTACAAAAAGTGCATTGTTGATTGGTAAGAACACCATACAGGAGGCAGCAGCAAGTATAGAGAACCCGGCTTCTTCGGTTGCTGTTTCAACACGTTTTCTGGAAAAAGGTGATTTTGTGAGACTTTCGTCAGCTTCATTGGGTTACAATGTGCCATTGAATGAAAGCAGTAAAGTAAATTCTGTGAGAGTAAGCGTAACAGGACAAAACTTGTTCTTGATTACGGATTATAGTGGACTGGATCCTGAAGTTTCTACTAATACTGGAAACTTGAATGAGTCAGGAATCCCAACCGTAGGTATAGACTATGCTGCTTACCCAAGACCGCGTACTATATCTTTTGGTCTGAATGCATCATTTTAATAAAAAAAAAAGGATAATGAAAAATAAAACAATTTTTAAAACTTCAGCCAGGTTAGTCTCGGGTTCGCTTATTTTAGCGACTATTTTCATGTCTTGTACAGATTTAGAGATAGAGGGTACTGACTCTATTATAATAGATTCGAACGAAGCAGGTTTTCAAGGTATTAGCGATCCGGATTCTTTTTTAGATAATTCTTATAATAGTCTAAACGGATATATAGGAAATCAGGCAGACCTTTATGCTCTTGCTGAAGTAACCACAGACGAAGCTTTGGTGCCTACTAGAGGTTCTGACTGGGGGGATAATGGAATATGGAGACAATTACATCAACACGAATGGACAGCTGAGCATCTTTTTCTTCTGAATGTTTGGAATCAATGGAATACATTGCATTTTCAAGGAGCTCAGGTGCTTTCTGAATTAACGAATAGTACGCCACAACAAGAAGCGGATGCTTATTTTCTAAGAGCACTTGGAATGTGGGTTATCCTGGATAATTTTGGTCAGGTTCCCGTACGTGATACTGATGCTCCAATATTTGAAGACCCTACCGTACTTAGCGGACAGGAAGCTGTAGATCAAATAGTATCTGATCTTAATTTGGCTATCTCTAATTTACCAACAACAGGACCGGGAGCTGGAGTAGGAACAAGTGCTTCTCCCAACGCAAGAGCGAGTAAAGCAGCTGGTAGATATTTACTAGCTAAGGTTCTTCTAAATAAGCATATTTATGTTGGAGGTGAACCAAACGGAGCAGATATGGCAGAAGTTATAAGCCTAGTAGATCAAATAACTTCAGAAGGTTATGCCCTTGAAGAAGGTTATTTCGATATCTTCAGGAACACTATGGACAGGGAAACCATATGGTTTATACCCACTCCTGTGGGGAATAGAATTTGGAATGGACTTCATTACAATATGGCACCAGATCAAGTTGGTGGTGGATGGAATGGATTCTCTACTCTTGCCGAATTTTATGATATGTTTGAAGGAGATCCCAATTTTAACAGAGGAACTGCAGAGGGAGTGCCTATTGACGGGCAGGAAGAGCGTAGAGGTTTCGTTCCTCCATCTGGATTACCGGCTGGATCATTTGATGGTTCAATTGATGAAAATGACGATGGAATCGCAGACGGCTCAAGTGTTGGTTTCGGTTTTCTTATTAATCAACAGTATGACTATGATGGAGCCCCAAGGGAAGATAGAGGTGGAAATCCTTTAACTTTTAAAAGAGAGTTTACTGATGGGTCTGGGAATATTAGCCTTATTAACAACAGTGAAACTACCGGGATACGTACTATAAAATATAATCCAAGATATGGAGCACAGACAGAACATGAAATTTTCTTTAGATATTCTGATGCCCATTTGATGAAAGCTGAAGCAATGATGAGATCTGGTGGAAATCCTTCAGCAATGGTTAACGAGTTAAGGGTTCTTAGAAAAGCCGAGCCTTTTGCTAATGTAACAGAAAGTGATCTTCTTGAAGAAAGAGGAAGGGAATTATATATGGAATTCTGGAGAAGAAATGATATGATTCGGTTTGGAGAATATACTAGGGACTGGTCTTTAAAATCTCCTGCAGCTGTTGGTGATATAAATAAAAACTTATTTCCAATACCAGCAAATCAATTGATATTGAATCCTAATCTTACTCAGAACCCTGGGTATTAATTTAAAGTTTTAATTCTTCATTGAGGGTTTAATTCCCCGAGGCTTGCCTCGAACTTTTAAAAGGATTTTCCAATTCATACCTCGTGGGCTTGCCCCGAGGTTCTTGATTCAAAAAATAAGAGGGCGAATTCGCCCTCTTATTTTTTTTCGAAAATATTTTAATTTAAAATTGATATTTTATAATAGATTGCCTCAAAATACAGTTAAAGAATCCGTGGTAAAAAAGAAAAAAATATTCTTAGTTTCTATCTTTATAATCCTGTTTTTTCAGGCTTGTAAAAAAGAAGGATATCTTTTCGAAAGGATAGAATCTTCGCATTCAAATCTATATTTCTCTAATGAACTTAATTCAAATTCAGAATTAAACATTTTTAATTATTTGTATTATTATAATGGAGGTGGCGTGGCTGCTGGGGATTATAATCAGGATGGCCTAATAGATTTGTATTTCACATCTAATGAGCAAGAGGATAAACTTTATTTAAATACAGGTAATTTTAAATTTGAAGATATTACTTCATTCTCCCAAATTGATAACTCCCAAGGATGGACTACAGGAGTTAGTAATATAGATATTAACGGAGATGGTTTACTAGACCTTTATATTTGTAAAGTAAGTGGTTTTCTTAATCTGAATGGGCATAACCTACTCTATGTGAATCAAGGCCCTGATGAAAATGGTATTCCCGTTTTTGACGAACAGTCTGCAAAATATGGCCTTGATTTTTCAGGTTTCTCTACTCAGTCTGTTTTCTTGGATTATGATCAGGATGGAGATCTTGATATGTTCTTATTAAATCATTCCGTGTATCCCAACAGAAATTACGGAAGAGGGGAAAAAAGGCAAGGTTATGATCTAAAATCTGGGGACCGGTTGTTTAGAAACGATAATGGATTTTTTACTGATGTCTCTTCTGAAGCGGGAATATTCCAGGGAGTGATTGGTTATGGACTGGGTGTGGCAGTTGGAGATCTTAATAACGATTTGTATCCTGATATCTATGTTGGGAATGATTTCTTTGAAAATGATTATTTATATATTAATCAGAAGAATGGAAGTTTCCATGAGCTTATTTCAGATAAACCTGAAAAGTTGGGCCATACTACTCATTTTTCCATGGGTAACGACATTGCCGATATAAATAATGATGGCCTTGCAGACATCTTATCTCTAGATATGCTTCCTGAAGACCTGAAGGCTTACAAAACCTCCGGACTGGAATATCCATTTCAAACTTATGCGACCTATTTAAAAAATGGGTTTTCACCACAATACATGCAGAACACCCTACACATCAATACAGGAAACCTGAATTTTTCGGAAACTGCATATCTTAGCGGTATTTCAGCATCAGATTGGTCTTGGGGAGCCCTTTTTGCCGATTTTGATAATGATACCCATAAAGATCTTTTTATTACGAATGGAATAAAAGGTGCTACCAACGACATGGATTTTATCAAGTATATCTCAAATGAAAAAATTCAGAAACAACTAAGCCAAGGAAATTTTGAAAATTATGATGATCTTATAAAAGAGCTGCCTGAAAAAAAAATATCCAACTACATATTTCAGAATCAGGGAGATAATACATTTGCAAATCGAAAAAATGAATGGCTAAATGTGGAACCTAGCTTTAGTCATGGTGTTGTATATGCTGATCTTGATAATGATGGGGATTTGGATTTAATATTGAACAACACAGACGAAAATGCCGGGATTTTTAAAAATAATTCAGAGAAAACTATTAAAAACAATTTTCTTAAGGTTCAGCTTAAAGGAGATAATTCCAACAAATTTGGTATTGGTGCAAAAATCATTTTATATTACGGAGATAAAATTCAGCAACAGGAACATTATTTAAGCAGGGGTTATCTTTCTTCTCTGGCCCCAGGATTACATTTTGGTCTTGGCAATCATTCCTTAATAGATTCTTTAAAGGTAATCTGGCCGGGATTTTTAACTGAAACCAAATACAATATTAAAACCAATAGAAGTATTGAACTCAATATAAACGATGCCGACAGCCTTATTTTAAAAAAACCTCAAATCAGTTCTATTTTTACTAGAACGGATTCTTTGATAGATTACAAACATGTCGAACAATCCACATTGGAATTTAATATTGAACCTCTAATCCCTTTTGGTTATGCTAATCAGAGTCCACGTGCCTCAGTAGCCGATATCAACAAAGATGGTCTTGACGATCTCGTAATTGGCGGAGGAAAAACACAGAGCTTGAATTTGTGGTTGCAAAATGTAAATGGGAGTTTAGAGAAATCTAAGCAAAAAATATTTGAGGAAGATGCTATATCAGAAGATACCGATCAATTGTTTCTGGATGTAGATGGTGATATGGATCAGGATTTAATAGTGGTTGGGGGGGGTAATGAATTTACTAAAGGAAAACCTTTACAACCGCGATTATACCTAAATGAAAACGGAAAATTCTGTTTGGATGATCAACAATTTAAGGGAATCACCCTAAATGCTTCGGGCGTAACCACGGTAGATTTAAATGTAGACGGCTTTCCCGATCTTTGTTTTAGTGCAAATATAGTCCCGGGGGAATACGGTAAAACTCCTGTGCAATATTTATTTTTAAACGATGGCAATGGTAACTTTACAGAAGTAACCAGTCAATATTCTGAATCCTTCAGGAATGCTGGAAATGTTCAGGATATTATTTGGATAGACATCAATAATGATACTATTGAGGATGCCATAATGGTTGGTCATTGGATGCCTGTCACTATATTTCTAAATAATGGGAAGAAGCTAAGCAAACTGGATGTCGGGCTTGAAGATACGAACGGATGGTGGAATGCGGTGATTGCAGAAGATTTTGATGGCGATGGGGATATAGATATTGTTGCAGGAAACTGGGGGCTTAATTCCAGACTTAAGGCTTCCTTAGAAAAACCTTTAAAGCTTTATCTTGGAGATTTTGATGGAAACGGATCTATAGATCCAGTAGTGAGTTATTTTTATGAAGATAAGGAAACAGCTTTTGCTTCTAAGGATGAACTTGACCACCAAATGCCATTTTTAAAAAAGAAATTTCCTAGTTACAAAGAGTATGCAGCAGCCGATTTTTCTGAGATTCTAACCCGGGAAAATCAGAAGAATGCGGAAGTGAAACAGGTTTTTGAATTAGCCAGTTGCTATTTTGAAAATAATGGAGATAATACTTTTACAAAGCGTGTTTTACCTTTTGAGACACAGGTTTCGGCAATCTTTGCTATAGATACACAGGATTTTAACAGTGATGGTTTTCCCGATCTTTTTTTGGTAGGAAATAACTATGAAATTAGCACTCAATTGGGTAGATTAGACGCCAGTCATGGAACTGTTCTTATCAATGATAAGAAGGGTTTTTTTCAAACTTATAAAAAGGAAATACCTGATATTTCAGGGGCTGCCCGAGATATTCAGGAAATCTGTATTAATGGTGAGTTACATCTTATTGTAACATTTAATAATAGTACTCCAACTATTTTGAAAATTAATAATTAAATAAAAATGAAAGCCCTATCATATTTGTCAATTTTCAACCTAATTTTTTTTTCAGCACTTATCTCCTGCAACAATAAGGAGAAAAAAGAAGAAAAGTTAGAGGTAAATACAAACACACTTTTTTCATTAATGCCATCTGAGGAGACCGGAGTAGATTTTATAAATGAAGTAAAAAATAGCCCCGATTTTAATATTTTCAAGTATCGTAATTTTTATAATGGGGGTGGAGTAGCTATTGGTGATATAAATAATGATGGTTTGCCTGATATTTACTTTACCGGCAATATGAAACCCAATAAACTATATCTAAATAAGGGTGATTTTCAATTTGAAGATATTTCGGCATCTGCGGGGGTGGAAGGAAACAAGCCATGGTCTACAGGTGTTAACATGGTAGACATCAATAATGACGGGCTGCTTGATATTTATGTGAGCAATGCCGGCAATATGGAGGGGGACAATCATAATAACGAACTATATATCAACAACGGTGATCTAACATTTACCGAAAAAGCCAAAGAATATAATCTTGCCGAAACCGGTTTTAGCACCCATGCCTCTTTCTTTGATTATGATAAGGATGGCGATCTGGATGTATATATATTGAATAATAGTAATATTCCTGTGAGTAGCTTGGGATTTGCGGAACAGCGGGAAGTAAGGGCCCAAGACTGGGAAGGTATTCCAAAAATTTTTCGAGGGGTTGGAGATATGTTATTGCGCAATGATGATGGCAAATTTGTAGATGTTAGTGAAGAAGCGAATATTTATGGAAGTTTGATTGGGTTTGGTTTGGGCGTAGTGGTGAGTGATTTTAATAATGATTTGTATCCCGATATTTATGTTTCCAATGATTTTTACGAAAGGGATTATCTATATATCAATAATCAGGACGGAACTTTTACCGAAGATATTGAAAACTGGACTTCACATTTAAGTCTTTCAGCCATGGGAGTGGATATAGCAGATATTAACAATGATGGTTATGCAGATATTTTCGTTACTGATATGTTGCCCGATACTGAAGAGAGAGTAAAATCTGTTATGGAATTTGAAAGTTATAATGTTTTTAAGCTCAAACAAAGCAAGGATTTCTTTCAACAGTATATCCATAATACACTTCAGCTAAACAATGGTAATAATACGTTTTCTGAAATAGCACACTTTAGTGGTGTTGAAAGTACAGACTGGAGCTGGGCGGGTTTAATTTTTGATATGGATAACGATGGCAATCGGGATATTTATGTGACCAACGGAATCAATCACGATCTTACGGATCTTGATTTTGTAGATTTTTTTGCGAATGAGATTATTCAGAAAATGGCTCTAACAGGAAAAAAAGAGGCCATAGATTCAATAATTAATAAGATGCCTATTACACCGCTTCCCAATTATGCTTTTCAGAATATGGGAAAACTTAATTTTGAAAATTCAGCAGAAAAATGGGGTTTAGGAATCCCTAGTTTATCAAATGGTAGTGCTTATGGAGATCTGGATAATGATGGGGATCTTGATCTTGTAGTGAATAATGTAAATATGGAATCCTTTATTTACAAAAATAATACAGATAAATTAAAAGATAGAAATTATTTACGAATTCAATTAAAAGGAAATCAGAAGAATAGTTTTGGGATTGGAAGTATCATCAGGCTTTATCATAATGATGAGATCTTTATGCAGGAGCAGAATCCTTCAAGAGGTTTCCAATCCTCTATGGATTATACAATGAACATTGGTCTTGGAAAAATAAAAGAAATAGATTCTCTAAGGATAATATGGCCAGATAATTCTACACAATTGCTTGGCAATATTAAAACCAGTTCCACCATAATTCTGAATCAAAATGAAGCGTTGGAAAAATATAATCCAAAACCAATAAAAAAACAGGAACAATTGTTCACCGAATTGTCGGACAAAAATTTTGAAACTCATAGCGAGAATTCTTATACAGATTTTGATTATGAAGGATTGATCTATAAAAAAATGTCTCAGGAAGGACCTTCGCTTGCTGTTGCCGATATTAATGGCGATGGAAATGAGGACATATTTATTGGAGGAGCAAAGGGACAACCTGGAATTATCTATATAAATAACGGGAACGGAAATTTAGAGAAATCTTCGCAACCGGCTCTGGATACAGACTTTCTATTTGAGGATACTGCCGCTTCATTTTTTGATTTTGATGGTGATGGCGATCAGGATCTTATGGTTGGCTCAGGAGGCAATGAATTAGGAGAAGAGAGTAATTACAGGGCCCGGCTATATGTTAACGATGGGAAGGGAAGATTTTCGCCTTATACAGGGGTAATTCCGGCGGTGAACCATAATGTTGCGGTTATTGCCCCCTACGATTTTGATCAAGACGGTGATATGGACGTTTTTATAGGTTCCCGAAGTATAGTCCTTAATTACGGTATAGATCCTCAACACTTATTTTTGGAAAATACAGGGGATGGTAATTTTTCAAATGCTACGGAAAGGATCCTTTACGATGTTAAATATGCTGGTATGATCACCGATGCTATCTGGGAGGATATAGATGGAGATGGCAAAAAAGACCTCATAACGGTTTCGGATTGGGGCGCACCCAAGATTTTTAAAAATTCAGGAAGAAGACTTTCATTTTTCAAGAGTAATTTAACCGATTACACAGGCTGGTGGAATACAATAGAGGCTGCCGACATCGATAATGATGGCGACCAGGATCTAATAATTGGAAATAAAGGTTCGAATATTCCCTATAAGCCATCAATGGATCAACCTATGAAAATGTGGATCAACGATTTTGACAGCAATGGTAGTATTGAACAAATTGTGACGCAGAATAAAAATGGGAAAGATTATCCTATACACATGAAAAGGGAGATGATCTCCCAGCTAGTTTTTCTGAAAAAAGAAAATTTAAAAGCATCTGAATATGCTAAAAAGTCTATAAATGAATTAATGCCGAAAGACAAACTTGACAATGTAATTGTAAAAGATGTTGCGATTTCTGAAACAATTATTGCTATTAATGACGGCAAAGGAAATTTTAAAATCAAAATACTGCCCAGCCGCACCCAGTTTTCCAATGTAAATAGCATTTCCATTATAGATGTGAATAACGACGGTAATCTGGATCTGGTAATGGCTGGGAATAATCACGAATTTAAACCCCAGTTTTCAAGACAGGATGCTAGCTTTGGAGATGTACTGCTTGGAGATGGTGAAATGAATTTTGATTGGCAAGAGTATGCCAAAAGCGGATTTTCTATTAAAGGGGATATAAAACACCTGCGCCGATTTAAAGATAAGAATGGCAGACAATTTATAATAGTAGCTATTAACGATAAAAAACCTAAAATTTTTGAAATCAATAATTAATAGGACATTAATTTTTTTGGTCCTCATCGGTTGTCTATTTGGATGTGCTAAAAAGGAAAAAAAGTTTTTATCAATCCTGCAGGCAGAAACATCTGGGATAGATTTTATTAATAAACTTACCGAAAACCGGGATCAGAATATTCTCGATTACCTTTATTACTACAACGGAGGAGGAGTAAGTATAGGCGATATTAATAATGATGGTTTACCGGATATCTACTTTACCGGAAACCAGGTAAAAAATCGCCTTTATCTCAATAAAGGAAATTTAAAATTCGAGGATATTACTGAAAAGGCTGGAGTAGAGGGGAACAGCACTTGGAATACAGGGACTACCATGGCAGATGTTAATGGGGATGGTCTTCTTGATATTTATATCTGTGCCGTGGTAGGAGTAAACGGTTTTATCGGTTATAATGAGCTTTATATCAATAACGGAGATCTCACATTCTCGGAAAAAGCTAAAGAATTTGGACTTGATCTGGAAAATTACTCTTCCCAGGCAGCTTTTTTTGATGCCGATAATGATGGAGATCTGGACATGTACCTACTAAATCATGCCATTCATACCAATAAATCTTTTGGTCCTGCTGAAATTAGGAATAACAGGGTTTACGAGAGTGGCGATAAATTATTTCTAAATGAA
Organism: Gillisia sp. JM1; assembly: GCF_000424645.1. Taxonomy (NCBI): domain Bacteria; kingdom Pseudomonadati; phylum Bacteroidota; class Flavobacteriia; order Flavobacteriales; family Flavobacteriaceae; genus Gillisia; species Gillisia sp. JM1. Next base: position 1,566,477 of record NZ_KE384218.1, read on the forward strand.
AACGGGAAATTTATAGATGTAAGTGAAGAAGCGGGGATTTATGGTGGAGCAAATAGTTATGGACTTGGTATTAGTACCGCCGATTTTAATAACGATGGATTTACAGATATTTACGTTGGGAATGATTTTCATGAAGATGACTATTATTACCTGAATAATGGGGATGGTACTTTTACTGAAAGCCTTAAAACTAAATTTGGGCATGTGTCAAAGTTTTCCATGGGTAGTGATGTGGCCGATATTAATAATGACGGATTTATAGATCTAATTACGCTGGATATGTTGCCGGAAGATGAGAAAATCCTCAAACGCTCAGCAGGTGAAGATGACGTAAATCTTCATAATTTAAAAACAGAACGACTGGGATACCATCCTCAATACAGCCGCAATATGCTACAGTTAAATATGAACGGGGATTATTTTGCTGAAACTGCACTTATGAGCGGCGTTGCTGCGACCGATTGGAGCTGGGGCGCCCTTTTTACCGATCTTGATCAGGACGGGCAACAGGATCTTTTTATCACGAACGGGATTCCCAAACGCCCGAATGATCTTGATTATATTAAATACACTTCCAATGAACAAATTAAGCAACAACTAGATCAAACCACTTTGGTAGATAACGAAGCGCTGGAAAAAATGCCTTCGGGAGCAGTTACCAATTATGTTTTTAAAGGTAATTCCAACGGAACATTTGAAGATATGTCTTATATATGGATTGCAAATGATTCAGTGATCTCTACTGGTGTAGCCTACGCCGATTTGGATAACGATGGGGATATTGATATTGTTACTAATAATATTAATAAAACTCCAAGCCTCTACATCAATAATGAACCAACCGGCAATTATCTTAAAATAAAATTAAGCGCAGGAAATGGAAACACATTTGGTATCGGGAGTAAAGCCATACTTTATACCGATAAAGGAAAACAATACCGCCAATTATATACTACAAAGGCATACCAGTCCTCTTCTGAACCAATAATTCATTTTGGAATTCCTAAAAACACCCGCATAGATTCACTTAGCATTATCTGGCCAGACCAGACTTTAAAAACGCTAACCTCAGTGAAACCAAACAGTATGCTGGAAATAAAATGGGAAGCTACTAATAAGAAAGCCGATCTTATGGAATTGTTCCAAAAAAAGAATAAATCATGGTTTTCTGAAGCTGAATCTGATTTTGGCCTTAATTATAAACATGAGGAAAATCTTTATGAAGATTTTGATCTTCAAAAATTAATAGCCCACAAGATCTCAGATCTTGGTCCTGCAGTGGAAGTAGCCGATCTAAACAATGATGGCCTGGATGATGTCCTGTTTGGGGCGTCCAGGTTTAGTCCATCTGTGGTGTTTTTTCAGGATAAAAAAGGTTTTACCATGGAGAAACCCAAAGGTATCCTTAATGATTCCCTTTACGAGGATACCGATATCGAAATTGCCGATTTTAATAATGATGGTAAAAAGGATGTTTTAATTGTTTCCGGGGGAGGAGAATCTGTAGGAGATGATAAGTGGTTACTGGACCGACTTTATTTAAATGAAGCTGGAGATTTTAGAAAGGATAGCCTTTTCCCCAAAATATACGCAAATTCTTCGGTTATTAAGTCGGCTGATTATGACGGGGATGGCGATCTAGATGTTTTTATCGGTTCCAACGCTGTCAACTACAAATATGGAGAAATTCCAAAGGCTTATCTACTCAGGAATGAGAATGGAACTTTTGCGATGAATGACCAATCCCGTATTTTTGAGGATCTGGGAATGATTAATGACGCAATTTGGGAAGATTTCGACAATGATGGTGATCTCGATCTTATTGTCGTGGGGGAGTGGATGGCTCCCAAGTTTCTGGAAAACATGAATGGAGTTTTTTTAGATGTGACGGATAGCTTAATTTCTCAAAAATTAAATGGGTTATGGCAGCAAATTTTGCCATTCGATATAGACAAAGATGGGGATACCGATTATCTTCTTGGAAATTGGGGATTGAATACAAAATTTAAAGCTTCCACGGAATATCCCCTTTTGATGTACTTTAAGGATTTTGATAAGAACGGCTTACCTGAAACATTACTAGCAACTGAAAAAAATGAAAAATATTATTTCATTCACGGCTTGGATGAACTTGCTTCCCAATTACCTGTGCTTATAAGAAAAAGGTTTGCCACCTATAAAGATTTTGCAGGTAAAACTGTCCAAGAGATTTTTACTAAAAAAGAACTAGAAGTTGCTTCCAAGAGAGAAGTGCATACACTGGCTTCCGGGTATCTTGAAAATAACAATGGAAAATTTATTTTCAGGGAGTTTGATATGCAGTTGCAGGTGGCGCCTATAAAGGCCATGCTCAAGTATGATTTTAATAAAGACGGTAATGAAGAAGTGTTGATGGGCGGTAATTATTTTGGTGTTACTCCTTATCATGGAAAGTTTGATGCCTTTGGCGGTGCTCTTCTAATAAATGCCGATAAAATTCTGAATTCCAATGAAATTGGTTTAAATTTATCCCAAAAGTCTGTTAAAGATTTTTCCATAATTGAAATACAGCAGCAAGCTTATTTATTGGTTACAATAAATGATGCCGAATCTGAATTGTATAAAATAATTGACTGATATGAAGAATTTAATTTTACTTGTTTTTTCTTCTATACTTATCTTTTCCTGTAAAAATGAGACCCAAAAAATTGAAGTTACTTCAGAAGATTTCCACTCGGCTAATGATCATCTTACCAGGGTAATGGTGCATGATATATTTTCTCCGCCTGTTGCGAGCCGTGTTTATACTTATTCAAATATTGCTGCCTACGAGGTAATGGCGCAGTTTAATAAAGAATATAAAAGTCTGGCCGGTCAATTAAAAGATCTTGCACCCGCTCCTGTAACTACCTCAGAATTAATTAACCCTGAAATAGCTGCCGTGGTAGCTTTTTACGAAATTGGTAAAAATCTTGTCTTTTCAGAAGAAAGACTTATAGTTAAGAGAGATAGCATTTTTAATATTTGGAAAACCAAGGACGAAGAAACTTTTAAAGCTTCTGAAGCCTATGGTTTGCAAGTTGCAAGCCATATTAGAAAATGGATGTCCAAGGATAATTATTCCGAAACACGCACCATGCCTAAGTTTTCTGTACATACAGATGAGGAGAGCCGATGGCAACCTACACCGCCAACTTATATGGACGGTATAGAACCACACTGGAGCAAAATACGACCATTCGCTATTAGTGCAGCCAATCAGTTTAAACCAGTGCCGCCACCGGAGTTTTCCATGGAGCCTGGAAGCCGTTTCCACAATGAATTAATGGAAGTCTATAATATTCGTGAGGAAATTGCAAAAGACGAAGAGAATAGTGAGAAGATGGCTATTGCTAAGTTTTGGGACTGTAATCCTTATGTTTCTATCCTAAGAGGACATCTTATGTTCGCAACCAAAAAAATCACTCCTGGTGGTCATTGGATGGGTGTTACCAAAATAGCTTGTCAGAAATCCGGAGCCGATTTTAATAAATCTGTCTATGCTTACACGAAAGTTTCTGTAGCGCTTGCTGATGGTTTTATTAGCTGTTGGGAAGAGAAATATCGCAGTAATCTGGTTCGCCCCGAAACTCTGATTAATAAATACATTGATGATAGCTGGACTTCAGTATTGCAAACCCCGCCATTTCCTGAATATACTAGTGGACATTCTGTAGTTTCAGGTGCTGCGGCTATTGTGCTTACAGATATTTTTGGAGATGATTTTAGTTTTGATGATGATACTGAAGTGGATTATGGTCTTCCGGTTAGAAGTTTTAAATCATTTAAAGATGCCTCGAGGGAGGCAGCAGAGAGCAGGTTATATGGAGGAATTCATTATAGGGCCGCCATTGAAGTAGGTTTAGACCAGGGCCAAGCAATTGGAAACTATATTGTAAATAAGTTAGAAATGACCAATTCCAAAGAGAAATTAGCGGCCAAGTAATTCTATGAAAAAAATAATTTTATTATTCCTTACTTTAGTACTTTCCGGATTGATCTGGTACTTATTTATAAAAAAATATGATTATCAATTCACTATGGACGCGAAATATGGTCCAGGTAATGCATATCACGATATTTTAGAATGGAAAAGATTTAATCCTGAACTTACCGAAGATAATATTGCGGTCATCCAAGGGGAACCTTTCAAAAATCTAACACAAAAAGTAAATTCTTTTAGCGATTCCCAGGTAGAATTCTATTGGGAGTTTGAAAAAAGAAACGACAGCCTTACAGAAGTTGTCCTAAATGTTAGATCTGAAGAGAATTCATTGGTTAACCGCCTGGATATCATAAATCCCTTTGTGAAAAGTAAATATATAGATAGTTTAAAACAAAATTTATTAACTTTTAGACACAAATTGAAAAATGAACAAACGGCCTATCGTATTCAAATTACCGATAGTATAATCATTTCACCTGCTCTGGACTGTATTTGTCATATTTCTGAAAATATTCCTGTAAAAGGAAAGGCCAGAGAAATGGTAGGAACCATTGATATTCTGGAAGATTACATTCTAAATCGTAATCTAAAATTAACAGGAAATCCATTTGTGAAGATCATTAAATGGAATAGGGAGGAGAATATTATAGATTTTGAATTTTGTTTTCCGGTGAATCTTGCCCAGGATATAAGGCCTTCAGGAGAAGTATTATTCAGGCAATTTCCGTCTTCCACCGCATTAAAAGCGGTGTTCCATGGAAACTATAGGTTATCTCATAAAGCCTGGTATGACCTACTTTACACGGCCGATGAAAAGGATTTGAAAACTCAAGGACTACCATTGGAAGTTTTTTATAATAATCCAAACGTAGAAAGTACTCCATCACCTACATGGAAGGCGGTAATCTATCTACCAATAGCGGAATAAAAAATATTCTTAGATCTTCATTAAAAAGGCATAGCCATTTTTAACCCCTCATTGAGGCTTTGATTTCCGGAGGCTCTTGATTTTCTTTCTGAATATTTTTATTTCAATTTTGAACTCTTTACTTATATTATCAATATCCACCAAAAATGAACCTAGTTTTTAGAGGGAGTTGTATGTTAAAAAAAACACCCGATTATTGAATAAGCCGTATCTCAAAAAATTCCGATAGTAGTTCTTCTATAAAAAATTTGATGGGGTAGGTTAATTTGATGCTAACGTAGATAATAATACATTTTTAAATGGTTTTCATTAATAATACATACATTGTCGATTAATTTTATTTTAATATTTTCAAATACCGGAATATGAAACAAATCCTCTTTGCTCTCCTTGCATTCTTCACCACTTTTTTATGTCAATCTCAAAACGATGGATGGTCTATATCTACAGGAAAGGTTGAGCAATATACAGGTGTGGTTGTCGCAAACGGGAGGATTGGTATCTTACCGGAGGATAAACCTTTTGAGGTGCGTTCGGTAATATTAAATAATGTATATGAAAAAGAATCTCCTTTAGGCGTTTCCAAAATTATTTTGGGAATGAATTTTGGGAATCTCGAAATGGAAATTGACGGGGAAAAAATTACAGAAAACAATATTTCAGACTGGGTGCAAACCTTGAATATGAAGGAAGCTTCCTTTACCACTTCCTTCAACTTCAAAGACAAAGCAAAGGTAACCTATACCATATATGCCCTGCGAAACGTCCAATATTCAAGTTATATAGATTTTAAAGTCGATGCAAAAAAGGATATTCAAATAAAAGTTACCGGAAAAATATTAACTCCAGAAGTATTTCAGGATCCTACCAGCACTTTTAGGGTACTTAAGGATCTGGAAACTACAATGCCCATTTTGCAAACCTTTGCTAAAAGTCAGTATGGTAAACATACCGTTGCCACATCTGCAACCTTCATATGGCATGACATCAATTCCGTAAGAGAAAATGAACGTCCGGAACTTAAACACAATAAAGTTTCTGAATACGATAACAGGTTGTCTTTTGAAAGAAAAGTAAAAAAAGGACAGTTAAGTGAGTTTGCATGGACTGCAGCAGAAACAACCACTCAGGATTTCGAAGATCCTCAAACCGAATCGGAACGTTTTGTTATCTTCAATTTATTAACCCCAAGAAAGGATTTGCTAGGTGAGCATAAAAAACTTTGGAAAGAGCTTTGGGAAGGAGATATTGTGATTGAAGGGGATATGCAATCGCAGCTGGATGTGCGTTTGGCACTATATCATTTATATGCCTTCTCCAGAGGTGATTCTAATTTGAGTATTGCCCCAATGGGACTGTCTTCACAAAATTATAACGGACATATTTTTTGGGATACCGAACTCTGGATGTTTCCCCCTTTGTTATTATTGAATCAGGATATCTCACGTTCCTTGGTAAACTACCGGTCTGACCGTTTGGGGAAGGCAAAACAAAAAGCTGTTAACTTCGGTTACAAAGGCGCTATGTTCCCATGGGAGAGTGATGATACAGGGGAAGAAGCTACACCATCCTGGGCACTTACAGGAACTTTCGAGCACCATATAACATCTGATGTAGCTATAGCCTTCTGGAATTATTACCGTGTGACTAAAAACAAAGAATGGCTTGTTGAAAGAGGTTACCCAATGTTAAAAGAAATTGCAGATTATTGGGTGAGCCGTGTCTCAAAAAATGCTGATGGAAGTTATTCCATTAAAAATGTGGTGGGTGCCAATGAGTTTGCCGCAAACGTAGATGATAATGCATTTACAAATGGTTCCGCAATAACAGCCTTAAATTATGCGGTCCTTGCAGCCAAAGAAGTTGACGAAACACCAAACCCCGCCTGGAATGAAGTTGCTTCAAAAATTGTAATATTAAAATTCCCTGATGGAACTACAAAAGAAAACCAAAGCTATGAGGGAGAAATTATAAAACAGGCAGATGTGAACTTGCTGTCTTATCCTTTGGATATAATTACCGAAAGAGAAAATATTCTTAAGGATTTAAAATATTATGAGTCTAAACTTTCTCCTGAGGGCCCTGCTATGGGGCAATCAATATTTGCCATTTTGTATGCTAGATTGGGAGATTCCAAAGAAGCTTACAGGCTTTTTAAAAGAAGTTATGAGCCTAATAAGCGTGCTCCATTTGGAGCTCTGGCAGAATCGGCCACCAGTGAGAATCCATATTTTGCAACAGGTGCCGGCGGTATGCTCCAGGTTGTGCTATTTGGATTCGGCGGATTGCATATTACCGAAAATGGGATAGAGCAAAAAAATGAGATCTTACCAAAAGAATGGAAATCACTTACCTTAAAAGGTATTGGGCCAGAGAAAAAAACTTATGTGATCAAATAAATAGGGAACAGAGAGACGAGAACCAAGAACCAAGAATCAAGAATCAAGACAAAAAAGCCAAGAAAAAGGCTGAAAAATAGGGATAATTAACTGCGTAAATCTTCGATCCAGGTAGCTTTCAGGAGCGGGAAATTTTTTCTGTTCCTGAATTAATGTTTAAAACCCTAAAGTTTCCAATTAATATTATCTAATTCTCTGGAAATATCTTTGGGTATTTATACAGATAAATTAGAATCCCGGTATCTTTGTTTTCATTACTTAAAACACAAGACTTGGAGTTAATATCATATATAAAATCTAAAATAGCCGTTCCCGAGAGATCTATTCTCAACACAGTAAGCTTATTAAATGAAGATGCTACAATCCCATTTATTGCGCGATATAGAAAAGAGTTAACGGGTAATTTAGATGAAGTTGAAATTGAAAAAATAGCAGAGCTTTTAAAATCCTATTCAGAATTAGAGCGTCGTAAAAAATCTATCATTAAAGCTATTGAAGATCAGGATTCATTGACAGATTCCTTACTGTCTAAGATTCAGGATTCAGATTCTATGTTGGAATTAGAAGATCTATATCTTCCTTTTAAAAAGAAACGTAGAACTAAAGCTGAATCTGCAAGAGAGGCAGGTTTGGAACCTTTGGCCAAAATACTAATGTCTCAGAACGGAGATAATTTAGAACAAGTTGCAAGTCGGTTTTTATCAAAAGATATAAAATCTTCTACCGATGCTTTAGAAGGAGCTCAACATATAATTGCGGAATGGATAAGTGAAAATCCTTATGTGAGGCAGAAGCTAAGAAGGTTATTTCAGAATAGTGCAGATATAGCTTCAAAAGTAGTTACATCTGAAAAAGTAAGCCCAGCTGCGCAAAAATACAAGCAATATTTTGACTGGAATGAGCCTCTAAAAAGAATTCCTTCTCATAGATTACTTGCAATTCTTAGGGCGGAAAGTGAAGGGGTAATAAAGGTAAAGCTTGATGTAGAAAAAATGGAGGCTTTGCGATTAATAGAGAATGTTCTTAATCTGAAAAATTCTTCAGCATCAAAATATATTAAAGAAGCAATAGAAGATTCCTATAAACGACTCTTAAAACCATCCTTTTCCAATGAAGTTTTATCTGAAGCAAAAAATAAAGCAGATGAAGATGCTATTCAGGTCTTTGCTGAAAATTTAGAACAACTTTTATTAGCGCCTCCTCTAGGTAATAAAAGGATCTTAGCCTTGGATCCTGGATTTAAGTCTGGATGTAAATTGGTGTGTTTGGATGAAAATGGAATGTTACTACATAATGAAACTATTTATCCGCATCCTCCACAGAAAGAAATGACGCTTGCCATTAAGAAAATAAGATCGCTCGTAAATGCCTATAATATTGAAGCGATCTCCATTGGAAATGGAACAGCTTCCCGAGAAACGGAACAGTTTATAAAGAAAGTTCCATTTAATAAAGAGGTCGCAGTATATGTGGTGAATGAGGCGGGTGCTTCAATTTATTCGGCATCTAAAATTGCTAGAGAAGAATTTTCAGATTATGATATCACAGTAAGAGGCGCAGTTTCTATTGGGAGACGCTTAATAGATCCTTTGGCCGAATTAGTGAAAATAGATGCAAAGTCAATTGGAGTAGGGCAGTACCAACATGATGTAGATCAAACAAGGCTGAAAAATAAACTGGATGCAGTGGTGATGACTTGTGTAAACCGAATAGGGATCAATGTGAACTCTGCCAGTAAAGAACTGCTTTCTTATGTTTCAGGAATTGGACCAGTACTAGCTGAAAACATTATAAATTATAGATCAGAAAAGGGGAGTATAAAGACCAGAGAAGAGCTACTCAAAGTCCCAAGATTAGGAGCCAAAGCTTACGAGCAATCAGCCGGTTTTTTAAGAATTAAGAATGCGAAAAATCCTTTAGACGATTCTGCAGTTCACCCGGAACGTTATGAGTTGGTGAATAAAATAGCACTTGACTATGGAACTGGGATTAACCAATTAATAGGCAACAAGGAAGTGCTTCAAAAAGTTGATTTAGAGACTTATGTTCAAAAAAATCTTGGGATACCAACGCTAAAAGATATAATTAAAGAACTGGAAAAACCAGGTTTAGATCCCAGAAGTAAGATCAAGGTTTTTCAGTTTGATGAAAACGTAAGCAGCATTAAAGATTTACGAACGGGGATGAAGCTTCCAGGAATCGTTAATAATATCACCAATTTTGGATGCTTTGTTGATGTTGGAGTTAAAGAAAGCGGGTTAATACATATCTCTAAATTGGCGAATGAATATATAAGTGATGTGAATTCTGTTGTAAGATTAGGACAGCATTTAATGGTAACTGTTTTGGAAATTGATCTGGATCTAAAAAGGATCCAACTTTCGTTAATCGATTAATAATAAAGCTGCTAATAGAATTGATTTTTAGCGGTTTGTAGTTGTGTTCATATTAAGATTACAATGTATAGTAAGGATGTCAGGTTGAGACCTGTGATAAAAAAATTTATTTAGCGTAGGAAATTGACGTATGAAAGATGCTGAAACGAGTTCAGCATGACGGCAGTTAAAACAGTATCGTCACCCTGAACTAGTTTCAGGGTCTCTTATTGGGAGTAACTTTGAAAATACGTCAATGGTAGCGGAGTCGAAACCTTCTTTTTAAGTTAAAAAGTTCTCGACTGCGCTCGAACAGACAAAACAATATGATTTAATTTTTGAAAAACAATAAATAATAAAAATTATATATGCTTATCTTCTGTATTCTATAATTCTATTCGCAGCTTTATATAAGGGATTGATTTAGTTGTCCTTATACTTTTCAAACCAAGATAGGATAGCTGCAACTTTAGCAATAAGGTTACTTGGTCTATTTGCTATTCCGTGTCCGGATCCCGGGATTCTAACCATAGCCGTTTCTACTCCTTCCAGTTTTAATGCACTGTAGAATTGCTCAGATTCAGCTATTGGAGTTCTGTAATCTTCTTCTCCAGTTAACAACATAGTTGGAGTAGTAATATTGGCCACATAGCTTAAAGGAGATCTCTTGAAATAACTTTCTGGATCTTCCCAAGGCTTTTTGCCAAACCAATATTTAGCAAAGAAGCCTGGATTATCTGCATATAGCACAAAACTCGTCCAATTTATAACTGGTTTTGCAACTACAGCAGCTTTAAATCTATCTGTTTTTCCAACGATCCAAGCGGTTAATACACCACCTCCGCTACCTCCGGTAACAAATAAATTTTCCCTGTCTACATATCCTTTTTCAAGAACAGTATCTACTCCAGACATCAAATCATGATAATCGTTATTGGGATAATCATGATGTATTAAGTTTCCGAATTCTTCCCCATAACCAGTACTACCTCTAGGATTAGTATACAGAACTACATACCCAGCTGCAGCCATTAGCTGAATTTCTGCCGAAAATACATTTCCATAACTAGCAAAAGGCCCACCGTGGATCTCTAGAATTAACGGATATTTTTTGTTAGGGTCAAAATCGGGCGGAGTTACAATCCAGCCTTGAATATCTCTTTGATCTACAGAAGACTTCCACCAGATCTCTTCTACTTTTCCTAGTTTTTTAAAGGAAAGTAAATCGCTATTTACATCTGTAAGCACTCGATCATTTCCTTTATTTCCAACACCTAAATCAGATAACATTGCATTTTTTCCTGAAGTAAAAGCGTAATTACCATTTTCTGCAATACTATAAGATGCAGCGTTATAAGGCCTTCCTAGGGAAAGTCCTCCCAGGTTACTTGTTATTTCTTTTACTTTACCACTCGTAGAAATGTAGCCTAGTTTTGTACTGCCTTTGTCGTTATATTGAAAATAAAGTCCATCTCCATTTTTGTCCCAGGAAATATCACTTATATCTCTATCAAAGTCTGCTGAAAGGTTCTGGATATTACTACCATCTATATTCATAATATATAACTGACTTAGCTGATATCCTTGCAGTCTATCATCGAAACCTAAATATGCTATCTTCTTACCATCTGCAGAGATTGTAGGATCGCTGTCCGGGCCTTGTCTATTTGTTAAGGTTGTAATTTTTCCATCTGTAATATCTAGCCTATGAATTTCTGAATTCATCGGATCCAATTCATGATCTTCACCAAAATTGGCTGAGAAGTACAGGCTCTTTCCATCCTTGCCCCAAACTGGTGTGCCATGATCAAACTCACTAAAAGTTAGTTGCCTTGGGGTATGCCCGTCTACAGAAACTACAAAGAGTTGTGTGTTCCCACTTTTTAAATAACCAGCTCCATCTGCCCGATAATTCATTTCGGTAATATATTTAGGAGCCTCGTTCCACTTGGCACCTTCTGGCTTCTTTGGCAATTTAATAGGAGAAGCATTTTCCTTAATCACGAATTTAGAAAAGGCAATAAACTCACTGTCTGGAGACCAGGAAATTGATCCCGGTAGCTCATTAGAATTAGAAATTACTTGTGGCTGTTGAGAATCCAGCCATTTTAAATATAACCGCATTTCACCATCCCTGTTAGATTTGAAAAGTAATTTCCTTCCATCTGGAGACCAACGGGGAGAATTATCTACTGTGTTGCCAGTGGTTAGTGGTCTGTTTTGTGTGCCGTCAAAATTCACTATCCAGAGATTGGATAGATTTTTATCGGTCATCACATCCTTAAAATTCCGGACGTACACCACTTGTTTTCCATCTGGAGATATCTGTGGGTCAGAAATATACTCAAGATTGAAGATATCCAATAACTCCAGCTTATCTGATTGTTGTGCAACAAGTACCTGACAGGATAGGAAGAAAATTAATAATATTTTTTTCATGATCGGAGATTTTAAAGTGAATTAAACAGGAAATGAACTTATCTAAAGGTCGACGAGGGAAAAGAAACTAAACTTTCATGTCCGTTTTTGCCCACAGCTACAACTCCAAATAAGAAATTATCTATTACAATTCCTTCCAACGTAAATTCAGATACATCTCCTACAAACCTTGAATGTTGCCATACAGGGGAAGTAGTATCTCTCCAATAGATTTTATAACCTGCAATTTCTCCTGAAACTTTTTCCCAACGAAGTCTTGTAGATGGTTCAACTATCCCACCAATCGCAACTTTTGAAGGTGTGGGCGGAGCCCAAGCCAAACTAGCTAAGTTAATCGCGTTTACAGCCGTAAGTTTTGCAGCATAATCAAAATTCACACCTTCAATTACATCGCCATATTCAATTCCGTTCTCTGTTCTTATATCTTGATGCTGTCTGTTGTAATTCTCATGAGCCTCCATTATTCTAATTCCTGCGTAGCCAAGGTCATTAAAAGATCTATGGTGACCTCCACGACCAAATCTGTCTAAACGATAGATCATCATTGGGTTCATTTCTGGCATATAGGTCTCTACAGTACCATGAATGTAGCGGGCAAGCTGTCTGGAAATTCCATCTACTTCACCACCATAATATCTTCTTGCATTTCGCTCTTCCTCAGTTTCGGTTGGAGGCACAGGTTCAGAAAAAATTCTGAAACTTCTGTTATCAATTACTCCATCAACCCCTTCAATATTCCCAATCATATCATTGTTCAATATTCCAATGATCTCCCAATTGTTGTTTTTTGCATATTGAGCCAATCCTTTTCCTCCAAATAAACCTTGCTCTTCTCCAGAAAGGCCAACATAAATAATGCTGTTTTCAAATTTATATTTAGACAAAACTCTGGCGGCTTCAATCGTTCCTGCCATTCCACTTGCATTATCATTAGCTCCTGGTGCATCGGTTGTAAAATCCATGGTATCACTAGCACGAGAATCTATATCGCCACTCATTATGATATATCTATTAGGATACTTAGTTCCTTTTTGGATAGCTACCACATTAACAACCCATGCTTCTTTTGGCACACGATTTCCGTCTTCCGGAGTAACCAAGTCTTTTTGGTAAAAGACATTTAAACAGTTATTGCAATCTTGGGAGGTTTTATCAAATTCAGATTTTATCCATCGGCGGGCAGCTCCAATTCCGCGAGTAGTAGAAACCGTATCGCTAAATGTATTTCGAGTTCCAAAACCAGCAAGTTTTCTAATATCAGATTCAATTCTATCTGCAGATACAGAATCAATTATTTTATAGATCCTAGCATCGGTATCTTGTGCATTCGTATTATTAAAGAGAAGTAAAGTGAATATGAAACACGCAATGCTTAATAGGGAGGAATTAATTTTCATTATTATAAATTTTATTTATTTGAATTTTCTAAAGTAAGGAATGTTTTTCAGAATGTTTCATGAAGATAATCCAATTCCAAAAAATAAAAAACCCTCGGAAATTATCCGAGGGTTCATATAAAATATTTGAGTTTAGACTAGCTAGCTCTCATATCATGAATATCTGCCTTAGTGTCGTGATACTTTTCTTCTGCTTTAGAATCACTAGTTGCAGATTTAGATCTTTCTTTGATCGCTTCAACTTTTTGATTTAAACTGTCTGAAAGATTATCGATCTTTCCTTTAGCACCTTTTAAATAGCTATCTCCAGATTCAGTAATTAATTTACGTGTATCTGCTCCTTTTTTTGGTGCAAATAATAAACCTATAGCTGCTCCTATAGCTGCTCCTGATACTAATCCTGTAATTAACTTTCCTACTTTCATAATTATGATTTTTTTAAATATTGGTTGTATAAATTTGATTTTGTAAAAGTACTTCTAATTAGAAGTTTAGAGGATTTTCTTTAGTTAAGTTTGATATAATGTTTAAGCAAAATTGCTAAGGATTTTAACAGTTTAGTTTTTTTTACTATTAGCTTACTGAATCTTATTTCAGTTCTAAAAATCCTTGTAATAACTCTCTTACTTTTTTTGTGTTATTTATATAGTAAGTCGCACTGGTATTCTTTAAACCTACTTTTACAGTTACTGCAGAATCTGGCAATTCCTGGAATAAATATTCATCTGTCCAATCGTCTCCAATAGCAAATATGAAATCAATCTCTTTTCTTAAAATAAATTTTGTTGCGGCCTTTCCTTTGTTAACTTCACTGCTTTTTATCTCCAGAACTTTATTACCATCTAAAACACTCAATCCGTGATTAGAGATAAGATCTTTTAATACCGAAGAAAGTTCATTAGCGCGTTTTTCGCCTAGGTCTGGATCAACTTTTCTGTAGTGCCAAGCCAGTGAATAATTCTTTTCTTCTATAAAGCTTCCGGGAGTTCTATCTACAAATGCTTCAATAACAGGACGTATAGATTCCATCCAGTCATTTTTTACATTTTCATTTAGTCTCCATTCTTTATTGGGTTTTAAGGCCCAAACTCCATGCTCTGCAATTAGCTGAACATCTACTTCCTTCCACCAAGTGCCTAGAGTTTCCTTATCCCTTCCGCTAATAAGCACTACAGTAGTATTTTCTAAAGTTGCTAATTGACTTATTAGTGAGATAAGTTCTTTATCGGGTTTTGCGTCTTCTGGTTTATCAACAAAATCTACTAGTGTTCCATCATAGTCCAGAAATAATACTCGATTTTTAGAATTTTTAAAATCTGAATATATATTCTCTTTAATGTTTTCAGATATATGGATTGCTTTATTGCTTTTCCTATTTTCTTGTGTTTTAGTCAAGGATTTCATAAAGTCGTTAGCCCATTTTTCTACATCATAACGCTTTAATCGTTTCTGAAGGATTTTATTTCTTTTAATTTGTTCTTCCTCAGGCATCTTTATAGCCTGATTTATTGCATCAGCAATCTGTTCAAAATTATTAGGATTAATTAAAATTGCTTCATTCATTTCTTGAGCAGCACCGGTCATTTCGCTTAAAATAAGCACTCCTGTTTGATCTTTCCTGCTTGCAATATATTCTTTTGCCACAAGGTTCATTCCGTCCCTTATAGGAGTTAGTAGAGCTATATCGCATGAAGCATATAGATCTATTAAGTTTTTAAAAGGCATTGACCTATAGAAATACCAAATAGGGGTCCAGCTTACCGTTGCAAATTTTCCATTTATCCTTCCTACTAAGGCATCAATTTCCTTTTTCAATAATTGATACTGTGGCACCTCAGATCTTGAAGGAACTGCAAGCATAACCAATCGGATTTTTTCTATATACTGAGGATATTTTTCTAAGAAATACTCAAATGCTCTTATTCTATGTGCAATCCCTTTCGTGTAATCTAACCGATCTATACTTAGGATCAACTTTGCCCCGGGTGCCCCTTTTCTATGATGATCTAATCTGCGTTGTAAATCTGATTGACTTTCCAGAGTATTTTCGAAGTGATTTTGCGCAGCCTTTTCAAACTTGTTATAATCTATACCCATAGGAAAAGAATCTACTTTAACCATTCTCTCTGGGAGGCTCACTTCATCAAAATTGACTTGATACCTGAGAATACGACTTACAGAACTTAAAAAATGTCTTTCATAGTCGTAGGTGTGAAAGCCAATAAGATCTGCACCCAGTAAACCTTTAAGAATTTCCTCTCTCCATGGCATAGTTCTAAAGACTTCATAGGAAGGAAATGGGATATGGTTAAAGAAACCAATGGTAGCATTAGGAGATTGTTCCCGAACCATATTTGGTACTAAAAGAAGTTGATAATCATGAATCCAGATCTTATCACCTTCCTTGTACTTTTCCAGAATGGCATCCGCATATTTTTGATTTACACTTTTGTAGGTTTCCCAATGCCAAGTTTCCCATTCTGTGAATTCCATAAAGTAGTGGAAGAGAGGCCAAATACTTCTATTGCTAAACCCATAATAAAAGCCTTCAATTTCCTTTTCAGTAAAATTTAACGCAATACAGGCCTGATCTTTTGCTTTCTGAGAAACTTCATTCATTAAATTTTCAGGAAGCTCTTCAATAGTTAAACCACTCCAGCCTATCCAGACACTATCTCCATCTCTGTGAAAGGATTTTAAACCTGTAGCTAAGCCTCCTACGCTAGGAGTAACCTCCAATTTTCCTTTTTTTATAGAAATTTGAAGTGGCAATCTATTGGATATAATGATTGTTTTACTCATAATTTATTCTGAATTCTACGATAAAGTTTTAGTATTTTACTTAATTTCCGAAAATACATTTGATCTACCATCATTTTCAACAAACTTTATGATTATATGAAGAATTTAGACTACGGAATTATAGGAAATTGTAAAAGTGCTGCACTTGTCTCAAAAACAGGCTCATTGGAATGGTGTTGCTTGCCAAATTTTGACTCAGCAGCTGTTTTTGCAAAATTATTAGATGAAAATAAAGGCGGAAGCTTTGAGATAGAAGTTACCGAAGATTATGAAATCTCTCAAGAATATCTTTGGGGTACCAATATATTAAGTACCGGGTTTGATAATGGTACCGATGCATTTCAGCTAATAGATTTTATGCCCCGCTATCAGCGAGAGGATAGCTCATACTATTCTGCTCCAGATGTAATTCGGTTTCTTCGACTTATAAAAGGGAAGCCAGCTTTTAAAGTATTATATAATCCTCGTTTGGATTTTGCTAGAGAGGAAACCTTTAATGAAAATAAAGGCAATTATATAAAGAGCTATACGACCGAAGGGAAATTTGAAACTCTATTTCTCTATTCAAGTTTTGATCTTGATGCTATTTTAGAGCAAAAGGAAATTGAATTAACAGGAAATGGGTATTTCTTAATGGGGTATCATGAAAAATTGGTTGAACAGTCCTTGGATAGGTCCTATCTTAAATACCAACGTACCAAGACCTATTGGATGAACTGGAGTGAATACACCACGAAATATAAATACTATAACGAAGAAATATTGCGAAGTGCTTTGGTACTTAAGGCTTTAACCTTCAAGAAGTCGGGTGCTGTACTTGCGGCTGCCACTACATCACTTCCAGAGACTATAGGTGAAGAGCGCAATTGGGATTATAGATTTTGTTGGATTAGAGATGCCTCCATGGTTATCAAAGTAATGGCAGGATTAGGGCATGACAAATCGGCTAAAGATTTCCTCCAGTTCATTCTTAATCTGATACCACATAAGGATGAAAAGATTCAGATCATGTATGGTATCAATGGAGAGAAGAATTTAACTGAGCACATATTAGATCACTTAGATGGGTATCAAGGTTCCAAGCCTGTGCGCACAGGAAACGCAGCCTATATTCAAAAGCAGAACGATATATATGGAATATTGATGGAGGTGATCTACCAGCAATTTGTTCGTTTTGAGACAAATCTGGAAAACAGTGAAGAATTGTGGACAGTAACTAGAGGAATTGTAAAAATTGTAGAATCGCACTGGAAAGAACCTGATAAAGGAATATGGGAACTGCGGACAGAAGAAAGGCATTTTGTTTTCTCTAAACTCTTATGTTGGGTTGCCATAGATAGAGCTGTAAAAATAGGAGAGATCCTCAGAAAGGGAATAAATGAATCTAAATGGGTTTCTTTAAGGACTGAAATTTATGATGATATCCATAAAAATGGATGGAATGAAGAGGTGCAGGCATATACCCAATCCTATGGTTCAAAAGATTTAGATGCGTCCACACTTTTAATGGAGAACTATGGATTTATAGATGCAAAAGATCCTAGGTATATTAGTACCGTAAAAGCTACCGAAAAAGAACTTTCCCGGGATGGTTTGCTCTACCGTTATAAGAATAAAGATGATTTTGGCTTGCCTACTTCCTCATTTACAATATGTACCTTTTGGTTTATTAATAGCTTGTATAAAATAGGAGAAAAGGAAAAATCTAAAAAATTATTCGATCAGCTTTTAACTTATAGTAATCACTTAGGATTGTTTAGTGAAGATATTGATTTTGAGACGAAGCGCTTATTAGGGAATTTTCCGCAAGCCTATTCTCATTTGGCATTAATAGAAGCAGCTACAAATTTTAGTAAAGGAGAATTACCCGAAGAAAGCGCTAGCTTGACTTTCTAAATTTCCCTAATTCATTTGCCATAACTAGCTGCAAACAAAAAAGCCAATTCTATTTAAGAATTGGCTTTTACATTTCTAGTATTAAGTACTAAATATGAGATTTATTAAAAACAGTAGTTATTCTCTGAGGTTAATTTTTCTGCGATTGTATTTCTAAGCTCAACAACATTAGGATGATTATCGTATTTAGTGAAACGCTTTAATCCCATTAACATCATGCGTTGTTCATCACCTTCAGCAAAAGAGACAATTCCTTCTTTGGCTTTTTGGTTTATAGTATCTACAGCATGATATAAATATAACTTAGACATTGCAATTTGTTCTTTTTGCTCGTCTTCTCCGAATCTATTTACATTTTTCTCGGTTCTAAGAAGGGCAGATTCTGCCATATAGATCTCAATTAAGATATCTGAAGAAGCTAAAAGCAATTGTTGATGCTCTTCCAATTTAGGCCCAAATTTTTGAATAGCACTACCGGCAACCATTAAAAATACTTTTTTCAATCTCTTTAATAAGTCTTTTTCTTCAGCAAATAATACTGAGTAGTCTGGTTTATCAAAAGATGGAATTCCAGTAAGTTCTTCCCCAACTTTCGTTGCAGGTCCTAAAAGATCTACATGACCTTTCATCGCTTTCTTAACAAGCATTCCAACCGCTAACATTCTGTTTATTTCGTTGGTTCCTTCATAAATCCTAGAAATACGTGCATCTCTCCATGCAGATTCCATTGGAGTATCTGCCGAGAATCCCATACCACCAAAGATCTGGATCCCTTCATCACTACAATTCTGAATATCCTCTGAACATGCAACTTTTAAAATAGAACATTCAATTGCGTATTCTTCTACACCTTTTAATTCAGCTTCAGAATGCGAGTTCCCTTCTTCTAATCTTTTATTAATTCTATCTTCAATATTTTTAGCAGCTCTGTATGAAGCAGATTCCCCAGCGTATGCTGATGTAGCCATTTCTGCCAGTTTGGATTTAATAGCTCCAAATTCTGCAATAGGAGTATTGAACTGAACTCTGTCATTGGCATATTTTACCGCTTGATCTGTCACTCTACGTTGTGCATCTAAACACGCAGCTGCCAGCTTAATTCTACCAATATTCAATGCATTCATGGCAATTTTGAAACCATCACCACGTTCTGCTAGCAAGTTTTCTACAGGTACTTTGGTTTCATTAAAGAAAACCTGACGAGTGGAAGAGGAGTGTATCCCTAATTTTTTTTCTTCTTCACCAAAAGTGATACCGTTTGAAGTATCATTTTCAACGATGAAACCAGTAATATTCTTGTCATCTTCAATTCTAGCAAAAACTATAAATACATTTGCAAAACCCGCATTGGAGATCCACATTTTCTGTCCACTAATACTGTAAGATTTTCCATCTTCAGAAAGAACAGCTTTTGTTTTACCTGAGTTAGCATCACTTCCTGCTCCTGGTTCTGTAAGGCAGTAAGCTCCAAACCATTCACCGGTAGCTAATTTTGGTACATATTTTTTCTTTTGCTCTTCTGTACCATATAAAGTTATTGGCATAGTTCCAATTCCTGTATGGGCACCAAAGGCAGTTGCTACAGATCCTGTCGCACCACTAATGTAGTCGCAAACAAGCATGGTAGAAACAAATCCCATTCCCATTCCATCATATTCATCTGGAACAGATACGCCTAGGAAACCCAGTTCTCCAGCCTTACGCATTATCTCTTCAGTTAAAGCATAGTTCTTTTTCTCAAATTCTTCCTTTTTCGGCCAGATCTCACGATCTACAAATTCTTTAACCGAATCTTTCATCATTCTCTGCTCCTCGGTAAAGTCTTCTGGTGTAAAAACATCTTCACTCAACGTTTCTTTTACCAAAAACTGACCTCCACGAAGTAATTCCTTATTTGTTGTCTCTGTACTCATTTTTTTAGTTTTAAGAATCAAGATGTTAGAAACAAGACGACTATTTTTTAAGTCCATCTATAAATCCTGATATCATTTTTTGTATTTGTTGAACTTTATTTTCTAATTCCAAAAATTTATCTTCTGAAATATTTTTCATTATATGCGATTATTAATTGTGTTTCCCATTCGAATGCAGAGCCTAAACTAATTTCTAAAAATGTTATAAAATGCTTTGAGGTACTTTTACTAGTTCCTTCTGCTATATTAGAGGGCATAGAAACAGCACACCTTATTAACTGCGTGACTAAACTGAATTTTTCATAATCCGGAAAACCTTTAGTTAAAGAATATGTTTCTTTAACTAGACTCATACTATCCTGCCAAATCCTCAATTTTTTGAAATTGTGCCTTTGCATGGTCTTGTTTCCTGATTCTTGTTTCTAACCTTTTATCTAATATTAAAATTTATGATAGAAATTCGTAAACTCCGGCAGCTCCTTGTCCTGTGCCAACACACATAGTTACCATTCCATATTTATTCTTAAGATCACGTTTGCGCATTTCATCGAATAATTGAACAGATAGTTTTGCACCGGTACAGCCTAATGGGTGTCCCATAGAAATAGCTCCACCATTTACATTAACTCTATCTGGATCTAATCCTAAAGTTCTAACTACTGCTAAAGATTGAGAAGCAAAAGCTTCGTTCAATTCAATTAGTTCAAGATCTTTTTGTTGAAGTCCGGCTTGTTTTAATGCTTTAGGAATAGCAGTAATAGGAGCAACGCCCATAATTCTTGGCTCAATCCCAACAGCGGTATAACTTACTAGTCTTGCAATAGGTTCCAGATTTAATTCTTTTACCATTTCTTCACTCATGATCAATGCAAATGCTGCACCGTCACTCATTTGAGATGAGTTCCCAGCTGTTACGCTTCCACCCTCAGCAAAAACAGGTCTTAATTTGGCAAGAATTTCCTTAGAGGTTCCTTCTCTTGGTCCTTCATCTTTATTTACTGTATAGGATCTGGTTTGTTTTTTTCCATTCTCATCCACATAAGTTTCATCAACTTTAATTGGAACTATTTGATCCTGAAACCTATCTTCCTTTAAAGCCTTCAAAGATTTTTGGTGAGAGTTGAATGCAAATTCATCTTGATCTTCTCTGCTTACTTTATAATCATTTGCAACTGCTTCTGCAGTAAGACCCATTCCCCAATAATAATCTTCATGGCCCTGTGCTGCAAGCTTATAATCTGGAACTGGCTTATAACCACCCATTGGGATATAACTCATACTTTCTGCTCCACCCGCAATAATACAATCTGCCATTCCTGCTTGGATCTTTGCAGATGCTATTGCGATAGTTTCTAATCCAGAAGCACAATATCTATTTACAGTTACTCCGGGAACCTTTACAGTATCCAATCCCATTAAAGAGATCAATCTACCAACGTTTAAACCTTGTTCTGCTTCTGGCATTGCATTTCCAACAATAACGTCGTCTATTCTATCGACATCAAAATTTGGAAGTTTTTCCATCATGTACTGGATGGTTTCAGCAGCTAGCTCATCTGGTCTTTTAAATCTGAATACCCCACGAGGTGCTTTTCCTACTGCTGTTCTGTATGCTTTTACTATATATGCTGTTTTCATTTTATTAGTATTTAGATTTTAGTACTTAGAATTGAGATTTTATAAAGATTTTTGAAATCCGTAATTCATTTTTTGTATCTCAATAATATTTTCAAGTATTGGTTTTATTTTTTCTTCTGAAATTAATTTAAGTTCCATTGAAAGCATTAGCTGAGTTTGTAATTCATAGGAAGAACCATTGGCAATAGATAGAAAGTGAGCGAATTCTTTTTTTGAATTTCTTCCAGCACCTTCAGCAATATTTGAAGGGATTGAAACCGCACATCTCTTTATCTGAGATATAAGTCCGAATCGTTCATCGGAAGGTAATTCAGTACAAATTTTATAAACTGATTTAGTCAATTCCATTGATTTTTTCCAGATTTTCAAGTCTTCAATTTTATGCATTTACTCTAAAATATCTCATTACTCACTACTCACTACTCACATCTAGTTTCTAAGTGGCTTCCCTTTTTTAATCATGTGTTCTAAACGCTCTAAAGTTTTGCGCTCTCCCGTAAGAGAAAGGAATGCTTCACGTTCTAGATCTAATAAATATTGTTCGCTTACATAATTAGCATCAGATAGATCTCCACCAGCCATTACATAGGCCAATTTATTAGCGATTTTCTTATCATGTTCACTTATATACTTTCCAGCATACATTTGGTCAGTTCCCACATAGAAAGTTCCCAGTGCTTGTTTCCCTAAAACTTTAATATCTGTTCTCTCAATTGGTTGTGTATAACCTGTCTCAGCCATTATTAACGCATGCTTCTTCGCAATAACTAACTGTCTGTCTGGATTCACTACCACTATATCTTTTCCTTTCTGAAGAATATTTGTATCGAAAGCTTCGTAAGCAGAAGTTGAAACTTTAGCCATTGCAATGGTTAAAAAGTTTTCTCTTAATCTGTTCAATTCTACATCATCTTTATGGTATGTGTCTGAAGCTCTAAGAGTCATCTCTTTGGAACCACCACCACCTGGAATAACACCTACACCAAATTCTACCAATCCAATATAAGTTTCTGCTGCTGCAACTACTTTATCTGCATGTAATGATAATTCACATCCACCACCCAAGGACATAGCATGAGGAGCCGCAACGGTTGGAATTCCTGAATAGCGCATTCTCATCATAGTGTCTTGGAAATATTTAATAGCCATGTTAAGCTCATCATATTCCTGCTCTACAGCCATCATAAATATCATTCCGATGTTTGCTCCAACAGAGAAATTAGCTCCATTATTAGCAACTACCAATCCTTGATAGTCCTTTTCAGCAATATCTAATGCTTTGTTTAAGCCATCTAGGACATCACCACCAATAGAATTCATTTTACTTCTGAATTCTACATTCAAAATTCCGTCACCAAGATCTTCAACTACAACTCCGCTGTTTTTAAATATTTCTTTGGACTCTCTTATATTATCGAGGATGATAAATGCATCCTGTCCAGGTACTTTTACTTGTTCTTTCTTCGGGATATCATAATAATAAGTGTTTCCTTCTTTAACAGTATAGAAACTCTTACTACCAGATTCTAACATTTCTTTTACCCACGCAGCTGGTTCTTCACCTTCTGCCTTCATCATCTCAATTCCTTTTTCTACACCTACAGCATCCCATATTTGGAAAGGGCCATGTTGCCAACCAAAACCAGCTTTCATGGCATCATCTACTTTATAAAGCTCATCTGTTATTTCTGGAATTCTGTTAGAAACATACGCGAAAAGAGCAGAGAAATTCTTACGGTAAAATTCTCCGGCTTTATCTTTTCCACCAACTAATACTTTGAATCTGTCTTCAACATTGTCTATAGATTTAGTTTGTTCCAGAGTTGCGAAAGATGCTTTTTTAGCGGCTCTATATTCAAGAGTCTCAAGGTCTAATGAAAGGATCTCGCTAGAACCATCATCCCCCTTAATTTTTTTGTAAAATCCTTGGCCACTTTTGCTTCCCAACCATTTTTTCTCCATCATAGAGTCAATATAGTTTGGTAAGGCAAAAAGATCGTGTTTTTCATCATTTGGAACACCTTCATGCAGCCCATTTGCAACATGAACCAAGGTGTCTAAACCAACAACATCTACCGTTCTAAAAGTTGCAGATTTAGGTCTTCCGATAACGGGGCCTGTTAGTTTATCCACTTCTTCAATCGTCATACCTGATTCCTCAACCATGTGGAAAAGACTCATAATACTGAAGATCCCTATTCGGTTCCCAATAAAAGCTGCAGTATCTTTAGCTACAACAGATTTTTTTCCTAGAAATTTCTCTCCATATTCATTCATGAAATCTAATACTTCTTCCGAAGTTTCCGGACCAGGAATAATTTCAAATAATCTTAAATATCGCACCGGATTAAAGAAGTGAGTTCCACAGAAATGTTTCTGGAAATCTTCGCTTCGTCCTTCACTCATTAATTTTATTGGAATACCTGAGGTATTGGAAGAAATTAAAGTTCCTTTTTTACGATGATTGTCTAATTGTTCAAAAACCTTCTTTTTAATATCCAGTCTTTCTACAACAACTTCTATGATCCAGTCTACTTCTGAAACTTTAGCAATATCATCCTCCAGATTTCCAGTGTTAATTCTACTAGCAAAGGATTGACTATATATAGGAGAAGGCTTAGATTTTAATGAGGCCTGTAAAGAATCGTTCACAAGTCTGTTTCTAACTACTTTATCCTCTAAAGTTAAGCCTTTGCTTTTTTCTTTATCTGTAAGTTCACGAGGAACGATGTCTAATAGCAATACTTCTACGCCAATATTTGCGAAATGACATGCAATCCCGCTTCCCATGATTCCGGAACCTACGATTGCAACTTTATTAATTCTTCTTTTCATATTAAAATTTTAATTAAAATAAATTTCAGGTAATTCCTGTAATTTATCTTTTGTTATAATTATTTTAAACTTATCTCTTTTTTATAGATTTTCTTATTAGAAATTAGATCTGATATAGAATTGGCTACTTTTATAAAGGTTTTAAGATCTTCTTCACTCACATTTTCCTTTACAGCTTCATCAAACTTTAAAACTACCCCTTTAGAGAATTCTCTCATTTCTTTTCCGAAAGTGGTAAGGTGGAGCAAGACGCTTCTACCATCGTTTGGATTTTTTTTACGGATTATTAGTCCTTTTTCTTCCATCGATTTTAAAATTCGGGATAAACTAGTTGCTTCCATACCCATTTTTGGGCCTAGTGAGGTAGAGGGGGTTCCTTTTTCTGGATCTATACTTAAGAGGGCAAAACCTGTAGCCATTGTGCTTCCAGCTTTTCCGGCTTCTTCATTATACATTTTTGAAACGGCCATCCAAGTTGCCCGCAAAACGTAATCAATGGTTTTTTCCTTCATGTTTATATTAGAATGAATCCAAAGTTAATAAAATTTATTATGCATGCATAATAAATAGCTATTTTTTTTCATCTATTTAATAAACAGCTTAAATTTACTCTAAATACATAAAAAAACTCCCCTAAATAGGAGAGTTTAACAATAACTTAATGATATAGGTGCTAATCTACCTTTCGTAGATAGAATTGTATAAATCCATATATCTTTCTTTAATATTTCTTCTTTTTAATTTCATTGTAGGGGTAAGTTGATCATTTTCTATACTCCATACCTCAGGAGTAAGTTCGAACTTCTTGATCTTCTCCCAACTACCAAATTTTTCATTATAGAAATCTACTTCTTCCTGAATTCGTGCTTTGACATCTTGGTTTTTAACAATCTCTTCGTTAGATTTCCCAATGTCAAGATTTTTACGGTTTGCCCATTCCTCCACGAACTCAAAGTTTGGTTGAATTAATGCTGCAGGCATTTTTTCGCCTTCACCAATAACCATGATCTGTTCTATAAAGCGAGATTGCTTCATGGTATTCTCAATTAACTGTGGAGCTACATATTTACCACCGGAAGTTTTGAACATTTCCTTTTTTCTATCGGTAATTTTCAAAAAACCTTCTGAATCAATTTTACCTATATCTCCAGTATGGAACCAACCCTCAGAATTTATGGCCTCATCTGTTTTTTCTTTATCCTTAAAGTATCCCATCATTAAATTGGGCCCTTTTGTTAAGATTTCCCCATCCTCAGCGATCTTTACCTCTACATTATCTATCACTCTACCTACAGTACCAATTTTGAATCCGCCATTACGTTCATCATTCACTGCTACAACAGGAGAAGTTTCTGTTAATCCATAGCCTTCCATTACCGGGATTCCAGCAGCAGCGAATACCCTAGTTAGCCTAGGTTGTAAAGCCGCACTACCAGAGACTATTAATTCTATATTTCCTCCAAGACCTTCTTTCCATTTAGAAAATATCAATTTTCTAGCAAGGCTTAGTCGTGTTTCATACCACCAGCCATTCGCACCGTAAGGTTCGTATTGTAAACCTAATTCTACTGCCCAATAAAATAATTTTTGTTTAACTCCACCTAATGCAGTTCCTTTTGCAATAATTTTATCGTATACTTTTTCAAGTAGTCTTGGTACAGCAGTTATTACATGTGGTTGTACTTCCTTAAGATTGTCACTTATTTTTTCTATAGATTCAGCAAAATATATAGAAACACTATAGTACTGATAGAGGTAAGAGATCATTCTCTCGAAAATATGGCAAATAGGCAAGAAACTTAATCCTACATATTTTCCAGTTTCAAAAGGCACACGATGTGCACTATTTAAAACATCACTTACTATATTCTTGTGAGAAAGCATAACTCCTTTAGGTCTTCCTGTGGTCCCGGAAGTATAAATTAAAGTTGCAAGATCATCTTCTGAAACCGCATCTTTAAGAGTATCTACTTCTTGTTGATTGCTTTCATCTTTACCCTGCACAACAATTTCTGTCCAGTTTTTACAGGTATCTATTTTGTCAAAACAATAAACTTCCTTTAGCTGAGTATTATGTTTAATTGCATTTACCTTATCAAGCACTTCTTTATCTGATACAAAACAGTAGGTTGCACCACTATGGTTTAAAACATATTCATAATCTTCCTGAGAAATTGTTGGATAAATAGGCACGTTTTGAGCTCCTATTTGTAGGATCCCAATATCCATAATATGCCACTCTGTTCTATTGCTAGAGGAGATAATAGCTATTTTATCGTTGGGTTTTACGCCTAGGCGTAATAAACCTCTACTTACAGCATTGGCTTTATCTATGTATTGTTGAGTACTTAGGGATTCCCATTTACCGTTATATTTAGTAACTAATGCTTTCTCTAAGGGATGATTTTCTAATTGAAAGTAAGGAAAATCAAATAGTCGTTTAATTTCGATCATGTGGTTGGATAATATTTTCATTGCAAAATACTAAAATGCACGTCTATATCAAATCTATTTTGAATAAAAAGAAATTATTATTATTTAATAATTCTTAAAATTTTAAGAGTGACTCCTATTATTTTGTATTCTACATAGTATATACTGTATCTAATTAGCAAATTATCGGTTTTCCTGATAAATAAGATTAGTAAGTAATTTTAAGTAAATAATTGCTCTCAGGTTTTAATTCCCAACTTTTATTAAAATTCCGAAACCAAAGTTAAAAGAATCATAAAGTGTTAAATATTAATCTTTTAGTTAGTATTTTTTTTATTTTAGGTAGAATTAAAAATAAAAATTAAAACTATGAAAACCATCAAAACAATTTTACTTTTTTCAATTCTAATACTCATTTTCAGTTGCGGGCCGAGGGTAACGACAACGAATCCGGAAGGAACAAATTTGAGCAATTATAATACTTTTGCCTATTTGCCCAATACAAATGCTGAGGTTGAAGGAGATATGTATAATGATGAGAACATCAACACAGGAATAGTGGAAGCTGTAAAAACAAACTTAACTCAAAATGGATTTGAACTTGAGAGGAGCAACCCTGATTTGCTTATATTGTTAAGTACAGCTACAGATAGAGAAGTTGGAACCACCACAGATCCTGTGTATGCTACTTATCCATATACCAGAGGCGTAACATCTATAAGCCCTTATTACGGTTCAAATTATTATTATGGTTACGGAGGTTATAACAATGTAATTGGTTACGATACCGATACCTATTCTTATAAAGAAGGAACTCTTGTTATTAATCTTATAGATCGTAAAACAAAAAACACCGTCTGGAAAGGAGTAGCAACAGATGCCATATATGATCAAACATCCCCGGGCGCTATCGGACAAATGGTAAATGACATTTTCGAAAAATTTCCAGGTAAATAAATCTGATGAGCAGATTGTTAAATCAAAAATCTTGAATTATCCACAAGGTATAAAGTGAAAAATACTTTTAATTATTTAAGGATGCCTTGGAAATTGAACTCTCTTTGAGGGATTAAAAAAAGCCGAAGATTTTATTCTTCGGCTTTACTTTTATTTTTTTTCTACAAGCCACTCTCTGGCATTCACAAATCCTTCTAACCAAGGAGTTACCTCATCTTTTCTATCTTTTGGATAGTAAGCCCAATTCCAAGAAAAAGTAGATCTCTCCAAGTGAGGCATCATTACTAAATGCCTTCCCGTAATGTCGGTGAGCATTGCAGTATTAAAATGTGAACCATTTGGATTTGCTGGATATTCCTCATATCCATATTTACCAACAATACTGTATTTACTCTCTTCATAAGGGAAACTGAATTTTCCTTCCCCGTGAGCAGACCAAATCCCTAATTTACTTCCAGCCAGACTAGAAAGCATGACTGAATTGTTCTCTTGAATTTCTACGGAAGTAAAATTACATTCGAATTTATGAGATCTGTTATGAAGCATTTTTGGTTTCTGCTCATGATCAGGATTTATAAGTCCTAATTCTATAAACAATTGGCACCCATTACACACTCCTAGCGATAAGGTGTCCTCTCTTTTGAAAAAATTATCTAAGGCAGCTTTTGCTTTTTCATTATATAAAAATGCTCCGGCCCAACCTTTAGCGCTTCCTAATACATCTGAATTTGAGAAGCCACCAACGGCGGCAATAAATTGAATTTCTTCCAAATTCTCCCGTCCCGAAATTAGATCGGTCATGTGTACATCTTTTACATCAAAACCTGCCAAATACATCGCACGAGCCATTTCCCGTTCACTATTAGATCCTTTTTCGCGAATTATGGCAGCCTTTATTCTTGGTTTTCCTTCAGGAATAACAGGAAGTTTTCCAGTGAAATTCTCTGGAAACTTAAATTCTAATGGCTGATTCTTATAATTATTGAAACGTCGCGTTGCATGATCTATTCCACTTTGTTTTCTATCTAGCATAAAAGAAGTTTTATACCAAACGTCTCTATATGTAGGAATATCAAAATCAAAAGAATCGCTTCCATTAACTACTGAAACTATATTTCCTTCAGTAGGGTTTCCGATTTTATGAAATTCAATATTATTTTCATTTAAAACTGCTTCAACTGAAGCATCCTTTGCTTGAAAAACAATTCCGCAGTTCTCATTAAAAAGTAACTTAACCGAATCTTCTTCATTAAGTGACGAGAGATCTAATTTAGCACCTCTGTTAATTTCAGAAAAACACATTTCTAATAAAGTAGTAATCAAACCACCCGAAGCAACATCATGCCCTGCGAGAATTTTACCTTCAGAAATTAAATTTTGAAGCGTATTAAAGGTATTTACAAAATTCTCTGAACTTTTTATAGTAGGAACTTCTGTTCCAATTTTATTATGAGTTTGAGCAAAAGAACTTCCGCCCAATTTAAATGTATCTTGGGAAATATTGATGTAATAGATATCGCCTTCTGGCTGCAGAACAGGTTCTACAACTTTGGTTATATCCTTACAATGTCCCGCAGCAGAAATAATAACAGTTCCCGGAGAGATCACCTCACTACCGTCGTCATTATATTTTTGCTTCATAGATAAGGAATCCTTACCTGTTGGCACATTTATGCCTAATTCTATGGCAAAATCTGAAACCCCTTGAACAGCTTCATAAAGTCTGGCATCTTCTCCTTCATTATTACAAGGCCACATCCAGTTTGCAGATAAGGAAACAGATTTTAATCCCTGTTCCATTGGTGCCCAAATAATATTGGTTAGCGCTTCTGCAATAGAATTTCTGGAACCTGCCACAGGATCTATCAAAGCAGAAATAGGGGAGTGCCCTAAAGAGGTTGCAACACCTTCTTTTCCATTATAATCTAGTGCCATTACCCCACAGTTATTAAGTGGTAATTGCAATGCTCCTGCAGTTTGCTGTTTTGCAACCCTACCAGTTACACATCTATCTACTTTGTTTGTTAACCAATCTTTACATGCAACAGCTTCTAGTTGAAGCACCTGCTCTAAATAATTATGAATTTTATCTTGAGAATAACTTAGTTCCTTATACTTTCTATGCACAGTTTTATCTGTCATGATCGTCTTTGGAGAACTTCCAAACATATCTTCCATTTTAAGATCCATCGGTTTCTCTCCGGTGGTCTTACTTTTAAAGATAAAATTATGATCTTCAGTAACTTCACCTACATCATACATTGGAGCTCTTTCCCGTTCAGAAACACGTTTTAAGACATCCATATCTTTTTCAGGAATAATCAAGCCCATTCTTTCCTGAGACTCATTCCCAATAATTTCTTTAGCTGAAAGAGTAGGGTCTCCAACCGGTAATTTATCCAGATCTATATTTCCACCGGTTTCTTCAACCAGTTCACTCAAACAGTTCAGGTGTCCACCTGCACCATGATCATGGATAGAAACTATAGGGTTTGTTTCACTTTCTACCATACCTCTTATGGCATTGGCAGCACGTTTTTGCATTTCTGGATTGGCACGTTGTACAGCATTTAGTTCTATCCCACTGCTAAATTCTCCGGTATCTGCGGAAGAAACAGCGGCACCACCCATTCCAATTCGGTAATTATCACCACCAAGCACAACAATTTTATCACCTTTTTTAGGCACATCTTTAATTGCCTGATCTGCTTTCCCGTAACCAATCCCACCAGCAAGCATGATCACTTTATCATATCCTAAAAAGCGATTATGCTCTGAATGCTCAAAAGTTAGGACGGATCCTGTAATTAAGGGCTGCCCGAACTTATTCCCAAAATCTGAAGCTCCGTTGGAAGCTTTTATAAGAATATCCATTGGAGTTTGATACAACCATTTACGTTCTTCAGTGGCTTTTTCCCATTCTTTGGTTTCATCCAAACGAGAGTAAGAGGTCATATAAACTGCAGTTCCGGCTAAAGGAAGAGATCCTTTACCACCAGCCAATCTATCTCTTATTTCTCCACCGCTTCCTGTAGCAGCACCATTAAAAGGCTCCACAGTTGTTGGGAAATTATGCGTTTCAGCTTTTATGGATATAACAGAATCAAAATCTGTATTTTGATAAAAATCTGGTTTATCTGGAGTTTTTGGTGCAAATTGCTCCACTCTTGGTCCTTTTACAAAGGCTACATTATCT
This sequence comes from Gillisia sp. JM1, assembly GCF_000424645.1. Classification (NCBI taxonomy): domain Bacteria; kingdom Pseudomonadati; phylum Bacteroidota; class Flavobacteriia; order Flavobacteriales; family Flavobacteriaceae; genus Gillisia; species Gillisia sp. JM1. Next base: position 1,597,649 of record NZ_KE384218.1, read on the forward strand.
TTATATGCCGAAACGATATCATTAGGATTCACTTCTGAAGTCTTTCTGATCATTTTGAAAAGAGAAAAAGGTTTCTCTTTTCCATCTATCACAAATGTTCCATTAAAGATCTTATGACGGCAATGTTCTGAATTTACCTGTGAGAATCCGAACACTTCAGAATCTGTTAATGGCCTTTCAAGTTTAGCAGATAATTCTACTAAATATTTTACTTCTTCCTCGTTAAGAGCTAAGCCTTCCTGTTTATTAAAAGCATGGACATCTTTAATTTCCAAAACCGCTTGTGGTTTTGTGTTTACTGTAAATATCTCCTGATCTAAACCTTCAAATTTTTGAGAAAGCATAGGATCGAAATCATGAAAATGAGCGTCTACTTTTAAAAACTCTTCAATTCTAATTATTCCGGGAATCCCCATAGTTTGGGTGATTTCTACTGCATTGGTACTCCAAGGAGACACCATAGCGGCGCGGGGACCAACAAAAAAATCTGCCAGTGCAGATTTGTTTAGGAGTTGAGCGTCGCCAAAAAGCCAGTCTAATTTTGAAATGTTTTGGGCAGAAAGGGAAGAGTGCGTTTGCACAGCATAAACCTTTGAGGTTTGGGTTCCGAAGAATAGGATCATTCTAAGCTATTTTGTGTGTTGTTGTTTAAGCGCAAAAATAACTTTTTTAGATAGAATTGTTAGCCTAAAATAAAATTATTACCAACAGATTGTTGATAAGCTTACCTATTAGAGGTTAAAGTATATACCCTTATTTATTGAGCATGATCACCACCTATTTTCAGCCGTGGGACCACCCCAAATTAATGATGCTAAATATGGATTGTCGATAAATGGGTTTCGGTTTCCCTGAGCTTTGAAAATAATTTCGTTTCGCTGAATTTCAATTGGAGAGATTGGATCTTGTGCATTCCATTTCAAGAAAAGATCGATATTCCCAACAGATTTAAAGTCTTCGTTATATCTTAAATTTAAATAAAAGATCATTCGGGAAACATCTCCTACCCATTCCTCTCCGGGATACCAAGAATTATTAGACACCAATTTGTATTTTCCGCTTCCAGAAGTAAAGTGATAGTTCCTTCTTTGAGCATTAATTTTTATATCTGCAGTTCTCAAATGATGAAGATCTGCTTCTGCATTATTATCTATATAGGAACGAGGATAAATATGCTCTGTATTGAAGGTTTGAGGTTGATGTTTATTGCTGCTGGAATAAAATTCCCTTTTATCTCGACTTTCTCCTGAGTAGATCAATAAAACATTTTTAGAATTCGAGGGATCTTCATCTGCCAAATACAAAAACTGATGTCTTTCGTAATATTCTAAAAATCGGCTGTGCTTGGCAATAGTAGTAATTGCCAATTCTTCTTTTAGATCATTTCCTTGAAGACTAAAATCTATATTTTTATAATAGGAAATAAGCTCAGTAGGAATATTCAGTTCTTCTACATTCTCAAGTGCAATTTCTGAATTTCTATTTTCAGATTTGCATCCTGAAAGGATTAGAAAGGAAAATATTAAAAATAACACCCTAATTCCCATTACTTAGGCCTTAGTTTTTCTGAAGAAGTGCCATGTAAAAACCATCATATCCAGATTCTGATGATAATAATTTCTTGTCTTTTACCAATTTGAAATCTTTCCCATGTTCACTAGCAAGAAACTTTTCTACTTGTCCTTGGTTTTCTGAAGGTAAAATAGAGCAGGTTGCATATACCAATTTCCCGCCATCCTTTACAATTCTAGAATAAGTATTTAAGATTTCGGTTTGAGTATTTTTGATTTTCTCAATAAACTCTGGCTGAAGTTTCCATTTAGCATCTGGGTTTCTACTTAGAACACCTAATCCGCTACAAGGAGCATCAATAAGTACACGGTCTGCAGTTCCATAAAGCTTTTTGATAACCTTAGTAGATTCTATAGATCTAGGATCGATATTGTGCGCATGAGCTCTTTTTGCTCTTCTTTTTAGTTCCTTTAATTTATTCTCATAAATATCAGTCGCTATTATTTGCCCTTTATTTTCCATTAAAGCAGCAATATGAAGAGTTTTCCCTCCTGCACCTGCGCAGGTATCAACAACTCTCATTCCTGGTTTAACATCTAAAAATTCTGCTACTAATTGAGAATTCGCATCTTGAACTTCGAAAAATCCCTTTTTAAAAGCTTCAGTCCTAAAAACATTCGATCGTTCTTCCAGTTGTAAAGCATAAGGATATCCTTTAACAGGCTCTGCTTTAATTCCTTCGTCATTTAATACACTTCTTAAATTATCTCTTGTAGTATTTAAAGTGTTTACTCTAAGTACAACTGGAGCTTGTTCATTTAATGCGTGAATCTCTTTTTCCCATACCTTTTCGCCTAATTCTTTCACACCCAATTCATCCATCCAATCTGGAACAGATTCTCTATACTTTCTAATTCTAGAAAGCTCATCAAACTTTCCTTTGATCTTTCTGCTTGGAGTAGGCTCAATTTGTTTCCAATCTGGTAGCGTAACCCCTCGCAAAGTAGCCCAAACAGCAAATACTCTGAATAAATTCTCTCTGGAATATGGAGCTTTTACTTCAGCAATTTCAGTATATAATCGTTTCCAACGTACAATTTCGTAAACGGTTTCTGCAATAAAACTTCTATCACGGGAACCCCAACGCTTGTCGCGCTTTAGTGTTTTCTCAATAACTTTATCGGCATAGTTTCCTTCATTGAAGATGTCTGATAAGGCATCGATGGTTGCAAATACTAAATTTCGGTGTAAACGCATAGTTTAATTTTAAGGTGGCAAAGGTACTCAATTTTGACGTCGATTATTTTATATTTGAATCAAATTCTTATTGATGAAACTATTCTACCTTATCAGCCTGTTATTAATTATTAGTTGCAATTCTAAAGAGAAGAAATCTACCCCTTCTTTTTTTACTTCCGTAGAGGTTGAAACAATTTTAGAAGACTCCATTAGTGTCAGAGCTATTGAGTTAATGGGAAATAACATTGCTTTTGCTGCAAACAATGGTATGTATGGGATGTACGATTCTCAGAAAAAAATCTGGAAAACTAATATTCAGAGATATGATACACTTGCTCCAGAGTTTCGTGCGGTGTCTAGTACAAATTCAGATTTCTTTATGTTAAGTGTTGGAAATCCTGCTTTATTGTATAAAACAGGAGATTCAGGAAGCATGGAATTAGTATATAAAGAGGAGAATGAAAAAGTGTTTTATGATTCTATGGCTTTTTGGAATGATTCTGAAGGCATTGCTATGGGAGATCCCGTAGATAATTGTCTCTCTATAATTTTAACCAGAGATGGAGGGAAAACTTGGAGTAAAATTTCATGTGAGAATTTGCCAGCTTCTGCAGAAGGAGAAGCGGCATTTGCGGCCAGTAACTCCAATATTGCTATTCAAGGTAATAAAACCTGGATCTTATCTGGAGGAATGAGATCTCGTATATTTTTCTCTCCAGATAAAGGAGAAACATGGGAGGTATTTGAAACTCCAATTATTCAAGGCACTGCTACGCAAGGAGGATACAGCTTAGACTTTTACGATGAGAATAAAGGTTTCATTATAGGAGGGGATTATACTAAACCAGATGAAAATCTAGCTAACAAAGCAGTTACTGAAGATGGTGGAAAGACCTGGAAATTAGTTGCAATAGGTCAGGAGCCTGATTATAAAAGTAGTGTGAGATATGTGCCGGGTAAAAATGGAGAGGAATTGGTTGCTGTTGGTTCTACAGGGATATCCTATTCTAAGGATACCGGAAAAAGTTGGAATAATTTGTCTTCAGATGGATTTTATACAATTCGCTTTGTTAATGATTCTACGGCTTATGCAGCAGGAAAGAATAGAATTGCAAAACTGAAGTTTAGAAAATAAGTCTAAAATCGAAAATCCGGATCGCGAGACCCGGAAATTCTAACTAACCAACCAAAACTTATTTTTATATTCTATCTAATTTCGTTTGCGTTCTGCATCTTTGCGGTCTCTATATTCCTTCCAAAGTTTTTTATTAAAATCTGACTCTAACTTTTGAAGTTTAATGATTTCTTTTGCTGAGATGATCTTTTTGAGATCTGAAAACAAGGCTTTTTTTATTTGATATTCTTCGTTCTCAATTTCCTGATATTCTTTGATCAATTTCTCGGCCTCTTGCTCAGAGAGTGTTTCAATATTTTTAATTTCATCATGCTCTCTTCTATGCAAATCCTTTTTTTTGCATTCATACCTATTATAAATAGGCCAGAATTTTTGAGCCAGAGCTGCATCCATTTGCATCTCCTGAGTTATAAACGCTACTTTCATAGCTTTTATTTGTTCTCTGTGTTCTTCTTTGTCTTTACCTTCTTGGGCCTGAACTCCAAAAAAGCTTATAAAAAGTATAATTATTAGTGTAATTTTTTTCATTTATTATTCTATTATTAATCCTGAGTCTTCAACATTTTCGCTTAAATAATCGAAAATGGCTTCATCATTAAAATTGGAGGCATTCAAACTTTCTATTATATATCCATCTTCATAAATAAGATTGGAAATATCGTAATAATCTAAATCTTCTTCATTTATATATTCCTCCAAAGCTGCATATTCTATTGTATTTATGGAATTGCTATCTGGAGAATTAAATAAAAATGTACTAAGCATCACAATAAATATTGCGGCTACTGCAGAGGCATAGTATAATCTCTTCCTTGAAAATAAATTTATAATCTTCCCTTTTGAACTATCCGAAGCTACTTTAAAAAGTATTCGGCTCTCTAAAGTACTAAAATAATCCTGTGGTACTTGAAATCCAGATTTACTCTCTTTGTCATTTTTAGAAGAGATTTCCAGTTTTTCAAATAAATTAGCTTCAAAATTCTCCATATAATTATTTGGGATCTTAAAACCAGATTTGTTTTTATATTTTTCTAAATCCATTTTCATCTAATTATTAGACTCTTAATACATAGCAAGGTTTAATCCAATTTTAAATATTCTTCAATCTTTTTAACGGCAATATGATAGGATGACTTGAGTGCACCTTCACTTGTGCCCAAAATATCAGACATTTCCCGATATTTTAATTCCTGAAAATATTTCATATTAAATACTAATTGTTGCTTTTCGGGTAGAATTGCAATAGCTTTTTGAAGTTTAAGCTGAATTTCATCTCCTTCAAAATAAATATCACTTTCTAAATTTTCAATTAAATTCTTCTGAAGTTCTTCTGAATTTAAATGAATCCGTTTAGACTTATTATTTAAAAACGTGAGAGATTCATTAGTTGCAATACGGTACATCCACGAATAGAGTTTACTGTCCCCTTTAAAACTATGGATATTCTTAAAGATCTTAATAAAAGTGTTCTGAAGAATGTCATCTGTATCGTCATGATCTTTTACCATATTTCTTATATGCCAATACAATCGTTCATTATATAGCGTAAATAACTCCCCAAAAGCATTTTTAAGAGTTTTGGGGTCTTGGAGCCTTTTTAGTAATATTCCTTCCTCTAGTTTCAAATATTAAAATTAGTTAACATTAATGTATTAAGAAATGTAGACTTAATAACCTCTATAAAAACATTTTTGTAGGAATATTGTAGGAAAAATAAGTTTTATAGACGATTAAATACATTTATTTTAGATTAAATACATAATTTATTTGGATAAGCTAATTATTCTTATATCTTTGAAGTGTTAATATTATTTAATCTTTTTTTTGCCCCAAAGATTATAAATTGAATTAAACCTAAGTTTTCATTTCCCCAAAGTGGAGACTTATTAAAAAAAAGGATGAACCTACTTCATCCTTTTTTTTATTCCAAAAAAGCAGATTTAATATATAATCTTGTATTTATTAACAAAGTGTTTTCCTATATACAACAAGAGTTTCCTCTAGATCATCTGACCAAAATTATTCGAAAGATTGCATTTCTACTAGCCTCCTATAAGTTCCATCTTTAAGGAGTAATTCACTATGTTTACCTTGCTCTACGATCTCTCCTTTTTGCATTACTACAATTAGATCTGCATTCTGAATAGTTGATAGCCTGTGCGCTATTACTATAGAAGTTCGATTCTTCATCATATTTTCTAATGCTTTCTGAACCAATTTTTCACTCTCAGTATCTAATGCTGAAGTTGCTTCATCCAAGATCATGATAGGTGGATTCTTAAGAACGGCTCTGGCTATAGAAAGGCGTTGCTTTTGGCCACCACTCAATTTATTTCCGCTATCTCCAATATTAGTATCCAAGGCTTTAGGTAAGTCTTTTACAAATTCCCAAGCGTTTGCTATTTTTAAAGCTTCAATAATCTCCTCTTCTGTAGCATTGGTTTTTCCTAATGCCACATTATCTCTTATAGAATCATTGAATAAAATAGAATCTTGAGTCACCAACCCCATAAGATCTCGTAGCGATCTCTTTGTGATCTCACGAATATCTACTCCATCTACTTTTATACTTCCAGAGTTCACATCGTAAAAGCGTGTAACAAGATTCGCAATAGTAGATTTTCCACTACCAGATTGTCCCACTAAAGCAACAGTACTTCCTTTTGGAACATTTAAGCTGAAATTCTTTAAGACCAATTCATCTTCATACTTAAAATCTATATTTTCGATTTGGACCGTAGATCTGAAGTCGGTTGCAATAACTGCATTCTTAGAATCTACAATAGTTGAAGGGGTTTCCAAAACATCAATAATTCTTTCTGCAGCTGCATTTCCTTTTTTTACCGAATAAGTAGCTTTAGAAATTTGCTTTGCGGGTGTTAATATATTGTATGCTAAACCTAGAAATGCAATAAAAGCTGCTGGATTTAAGCTTTCTTCAATTAAAACCATATTCCCACCAAACCATAGAATAATTACAATTACAAAGATCCCAAGAAATTCACTGGTTGGAGATGCTAAGTTCTGTCTATTAACAAGACTATTCAAAATATCATTTAGCTTATTGGTAGATTCCTGAAATTTGTTTTGAAACTTATCTTCAGCATTAAAACCCTTTACAATTTTTAAACTAGATAAAGTTTCCTCTACAATAGATAAGAAATTCCCATTTTCCTCCTGCGCTCTTAAAGACTGACTTTTTAATTTTTTCCCAATCAATGAAATTATAAATCCAGAGATAGGTAGAAAAATAAACACGAAAATGGTAAGCTTAGCGCTTATCATTAACATAGCAATAATAGTAAAGATAATAGTTAGAGGTTCTCTAACTATTAGTTCCAGAATGGAAAGGAAAGATGTTTGTACTTCATTAACATCGGCAGTAATTCTGGAAATTGTATCTCCTTTTTTCTTTTCTGAGAAATAAGAAATTGGCAAATGAAGGATTTTATTATACAAAGCATTTCTAACATCACGGAGTACTCCATTTCTTAGAAATGTAATGAAAAATGCCGCTAGGTATCCAAACAGATTTTTTAGAAAGAAAAGCAAAACAACAATTCCGCATATAAAAATCAATGCAGAAACTTCATCCTCGATCACTCGTTGGGTGACCTGATAATTAAAGTAGTCTACTAAATAGTCTTTGGCACTAGAAAACCCTTCATAATTTGGTTTTATAGCAACTCTTTTGCTTTTATCAAAAAGAATATCAATAACAGGAATTAGTGCGATAAAAGAAAGCGTGCTAAAAAGCGCATAAAAAATATTACAAACAATATTTAAAACTGCGAACCGCTTATATGGCCTCGCATATTCAAGGATTTTTCTAAAATAGGTCATTCGTTAATTTTAATCTACCTGAAGATCTGCTCTAATTCCGGCAATTTTTTGTTGTAGTAATTTTTGTGCTTTTTCAAAATCTTCGGAAGATTTTAATTCTTCGTTGACGCTGATATAAAACTTTATCTTTGGCTCAGTACCACTAGGCCTAGCAGCTATTTTAGAACCTTCTTCAGTATAATAGATTAAAACATTAGATTTTGGAAGATCTATTAGGGTTTCCGAATGATCTTGCATGTTTTTGGAGATTGAAGCCTGATAATCTTCTATAAGCACCACCTTTTCGCCATTGATCTCTTTTAAAGGATTCTCTCTAAGATCTACCATCATTTGTTTGATCTGTAATTCTCCTTCAATTCCTTTTTTTACAAGAGAGATCAATTCTTCTTTATAAAAGCCAAACTCCTTATAAAGCTCTATTAATTGCTTATAAAAGGAACTTCCATTTTCTTTCATTTGGGCTGCAATTTCGCAAGCGAGTAAGGTAGCGGTAGTAGCGTCCTTGTCACGAACAAACTCACCAACCATAAATCCAAAACTCTCTTCACCACCACCAACAAAATCCATCTCTGGATGATCTTTTATCATTTTAGCAATCCACTTAAATCCAGTTAAAACTTCATGATACTGTGCACCATAAGCTTGAGTAATATTTTTAAGCATTGGAGTAGAAACTATTGTAGAGGCCACAAAAGAATTTTTGTTTAACGCATTTCTCTTTTTCCATTGTTCTAATAAGAACCATGTCATTACCACCATGGCTTGGTTCCCATTAAGCAACAAAAGTTCATTATTTAGATCTCTTACAGCGATTCCCAAACGATCTCCATCAGGATCTGTTCCTATTACAATATCTGCATTTTCCTTTTCTGCTAGTTTCATAGCCATTTCTAAGGCTTCAGGTTCTTCTGGGTTTGGAGATTTTACTGTAGGAAAATTCGAGTTCGGAGCTGCCTGTTCTTCAACTAAATAAACATTCTCATAACCAGCTTTCTTCAAAACTTGAGGAGTTGCCGTACAGGAAGCTCCATGTAAAGAGGTAAAAACTATTTTTAAATTTTCTTTTGCTGAAGTAGAAGTACCAAAACTTCCGTTTTTTACTGAAGCGGCTTGAAATGCTTCATCTACTTCTTTATCTATAAATTCAATTAATGATGGATTTGCTTCAAATTTTATTTCAGAGTAATCTAAAGACTCAATTTCTTCTATAATCTTATTGTCTTGTGGCGGCACTAATTGCCCACCGTCTAGCCAGTATACTTTATAACCATTGTATTCAGGAGGATTGTGACTTGCAGTAAGTACAATTCCGCAGTGACAATCCAAGTGTTTTACTGCAAAGGATAATTCTGGAGTTGGTCTTAGTTCAGAAAACAGAAAGACTTTTATTCCATTTGCTGAAAAAATATTTGCAACTATTTGTGCAAATTCCTTACTGTTTTTTCTACAATCGTATGCAATTACAGCCCGAATTTCTTCTCCTTCAAACTCCCTTTTAAGGTAATTGGAGAGACCTTGTGTGTTTTTGCCTAAAGTATATTTATTGATCCTGTTTGGACCCGCACCCATAACCCCACGCATTCCTCCAGTTCCAAAAGCAGCATTTTTATAAAAGCTTTCTTCCAGTTCTTTTGGATTATTTTCTATAAGATTAGTTACCTGAGTTTGTGTGTCTGTATCAAAAGTATCAGTTAGCCAAAGTTTGGCTTTAGATAGGATATCGGTTTTAATTTGAGTCATGAGATCAAAATTTTAATCAAAAATAACGAATAATGCGGAAAGAGTTTATTGGATTCCGGTAGTTTTACTTATTAAGTATCTTTCGGTATCACGTCTACTTCTTAAAATAAGTTCTCCTAAAAATCCGGCAAGGAAGAACTGAGTTCCTATCACCATCAAAATTAGAGAGATAAAAAACCAGGGATTTTGTGTAACCAATATATTTGGTAATTGGTGGTACAACTTATAAAGCTTAGATATACCAATCCATGCAGCGGCCGAAAACCCAAGAAAGAACATAAGAACTCCTAAGGCACCAAATAAATGCATAGGTCTTTTGCCGAATTTAGATAAGAACCATATGCTTATAAGGTCTAGAAATCCGTTAATAAACCGATCCATTCCAAACTTGGTCTTCCCGTATTTTCTGGCTTGATGTTTAACTTCTTTTTCTGTAATGTTACTGAATCCCGCGTTTTTAGCCAAAACAGGGATGTATCTGTGCATTTCTCCATACACATCTATATTCTTTATAACTTCTTTTCTATAAGCTTTTAAACCGCAATTAAAGTCGTGTAGTTTAACTCCTGAAGTTTTTCTTGCAGCCGCATTAAAAAGTTTGGAAGGCAAATTCTTACTAAGAACAGAATCGTATCGCTTCTTTTTCCAGCCTGAAACCAGATCGAAATGTTCTTTTTGTATAAGATCATAAAGTTCCGGGATCTCTTCAGGATTATCCTGAAGGTCTGCATCCATAGTAATTATTACGTCGCCTAAAGCTTCTAGAAACCCCGCATGTAATGCCTGAGATTTTCCGTAATTTCTGTTGAATTTTATTCCTTTCACATTGACATCTTGTACAGCCAAATTGGAAATGGTTTTCCAAGACCCGTCTGTGCTGCCATCATCAATAAAAATTATTTCATAAGAATAAGAATTGGATTGCATCACCGATACAATCCAATTATATAATTCTGTTAAAGATTCTTCCTCATTTAATAGAGGAATAACTATAGATAGTTGCATTCAATTTTATTTAGACTATCCTTCCATAGGATTTTTATTCTTCATGATAAGCCCAACGATCAAAGATATGATTAATCCGAAAAACAAGTTTCCAACTAGTGATAAAGCAAATGCTATTGGGGGAGAGCTAAGTTTAGAAGTCATTCCTATAGCTGCATCTATTTGAGCTTCAGACATTTCTGGTTGCGACTCGATCATATTTTCACGTGCTGTTTCCATCACATCATTTACGAGGTCCGGTTCAATATAACTAGTAAGAACAAAAGTCCAAACAGCGGCAATAATACCTCCTATAACAGCTGCTCCAATTCCAACCTTTAGGGCTTCAGATAAAGTAAGATAACCACCATTTTCAGTTTTAAATGCTTTAATTGCTAGAGTAACCAACACTATAACGATCAAGTAAGAAATGATTCCGTATGTAATACTTGGATCAAGATATACGTTAGTTGCATACAAGATAACTCCATAAATCACAGATATGATTCCAAGCATGACCCCATAATTAAGCACAAATTTTTTAGCAGTAGCTTGTTGATTTTCCATTAAATTGATTTTGAAAGATTAGTTTTGTGGTTAGTTAACAAATATAGCAATTCGTTACAAACATAGATATTTAATGTTTTGTTGATATCATTGAAAAAATAATGAGGATATAGTTTGATATTTATTAAAAATGATTAAATTTGCCACTCGAAAAACGAACACCATTTTAAAGAATAAATAGATGAAGCAGGGAATCCATCCGGAAAATTATAGATTAGTAGCATTTAAAGACATGTCTAACGAAGAAGTCTTTCTTACTAAATCTACCGCGAACACTAAAGAAACTATTGAAGTTGAAGGAACTGAGTATCCATTAGTTAAAATGGAAATCTCAAGAACATCACATCCATTTTATACTGGTAAATCTAAATTATTAGATACAGCAGGTAGAATTGATAAATTCAAGAACAAATACGCTAAATTCAAGAAATAATTCTTGTTTTAGTGATCCTTTAAAGCCTTCAGAAATGAAGGCTTTTTTTATGGAATAATTTTCTTTAAATCTTAAGGAGAAAATATACTCAAGTAAGCAATTTAAATAATGGAATTTCATTAGTATTTTAGCATTCAAATTATAGGACATGAATTATATACTTTTTGATGGTTCTTCTAGAGACCAACTCTTACCATTTACCTTTACTAGACCGGTTGCAGATATTAGAATTGGAATTCTTACTATCCGGGAAAAATGGGAGAATTTGTTAAGTACAACCACTTCTACAGTAACCGAGGACTACTTGTCTAACAAATGGCCAATGGTAGAAATGGAGCGAAATATTATGATAAATGCTTCTTTTCTACCCACTCCAGAATTATTAATTCAAATTGAAAATCTAGAAGAAAATGAGGCTATCTTTTATGAAGAGGATATCGTCGCATTTTATACTTTAGAAGATCAAGAAGTAGATTTTTCTACCTATACCGCTTTGGAACTTGCTGGTGATCCTTTTCAGATAGCACACACTTGGGACATTTTCGCGAAAAATGGAGCTGCTATTGCTGCAGATTTTGAGCTGCTTAAACAAGACAGGGATTCTCAGCCTATCCCTGCTTCTAATAATGTGGTAAAGCCGGAAAATATTTTCATAGAAGAAGGAGCAAAGGTAGAATTTGCAACTTTGAATGCTTCTGAGGGCCCTATTTATATAGGAGCAAATTCAGAAATAATGGAAGGAAGTTTGGTTCGAGGGCCTCTGGCACTTTGTGAGCATGCAACTTTAAAATTAGGCGCTAAAGTATATGGTCCAACAACAATTGGTCCTCACACCAAGGTTGGAGGGGAAGTTAATAATGTGGTGATCTTTGGTTTTTCCAATAAAGGTCATGATGGATTTCTAGGAAATTCAGTAATTGGAGAATGGTGTAATCTTGGTGCCGATACCAATAACTCTAATCTTAAAAATAATTATACTGAAGTAAGACTTTGGGATTATGAAACAGAAGGGTTTGCTAGAACAGGTCTTCAATTCTGCGGATTAATGATGGGGGATCATAGTAAATGCGGAATTAATACCATGTTTAATACCGGAACAGTTGTAGGGGTGAGCTCAAATATTTTTGGTAGCGGATTTCCTCGGAATTTTATCCCAAGTTTTAGTTGGGGCGGAAGCGCAGGCATGACCACTTATAAAACATCTAAAGCTTTTGAGGTAGCAGAAATTGTTATGAAACGACGAGGCATCGAGTTTACTGAGGATGATAAGGAGATTTTAGAGCAGGTGTTTGAAGATTCTAAAAAGTGGAGAAGAGAGTAAATGCCTAATTCTCATTCCGTATACATTTTATGAACCCAAGATTTGTTGGTATATTTGCATCCCAAAATTTAATGGTAATTAGTTGAACACCTTGGGATGTAATATCGACACCTAGAGTTCTAGGTCTAATTTCAAAATCGAGATAAATCTCGTGGATATAAACCTCAATGAGGGATTAAAGATTTAATCAATGGCAAATCTTCAAAAAGTAGCTTTTTATACGTTGGGCTGTAAACTCAATTTTTCTGAAACAAGCACTATTGCTCGTTCTTTTAAAAATGAAGGCTTTCAAAAGGTAGAATTTTCTGAAAAAGCAGATATTTATGTAATAAATACCTGTTCTGTAACAGAGAATGCCGACAAAAGATTTAAGTCTATCGTTAAACAAGCTCAGAAAGTCAACGAAGATGCTTTTGTAATTGCTATTGGGTGCTATGCGCAATTAAAACCAGAAGAGCTTGCAGATGTTAATGGAGTAGATCTAGTTCTTGGAGCAACCGAAAAATTCAAAATTACAGATTATCTAAATGATCTAACAAAACAAGAATTTGCTGAAATTCATTCTTGTGAGATTGCAGATGCCGATTTTTACGAAAGTGCTTATTCTTTTGGAGATAGAACCAGAGCCTTTTTAAAAGTGCAAGATGGATGCGATTATAAATGTACTTATTGTACAATTCCATTAGCAAGAGGAATTTCCAGAAGTGATAATTTACAGAATGTTTTAAATAATGCGTCAGAAATCGCTGCTAAAGGAATTCAAGAAATTGTACTTACCGGAGTAAATATTGGAGACTATGGGAAAGGTGAGTTTGGAGACAAGAAGCATGAACATACCTTTTTAGACTTAGTTAAAGCATTAGATGAAGTAGAAGGCATCAATAGGTTGAGGATATCATCTATAGAGCCTAATTTACTTGAAAATGAAACTATAGACTTTGTGGCCCAAAGTAATAGTTTTGTTCCGCATTTTCATATTCCTTTGCAGAGTGGAAGTAACGAAATTTTGAAGGCAATGCGCCGCAGATACTTACGAGAATTGTATGTAGAAAAGGTAAGTCAGATTAAAAGGGTGATGCCAAATGCTTGTATAGGAGTAGATGTGATCGTTGGGTTTCCTGGAGAAACAAATGAGCACTTTTTAGAAACTTATAATTTCTTAAATGAATTGGATATTTCTTATCTGCATGTTTTCGCTTATTCTGAAAGAGAAAATACACTGGCGGCAGAAATGGAAGATGTTGTTCCATTAAGTATCAGAAAAAAGAGGAGTAAAATGCTAAGGGGACTTTCAGCTAAAAAGCGAAGAGCATTTTATGAAAGTCAGTTGGGAACTACTCACACTGTATTATTCGAAGGTGAAAATAAACAGGGCTATATTCACGGATTTACAGAAAATTATGTAAAAGTAAAAACTCCGTGGAATCCGGAGTTAATAAATACCCTTCATCAAATTAATTTAGATAAAATTGATGAGGATGGAATTGTAAGATTTACTTATAATGAGCTAGAAATCGCGAATTAAATATTCATTCCAACTGGCAAAAGATCTTTATATTTTCTTCTATTCTTGCGCATATATTTAGCAATTTCAGGATTTGTAGGTACCACTTTATGTGTTCCTTCCTGAATATAACCTAATAATGCTTCTAAAAATGGTTCTAAATATCCTCCATCTTTAAGTACTTCGGGCATTTTAAGTTTTGTTAAGAACACTTTTCGTTCTTGCTGAGAATATTCTACAATTACTAACTCTTCGTTGATCACAGATTCAAATTGTCTTAAAAACTCATTGTCTGTAATTTTTATTTCTACATCAATCATCATCGTAAGATTTTTATTCAAAGATACTTCAATACGAGGTATTTTTAAGGCTTGTTTAACTATCATTTCAATTATGTGTGCATTTCAACCGTTTTTAACACTGTTCTTTAGCTATATAATAGAATTTTCAGGCGTTGAGCATTAGAATTGGGCTTATTTTTAAATTCATAGGAGATATTGAATATTTGAAAAGAAAATTGTTTTAATTTTTATTGATTTCAGTAATTAGTAAAATAATAAGAATGATAAGATGAAAAATAACTTTAATCCCTCATTGATGGTTTAATTCCCCAAGGCCTGCCCGAAACATTCAGGCGGGCTTGCCTCGAATTTTCAAAAGTATTTTCCAATTCATACCTTGTGGGCTTGCCCCGAGGTTCTTGATCTTATTTTTCCTTTGGAATGGGATAGATTATTTGTATTCTCCATTATAATTTAATAGTTCTTATTTGTAAAAGCCAGGAAAATAGCAGTAATTTGAACAGTAAATTCATGATAATACTTCCCTTATTAATATCACATACCTGTTAAAATGCTGATTAACAATGAAATTGTGCATGTGTATTTTATGCCAGGCTTAGCGGCTAACCCTTCGGTTTTTGAGCATATAAAATTACCTGAAGATCAATTCCAGATTCATTTGTTGGAATGGCTGATACCAGAACCTTATGAAACTTTAAAAGAATATGCCTTAAGAATGAGCTCTTTTATTAAACATGATAATATTGTTTTGATTGGGGTCTCTTTTGGAGGGATTGTTGTACAAGAGATGAGTAAATATTTAGAGTTAAAAAGACTAATTATTATTTCCAGCGTTAAGTGTAGGAGAGAACTGCCTAGAAGAATGAGGTATGCATCTAATAAAGGCTTAGTGAAATTTTTACCTACCAGTTTATTGAATCATATAGATCAATTTGAAAAGTTGGCATTCGGGGATTTTTTAAAGAAAAGAGCAAAACTTTATAAAAAGTACTTATCTATAATCGATGTGAGTTATGTAGATTGGGCAATTGAGAATATGATTAATTGGGATTGTGAAAAGCCAATTCCAGGAATTGTACATATTCATGGGGATCTAGATCTTGTCTTTCCTTATAGGTATATAAATGGGTGTATAACCGTGAAAGGAGGAACTCATATCATGGTTGTGAATAGATTTAGGTGGTTCAATAAACACCTTCCCTCCATAATTTTGACAGGTAAAAAAGAAGACTGAAAATTAAAATTATTATATATGAAGATTTTGAAAATATTATTGATGAGCGTTGGATTCATTATTATTTGTGCTATTAGTATACAAGCAGTTCAAGAAGTTCCGGAAGCTGAAATTACCCCAGACCCAAAAACTAAGGTGGTATCAGAGCATTATGCGATTAATGCATTGCCAATGCCTGAAAATTTAAATTTTGCAGGGGAGCCTGTACCAATAGATAATCCTGATATTTATGAAAGGATGGATAGGGAATTGTTGGTTAATACGTATTGGCAATCTAATGCCTTATTACTGATAAAACGAGCAAATAAATATTTTCCTGTTATTGAGCCAATTCTTGCAGAATATGGTGTACCCAATGATTTCAAATATTTAGCCGTTATAGAAAGTGGGCTTACTCAAGCTGTTTCTCCTGCTCAAGCTGTTGGTTTTTGGCAAATTTTAGAAGGAACAGGAAAAGATTTTAAACTTGAGATCAATGACAATGTAGATGAGCGTTATCATATTGAGAAATCTACAAGAGTGGCTTGTGAGTATTTAAAGAAGTCTAAGGAACGCTTTGGCACATGGACTATGGCTGCTGCGGCATATAATGCTGGAAATACGGGAGTGTTAAGACAGTTGGAGAGACAAGATGTGAGTAAATATTATGATTTGTTGTTAGGAGAAGAAACAGGACGATATGTATTCAGGATCCTTGCTCTTAAGGAGATTATGAGCAATCCAAAAAAATACGGATTCAATTATGATGAAGATCAATTATATAAAGATATTCCAACGTATCAGGTAAAAGTGGATACTGCTGTGACAGATTTTGCTGCTTTTGCTAAGAATTTGAATATTAATTATAAAATATTGAAGATCCACAACCCTTGGTTAAGAGATTCCTATTTAAATAATAAATCGGGGAAAACCTACTATTTGGATATTCCTGAAAAAGGATATTATAAATAACATTTCGGAATTAAAAAACAAAAAAAAAAGGTGGCCAATTAATTGGCCACCTTTTTTGTAAACTGCGAATAACCTATACGTTAATTGATTGCAACAGTTTCTTGATTTGTATTGTATTTTTTATCACTTAATAAGTGATTAGCAATACCATCATAAATCAAATTATAATTTAGATCGAAAGATTCTTCAAAACTCTTATTTAAAGAATGTGTAACGCCTCTTCTAATGTCAAGGATCATTTTGTCCTTGTTTAATAGAAATGTTGTTGGAAGGCCTAGAGAATGCTTTAATTGACTAACAACATATGCTCCTCTATTGTTTAATTCATTTACATATAACACCTTAATATTCTCGTTATATGATTTTGCCATTTTCTTTGTGGTTTTTTGATCATCCCAAAAGAGGATCACAAAATCTATTTCTTCACTATATTTATTAGCAAGTTCATTGATTGCAGGAATTTCTCCTTCGGTAGTTACACACCACGAAGCGTATTTTATTAAGTAGGTTGGTTTTTTAAAATCGTATAAAGAAACCTCTTTGCTATTAAGTTGACTAAACTGGAAGTTGTTCATATAGCTCCCGTTTAAACCATATTCTACCAAAGAATCAAAAAGCATGGTCGCTTCTTTATAATCTCGTCGGCTATAAGCCTTTTCTGCGTTAGATTTGTATTTTGGAAGATGCAAGGCAAGTGCTTCAGAAAAGAAAATTTTATTTTCTTTCTGTTGAGCGAAAATTGGTGAAACCAATAAAATTAAAATAAAGCCTAGTAATAGTTTAATCATTCGTTGCATTTACATACTTACAATATCAAAGATATGTTAGATGTTAATGGCAGCGAAAATTAATCGTTCAAACCCCTTTAAAATAGTTAAAGTGCGCGTTTAAAAAGTTATACCCTAAGTTATTAACACTAATAGTGTTATATTTTTTTCATTTGCTGTTTCATCATGGTAATTTGCTCTTTCAGCATTCCATGTTTATCCAGTTTTTTAGCTTCGGTAAGAAGCATTTGTGCTTCCCTTTTTCTTCTTTTTGTCATTGCAATTCCGGCAAGATTTAATTTTGCCATTGCAAGATCTTGATCCATTGCTAAACCTAATTTAATAGCTTTTTTGAAGTATTTTTCAGCCTTAGTAATATTGGTTTGAGAAAGCATTAAACCATTTAGGTACCAATAGTATCCTTGTTGTTTTTGTGTAAGTGCAGTTTCGGGTTCTTTTATCTTGTCCAACCATTTTTTAGCTCCCGGAAAATCTTGTTTTCTAAGTCTTAAAAATGCCATAAGGATCATTTCATTTTTAAAATATAAAAATATGAAGATCAAAGAGAGAAGAATTAGCATAATACCATTTCCTATGTGACCTTCTATGAATTGCCACACAGATGCGATTACAATTAATCCGGCTATTACTAATTTGAAATTTTTATTGAACATAAAGCTACTTTTTTTTAAGAGCGCAAAGTTAATAAAAACAATTACAAATTATTTTAAATTTGTTTTTGGAAGATATATAAGTCTTTGTATATTTGCCCGCAGTTTTAGAGATAGGTCTAAACTAGTTAACCCAAGAATTCCACAGAAGATTAAAGATAATTAAAATGAAAAGAACATTTCAACCATCCAAGAGAAAAAGAAAAAACAAACACGGATTCAGAGAGCGCATGGCGAGTGTGAACGGAAGAAAGGTGTTAGCTAGAAGACGTGCAAAGGGTAGAAAAAAATTATCTGTTTCTTCAGAAACTAGACACAAACACTAATGAAAATTAGTATTGAAATAATAAGGTGTTACTTTTATAAGTAACGCCTTTTTTTATATCTAATCGTTTCCTTGTCATTATATAACTATTAAATTCCTCTTTAAAATGCCTAAAAACAGCCAACTTAAATGTGTTTTATTAATCGGTTCCGGCCCAATTGTGATTGGTCAAGCTTGTGAGTTTGATTATGCAGGTGCTCAATCTCTTAAATCACTTAGTGAAGAGGGGATTGAAACAGTGCTAATCAATTCCAATCCTGCAACTATCATGACCGATCCTTCAATGGCCGATCATGTATATTTATTACCACTTACTACTAAATCTATAGTAGAGATCCTTAAGAAACATCCAAACATAGATGCCGTTCTCCCTACAATGGGTGGTCAAACAGCCTTGAACCTTTGTATTGAAGCAGATGAAAAAGGAATTTGGAAGGATTTTGGTGTAAAACTTATTGGGGTAGATATAGATGCGATTAATATTACAGAAGATAGAGAGAAGTTCAAGCAGTTAATGGGTAAAATCGGAGTTCCGGTTGCTCCTGCTAAAACGGTTACTTCTTATTTACAAGGAAAGGAAGTAGCGCAGGAATTTGGATTTCCATTGGTTATTAGAGCTTCGTTCACCCTTGGAGGTAGTGGTGCGGCTTTTGTTCACAAGGCCGAAGATTTTGGTGAATTGCTTACTCGAGGACTTGAAGCTTCGCCTATTCATGAGGTTTTAATAGATAAGGCCTTAGTGGGTTGGAAAGAATATGAATTAGAGCTTTTAAGAGATAAGAATGATAATGTGGTTATTATTTGTTCTATAGAAAATATGGACCCTATGGGAATCCATACAGGAGATTCTATTACTGTAGCACCTGCAATGACCTTGAGCGATGTCACTTATCAGAAAATGAGAGACCTTGCTATCAAAATGATGCGAAACATTGGTGAGTTTTCCGGAGGTTGTAACGTGCAGTTTGCGGTTAGTCCAGATGAAAATGAAGACATTATTGCGATTGAAATAAATCCAAGAGTTTCAAGATCTTCAGCTTTAGCATCGAAGGCAACTGGTTATCCCATTGCAAAGATCGCTACTAAATTAGCCATCGGATTTACATTAGATGAATTACAGAACCAGATTACTAAATCTACATCGGCATTATTCGAACCTACTCTAGATTATGTTATCGTAAAAATTCCACGATGGAATTTCGATAAATTTGAGGGTAGCGATCGTACGTTGGGTCTTCAAATGAAATCTGTTGGAGAAGTGATGGGAATTGGAAGATCCTTCCAGGAAGCCTTGCATAAAGCAACTCAATCTTTAGAAATAAAGAGGAACGGACTTGGTGCAGATGGGAAAAGTTATACCAACTACGAACAGATAATAGATAAGTTAACGCATGCAAGCTGGGATAGAGTATTTGTTATTTATGATGCTATCCAGATTGGAATTCCGTTAAGCAGAATTCATGAAATCACTAAAATAGACATGTGGTTCCTTAAACAATACGAGGAGTTATATGCCTTGGACGTAGAGATTTCTAAATTCAACATAGATACCTTGCCTAAAGATTTGTTGTTAGAAGCTAAACAAAAAGGTTTTGCAGATAGACAGATCGCACATATGTTGAAATGTTTAGAAAGTCAGGTTTATAAGAAAAGAGATGAACTAAATATTAATAGAATTTTTAAATTGGTAGATACTTGCGCTGCCGAATTTAAAGCAGAAACTCCTTATTATTACTCAACTTTTGAAGCAGAAATTGAAAGGGCAGATGGAACGAGATATGTAGATAATGAGAGTAAGGTTAGCGATAAAAAGAAAATTGTAGTTCTAGGATCTGGGCCTAACAGAATTGGTCAAGGAATAGAATTCGATTATAGTTGTGTGCACGGGGTACTTGCAGCTTCAGAATGTGGATATGAGACCATAATGATCAATTGTAACCCAGAAACTGTTTCTACAGATTTTGATGTTGCAGATAAATTATATTTCGAACCCGTTTTCTGGGAGCATATCTACGATATTATTAGACATGAAAAACCAGAAGGCGTAATTGTTCAACTTGGAGGGCAAACTGCACTTAAACTTGCTGAAAAATTAGATAGATACGGGATCAAGGTTATTGGGACAAGTTATCAATCTTTGGATCTTGCAGAAGACAGAGGTAGTTTTTCCGAGTTATTGAAAGAAAATTATATTCCATTTCCGGAATTTGGAGTTGCTGAAACTGCAGACGAAGCTTTGGCAATAGCAGACGAACTTGATTTTCCAATTTTGGTGAGACCATCTTACGTTTTAGGTGGACAAGGAATGAAGATCGTGATCAATAAAAAGGAGCTAGAGGAGCATGTTGTAGATCTTCTTGGAAAGATGCCTAATAACAAGTTGCTTTTAGATCATTATTTAGATGGAGCCATAGAGGCCGAAGCAGATGCTATTTGCGATGGCGAGAATGTATATATAATTGGGATCATGGAGCATATAGAGCCTTGTGGGGTTCACTCCGGAGATTCCAATGCCTTACTGCCTCCATTTAATTTAGGAGATCTGGTAATGCAACAGATAAAAGATCATACTAATAAAATTGCATTGGCTTTAAAAACGGTTGGATTGATCAATATCCAATTTGCTATTAAGGATGATGTGGTGTATATCATAGAAGCCAATCCTAGAGCTTCTCGTACCGTTCCTTTTATTGCGAAGGCATATGGAGAACCTTATGTGAATTATGCAACTAAGGTGATGCTAGGGGAGAAGAAGGTGACAGATTTTGATTTTAATCCTCAGTTAACTGGGTATGCAATTAAACAACCGGTATTTTCGTTTGATAAGTTCCATAATGTAAACAAGGAACTTGGTCCGGAAATGAAGAGTACAGGAGAAAGTATTCTTTTTATAGATGATTTAAAGGATGATATCTTTTACGATTTATATGCGAGAAGAAAAATGTACTTAAGCAAGTAAAAAAAAGAATATGAAAAAAATGCTGCCAAAGGGCAGCATTTTTTTTGTTTTGTAGTTTTTGTTTAATCTTTTTTGCTCAATTCCAGTATTTGAACAGAGTTTCTTCCATCTGTAGATTTCCAAACCTGTTTTTTCTTAGAATTGGTAACCATTATCCATGTTTTGTCAAAATCTGATTTTTCAATAGAGTTGGTGCTAGTGATGGTAATAAGATCTTCTCCCTGCATGTTCCAGCGAAATTTCTGTAAATCACTAAATTCATTTTGAAACATACTATAATTTATGTTCTTTTCACCTGTTCCATTTTTATTAATTATAATTTCACCTGCGTTTTGAGTGGTTATGTTTTGTCCTTTTTGATTGTCAACTTCATACCTGTCTACATTCCAGGTTCCTACGAGTTTTGGGCTACAGCTTGTAAATAGTAATGCAGTGATAGCAATAATAAATAATGACTTTTTCATAAAATAACTTTTTTTTTACAAGATAAGGCTTCTAGCACTTTATTAAAAATTATTGCTTTTATACATAGGGAATTTCACGTAATTTTAGCATATGAAAGATATATTGTTAATATTTGGTGGAATTTTAGGCGGCTTGTCTGTATTGTTTGGTGCCTTTGGGGCTCATGCCTTGAAAAATAAATTTTCTGAAGAGCTTCAAAAAAGTTTTGAGACCGGTGTGAGATATCAAATGTATCACGCTTTAATTATAATAATTTCAGGAGTAATCTTTCCTTTTATAAAAACTTCTCAGCAAATTATGGGTTGGTGTTTTATACTCGGAGTTATTTTATTTTCCTTCAGTATTTACGGACTATGCTTAAGTTCTGCCAACAATAATAAATGGAAATTCTTAGGACCAATTACTCCACTAGGAGGTTTGTTATTATTAATTGGTTGGATCTTGTTTACGATTAATGCCTCAGAAATTGCTATCAATCTGTAAATTTAGTTTGTTTTTATTCTGAAACTAGGTCTACTCTTTTTCTATATTTTTCAGCAAATATGGTAACTACAAGAAGCTGTAGGATATGATATAGCATGATAGGAAGCAAAAATACTCCCACACTTGCACTTGTCCCAAAAATGATCTTTACCATTACAGAGCCATGAACGAGTGATTTTTTTGTTCCACAAAATTTTGTGGTTATCGTATCTTTTAAATTGAAGCCAAGCCATTTGCAGAATAAGCCAATCAAGAAATACATTGCGAAAAACAACAAAACTACAATACCCGTGATCTTTAAAAGATCATACATCTTTATACTTTCGAACAAACCTGAATTAAAAGAATTGCTGAAACTGCTGTAAACTATAAGCACAATAACTGCTTTATCGAAGTAGCCTAATTTGCTGTTATGCCTACGAGCAAATTTCCCAAAATAGCCTTGTAATAGTAATCCGAGTACTAAAGGTAATAAAATTTGTAAGCATAGTTTATAAAGGATCACTAAAAAATCGAATCCCCCAGATTTTGCCATAAAAAAACTTAACCATAATGGAGTTATCAAAATTCCAATGAGTCCAGAAATACTCGCATTGAATATAGCTGTTGGAAGATTTCCTTTGGCTATGGCCACCATTACCACGGAAGATGAAACGGTAGAAGGCAATACTCCTAAAAAGAAAACAGAGAGCCATAATTCCGATTGTGTTCCACCTTCAAAAAGCGGAATAAATAAAAAAGTAAGTAATGGAAAAAGTAAAAATGTTGAAATTTGAATAAGGATATGTGCCTTATAATTTAGAAAGCCCAACTTCAATTCTTCTGGCGCCAGTTTTAAACCATAGAAAAAAAAAATAAAAGCAATTCCAACATCGGTAATTATATCAATTGGAAGATTGGAGAGTGCTTTTGGAAAGAAAAACGCCAATAAAATTGCTAAAAATAAACTTAGAATAAACCCGTTAAATTTCAATTATAGCTCAATTTTAACATTATAGTCATCTAATAAATGAATGTATTCCTTAGAAGAGAAATCTGTTTCATGAAATTCCTTTTGGCGCTTAAATTTCATTTTATTTCGCTTAATACATTTTACAAACCTTCTAATATCATGATCATTCTCTAAGATAAGCCCAGGAACTGGTAATGATTTTCCTGCTTTATCTTTAGCTACCATAGTAAAATAGGAGGAATTACAATGATTTACTTTTCCAGATAGGATGTTTTCAGACTCTACTCTTATCCCAATTACCATAGAACTTGTGCCCACATAATTCACAGACGCTTTTAGCGTAACCAATTCGCCAATTTCTATAGGTTTTAAGAAATCTACCGTATCTACACTCGCAGTTACACAATAGGCTCTGGAGTGTTTAGAACCACATGCAAAGGCAATCTGGTCTAATAAGGATAGGAGGTGACCCCCATGGATCTTTCCGTTGAAATTAGAATGGGAGGGAAGCATTAATTCGGAAATCTCTACTTGAGATTCAGATATTCTTTTGTGTTTTCTTTCCATTATCGATCTCTAAAATGTGGGGATTGTGATTCTACAACTTCGGTAATAAAATAGGAAGTATCACCCCAGAAGAAGAATGTAGTATAACGTTCCACGTAAGTTAGTTTTACGTAATTCCCTTCATTCTTTTGAAGCTGCTTTATAACTTCATCCTTACTATCTAAAACTGAAAATTGAAAGATCTGTGCTCCACTAATTCCTTGGCTAATCTCACCTTCCCACGTTTTTACGATCACTCCTTTATGGCTGAATTTTATTAGCTCGCCGGCTCTGGTTCCTTCACTATAAGGCACTAGACTTACGAATACGAAATAAAGAATATAAAATACAAAGAGTGCTCCAAGGAAATAAAATAAAAATCTTTTCATATTATAAGGCGTTATATACTTTGTTCATAAATGTTTCTATTTGAGACGGCTCTAGCCATCTTGTAACTATTACTAAATTCTTGGCTTGATCTATCACTATAAAATTTCCTCCAAAACCAGCAGCATAAAAGATCTCTTCTGAAAGACCTTTCCAATTTCTATCTCCCGGTTTATTTAGCCACCACATATATCCATAGTTCGAATTAGGAATAGAAGGCTGAACTGCTTCTTTTATAGTTTCAGTGGAAAGTAATTGAGTGTTGTTCCACTTTCCATTATTCTCGAAAAGCAATCCAAATTTAGCCAAATCTAGGGTATTAATAAACATTCCACCACCAGAATGTCCACCTCCGGTAACGGATTGCATTTTTAACCCGTCAAGATCTACCCAAGCATTATCAGATCCAAACCAACGCCAAGTTGAAGAAGCGCCAATAGGATCCATTATTTTTTCTTTTAAAACCTGTGGAAGCGGTTTGCGCCAAACTTGTAAAAGGGAATATGCCAATAAATTTACACGAACATCATTATATTCGAATACAGTTCCCGGAATATTTAATTTTCTATTTTTCCAATTGTCTAAATCACCTTCAGATGGAGGTCTATCAGCCCAATCTAAGCCACCCCAGAGTTCGCCACTCCAATCTGAATTTTGTTGTAATAAGTGTTCCCATGTAATTTCAGCATTGTGTTTCCCTTCAAAAGTCCCATCCCAGACATATTTGTTAACTGGATCATCAAAATTATCAATTAATCCTTTTTTCAAAGCGAGTAGGGCGGTGGTAGACAGAAAACTTTTAGTTACGCTAAAAGTCATATCAACTCTTTCTGGATCTCCCCATTTAGCTATAATATATCCGTCTTTTAAAATAATACCTGTAGGACCACCACGTTTCTTTGTTGGGCCAGTGATCTCGTGGAAAGGTTCTTTTCTAAAGCCATCTAGAATTGCAATTCTTAGGTCTTTGGAACCAGAATATTCATTTTCATTAGCAAATTTTATAGCTTCATTTAACTTTGCTGCATCTATTTTAAAATCCTTAGGTTCTTTAACCTCCCACGAACTTTCTTTTGGGAAGTAAGTAGTTTGCGAAAATAACGAGCCAGTAAAAAAGAAAGAAAGGAAAAATAGCTTTATTAATAGTTTCATATAATTATTGAGTTACAGTGGTGCTCTTTGTTTTTATATTTTCATCTAAATCTTCCTGAGATTGAGCTAACAATTTAGTGTCCAATTGTTTACTGGCTTTCGCGCCTAGCTTTTTTAAACGTTCTACTTTTCTAATAAGATTACCTTTTCCAGTCAGCTTTTTCATCGCGCTGTCATAGGTATTCTGTACGGTTCCTATTTGCTTACCAACCTTTAAAAGGTCTTCAGTTAAATTAGCAAATGAATCGTATAAAGCACCGGCCTGAGTGGCAATATCTATGGCATTTTGTTTTTGCTTCTCATTTTGCCACATACTATCTATAGTTTTGAGAACGGCCAATAGGGTAGTAGGAGTTACAATAATTATATTTTTATCAAAAGCATCATTATATAGATGAGGATAGCTATTAGAAGCCACTGCAAAGGCCGCTTCTATTGGAATAAAAAGCAAGACAAAATCTGGACTTTCCATTTGATACAGTGCATGGTAATTCTTTGCACCTAACTCATCAACCCGTTTTTTAACTGATATCACATGGTTCTTAAGATGCGATGATTTCTGAGATTCATCGTCCTCATTCATATAGCGCTCATAAGCATTCAGAGAAACCTTGGAGTCGATTATCATTTTTTTATCTCCTGGCAGATGGATCACTACATCGGGCATCGCCCTTTTCCCGTTTTCATTTTGAAAATTTTGTTGAACAAAATATTCACTGTCCTTCTGAAGCCCGCTTCTTTCCAAAACCCTTTCTAGTACCATTTCTCCCCAATTTCCCTGCATTTTATTATCACCTTTTAATGCTTTGGTAAGATTGATGGCTTCTTCGCTTATCTTAAGATTTTGTTTGTTTAAATGTACTAGTTGTTCGCCTAGTTGAGCATGTCTTTGGATGAAATCTGTGTTATTTTTATCTACTTTTTGCTCGAAGCTTTTAATTTTCTCTCCAAGTGGATCTAATATATTCTGAATATTCTCTTTATTCATCAAAGTGAATTTCTCCGATTTTTGATCGAAGATCTTGTTTGCGAGATTTTCAAATTCTTTGCTGAATCTCTCCTGTAATTGTTCCACTTCCTTTTTTTGTTCAGAATTTTTTTGTGCTAAGCTTTCAAATTCCGAGTTTCTAATGGCTAGTTCTGTACTCAAGAAATCCTTTTCTTTTCTTATAAATTCCCGCTCAGATTCAATTTTGTTCAATTGTTTTCCAAAAAGTTCTTTGCCTTCAGAATTAGATTTTTTAATATCCTCTAAAATACTGGTATGTTGATTTTTAACTTCTTCTAAATGATGTTTTAATTGAATATTTTCAGCAGTAATTATTTCAACACTAGCTTTCATTTTAAGCTTGGTAAGAAGATACCCAACCACTATACCCATGACAAGAGCTATGCTGAAAAGGAGAGGTGTGAGAATAGTATCAGTCATAGAGAGATTCGCTTTCTTCAAATATACTTAATTGAATTTCTTTTGAAGAGAATAATATTGAATTCTAAATTTATCTGCTGTA
This sequence comes from Gillisia sp. JM1, assembly GCF_000424645.1. Lineage (NCBI taxonomy): Bacteria > Pseudomonadati > Bacteroidota > Flavobacteriia > Flavobacteriales > Flavobacteriaceae > Gillisia > Gillisia sp. JM1. The sequence continues at coordinate 1,624,632 of NZ_KE384218.1, forward strand.
ACATCAGAAAGTTTTTCTATGACTTTAAAAAAGTAGTTTATAAGAAGCATTAATAAGGGCTTAATATCAATAAAATAAGGCCATCGTTTTTGTTTCAAAAATCTTAAACCAATTGTTTTTTATTCTGCACTTCATTTCTTTTGCTCATCCAAAAGAAACGAAGCAAAGGAAAAAAAGGATTTAAAAAACAAACTTCTGGATAGTAGCGCTTTATCTACTAAGTTCTTATTTTGAAGGAAACCGATTCATTATCAAAGTAAATAAGATCGCTAGGAAAAATGTTTGAAAATGCATTTTTTTCGATAAGCTCCTTTGGAGAACCAGCAATTACTTTGTCATTTTCCATGATTATTATTTTGTCACAGAGCTGAAGGGCTAAGTTAATTTCATGAGTTGCAAATAAAATACTTTTGTTTGTCTCTTGCGTTAGCTTCTTCAAAAGTTTAAGCACGTAAGCTTGATGATACATATCTAAATGAGTGGTAGGCTCATCCAGAATAATAAAAGGGGTATCCTGTGCTAAAGCTCTTGCGATAAGCACTTTTTGAAGTTGACCATCGCTTAACTCGAAACATCTTTTATCTTTAAGTGCTTCAATATTTACCAGTTCTATTGAGGTTTGAATTTTTTTTCTGTCTTCTTTAGAAAGAGAGCCTATCCAATTAGTATAAGGCTGTCTTCCTAAAGCAATCAATTCAGAAACACTTAAATTTTTGGATATCGGTTGTTCTGTAAGCACCACACTAATGGTTTTTGCTAACTCTTCGGACGAAAGTTTTTGTAGGTTCTTATTTAAAATAGAGACTTCTCCATTTAGATAGGGTTGCACACCGCTTAGACTTCTTAATAGCGTAGATTTCCCAACACCATTTACGCCTATTAGCCCTACCAATTCGCCTTCTTCTATTTCAAGGTTAATAGAACTAGCAATACAGGTATCACCCGATTTATTTCGGTAACCAATGCTTAGATCATTGGCGGTAATCACTTTATTTGAAGTAGATGTTTTGATATTAAAATATAAATTTTCGTTTTCTAATCAATAACCAAATTACAACAGGAGCTCCAATTATTGAAGTAATTGCATTTATTGGTAAGGTATATTCAGTTCCGGGTAATTGAGCGGCAATGTCGCAAACTAACATAAGTATTGCTCCCCCAAAAATTACAGCAGGCAGCAAAATTTTATGATCATTTGTTGGAATTACTTGCCGTATTAAATGAGGCACTGCAAGACCTACAAAAGCAATTGGTCCTGCGAAAGCTGTGATACTACCTGCTAGTAAACTGGTAGCAATAATTATTATAAACCTATTGGTACTTATTTTAACTCCTAGACTTCTTGCGTAGTTTTCACCCAACAGTAACGTATTTAAATTCTTGACACAAAATACTGCCAAAACTATTCCTAGGAACCAGAAAATCGCCAAAATTGAAACTTCCTGCCAGGATAAATTCCCAAGGCTTCCAAAAGACCAGAAGATGTATTGCTGTAATTGTGCTGCCGGACTAAAATAGGCTAAAACACTTACCACCGCAGCGGTTAGACTGGCGAACATCAGGCCTATAATAAGAATTGCCATAGTGTCCCTTAGTTTTGCTGAAGCCAATAAAACGGCTATAAGTACTAGTAAACTTCCTAAACTTGAAGCGATCACTAAGCTCCATTTTGAAAGTAATAAAGCTGCGGTTCCTACTCCAAAAACCGATGCTCCCATAATTACTATTGCCACTCCCAAACTGGCGCCACTACTTAATCCTAAAACATAAGGTCCCGCCAGTGGATTTCTAAAAAGTGTTTGCATTAATAATCCACTTACCGCAAGTCCAGAGCCTGTAAAGATTGCTGTAAATACTTTTGGTAGCCTGTACTCTAAAATTATATATTGCCAACTTTCTTGGCTTGTTCCCTTTGTGAATAAGATGCTGAAAATATCTTTTAAAGGAATCTCTACAGATCCAAGGCTAACATTTACAAGCGCCATTAATACCACTAAAACAAAAAGCAATAATAAAAGTCCTTTGTATCTTGCTGTATACGGCATTTATTGCAGGGCTTTAAAAAAAGTTGGCTTATAATCTGGTAATAACTCTGGATGAAATATGGAAATTAGATCTTTTAGAACCAGATCTGGCCTTGTGGGAGCTAGCTCATAATAAATTACTCCTCCAGTTGTGCCTAAAGAATTACTGTAGGTAAAGACCTTTTTGTCTTGTACGGCCTTAAATTGTTCATAATGGGAAGAAGTTTCCAATAATTGCTGAAAAGATTGAAATTGCCCCGGAGCTACCCAATACTCTGCATCTTTACTTTTATCTAAAACACTTTCAAAAGATAATGCAATACTACCAGAACCTTTGGTGTCTTTGTAAATATAATTGGCGTTGGCATCTTCAATAAATTTGGCTTGCCAAGAGTTTCCATAAGGGACATACCATTGATCTTTATACATAGAACCACTTAAAACTGTAGGACTAGATTTTGCGTTTTTTGCCAATTCTTTTGACTCAAGATAGGAGTTTCTAATTTCAATAAATTCTGCTGCAGCCTGTTCATCTTTGTTATAAAATGCTCCAAAAAATTTGATCCATTCTGCTTTGCCTAATGGGGATTCTTCTGTCCAATCTCCATTATAGATCACAGGAATTCCGCTTTTCTGGATGGTACTAAACGTTTTATTGTTTCCGTCAATAGCAAAACCTATAACTAAGTCTGGGTCTAACGAAATAAGTATTTCAGTATTCATAGATTCATTTTGGCCCAATTCGGCAACAAGACCTTTAGAGATGCGAGCTCTAGTTTTTTCTGAAGAGATATAATCAAGTCCAGGAAAACCTACCAAGCTTTGTTCTTCATTTAGAATTTCTATAGAAGGAATGTGGGTGGTAGAGGTGACAACAATTTTTTGAACAGGAATAGTTACTTTGAGATCATATCTAACCTCAGATGGGATGCTTGATTCTTTTTCAGCTAACAAATAGGTAAAGTTTTTATCTGCTTTTGGCCAAGGATCTTTTACAGTAAGCAATTTATAACCATCAAATTGCTCTATTTCAAAACCCTTGGCATATTCAACAAAAATGGTTTTTCCCGTTGGATTTGATTTGCCAATCTTAGATTCTTCGTTTTTACAAGAAGAGAGAAGTACAAGAAATAAAAGAAAATATAGTTTTTTCAAAGTTTAGCGGTTTAAGGCTCAAAAGTAATATTATTTAAATTTTATAAAGCCGAAGATGAAAAAATGTTTAATTTCGCGCTGAATTTTTGGTTTGATGCCATTTCGATAATTCGATTTTGCATCAATTAAAAGGGAATTTGGTGACTTGTTTTCCGAAGTAATTATTCAGAAAACAAAAAATCCAAAGCTGTTCCCGCAACTGTAAGTTTAGTCCCTTCCCGATAGTATCGGGATAATTGGGATGTCTATTGTTACTACTTCTTAAAACCACTGTGCGAATGCATGGGAAGGTAAACAATAGGACACAAGCCAGGAGACCTGCCAACATTCGCTAATGTCAAACTTTCGGGATAAAAGTTTGGTGTAGGTCATTCTACATCTTTTTTCCTGGCAAAAATTTAATTATGCTAAAAAAATTATGGATTTGTGGTGCCTTGTTGTGCACCGGATTGTTCTATGGACAACAAAAAGAAACAGCAGTGGACACTTTAGATGAAGTAGTCCTGATCGATTCTAAATTTGAATTGAAACGCGAGAACAGCGGGAAGGTTATTACGAAAATAACCACTAAAGAACTGGAAAGAAGCAGCGGACAAAGTTTGCCTGAAGTAATAAACAGGGTAAGTGGTATTGAGATTAATGGAGCCCGAAGTAATGATGGACAGAATTTAGGATATTATGTTCGGGGAGGGAGAAACCGTCAGGTGGTTATATTAGTAGATGGTGTACAATTAAGTGATCCTTCGGCAATATCGAACGATTTCGATTTACGTCTTTTGCCTCTAGATCAGGTAGCTTCCATAGAAATTATTAAAGGTGCATCTAGCACACTTTACGGTTCTGGTGCTGCTACAGCGGTTATTAATATCACTACAAAATCTCCAGTTGATAAAAAGATAGGTTTGCAACTGCAATCTGTATTGGGAACTAATCAAACTCAAAATAATGCAAACTATAACATTGCTCAATTTGATAATTCTGTTGGGCTAAGTGGAAAGCTTTCGAAATTCGATTATCAGGTTAATTTTAGCAATAGACATTCAGAAAACATGTCTGCGGTAGCTTCAGAAAATGAGGAGGAAAACTTTGAAGATAATCCATTTTCTAAATACAATGTGTATGCAAGAGTTGGATATAAGATAAGTAAAAAGTTAAAATTCTACTTCTACGGAAATTACGACGATTTTGAGTCTTCTTTTGATGATGCCTTTATGTATGCAGATGCAGATAACATTTTGGATAGTCAGCAGTTTAGAACGGGGAGTCACTGGGTTGCCACTTATAAAAATGGAAGCTTCATATTTAGCGATAGTTATTCTGAACTAAAACGTGAGATCATTTCTGATTTTCCAAGTAAATATGACAGCAAAGTCTATGCTTTTGATGCTCATAATAAATATATATTCAATAATAAATTCCATACTATTATTGGTTTAAACGGAGTCTTCAGCAGTTTTAATAGTTATAGCATCCCTTTTGGAGAAACCGAATTTGCGCAAACGGTAAGTGAGGATGTTGCAGATTTTGATATTATAGATCCTTATGTAAATATGGTTTATATATCTGGAAATGGAATTAATATAAACACCGGAGCTAGGCTAAATATTCATAGTGAATATGGTTCAAATTTGGTATATAATATTAATCCATCTTATAACCTTAAACTAAAAAATGGCAATTTAAAGGCCTTGGCTTCTTATAGCACCGCGTATATCACTCCTTCATTATTTCAATTGTATGACAGTACTTTTGGGAATATAGGTTTAGATCCAGAAGAAAGTGCTACAGTTGAAGCAGGATTAGAATTCAGTTCAGAGGCGCTTAGGTTTAGTGCGGTTTATTTTAATAGAGAAACAACCAATTATATAGATTTTGTAACGGTAGATCCTGTTAACTTTATTTCTGAATATAGAAATATAGATGAAAAGTTCAATGCAAGTGGAGTAGAGTTAGAGCTGGATTATGCATTTTCTGATAAACTGAGGTTTAAAACCAATTACACCTTTACTGAAGCTGAAGAAAGATTTGCTTTGAGAATTCCAAAGCACAAGTTAAATGCTTCTCTTAATTATAATATTTCAACTAATTCTTTTGCATCCTTGACCTATCAATTTAATGATGATAGAACCGATTCATTTTTCGATAATGAAACTTTTGAAAGTAAAGAGGTGACATTAAAAAGTTATAATGTGCTAGATTTTTATATAAGCCACAGAGTAAATGAAAATATAAAGATCTTTGGAGGTATAAGTAATCTAACCAACGAAGATTATGAAGAAATATATAGATTTAACACACGTGGTAGAAATGCAAGATTTGGATTGGCATTAAATTTTTAAATCCTCATTGAGCTCATTGAGGGTTTAATTTCTCGAAGCTTGTATTGAGATCATAAAACTATTTTCTGAAATCTATACCTCGTGGTCCAACCCTGGAGTTCTTGATTGCTAGCTTAAAATAAAACAAAAAGGGTTTCAACTTAGTTGAAACCCTTTTGTATTGAGATATGTGTTGAAATTATTTTTCCATCAAAGCAGGTACATTATCTATGTACATTTTTTGGTAGTCAAGATCTTTCATAGTGCTTTCACCAACAAACTCATACTTTTTAAAGTTGTTATCAATACTTATTCTATTACCTAAAATAGTATTTACAGCGGCATTTAATAATGGCTCACTCACATCACCAAGTACACCAAGTTCTCTAAAGTTCTCCGAGATTTCTACATCTGGATCTAATCCATTTACATAATCTGAAACTCCTGCAGAATTTACAGATTTCAAAACTAATGGTTGAATAGCATACGTATGGGTAGGATTTGCATTATTTCTCCCAAAATTGGGTGAATCGTAAAGTGTAACAGAAGCTTGGAATTTTCCAGTAGTAGTTTCTCCTACCTGTACTACATTAATATAAGGATTTAATCCATTTATTACCAACTCACTTGCAGAGGCAGAGCGATTTGTAGTTATCACATACACTTGACTCAAATTAAGGCTGTTTATATTTTCTCCAGTTTTTAAAGTAGTATTGAAGTTATTTAATAACCTTTCTGGTGCATCGCTTTCAAAAAATGCTTGATACTCCGCATTCCATTGTTCTCTCATAAATAATTCACCAGCAAAACCACCGGTTATCATAGAAGCTAGATCTGTTGCTGTACGTACAGATCCACCGCCATTATATCTTAAATCTAAGATAAGATCTGTTACTCCATCTGCCTTAAATTTTCCAAAGGCATCGTTTAATTGTGGATCATAATCTGCAGTAAAACTATTATACATTAAATAACCAACTTTCTGCCCTTCTATATCCAATGTCTTGGCAATAAATACGGGATTCGTATTGTATTCTATTTTAGTAAGATCAAATGTTTCATCGGTATCTGTAATGGTATCTCCTTCTAAGGTACCAAGACCTACAGTGAATGAGTCTGGAGCAAATAAACTTCCAAAATTAGTGTCATTAATTTGTTGCCCATTAACTCTAGTTATAATATCTCCTCGTTTAAGACCAGAGTCTGCTGCTGGAGTATTTGGTAATATATATCTAACAAATGCAAATACCTCACTACATCCCTGGCAATACCTTACTAACCCATAAGATAAACCAGTAGTTTTGCTAATTCCACTAAAAGTGTTTTCAAGTTCAACATAGTCATCAACAATAAAGCTAAACCTGTCTTGAGAAGCCGTTAAACCATCATAAAACAAATCTTCAGGCGAAGCAAAATTATCTAAAAAATCATTTTTTTCTACTTCGTTTGCAAAAAAGTCATCTGCTAAAACAGGAACATCAGCTTTATATAAGTATATTTCATTCATACCACGGTAAACAAAATTTTCTACCGTTAGATCGACAGTCTCAGGTGTTGGCCCAATGGCTACAGCTGGTTTTTCGTCATCTTGGTCGCTAGAACAGGAGGTAAAAACTGTGCCAAAAAGCAGGGTAAGTAGTACGGTTTTAAAAATTTTCATAGTAGTTTTAATTAAGATTCTAAAAATAAAGACAAATTTGCAATAAATACAAAATTGTTGTTACAAAGTTTGATTCAAATCGTCTAAAGTATAAGAGGGTTATAAATAAACCAACCAACTTAATGAAACATCATACCTTTTTAAGGTTAATAGATCCCGTCAAAGATAAAATGTTCCGTTTGGCACTTCGTTTGCTTGTATCGAAAGAAGCAGCAGAAGATGCAACTCAGGAAGTGATCTTAAAGATCTGGAATCGAAAGGATAAGGTCAAGGACTATGCCAATATAGAAGCCTTTATGATATCGGTTACTAAAAACTACTGTTTGGATCAATTAAAAGCTAGGTCTAATAATAATTTAAGCATAATTCACAGTAACTATGATAGTAATGAATTATCGGTGCATTCTCAGGCAGAGTTAAATGATGAGATTAAGCACATAGAAAGAATCTTAGAAATGCTACCGGAACAGCAAAAAGTGATTTTTCAGTTGCGGGATATTGAAGAGTATGATTATAGCGAAATAGCTGAAATCACTAAGATGAATGAACCGGCAATTAGGGTTACGCTTTCTAGAGCTAGAAAAAAAATAAAAGAAGAACTACTTAAAATGCATGGATATGGAATTAAATAATTTGCGAAATTTATTGCAGAAATATGAAGAGGGAGAGACGTCTCTTCAAGAAGAAAGGGATTTAAAGAAGTATTTCAGCACTAATGAAGTTCCTGAAGAATTTATCGCTTATAAAAGTATTTTCAATTTTAATACTGAATCAAGAAAGATCAAGTATCCAAAAGATTCCCAATTAAAATCTACTCCTAAAAGAAAATGGGCCTATGCAGGAGTTGCTGCAAGTATTTTAATAATAATGAGTTTTTTATTTTTTAACGATTTAACTAATAAGAAATTAGAAGATCAAAATTTAGGAACTATAGAAGACCCTGAACAAGCTTATTTAAAAACCAAAGAAACACTAAAGATGGTAGCAGATGTTTTTAGTGATGGAAGAGAAGATCTAAAATATTTAAATGAATTCAATAAAACCAAAAACAAATTTATCAAAGAACAATAATAAATCAAATACCATGAAAAAATCAATTTTAGTTATTGCTTTAAGTTTAGTTTCACTTCTAGGATATTCTCAGAGTTTTGAGAAATATGAAAATATGAAAGAAGTAGATGCCATGATCATGACCAGTAAAATGTTCAAGTTATTGGCTAAAGTAGACTTAAGCTCCACAGATCCAGAAGCACAACAATATATTAAGCTTATTGAGAATCTAAAGGAAATAAGAATGTTCACTAGCTCGGCACCGGGAGTACGCTCGCAAATGCAATCTGATGTAGCTTCTTATTTAAGTAAAGGATCATTAGAGCAGTTAATGAGAGTAAATGAAGATGGGAAGAATATTAAATTTTATTCTAAACCTGGTAGAAACGATAATTTTGTAAGTGAACTTTTTATGTTCATGGATGGAGAAAAAGACGGAAAGCCAATTTCTATGATCTTAAGTATAACAGGGGATATAGATCTTACACAACTTTCTAAATTGGCAACTGACTTAAAAGTTCCAGGTGCTGAAGAGTTAAAAAAAGTAAATAAAAAATCTAAAATATAAATCATGAAGATTTTTAAACAAATAACTCTTTTATGCACAGTTATTCTTCTGATGTCTTGTGATAATAATCAAAGTTTACAAGAATATTATGTGGATAATCAAGGTGACAAGGAGTTTGTAGCTGTAGATGTTCCAACTAGTCTATTTGCTAATACAGAAAAATTGACTGAGGACCAGAAAAAGACATTGGAAACCGTTAAGAAGATCAATATTTTAGCGATACCTAAGAAGGAGGAAAATCAAACAAAAATAGAGGCTGAAAAAGCTAAGATATCTAATATACTAAAGGATGAAAAATATCAGCTTTTAATGAAATATGGTGGTGGAAACTCTAAAATGACTTTGTATTATACTGGTAGTGAGGAGGCTGTAGATGAAATTATAGTTTATGGTGAAGATGAATCGAAGGGGATGGGAATCGCTAGAATCTTAGGAGATAATATGAATCCATCAGATATTTTACAATTGGTGAGATCTCTTCAAAAAGGAGATATAGATATGAGTGGTCTGGAAGGTATTTCCAAGATGCTTTCTAGTGACCAGTTGTAAATCAAACAGTGCATTGCACAACAACAAAAAAGCCCTTGAAAATTTCTTTTCAAGGGCTTTTTTGTTGCGTATAATACAGGTATTAAATACCCGTATAGTTTTGTGGAGTAATTACTTTTAATTCATTTTTGATCTCCTGAGATACTTCAAGAGTTTCAATAAAGTCTCCCATACTTTGTTTGGTTATAGCTGCATTGGTTCTTGTTAAACCTTTAAGTGCTTCATAAGGGTTTGGATATCCTTCTCTTCTTAAAATCGTCTGAATTGCTTCTGCTACCACAGCCCAGTTATTTTCAAGATCTATCTTTATTTTTTCTTCATTTAAAAGAAGCTTGTTTAAACCTTTCAGCGTAGACTGAAATGCAATAAGAGTATGCCCAATAGGCACACCAATATTCCTTAAAACAGTACTATCTGTTAGATCACGTTGTAATCTACTAACAGGTAATTTAGAAGATAAATGTTCGAAAATAGCATTTGCTATTCCCAGGTTTCCTTCACTGTTTTCAAAATCTATAGGATTCACTTTATGTGGCATTGCAGAAGAACCTACTTCTCCTTTTTTTATACTCTGCTTAAAATAATCCATAGATACATAGGTCCAGAAATCCCTGTCAAGATCTATTAGGATCGTGTTAATCCGTTTTAGGGCATCAAACAATGCTGCCATATGGTCATAATGTTCAATTTGAGTAGTTGGAAAAGAATGATGCAAACCTAAAGTGTCTTGAACAAAACTAGATCCAAATTTTTTCCAATCTATTGTTCCATAAGCTACCTTGTGAGCATTAAAGTTTCCTGTTGCACCTCCAAATTTAGCAGCATTTGGAATGTTTTTCAAATACTTTAATTGTTCATTCAATCTGGTAGTAAAAACTTTCATTTCCTTCCCTAAGCGAGTAGGGGAAGCGGGTTGCCCATGCGTCCTTGCTAATAATGGAATATTTGCCCAGTCTTCACTTAGGCTTTCTAATTTTTCAATTATTTCGGTAAGTGCTGGAATATATTCGTTAGAAACTGCTTCCTTTAAACTTAAAGGAACCGCAGTATTGTTTATATCTTGAGAGGTAAGTCCAAAATGGATAAACTCTTTAAATTGACTTAAAGAAAGATCCTCAAATTTTTCTTTTATAAAATATTCTACTGCCTTTACATCATGATTAGTTGTCTTTTCAATTTCTTTGATAGCTGAAGCATCCAAAGATGTGAAATTGTTATAGATGTCGCGCAACTTTGGAAAAACAGAAGTGTCTATATTTTTTAACTGAGGAAGAGGCAACTCGCATAAGGAGATAAAATATTCAATTTCAACTCGAACCCTATATTTTATTAGAGCTTCCTCACTAAAATACGCCGATAAATTTTTTGTTTTTTGATGATATCTTCCATCAATTGGAGAAATTGCACTAAGAGGTGTCATTCAATACAGCTTTTATAAATTAAGGCTCAAAGGTAAGCCTTTAACAATTTTAGAAAGCCAGATCTAAAGATATTTTTAAGTGTATTTATACTGCTAAGGAGAATTTTATTGATAGTGGGGTTTAGCTATTTTGTAATAGGTCCAGCACCAATTTAGGAACACCAATAGTTGCCTGCTCATTAATTATAATCGTAGAATCCCGAGGGCGTATTGCCGGTTTGGGGTCTACAAAATATATAGGTACATTTTCTTCAACAAAATCCAACAAAGCTGCTGCCGGATATACTTGCATAGAGGTGCCTACGATTATTAATATATCTGCATTTTGGACGAGATCTGCTGCCATAGGAAACATGGGTACTGGTTCTCCAAACCAAACCACATGTGGACGTAATTGAAAGTTGTGTTCACAAAAATCACCAATTTTCACATCATTTTTCCAATCCATTACCAAATCATGATCAAAAGTGCTCCGCACTTTTAATAATTCGCCATGAAGATGAATAACTCTGGAGCTTCCTGCTCGCTCGTGCAGATCGTCTATGTTTTGAGTGACAATGCTCACCTTATATTTGGCTTCCAGTTTCACTAAGGCTTTGTGAGCCTTATTTGGAGCCACTTTTAGTAATTGTTTTCTGCGCTGATTGTAAAAATCTAGTACTTTCTCGGTATTTCTATCCCAGCCTTCGGGAGAAGCAACTTCCATGATATCATGTCCTTCCCAAAGTCCATCAGAGTCACGAAAGGTCTTAAGCCCACTTTCTGCACTAATTCCGGCACCGGTAAGAATAACAATATGCTGCATCAAAAAATAGATTAAAACCTGAAATATCAAGAAATTAAGTATTAAGATATAACTTAAAAACAGAAAAGAAAATTATGAGAATAAAAAAACCGATCAGAATATGATTTCTGATCGGTTTAAGTAGCGAGAACGAGATTTGAACTCGTGACCTCTGGGTTATGAACTTGAAGGTTAGATTATGTAAATCGAACTAAAAGCATATAACCTATATCATTTACAGATCTTTATATTATATTTGTATTCAATTTTACTTGAATGGAAAGTTCCTATTATGTACTTATTCTGTACTAATAAAATTGAAAAAATTCTGAGTAAATTTAAATTATGGCGAGCATCAAAATTGTATTAAGGAAGAATATGATTAAAAAGGATGGTACAATTCCACTTGCATTGAGAATTAGTGAAAATTACAAGACTAATTATCATTGGTTGAGCCAATATGTACTTGAAAAAGATTGGGATAAAGTAGCAGGAAAAGTTAAAGCGAGCCATCCAAATTTTAGAAAGCTGAATAATTTTTTGATGAAAAAATTAACTGAAGCAAATGATATTTATTATGATTCTAAAGTAAGCATTACCCCAATACAAGTTAAACAAAAATTAAGAGGTCCAGGAGGATCCAGATCTTTTTTTGCAGTAGCTGCTGAGAGAGTTCAAAATAAATATGACACTGGCATATTTTCGGTAGCGAAATCAGAGCTATCTGGTCTCTATAATTTAGAAGAGTTTTTGAAAGTTAAATCTTCTTCAAATAAAACTACAGTCGTTAAGGGAATCATGGACCGCCGCAAGAAACGGATAAGTAATTCGAAAAAACCGGGATACTCTTGGAATGATGGGGTAAATGATTTCAGAAAAAATAAAAATTTGAAGTTTTATGACATAGATCAGGCATTTCTGAATAAATATAAAATCTTTTGTGTTTCTTATCTTGGTCAAAGCAAAAGAACTGTTACCAATCAGCTTATTTTCATTAGGACAATGTTCAACATCGCCATTAAGGAAGGAATAATTGCTCAAAAATATTATCCTTTCGCCGGAGAAAAAGAAAAAATCCGAATTGGTTCTGGTAATAAAATAGGATTGACTATAGATGAAGTTGAGAAAATTGAAAATTTAAATTTTGAGAAATTTTCTTTTATCTGGCATACTCGTAATATTTGGTTATTTTCCTTTTATTTTGCCGGAATTCGTATATCTGATGTTGTTAAATTAAGATGGACAGATTTCAAAAATAATCGGCTCTATTATGTAACTCAAGTTTCGCACCCATTGTTTACAGGCTTTGAGCGATAATAAATAGCATGAAAACCAAGGGAAACCCTTGGTTTTACTGTATCTTTAGGTTACCACACATAAAGTACAAAACATGCTACAACACGAAGATATTGCAAAAACCCAAGAATTAAAAGGAAAGTTTACTAAGGTTTGGGTGAGTTCAGAATATTTACAGTCACATCTGAATATTTTAGGTTTTGATAAAATAAAAAGCCGGTTCAGTTGGTGCAAGAAGGCAGGTTTTTCATTCGAGAGCTTGATCTCTACGCTTTTAATTTTACCACTTCTTGGAGTCAATTCCATTTATGGACTTACAGCCAATAAGGGCACGGAATTGAGTAAATGTGGAAAAGATTCGTACTATCGGATTCTAGCTAATCAAAAAATCAACTGGAGAGCTTTTTTGGCTCAGTTCGTAAAGCAGTATTTATTGAAAGATGAACTTTTCACACCTTCGGCAGCCGCTACAAGATGCTTGATCTTTGATGACACGGATCTTCCAAAAACAGGAAAGACCATTGAGGGGGTCTCAAAGATCTACAACCATGTATCAAAAACCTACTACTTGGGCTTCAAACTATTTGTGGCAGGGTATTGGAACGGAAGTGTTTTTATCCCCATCGATTTTAGTTTGCACCGTGAGAGCAAGACATCCAAATTAAAATATGGCCTAACGGCAAAGCAGCGCAAGGCCCAAAAGAAGACACCAAGATGTAGCAAGACAGTTGCGGCAAAGAGGTATAAGGAACTCAATAAAAAGAAGACAGACCTAGTAGTGCAAATGTTCTCAAGGGTTGTAAAGCGTAAAATCCCAGTAGACTACATTTTAATGGATACCTGGTTTACAAGTGTAGGGTTGCTTAAAAAGTTGCGAAGTATTTGTGAGACGGCCCATATTATTGGGATGTATAAATACAATAGTAAAATTGAAGTTAAATCAAAGGTTAGAACATTGTCACAGCTCAAAAAACAGAAAACAAAACCAAAGCGGTGCCGTAGATTTAATTACCACTACCACCACTACATAACTGAAATTGATGGACTTAAGGTTGCCGTGTTTATTTCAAGACGTGGAAAAAACGGCAAATGGCACACGTTGATAACGACTGATACAGCATTAAAATTCGTAAAAGCAATTGAAGTATATAGTATTCGATGGTCAATTGAAGTCTTCTTTAAAGAAGCCAAACAGCTCTTTGGGCTAGGGAAATGCCAGTCCACCAATTTTGATGTTCAAATTGCGCAAATAACAATTACAATGACCCAGTATTTACTCACAAGCATCCGATACAGGATGGAGGCTTATGAAACCATAGGCGGATTGTTCAGAGATTTGAAACAAGATTATATCGAAAACAAGTTAAATATCAGGATATTAGCAGTTGTCGACTTAATACTGACCGTTTTGGAAAAACTAGTAGAATCAATTGATATTGAATATATTACCTGCCAAATAATATCAAATATTGAAGATTTTGGATTAATAACAAATACTCATGAATTTAAATATCAAGCTGTTGCATAAAACTACTCTGGTGCGAAACTTGAGTTATGTAATGAATAAAAATGAAAAAGCATTAAGTCTTAAAATTCCCGATAAGGCTGAGTGCATAATTAATTACTATAGAGAAGACCAAAAAATTAATAATGGATATTTATTTCCTTTTTTAAAAGATATTGATTCTAAGGATTCAGAAAAAATCTATATTAAAACCAAAAATGCTACTAAGCTTTTGAATAAATATCTTAAGAAGATTGCTCAGCAAAGTGGCATAGATAAAAATTTATCCAATCATATTGCTCGACATAGTTTTGGAAATATTGCAGGAGATAGGATACATCCTCTAATGTTACAGAAACTTTATCGTCACAGTGATTTAAAAACTACTTTAAATTACCAGGCCAATTTTATACATAGAGATGCCGATGAGGCATTAGACAGTGTAATAAATTTTTGAAATTTAATGAAAAATGTCTATCTCGATAATTGAGTAGTGGTCAGTTCTGTCTAGCAAATTTCATCAATTAAGATGATATTAAAATAATGTTTAGAATTTGCAATTCATTTCTGATAAAATCTTAAATTTATAATTATTAAGTTTTTACAAAGCTCCATACTTTAAGTTTATTTCCTTTCTCCCCCATAATAACATCTATTTTCCCCAATAGATAGGTATATAATTTTTAGTTGAATTTACCGTCATTTATAAATGGATAGTTAGTTCGTCTACAGTTATCATTTTTCTAAATTAATTTAGTGTTCTGACTTTCAATTATATAATATGTTTGGAGCCAATGATTTTCCGGTTTATCGCCAGCTCGATCAGATGGACTGTGGTCCCACCTGCCTAAAAATAATTACAGATTTTTATGGAGGAAATTATAATTTGAATTATCTCAGGGAAATATCTTGTCTTCAAAAAGGAGGTGTGTCTCTGGCAGGTCTTTCCGATGCCTTAAAACGAATAGGAATCGATTCCATAGGGATTAAGGCAACTATTCATGAGCTTCTTCATGAAGTGCCACTGCCTGCAATCGCTCATTGGTCAAACAATCATTTTTTGGTAGTGTATAGAACAGATAAAAGGAATGTATTTGTATCAGATCCTGCTCTAGGACGAATGAAATACTCTCATGCTGAATTTCGAAATAGCTGGGTAGAAGAAAATAATGAAGGCGTATTGCTCTTGGCTGAACCTAATCAAAATTTTTCTATACAAGATTTAGAAGATATCAAAGCGCAGGGTTTAGGATTTCTAATCGATTATCTGAAACCGTATAAGAAATATATCTATCAGGTTTTTCTAGGATTGTTCATCGCTTCTGTTGTTCAATTAATCTTACCTTTTCTTACTCAAAGTATCGTTGATTACGGGATTAACTATGAGAATATTAATTTTATATCCCTCATCGTTATAGCACAGCTTTTTTTATTTCTTGTAAGATCTGCTTCAGGAATAATCAGGGATTGGATATTGTTACATATTGGAACTAAGGTTATAATCGCAATGATTTCTGATTACTTGGATAAAATTTTAAAACTTCCCATAGCCTTTTTCGATTCTAAAACTACCGGGGATTTTATGCAGCGCATTTATGATCATCAAAGAATAGAAGAATTTTTGAGTGGTAGATCACTAACAATTCTATTTGATCTACTCACAATTTTCATTTTTGCTATTATCCTGGGAATTTTCAATACTTCCATTCTAATGATTTTTATTACTGGAACCTTTTTGTTTATGGGATGGTCATTGTTATTTATGAAGAAAAAGGAGGCGCTGGATCATCAGCTATTCGATTTAAACCGAAAAGATCAGTCTTTATTCCTTCAAATAATATTAAGTGTTCTGGAAATCAAACTAAATAATTCTGAGGAAAGAAGAAAAGCTGAATGGAGGCTAAATCAAACCCAACTTTTTGGGCTGCAATCAAGTATTTTGAGAGTAGATCAGGCACAAATCAATGGAGGTAAATTTATTAATGAATTTACGAGTATCCTTATTATATTCTGGTCTGCAAAGGCTGTAATAACAGGAGAAATTAGCTTAGGTACTATGCTTGCGATTCAATTTATCGTTGGAAGTTTATATGTTCCCATTTCAAACAGCATGGATTTCCTTGTAGGTTATCAAAGAGCCAGACTTTCTTTAGATAGGTTATCCGAAATTCATAATCAAGAACCTGAAGTTAAAAATGCTTATAGCGGATTTTATATGGATCCTGGTGACATAGTCTTTAAAAACGTAAGTTTTAAATTCAATCCCGTAAGTTCAAGATCTATACTTCATAATATTTCTATAACCATAGCTCAAGGTAAAGTTACTGCCATTGTCGGTGCCAGTGGTTCGGGTAAAACAACACTTCTGAAATTATTACTAAAACTTTATAACCCCATTGAAGGAAAAATTAGCATTGGAGATCAAAATCTTGAGAATATTAAAGCAGACAAATGGAGACAGGTTTGTGGCGCGGTATTACAAGATGGAATACTTTTCAATGATACCATAGAAAGAAACATTACAGAATCTAAATCCCAAGAGCCTGTGAACCAACACGAAATTGAAAAAGCAGTGAAACTGGCAAATTTGTCGAATTTCATTGATGAACTGCCATTTAAATATCAGACTAAAATTGGGGAGCAAGGCCAGCTATTAAGCGGAGGTGAAAAGCAAAGATTACTTATTGCAAGAGCAATTTATAAGAATCCTGATTATCTGTTCTTCGATGAAGCAACTAGTTCTCTGGATGCGGAAAATGAAAAAGTAATTACTGAAAATTTAAATCAGTTTTATAAAAACAAAACTGTAGTCATAATAGCTCATCGATTGTCCACGGTAAAAAATGCGGATCAAATTCTAGTCATGCATAAAGGCAAGGTAGTCGAAGAAGGTAATCATCAGGAACTGCTATCACGGCAAGGTTTTTATTACCAATTAATACAGAATCAACTTTAAAATAAATACTATAAAATGTTTAATTCAAATAAAGATAGTAAGCTTGAAAAGGAGCCTGGATGGATATTACGCTACGGTACTATCTTTATTTTTGTAATGTTAATTCTTATACTCCTTTTTGCTTCCTTCTTCCCATTTAATGAAGTGGTTGAAGGAAATGTCATGGTTACTTCAGATAATCCACCAGCACATATTAAGGCAAAAAATACTGGAAAGATCTTGGCAATTAATTATAAAGCTGGAGATACGGTTATTAAAGGTGATATTTTAGGTGAATTAGAAAATAACGGAAATAGAGAGGATATTCTTTATCTTAAAAATCAACTAAAGAGTTCCTTAGTTGAAATTTACTCTCTTGAAGTTTTATCAAAAACTTTTTCACCACAATTGCATTTAGGAAGCGATATCCAATTGTATTATAATACTTTTTGGAATAATTATCAGCAATTGATATTAGATGAATCTCTTCAGGATTTTAATATTTATGATGAACAGATCAAAGCAGAACTATTCAATCAGAAAAATTCAATTCAGAACAAAAAAGAGGAATTAATTACTATGGAAAGAAACCTGGATGTTTCTCAAAATAATTTTGGTAGATATAAGCAGTTGTTTCAAAAGGGTGTGATATCTCAACTGGACCTGGAAACAACAGAAAAAGAACTTTTAAGTGTACAACGGCAATTTTATTTATTAAAACAAGAATTTAACCAGTTGAAGTTAGAGAATAGCGGATTTCAAAACAAACAAAAACTGACCATACACAGTTCTGCTAGGAATAAAAATAAATTAGAAATGGATTTAGAGCTATCCAGGCAAAATTTACTTAATTCCATTACAGAATGGGAAGATAAATATCTTCTAAAAAGCCCTATTGAGGGACGGCTTTCATTTTTCGAAGTTTGGGGAGAGTATCAGAATATTACCGAAGGCGAAAATATTTTCACGGTGGTTCCTTTAATTCAGCAAAACCTAATCGGGAAATGTGAAGTACCATTACGAAATTCTGGTAAGCTTAAAGCCGGCCAAAAGGTAAATTTGAAACTTGAAAATTATCCATACCGTGAATGGGGCCTGGTAAGAGCGAAGGTAAGATCGATATCTGAAGTACCGAAAATAGGTGAAAATCCTGCTTATATTGTTTATCTAGATATTGGTAACCTTAGGACATCGTATGGTAAAAATTTGCAATTTCATCAAGAGTTGAAAGGTACTGCTGAAATTTTGCTTAATGAAGTAACGCTTATGGACCGGGTCTTTTTTCAAGTTCGACATTTATGGTCAAATCAGGAATTTTAAATGATAAGGAATGATCTTCTCTTCTCTAATACAATATTTTCGATTCCAGGCCTTTATCTGCCTAGCACTCGTATTTTGTGTAACTCAGATGGGATTTTCACAAACTATAAACACTAAGTCACCTTCTGACTATTCAATTACTACCACTTATGAGCAACTGCATATAATAGAAGCAGAGGCTGCGGAAGCATCAAAATTTGATGAACTTCGAAATATAATCAGAATTCATGTAAGCAAGTCAAAAAAAGAAAATAATCCTATTGAACTTGCAAGGGCATTCTACCATTTAGTTTTTATTGAAGAGCCGCAGCTCGCTTTAGCTTATGCAGATTCTATTATTTCTATTACGCAAAATAGTGATCATAAAAGTTATCCTACACTGGGATACACCCTTAAAGCAAATTTGTTTTATGATCAGGGAAAATTTCAACCTGCACTTGATAATTATTTAAAAGCCTATAATCTGGCCTTAGAAAAAGAAAACAAAGAAGACCAAGGGGAAATATCACTGGCAATCGCAGCAATTCGAAATATTAATGGTCAGCATTATGCCGCCGCTGATCTATATAAACGGTCCTTAAGCTTATTAAAGCAGAATGATAATTTTCCTGATGCGTATTATGAAGATTACTCCACCTTGTTATATAATCTTTCCCTTACTTACTTAAGATTATCACAAATAGACACTGCAAAATTTTATGTGCGAAAAGGTTTGAAACTGGCGGAATCTTTAAAAAAAACTGATGATTTCAGGGATTTCGTGCTTGTTGATGCCCAGATAAATTACTATCAGAAAGATTACAAAAAATCAAAAGATAGCTTGTTGAAATATATTAATAAATTAGAGGGTACCGAGAGAGCAATTAAACTTTATTACCTAGGAAAAATTGAAAAATATTTGAAAAATGATAAGCTTGCAATGGCTTATTTTAAAGAAATAGATTCTATTGTTTCCTTATCTGGGGATCCTTTTGGAGAAGTTAAGGATGTTTATCAGCAGCTTATTATCTTTTCTGTTCTTGAGGATAACGATAAAGAGCAAATTGAATACATAGAAAAATTGATTCATAATGATAGCATATTATCATCGGCTCAGGAAAATGTGAATAATCAGGTTGTAATAGCATATGATATACCCGATCTTAAACGGCAAAAACTGAAAGCTGAAAAACAATTAGAAGCAAAAACTTTTTATATAATTGGAATAGCTGTTTTTGCAGGGATTGCTATTTTAATCGGTATTTACTTTTTCCTCCGTTCAAGAAACATAAGAAAAAGATTAAATATTTTAATGGAAGGTGGTGAAGTTCAAATATATGAAACGAAGCAAGTTACTGAGCACCCATCTTCGGTACCAATAGAAATTAGAAAAGAGATCTTATCAAAACTTAATGCCTTTGAAAATTCAGACCGATATTTAAATAAAGATCTTGATTTGTCCAATCTAGCCAATGATCTAGGCACTAACACAACATACCTTTCAACCATTATTAACCATTACAAAAAAGTGAATTTCCCCAATTATCTTAAGGATCTGAGGATAAGAGCCGCCATCAATCGCCTTAGCAAGGATCCAGATTTATTAAAATACAATCATCAGGGCTTGGCAGAAATTTTCGGATTTAAGACAGGAGAATCTTTTTCCAAAGCTTTTTATAAGAAAACTGGAGTTTCTCCTTCAATGTTTTTAAATGAACTAAAATCGAGGGAAACTAGTCGCCATTTATAAATGACGGTTTAAATTTTTTGCTGATTGTGTTCATTTGTGATTACTTAGTGAGTGTAAATTTTTATTAATCAAATACTTAAATTATGAAAAAAGTACTAAAAGATTTCAAAGGAAGAGCACTGAAGAATTTGGATAAAATTCGAGGTGGGGGAGAGGATGGGCCTATAGATAGGGACAAAATTAAAAGACCCAAGGCAGGAGTATAAATTTAATCGTGTCATTTTCCTAAATTCCCGAGTCAAATTTAATGGCTCGGGAATTTTTAAAACTACAGTTATGAAGACATTTAAGAAACTTTTTCTGACCAATTACCTGATCCTGTTACCAATATTTTGTTATTCTCAGGAAAAACAAATTAACCAGTTGATATATCCCAATATTAATGGGGAGATTAAACATGAGATAAAATTTGGCGTAAAAGTTACAGATGATTTTTATAACCTAAACGATATTGAAAATGAGAAAATTAAAGAGTGGTTCAAATTACAGGATTCTTTGGCAGAAGCATATTTTGATACCATTGAATCAATGCAGAAATACCTGGAAAGATTTAAACAACTTCAAAATATTACTCAATCTAAAGTGAGTATGATTACTGTAAACGAGACTGGAAATTATTTCTACTTGAAAAAAGATGACAGTCTAGGAATGGAAAAATTATTTTATAAACAGAAACTTGATGCCGAGGAAAAAGAATTATTCGATCCTAACCATTATGCTAGTGGGGATAAAGAGATCAGCTACCTTAAACCTTCTTTCGATGGAAAAAAAATAGCCATTGGATTTAATGAAAATAATGATTTTTCCAGTAAGATTAAAATATACGATTTGGAAGCAGGCAAATTCCTAAATGATGAAATAACAAATATAAATCCTGATTTTGGCGGAATAGAATGGCTACCAGATAACTCTGGTTTTATCTATTTATATTTTCCAGAGGTTGACACATCTAAGCCAGATTTTAAAAAAAAATCGTTTTCAGTACTACATAAAATAGGGGAGGATAGTATAAATGTTACACCAATTTTTGGATCTGATACAAATTTAGAAATTTCAGCAGATTTTTATCCTAAAGTAAAGATTGGCTCGAGCAAGGATAAGTTTATTATTGGATATGTGGCCAGCTCAGATGATTATTATGACAGTTTTATCGCTGAAATGAGTGATGTTATTAATGGAAAACCAGATTGGAAACCTTTTTTTAAAAAGGATGATAAAATATACTATGACCAAGGCGAAATGCGCGGGGAAGAGTTTATTTTCCGCCAAGGAAAATTGAAGGGAAATAGCTTAGCAAAGATAAATATTTCAAGTCCAGATTTTAATAATCCCATTATCTTAGTAAAAGGAACCAAAGACGATCCAATTACAAATTTTGGATTAACTAAGGATCATATATTATTCACAAGATCTTTGTACGGTGCAAATGTTTCCTTATTTAAAATAAGTTCTGGGAATCAGCTTACCGAACTCGACCTTCCTTTTACGCCAGGCTTTATCTCTTTTTTTGGAGAATCTCTTTCTCATAATAACATGGGATTAGGATTGGATGGCTGGACTTCGGATTATATCCGCTATATAATAGATGAAAAAGGTAATGTTCAAAAAGAGCTTCTATCAACTGAAAGTGAATACCATGACTTTGCAGATATTATTTCTGAGCAAGTAATGGTCAGCTCGCATGACGGAATAGAAGTTCCCATGTCATTGGTATATAAAAAAGGGATCAAGAAGAATTCAGATAATGAAGTCTTCATTTTTGTTTATGGAGCTTATGGTGAAAGCTTGAGCCCATTTTTCTCTCCGATTTTTTTAGACTGGGCGGCACAGGGAGGAATTCTAGCATTTCCGCATGTTAGAGGTGGAGGGGAGAAAGGAAAGGAGTGGCATGAACAGGGCATGAAAAATCTAAAATATAATTCATGGAAGGACCTTATAGCTTGTACGGAAGCTTTAATATATATGAATCTTACTAAAGAAGGTTTGATTTCTTTATATACAAGCAGTGCGGGAGGTGTTACCGCAGCAATGGCAGTTAATGAACGACCAGATCTTTTTTCATCTTTTATTGCTGAAGTACCGCGATTAAACCCTTTTGGCCTTGAATCTTCCAGTACGGCAAGCAGTACAAGTTATCTAGAATATGGAACTGTAAAGGACAGTGCAGAATATGCGGGACTAATAAAAATGGACCCCTATTTAAATATTAAACCTAACACCCACTATCCAGCTACGCTTATAATGCCAAGCTACAATGATGACCGGATTCCTCTATGGGATAACGGTAAGTATATCGCCAAGCTTCAGAAATACAATACAGCAAATACAGCTATTTTAATGGATATAGATTATAATTCTGGCCATGAAACTTTTGGTGATTATAATGAAACGATAAGGCTGTATAGCAAGATTTTCAGTTTTGCCAAATCCAACATGAAGAATTAAAATAGTACTTTCCAGTTAAAATTCAGATTTCCATAATTTATTTTCCTATTCTTTATAAATGACGCCGTTTCTTTATAAATGGAACGTATAGCGGGTTTCAGATCTTAAAAAATAGACGGATATTTAAGATGATACTTCTTAATATCAAAAAAATGGACTTTCAGATTACAAAAGAAGAAATAGAGGCTGAAATCTGGAGAATCGAACGAACTTTTCTCAACAAGCTTGTTGTCTGCAGAGAAATTATTAATTATTTCCGTATAATATTGGAATCTTATAGAAAAGAGATCAATTCTGGAGGTTTCCAGGATATCTCTTCAGAAATCCTTTTTTTTAAAACACAGAAACAACTTCCCTTAAGCCAATTAATTTACTATTCGAAGCTGCATTCCTTTTATGTTCAAGCGCCAAAAGGCGGAAAGAAATTTTTGACAGAATTTATTAATACAAAACTTAAAAAATTGAACAAATTCTTTTTGATCAATTCAGAATTTGTCGAGTATATAGAGACTAATCAAAGTTATCTGGATTCGTTTTATTTTACTCGAGAATTTAATAATATAGTGATTACAGAAGCTTTACTCCATTTTAGAGATCCTGATTTTAATACCTCCCACGATCTCCTGTTGGGGGAACTAAAAGCAAATAAACTTTTCATAAAATTTCTTAAACAACAGTTACAGAGCTTGGATTCTGATTTTTCAGATACTTCCGAAGGCAAGAATGAACTTAAGTGGACAGGATCTAAAGCGGGTTTAACAGAACTTATTTATGCACTTCATGAACAAAAGGTTTTTAATAATGGAAAGACTGATTTAAAAGATATTGCGGCCTTTTTCAAAATTATATTTCATTTTGATCCAGGAGATATATATAAAATTTTTTCAGAATTAAAGTCTAGGAAGAAAAGCCGCACTCCATTTTTAGAGGAGTTATCTATCAATCTACTCACTAAGATGAGGGATTCCGAATATTGAACCTTTCAAAAAATTGCTGTTTTATTATTTAAGATGTTAAAAAACAACCCTACCTGGATAATCTTCGGTATTCATCATTGTAAATAAATTCAGGTTTTTTAAAGGGATTTGCGTTATAAAATTATTCAACTTTCTTCTTAATAGCTCCATTTATATTTATTTTAGAAATGTTAAATTTTTACCGGAGTCCGGTGATATGGTGATTTTTATTCATCTAACTGCTTCAATTTTGTAATTAAAAGTCAAACCAAAGCAATCCCATCGCTTTAAACCTTTTAACCTGCGGTGGGATTGTTTTAAAAACATTTAATTATGCCAACATCAATTGTAACCACAGAAGATTTAATGGAGTTCAAGATGGAGCTCCTTGAAGAAATCCAAAAACTACTTGAAAAAGAATCGGGACATGTTTCAAAAAAATGGCTGAAATCTACACAAGTCAGAGAAATGCTGAAAATTAGTGCCGGAACACTTAACAATTTTAGAATTAACGGCACACTACCCTTCAGTAAGATAGGAGGAATTATTTATTATGATTCCGCAGCAATTCAGAAAGTACTTGCAAATAACCTTGTAAAAAATGATTGAGATATGAATTATATAACGCATTTGAATGCTGTATTTCAGCAGTTTTCAAGGGATTCCAGTCTTAATGCCACTCACATAAGTTTGTACATGGCCTTATTCCAAACCTGGAATATTCATAGATTCCAAAATAGCTTCTATATCCATAGAGAAGAAATTATGAGAATGGGAAAAATTGGTTCTAACCCAACTTACCATCGTTGTATGAAAAAATTGCATGAACAAAAATACATTCAATATCTGCCATCTTATAATCCCTATAAGGGAAGCAGAGTTAACATGCTCATTTTTGATACAAGTATTAAACAAGCTATGAACACGTATGAAACAAGTAGTAAACAAGCATTAACTCCTTTAATAAACTATAATAAACAAAAAATAAACATTAATAAACTAGAGCTCCCCCAAAATGAAAATGATGTTTTAATTTATTTTAAAAATAAAAATTGGTCTGCTATTGAAGGAAAAAAATTTTATAATCACTACCGGTCAATCGGATGGAAGCTCAGAAATGAAATCAAAATTATCGATTGGCATGCAACAGCGGAAAATTGGATGCTAAAAGCAAACGAATTTGAAAGGACTCCGGCAGCATTTCAAAAACGAGATAACTTGAAAACTAGTAAATACAAGAATTATGACGAACCCCTCTAGTATTATTGAAGATGGAATTGAATATTCCTTGGGAAGTTTCGACGGTACCAAAATAATCTACGACTTCCCGAAAATTATGGTATATCTGGAGGCAAAAGGCAAAATCCTATTCGGTCCGAATTTTAAAATTTATAAAGAAGATAAAAATGTCTTATTCAAGCTATGTAATTATTTCATAAAAGATAGAAATTATTGTGAGAAATACGAAATGGATCCTAAAAAAGGAATTTTACTTTCTGGTCCTGTGGGCTGTGGAAAAACTAGCATGATGAAACTTTTACGGTATTTGGTGCCGCATATGCGTAATTATGTAGTAATGCCTTGCAGGAATATTGTTTTTGCTTTTAATCATCTGGGTTATAAAACTATTGAAGATTACGGAGACAGCAGTAGTTTTTGTTTTGATGATTTGGGTGTGGAGCCTATAGGAAGACATTTCGGTAAAGATTGTAATGTGATTGGTGAAATCCTACTCTCCAGATATGAATTATTTCTTCAAACAAAATTAAAAACCCATGCGACTACTAATTTGAGTGTTTATGAACTTGAAGAATTATATGGGCAGCGAGTAAGAAGCAGAATGAAAAAAATGTTCAATCTAGTAGCCTTCGATGAAAAAATTAAAGACAAGAGAAAATAATATGAAAATAGCCACCTTTAATATCCAGAATATATTCCATCGTGACAGAAGTTATTTAGTAAATCCCTATGATAAATGTAACAATGAGTGGCTTATAGAGATAGACGGTTTAATGGGCAAACCTATAAAGACAAATGGAGATAAAGATCGTTTAAGAGAATTGACATTTTTTATAGGTATCGATAATAGTCTTCAATTACCATATGCAGTTCTAAGGAGAAAAGCTGGTTTTCTTTTTTTGAAGGGGATGAATTATTCAAAAGAATTGCAAGCAGGGGAGCTAACAGATTGGAATGGTTGGATTGCACTTCAGAATTATCCATTAGACCCTAGAGCAGTAGAAAATAAGGCTCGGGTAATCGCCGAAGTGAATCCAGATATTTTGATTCTTCAGGAAATTGAAGATCGCGCTTCTCTAACGGAATTTAATGAAGTGTTTCTGCCGAAATTTAATTGCAAACCTTTTCATTATACTTTTGTGGTGCAAGGAAATGATAAACGTGGTCAAGAAATAGGACTTCTTACTCGCAGTGATATTGAGATTCTGTCGGTGCGGAGTCACAGTTATGATTATAAAATCACGAAAGAACCTATTTTCAATAAGGATTTATTGGAGTATGAAATCCGTAGCGTCAAAGGAAATATCATATACGTTTTAGCTACTCATTTGCAGGAACAAACAGAAGATAAAGAAATTTCTGATAATATAAGGGAAGGACAGACCAAAAGGATTGCTGAGGTTTATAAGCAATTATATGCTCAGGGGAAAAAATACATCGCAATTGTGGGTACATTAAATGCTGTTTCTTATTGTTATTCCCTCTCCCCATTACTTATCAAAACCAATTTGAAAGATATAACAAAGCACCAGTCCTTCCAAGTGGACGTGGATAAAGGAGTAGATGCCGAATATCATAGCCTTGGAGCGTACCGAATGGGAGTGAATATTAAGCAAAAAGATTATTTGTTATTATCGCCTGAACTTTTTAATAAAGTACAAAGTAGCGGATTAAATAGGAAAGGTATCTGGCCAGAAAAGCAACCCATTTGGTCTTACTTTCCAAGCATAAATCAAAAAAATCAAGCTGCTAGTGAACATCCGGTAATATGGGGAAATTTCGAAATTTAAACGTGTAGGAGCGTTATTAGATCTAATTGAAACTGTTTAGATTCAGAAATGGAATTTATAAAAAAATGTTTATAGATGTTTTAGTTCTGAAGACGATTCCCAAACTAAACATTTAGATACTTTAATACCATGAGGAAATATTTATGAAGCATAAAACTAAATTGGATATAATCCTAATAAATGGAAACATTCCTTTTTTGTAGTTTTGATGTATGAAAATTTCCATTTATCATCCTTTATATAATATTAAACCAGTTCAAATCCCATGTATTGGTTTATTATCAGCTGGTTTTCCTTCTCCCGCCGATGATCATCTTGATAATTCTATTGACTTAAATAGAGAATTCATAAAGAATAAAAATGCAACCTATTTCGGACGTGTAAATGGTGATTCTATGGAGGGAGCTGGAATTCATCATGGTGATTTGCTTATAATTGATAAGAGCATAGAACCAATCTCGAATAAAGTTGCAGTATGTTTTATTGATGGAGAGTTTACAGTTAAAAGATTAAAGTTTGAAATAGATATTATATGGTTAATAGCCGACAATCCTAAATATCAGCCGATAAAAGTAACTAAGGATAACGATTTTATTATCTGGGGGATTGTTAAACACGTGATTAAAACTCTATAACATGTTTGCTCTAGTTGACTGTAATAATTTCTACGCTTCCTGCGAAAGAGTTTTTAATCCATCCTTAAACAACAAACCTATTGTTGTTCTGTCTAATAATGATGGATGCGTAGTTGCAAGATCTAATGAAGCAAAGGCATTAAAGATTCCAATGGGTGCTCCAGCTTTTCAATTCCGTCCACTATTTAAGCAGCACAATGTCAATATTTTTTCCTCAAATTATGCTCTGTATGGCGATATGAGCAGTCGTATTATGAATATACTAGCTGAATTCACACCCGAAATAGAAATTTATTCCATAGACGAATCGTTTTTGAAATTCGAGGAATTTTATAAAGTGGATTTGAAGAAATTAGGTAAAGAAATGATTTCCAGGGTATATAGAGAAACAGGTATTCCGATTAGCATAGGTATTGCAGAGACAAAATCTTTAGCCAAAGTTGCAAATAAGATTGCTAAAAAATTTAGTGAAGCTACTGAAGGAGTTCACATTATAGATACTCCTTATAAAATAGAGAAGGCTTTAAAATGGACAAAGATTGGTGATGTGTGGGGCATTGGAAGACAGTACGAAAGAAAATTGGAAAACATAGGGGTTTTAAACGCACATCAGTTTATAAATCTTCCTAATAGCTATGTGTTAAAACAAATGACGCAAGTAGGTTTAAGATTGAAAAGAGATTTATCTGGTGAAAGAACTTTAAATTTTGAAAATGTCCAACCTAAAAAAAACATCTCTGTTACCAGATCTTTCGAAAGAATGTATTCTGATTATTCAGATATAAC
Source organism: Gillisia sp. JM1 (assembly GCF_000424645.1). Taxonomy (NCBI): domain Bacteria; kingdom Pseudomonadati; phylum Bacteroidota; class Flavobacteriia; order Flavobacteriales; family Flavobacteriaceae; genus Gillisia; species Gillisia sp. JM1. The sequence continues at coordinate 1,652,795 of NZ_KE384218.1, forward strand.
AGAGCGATTATCAACCTATTGTGGAAAAGCAGCTTGGAAATTAAGGAAACAGAATACCCATTGCAATTTGGTGTATATATTTCTTCATACTAATGCACATAGAAACGATTTAAAGCAATACAGCTCTCATATTTGCGTCCATTTGCCTTTTCCCTCGAATTCTACGCTTACTATTATTAACTCAGCCTTAGACGGCTTAAAACGGATATTTAAAGAAGGATATCACTATAAGAAGGCAGGAGTAATCCTTATGGGAATTACGCCTAGTTATTCTTTGCAACAATCACTTTTTAATACTGAAAATCCTAAGCATATTATATTAATGAAAACTATCGATAAAATCAATTTTAATACAAATGATAAAGTGAAGTTTGGAGGTCAAGATCTTGGGAGAGTTTGGAAAATGAAGCAAGATCAGCTTTCAAAGCATTTTACCACTCGATTAGATGAAATTATTCAGGTGTACTAAATGCCAGAATATTAGATCTTCAGGAAGAAATCATTAGAGATATTTTAACGTTCCCTACGTATTGTTTTCCTCTCAAATTTCTAATCATATGGAATCCTATTTTAAGAAATTTTATGAGCGAATTAAACCTAACAAAGTCAAACCAATAATAGTTTGAATAGAAGTACAAGAACTATTGCATCTAATGTATAGTCTGTGGAAGAATGAAATAGATTACGATCCGAAACATGAGCAAAAAAAGACAGCAAGAACCGAAGTCCTTGCTGCACAGGATAGAAGCAATTTAACATTGACTTCTTCCTAAAATTTTTAACAAAAATACTTGTTTTATAACACAGTACCTAAGGCAAGTGGCGTGGAGTAAGGACACGTTTTTGTCGGCTTTGTTGTTTGTTTTTTGGTATCTAAAATATCACTTTTTGTTGAAATACCCGCTATTTGTGCTTAACCGATGTTGGCTATTGTTATGGTTGGATCTCGCATACGCAGCGAAATCCTGTAACTTCATTCGGAAATTCAGTCGGAGAAATATTTTTCCAATTACTCCCAAAAATCTTGTCTGATATTGTGAATTCAGAAATGTTATAAATAATGAAATTATTAGTCTTTTTAACAGTATTAAATTTTGTTGGATTTTTACCATCATAAAATCTGAACCTTTCTCTTTTTGAGAAGTACTCTTTCGCTATTTTAATTTCATTCTCTTTAGGTAATCTATATTTTATATTTTGATTAATAGGTTCACTTTTATTAGACCATAAGTAATCAACCATTTCCGATCTCCACTTGCAAAAATCAATTGCTTGCTCTTTAGATATTCTCAGAACAGGGGAATATTGATATTTCAGATTTTCAAAATATTTTTTCTTTGTTAGCAAGCTTTCATTCTTATTCAAGTTTTTTAAGAAAGAAGGATATAATATGATTAGCCTCTCAAATTTTTCTTCCGTGCTTCTATGAAAGTCGGAGAATGAAATGAATCCCTTTTCTCTGAGAAAATGTTTCGCTGTCAAATATTCTAAGAACATCTGATTAGTAACAGGAGTTTTATCAATATATAAACTATCATTTAAATATATTGTACCTGGTGGTACCACCTTTTTTTCTTGACCTAAAGTAATAGTAGAGGTCAAATTTAAAACTATAATTAAAACTAAAATTTTCTTCATAATAATTGCCAACGGTCTTGGTTAAGGCAAGTAGCGTGGAGTAGGGACGCGTTCTTGTCGGCTTAGTTGTTTTTTACTTGATGTCTAAAATAGCACTTTTCACCAGAATGCCCGCTATTTGCGCTTAACCGATGTTACATAGCGTGCGCCCCGCCCGAGTAAGCAACCGTCCAATGACATTTAAATTGTAAAAATAGTTCTCTGAGTTTTTTAATAAGGCAATATTGAAGAAATGTTAGCTGCAACATATTCATCACTCAATTGTCCATAAGTAACAATTTCTTGAATTACATTATTGTCATAAATTATTTTAGCAGCGATCTTATCATTTAGATTATGGGACTTAATTGATATAGATACAGAATCTCCTTCTTTACCGATAAAGGATGTTGTCCAATCTTTCCCACTTATTGTTTTCTCAATTTTCTTTCCGTTCTCATCTATATATGAAATATCAAAATTTTCTTTGTTTGTTGTTACTTCATAGGTTACTTTTAAATTATCAGCTTTTTCTTTACAAGATGTGTACATAAAACCGATAAAAAGGAAAGCTGTGAGTAATAAATAATATTTTTTCATTTTTGAATAATATATATATTCCGTTTTTGATGGTCTCTGGACTCCATTTTTAATAATTTTTTGCTTTGTAAAGTCTTAGTTTAAATTATGAAAAGGACTTTAAAATTTTCTGCTCATGAGTTTTCAATTTCTGCTATCCTTTTTTCAATTTTTAGTCAAAAATTTATTTTTTCTTATTTAGCAGAATTTTGTTTTTATCGGCGCAATGCTTTGTAACGTGTTATATGAATTCGAATATACACTTTTAAACAAAAAACATTTGGGATAAACCTAAGTTTTAGGTTTTTTATCTAAATTCAAACTTTTCCGAATAGCAACTAAAATTAAAGAAGCCATGTGATTTATATTTTCTGGGTTATTCAACCATTTTTCCTCTTCCCAATTACTCAAAAATCCCAATTCTAACAATATTGCTGGATAATCAGTAACAGATTCCCTAAGCACCTGAAAATTCGCAAATTTGACACCCCTGCTTTCAAAGCCTAATTTCTTACGTAGCTCTTTTTGTAATTGGTAAGCAAGTAAAACAGATTCGTTCGATTGGTGAGATATTCTGTTAGATACATATATCTCAATTCCTCGAGCTCTAGGATCATTAGAATGATTGCAGTGAAGAGAAATAAATACATCGGCTTTTAATGCTTTTGTGAGTTTCGTTCTGTCACTTAAGGAGATTAAGCTGTCTTTATATCTAGTGAGGTAAATCTTGAATTCATTTTTTGGAGATGACTTACTTATTCTTATCATCTCCCGGGCTATTTTCAAGACCACATCTTTTTCCTTATTTCCATTGATTCCAACTGCACCGGGGTCACTTCCTCCATGGCCGGGATCAACAACAATAACAAACTGATTAGCTTTCTCAGTCTGAGAGTAATTTTCAATTGGGAAAATGGCTATAGTGCTGAAGAAAAAAATGCTAAAAATTGACTTCCTGAGTTCCATAAATTATTCTTTGTTTCAACAAAATTCAAAGAATCAATCTGATTTATAAGAATCTTCCAAACTTTAACATGAACTCGCGTTAAAGTTTGAACATTTAGTCCACCTCTTTCCTTTTCACAATAAATTTCATAAAAATTAATCATCAAGTGGTCTTCATCAACCACTCTGCGAAAGCAGATCAAAGAACGTTCATTATGAAAAAATCTATTTACCCAACACTTTTTTTATCCCTTTTTTCTATTCCACTTTTCGCACAGATTGGTGGAATAGAAAATTCTGTATCAGATATTTCTGATACTGTTAGAACAATTTTCCCCGTCCTTTTAGGAGTGATATTTCTTGTAGGATTCCTTTTTAACGCCGGACATTTCTTTGGTGAAAATGCAGATCTGAAAAAAGGTATTACCAGGGTTTTAGTATTCGTACTAATTGCAGGAGCAGTAGTGGGCATTTTTACCTATCTCATTTCAATTACAGTATAATCAGGCCTTGTGAAGCTTTTAATTATCAAAACACTATGAAGAAATTTGAAATTTATAAGAATATCAGGAAAAGAGCAATGATATGGGGTTTGCCCATATCGCTCTTCGCACTAATGATGATTTCCGTAGTAGGAGCGTTGCTGATGATTATTTTTTCATTCAGCCTAACAGTCATTATCGGAGTATTCATTTTTAATGCGGCACTTTATATCGCACTTACCAGAATTTCAGCTTCTCCCCAACTATTTCATATTTCTAAGGTATTTCCTGAAACGATCAGCAATAAGAAATCAAACTTTTTCAATTATGAGCAGGATTAATCTTGTATCTCATCCACCAATAGCCAATATTCAGGAGAATATTGTATTTGCCGCAAATGGAAACGTGGCACTTTGCTATGAAATCAAATTACCAGAGATCTATTCTTTATCTGAAAAGGATTTTGAGGATTTGCATACTAGCTGGTTTCAGGCTCTAAAATCTTTACCTGTTGGTTGTATCGTTCATAAACAGGATGTCTATCAAAAGGTAAAATATTCCTCTACAGACTTACCTAATACTACTTTTCTTGGAAAAGCTACCAATCGACATTTTAAGGGACGGGATTATATCAAACACGATTGTTACGTGTTTTTTATCTGCACCAAGAACAGGGCTTTAAATAATTCAAAATTTGTAAATCCTTTTCGAAATATTTTGAAGCAGATCCCTCAGCAGATGGATGAGAATGTTCAAAATTTTATTGGAGATGTAATAGATTCGGTTTCCTATATAAATAATAGCCGTAAGCTTCGACTTCTACCAATTCCTTCTGAGGAAATCAATAAAATCTGTAACACTTATTTCAACGGGTTTAATAAGGATTTCGATTCTGATATTCTATTAGATAAATCCCATATTCATATTGGAGAAAATTACTTCGATGTTCTGGCTGTGAATAGCGAACTCTGTTTTGGAGAAAACGTTCAAAGCAGTAAGATCAATGAGCATTTTACTTCAGATGATTTTAAATTTCACCAGGGATTTATAGACGGTCTTGGTCTTACTTTGAATGAGAACCATATTGTAAACCAACTCATTTACTTAGATGATAAACAGAAATGGCGAAAGCTTCTAGATAAGAAAATAGAAGAACTTAGTAAAAGTTCCAATTTTGGATCGCAGAACAAAGTAGTACTCAAAAAGGTTCAGCATATTCTGGAACAGATCAATGCTGATGACAGCTCAAGGATCATCCGCGGACAATTGAATGTAGTTTATTGGGCTGCGGAATTTCAAGAGCTCAAAAAAATAGCTTCTAAGATAAAGACCGAATTAAAGGAACTGGATATCATTCCTTATTCTCCGGGCGGAGAAGAGCGTAAGAATTATTTTTTGAATAGCTTTTTCTGCTTTTCCCCAAACTTTTCAAATGAAGACCTGTATGTAACCGATCTTAAACATGCACTCTGCCTGTTTATTAATAATACCAACTATAAATCGGATTCCACGGGGGTTATTTTTAATGATCGGGAATTTAATATTCCTGTAATTAAAGACGTTTGGGACGAGAAGAAAAAACGGATTAAAGCAAGGAACTTTGCCATTTTCGCGCCCACCGGGGAAGGGAAATCTTTCCTAGCCAATAACATTCTCCGTCAGTATTTTGAAGCTGGAGTGCGTTTGGTGATTATTGACCTTGGGGGTTCCTATACCAAATTCGCAAAATTATACCCCGGGCAATACACCATCCTGCGTTATGAAAGCGGTAAAAATCTGGGAATAAATCCTTTTTATATCAGTAACCCGAACGATCTGAACGCGGAGAGGCTAGAAGATCTATCTGTCTTTATTTTTGAACTCTTTACTTCAGATGAAAAAATTAGTCGAAGTCAGTCGGTTTCAGCAAAAAAGATTCTGCTTAATTATTATCAAACTGTGTCAAGTCAACATTCCCTGGAGAGTTTTTATCGGTTTATAGAAGACAATCAGAAAACCCTGCTTACAGATCTAAGTATCCATCCAGATTATTTTAACATTCAAAACTTCCTACACATCATGTCAGAATATGTGGGAGACGGTCTTTACAGCTTTCTTTTCGAAGCAGGGGAAGATCAGACCTATAAAATTGAAGATAAACGTTTAATTGTCTTTGAACTTGATGAAGTAAAGGATAATAAAGAGATCCTTTCTGTTATGCTGAAATTAATAAAATCTGCCATACAACGTACCATATGGAAAAACAAAGCAGAAAAGGGAATCATTCTTTTTGATGAGTTCGCTAAGCAGCTGAAGTTCGAAAATGTTCTGGAAAGTGTGGAATTCTATTATCAGGCGATCCGGAAACAAAATGGAGCTATTGGTATTATCCTTCAGTCTATAAATCAGCTTCCGAATAATTCTGTTTCAGCAAGTATTCTAGAGAACACTCAAGTGATATACAGCCTTCATAATGAAAAAGGGTATGATGAGCTGAAGAAAAGGCTAAATCTCTCCAGTCATGATCTAAATCAACTTAAATCTATAAAAAACAACCTTACTGGTCCAAGAAAATACACCGAAATATTTATCAAGATAGGAAAGCAAAGCAATGTCTTCCGTCTGGAAGTTCCTAAAGAAGTTTATGCTGCCTACCTGACTGATGGCGTCGAAAATGAAGAAATAATATCACTTTATGAAAAGCATCAGAATATGGAAAAAGCAATCACAGAATTTATTAACCCAAAAAACAAGTAGTATGAAAATTTCAAAGAAAATTCATGAACACTTACACAATAGTAGTGTTGTGAGTAAAACCAAAATTAAAATCGTTTTAGTGATAATGACGACTGTCTTATTAATGCCTGACCGTGTTGCGGCCCAGGGAATGCCGGTTTACGATAATACTAATTTTATAAGTCTAGCAAAGTCATTAATAGAATCGGCTAAACAGACTTCACAGTTGCTTAAGACCGTAAATTTTTTAAAACAACAGAAGGAAAATCTTGAAAAAGTAAACAGTGTAATTAAACAATTGAAGGCTGTACGAGAGATTTCTGAAAATAACCAGCGACTTTTCAATGTTGTTCGAGATGATCTTCGTGAGATTCTCAACTCCCCATACATCAAAGCCGAAGAGGTGACCCGAATCTCAGATTCTTTCAACGCCATTATTAATAATTCCTTGGAAGATCTCGATTTTATTGAAGAAGTACTTTCCAGCGATTATTTAAAAATGACCGATTCTGAAAGAGCAGTGATATTGAAAGAAAAAGAACTCAGCTCAAAAGAAATGGTCGTGGAGATCAATCAGAAGATTCTAAGATATCGGGATATCATTTCCTTTAGGGAAATGCAGGATAAGATTAATAACAGAGAATCCAATTACTAAGCCATGGCTGCAAGTATTTTTTTAGGAATTGGACTCGAATATTTGGATGCTGTTTTTCAAACTATCAAAAGCAGTGATTTCTCACAATATACCATTGCTGGGATGAAAAGCTTGGGAGTACTATTTTTCTTGGTGAATATACTCAAGAAATACAATGAAGGCATTGCCGAAAATTCAGGCTACACTTGGGGATTGAGCCCAGGGGAACTTGCAAAAAACTTTGCGATCGTTCTGCTGGTTATTTTTTCAACCCAAGTGTTAGGAGTTTTTGATGGAATTTTAGTGGCAATTGAATCGACTTACCGAGATACGGCACCCGCACTCATTCCTTTGCAACTTCAAGATATAGATATTGAACAAGATGTGGGTGCACTGGAAGCCGCTAAAAAAGCAATGGCTTTATTGTATGAAGCCTTAGTAACGCCATTATATCCTGTAAAAGTTATCTCTTTTGTTCTAGGATTGTTTTTATGGGTTCTGGATCTTTTTATATACCCATTGTTTTTAGCGGAACGGTATTTTTTGCTAGGGATCATGCAAGCTTTTTTCCCTTTGGTGATCAGTCTCTCTGTTTTTGAAAAATTCCGCACCATGGCTTATAGTTTTTTTAGGTTGTATGCTGGGGTTTACATGCTTGTACCTGCATTTTTTCTGGTCAATATTTTCGTGAACACCCTTTATTCGGAGATCAATATAAATTTTTGGTCTAACCTTTTGGGCTCATCATCAGATAATAGTATCATAAAAATCATTGTGGAAGCCGGCTCTATTGCCTTTATCGTTTTTCTAAAATTCAAGCTTTACACCCGAGCAACTTCATTCACCCTTAAACTCTTTACATCATAAAGTATAAATTATTAAGCAATGAAAACATTTTATAAAAATATTTTTTCGGTACTAAAAATTAATCGTTTCGTAGTAATTAGTGTTGTTTTAATGGCATTTTTCTCCACCTCAATTTCTGCATGGATTGTTTTTCAAATAAATCAAGAAGCTTTAAATAATGCCTTTGCTATTAATTCTGATGGAGCTGTAATTCCATTAAAATGGGTCAGTCAGAAAGAAAATTTAAAGGTGGAAGCTCTGGCACATCTGGAATTATTTCAGACCTATTTTTATGATATTGACGCCAGTAATTACGAACGAAATCTGGAAAAGGCTTTATGGCTTGGCAATAGCTCGGTAGATAATTTATACCGGCAGAAAAAGGCAGATGGAGTATATAATCGCTTGCTTCAGTATTCTTTGGTACAGAATGTCCTAAGTATAGAATCTGATGTAGATCTTGAGACGCAACCTTACCAATTCAGGACTACTACAGTTTTTGAAATCAATAGGGGTTCTATTGTCGACACTTATGAACTGGTTTCCAGTGGAAACCTGATTAAAGTTGATAGGAACTTCCCAAATAATACTCATGGATTGCTGATCACAAATTATTTTGAAAACACTTTAAAAAAGATAACTAATGAAAATTGAGAGAAACAAAATCGTATTCGGGAGTGTGCTGGCATTGATCCTTATATTCATCATTTCATATTCTGTTATTGTAATGGGGGATGGGGATGATGAATCTGAAACTCTCGAACAAACCGAAGTTCCTGAATTGAAACAGGATCAGAAAGAATACAAATCCAAACTGGATGCGGTCAATGCACTTAAGGAAGTAAGGGAAACCAATGCACCAAGCATCTATGATGAAAAGCTTATTGATTCTCTTGGTTTTTATGATCCTGATTTAAAGGAAAAAGAAAAAGAGCGGATTGTGGACAGCATCTACAATTCCGGACGGATTAATTACACTGAAAACCGCACTAGGAATAGGGAAGTTGAAAAGACCAATTTTTCTGAAAGAGTTGTGGATACCTCAATTATTCAGAATAAAGAAAATAAGATTGCCAGCAAGGAAATGGGCTTGGACCATCAGTTGTTTTTTAGTTCAAATCCGCTGAAGAATACTAGCGCAACTACCTCAATAAGACCTGAAGAATCTATTTATGCAAAAGTGGATGGGGAGCAAATGGTAATGGTGAATAGCCGATTGCGTATGAGGTTGGTAAAAGAAACAGTAATCGATGGTTTAGCTGTTAAAAAGAATACTCTTATTTATGGGTTTATTCGCTTTCAGCCCAATCGTGCGATCATCGAAATTGAGAATATCAATCAGCACCCGGTAAAACTGAAAGCTTACGATCTTCAGGATGGCAGTGAAGGCATTTATGTAGAGAATAGTTTTCGTGCCGATGCCACACGGGAGGTAATTGGTGATGTTGTAGATGATATTAATATTGCGGGAGTTCCGCAGGTAGGAGGGATCAAAAAGATTTTTCAGAAAAATAACAAAAATATTAAAGTGACTATTACCAATAACTACAAGCTCATTTTAAAACAGGCTAATTAAAAATTATAAATACTAAAATCTTAAGAAATGAAAAATTCAATTTTAATAATATTTCTGGTTCTGTCCTCGCTCAAATTATACAGCCAGAGTCTAAAACTGGACACCATTTACGCTAATGAGCATAAGAATGTAGCATTGTTTTTTCCTTCTCCTATTCAGCAGGGAATTACAGGTTCAGAAAATTTTGTTTTCACCTATAATAGGGAGAAAGAACAACATTTCGGATTGCTGCAGGCGACACCTGGAAAAGAAAGTAATTTACTGGTTATCAGTGATTCAGGAGCTATTTTTTCGTATTTTGTAAAGTATTCCGGAGATCTTAAAAAACTGAATTATTTTATTGCTGATACCAATAGTATAGGTAATGTTTTTCCTGTTTCTGAAGGAATTAAAGACGTCATTAAAGATCCGGGTTTAAAGGAAGATTCAGATAAAAGTTTATCCGTTTCTGATGAAATTTATTTCCGGAAGTCTTGTTCCTATTTAATTGAGAAGAAGCAAGGTATTGGAAGGATTAAAAAGCGAAAAAATGATGTTATTCTAAGAGTAGAAAATATTGTTTTCGATAAGGAGCATTTGTTTTTTGTATTGGAAATTAAAAATAGATCTACTATAGATTATGAATTAAACTTTCTGGAACTATCGGTGCAAACCAGGAAGAATGGAAAAAGGAAATCTATGCAAAAACTGGTTCAAGAGCCATCCCTGAAATATCAAATGCCAGGGATAATTAAAGAAGGTCAATCTACCAGGTTTGTTTATGTGATGCCAAAATTTTCTATCGCAGATGATAAAGAGGTAGTATTAGATCTCAACGAAAAGAATGGCGAACGCGATTTGAAACTGAAAGTTAAGCAACGCTATATCAATAACCCTAATTAAACTTATTATGAGAAATTTAATTTTTATTTTGATTCTGACCACTTTTATTTCCTGTGGGGAATCTCAAATGAGCTCTGCTGAAACTGCTGAGACAGTAGTGGAGAGTTTTTACCAAAAGCAAAATTCAGACTTAAAGAAATACACTACCTCTGAAAGTTATGAATCTTTCCTTAGTGTGCAAGAGCTGTTTACACAGGAGAATAATGTTAAAGAGTCAAATTTTAAGCTGATTCGCGACAGCATTATTGGAAACAATGCATGGGTAAAATTTACTACCATTTATGAAAAAAAACCAGAGACCTTTAAACTTGTTAAAGAAGAAAATATGTGGAAGGTTACAGAGAGTGGAATGGGGGAGAAGGCGCCGTTTTGAAGATGGCCATAATTAATTTTAGAAACATACTTTAATCTAATTTGAGATGAAACTAGAAATTTAAATAAGTAGAAATAGAATCGATGAGAAACCCCTAAATTTTATTGCCTATTTAAGTGGCATCATTTATTTCAATTATGAGTTTATTAAATAGACTATTGTTTTTTTGTTGAAACACAATTAAATCTTTTTTTGATTTCTCTGTTAAAACAAATTCCTCATTTAATTTAAAACTTTGAATGAAATTTGCATCTTCAGTTATTAAATTTCGGAGGTCAATATGATAAGGTCTGAGAAAATTTTCGCTAACTCGATGTTTTTTTAGAATTATGTCCATTAAATCATTAGTTCTAATATTCATTAATTTCAACCACGGAGAAATTTTATTAGGTTTAATTTTACTTCTATATATCTCATTTAAGAGTATTCGGTATTCCCCTCTAATATCCTTAACCTCATTGATAAAATAATCCTTTAAAACTCTTTTATTATTTAATCTATTTTGAATGGTATTTATTATCCAAATTGCTAAAATTGCATTCAAAATTACTGAGAAAATATTAATATAATCCGAAACTTCCAGACTTGCGAGTATAATACAGCCTGATATTATTCCCATTTATCTAAAATCAATTTTCCATTAACCAACCGGTACCATGCAGAATGTACTCCAGTTATTTTTGGGGTATTTCCTCTTTTTCTCCTCTCTTCCCATTCAATAAAAGTTTCATTTTGTAACATGGTTTTTAAATCCGGTTCCTGAATTGAAATTATTTCCAAATGTTTCGTAACATTTTCTAATGTAAAATCATAAACTAAATTCCCCAATGCTTCGTCCAAAAAAGAAGGGGCATATCCTGCAGTATTATCTAAGTCAAGCATTAATTTTGCTCCCTTGTCGACTGCTTCTTTAAAGGCTGAGTTTAAAATTTTATGATAGAATTCTTCTCCGGAGTCATCACTAATACTGCAATGCCTAAGACCTGGATATTCCGAAAAATTTTCTGCTACATTAATAATTTTCATAATTTCATTCTATGCATTTTTTTGAGACATTCCATCTGTAAAAGGTGCCATAGAATTCAGGGATACTCTTAGCAAATGTTTTTGAACTAGCTGTATTATCAAAATGTAAGATTACGTTATTAGTTAATACTTTTAAATTTTCTATTCTCCCTTCATCAAAACCTAATTTAACTGCTGGCAATCCTTTATTTCGATTAATTTCTTGTGTATTAGAGCCATATTTCTTTTTAAAAGCACTTAACAATATTTGATCCTCTGGTATATCCTGAATAAAATCCTTTACTTTTCGATCAAACTTTTTGTGCAGTGTTTTTAAAATTCCCTTTCCCACATCAGTAACTGTAAAAATAACGCTATCCTCGCCATATTTAATTCCTAAAAGCCATTGTCTATCCGCAGTACCACCCCATTCAATAGAATTACCACAAATTTCCAAAAGAATTCTTCTCAATTTTGGACAATGTCTTTCAAGCCCGGTCAAATGTTTAACGGAATTTTTAACAGCATTACTTATTCTTATGTTATCTTCTCTGCTGAGTTTCTTCGCACCTCTAGTAAAGAATAAATGATCTGATTTATCAGCTTTTCCAAAAGGCTTACCACTTTCATCATACATTTTATTTAAAAGGCCAGAATCAATTATGAAATTTCTGCATTTTTTGTTTTCTGGTAATCCTGCTCTCAAAAGAATTCCTTTGTAATTGTAATCATCTATAATTGCTATTAATATACATATTGCGCTATAATCGATATCCTTTACTTTTGTCAAAGATATTTCAATATAGCGTAATTTTTTAAATTGGCTAAGACTTTCTTGGCTTCTAATTTTCTTAAAAAATCTTAAACAATCTTCTGTATTTTTAATTAATTGGAAATTTCTAGGAGCAACTACGGCAGGTTTTTTAATATTTACATCTCTAAAATAATTAAGAGGTCTGTTTTTAGGAATATAAGGTTTGTTCCTCGATTTTTGTTTTGCCACCCTTTTTCCTTTTCTTAAATTCCTTTTTTTATATTTTGAGGTTGTAAACAATTTTTTCATTCTTCTGCAGGAATTCTTAAAAATTTTTTATAGATGGTGGATTTTATTAGTAAAAAAGAATCAAGTTATGGCAAGATCCAAAGTGGGAAAGTTAGTTAATATTTTCAACAAAAATAAAAATCGAAATGAACTTTATATAGGTTTTGCCTAACTCTCACTTTCAAAGTTGAAATTACAAAAATGGGGCTATAATGGGGACCCGTGTAATTTAAAAGGAGTTAAAGTTATTAATTTTAATAAGAATTAACAAAACAACAGTTATTAAAGGTTCAATTACTTTATGATAAATTATTTACCTACTTTTAAGAACTCATTAACAAGGTACTTGATAATGGCGTCCCTACGCGCTGTTTGTTTTTAATAATAACCCCCATTTCTGCATGCAGACAGAACAGTCAATCAATTCAGGGAATACAAACATACTTAAGCCGCGCAAGGCACTCAACAAAGCATTTCTAAAGGTTAAGCCCAACAGATCGCAAATCGAGCAGTTTAAGGAGAATCTTATTCAGTTATTGGATAGGACCAACGATACCGAAAGCGAGGAATTCCACAAGAACCTGGTCATAGATTTTCTCAAGAAAACGTATTATGAACCCCATCATTTTATAAATACCAAAGGTCGTAATGACCTAGTGATCCAGGATCAAACCATATTATTGGGGAGCTCAAAAATTATGCATATAATTTAGTTAGTCTATAGAGGAAGAATTTCACATCTCTGACACCTCTAAATGAAGCTCTGAATTCTTTTATTTTGGCATTAAAGGATTCCGCTGAAGCGTTGGTGCTTCTGTTGTTAAAATAGTTTAGGATGGTCTCGTAGTGCAGTTGTACGGATCTTGCAATGGTATTGAAAGACTTAAATTCGGAATTGTCGACTTTGTTGTACCAGTGTGCCAATTTTAGCCTAGCTACATCTTTATTTGTGTTGTTTCTAAAAATATGGCTTAGCCCTTGAGAGAAGTTGTATGCTTTTTCAATAGTTGGGTATAGATCAAATAATATTTCAGCCCTTTCTATTTGTCTTGCCGTCCATTTGGCTTTTGATTTGAACAATAGATATCGGCCTCTAGCGAGGAGCTGCCTGTGCGTGTCCCCATTACTGAGAAGCTCTGGTTTATATGTTTTTTCATTTTTCCTGGCTTCTTCAATAGCTTTGTTTTCTTCTTCTATAATTTCCCACCTTAATCGGATACGTTCTTCTTGCACTGCTTCTGAGGCCAGTTTTTGAACATGGAACCTATCTGTGACTATTTCGGTTTTGGGGAAACATTTTTTAGCGATCAAATTCATGCTCCCAGCCATATCCACAGTGACTTCTTTTACCATATTGCGCCTTTCTACTGGGATTTCATTTAGTACCTCAATGACATCAACTGCTTTGGTTCCTTTAACAATGGCCACTATGCTGCCTTTCTTTCCGTTAGCTGCTTTGTTTGTTAGAATAGTGTAAAGTTCACCGTTGGATAAAGAGGTTTCATCTAAACTCAAATAGTTGCCCAAGTTCTTTCCATAGAGCAGCCAATCTTGTGAATGCTCTTTTTGCGCCCAATCCTTAAAGTCGCTGAGATGGTTTTTGTAGTGGTACTGCAGCGCTTTGCCATTGGTCTTATAATAGTCACCAAACCGTTTGGCACTTACCGCATGAGTATCAAGCGATACCTTTTAAAAAAGAGCCAAACTCGTTAGTTATCCGAGTGCCTTTAGCTATTAAGTTCCAATCTCTTTTTACTATCTCTCCTGTATTGACCAGGGTCCAACGCCTACGTTTTATATGGAGCAATACGGATTTACCCCTTAGCGGAAAATCTTCAACCGTTATCTCTGGTAAGAAGCCTTTGGATTGTGCTATTTCTGATTGATATTCTTTGGGTAGAATGTTCTTCTCTTCTAAATAGAAATGAACCTTGTCTGTTGATGATTTATGACTGATGATCTCAAAATATTCTAATATGCCTTCTGGCAATAAATAGCGGGCTAATTCTTTATCCAAGTTCTAAGTGTTTTGCTTGCAAAGATACATTTCTCCCCAAGTATTTACCTTGATCCCTGAAGGATCAAACCATATTATTGGGGAGCTCAAAAATTATGCATATAATTTAGTTAGTCTATAGAGGAAGAATTTCACATCTCTGACACCTCTAAACGACGCTCTGAATTCTTTGATTTTTGCATTAAAAGATTCCGCGGAAGCGTTGGTGCTTCTATTATTAAAATAGTTTAGTATGGTTTCGTAGTGCATTTGTACAGATCTTGCAATTGTATTGAAAGACTTAAATTCGGAATTTTCGACTTCGTTGTACCAGTGCGCCAGTTTTAGCCTAGCTACATCTTTGTTCGTATTGTTTTTAAAAACATGGCTTAGCCCTTGAGAGAAGTTGTATGCTTTTTCAATAGTTGGGTATAGATCAAATAATATTTCAGCCCTTTCTATTTGTCTTGCTGTCCATTTGGCTTTTGATTTGAACAATAGATATCGGCCTCTAGCGAGCAGCTGCCTGTGCGTGTCCCCATTACTGAGAAGCTCTGGTTTGTATGTTTTTTCATTTTTCCTGGCTTCTTCAATAGCTTTGTTTTCTACTTCTATAATTTCCCACCTTAATCGGATACGTTCTTCTTGCACTGCTTCTGAGGCTAATTTTTGAACATGAAACCTATCTGTAACTATTTCGGTTTTAGGGAAACATTTTTTAGCGATCAAATTCATGCTCCCGGCCATATCCACAGTGACTTCCTTTACCATATTGCGTCTTTCTACTGGGATTCCCTTTAGTACCTCAATGACATCAACTGCTTTGGTTCCTTTAACAATGGCCACTATGCTGGATCAAACCATATTATTGGGGAGCTCAAAAATTATGCATATAATTTAGTTAGTCTATAGAGGAAGAATTTCACATCTCTGACACCTCTAAATGAAGCTCTGAATTCTTTTATTTTGGCATTAAAGGATTCCGCTGAAGCGTTGGTGCTTCTGTTGTTAAAATAGTTTAGGATGGTCTCGTAGTGCAGTTTTACGGATCTTGCAATGGTATTGAAAGACTTAAATTCGGAATTGTCGACTTTGTTGTACCAGTGTGCCAATTTTAGCCTAGCTACATCTTTATTTGTGTTGTTTCTAAAAATATGGCTTAGCCCTTGAGAGAAGTTGTATGCTTTTTCAATAGTTGGGTATAGATCAAATAATATTTCAGCCCTTTCTATTTGTCTTGCCGTCCATTTGGCTTTTGATTTGAACAATAGATATCGGCCTCTAGCGAGCAGCTGCCTGTGCGTGTCCCCATTACTGAGAAGCTCTGGTTTATATGTTTTTTCATTTTTCCTGGCTTCTTCAATAGCTTTGTTTTCTTCTTCTATAATTTCCCA
The DNA here is from genome assembly GCF_000424645.1 of Gillisia sp. JM1. Taxonomy (NCBI): domain Bacteria; kingdom Pseudomonadati; phylum Bacteroidota; class Flavobacteriia; order Flavobacteriales; family Flavobacteriaceae; genus Gillisia; species Gillisia sp. JM1. The sequence goes on from NZ_KE384218.1 coordinate 1,668,881, forward strand.
CCTTAATCGGATACGTTCTTCTTGCACTGCTTCTGAGGCCAGTTTTTGAACATGGAACCTATCTGTGACTATTTCGGTTTTGGGGAAACATTTTTTAGCGATCAAATTCATGCTCCCAGCCATATCCACAGTGACTTCTTTTACCATATTGCGCCTTTCTACTGGGATTTCATTTAGTACCTCAATGACATCAACTGCTTTGGTTCCTTTAACAATGGCCACTATGCTGCCTTTCTTTCCGTTAGCTGCTTTGTTTGTTAGAATAGTGTAAAGTTCACCGTTGGATAAAGAGGTTTCATCTAAACTCAAATAGTTGCCCAAGTTCTTTCCATAGAGCAGCCAATCTTGTGAATGCTCTTTTTGCGCCCAATCCTTAAAGTCGCTGAGATGGTTTTTGTAGTGGTACTGCAGCGCTTTGCCATTGGTCTTATAATAGTCACCAAACCGTTTGGCACTTACCGCATGAGTATCAAGCGATACCTTTTAAAAAAGAGCCAAACTCGTTAGTTATCCGAGTGCCTTTAGCTATTAAGTTCCAATCTCTTTTTACTATCTCTCCTGTATTGACCAGGGTCCAACGCCTACGTTTTATATGGAGCAATACGGATTTACCCCTTAGCGGAAAATCTTCAACCGTTATTTCTGGTAAGAAGCCTTTGGATTGTGCTATTTCTGATTGATATTCTTTGGGTAGAATGTTCTTCTCTTCTAAATAGAAATGAACCTTGTCTGTTGATGATTTATGACTGATGATCTCAAAATATTCTAATATGCCTTCTGGCAATAAATAGCGGGCTAATTCTTTATCCAAGTTCTAAGTGTTTTGCTTGCAAAGATACATTTCTCCCCAAGTATTTACCTTGATCCGTGATCCATAACGGCAACAAAGCCGGAAGTACTGTTGGTGTTATCATTGAAGCGAAGAAACCTACGAATAGGGCAGAGATGCTTAGTAAAGAGAAGGTGAACGTTAAAGCCTTTCAGGAACTGGTTTTATATTATCTCAGGGAGCGTATAACACAGAAGAATCTGGAGGTGAAATACCTAATTGCAACCAACATAAATGAGTGGTTTATTTTTGATGCCAATATTTTTGAAAAAGCCTTCGCTCAAAACAAACGGCTTGTAAGTCAGTTTATAGATTTTGAAGCCGGAAGGCTGGCCGGGAAAACAACCGATTTCTTCTATAAGGAAATAGCTGAACCTTTTATAGCTGAAATGCAACAGGAGGTGGAATTCACCCATTTCGACATACGGAATTATGAAAAACCGCTTCGGAATAACAATCCGAAAGATGACAATAAACTGATAGCACTTTTCAAACTGCTATCGCCAGAACATTTGCTGAAGCTTCCGTTTACCAATGACAGCAATAGTCTAGATAAACGCTTTTACGGCGAGTTACTTCATATTATAGGCCTTACTGAAACCAAACAAGGAGGTAAGAAGCTCATAGAGCGACAAAAGGAAGGCAATCGAAACACAGGCTCTTTTTTAGAAAATGCAATCATCCAATTGGAAAGTATGGACAAGATTGGTCAATTGTCCAATCCTTCTCATTTTGGAGATACCCATCAGGAACGATTGTTTAATGTGGGATTAGAATTAAGCATCACCTGGCTCAACAGAATCTTATTTCTTAAGCTGCTGGAAGCGCAATTGCTCACTTACCAGAAAGGGGATAAGACCTACGAATTTTTGAGCCTAGACAGGATTCACAATTACGATGATCTTAATAGTTTGTTCTTTCAAGTATTGGCGCAAAAACATTCTGAACGAAATGGAGATGTAAAAGCGCTTTTTGAAAAGGTGCCATATCTTAACTCTTCACTTTTTGAGCCTACAGATATTGAACATGCTACTTTGTTTATTAGTAATCTCCGTGACGATAAAATGCTGCCTATCTATAGCGCCACGGTGCTGAAAGATAAAAAAGGCAAAAAGCGCAGTGGCGAACTCAATGCGCTCGAATATTTGTTTGAGTTTCTTAACTCCTACGATTTTAGCAGTGAAGGAGGGGAGAGCATACAGGAAGATAACAAGACGCTTATCAATGCTTCTGTGCTCGGTCTTATTTTTGAAAAGATCAATGGTTATAAAGACGGTTCTTTCTTTACTCCCGGTTTTATTACAATGTATATGTGCCGAGAGACCATTAGGAAAGCGGTAGTTCAAAAATTTAATGAAACCAAAAGCTGGGAATGTAAAGATCTGGAGGAATTGTATGATCGTATTGAAGATCGTAAGGAAGCGAATACAATTATTAACAGCCTTAAAATTTGTGATCCAGCGGTGGGTTCGGGACATTTCTTGGTATCTGCTCTTAATGAGATAATCGCTATTAAAAACGACCTGAACATTCTGCAGGATCGCAGCGGCAGAAGGCTGAAAGAATATCAGGTGGAAGTGGTGAACGATGAACTTATTGTGACAGATGAGGAGGGGGAACTATTTGAATACAATCCCTCCGCGAAAGAAAGCCAGCGAATACAGGAAGCACTTTTCCATGAAAAGCAGCAGATCATTGAGAATTGCCTTTTTGGGGTAGATATCAACCCGAATTCAGTTAAGATTTGCCGACTGAGATTGTGGATAGAACTTTTAAAGAATACTTATTATAAGTGGGAAAACGACACCTCCCCTTTCGGGGGAGGCCGGGAGGGGGAATTAGAAACGCTGCCGAATATCGATATCAACATCAAATGTGGAAATTCGCTCATTAGCCGCTTTGATCTGGATGCCGACTTAAGCAAGGCGCTGAAGGATAGTAAATGGAACATAGACAGCTATCGTGTGGCTGTTGACACCTACCGTAACGCCGAAAACAAGGAGCAGAAGCGAGAAATGGAAAAGATCATTCACGACATTAAGAACGACTTTAGGAGCGAGATCTCCTCCAACGATCCTAAGGTTAAAAAGCTGCAAAAAGTAAAGGGCGAATTGTTTCTTTTGACCAACCAAACTCAGATGTTTGAAATGTCTAAACGGGAAAAAGCCACTTGGAATAAAAAGCTGGAAAAGCTTTCTAAGGACAGTAAAAAATTGGAAACCGAAATACAGGAGATCAAGGATAATAAGATCTATGAAAACGCCTTTGAATGGCGATTTGAATTTCCGGAAGTGCTTAATGAGGAAGGGGATTATTTGGGGTTTGATGTAGTGATAGGGAATCCGCCTTATGTTTTCTCACGTGATAATTTAGATACAACTTCCAAAAATTATTTTTACTCCAATTATGAAGGAATTGATTATCAAGTCAATCTTTACGTGCTGTTTGCAGAACTTACTTTAAAGATCCTTACCAAAAGAGGAATGTATGGTTTAATTGTTCCTAACACTCTTTTAATGGTGAGTTCCACCGAAAAAATACGAAGGCTGTTATTTAATAATGCTTCAATAACAGAAGTGGTTAACTTTTTAGGCGAATCTTTTGAAGGTGTTAGTGTTGAAACGATCTCATACTTTGGATTAAAGGGAAAATCTTTACCAGTAATTAAGGTCTCCGTTGGTGAAAATGGAGTAATAAAATATTTGCACGATAAAAAAACGGAAACTGTTCTTAAATCTGATGATTTAATAATGAATGTTTTTTCCAGTGATACCACGGATGAATTCTTGCTTAAACTAAAAGAAGGTTCTGACCTTTTAGATGATTTAGTGGAAATAAAGGCCGGTCTCCAAGCTTATGAGGTGGGCAAAGGAATTCCAGTCCAATCAAGAGAAGATGTTACGAATAGAATTTATGATTATGACCACAAATTTGATAAAATGACTTTTCCCTATCTGGAGGGGAAAGATGTGGACAGATATATATGCCACGAAAATTCTTCATACTTAAAATATGGTGAAAATTTGGCGGCGTCCAGGTCCTTCGAAATTTTTAGCAATCCAAAGATTATTATAAGGGAAATTACAGGACAACACCCATATTCTCTGCTAGCCAGTTATACCGAAGAAACTGTATTGTTTAATCGAAGTAATATCGCCATTAATTCTAAAGAGGGAAGTAACATTAATTTAAAGTTTATTTTAGCTCTAATTAATTCAAAACTCATCTCATATTACTTTCAACTTAATACAGCCAAGGCCGTAAGGCGGCTCTTCCCAAAGATTATTCTTAAAGATCTGAGAAAATTCCCGATAAAAAAAGGAACCGCAGTTGAGCAGAACATAATTGCGGAAACAGCAAATCAAATCTTAATGCTGAAGACAGAAAATACTGCAGCAGATACCTCTTTTTTAGAAGCAGAAATAGATAGCTTGGTTTATGAGCTTTATGGGTTGACTGAGGAGGAAATCGGGATTATTGAGGGGAGTGTGGGATAGGGAAATATTTGTTATCCCCGGAAAAAAAAGCTAAAGAAATGGAGAGTAGATTATATAACAAGTTAGCCACAAGCTGAAAACAAACCAATGAAGAAAAAAGAAAGAGGTTCAGAATGGAGATTATGGGATTTACATATTCATACACCTGAATCAATATGTCAAGACTATAAGAACACATCAGAAAATTGGGAAAAGTTCATTAATTGTTTAGAGAACTTACCCGAGGAAGTTAAGGTTATTGGAATAACTGATTACTATTTCATCGATGGTTATGAAAAAGTAATGGATTTTAAAGCTAAAGGCAGACTTAAAAATATTGATAAGATTTTCCCGATTTTAGAATTTAGAATTGACACTTTTGGAAGTGGAAACCAAAATAACTTACAAAAAATAAACTTGCATATTTTATTTGATGTAGACGAAACTAAATTAGCTGTCGAGATTAAAAAAATAAGAGAAGAATTTATTGACAACATTAAGATTTCAAGGCTTGAGCAAACAAAAAAAATATCTAAAGAGAACTTTAGCCAAATTGGAGGCACGCTAAAAGATGGATTTGAATCATTAATTCCGTCTACAGAAGAAGTTTTAGGTTTAATTAATTCAACAACTTGGAAAGATAAAACCTTTCTTTTTCTTGGATATAAAGAATGGAGCAATCTAGAGAAAAACCAACAGTTAAAGCCGTTAAAAGACCATTTATATTCTCAAGTAAAGGCATTTTTTAGTAATAATGTAGAAACCAATGAGAAAAATCAAAATTGGTTAAATGAATTTGGAAATAAAAAACTACTGCACTCTCTCGATATTCATTCATTCAAAGATTTAGACACTTTTGAGTTTGAAGAAAACGGAACTAAAAAGCCAATTGAGAATTATCATTGTCATACTTGGATAAAGGCAGATCCAACTTTTAACGGCATTAAACAAATTGGATACGAGCCTGACGAGCGAGTGTCAATCGAGCAGATAAAACCACAAGAAAAAGCAGGTTATCAAGCTATTGATTCTGTTACTATTACACATAGTGATTTCACAAATCAAACGTTATACTTAAATCAAAACCTCAATTGCATAATTGGTGGTAGGTCAACAGGAAAATCTGTTTTACTTGGTGCAATTGCAAAAAAGTTGAATTGCGACAAGCCAGTTAAATTTGGTAATCAAGAATATACGGATTTTGTAAATGCAATAGTTTCAGGTCTCTCTATTACTTGGAAAGATGGAGTTGAAAATAATGATAGAAATATCGAATATTTCCCACAAAGCTATATGTATCAATTGGCCAAAAATAAAGAGGGCGAATTAGATAATCTAATAGAAGAAATTATAAAACAAGATGTAACAAAAAATCAACTTATCACAAATTATGATTCTTTTTCTAGTGAAAATAATTCAGATATAACCACCAAAATTAACAAGCTCTTTCAGCTGCAAGAAGACCTTGTTAGGCGTAAACTCAAACTAAAGGAAAAGGGAGATGAAAAAGGAATCAAAAGTGAAATTGAAAAATTAACGAAAGAACTGTCTGAACTAAAACTTAAAATTCAAATTACTGAACAAGAACTTGAGGAATACAACAAACTCAAACTGCAAATTGATGAGCTTGCAAAAACAAATGAAAATTATAATTCTCAAGTTTCTAAAATTCAGTCCTTAAAAGAAAAATTCTTTTTAAATAAGGATATTGACTTTGATATAGTGTCCTTAAATGATTCTAACAGGTCAGAAGTGAAATCATCTTTTGACAAACTGAAATACAAGTACCAAGCTGAATGGAATTCAGAACTAGATAAAATATCCTCAAAAAATACTGCAATAGTTCAAGTAAATAGTCTACGAATCTCGGATATCGAGAAAAACATAAACTATATGAAAGGGATTGAGACTTTTAGAAATAATAAGCAATACAAAGAAGTAGAAGAGAAACTTAAAACACAAAGAGATAAACTCGCTGATATAACCCTAATTAAGAAAGAAATTGAGGAATTTGTATTACAAATAGACAGTTTCAAAACCTCAATAAAACAAGCCCAAAGAAACTTCTATTCAAAAATTGAGGAAATAAAAGAAAGTCTCAAGATGTCTGAAGGAAAATTAGAGATTCTAGCCTTCCCAAAACTTAAAGCATTTGAATTTAGGGAACTTCTTAATTGGAGTATCAATCAACAAAGTGACGAAGGGAAAAGAATTGTAAATACACCTATCGAAAATAAAGTTGAAGAATATTTTAAACTTACTGATGAAATTTTTGAGAAACTACTAAACCAATCAATCACACTAAAAGGTGGTAATGCACATTTAGGTTTAGCTTTAAAATTAATGTCAACCAATTATTTTCAAGTTTCTTACAACATTCTTTATGAGGACACTTTTAATCAAATGTCAGAGGGTAAAAAAGCATTTGTTGTTCTTATGCTATTATTGGACTTTAGCGACAAAGATTGTCCGATTTTAATTGACCAGCCAGAAGACGATTTGGATAATCGATCGATATATAAAGAATTAGTTAAGTACCTAAAAAAGAAGAAAAAAGAAAGACAAATAATTGTAGTAACACACAATCCGAATATTGTTGTTGGTGGCGATTCTGAACAAGTTATCGTTGCAAATCAAAATGGAATTGATACAAAGAATAGAAATAGCACTAAATTTCAATACGCATCAGGTAGTTTGGAAAATACCAAAGAGATTAATGAAGGAATTGAAATCATACTAGAGAGACAAGGAATAAAAGAACACGTTTGCGAAATTCTTGAAGGTGGAAATGAAGCTTTTAAGCAAAGAGAAATTAAGTACGATTTGAAATAAAGCCAGTGGCTAACAATGTATATATGAAATAGGCGAAACATTAGCAAATATAAGGGTTTTGGGTCGCATCAAACTTTGTGCTTAACCGAAAGTTTCCTGCTTCGTAATCGCCTACTTTTCATATACTAAACGTTATGCATAACCTTTACAAACATAAAATATGAGAGAAGATTTTAAAGAAAGAGTATTACAAAGGGCAAAAGAAAGAGCTCAAAATTTAGGCTATAACCTTACAAACGTTGCTCAAACAGATTTAAGAGAATTTATTAATCAAGGTATTGATCGTATGTCTGCTGACGAATATGATTCTGCCACAAGAAGATTGATTGCTCTTGAAAATATTGAGAAGTTGATAGATAATATGTCTAGAAATGCAAAATTTAGAAGTCTAAATGAAAGTTTAGATTACAAAAGTTTCTCGAGTGCGAGATCAAGTATTTGTCCACTTTGGCCATTTTGCTAATGGAAGAAAGAATAAAAAAAGCGTTTGATTTTGCTGCAGATGCTACCAAACAACTAATCACCCTTTCCACAGCAATCATAGCTCTAACTATAACTTTTTCAAAAGATATTATTGGAGCTGCTAATATTGGAAATTCGTCATCCATCTTTACCGCGTGGATTTTATTGATTGTTTCAGTAATATTTGGGATTCTAACACTTCTAGCTTTAACTGGAAATTTACAACCAATGAAAAAAAATGATGCAGAAGTTGAAAATAATAATGTTCGACCTGTTGACATAAATAACAATAATATCCGACTATTTTCAGGAATTCAGATTCTTACGTTTATAGCTGCCCTTTTCTTTACCGTTTACTTTGGATATAGCTCGATTGAGGAAAGAAATGAAGAAAACAATCCTGCAAAAATTGAAAAAAATCAGTGCTTAGAAATAATTAAAACTACTGAATATAAAATTGAAAATCCTAAAAGTACTGATACAATATTTATCTAATAAAGCAATGCATAACTACGGTTATCAAAATAGCGTACAATCGAATAAAAGAAGTTTAGGTCAAGTAACAAACAACAAAACCGCCAAGAAAGCATCTCTAATCCACATTTCTTACATTCACTAAGGGCATTAAGTGCAAGCTGATTAATTCAACTTGATCTATAAAAAGGAAAGTATTGATGTAAACGAAAACCTATTTCGATGAAATTTATAGCGTGTTTATTAATGTTGCTTCTTTTTTCCTGTAATAATCATCAACAAAAAGATGAAAAATTAAAAGAAAATGATGTCGTGATTTCCGCCGATACAACACAAAGTGATAAGTCTATAAAACCCAACAAAGAAATTACGAAGGAATATGCTAATCAACGATTTCGAAAAGTAAGAGTTGAAAAAATTGCATCCAACAAATTCCGTATTCAAGGAGAAGCTCAAATTTTCGAAGCAAATTTTAATTGGGTAATAGAAGATGGTCATTATGAATTGAAAAAAGGTTACGAGATGACAGATGCTGGAGCGCCTGAATGGGGTAAATTTGACTTTACAATTGAAGCTCATAAAAAAAGAGATAATTCAACTTTAAATATTATTCTATTTGAAATAAGCGCAAAAGATGGAAGTCGTCAATATGAATTACATATACCTTTGAAATAATTAAGCAAACGGCTGCTATAATAGAAACATAAAACAAGAAGGTTAAGTCAGCAAATAACTTCGGTTCCCAGTAAATAGCTTAGAAATGAAGTAAAAGCGATATTTTAGAGACTAGGTAAAAAACAAATAAGTCGATAAGTAAGCGTCCTTACTGTACGCTACTTGCAAATCAAAACTTTTATGGAGTGAAAGTTTGAGGAGCGAAATTAGAAAGAATTAAATGGAATTTAATTAACAATCATACTATTACCTTGATGAGAATGGGATAGGATAAATAATATATAAGGAGTTGTAATGCCATAAAAAACCAAGTGAATTGAGCTAATTATGATAATAACTAACAGTAATTTAAATGATATCCCGGAAATCTTCAGGTTGTATAAATTAGCTACCGATTTTCAAAAAATAAAATTTCCAGAAAACCAATGGCCTGAATTTGATAAAGAATTCATAACTACTGAAGTTATTGAAAATCGACAATTTAAAATATTAATTGAAAATAAAATCGCCTGTATTTGGGCGATAACTTATAGCGATGCCCAAATTTGGGAGGATAGAGAAAATAATTCTTCCATCTACATTCATCGGATAGCCACAAACCCTGAATTTAGAGGAAAAAACTTTGTAAAAGAAATTGTTGATTGGTCTAAAAATTATGCCCGAAAGCAGAATAAAAAATTCATTAGAATGGATACCTGTGGGAAAAATGATAAATTAATCAATCATTACAATCATTGTGGATTTAATTATTTGGGTATAAAAAAATTAAAAAACACATCTCAATTACCCTCACATTATCATAATGCAAATGTGTGCTTTTTTGAGATAGAATTAGAATAACGGCTTACAATAACTAAGCGTTCGTGTGGCGGTAAGGCCCAACATTAACTCAATGTTGACTGAGGAAGAAATCGCCATAGCAGAAAGCTTATAGAAGGGTGGAAAATTTCTTTTGCAATTCAAGAATTCTAAAACACTAAGAGAGAATCAATAAATTGCGATGTTGGAAGGGAAAGTTTGAGCTAAAAAATGAGAATAGATTTAATGCAGTTTAATTAAATAATACTGTGATCCTTGATGAGAATGGGATAAAAATTTTATAATGAGTTATGAGCAATCTTAAAACAAAAAAATTATGAACAAGATTTTTATTCTTTTAGCGATACTATGTATGGGGTGTTCGACCCAGGAACCAAAAGATAAGGTACTTACGGAAAATGAGCGTTGGGAGCAACATGCTGCCAATACTGAAATTATTAGAGATGATTTTGGGGTGCCTCATATTTATGGAAAAACAGATGCTGATGCTGTGTTTGGCTTATTATACGCACAATGCGAAGATGATTTTAATCGTGTAGAACGCAATTATATTTGGGCGATGGGAAGACTTGCTGAAGTTGAAGGAGAAACATCTTTATATAGCGATTTACGCGCTAATCTTTATATGACAAAAGAAGAAGCTATTGAGAATTACACGAATAGTCCTAAATGGTTACAAGCGCTTTGTATCGCTTTTGCTGATGGGGTTAACTACTATCTTAAAACACATCCCGAAGTAAAACCAAAACTCTTGACACATTTTGAGCCTTGGATGCCAATGTATTTTAGCGAAGGTTCCATTGGCGGGGATATTGAGAGGGTTTCTACTAAAATAATAAAAGATTTTTATGAAAAAGACAGCGATACTAGAGTGGGTGTTAATGAGGGTCTAATTAGATTAAAAGATGATGAACCAAGAGGATCCAACGGGTTTGCGATTTCTGGTGACTTAACAAAATCTGGTGATGCCATGCTTCTTATTAATCCGCACACGTCTTTCTTTTTTAGAGGTGAAGTTCATGTGGTTAGCGAGGAAGGGCTTAACGCTTATGGTGCAGTTACTTGGGGACAGTTTTTTGTCTACCAAGGATTTAATGAAAAAACAGGTTGGATGCATACCTCAACTGGAACAGATATTATAGACGAGTTTGAGGAAACCATCGTTAAGAAAGATGGTAAAACATTCTATAAATATGGTGAAGAGTTGCGTCCTGTAGATTCTGTGGAAGTTACTTTGAACTACAAAAGTAATGATGGTTTAAAAGACAAAACATTCATGATGTATCGTACACATCATGGTCCTATAACACATGCCAATGACGATAAATGGGTTTCCACCGCTTTAATGTGGAGTCCGATAAAAGCCTTGGAACAATCCTTTACAAGAACCAAGAAATCTAATCATGATGAGTTTTATAAAATGATGGATATTCGTACCAACTCTTCCAATAATACGGTATACGCAGATGCCGATGGCACAATTGCCTATTACCATGGGAATTTTATTCCAAAAAGGAATGAAAAGTTTGATTACACACAACCTGTTGATGGTAGTAACTCAGAAACCGACTGGCATGGACTTCATGAATTAAAAGATAATATAATGGTGAAAAATCCACCAAATGGTTGGATTCAAAATTGCAATTCCACACCATTTTCAAGTGCTGCTGAAAATAGTCCAAAAAAAGAAAACTATCCTAATTATATGAGTTCTTATCCAGAAAACTTCAGAGGCATTCACGCCATTGCTTTATTGAAAAAAGCAGAGAATCTGACCTTAGATGGATTAATTGAATTGGCTTACGACACCTATTTACCAGGGGCAGAGGTGTTAATTAGTGGTTTATTGGATGCAGCTAATAAGACTGCTGCTAAAACACCAGAGGCTAAAGCAGCTATCGAACTTTTAAAGAATTGGGATTTTAGAGTGTCTGTAACATCTGTTGAAATGACTTTAGCGCAATTTTATTTGAATGCCTATTATAGCTCAGGTAAAATCCCAACAATGACAGGAAATAAACGAATCACCCAATTAGAAAGTTTTGATTATATGAGTAAGACCTCAACACCAGAGGAACGCTTGGAAGTATTTCAAACAGCCATAGAAAAGTTGACCGAAGATTTTGGATACTGGGAAACGCCTTGGGGAGAATTCAATCGATACCAAAGAAACAATGGTGAAATTAATCAAGAGTTTGATGACTCAAAACCAAATCTTGCTGTAGGTATGGCTTCAGGGTCTTGGGGAGCATTAGCATCTTTTGGCACTCGATTTGGCGAAGACACTAAACGACAATATGGAACCTCTGGAAATAGCTTTGTCGCTGTTGTAGAGTTTGGTGATAAGGTTAAGGCAAAATCGATGTTAGCTGGAGGACAAAGCAGCGATCCAAATTCACCTCACTTTGATGATCAAGCACAGCCTTATGCTGATGGAAAATTTAAAGATGTAGCGTTTTATAGAGAAGATGTTGAAAAACGCGCAGAAAAAACCTATCATCCTGGTGAAAAAAATTAGATTAACCCCGCTGCTCCAAGACTTATAACATCGCGCCTGTCTCCCAACCCTGTTTTGCCGGCAGGCAGCGGCGGGGGAGAGCAAAAATTTCCCAACGCTTTAAAGTATTTTTATTTAAGTATTTGCTTAAATAAGAAATATGTATAAGTTTGTGTTATGGAAAATAATTCGTGCATAAGACAACAAGCAGATATTGAACAAATAAACCGTTGCAAAGACACTGTTTCGGAATTAAGTGAATCGTTTGATCATTTAGCAAATGGACTTTCATTAGTAGGAAACAGCGTAAGACTCAAAATACTTTACCTAATTTTTGAGGAAAAAAGACTTTGCGTTTGTGATTTAAGCGATATTCTTGGAATGAACATTTCTGCTATTTCTCAACATTTGAGAAAAATGAAAGATAGAAATCTATTAAAAACAGAAAGGGAAGCCCAAACGATTTTTTATTCATTGACAACTGAATATTCAACATTACTGAATCCGTTTTTTGAGATACTTGATGGAAACAAAATTTTAGAATCGATATGAAATGAGCCATATTGATTTTTAATGCTTACTCAGACACAAAATGGCGAATTACAATTGACCGATAAAAAACAATCTAATTTTTACAAATGAAAAGTGAAAACAAATTAATCGGAACAGGTTTGTTAACTGCAATTACAGCTTCTTTATGCTGTATTACACCTGTTTTGGCTCTAATTGCAGGAACAAGTGGGATTGCTTCAACATTCTCTTGGATAGAGCCATTTAGACCCTATTTAATCGGACTAACAGTTTTGGTTCTTGGTTTTGCTTGGTATCAAAAACTAAAACCTCGAAAGGACATCGATTGTGAATGTGAAACGGAAGAGAAACTAAAATTCATACAATCAAAAACCTTCCTAGGAATTGTAACAGCATTTACAATCGTTATGTTGGCTTTTCCATACTATTCGGGAATTTTTTACCCAAACACAGAAAAGCAAATAGTGGTAGTTGACAAATCGGATATTAAAACGACTGAATTCAAAATCAGCGGAATGACTTGTGCGAGTTGCGAAGAACACGTCAACCACGAAGTAAATAAACTCAACGGAATTGTAAACTCAAAAGCATCCTACGAAAATGGAAATGCAATCATAGAATTTGACAAAACCAAATCTGATGAAATGGAAATTGAGAAAGCCATAAATTCAACAGGCTATAAAGTAACCGACAAAACCCAAATCAATTAATATGAAGGAATACGATGTTTTTATAATTGGTTCGGGAATGGCAGGAATGACCATTGCCAATAAATGTGCCTCAAAAGGACTAATAGTTGGGATTACAGACGAATTACCTTACGGTGGTACTTGTGCATTGAGAGGTTGCGACCCAAAAAAAGTAATTATTGGTGCTACTGAAGTTCGAGAATTTGCTAAAAGGCTTAAAGGTGTCGGTATCGATACGATACCCAAAGTCAATTGGAAAGACATAATGGCCTTTAAACAATCCTTTGTGGATGAAATGCCACCAAAAATCGAAAAAGGGTATAAAAAAAACGGAATTGACACCTTTCATAGTTCAGCAAAATTTCTTTCACAAAACACATTACAGTTAGGAAATGAGAAGATAAAGGCCAAAAAAATTGTTATCGCATCGGGTTCAAAGCCAAGGGTTTTAGAATTTGAAGGTGGTCATTTTGCCAAATCCAGTACTGATTTCTTGAATTTAGAAGTATTACCCAAATCTTTATTATTCATCGGTGGTGGATATATTGCGTTTGAATTCGCACATATTGCAGCCAGATGTGGAGCAGATGTAACTATTGTACATCGCGGAAATAATCCCTTGGAAAATTTTGAACAAGATATTGTAAAACACCTTGTTTCTGCAACAAAAGAATTAGGTGTAAAACTCATTCTTAATACAGAGGTAACGGCCATTGAAAAAGCGGATAACAAGTATCGAGTGAAAGGTGAAACTGCGGAGAAAACAGAATATTTTGAAGCCGAAGCTGTTTTTAATTCTGCCGGTAGACCACCTGCAATATTTGATTTTGATTTAGAAAAAGCGGACATAGCTTTTACAAAAAAAGGTGTTTCAGTGAACGAATACCTGCAAAACACATCAAACCCAATTATATATGCTGCGGGAGATGCAGCAGATTCAGAAGGTTTGCCGCTAACCCCAGTTGCAGTTTTAGAAGGTCATACAGTTGCGTCAAATATCATCAAAGGCAATCATAAAAAAATAAGTTATCCGCCAATGCCAACGGTGGTTTTCACATTGCCTACTATGGCTTCTGTAGGTTATACCGAATCTAGAGCAAGAGAGTTGGATTACAATATTCGGGTAAATTATAAAGAGGTTGGCGCTTGGTTTAATGCCAAACGATTGAACGTAGCCGAATACGCATACAAAACTATAATTGACGAAGAAACTCAAACAGTTTTGGGAGCGCATTTAATAGGACCGCATACAGAAGAAACAATAAATCTCTTTGCGATGGCCATAAAAACAAAGATGACGGTTAATGATATTAGAACAATGATTTTCTCATATCCAACATTGGCTTCAGACATACCACATATGCTTTAATAAAAAAAATTGAATGGAAACTATATTAAAATCAGAAATCACCTGTCCAAACTGCGGACATGAAAAAGTAGAAGATATGCCAACAAACGCTTGTCAATTCTTTTACGAGTGTGAGAATTGTAAAACGGTTCTGAAACCAAACGAAGGAGATTGTTGTGTTTATTGCTCTTATGGAACTATACCTTGTCCACCAATTCAAGAAAATAAAAATTGCTGTTAAAAATCCAACGCTAAAAGCCATACTCATTTGAAATTACTCACGGCTTTAATATTTTTTTTTGTGTTCGTGATTACTTCATAGTTCACGCCAGAAACCACGCCATCAAAAATTTCAAAAAAATATGTCTTTGCCAAGGCTGACAAAAAACAAGACGGAGAAAGCCAGTGGGTAACGTCGGTTAAGCACAAATAGCTTGCAATTGAGTGAAAAATGTTATTTTAGAAACCAAGTAAAAAAGAACAAAGCCGACAAGTTCGCGTCCTTATTCCACGCTACTTGCCTTGACCAAGACTATTAGCAGTAACTCTCAAAATGACAATATGATAAATAATAAATTTAATTTAGGGTTTTTTCCTACACCACTTCAAGAATTAAAAAAATTATCAAAAAAACACCCTGATTATACTATTTTCATTAAAAGAGATGATAATACTGGACTAGCCTCTGGTGGAAATAAAACTAGAAAATTAGAATATCTTATTAAACAAGCTCTTGATGAAGGTTGCGATACAGTTATTACAGCAGGAGCACAACAATCTAATCATTGTAGACAAACTGCAGCAGCTTGCTCTATAGCCGGACTTAAATGTCATTTACTTTTAGGAGGCGAAAAACCAGAAGTTTATGATGGAAACTTATTGCTTTCGTCAATTCTTGGAGCCAACATACATTTTACGGGTAAGAACCGAAAAGGAGAAGACTGTTTTGACCCCTATAAAACGAGAGTATTCTTTTAAATTTCGTTGGTTAAAATTATGCGGTTAATTTTTTTATTAAAATAAGGTGTTTATCTGCGTTCCATTTTTCCATAGGTGTTATTCTACCAAGTAGTCCGTGTAGCCTTTCATTGTTGTAGAATAGCACATATTCCTTAAGGATCTTTTCTATTTCCCCGAAAGTCCTATACTCAAACCTATTAAAGACTTCTTTCCTCAAAATTCCGTGATACGCTTCTATATGAGCATTTTCTTCGGGAGTTGCTATGTGTGTGAACTCTTGACTTACTCCTATCAACCCTAGGTATTCCCTTACATTTTTCGCTATAAATTGACTTCCGTTATCACTTCTGATCACAACACTATCAGGATATTGATAAGTCATAAACAATTCTGAGAGCAACTTTATCACTTGATCTTGTTTAATAGAAAAAGCAAAAAGGTCTTTCAGTATCCTACGAGTATGTTTTCAACACACACGAGAATATCAAATACATCAAACAATTTTCTTTATTACAAAATGATGCACAAAAATTTGAGGAATTACTGTCAAGAAGACAAATAATGGCAGGAAAATCAAAACGAATGAGTCAAGTAAAACAAATACTTCGTATGCACTTGCAAGGCACAGGAAAAAAGACCATTGCACGGGCTTTGCCCATCAGCAAGAATACCGTAAAAGAATATATCACCAAAGCCACCCAACATCCAATTGCTATTGCCGTCCTG
The DNA here is from genome assembly GCF_000424645.1 of Gillisia sp. JM1. Lineage (NCBI taxonomy): Bacteria > Pseudomonadati > Bacteroidota > Flavobacteriia > Flavobacteriales > Flavobacteriaceae > Gillisia > Gillisia sp. JM1. The sequence continues at coordinate 1,685,199 of NZ_KE384218.1, forward strand.
TAAAATTTTGAGTACCCAAAATGACCATAGTAAGTAGGTCACAGTTTTAATTGTGTGATTTGACGGTGACCTGCTCATCTATAAAAAACAACGTATTTCCTGGAAATATGTTTTTTATTTGTATATTTGTCAACCAAATGGTTAAACCGAATAGTTTAATATGAAAGCTAAAGTAGAAAATACCGAATTAGAGATCCTCAACGCTGCTAAAGAAGTTTTCCAGGAAAAAGGAATGGCGGGAAGCAGGATGCAGGAAATTGCCGATAAAGCGAGAATAAACAAATCTATGTTGCATTACTACTACCGAAGCAAACAATTGCTCTTTGAGGCGGTTTTTAAAAATGCTTTTAGATTATTAGCCCCACAATTGAATAGGGTTTTAAATGATGATACCGAATTATTTGACAAAATAAGAAACTTCACCAATAATTACATCTCATTCGTGATCCAACATCCATATTTACCAAACTTTGTAATACAGGAACTTAATAAAAACCCCGATTTTATCGGGAAGTTGCGCACAGAAAAAGATTTTCCCAGGATCGAAAAATTCAAAGCCCAGGTTGAAGACGCTATAACCCGTGGTATTATAAAACCAATTAGAGCAGAACAATTATTTATCAACATTATTTCATTGAATATTTTGCCATTTATTGCAGCACCATTATTACAGGGATTGATAAATATAACCGAAAAGGAATACCGGGAACTCATGGAAAGCCGAAAAACAGAAGTTGCCGACTTTATTATTAATTCTATCAGACTTTAATAAGATGAAAAATATCGGTATAATGATTTTATTATTGCTTTCATTTTCAATGAAAGCTCAGCAAATACTGACATTAGAAGAGTGTTATTCTCTGGTTAATGAAAATTATCCCTTAACCAGGCAAACTGATTTGCTTAAAAATAAAACCGATCTGGAAATTTCTGTGCTGGAAAAAGCAAAGCTTCCAGAAGTTGATTTAAATGCCCAAGCCACGTATCAGTCGGAGGTACTGCAATTGCCTCAATTTCCAAATTCTTCTATTGAACCCTTGAATAAGGATCAATACAGGGCTACTTTAGATGTAAATCAGCTTATATATAATGGCGGAAGCATTGATGCCAATTCAAAATTAAAAATGGCAGAGTTGGAAACCCAACAACAAATGGTAGCTGTGAATTTGTATCAGTTAAAAAACAGGATCAATCAATCTTACTTTTCAATTTTATTGCTTCAGGAGCAAAAAAACCTATTGGTTTTAAAACAGAACCAATTGCGATCTCAGATCGATGAGGTAAAGACGGGGGTGAAGTTCGGAGCAATTTTGCCCGCTTCAGAAAAAGTTCTGGAAGCTGAAAACTTAAAAGTTTCTCAGCAATTGTCCCAGGTGAATTTTGACAGGAAAATAGCTATAAACAACCTTTCAGCTTTAATAAATAATGAGATCTCTCAGGATGTAATTCTTTTAAAACCGGAATTTCCTTTTTTGTTTACAGGAAATTTTTCACGCCCGGAACTTCAGTACTTCGACCTTCAAAATAAACAAATAGAATCATCCAAAGAAGTGATCTCAAGGTCTAATTTACCTAAAGTCTACGGATTTGCACAGGCCGGTTATGGAAATCCGGGGTTGAATATGCTGGATAATTCGTTTCAGGATTTTTATATGATAGGATTAAAAGCAAACTGGAATGTTTTTGACTGGGGAAAAACCAAAATCCAAAAGGAAGCTCTCTCAGTTTCCCAGGAGATTGTGAATACCGAAAAAGAAACCTTTCAGTTAAACACTGAAATGCAACTGAAAGAGGCCGATTATGAAATAAGCAAAATTGAAGCACTTATCGAGGCCGATAATGAGATCATTATTTTAAGGGAAAAAGTATTGAAATCAGCTACTTCCCAACTGAAAAATGGGGTAATCACCTCTTCAGAATATTTAACAGAGTTCAACAGTTTATACGAATCTATGATAGGCCAAAAATTGCACGAGATCCAACTGGATCTGGCCAAAGCAAATTACAAGGTCTTAAGAGGGGAAAACAACAACAAATAATGAAAAAATGAGAAAATTATTAATATTGGTATCAGTAGCTGTTTTTGGGAGCTTTATTTCTTGCGGGAATGATGAAAAGGCCGATGGTTACGGGAATTTTGAAGCTACCGAAATTATGATTTCCGCTGAGGCAAACGGAAAGATAGAATTTTTAAATCTTGAAGAAGGCGTGATCCTGGAGAAAAACCAAACGGTGGGATTAATAGATACCACGCAACTGTATTTAAACAAACAACGGGCAATAGCTTCCCTGAAAACAATTGAATCCAGGTCAGGAAACGTGTTATCGCAAATAGCCGTGTTGAACGAAGAATTGAAAACTGCCCGCAACGAAAAAGGCAGGATTCAGAATATGTCCTCAGAAAATGCCGCAACTCAACGGCAGGTAGATCAAGCCGTAGGGAAAGTAAATGTTATAAACCAACAAATAAAAAGTGTTGGAACTCAAAATGCACCCATTGTAAACGAAGTGAAATCTGCTGAAGTTCAAATAAAAATAATTGAGGATCAAATTCAAAAGAGCAAGATCATCAACCCCGTTAAAGGCACGGTTTTATCGAAATATGCCGAGCCTGGCGAAATTACAGCTTTTGGAAAACCGCTTTATAAAATAGCCGATTTATCGACCATGCAATTGCGCACCTACATAAGTGAGTCCCAATTGGCAGGCATTAAAATAGGACAGGAAGTTACCGTGAAAATCGATGATGGAGACACTACGAAATCCTATAAAGGCAAGATTAGTTGGATTGCCTCTGAAGCAGAATTCACCCCTAAGATCATTCAGACAAAAGAAGAGCGCGTGGCCCTGGTGTATGCGGTAAAAATAGATGTAAAAAACGACGGCAGTCTAAAGATTGGAATGCCCGCCGAAATGTGGGTTTCTCAATAGCGAGTGATCCTAATTAACATATAAAACAATAAAACTAAAATTATGAAAAAAACAATCTTTATAACTGTAATCCTTTCAGCCCTGTTATTGGGTTGCAAAGACAACAAAAATACAAATGAAAACACCAATGGGACAGAAAAAATAAATTCCGTCCCTAAACAGAACACAAAAAAAATAAATGTCCAAACCACTGCAATGAATAATGCTTGGGTGAATGAAATAAAACTTGACGATGGTTCCAAATGGCAAGCCAATTTGGAAACAACTCAGGGTGTGGAAAAAATGCTCGATCTAATTAAATCCAGCAACCTAAAAACCCTGGAAGATTATCATAGCCTCGCTTCAAAACTCAATGAAGAAAAGAATTTTATAGTAAAAGAATGTACGATGAAAGGAGCTTCGCACGACAATCTTCATATATTCTTGGTTCCGTTAATTGAGAAAATTGAGGATTTATCAAATACTTCTGCGCTAGGTCAAGCGACTATGCTCACTTACAGAATAGAGGAAAATCTGAAAGGATATTATAATTATTTTCAATAAATATAAATTAAAAACACCTATTATGAAAAATCTAAATAGAATTGGTTTAAACATAGATAAATCAAAAATGCTCGCCGATAAATTGAACGAGCTATTAGCAAACTATTCAATTTTTTACCAGAACACAAGAGGGTTTCACTGGAATATCAAAGGAGATAAATTCTTTGAACTGCATTTAAAATTTGAAGAGTTGTACAATGATTTACAGTTAAAAATTGATGAAGTAGCAGAACGAATTTTAACCTTGGGATATTCACCGGAACATGCATATTCAAGTTATACTAAATCATCAAAAATATCGGAAAGCAAAAAGGTGTCAGATGGCTTAGTAGCGGTTGAACATATTTTGGATGGCTTTCAAGTGATTTTACTTTTGCAAAGGGAAATCCTGGATATTGCAAGTGATGCAAACGATGAAGGCACTAACGCCCTAATGAGTGATTACATCCAATTACAAGAAAAACAGGTTTGGATGTATTCTTCATTTCTAAAAAAATAACTTAAAAAAACTACTATAAAACGTGAGTATTACCCTGCAACATATCAGTAAATCATACAAGAAGGTCGAGGCCTTGAAAGATATTTCTTTTGAGGTAAAAGAGAATGAGCTGTTTGGTTTAATTGGCCCTGATGGAGCAGGGAAAACCACCTTATTTAGAATTTTGACCACTTTATTGTTTGCTGATGAAGGCAATGCAAACGTAGCAGGCTTTGATGTAGTTAAAGACTATAAAGCAATACGGCAAAATGTAGGATATATGCCCGGAAAATTCTCTTTGTATCAGGACCTGACGGTAGAGGAAAACCTAAAATTTTTCGCGACCATTTTTGGGACCACAATTGATGAGAATTATGAATTGATCAAAGATATTTATGTGCAAATTGAACCGTTTAAAAATCGCCGTGCTGGGAAACTTTCTGGTGGGATGAAACAAAAACTGGCCTTGAGCTGTGCATTGATCCACAAACCAAAAGTGCTGTTTCTTGATGAGCCCACCACAGGTGTGGATCCAGTTTCAAGAAAGGAATTCTGGGAAATGCTTAAACGCCTGCAACAAAAAGGCATCACCATTTTGGTTTCCACTCCTTATATGGATGAAGCCGCCCTATGTGACAGGATAGCATTGATACAGGATGGGAAGATCTTAAAAATAGATACCCCGGAAGCTATTGTAAAACATTACCCAAAAACCATTTACAACATAGGCGCAAATAATATGTATCAATTGATCTTGAGCTTAAATGCCTATGAACACAGCTATAGCGTATATCCTTTTGGAGAATTTGTTCATTATACAGATCAACGTACCAATTTTGAATTAGACGATTTGAAAAAGTACCTGGAAGCTGAAAATTTAACAGGGGTAAGCATACAAAGTACAAAACCAACCATAGAAGATACTTTTATGGAATTAGCAAAATAAACACCTGGCGGTTTTAAAAGAGAAATGAAAAAGACAAATGTCATAGAAGTAGAAAACCTCACCAAAATGTTTGGTGATTTTACCGCAGTAAACGCTATTACATTTGAGGTTAAAAAAGGAGAGATTTTCGGGTTCCTTGGTGCCAATGGTGCGGGGAAAACAACGGCAATGAAAATGCTTATTGGTATCTCAAAACCCACTTCGGGCAATGCAAAAGTAGCGGGTTTTGATGTGTTTACCCATGCCGAAGATATTAAGAAAAACATTGGTTATATGAGCCAGAAATTTGCCTTATACGATGATTTAACGGTTAAAGAAAACATTACATTTTTTGGCGGAATTTATGGTTTATCCCGTCCAAAAATCAAAGAGAAAACCATAGCACTCCTAGAAGAGTTGGTGCTACAGGATGTAGCCAACCAATTAGTAGGATCCCTGCCCCTGGGTTGGAAACAAAAAATATCTTTTTCGGTATCGCTACTTCATGAGCCGCAAATCGTGTTCTTAGATGAACCCACTGGCGGTGTAGATCCTATTACAAGAAGACAGTTTTGGGAAATGATCTATAAATCGGCCAACCAGGGCACTACCATTTTTGTAACCACTCACTATATGGACGAAGCTGAATATTGTGATAGGGTATCCATTATGGTAGAAGGAAGAATTGAAGCTTTAGATACTCCAAAAAAGCTAAAGGATCAATTTAAAGTGGACTCGATGAATGAAGTTTTTTTAAAATTAGCTCGAAACATAGAATGACATCAACAGTCGAAACATTTATTTGAAATCTAGGTGGTATTAAAATAATTATGGGCATATGAAACGTTTTATAGGGTTTATAGAAAAAGAATTTTACCATATCTTCAGGGATAAGCGTTCGCTATTCATCTTATTTGGTATGCCGATCGCCCAAATACTACTTTTTGGCTTTGCCATTACCAACGAGATCAATAATGTGGAGATCGCTATTTTAGATCACTCCAAAGATGCTACTACCGAGGAGATTATCAATAAAATCTCAGCATCAAAATATTTCAGTATCAATCAATTTATAGAGCGGGAAGTAGATATAGAAGCTGCCTTTAAAAAGGGAAAAATTAAAGCGGTTTTAAATTTCGAAAATGATTTCAGCAAAAACCTTGTAAAAGAAAAACAGGCGACCATTCAGGTAATAACCGATGCTACCGATCCAAATACCGCCAATACCATAAGCAATTATATAAATTCGATCCTTCAAAATTACCAGATAGACCAAAATAAAGACATCAAAATAGCATACCAAATCGTTCCGCAAACCCGAATGATATATAACCCCGAGTTAAAGAGCGTATTTATGTTTGTTCCTGGCGTGATGACTATCATTTTAATGTTGGTATCTGCCATGATGACCTCTATTTCTATCACTAGGGAAAAAGAATTGGGCACTATGGAGATCTTATTGGTGTCTCCACTAAAACCTTTTCAGGTAATTATTGGAAAGGTGGTGCCCTATATTTTTCTATCGATGATCAATGCTGTTGTTATTATTCTACTAAGCATTTTTATTTTTAAAATGCCTGTACAGGGAAGCCTCTTTTTATTGGGTCTGGAAAGTGTGTTATTTATTATTACCTCTTTAACATTGGGGATTTTAATTTCAACCATTTCGGCTACCCAACAAACCGCAATGATGATTTCTTTAATGGGATTAATGCTTCCCGTAATCTTATTATCGGGCTTTATTTTTCCCATTTCAAGCATGCCAGCGCCTTTGCAAATAATAAGTCATTTTATCCCTGCCAAATGGTTTATCATCATCTTAAAAGGCATCATGCTTAAAGGGGTTGGTATTTCTTTACTCTGGAAGGAAACCCTGATTTTATTGGCAATGACACTCTTTTTTATTGGCTTAAGTATTAAGAAATATAAAATTAGGTTAGAGTAATGAAGACTATAGGTTACATCATCCAAAAAGAGTTCAGGCAAATCTTTAGAAATAAAGGTATGCTTCCCATTATATTTATTTTGCCAATACTGCAATTGGTTATTTTATCGAATGCGGCAACCTATGAAGTAAAAAACATCAAATTCGCTTATATAGATAACGATCATAGTTCCTACTCTCGTGAGTTAATAGAAAAATTCAATGCTTCCACTTATTTCAGCGTGTTAACCGATTTTTCTTCGGAAGCTAAAGCCAGTTCCGCTATGTTAAAGGGAGAGGTGGATGTGCTATTGGTAATCCCCCCATACTTTGAACGTGATTTGCAAAAAGAGAAATATACAGATTTAGGAGTTACTATAAATGCCATTGATGGTGCAGCAGCGGGGGTAGAAAATGTATATGTCAATCAAATTGTGCAAAGTTTTAATAAAAAACTGAAGGTAGAATTATTGCAACCTGAAGATGCCTTAATAACGCCCGTAAACATTACCAGTATTCCTTCATTTTGGTATAACGAGACCTTAAACTACAAAACATTTATGGTACCCGGCATCCTGGTGTTGTTAGTAACCATGATCACCTTGTTCCTTTCGGGGATGAACATTGTGCGTGAAAAAGAAATAGGTACCCTGGAACAAATCAATGTGACACCTATTAAAAAGAGCCAGTTTATCATTGGTAAATTATTTCCGTTCTGGGTTATTGGAATGGGTTTGCTTAGCATAGGACTACTAATAGCAAAACTGATTTTTGATGTCCCGATGCTTGGCAGTTTAAGCCTTATGTATCTCTATACTTCTATTTATATCCTCGTAGTTCTTGGCATCGGGTTGTTTATTTCAAATTTTACAGATACCCAACAGCAAGCCATGTTTATAGCCTGGTTTTTTGTGGTGATCTTTATTTTGATGAGCGGGCTGTTTACCCCTATAGAAAGTATGCCGGGCTGGGCACAGATCATCACAGAATTCAATCCTATAAAATATTTCGTTGAAGTCATGAGAATGGTGATGCTTAAAGGCTCTTCATTTCAGGATATTTTACCCCAGTTTTTAAAAACCTTACTGTATGCTTTAATAATGAATGGCCTGGCGGTATGGAGTTATAAGAAAACAAACTAATGTGTAGGTACTTGCAGAAATGTCTTATAGGGCTCCAATAAATATTTATTTCATTGGTGGCTATTTTTTCAGGATTTCACTTTTTATAAGAAAAACGTGAACTAAATGTATCCCACTTTATAACATCTAAAAAAATGAAAAAAATATTCAGATATTTTCCGGTAGTCCTGTTAATAGCATTTGCCTTACTAACCTTGTTTTTGAGCACCTCGATAATATTTGACTGGTTTGGGATTCGGGAGAAAGAAGGTAACTATGTTTTATTTGTGGTCTGGGCAAATTTTATAAGCAGTTTACTATATCTATTTGCAGCTTATGGCTTTCTGAAACAAAAAAAAGTGACCTTCAATATTTTAAGTCTTTCGGCTTTGATCTTAATTATGGCGCTTGTGGGTTTGTTTATTCATATTAATTCCGGAGGATTATATGAGACAAAAACTATTGGTGCAATGATTTTCAGAATTATTGTAACGCTCGCTTTTGTATTAATTGCATATCTAAAATTCATTAAAAATGAAAAAAATAATTAAAAAATTCATGATGCTTTCTCTGCTAATCGGGCTATTCTCGTTTACGTATCCTGATCAGGAAGCAAACTACTCCCTGACCATTAAGGTTGAGAATTTAAGAAATTCAAAGGGAGTGGTACAATATGCCATATATAACAAGGACGGTTCCTTTCCCGATGAAAAATATGAAAAATATTTTAGAAAAGGGATTGCGGAAATCAGCAAAAATAGATCAACACTAACTTTTAATGACTTGCCGGCCGGGAAGTATGCTGTTTCTATTTTGCACGATGAAAATGAAAATGGAATAATAGATAAGAAATTCCTTGTTCCCTTGCCCAATGAAGGTGTTGGTATTTCAAATTATGAATCCATCGGGTTATTTAATCGTCCTAACTTTTCTAAAGCAAGTTTTCGGGTAGATTCCAGTTTAACAAAACTGGTCAATATTATTTATTTGTGATGAAAAAGTTTAGCTTCATATTGTTTTTTATCGGTATTCCTTCAAACCTTGCTTATGCACAGACAGTCGCAGATACTAAATCAAATCTTAGCTTAGATCAAATTGCACTGGTTAATCAGGGTGATAGTTATGTTACTTTTCCCGCCGACCTTGGAAATATAGAACCACTTATTTTTGAAGCAAATGTAAGCCCTGGTTTTAAAATTCGCGAGCGGAAAGATTCAAGATTAATGGCAGTACTTACCCCGCAAATCATCGTGAGAATGTATGATGAATTCTCCTATCCGGTAAGAACACCCAGCTATATGCCAAATATCACACTTTATTTTTTAACAGGAAGCGAACGATCCATAAATAAACTAAGCCTATTTGGGAAAATAGCGCATCACTCCAATGGGCAGGATGGAGATTTCTATGATGAAAGTGGAGAGATCAATTTGAGATATGGAAATTTTGCCACTAATTACGCTGAACTGGGCTTTATCAAATCATATTATAACACCAAACATAATGCTTTCAGGTTTTTTAAAAGCTCTATTGAGTTCCATCCAAAATCCTGGATGCTCGATGAAATGCAGGGGAAATACAGCGGATTGCGCTGGCATAACACTTTTTTGGCATATAAACTTCCTATAAATAGTAATTCTAATGGGAACAACAAAGCCAATTTATCTGTAAAGGCTGAAACCAGTTGGATGATAGACAACGTAAATAACTGGGAAACTTTTAATTTAAACAGGCTTACCGCAAGTTTGAGATTTTATTATCATCCAAAATTCCTCGAGGATATTGGCCTGTTTGTTCAATTTTATCACGGAATGGATTATTACAACATCTATTTTCATCATCAAATAAGTGTTATTCGTTTTGGAATAATGACTGAAATCCTGAGATTTTAATTCTTAACCTAAGGATTAACCGAGCTGGTGTGGCGCTCTGAATTTCCTTTTATTGGATCACATTACGCCAGTTGAGGCAAACTCTTCTCCCGCTGTGAGGTCTAACTTCGTCGCATATGGGATTTCATGACTTCGCGCCTGTAGGCCCTATTCCCTGCCTTGCCGGAGGGGGGAGCAAAAATTTCTTTTAAAAATTTTGGAAGAATTACTAAGCGACCTGAAGCCTCCTGAGTTCGGTTTCCTATTATTTTTGAACTTTCTTTCCTAGTTATAAGCCGACAGAATTCAGAAAACAGGGCTACTATTTCTACATATGATCGTTTTCAAAGTTGGGAAATCGAAGGTTCAACTCAGTTAACTTTGTGCAGACAGAAGTTTTCTGTGAAAAAACAAAGGTACAGGTGCTGTTTTAAAAATATATTATTAAGTTAGAGACTTATTGACAAAGGATGATAACTGGATTAACAGTAATGATTTGAGAGGAAATTTTGATAGAATATGCGGTAGTATTCCTAACGACCAATTACGCCACGAAATTTTCAATTATTTCAAAAAATCATTACCAAAGCCACATAGAAATAAAAATAATTCCCAAAAGGAAATTTCACTTGCTGTTCATAACACGATAAAACAATTCCCCGAAATAATTAAATACTACGTAAAGAAAAAGAAGAAAACAAAGTCGGAGCGAAGAATATTTCCAAGCAAAAAGTAGATCAAGTTGAAACCGTATTTATTCATCAACTAAGTAAATTTGTTGAACGATTAATGGTGGATTCTGATTTTTACACAATTGATCCAGAAAGTTCATATGAAGGTTCATTAAAAAGACTGTTATTTTTAAAATCTTTCATTGAAGATAACGATGGTTATAGGTTGTTTTATGTAGATCATCAACCAATTAAAAGAGAAGAAGATTTACAGCTAATCTACAGATTAACTTGGTTTGCATCAGATCTAGATGTAAATAGAGAGGTAAACAATGGTAGAGGCCCTGTTGACTATGCCGTTTCACGGGGTTCAAAAGATAAAACTTTAATTGAATTTAAATTAGCATCTAATTCCAAATTAAAACAAAATTTAGCCAAACAAGTAGAGGTATATGAAAAGGCAAGTAATACTAAAAAATCAATTAAAGCCATTCTCTACTTTGATGCAACCGAATATAATAAAGTACAAAAAACTTTAAAGGAACTTAATTTGGAAAAGCTGAAAATATAATATTGATAGATGCAGGAAGAAAACCATCTGCTTCAAATGTAAAACAAAACACTATTGTCAATAACGCATTTTAGAAAATTGTGGACAATTGAGTGAAAAGTGATAATTTAAATATCAATTAAAAAACAACTAAGCCGACAATCCCGATGACTAATGGGACGTGTCGCTATTCCACGCTACAGGAGTTAGCCAAGACAGATGCCCACAATACAAGAAAAACCGAGATAATGACAAAATTTAGAATTATAACCACAATGATTTTTGCAACTATTTTGATGAGCTGCAGTTCTGACAAATCTAAAACCAATCCCAAAGTTGAGAACATAAATCAAGCTGAGAAGCAATCTGATACGCTGACAAAACACATAAAACCTTTTAGAAAGGATTTACCAACAATAGGACTTTTAATGTATAACGGAGTCCTACAATCCGAAGTTATTGCAACCTCCGATGTTTTTGCAAAACCAACCGAAGATGGAAAACAACTGTTTAACGTAATAACGATAGCTGAAACTGACAATCCAATTACTACAGAAGAAGGAATGAAATTCGTTCCAGATTATACGTTTGAGAATTGCCCGAAATTGGAAGCTCTTTTCGTTCCAAGTGCATATGATATGTATGCACAAGTCCACAATGATAAAATCGTGAATTTTATTAGAGAGAAAAACAAGGAGACTAAATATACCGTAAGTAATTGTGCCGGGGCACAATTGATTGGAGCATCTGGAATTGCAGATGGAAGGAAAATCGTTACTTGGATTGGTGGAGGCGAACAGCTTCAAAAAGATTATCCGAATTTAAAAGTTCAAGATGATAGTTTGGTAACTTTTGTAGAAGACGGAAAATTTAGTTCTTCAAACGGAAATTTAACCAGTTATATTTCTGCTTTAAATCTATTAGAAAAAATGACTAGTAAAGAACATAGAAAATTTGTAGAAAGCTACTTATATCTTGACCGACTTCAAAATTGGAAAGAGTGAGAATTGTGGTCGACATTGGTAATAGCAAATAGTGGATGGTCGAGCGAAAAGTGATATTTTAGAGACTAAGTAATAAATACCTAAGCCGGTAATACCGATGGCAATCGTGACGTGTGGCTACTCATAGCTCCATATATTAATCAAGACTATTTACAAACATAGGATGACAATATGATTAACAATAAATTTAATTTAGGTTTTTTTCCTACTCCACTTCAAGAATTAAGAAAATTATCAAAAAAATATCCTGGTTATACTATTTTCATTAAAAGAGATGATAATACTGGACTAGCCTCTGGTGGAAATAAAACTAGAAAATTAGAATATCTTATTAAACAAGCTCTTGATGAAGGTTGCGATACAATTATTACAGCCGGAGCACAACAATCTAATCATTGTAGACAAACTGCAGCAGCTTGCTCTATAGCCGGACTTAAATGTCATTTACTTTTAGGAGGCGAAAAACCAGAAGTTTATGATGGAAACTTATTGCTTTCTTCAATTCTAGGAGCTAACATACATTTTACGGGTAAGAACCGAAAAGGAGAGGACAGCGAAATAATAAAAAATAAGCTTGAAAATGAAGGTGACAAATGTTTTGTAATCCCATATGGAGGTTCAAATTTTACTGGCGCTTTGGGGTTCGTTAATGCTGTTAAGGAACTAAAGGAGCAATTGATTGAACAAAAATTAAAAATTGATTATATTTTTTTCGCTTCTAGTTCTGGTGGTATGCAAGCAGGTCTTAGCCTTGGAAAAGAAATCTATGAATTAAATTCAGAGTTGATTCCAATAAGTATTGATAAAGCTGAAACAAATGGTCTGTCTCTCGAAGAAGTTGTTTTTAATATAGTTAGAGAGGGAATACAAAAATTAAATATCAACAAAAACATTCAACTTACAGATATTCATTTAAATAGAGATTATGATAAAGATGGCTATGGTGTGGTCACTAACAATGAAATTAGTGCCATACATGAATTAGCAAAAAATGAAGGTATTCTATTAGACCCTGTTTATACAGGAAGAGCTTTTTATGGAATGTTAGATTTCCTGAAAGAAAAAAGAATCCCTGCTAATTCTAATGTATTGTTTTGGCATACAGGTGGATTCCCGGCTATTTTTAAATATTCAGCTGAACTAAAAAATAATACCTTTGCGAGGTGAAATATGAGAGCAAAAAAGAATGAACTTAACGATTGAAAATATTTTATTGATTGGCTCTATTTTACTTCTTATAAGTATTTTTGCCGGTAAAACTTCTTATAAATTTGGCGTTCCTACGTTATTGCTCTTTTTAGCGATTGGGATGTTGGCGGGCTCTGATGGAATTGGAGGTATCCGTTTTGATGATCCAAAACTTGCTCAGTTTATTGGCATAGTATCTCTTAACTTTATTTTGTTTTCGGGAGGACTTGATACCAATTGGACAACCGTGAAACCCATTCTTTGGGAAGGAATAGCATTATCTACATTAGGTGTTTTATTAACAGCAATTTCCCTTGGTACATTTGTATGGCTTGTTACTGACTTTACCATTTATGAGAGTCTGTTATTAGGTTCGATAGTATCTTCAACAGATGCAGCAGCGGTATTTTCAATTCTTCGCTCAAAAAGCCTTGCATTAAAAACTAACCTAAGACCTACTTTAGAGTTGGAAAGCGGAAGTAATGATCCAATGGCGTATGTGCTGACTATTGCATTTTTAACTTTGGTAATCCATCAAGACCAAAGTTTTATCTCCATAATCCCTATGTTTTTACAACAAATGATATTGGGTGGCATTGCAGGTATTTCCTTCGGCATGCTTAGTAAATTCATTATTAATAAAATCAAACTTGACTTTGAAGGGCTTTACCCTGTTTTAGTTATCGCTTTGATGTTTATTACATTTTCTGCCTCCGATTTTTTTGGTGGTAACGGGTTTCTTGCAATTTACATTTGTGCGGTTTACTTAGGCAACCAAGACCTGATACACAAAAAAACCATTTTGAGAATGTTTGATGGTTTGGCCTGGTTAATGCAAATTGTTCTGTTCCTCACTTTAGGCCTACTTGTTTTTCCTTCTCAAATCGTTCCATATTTAGGTATTGGATTACTCATTTCATTGTTCCTGATATTGATTGCACGGCCAATAGCCGTATTTCTCAGTCTGATGTTTTTCAAGATGAAATTGAGAAGAAGATTTTATATTTCTTGGGTTGGCTTGCGAGGTGCTGTTCCTATTGTTTTTGCTACTTATCCGCTTTTGGCAGGAATTGATAAGGCAAACATGATTTTTAACATTGTGTTTTTCATTTCAGTTACATCCATATTAATCCAGGGTACTACACTTTCCATTGTTGCAAAATGGTTGAATGTAGGATTACCAGAAAAAGCAAAGAAAATGACCGCAACTGATTTGCTATTAGCAGAAAATCCCAAAGCGGAAATGAAAGAACTTTTAATAACTTCAGACTGCTTTGCAGTAGATAAGAAAATTGTAGAATTGGGTTTTCCAAAGAATGCTATAATAGCAATGATAAAGAGAGATGATAGCTATATAATTCCAAACGGTTTAACAAAAATAGAATCAAAAGACACACTAATTGTTCTTGCTGACAGACCTGAAATTTTTGATGAAGTACACAAAGCACTTAAAAACCCATAAAATTTAATAGATCCAAGTTCAGTTACGTTTCGTGAAAGAACTTGCTATCAAACAAGGAGGATATAGATTGGAAAGAGGGTCAAATTTTTATAAAGAAGCTAGCGAATTAACTAATGAGAAATCATGGGTTTATAATTGGGAAATTGATTCTATAAAAAATGTTGGACATGATTATAAAAAAAATGTATTCTCAAGCAGTTAAATACATTGCAAACTAAAACCTAACATCGTTCACCAGCAAATAGTGGGCAGTCCAATGAAAAGTGATATTTTAGAGATCAAGTAATAAAACAAAACAAATCCGACAATAATACGTCCCAACTCCACGATACTTCCATTAATTAAGACCGCTATTAGTAATAGTGACTCGTCTTGAATAAGGGCTACATAGTTCTAAACAAATATGTATGAAAATGAAAGAGTTCCAGACAATACAGCGAACCAATTGAATTAAAAGTTCTATATTTAATCTAAATTATAGTATTTATTTTAGTTATATACCATTTTTAGGTATATTTATCGAATAAATACTAAAATGTCAGTATCCGAATATATTCACAAGCTATTAGGTGTAGAGGAATATTCCTTTTCACTCAATGAACTTTTAAACCAAACCGGAAAAGGAAAAACTGCGCTTGTAAGAGAACTTGACCGTTTAATTGAAAAGAACGAAGTAATAAATCTCCGTCAGGGATTCTATTTAATTCTCACTCCCAGATATTCCAGTTTTGGTAAGTTGCCCATTAACCTTTATATACATAAACTGTTTGATTATTTAGGCCGTAATTATTACTTAGGATTTTATAGCGCTGCCAAAGTATATGGCGCCAGCCATCAGCAGTCACAGCGGGATTATGTAATGACTCAGGCGCCTAAGTTATTGGATATTCAAAAATCCGCAATCGACATTCGATTTTTAACAAGCTCGGTTTGGCCTAAAAGTAATATTATTTCCAAAAAATCAGATGCCGGGATTTATTATATTTCTAGTCCGGCACTCACTCTCGCAGATCTTGTGCGTTATCAGAATAAGTTGGGTGGCTTAAACCGAATGCTTTCCAGTGTAGAGGAATTATTGGAAGAAATTACCCAAAATGACTTTGAGGAATTACTTGACTGGCATGACCACAAAGCCACTTTGCAGCGTTTGGGATATTTAATATCGGAAGTAGAGCCAGAAAACATATTAGGTGATCTCATTTTTGAAAAGCTGAACAGAAACAAATATCATCCCGTACTTTTGCAGCCTAGCACTAAACAAAGGCCTGGAGCAGTGGATAACAAATGGAAAGTAGATGTTAACCTACAATCAGAAAGTGATTTATGATTCCAAAACCTTATTTAGCTCAATGGCAGAAAACTGCGCCATGGAAAGAATTCGCACAGGTTGAACAGGATTTAATTATTAGCAGGACCCTGGTAGAAATTTTTTCTGACGATTTCCTTCGTGAAAACCTGGCTTTTAGAGGTGGTACGGCTTTACATAAATTATATCTACATCCTGCTCCAAGGTATTCCGAAGATATAGATCTGGTACAAATTAAAGAAGGCCCTATTAAACCTATTATGAAGCGGATAGGGGAGGTCATCACTTTTTTGAAGAAGATAGGCGCACCCAGGTAAGGGGACACGGAGCAAAGGCTTTATATCGTTTTACTTCAGAATATGAAGAGGAACCTCGGCGTCTTAAACTGGAAATTAACTGTAAGGAACATTTTAATGTGCTTGACTGGGTAGAATTTCCTTTTGAGATTAATAATCCATGGTTCAGCGGAAAAACAGCTATTACCACCTATAGTATCAATGAACTTTTGGGCACTAAGCTTAGGGCATTATATCAACGTAGTAAGGGGAGAGATCTCTTTGATCTTGATTATTCCAGAAGGAATATAGAACTGGACATAGATGAAATTGTAAAGTGCTTCCATGCGTATATGAAATTCTCAGTTGGGAAAGCTCCGTCACAAAAGGAATTTCTTCTGAATATAGAGGCCAAAGAACAAGATCCAAGTTTTACAGGAGATATGGAAGGTCTTTTGCGTCCTGAAATTCACTATGACCAGGAAGCAGCTTTTAACTGGCTAAAAGAAACGCTTATAGAAAAGATGTAGGTTCAATTGGAAATAACCATATTAGCTTGTGGCCTCAAGTTGGCAAAAAAAATATTCACAAAAAAGAAATATTATTGAGATCACTAAAAATTTTTACAGCACTCTTTTTCTTAATTATCACAACAACTATAGCTCAGGAAAAAGAATATATAGTCACAAATAGGAACGACACCATTTATGGAAAGATAACAAGAGCCATAAATTACTTAAACACATCAGAAATTAGATATAAAATTAAGGATGAAAAGGGGAATAATGATTTGATCAATCCTAGTGAAGTAAAAATAATTAGATCTATTGATGGCGTAGATGGTGACTGCTTTATAGCAACAATATATGACAAATGGTTTTTGAAAAGAATTATTAATGGTAGAATCAAAGTTTATCAATTGGTAGATGGTGTTCTCTTTTTCACATCAAAAGATGATTCAGAAATCAAATCAACTGATTTTGGTGGATTGAATGCCAGAGAGAATGGGCTCAATAGAATAAGACCATTAATTGAAGATAATCCAATTATCCTAGAAGAATTTAATTCTATGAAAGGAAGTCAAAAAAACATTCTTTATATAATTGAAAAATACAATGATTATGCAAAATTAATTATTGCCACGATGCATATTCGCAATTTTAGTGATCTAAGTAATACTGTGTTATTGACATCAATAAAAAACAACAAAGCCGTCAATCCCGATGGCTCGGGATGCGTCACAAGACTAGGCTACTTGCGTTTACCAAGACAGTTGACCGTATTCTGGAAAAAGTATGAATGAACTAATTAATTCTCAAAACCAATTATGTTATTTCTATTCACTAGATTCATAAGTTTTCTGAGTTGATATATTAGGACTTTCATCCAAGAAAGTGTAAAAATCAATTCCCTAAAACGTAAATACAGAAAGATTGTAGAAGAAAAGGATTCGAAAAAAGAACAGCAATTAATGTCTGAACCTAATACCGTGCTCTCAAAAAATAGGTAAATATTTGAATTTTATGGAAAAAAGAAAAACATTAATACCAAATCACGAAGTGAAACTTGATATTAATGTTTTATATAATGGGGGGGTAGATGGATCCTGGAAAGACAGAATCTAAAAAATAAAATTATTAAAAAAGATTTATAACTTCGGCTATTTAACATTATTTTCACATAAAAAACGTTTTAAAGGAGGTGAAATAGGAATTTACATTAATCAAAAATTAATTTGACCTTAATTTCCAGAATTCCTTTTTTAATTTTTTTGGTCTTATCGCTAAAGACATCATATACTTCTTCCGCCCATTTTCCTTTCCGAAATATAAAAGATAAGTAATCATTTAATACAGTTCTGGAAAACCTTTTATCTGGGAATAAACATAATCCTGTCGTACTTCAAGGTTTTCTCCTTCCGACGGGATATAATCGAAATCAAAAGGATTTTTGATGTTGAGTGAGCTCAACATAAGTTGTAGTTATATCTTCGTTCAGGCCGTCCACGGGCATTATCATTTGTCCGAGCATCCTGTTTCTCTTTAACCCAGATATTTTCTCAAGGTCCAGATAATTCTCTTTTTTTTATAAATCTCATTTTATTAAGGAAGCATTCTTTAAACGTACATGATCATTAAAGTTCTGCAGTTTGTCAATTTTAAGACAGTTTTTTCCTCCTGTGATTCTTATATTTAGAATAATTTGAAAACGAATTATAATCAAAAAAGAAAATTATGAAAAGTACAGATTGGAAAGTAATTAGTGCCGCAAAGGAAGCTGGGATCCCGGATCCCGGATTTGAAATTGATAAAAATACCGCTATAGTAATAACCGATCCACAGAATGATTTCCTGCGGGAAGACGGTGTGGCCTGGCCTATTGTAAAAGAGAGTGTTAAAGAGAATAATACTATAGAGAACATGTCTACTGTTTTTAAGCTGGCCAGGGAAAAAGGAATGAAGATCTTCATATCACCCCATTATTTTTTTCCGACAGATAAGGAATGGAAATTTGGTGGTGCTCTTGAGAAGTTCATGCATTCCAAAGAGATGTATAAACGCAAGGGGCGGTTGGATATGGAAGGATTTGAAGGCTCCGGAGCCGATTTTCTCGAGGAATTCAAACAATACCTTGAAGGAGAAAATATAATACTTTGCAATCCGCATAAATTGTACAGCCCAAAGAATACAGACCTTAGCCTCCAACTTAGAAAATATAGGATAGAAAAAGTGCTTATGGCCGGAATGTCTACAAACTTATGTGTAGAATCCCATACCCGGAATCTACTTGAAGAAGGATTTGAAGTAGGTGTGATTGCAGATGCTAGTGCGAGCGCCAAATTACCGGGACTGGATACTTTCCAGGGGGCTTTAATGAACCTAAGGATGATCACAAGCCATGTATTTACCACGGAAGAATTTGAGGAAGCCTTAAAATCTGCAAGACTTTCCTGATCAACAGGAATTTCGTCTTTACACAGGGGTGAATTGCATATGATCATTGGAGTTGAAAATTTGCTTCTTTTTCCGCAAATAAGGCTGAAACTATAAAATCTGCAGTTTGCTATAAACTCGGCTCCAAAGGGAATTATGCCAAACCTTTGTTAAAAACGGTAATCCAGACCTTAAGAATACGTCTAAAATTAGATAATAATAAAAATCACATCATGTCAAACAACACTTACAAAATCGGTTTAAATCCGGTGGAATTAGAAGATGCCAATGAGCAACAAAAAGAGATCCTTGAAAGCGCTAAAAAGGCCAACGGAATGATCCCTAACATGTATAAGAACATGGTAAATTTACCGGCCTTGCAAAATACTTATGATACCGGCTATCATCAATTTAGAAAAGACAGTGGATTTACGCCTGCAGAGCAAGAAGTGGTTTTGCTAACTATTAGTATTGAAAATTCCTGCGAGTATTGCACCGCTGCCCATAGCTATCTAGCTGAAAATATTTCAAAAACTCCAAAAGATGTTATTGAAGCCATTAGACAGGGAAAAGAAATAGAAGATGATAAATTAAACGCTTTGCACGAGTTTACTAAAGTAATGAACGAAAGTAGGGGGAACCCAACACCAAACCAAGCCAAAAAATTCCTGGATGCTGGATATTCTGAGAAACAAATTCTGGCCATTATCCTGGCGCAGGCAGTAAAAACCATAAGCAATTATTCCAATCATATTTTCCATACTGAAGTTGACGAAGCTTTTGCAGGAAGTAAACTGGAAAAAGCTGAACATTAAAAGAAAAAGGGAAGTTTTTAGCTTCCCTTTTTTTATATAATTCATTGATATTCAGAAAATTATTTTGGCATTTCCCAGCATAATTATAGAGAAAAGTATTTATGTTAAAAAGTCTTGTTTTATTAAGCAGCATTGCATTCCTGACTGCTTTTAGCATTCACTCTCAAACAATGAAAGGTTTTGATCTTAGCAACAGCTCAATTCCCGCAGGTGAAATAAAAGACGGTGGGCCTCCAAAAGACGGCATTCCTTCTATAGACAAGCCGAAATTCATAGGCGGTGATAAAACTACATTGAATGATTCTGATCGCGTCCTGGGAGTCAAAGAAAATGGAATTGCAAAGGCTTACCCTATAAAGATTATGAATTATCATGAAATCGTCAACGACAATTTTGGAGATAAGCCAGTGGTAGTCACCTATTGTCCTTTATGTGGTAGTGGAATAGCCTTTGATGCCACGGTGAGAGGAGAGCCTAAAACCTTTGGTGTATCAGGATTGTTATACAACAGTGATGTATTGCTTTACGACAGAGAAACCGAATCTTTATGGTCACAATTGCGATATGAAGCAGTAGCAGGGCCATTGGCAGGAGAACAATTGGAGATTCTTAATACTTCCAACACCACCTGGAAGGAATGGAAAAATAAAAATCCGGGAACGCTGGTGTTATCAGAAAATACCGGATATAAAAGGAATTATGATGTCGATCCTTATCCGGGATACGAATCTTCTTCGGATATCTACTTTTCGGTAAGCGAAAAGGATGATCGGTTTCACCCCAAGGAAACCGTGATCGGTCTTGAGGTGAATGGAAAATATAAATCATATCCCTTTTCAGAACTAGAGAAGATAAAGGGGAATACTCTAAATGATAATTTTCAGGGAAAAAAATTCAGGATTATATATAATCCCGAAGCTAAAAGTGCAGAAATTTTAGATGCTGAAGGAAAGCCGGTTCCGGCGGTTACGAATTTCTGGTTTGCCTGGTATGCCTTTCATCCTGAAATGGAGGTTTTTGAAGTTGCTGATTAGAGGGATTGCGGTATAAGTAAAGCAATTTTAAAAGCGTATTAAATTTTAGAAGAATCTTAAGATGCCTATTGAATATACAGTCAAAATAGCAATTGCACCTGAAGAAAAGAATAACAGATAAAACGAATATGAAAGAGACAAAGAAAAATCACCCTATATTATTTTCAGAATTAAATATTAATGGCGTAGAGCTAAAAAACAGAATAGCCCTGGCTCCTATGACCCGTACTTCTGCTGAAGAAAATGGAGTGCCTTCGGAGAGGATGCTCTCATATTACAGGCGATATGCTAAAGGAGGTTTTAGCCTATTGATTTCTGAAGGTACTTATCCCGATGAAGCATTCAGTCAGGGGTATTTAAATCAGCCGGGAATCGCTAACCAGAAGCATGTAAACGGCTGGCGCCTCATCACAGATGCAGTTCATAAGGAAGGAGCCAAAATGTTCTGCCAGCTTATGCATGCTGGAGCTCTTTCTCAGGGAAATATTTATTCCAAAAAGACCATAGCCCCTTCCAGTTTAACTCCAAAGGGAGAACAGCTCGGCTTTTACGGAGGAGAAGGAGCATATCCCATTCCTGAAGAAATGAGTAAAGAAGATATTGAACAGGTTAAAAATGGATTTATTAACGCGGCCGTTAATGCACGTGAGGCCGGTTTTGACGGTGTTGAAATTCACGGGGCAAACGGATATTTGCTGGACCAGTTTCTAACTGATTATAACAACAAACGAGAGGATGAGTACGGAGGAAGCATAGAGAACAGAGTTCGACTTCTTGTTGAAGTGTGTCAGGCTGTTCGGGAAAAATTGGGAAAAGATTTTCCAATAGGAATCCGTATTTCTCAGGCTAAAGTAAATGATTATACCCACAAATGGGCAGGTGATGAAAAAGATGCTGAGATCATTTTTAAACAGCTTAGTACCTCTGGGATAGATTTTTTGCACGTCACTGAATATCATGCAGATGCACCAGCCTTTGATGAAAAGGGACCTTCTCTTGCCTGGCTGGCAAAAAAATGGACAAATTTACCTGTCTTCGCAAATGGAAACATCAACACTCCGGAACTGGCCAAGCAGGTTATAACAAATAATGAAATTGACGTAGTAGCGTTAGGAAAAGCTGCTTTAGCCAATAAAGAATGGCCGCTAAAAGCTGGGAATGGTAATAAAATGGACGAGTTTAATCCTGAGAAATTTTTTAATCCTGATGCCAAAATAAAGGACTTTGAGCTTTAATAGTAGAAACAGGAAAACAGAAAAAGATTTCTCACTAGATTTAGCTTTTTTAATATAAGTCTTTAAACTAAATGCGCTTTAAAAGAATAAGATTTAGTTTAAAAGGATCTAGAAGAAGATACCTACTATCTCTTCTTCTATTATTAAAGAGGGATTCACTGGCTGTCATATGAGACAATTCAACCAACAGGGTTTAAATAGAAACCAGAAGCCACAACTGAAAGAATTTGCAAATAGATAAGGGAATCATAAAAGGTCTTTGTACTTCGGTTGCTTTAAACCGAAGTACAATAAATGCAATATTTACAGCGATAAAAAACAAGTAATGCTCCCTGTGGTAATATTCCTGCCACAATTTTAATATCGCTCAATAAAAAAAGCCTGCTACGGCAGCCATCACCCATAATAGTTGCGCTCTAGGATACTTTTAGGAATTGCCATAAACTTGGAAGTTCGCCAAAACTTGCCATTCCAAAAAGCAACCTACTAGTAGATATCATGCCGCTAAATATAGCAAAGAGTGCGGCGACCGCCAATGCCATACAGGACTTCCATCGACAATTGCGAAAGGTGACCAAGACCAAAGGAGGATTCACTAATGACATGGTATTGTTAAAACTGGTGTATATGGCCACAAAGAACATTGAATAGAAATTGAACAGCCCACTTCAAACCTGGAGTTTGACCATCCAACAATTATATATTAAATATGGAGACTGGAAAGTTCAGATTTACTGAACATGATCTCCATATAAAGCTCCATATGCTTTACAATACTTTCCGGCCTCAAGCTCTGTATTTTATGGACTCCTGAAATTTGCCCACGCTGCTGCTCCAGCTGGGTGTAAATTTCTTTGAGGCGCCCCTCGCACTCGTTGGACTGAATTATTTTTATTTTACTCAAATTTACTAAGTAATTGAATAAATTCCTGTTGCATTGCCTTTGATTTATCCCTTGCATACCAGGTATGCAATTCTTTTTCAAAATCTTCCCAATTTCTCCCTTGTGGATTATTCTTCCAATTTATAAATAATTGTTGTGCAGGTATAGGCCTGGGACCCCAGGTAAATAGTTCCTGATCCCTATTATCAAAAACTATAAGTTTTGGAATAGATTTACTCCCGTTGGTAAGATATTGTTCCATTAATTCTGGGTTTTCATCTCTCAATACTACAGATAGTGTAATTTTTTCTGAATAATTAGCCATCTTTCCTATTATCGGTAAAGATTGCGCGCTATCTCCACACCATGCTTCAGTAATTACAAGCCATGTCTGTGGCTTGGTAATGGTATTTAAGGCTTCTATCAATTCATCATCAAGTTTTAGGGTTTTATTTAACCTGGACATTCTACGCAAATTTAATGTGGTAAAATCGGCAAGGGCCTGGGTTTGATTATCTCCAGAGGTTTTACCCATTTCTGACAGACTTTCCATCCAATTAAAAAAACTTACATAATTAAAAATGGTTTTATTTAAATTCATACTTTTTTCAAATTTTTGTATTTCTTATTGTTCATTCTGAGACACTTTTTTCTTTAATTTTATTTTTTTCTGAAGGACTAAGGACATACCAAAACGGTAAAGCAACCAGAAAGATACCTCCTAAAATGCTTCTTATGGCAGCGGGAATAAGATTCCAAAAAATAGCATTTTCCCAACCAAGACCCTTACCTGTAGGCATTTTTAATGAAAAATAACCCTTATTATATCAAGAAATCTATAATCCATAGTCTAAGTTCAATTAATCAAAATAGGATTGCAGTTCCTTTTTCAAATTTTCCCACTGGTTTTTATCACCACTTATCACCTGTCCTGCCTCCCTTAATTTCGAGGTTCCAAAACCTATTGCTTCTTTAAAGCCTATATGAGGAGGTAAGGATAGAGCACCGCTACTAACCACGGCGTCTATAATAAATGCTTTTTTACTATTTCTTGCCTGAACAATAGCTGCTTCAATGTCCTGGGCATGTTCTACCCTCACGCCATCCCCACCACATAGCCTGGCGTATTCAGCAAAATTAACATTGCTCTGATGTAAGGCATCCAGGCTTGGAGCCAATCCTACCTGTTCCATTTCCAGTTTTACAAAACTAAGTTCAGAATTATTAAAGATGAGCACTTTTACAGGTAGGTTGTATTTAACGGCTGTTATAAAATCCTGCATTGCCATGTTGAAAGCTCCATCTCCGCTTAGGCACCAGACTTCCCGACTGGGATGGGCAAATTGCGCCCCAATGGCCGCTGGCAAGCCTACTGCCATAGAACCATGGTTAAAAGAACCAATTAAGCGTCTTTGGCTATGAAAAGAAATATGGTGAGCGGCCCAAATTGCAGAAGTTCCAGTTTCTACCGTGAAAATAGCATCATTGGCTGCATGTTTGTTCACAAAACCTGCAAAGATTTGCGGATGTAAAGGTTCATTATCACGTTCTGGAGAAGCCTGTTCTTTCATGTTTTTTCTCCAATCGTTAAAACTTTGTTTCAATTTTTCAATAAAATCTGAATCATCTTTTGCATGTACTTTGGGAAGAAGCATTTCTAAGAAAGAGGAGATATCGCTCCAAACCCCTAAGTTTACAGCTGTCCTATTTCCAATATTTTCCTGTCTTATATCTACCTGAATAGTTTTAGTATCATGTGGCAGAAAGTCGATATAGGGAAAATCGGTTCCCAACATTAGCAGCAAATCACACTTCATCACCGCATTATAACCCGAGGGATTTCCTATGAGTCCGGTAAGCCCAACCACATTCTCTGTATCATGGTCAAAAATATCGCTGGCACGAAGGCTATGGGTTATAGGTGCTTTCAGTTTTTTAGATAGCTCCAGTACGGCATCACGACTTTCACGGCAACCATCCCCTGCTAAAATACCTACTGTTTTTGCCTTATTTAAAAGTGATGCGGCCTCTATCACTGTTTCTTCCAGGGGTACCAGACGTGAGGCATATTTTTTTATAGGATGTATAAATTGTTGATTTTCAGCTTTCATTTCTGCCACATTTGCCGGTAATTCTATCCTGCAAACCGAATTATTGGCCAAAGCAATCTTAATGGCTCGTTGAATAACCATAGGGGCTTGTTCAGGTGTTTTAATAATGGCCTGATAATCACAAATATCATCAAACACCTTTTTTAAATCCACTTCCTGAAAAAAGCTGGTGCCTTGTTGTCTTTGGTCTACCTGACCGGTAATCGCAATTACCGGGGTCCGTTCTTTCTTGGCATTATAAAGTCCATTGATTAAATGAAGGGCTCCTGGCCCCACCGTTCCGGCACAAACACCCAATTTTCCGGATGTCTGACTTTCACCAAAGGCTGCATAAGAGGCATTCCCTTCATGCTTCATTCCTATCCAGTCCACATCTTCACGTTCTTCAATCGCTTTTACAAAGAAGTTAAGGGCATCACCCGTAACTCCGTATACGTGTTTTACGCCAACACTTACCAGAATGTCCAATAATTGTTCAGATACATTTTTAGCCATATAAATATTATTTAAAAAAGATTAAGTTTTAAAGGATTACTAAAGCACCTCCAGCGGTGGTAAAAATCACTAAAGCGCCTAATAGGATTAAGAGGTCATAGTGCCATCCAAAGCCTTTTTCAGCATAAAACCCAGTTTTCCAGATGCCTATTTTCATATAGATTGCACCAAGCATAGAGGCGATAATAAGGCCTGCGCCTATCTGAGTAAAAATCCCCAAAACCATGGAAATAGCGGCAATCATTTCAACAGTTCCCAGTAAAAACGCCATGGATTTGGACATGCCCATACTTTCACCACGTTCTTTAGGGTGGGTAGCATGACTTTTTCCGCTAGAAAATAAGATAATCGCTATAATTATTCTAAGAAAGAGTAGGGCATAATCGGTATATTGATCAATTTCTAAAAGCATGATTTGAAATTTTGATTGGATTTATAAATTTCTATCTATATTCAGGATTTTCAAAATTCCAGCGGGTACCATCATCCCATTTTTTCCTGGAATTTCCATAAGCTGGATAACCTCCGCTATCTTTTAACATTTTAGCCAAGTGTAACAAGTTATAGGTCATAAACGTCGTATTCCGGTTTGTAAATTCTGAATCATAGCCTACAGGTGGATTTTTCTTTTCTCCATTCCATTCGGTATCCCCATAACTAGGCCCAGGGCCTACTTTCCCAATCCAACCAGCATCGGCTTGCGGCGGAATGCTGTATCCCAAATGCTGAAGCGCATATAGAATTCCCATGGAACAATGTTTTACACCATCTTCATTCCCGGTAATAATGCAACCCCCGGCCTTACCATAATAAACATATTGTCCTTTATCATTCTGGAAACTGCTCATGGCATATAGACGTTCTATTAATTTTGAAGCGACAGAAGAACGTTCTCCCAACCAAATAGGAGTTCCCACTACAAGAATATCGGCGGCCATTATTTTCTCATAAATCGCGGGCCACTCATCTTTATCGTACCCTTCTTTAGTCATATCGGGCTGTACGCCCACAGGCACATCGAAATCGACAAAACGTAATACTTCTACATCTACGCCTTCAGATTTCATGATTTCGATTGATACATTGATTAAATCTCGAGTGTGACTTTTAGAAGGGGATTTTTTTAAAGTGCAGTTTACGTAGACCGCTTTTAATCCGGTAAATTTATTTTTCATATGTAGAAATTTATTGTTTTTTGATAGTCATATGCAATTCGCATAGTTTCATCGGTGTTTGTATCTTATTCGCGTTATGCTCATTTCATAATTGATTGGTTAAAATTCTCTTTTTAAGTCGGATTAATAACTAAATAATTACTCATTTTTGATTATTTTAAGGTTAAGTTGAATTACTTTGGAATTTTTGACCCAATTCTTCCAGATTTTTTAATTTTTCGCCCCAATTTTTCTTTATCTTTCTGAAAATGGGTTTCTTCATTAACCATCCAAGCCAGGTCAATTTTATAATATTGACCACGCGAACATTAGTTGTATTTAAATCAACTGCATCTAATAAAATATAAAACTTATAAGCTTTAGTCATTGGCAGGTTCTCTGTGCTTTCTCCATAAGCTTGTTCCGCTTTATATTGCCTGTTTTCTATAGTCTTAAAATTCATTTTTAGATTACCAATTATACACGTATGCCGGGAGCCTAAACGATTAACCTTTGCCCCGTCAAATTTTATATCGGTAAGTGATTCGTCCCACAATTTGCGATACCTAAAATCACGAATTAAATTATGTAGGGCCTCTATAGGTACCGCTAATTTTCTCTCAATGGTGAAATCTGCTTTTTCTTTTAATTCAATTTTTGAATTTTCAAGCTTCTCTCGGGGAATTTCAAGTTTATAAGATTTTAAGTCTTTATAGTAATAAGGAAGAATTTTGATATCATAAGAACTGTTTTCTAATTTTATAAACCCCGAAGTTTCAGCATTTAAATTGAAATGATAAAAGGCTGGATTAGAAAGTAAAAGATACTCATTAAGAGGCACATCGTTTTTTAAAAGACGGTGAATTCTATTCACATCCTTTCCATAAGGCTTTTTTATATTTTTCACGCGTATAAAATCCAACCTTCCGAAATGAACAAGAAATTTAATTTTTAAGTCAATTGCTGTTGCACAGGCTCCGCAGTTACATATACGTTGAGTTTCATATTTTTGTAAATGATGTCTGAATGCATTAAGCATTCGGGATGTCTGTTCCTCTATCTGGTTATATTTTAAGTCTTTTACAGAATACATAAATAAGGCATCCCCTTCTATCTCGGCTAGTTTAAAATTAAGGATATTATTATCTAATAAAATTTCCAGCAATTCAGAAATTATATGGATGCTATGCTCAATAGCTGTATTTTCAACAAAACCTGAAAATCCGCTGATATCCGGAATAAAATAAAATGCTTGTTTTGCAGAAGGGGAATAGTCGTGATCCATATATTTTAGAAACTATTAATTGTTTTTAAAGAGAATTTAATTCAGAAAGTTTTAGAACATTTCAAGATAATCAATTTTCAGTTTAATTGCAATTGCTTGATGGGTCATCACCAAGATTATGTTCGATCCAAAGTGACCTTTTTTAGAGAATTATTCAGGTTAAGGTTGCCAATTAGCTGAGAATTGTTCCTTTTTATATAAGTCGACGCAAGAATTCTAATCTTTTAGATATGTGTAGTGCTATTTGCTAAAAAAATATTTAAAAGCGGGAAATCCATCAAGGGAAACCCCTCTTTTAAATATTTTTATCGGATACTACTTAAAATTAATATTACTTATCTTTTCTTATCCAAAGGGCGGCAAGTCCAATTACAAGAACTGATCTTGCAGCTATTAAAATGGAGGCGATTAAATTACTTTCAGTAGTTTCTTCTACATAATTATGTCTGTAATGTTCTTCCGGGTTCTGTTTATTCAAGTCGTCCCCTGTAATAGCCGTAAGCATCAATTCTGCCAGATGAACATTAAAACCATTGGTAAGAATTATGGTGTCCTTGTCTTCTTTTCTAACTGCGGGAAGCAGCACTCTTTCCCCTTCTTTCATAGCAACCTGATGATGGTCTTTTTCAAAACCAAAGGATCCAGCCAAACCACAGCATACGGAATCCAGCACGATTATATCCACTCCAATTTTTTCCAAAAGTTTGGTTTCCTTCAGCGGCAGCAAAATTGAGGTATGATGACTATTGAAATGCCCCAGAGCCCTGGATTTTATTTTTGGAATCTAGGTTGTTGTGGCTGGTCTATCTTCAGCATTTACAATCCTCAATTTCATATAAGCCCAAGCAGCTACAAGTCCAAAAACCAAATGAGCAAATATAGTAACCCAATTTCGGGCCTTTGCAAACCATGGCCAGATATCTGTCATCAAATAAAAACCTATTACATACAACAAAAGTCCCAGAACAGCACCTACTACCAATGCCATTACAAAAGACATTTTCTTAATTATTAAAGCGGTAACTATAGCAAAAAGCACAGAAATTGGCAGATGCACAGCAAGTGCCGCCATAAAAATCCCAAAGTCAAAGGTGGCCGGAGGAGGTAAGACTTCTCCGCCTAAAAGTATGGCCGCTATCATGCGAGGAGGACCCCAGGGAGATCCACCCAGAAATAGTGGTACCATTATCATTTCGAGCATCATAAATACAACTGCAGTTATTAAACCGGCCCATGTGGCTGCTTTAAAGTCTATAATTACCATGTCTTTTTAATTAAGGTTAATTTTAAATTTATTGAATAAAATACAATAAGCTCTTATACTTAATAATATTTTTATTTTTTTATCTAACTATAAAGTTAAAAATTAACGAATTCATATTCTGTCATAATTTTGACAAACGAGGATTTTTTGAAAGTCTTACTGTACATTTTGTGAAGAAAATTCCTGAACTTAAAGTTGCCGGTTTATCTGCAGAGTATATTCTGACTCTAGAATCATTGCATACACACAGGAAAAAAGTTATCCTTTTCCTGAGAGCCAGTATTGGAAATTTTTCCTATTTAGAAACAGTTAAATTTCTTCGTGATATTCACAAAACTATGCATCCTGGAGATATTTTATTGTTTGGATTTAATCATAAAAAAGATCCCGGAACTATTCTCGCTAGTTATAACGACCAAAGTGGAAATATCCGTGCATTCAACTATAATCTACTCCACAGGATTAATAGGGAGTAGGAGCAAATTTTGACACATCAAGCTCTGAACTTGTACCAGCATCCAATTGGGAAACAAGTGAAGCTACAAGTTCACTGGTAAGCCGGATAGAGCAAGTGGCGAGGATTCCAGCTCTTAATATGCAGGCTCATTTTAGAAATCGAGAATCTATTCACACAGAGATTTCCCGAAAGTACAGCCTAATAGAAATAGCAGGACTGGCAGCAACCACAGGTTTTGAACAGCTACAAAACCTTTTTGACGATTGAATTATTTTACAGACTCGGTGTGGAGAAAAAACAAATAAATATTAATTAATAAGACAGGAAAAATGAAATTGACGGGAAAAGCAGCATTTATTACAGGATCAGATTCAGGAATAGGGCAGTCAACTGCCATTGAATTTGCATAAAATGGAGCTAATATCATTGTTACATATCTTGAAGACAAAGATGGAGCCAAAAAAACTTTGGAAAAAGTCCGGGAAGCCGGGCAGTAGGAAATAGTCTTCAACTGGATATGAGTAAAGAGGACCAAGTTGAAAAAGCTTTTGATAATGCACTTGAGAAATTTGTAGAGATCTTCATCTTATGAATAATGCATGTATCGATGCTTCAGGAACCAAAATAGCGGAGTTATCTACAGAGCGCTGGCATAAAGCTTTCGTTACAAATGTAGATGGCTACTTTTTCTGCTCAAGAAGATTTATTCAGCATAGACCGGAAAAAATCTGAAAAGGAAGGATCATTATGTCACATCTATTTACCAAAGGGTACCACGTGCCAGCGGCAGATTATGACTGTACAAAAGGAGCGCAAATTACTCTTACCCGTTCCCTGGCATTAGAACTGGCTGAGGATCAAATTAACGTCAATAGTATTGCACCCGGATGGTGTTAAATCCTTTCAAACAGGAGGCATAAGACAATAAAGAAATAAGGGAATGCAAGTACGGAGTATTCCTATGAAAAGAGCTGCCCAGCCGGAAGAAATTGCCAAGATTGTCTGTTTCTCGCTTCTCTCCGGATTCTGACTATTGTACAGGTTCATCGCATACAGTAACTGGTGGCTTAAGCTAGAACTCAGGACAGGGAGCATAGAATGGAAGTAGCAATTCGAGATTAAGGAGCTATAAGGAGACATGTAAAGGCCCCTGCTTCAGTTAGATGTGAATACGAGCGTCTTATTGGTAGTAATGCCCTTGTTTTTTTTGCTGGGGAGGGAAATGTGGAAAGGGACGAAATGCTCAGAAATTTTCCTCAATCATTTGTCCACGCTTCTTTTATCGGAGCATTTTTAGATTTAGACAAAAAAAGTAAAGAATTATCAAAAACACACTGAGAAAAGATCAGTAAATTAATAGCAAAGGCAAATTTCAGAAGGAATTTTATAAAAACGCCGAACTATTAGATTTAGCAGGATTTCTGCTCATTCCACAGGCACGGTAATTCTAAAATCAAAATCTATGGATAAGTGTAGATGAAGATTTGGTAACCTTATTGTTTACTACTATGATTCAGTACGCTTTGGTGGTTACCACCGATAACCACGCTATGAAAATTTCGAAGAAATTGGTTCTTCTACGCGTGTAATGTTCGCCAAAAAACATTGGCATTGATTTAAATGAAAAAGATGCCAAAGAAGCCATATTACCGATAAAATCCTTGATACCGCATCCCGAGGTAATACAGGCGTTGGGCAATCTTCTTTAAACTATTGAAGATCTTTCTTTTGCTTTAATCAGTCTAGGTACCTGCAAATCCTGAACTCTTAGGATCCTGATGTGCTTCCGGTTGTATTCAATGATTTTTTTCTTTTTAAATCCACTAAAAAGGCTGGAAACTTCTTGCCTGTTTGTGGAGGTGAGCTGGGCTATCTTTCCATGAGTAAAGGAGTAGGGTATAGTAATGACACCAGTTTTGCCTTCACCATGCTTTGCTGCTAAATCAATCAGAAAATCCACGATCCTTTCAGTATTATTTTTTAAGACAAGATCTTCCATACGTTTTTCAGTTTTCTCTCTTCTGGTTTCGATCATTTGGGTGAATTTGAAGTTAAGGGTAGGAGACCTTAGGAGGAGCTGTTTCATATTTTTTTCCTTCATAATACAATAAAGAGACTTTTCCTCTGCAACAGCTGCATCTTTTCTTGTTTTCTCTCCTGTAATTGAAGACTCTCCAAATATTTCACCAGGCCCAAGCAAAGCAACTAAAAATTCATTTCCTGAATCATTAAACCTGGATATTTTCATTCTACCTTCCTTCAAGAAATATACGCTTTTGGCAGGACCATTCTGAAAGTATAAGGCTTCTCCTTTTTCTACTGAATTCATAACAGTGTTTTGACATATAAAGGTCCTTTCCTCTAAATTTAATTCAGAGAAAAAATTAAAATTCTCCAGATACCATATTTTGTCTGCTTCGCTCATTACCATGAATTTTTCCTTTTTCAGTTTAATTATATTTGGAAGAAATTACCACTAAAGTTTAAGATTGATTCTTAAAGTTTTTATAAAAAAATTAGTTCCTCTACGGAACTTCTTTTAATTTCGAAAATCTATTATAATTAAAATTTGAATAATCTCCTATAATTACTTTAATAAGCAGAATAAAAATCACGACACTTTTTTTATTGGAGTCAGAACAATACCTTTTTATTTTTTGGGAAGAAAAAGGGTAGATTATCAAGCCCCCTCCTTTTTTGCTTTTTTCTCCCTAAAGATAGAACGAACCTCCCTGTATATGTTTTTATAATTTTCATTGACTTCTTCCTCTGTAAAAAATTGTGACATTTCAGGTAGTGCCCGTTCGATTTTCTGCTGTTTGAATTGAACTTTTTTATCTTTTCCATCGGCATAAGTGACAAATTCTCCCTGTTTTAAACTAAAAAACACATTCGCCCTAACCTTAGAAATCTCCTTTTCTCCCGTGGATATTCTAGTGTCAAAATCCAAACCGGTTCCCCGCATCACTGTTTTGGTTTCATCTTTTATAATGTCAAAAAATCTTTCATAGTACCTAGCAGTATCAGGATCATTCACTTTTCCGAAGAACTGATAGGACAGATTACTTAAAATTGCCTTACTTGCTTTGTCCCCATACATCATATCATTTTGTATTTTATCCTGCATCACATATACCGTGGCTATATCATAACTCCTAAGCGTGGCCGGAATGCGGTGCATGTTTAATAATCTAATTGTTGGAGCTTCTTCAATTAGAAGAAAAGATGATCTGGAATGCCGCACGCTCATTTGCTTTACAATGGTATGCATTACCGTGGCAATGACAGGAGAATATGCGGAATCGTATTTCGGATTATTTACTAAAGAAATCACAGCCGGGTTGTCAGGGTTATTTATATTCAGAGGAATATCATCTGCTGCCAGTGCCATAAAAATACGTTTGCTGCTTATCTTCATGAGCGCAGTAGAAAGGGTACTCTTAACTCCCGCAGTTTGCCTATCAGAATCTTTTCCACTTATAAAAGCATCTGCAAAAGCACGAGAAGTTTGATTGGATTTCAAGAAATCTATGAGTTCATCAGTGTCTAAATATTGGTAGATTGCAATCAAGTGAGGGAGCGTACAATACTCCGGAAAAGAAACTTTCAGTTTCCATATAAGACCAGAAATTAACCCCTGTGCGGCATCATTAAAAAATTTACCTACTCCAGTGGCACCGGACTCTTTTTGTTCTAGCAGGTTCTCTATAAGAACCCTTGACACCTCATTAATATCTTCTTCATTCTCCATATATCTCGGGGCAATAGGATTTACCCGATGGATAATTTTATCAAATGATAGTATATAGAATGGCAAATTTGGGTTTTGGAATAGGGGATAGGCCATTTCGGTAATCTCATAATCCTTATAATCGTGTATTAGTCCGCAGAAAGAATTTTTGCTAAAATGCTCTAGAAGATTATATACCACACTTTCTGTTTTCCCACTTCCTGCCGCACCAATAATGGAAACACCTCGCTTAATGTTAGCGATCTTAAATTTACCTTTTTCTGCTTTAAAATGCACCTGGTATTTAATCTCAGTATTTATTATATCTTTTTTAGGTATAAATACATAGAGAACGGTATTACTCAAAATAAGGGGACAACCTAAATAGAGAAATATAGTTGCTATTTCTTCCAGAGATGGGTTCGTGGGTAAAATAACCCAAAACAGTAAACCGCAAAAGAGTAAATTAATAGGAAATGGATAGGCTGCTATTTTATATATTCTATAAAAAATAGCACTTACGGTTACAATACAGATTATAATATTAATGGCATTAGTTTCCATAGTAGTTGAATTTAAATTCCTATTGATCCAGATCTCAAGGCTACATGAATTCCTTTTTGAATAGATTTAATAAGTTTCACTGTTAGTTGCGCTTTGGAGAAAGGAACCACAGGAAGCATAGGCATTCCAGTTTCTCGAAGCATCTTAATGGCCAGAGATTTTTCGGAAACGGGGAGGCCCATGATTGCTGAAAAATATATTTTTGGACTTTTAATAAAGTCTTTTCTTGCTTGGTATGTTTCAACGAAATTTCGCTGATACTGAAAGGTCTTATCAAATGTTTTTTCCGCTTTCTGAAAAAAGGCATCCCTATTAAATCCTCTTTTCACCATTTTGCCATTCATTTCAACTTCGGAAGCTTTGTATTTGCTCCCGGGGGATAAACTGAAGGAATTGGAAACATCTTTACGGCTCACGATAATATGAATATGGCTTTGGTTTCCTTCCTTAAACATTCCCTGTACGATTCGTTTTCCATTCTGCTGATGAGGAGCATTTGCCTCCAGACGTTTAATTTCACCTTCAATCTTTTTGATACTGCCATCTATTTCTCCCCTGTTTATTTTTTGAATCTCATTCTTTAACTGAAGTATTTTTGTGGCATAAACTTGGTTTTCTTTCACTTGGATATCAGTTCCTTTAAATGCCCTCTGGTACTCAATTTTTGCAAAATATTTAATATCATTTACATTCACAGGCCGACCATTGATTTCCCGGTTAAAGCAGGAAGCATAATTTTTCATGAGTTCCCTGGTATACTGTTTTAGAGCTTCTGGGCTGTTTTGAAGTTTTTTCAATTCGTACTGTGAAGGATTTACTGTAATGGAATAAAATTTCGGTTCAATTTTTTTTAGCTTGGATGTATTAGCATCTATTTCTTTTATTACGACTTCCGGAGAAATATCATCCTCCTTCTGATTGAAGAAAAATTCGTGATCACTTTCAATGTCGGGAAGCTGGTTTTCCTTTTCTAAGTAATCTACATAGTCTGCAACACTTTGCGAATAATTTGTTCCCAGTTTCTGGGCTGTGATTGTGATATACATAGTGAGTTATTTATAAAAATCGGGATGAGTGTCATCTTCTTCGTAATCCCTTTTTTTAGGCTGTTTGTTTTTTGGATCAGTGGCTTCCATAAGCGATTCCAAAATTGCCAAAGTGGGATTAGCTTTATTCTTTTCTACATCCTTCATAATTGCGATCACTGCATTTATTCTTTTCTTCAAACTGTTTTCAATACGCCTTCCGGTAGGCCCAAAATTCTCCTTTGGAGAAATCTCATTGTAGAAGAAAAAATCCAACATACCGGCCAGGGCTTCAGTATGGGTTTTAAAATGCTTCTTTGAAAAATCCCTGAACCTCTCAACAGTTTTTTTCTGAATGGTGATATTTGTAAATCCTTTCATAATTCACTTCAATTTTATTGTGTTTACTGTAATTTTTTGCCGTTTTACTAGGGCTACGGGGGCATTTACAGTAAATTCCAAATTCTAGAAATCTTATAACGTTTTTAAGTATTTGATAATCAGTAATTTGTAAATGAAAAGGAATATCAAACATCGCTCTGCGTGTTACCCTCTTGCTATTCCTTTTCGTCCCGTAGGGACAAAAATTTCAACTATTAAAATGAATTTAATAGCCTTTTTTTTGATTGAAAAATGAAACCTATTTTTTAAGATGAATAAGTCAAAACTTTCAAATTAACTTCAGTTAATAGATGGAATAATTGAGAATTCTGTAAACAGAAAAACGGGTAATGAAAATCATCACCCGTTTTAAATCATATTATAAATATTCTTATAAAATACCTTCATCAGCAAAAGAGAAGTAATCCCCATCCGGTATAATAATGAGATGATCCAATAATTTTATATCTAAAAACTCACCTGCATTTTTAATTTTATTCGTCAGTTGTTTATCTGCCTCGCTGGGTTTTAAATTTCCCGAGGGATGGTTATGGGCTTTATGTAAAGCTTTACATAAAGCCCATTATGCAAAGTAAATAGTTATGTAAAGTAAACAGCTGTACCTCCTTGTTTTATAGCGAAAAGCTTGTATTACTTTACATAACATTCTTAAAATTTCTTCAGCCACATCATCAAGCTTTCATTTTTTGTCCATTTGGCGGTTTCATTAGGATTAACATTAACGTATGCCTTTTCTAAAGCTTTGCGTTTCTGCTTAGAATCTGCCCTTGCATAGATTTCCGTGGTTTGAACTGACACGTGCCCTAGAATATCCCGGATATAGACGAGGTTCACTCCAGCTTGGAGCAAATGCATTGCTTTGGAATGCCTCAAGGAATGACAGCTTATTTTTTCAGGGAGTAGCATTTTATTTTCTTCCAATGCTTTTTTAAAATATTTCTGTACAATGTAATGGATCCCAGCACGGGTGAGTTTTTCCTTTCTACTATTAAAAAACAGTGGGTACATATTAGCAGAAGCGGTATCTAACCGGTTTTCCAGTATATAATTCTTAAGGTGCCCGGTTTGTGCATCCAACATCGGAACTATACGTGCTCTATTTCCCTTACCAATGATTTTGATCACTGGCGGAGTATCCAGTCGCAACATAGAAGGGGTCAGGTCAATGATTTCTTGTACCCTGGCACCTGTATCATACAGTAATGACAGTAGTGCTAAGTCCCTCCTCCCTTTAATGGTGGTGTAATCTGGCTGTTGCAATAGCAGTTTCATCCCATCAATGGTCAGATAAGTGATGGATTTATTCCTGGATTTTTTAAACCCAATGGATAGGATCTTCTGGCATTGATGCAGATGACCCAGGCTTTCACGCTGTAAAAACCTGTAAAACGAATGGATAGCCGCCAAACGTGCATTCCGGGTAGCATTGCCACAATTCCTCGTCTTTTGTAGCCAGTCAAGAAAATCCAGGACCACTTCTTTGGTAATCTTATCTAAAGTGAGTTTCTCTAATTTTAAGTGTTTTTCCTTCTGGAGGTACTCAAGTAGTAAGACAAATGTGTCCCGGTATGCTATAATGGTATTATTACTTAGCCCTTTTTCATGGGGCAGGTACCTTGATATAAAATCAGAGATATACTTTGAAAAATCAGTTGGTTTCATAATTTCTATATTTAGGGAATACATTCAGGCAGGTCATGTTAACCTCCTTGATCAAATCTGGGTACATATTCGCAGTGAGTCTTACATAATGGTTGGTGGCTCCTATCGATCCATGTCCTAGATAGTTGGACAGTATCGGTAAGGAAGCATACAAGTCCACGCCAGCTTCAGCCATGCTGGCCAGGGAGGTAACCGCAAAGGTATGCCGGAGATCGTGGACACGAGGGCCATGGTTTCGTCCGGTATAGTGGATACCTGCTTCACTTAAACACTTTTTGAACCAACTTCCCACCCCTTGCCCACATTTATTCCCATTGGCACTAATAAAGAAATATCCAGGGCTATCTTTAATGGGGAGGTGATCCCTGTAGTTTCTATATTCTTTACAAACACTAACCAGGGAAGTCGAAATAGGAATGATACGCTCCTTCCCATTCTTGGAATCTTTCACACGTAAATAATTTTCCTCCAGGTTTACATCCTCATCTTTCATGGCAAGGGCTTCTCCAATGCGAACTCCGGTGCCGTATAATAACCTGATCAGTGCCGGCATACAGATCAAACAGGAGTTCATATTTCTTTTTACAGATCTGAGTTCATTAGAAGCTTTAAATAAGGATAGGATCTCCTTCTGGGAATAGATGTATGGGATAAAAGTATTTTTCGGATAACGTGGAAGTTTGGGAATATAAGAGGGGATACTCAAGTCACAGAGGTAAGAAGAAAATTGTGCGAGGTATCTTATTCTATCGTATCGGTATCGTTCCGACTCATTGCATCTTTCTTCACTCCATTTCTGAGCGAACTTCTTTGTAAATCCCCTTGTTTCTTCTTCACCATTATGGGCCAGCTGGTCGATTTGAGATAATATAAACTTACCTGTGTTATACTTAAAACCCAGCTTTGTTTTCATATCAATGAATTTCGTTATAGCCGGACCATATATGCTGTCATAATTAATCATAAAAAACACCTCCTTTCTGCTGGTAAAATTGGGGAGGTACAAGAGGTACTTCCAGCATACACTGTCGCATGGATTTGAGATCGATCCTTAAATAATACCTTGTGGATTCTGTGCTTTTATGCCCCAGGACTTCAGAAATGACAGGGAGCACTATACTTTCTTCCAGCATCCTAAGCCCCAGGCTGTGACGCAGGGAATGAGGCCCGAACCGCCTGCCCTGAATGTTGATCCCTGCTTTTTTATAAGCTCTCTGGACCACATGGGTGACCACATTGCTTGAAGTAAAATAACTATACGGTGGCCTTTCTGATAAAAATATACATGCCTCCTCTGACTTAGCCCGCCCGTATTTTAAATAATCGATGATAGCATTTCCTACATCTGGCAATAAGGGAAGTATTAATTCCTTGCCGGTCTTGACTTGTTCTATTTCTATAGTACTGGTTTCCCAATGCAGGTTCGCAAACTTCAACCTGGCAATATCCGAAGCCCGAAGTCCCAGCCTTGCAGCCAGAATAATAATGGCATAGTTCCGTTTTCCTATTGGACTGGATCGTTCCACCGAGTTGATCAATTTTTCAATTTCTTTTCTGGAATATGTGGAAGGTAATTTAGGTTGACCAATGATCCTGTACTTTGGGATTCCCTTGGAATAATCAGCTGCTAAAAGCTTCTGTTCAAATAAGTACTTCATAAAACCGCGGAGCGTTGAAAGAACAGGGACTACTACGGTTTTTCCACAATCGAGCTTATTGATATACTGTAACAAAACAGCCAAATCAATATCCCTTATGGCATGCAACTTATAATCATTACAGTATTCCAAAAAGCGGAAAAGGCAACGTTTATAGCAATGCAAACGAGTCGTCGATAATCTTTCCTCTACTCTTTTATAATCTAGAAATTTGTCTATTTCCGCACCTAAGATCCCATTAAAAAGCAAGGGGGTCTTACCGGGCGGACGGGCTGCAACATTGATCTTGCCGATACTTTGGAACTCGGTCAGTTTCTTAGTTCCATTAGCTAGAAATTCTTCCTGTTTGGAGAGTTTACAGCCTTTGCGTCCACCAAACTCATTGCTTAAAAACTGAGCTTCTACTCCTTTGTCATAATGGGTGATCCCGTTGGCGACCATAAACTCCCTTAATTGTTTCCAGCCCCTTCGATAAGCCCCAACCGTATACCCCGAGTAAGCACGTTCGGATTCAAGGTAATTTCCGGCATCGGTCATTAACTTGTTAAAAGCTTTGATGTGTTCATTCATAAGACAATAATTTAGATGTGAATAATTCCTCTAAATAAAAGCATGTCTCTTGAAGTTCAACGAAGAAAAAAAATATTATGTAAAGTAAATTGAGTTTAATCTACTAGTATCAAACCCATTAGGTAAACTACTTTACATAACTACTTACTTTACATAATGGGCTAAAATTATAGATGTCGTAAGTGATTTTAAAATTACTGCAAATAAGATACGTACATCCACAAGTGTACCTGCGATTCCTCCGGTTGAAACTTTAAAAATTCCTTTCACTTTATTAGAATTATTTAAAAGCATGACTTTAAAGCATTCTTGTAAACCAATGCGATCTTTATCCCAAGATTCAAATAATAGTTCTACTGCACTGTTTGAAGAAGTAATCTTAGGAGCCTGTTTCATTTTAAAATTTCCCTGATATTTTATCGAAATTTCATTAACTTTAGTTTTCAAATTGATCTGTATTATAAGGGTTAATATTAAAAAGAGGGGGCTACTTTGAAGGGAACGCCCTCTTTATTTTTTAACACTATTCGTTAGTGTCGTTTCCATTTTTACTACCTAGTAATAAGATTTCACTCGCTATCACTTCAGTAACATACCTTTTTTCGCCTTCGCTGGTTTCATAGGAGCGGGAGCTCAATTTACCTTCGAGGGCAATTTCTTTTCCTTTGCCTACATAACTTTCAACGATATCTGCGATTTTTCCCCAGGCTACAATATTGTGCCATTGGGTGTCCTGTACTTTTTCGCCTTTTGAATCTTTATAAAATTCGTTGGTGGCGATTGAAAAGCTGGCTACTTTTTTACCGCTTTCAAGGTTCTTGATTTCAGGGGCATTCCCCACATTTCCGATTAACTGAACTTTGTTTCTAAGTGTACTCATAATTGAAAAATTTAAATGAATTGTTAAGTTTCCTGCTATCACCCACAGGTAGGTTATAAAAATTTACTTATTGTATCCTGAGCGTTTTCCTTTTTTGATTTTTTAACTCTTTTTTCGCTTCAGTTTTATGGATTTGATAAGATTTCATGGTTTCTGTTTTAAAATTTACTTTCCGTAGAGCCTTCACTGTTACCTTTTTTGATGCTGATACAGTTTCAGGATTTAGAATTAGGGAGGACTTATAAAAAGGGAAAGCGAAGCGACCGGCTTTATGCAGTCTGGACTAACTTCTAAATCTTGGTATTTTGCATTACAAAAAAGGTAAAGACAGTGGAGGTCGGGGAGTGGGTTTAAATAAACATGGGAAGTATTAAAGGAATTTGAAGAGGAAAAAAGAATAATAAATGGAATTCCAGACTATCGGACTTAATCCAAAAATTACTGGTTGTAATGAAGTGACTCGATTTTTTATCGTGGTAGCGAAATGGAAATATGTAATTTTTGGATTGTGTCCAAGACTTTTTGTAGTGAAGCTCTTTACCCGGAAAGGAGCTTTTCGCGGAATGCTGGGGAATGTGCTGAAAGGGATATGAAAACGGATTATTCTTCTATCTTAGGATTTAAAGCGGACTTGACTTCAAAGGTGTAGATTGGGAATGAAGTGTTCCTGCCGTTTTTCAGGCAGGGTGAACGTAATGGAAATCGGAAACTTTGGGGTTGTGTCCAAGACCTTTGCATTGAAGCGCTTTTCCCAAAATGTAGCTTTTTTTGCGGAATGTAGGGGGAATGGGCTGAATGTATTGTGATGACAAATTATCCACTTGAAGTAGGATTTAAATCGGATTTGACTTCAAGATAGAGATAAGAATGGAGTTTAGCCACCTCCCGACTTTTTTCTGGAACAAGCGGCAAGTGGAATGGAAATCGGAGGGTTTGGAGTTGTGTCCAAGACTTTTGTAATAAAGCGCATTTTCCGAAATGAAGCTTTTCCCGGAATGTGGGGATAGTGCTGAGTGGGTAGAAAGTAAATCACAAAACTTATTAAAAGTTAAATCGGGTTTATTTTTTAATAAAGCTCTATGGAAAATTGCTGAATTACTTTTGAAATTTACATTGAACTTAAATTTTCCGAAAATTTGAAATTAAAAGAGCACAAATGAGAATAAATAAAATTGAGGTGTCAAAAAAACCTTTTTCTGTACTTATTCTGTACTGGGTTAAAATAAAAAAGGCCTTCAATTTCTTGAAAGCCTTTTTTTTACTTGTAGCGAGAACGAGATTTGAACTCGTGACCTCTGGGTTATGAATCCAACGCTCTAACCAACTGAGCTACCTCGCCAAATTTTGTATTCAATTGCAAACAAATAGATTAGAACAACCGCTAATAATAATGGGCATTACAACCTCAAAGTTTGCGGCTGCAAATATAAAAACTATTTGTTTTAGCACAAGTTTTATTTTACGAAACTTTTAATTTGTTTTCTTTCAAGGTTAGCAATTAATATATATATTGCTCAAAATCTAATTTAAAAAGCATGGAAGATAAAGTTAAGTACGAAATGGAATTTCCAATACAAGCTTCCCCTTCGTTATTATATCAATATATTTCAACACCTTCTGGTCTTAGCGAGTGGTATGCGGACAATGTAAATTCTCGTGGGGAATTTTTTACCTTCATTTGGAATGAATCTGAAGAAAAAGCAAAGCTTTTAAGTAAGAAAAATGGTGAACGCATAAAATTTAGATGGTTGGAAGATGAGGAATCTCCATATTTTTTCGAAATCAGAATTCAAGTTGACGAGATTACTAAAGATGTTTCTATCATGATCACAGATTTTGCTGAAGATGATGAGATAGAAGAAGGGAAGATGCTTTGGGAAAACATGATTTCAGACTTAAAACAGATCTTAGGTTCGTCCTAATTTTTATATTTTAAATAGTACCTTTGCCCCGTTTTATAAATATTACGGGGCTTTTTTATGATAAATATAAATGGGAATTTAGTCGAAGATAAAGATGCAACTATTTCAGTTTTCAATAGAGGGCTTGCATATGGGGATTCTGTATTCGAAACTTTAAGGGTTATTAATGGAAAGATCATCTTTTGGGAAGATCATTATTTTAGGTTAATGTCTTCTATGCGCATTATGCGTATGGAAATCCCAGCTAATTTTTCTCCTGAATTTTTAGAGGAAGAGATCTTAGACTTGCTTAAAGCTAATGAACTTACTAATTCTCCCACAAGGATCCGATTCACGGTTTTTAGAAAATCTGGCGGGTTTTATAGACCAGACACTCTAGATATAGAATATATTATTACTTCAGAAACGCTTGCCGATCCTTTCTATTTATTAAATGAAGAGCCGTATGAAGTGGAATTATTTAAAGATCACTATGTAACAAGTGGACTCCTTTCTACTATTAAATCTA
The DNA here is from genome assembly GCF_000424645.1 of Gillisia sp. JM1. Taxonomy (NCBI): domain Bacteria; kingdom Pseudomonadati; phylum Bacteroidota; class Flavobacteriia; order Flavobacteriales; family Flavobacteriaceae; genus Gillisia; species Gillisia sp. JM1. Next base: position 1,728,035 of record NZ_KE384218.1, read on the forward strand.
ACAATAGGGCAGTAAATGTTCTAGGAAGTATTTTTGCTAAAGAAAATGATTATCAGAACTGTCTTTTGATCAACGAGAAAAAGCAGGTGGTTGAGGCGCTAAATGGGAATATCTTTATTGTGAATGGAAATAAAATTAAAACTCCACCATTACAAGATGGTGCTCTTAATGGGATTTCTAGAAAACAAATCCTCTCTGTTGTGAAAAAAATGATGGACCTGGAAATAGAAGAAACCAGTATCTCTCCATTTGAACTTCAAAAAGCAGATGAATTATTTATTTCTAATGTAATCGTTGGAGTTCAACCAATCTCAAAATACCGTAAAAAAGAATATAATAATACTGTGGGGAAAGAGGTGCTTACTAAGTTGAATGTAAAGGCTAGATTGGGCTAATTATAACTAGGATTTTCGGGAGCATTAGACCATAACACATAGTTTCCGCCAAGCTCCATCATTTTATCCTTCCAAAACGATCTATAGGATCTTTCTATAATGTCTTTTGCATCTTGATGCTCAGTAATTATCCAAGAATTTGAATTTAACTCTTCGGTAAGTTGTTCTGCATCCCAGCCTGAATAGCCAAGAAAAAAACGGATTTCTTTATCTGTTATTAGGTCACTAAGAATAAGTTCCTTTACTACTTCAAAATTTCCGCCCCAATATATCCCATTGGCAATTTCTATACTATCAGGAATGAGATCTGGTATCTTATGAATGAAATAAAGGTTGTCCTGTTCTACTGGCCCTCCATTGTAGATTTTAAAGCTTTTATTAAGACCTGGAATTAAATCTTTTAAGGTGAAGTCAAGAATCTTATTTAAAATAAATCCAATAGAACCAGATTCAGAATGTTCTGCTAGCAATACCACAGAGCGATTAAAGGATGTATCTCCTATAATTGTTGGCTCGGCAACCAATAAAAGACCTTTTTCTGGTTTTAAAGCAATCATGATTCTATACTTTTTATTAAAGCTAAAGATTAATTTAACAATTTCAAATAATTTGTTATATAAATTCAAAAAAAAACTCCCCCGAAGGAGAGTTTTATCTTTTTATAAAAAACTATAACTAGTTAACAGCTTTTTGTAAATCTGCACCCGCTTTAAATTTTACTACGTTTTTAGCAGCAATCTTTATAGTGTTACCAGTTTGTGGGTTTCTACCTTCACGAGCAGCTCTTTTAGAAACTGACCATGAACCGAATCCTACTAAAGAAACGCGATCTCCTTTTTTAAGAGAACCTTCAACATTTCCTAAGAATGACTCTAATGCTTTTTTAGCTGCTGCTTTAGAAATTCCAGCATGTTCAGCCATTGAATCGATTAAATCTGTTTTGTTCATAATTTCAATTTTAAATTAATTGTTGGTTAAACGTTAATGTTAATTTGCTTTACAAATTTATGTGGATTTCTCAGTCACGCAAGTAATATCAAGGGAAATGCGAGATTTTGTTAATAACTTAGGTTTATTGTTAATAAATATACTAATTATTTTCAATAATCAGGCATTTCAGTGTGGATAAGGCTTCACAGAACTTTGGCCCCAGTTTCAAATTGATACCCATTTAAAAGTTCTTTTGTTTTCATTTTTCGTTTCCCTGGCAACTGAATTTCGTTGACTAAAATATATCCGTCTTTAACTGCAACTTTTAATTTATTCTCCTCTTGAATAATTTCTCCTGCATCTTTATCATGAGATTCTATTAAGACCTCTATATCATAAAGCTTAGTATTTAATTCTATTTCTCCATTTTTAATAATAGTCCATGCTGCAGGATATGGATTTAAACCTCTTATAAAATCAAAAAGCTTAGTAGCACTTAAAGACCAGTTAATCCGTGTATTTTCCTTTGTTAATTTAGGAGCCTCTTTTAGACCTTCACTTTCTTTTTGTGAGATTGTTTTTACCTTATCATTTTTTATAAGATCCAATGTATCTATTACCAGTTCTGCTCCAAGGATCATTAATCTATCATGAAGGCTCCCTACATTATCTTTTAGTTCGATTGGAGTTTCCTTTTGAAGGATCATTGCACCGGTGTCTATTTTTTCATCTATAAAGAAAGTGGAGGCTCCTGTATGTGTGTCGCCATTTATAATGGACCAATTAATTGGTGCAGCACCTCTATATTGTGGTAATAAAGAAGCATGCAAATTAAAGGTGCCAAATTCTGGTAATTGCCAAACTACTTTAGGAAGCATTCTAAAAGCAACAACAACTTGTAGATTTGGCTTTAGACTTTTTAATTCTTCTAAAAATTCTGGAGATTTTAAATTGGTAGGTTGTAATACAGGAAGGTCATTAGCTATGGCAAATTCCTTTACAGCACTTTGTTGTAATTTTCTTCCTCTACCTGCCGGTCTATCTGGCGCCGTAATTACACCTACAACATTATATTTAGCTTCTATTATATATTTTAGGGTGGTCACAGCAAATTCTGGAGTACCCATAAAAACTATTCTTAGATCTCTCATTAATTTTTTAATTTATATGTATTAGTTGGGGTTATAGAAATCAATTCTTTATCCAACATTAAATCTATCACTTTTAAAATAGCTTTTTCTTGATATGGAAGCGTGCTAATGATAGTTCTTGAGTTTTCATCTTTAAGCTTCAATAATGAAATCACGTCATTATAAATACTTCTAATCAATTCTTTTTTGAGATATTTTTCTTTCGGCATACATACCGAACAGATTCCGCACTTGACAGCATCTTTATCCCCAAAATAATTTAGTAATTGCTGACTTCTACATTTTTTGTCATTTTCAACATACTTTAATAAAGCTTCAATTTTTCTAAGCTTACTTATTGATTGATTTTTTATATATTCTGAAAATGGATAAATACTGTTCTCATCTTCTCTAGGCACTAAAAAAGTTATAGAAGCATCGTTTTGTTGATGTTCAAACTCAACGATTTTATCTTTATCTAAATTATTCAATATAGACAGTGCCTCTTTTTCTGAAACTCCTGCTTTCTTGCAAACGGAGACTATATTAATTTGAACTTTATTGTCAAAAATACCACCATAGGTTCTTAAGACCGCTTTTATAACAGGATCAAACTTCGGATTTTCTTCTAAATAATACAGTAATTGCTTATTAGAAATAATAAATTGAAGACTAGTAGCTTTTTGAAACTGTTGAGACAATTTTAATATACTTATTCTATCCAGTAACTGAAGTGTGTTATATGTTTTTGTATTGTTTAATTGATATTGATGACAAAAATCGGCAAAATTAAAATCGTGCACCGTATTTAATCCTTCCCCGAAAGCTATCTGAAAATAGGAGGTGAGTTTTTTATAAATTAAAATAGCGAAAGCTAAGTCTGGAAGGGAATTGATAAACTGATTTTTTAGAACTGGTATATCACTCTTATTCGTGATTATAGTAGCAACAGAAGGATTGCCATCTCGACCTGCTCTGCCAGCTTCCTGGAAATAACTTTCAATGCTTTCCGGCAAATTTAGATGAATAACGTGTCTTACATTTGGCTTGTCTATCCCCATTCCAAAAGCATTGGTAGCTACCATGATCTTAGTTTTTTCTTTTAACCAAGAATTTAGGAGTTTGGATTTTTCTTTTGAAGAAAGTCCTCCGTGAAATGCTGCTGCGGAATATCCATTTTTTATTAATGACCTACTTATTTCTAAGGTCGCATTTCTGCTTCTTACATATACAATGGCACTTTCGCTACGATCCTGCAATAATTGATGCATTCTAAATTCTTTGTCTTCTGAAGCTATCACATTAAACCGAATATTATTTCGCTCCAAGGAGTTCTTGAAAATCTTAGGACTCTTCAGTTTTAATTGTTCAGCTATATCATCTACAACTCTGCTTGTAGCGGTAGCAGTTACTGCCATTATAGGGATTTCAGGATGCAGATCCCTTAGTAAAGAAACATTTAAATATGCTGGCCTAAAATCATGACCCCATTGCGAAATACAATGAGCTTCATCTATTGCAATTAAGTTTACGGGCATTAATTTTATACGTTCACGAACAAGGTCTTGTTGTAAACGCTCTGGAGATAGATACAAAAACTTATAATTTCCATAAATGCAATTATCCAAGAGGGTATCTAACTCTGTATAGGGAATACCTCCTGTAATAGCCATTGCCTTTATCCCTTTTTCTTGCAATGCCATTACCTGATCTTCAATTAAAGCAACAAGGGGAGATATAATTATACAAATCCCTTCTTTTTGCAATGCAGGGATCTGGTAGCATAAAGATTTCCCACCACCAGTTGGAAGAAGGGCAATGATATCTTGATTTTTTTCCGCAGCAATAATGACATCCTCTTGTAAAGATTTAAAAGAAGAATACCCCCAGTACTTAGTTAATATGTCTTTAGCTTGCTGCAAAATTATCCATCTAAGGAATTCATTATAAAGCTACTTCTATTGGCAATAGTACCTTTAGGTACTTCTATAGGCTTGTAACCATAAGTAATATAAGAATTTTTTAAGTTCTCATGAATTATTAAAGCTTGATCATAAGATTCGTAACGCTCATTATCGCTGGTATAGATCTCTTTCCAAGGTGGTAACAAGAATATTTCGTCGTATGTGTGGTTCTTGCAAGCTATAATAAATTCTTCTGGATAGGATGTGCCAAAATAATCCATATAAGCCACTACATCTGGAATTCCACGATCTATGAATATACGTTCTTTAGAAAGTTGAGCTGCTTCATAATGCTGATCTATTCTTGCTTCCAATAATTTCTCACTGAATAACAGAGGTTTCTCCAAAAATAACTGTTCTATTCCCTGTTGTTGAGCTTCTAAAGTTATTTGTCTGGATATTTCGTGCAAGCAAAAATGCCCCTGAGATTCCAGATATTTAATAATAGAAGATTTTCCTGTACCGGGACCTCCGGTAATAACTATTTTTTGATTTTGCACATGGCAAATTTCGGTATTTGCAATCGATAAAAAAAATGAATCATAACTCGTATATTTGCAAAAGAAGGAATGAAAATAAATTATGGAGTCAGACAAAAACTCAGAAGAATTTTACGATAAGTTAAAAGTCCAACTAGCAGAAACAAGTTCTTGGCCCTCAGTATATTTATATAAGTTTATTGTACTTACAAACAAATCAAAGATTGTTCAAATTCATGATATTTTTGATAATATGGGAGCAGTTATTAATACGAAAGAGTCTAAAAATGGTAAATATACCAGTGTTTCTGTGAATGTAAAAATGAGCGATCCCAATGCGGTTATATCAAAATATAAGCGAGTAGGGAAGGAAGTGGAGGGAGTAATTTCCCTTTAATACTAAAAACAAGTTGCGTTATGCTATTTTATTCTTTTCCAGCATAGGGCGGTTGAATAATATTTAGTATTTTGCAATCGGTATAATTTCTACCAAATTAGTTATCACCAATAAATTTCAATTTTGACATACGAATTAGAATATAACTCTGAAAGGAGCAAGTTGATCATTCCAGAATATGGTCGGCATTTACAAAAAATGGTTGAACACACTGTTGCCATTGAAGATGAAGCGGAGCGCAACAAAGTAGCAAAATCTATTATTGCTATAATGGGGAATATGAACCCTCACTTAAGGGATGTTCCAGATTTTCAGCATAAACTATGGGATCAATTATTTATAATAAGCGATTTTAAATTAGATGTGGATTCTCCATTTCCAAAACCTTCCAGAGAAGTTTTAGAGGAACATCCAGAACCAATGGATTACCCTCAGAATTTCCCGAAATATCGTTTTTACGGAAACAATATTAAAAGAATGATAGATGAGGCGGTAAAATGGGAAGATGGGGAGCTTAAGGATGCTTTAGAATATGCTATTGCCAATCACATGAAAAAATCATATTTAAATTGGAATAGAGAGGCAGTAGATGATGATGTTATTTATAATCATTTAAAAGAATTAAGTGATGGTAAGATAAACTTAAAGAATAGTGAAGAAGATCTTAGTGAAGCTTCTAGCTTGCTCAAAGGGAATAAAAAATATAGCAATTCGCCTAAGAAACCAGTTAGTAATAGGAATCCACGCGGACGTAAACGCTATTAAAAAATCAAAATTTTATGGGTACTTTTCAAATTGAGGGTGGTCATTCCTTAAGTGGAAGCATACAACCTCAAGGCGCTAAAAATGAAGCGCTTCAAATTCTTTGTGCAGTTTTATTAACTCCGGAAAAAGTTATAATTAATAACATTCCAGATATAATAGATGTTAGTAAGCTCATTAAACTTCTAGGAAATTTAGGAGTTAAAATTGAAAAGCTAGATAAAGGAAGGTATAGTTTCCAAAGTGATTCTATAGACCTGGATTATTTGGAGAGTGATGCATTTAAGAATGAAGGAAGCGGCCTTCGAGGTTCTATTATGATAGTTGGCCCTTTATTGGGAAGATTTGGAAAAGGATATATTCCTAGACCAGGGGGAGATAAAATAGGAAGAAGGAGATTAGATACTCATTTTGACGGTTTCGTAAAACTGGGAGCTAAATTTAAATACAATAAGGAAGAGCGTTTTTATGGCGTAGAAGCTCCAGAAGGTTTAACTGGGAATTATATGTTATTGGAAGAAGCTTCAGTAACTGGAACTGCAAATATTCTTATGGCTGCAGTTTGGGCGAAAGGAAAAACCACTATTTATAATGCCGCTTGTGAACCATATCTTCAGCAATTATGTAAGATGTTGAATTCTATGGGAGCTAAAATTGAAGGAGTTGGCTCTAATTTATTAACTATACAAGGTGTAGAAAGTTTTACAGGTTGTGAACATACAATCTTACCAGATATGATTGAGATTGGATCATGGATTGGTTTGGCTGCAATGACTAAAAGTGAGATCACAATAAAAAATGTAAGCTGGGACAATTTAGGGCTTATCCCTACAACTTTTGAAAAGCTTGGTATTACCATAGAGAAAAGAGGGGATGATATTTTTGTTCCTGCACATAAGGACGGTTATGAAGTTCAAAGTTTTATAGATGGTTCTATTATGAATATTAGTGATGCACCTTGGCCAGGATTTACTCCAGATTTATTGAGTATTTTGTTGGTAGTTGCGACACAGGCTAGAGGAAGTGTTCTAATACATCAAAAAATGTTTGAGAGCAGATTGTTCTTCGTAGATAAATTAATAGATATGGGAGCAAAAATTATACTTTGCGATCCACATAGAGCTACCGTAATAGGACACGATTTTAAATCTAGTCTAAGAGCTACTACAATGACTTCTCCAGATATTAGAGCAGGTGTTTCTTTATTGATTGCTGCCATGTCTGCAAATGGAACATCAACTATTCATAATATTGAACAAATTGATAGAGGTTACGAAAATATAGATGAAAGACTTCGAGCTATCGGTGCTAAGATTACCAGAATAGATTAAAGACAGGTCAATCAGATTTGAACAAAAAAATCCGGATAATTAATTATCCGGTTTTTTTGTGACGTATAAAAGATCTCTAAGATTTCTTTTCTAGTTTAGGTTCTTTATATCCAAAAAGATTCTGCTCTTTTATCATATTAGCTGTGCGTTCCGGCAACATGTTTTCCCAACCGGTTTTACCTTCGTGTATCATTTGTAAGATCTCTCTAGAAAAAACATCCAATATATTGGGATTGTAACCTTCAATATCAACTACTTTCCCGTTGTATTTGAAGAATTTAAATAATTCCTTCATTCGCGGATGTACCTTCAAATTATCACTTGTTATGATCTCACCAGTTTCAGGATCTTTGAGTGGGTAGAGGTACACTTTAAGGTCTTTAAAGAATAGCTTACCAAAAGCTTCCAAAATCCCCCCACTTAGGTGACGATAGTATTTTTCGTCAAAAATATCGATCAAATTGTTAACTCCCATTGCAAGTCCCATTCGTTCCTTGGTATATCTGGAGAAATATTCAACAACTCTATAATATTCCTGAAAGTTAGAGATCATTACTGTTTGCCCTAAAGAGCAAAGTAATTCGGCGCGATCCATAAAGTCTCTCTCATCTATTTCACCCTCAGCACGAAGGTTGGAAAGTGTTATTTCAAAAATAACTTCTGTATTTTCTTCTTCTACTTTATTTTCTTGTATAAAAAGTTCTAAAGACTTTTTATACATATCCATATTCACATTGGTAACAGGTCTAAAACTACCTCTTAATGCTAGAATATTCTTTTTGTAAAGTATTCTAGCCGGCAAGATATTGTTTCCATCTGGGGCAAACATTACCGCATCCGTCATCCCATTTTTTACCAGTTGAAGACTCATTAATCTATTATCTACTTTTTCAAATCGTGGTCCCGAAAAGTTGATTGTATCTATTTCTATCTGATCTTTGTCTATATGATCGTAAAGATATCGCAGTAATTTTTTAGGATTATCGTACTTATAATAAGCGCCATAAATAAGGTTTACACCCAATATTCCTAATGTGTTCTGCTGAAGTCTAGCATCGTTTTCGTGAAAACGAATATGCAAACTTATCTCATTATAATCTTCATTTGGATCTACCTGGTATCGAATTCCTATCCATCCGTGCCCTTTGTACTTCTTAGCGAAATCTATAGTTGCAACTGTGTTTGCGTAACTAAAGAATAATTTGTTAGGATGTTTATCTCTGGAGATTCGATCTTCAATTAAATTGATCTCATAAGAGAGCATTTTCTTTAATCTAGCTTCTGTAACATACCTTTTATCATCTTCTACACCATAGATGGCATCACTAAAATCTTTATCATATGCACTCATCGCCTTTGCAATAGTACCGGAAGCTCCTCCAGCTCTAAAGAAATTCCTTACAGTTTCTTGTCCCGCACCTATTTCGGCAAATGTGCCGTAAATATTTTCATTTAGATTAATTCGTAAAGCTTTACTTTTAATTGAAGGAACGTTTTCAAACTCACGGTCCCCCATAATGGTAATGGGCATAATTTTATCTTTTTAAGAAAAGGGTTGCTGTGAGCAAAGGTAGTAAAACAGAAGGCTGTAGAAAAAAAATTATACTTACTTTTGTATTAAAATAAAAGGATTGCAAATAACATTTTTAGGCACAGGAACTTCACAAGGAATCCCAGTAATTGGTAGCAAGCATCCAGTTTGTTTAAGTGAAAACCCAAAAGATAAGCGTTTAAGAGTTTCTGTTCTGGTAGAATGGGAGGAATATACTATTTTAATTGACTGCGGCCCAGATTTTAGAACTCAAATGTTAACTAATAATATAGAGAAGCTAGATGCGGTTCTTTTTACCCATGAACATAACGATCATACTGCCGGCTTGGACGATATCAGACCATTTTTCTTTAAACAAGGAGATATTCCAATTTTTGCACATCCAAGGGTTCTTCAAAACTTGCATAGACGTTTCGAGTATATTTTGAATAATGATGATAAATATCCCGGGGCGCCGAGTGTTCAGATAAACGAAATTGAAAACAAAGCTTTTTTTTTCAAACAACTTCCAATTACTCCTGTTAATGCTATGCATAACAGGTTGCAGGTATTTGGTTTCAGATTAAAGGATTTTGCCTATTTAACCGATGTTAAAACCATTGAGCCTGAAGAAACAGAAAAATTAAAGGGAGTAAAGGTTTTAGTGATAAACGCACTTAGGCAGGAACCACATCATTCTCATTTTAGTCTGGAAGAGGCTTTAGCTTTTATTGCTGAAGTAAATCCAGAACAAGCATATATTACTCATATAAGCCACTTATTAGGATTTCATGATGAGATCCAGGCTACTTTGCCAAAAAATGTTTTTTTGGCCTACGATAATTTAAAAATTACGATATAATGCGAAATAAAATAATTTCTTATCTATTAATATTTATGTTTTTATTCACGATTTTTATTTATGTGAATGATAAAAAGATCCTTGATTCGAGAGAGGAAAAAATAGAAAAATTTCAAGATAGAGTAGCCGAATTAGAGAAGGAGAAAGAGCAATTAGAAAGTGAAAAATTGAATTTGAATTATTTCTCTTTAGCCGAAAATGAAGAAGCCATTTCTTATTTTGAACGTTCCGGAATTAATTCTAAAGAATTAGCACTTGCTATTGAAGATGAAATTATTGGCAGAAATAAAGCAGCTGAAGATAATGATTTGGTTCCCTTTGCTGGAATGGATGGAATTATGCGCGTTAATAAAGTGAAGATTCTAAACCATAAATGGATTATTGCAGATTTTACCGATGGTACTTACTGGGGAGAGATTTTAGTTTCTTACGAGTTGGATGAAAACAAGAATCTGATTCTGAATACAGAAAAATCATTTCTCTATCCACAAGATTAAAGACGATTTACCAGCCACTTTTTAAGTTCTGTAAAGTTTTGAGGATGTACTCCGTGTCCCACAGGGAATTCAGAATAGCTATGTTCAATTCCTAATTCCTTCAAAAGTTCTGGAGCTTTTCTTGCCCAATTTACAGGGATCACCTGATCTTGACTTCCGTGGGACGCATAAATAGAAATACCTGAAAAATCATTCTTTTCAAATTCAGGAGAAATAATTTCAGTATTTATATACCCGCTTAAAGCGATCACGTTTTTCACTTTAGCAGGTTCACTTAGTGCTACTGCATAACTTAAAATAGTACCCTGACTAAATCCTAGAAGCGTAATATTATCTTTATCTACAGGATAATTGGCGATCACTTCATCTATGAAATTTGAGATCGATATTCTAGATTCCATAGCTTGTTCATTATCACTAAATTTTCCTTGAACTGCATCAAAATTTATAGCATACCATGCATGTCCATGAGGATTTAGATTATAAGGAGCTCTTGCAGAAATAATCAATAATTCTTCGGGTAATTCGCTTGCAAAAGAAAACAGATCGTTTTCGTCGCTGCCATACCCATGCAACATGATTAATGTTGGAGCTTTACCAGAAGTTATAGAAGAAGGTCTTACAAGATGTGTTAAGGAAAGAGGGATTGTTGTCATTTTTAATTTACTGTGCTAAACCATTTTTGAAATTGTGCTCCCAATATAGGAACTTCTTTTTGTTCTCCTTGAATTGCAGTAACTAAACCATATCCCCAAAGAATTATAATAAAGATCCAAAAGGAATAAGAAACCATCCAACTATCAAAAATACTAACAAAAGCTCCTAATACAAAATAGGTGATATGAATTCCTAAGGCTTGTCTAATATGAAAACTAGCGAAACTATTTTTAGTGTCGTTGTTCATAAAATAAGCTATAATAGTTCCAATAATAGTAAGATATGCTACAATTGCGGCAGATTTTCCATTTTCGATGGTAGTATTCATGATTTTTTAATTTTAGTTGATCGATGAATTACAAAAATATGCAATTAACCTATAGTAAGCATACTAGATCTAGTTCCATTTATAATTCCATAAACCTTTCCTTTTATCTTTAAGTCTAAGAACATACTATTTTTGGAACTGGAATATATGTTTTCTTTATTGAAAGTGCTTTGCTCCTCAGGATCGAAAAGGCTGAAATTAGCCTGATTTCCTTCCTTGATTTCTACTTCGGGAATCTTAAAGCGTGCTCTTCCTTTGGTTAATAGACTTATAGTTTCATCTAGATCGAAGATAGTAGAGAGTGCTCCAAAGGCTGATTCTAAACCAATTGTACCATAAAGAGAATGTTCAAATTCTACTTTTTTATGTTCTAGATCTATTGGTGTATGATCTGAAGTTACCATATCTATAGTGCCGTCCAGAACTCCTTTTCGTAAAGCTTTTACGTCCACTTTGGTTCTTAATGGAGGTAATACTTTATAGCGAGTATCAAATTCTACCAATTCATCATCGGTATATATCAAATTATGAATTGCAACACTACAGCTTACATCCAAGCCCCTTTTCTTTGCATCTTTAATCAATTTTATAGATTTTTCAGTAGAAATAGTTGGAATATGTAACTTCCCGCCTGTGTATTCCAGAATATAAAGATCCCTAATTATCTGTAGTTCTTCCGCTAAAGCTGGGATGCCATTAAGTCCAAGCGAAGTGCTATTAATATGCTCATTTACTAATCCATAACCCGCAATTTGATCGTCTTGCGGAAAGGATTGCACAAGTCCGTCGAAATTTTGAGCATACAATAAAGAGAGTTTTAAAAGATTTGGATGGCCGATAGCCTTTTTATAATCTCCAAAAGCAATTGCTCCCGCTTGATGCATATCGTATAACTCAGCAAGATCTTTTCCTTCAGATTTATTGGTAAGCGCTCCAATAGTAAATAATTGTACAGCGTTGTTTTCAGCTTTAGATTTTATAGAAGTTATACTCCCGTTATTATCTAATACAGGGTTTGTTCCGGGGTTAAGAGCAATTTGAGTGAATCCGCTTTGCCCGGCTACTTTAAGTCCATTTTTAATAGTTTCCCGTTCTTCGTATCCCGGCTCGCCAAAACTCACACTGCTATCAAACCAACCTTTTGAAACATGAAGATTTTTGAGATCGATCTCTTTATCTACATCTTTAATTTTCAGGGAAGCGCCAATCTTTTTAATTATTCCTCCTTCAATTAAAATATCTACCTTTTTGTGATGGTATTTAGATCCTTGATCTATTATTTTGGCAGCCTTAAGGAGTAGCTTCATTTAAAATATTTTAGAAGTAAAGTTTCAATTATTAAAAATAACAGTGCAAAAGTAACAAACCATTTCCAAAAAGTATTCTTTTCATCTACATAGCCTTCAGAAATAAAGAATTCATTTAAATCCTCGATTTGTTGTAAATTTTTAGTGCCCCCTAGATCTGCATAGATCATCTTACTTTCCTCTCTGGATACATTATAACTAATAGCCATTTGTGTCGTATCTCTTAGTTCTACGGAATAATTATCGGGATTTTGTGGCAACTCGTTGGTGGTGATCTCTATTTTTCCATCAAAACTTTTTTGCTGGGGGATAAAAGATAGTTTTTCTGAACTCAATTTAACGATCTCGTCATTATTCACCGCTATTGGAACTGTGATCTTATTTTCCTTGCCTAAATGAATGTATAGAGGAGGAGTGTTAATATTAGAAATAGCCATCTTATAAAAAGTAGGAACTACCAAGGGAGATTGAATAAAATTTGAGTTTTTAGAATTTAAGGGAGCCGAAAATATAAATGAATTGTCTTTTTGAAATAAAAATGGCTGATTATCCTGCAGCGATAAAATGGTATTGGAACCTGAATTTAAATTATAATTGATTTGAACTTTTGGGTATTCAAAATTTTTAACCTGCTTATCGAACACTCCTTTGTAAAGTGGATGCTGAAATTTTATATCTGTTATAAATTTCTCTTCTTCTTGTCGCTTATCAAAACCTGAAACTCCAAGTGTATTTAAAAAATCAATAAAATTAGAACCCAAATTTTCTGCGGAAGGAATAATGATAAAAACTTTATTTTTTGACGCTAATCTGGAGAGGGTAGAAGCTAGTATTTCATTGAGATCTGGGATTTCATTTAAAATAATAACATCTGCATCATTAAGTGCATTGTAATTTATAGAAGTAGCTAAAAAACTAGTGTAATCAAATTCTGAAGCAGTATATATACGTTGTAAAAAGTCGCTTTTTTCCTGATTTATACTACATACTTTAATAGGTTGAATTTTATTCAGAGAGAAATAAAGAGTATTGTCGAATAACAGTCCGTTATCTTCTATTTGGATCTTCCCATGTGTTATTTCAGGATCATTGATTGGAAATGTAAGATTTACTGAACTATTGGGCTCTAAGCTAGCACTGGTTTTTCCAATTAGCTTATCCTTATTATAAAGAGATACGGGTGTACTTTGAGAACTATTACCAGTATTGCTTATTGTAAGCTCCAGTATTCTGGACTCCATAGCTTCAGATGAAAGAAATGCAGTATCTATCTTTATGTTTTCTTTGCGCTCTGGAGCCTGTTGATACGTATATATTTCAATCTCAGAATTCTTTTTATCTATTGGGAGCTCAAAATTTTGTTGAAGGTCAGAAATTATAAGAAATTTCTTTAAAGTGCTGGTGTCTTTTGAAAAACTATTTGTTGCTTTTAATATCAAAGTTTTGAAATCCAATTGATTTCCTGAATATTTTATGTTTTGAAGATTTTCTTTAGTTAGATTTTTATAATCTTCAGAATTAGTAATTAAAGTGATGTTCTTTTCTGAAAAGTCACTCTCTAATAATTCTTGTACACTGCGCTCTAATAATTTTCCCTTTTTACCTAATGCTTGCATGCTAAAAGAATTATCTAAGAAAATAACAGTTTCTAAATTCTTAGAATTTTGTGTGCTGGAAGAAGGGAAATAAGGTTGAGAAAAAGCAAAAATGATAGCTGTAAGCGCCAATAATCTAGTAGCAAGAATTAACCATTTTTTTATTCTGGAGCTTTTTCGGGTTTGTAGGCTAAGTTTTTTGAGAAATTTCACATTTGTAAAATATTCTGTTTTAAACTTTCTAAGCTGAAATAAATGAACAATAATTGGAATAATCAGCAGTACAAGCGCGTATAATACCTCTGGATGATAAAACTGCATGAATATTTATTTGTTTTTCAAATATATAAAACAGCTTTTTAATACTGTGATTAAGGGGAACTAAACTCGTTTAATAGTAAACTGAAAAGAACTCCCTTCTCCAATTGTAGAATTCACCTTTATAGTTCCTCCCATACTATTAATAAGTTTCTTTACAGTTGCCAAACCAATACCACTTCCTGGGTTCCCATCACGATCATTGGTGTCCAGGGTAGTAAAAAGCTCGAAGATCTTAGAAGAATTCTCTTCAGAAAAACCATCTCCATTGTCTATTACCGCAAAGTGATAGTACGTTTCAGTCTTTTTAAAAGTGATTTTTATCTTCCTTTGGTCTTTACTATTATATTTTAATGCATTGGTCACCAAATTCAGGAAAATCTGTGTAAGAGCTGCTTTATTAACATGATGTAATGTTGCAGTTTCTGGATAATCTATTTCCACATCGTTTGAAACATCATATAAATGTGCAATGCCGCTAAGAAGATTATGAAGATCTACATTCTCGTAATCTTTCTCTAAAATATGTTCGCTTCTATAAAAGCTCAAAATCCCATCTACATAACTCCGAAGGGAGTAAGAAGATTCATTGAGATAATTTAAGTATTGAGTGGTTTCTTCATCAAATTTCCCTTGGTTTTCGACCTTAAGTAATTCGGTAAGCGAAATTATATTGGCTAATGGAGACTTTATATCATGAGAAACTACACTGGCAAATTTCTCCAATTCCTGATATTTTTGCTTTAATTTTTTTTGAATTACCCTAAACTTTTTATTTTGCTTAGCAAATTCAAACAACTTCATGCATTGATTTCCCAACGCCTTTAAAGCCTCTATTTGATCTTTTTTAAGTTGTCTTTCCTCAGTGTCTAACACACTTAAAACTCCAATAGTATATCCTTGAAGGTTCGTTAATGGAATTCCTGCGTAAAATTTGTAATTATCATGATAATATTTTTGTACATCCTCAAAAGCCTTGGGAGCATTAGAATAATTAATACAATATATATCCCTTTTAGATTCTAAAGTAAGTTGTGCAAATGAATTTTTTCGCTCAATTTCTTCTATCTCTATTCCTGTTTTAGACTTTAGCCAAACATGATTTTTATCTATTATACTTATAAATGCTGCAGGGGCATTGCAGATTGTGGCTGCCAAGAAGGTTAGTTGATTAAAATCTTCTTTAGTAGACGTTTTGGAAATATTATAATCTATTAGTACAGATTGCCTTATCTTTTCGTTAAATGCTATTTTTTGCTCCATATTCTTACCTGCTTGCAACAGTTAACTAACTATAGCCAATAATATGAAATTTTTCTCAGCTATTTTACTGGAAATCAATGATATTTTATTTTAAAGCGTCCTTTTAATGGTGAAATTAAAAGTTGTGCCTTTATTTACTTTTGATTTTACTGAAATTTTTCCTCCTAAATTATTCACTAATTTTTGAACGGTGGAGAGGCCAATTCCGTTTCCACGGTTACCACTTCTATCGGCTTCCTCTACAATCGTAAAGAGTTCGAAAATAGCTTCTTGTTTATTTTCAGGAATGCCAATTCCGTTATCTGTTATAGAAAAATGATAATAACCGTTTTTTTCTATACTAGTAACATCTATAATAATTTTTTCCTGAGTATTATATTTTAAACTATTTCCAATCAGGTTGAAAAATATTTGCTGAAAAGCAGCTCTATTGCAATGAACTGTTAAGTTGTCTTCAGGTAAATTAATCTCACAATCATATTTTATATTCAGGAGATCTATGATCTGTTCTAAAACATCCTGTAGATCAAAATCTTCATTATGAGAGTCTAATAAGGTGTCGCTTTCGTAATGATTGAGAATATCTGTAATATAATTGCTTAACCTAAAAGAAGATTGTTTTAAATAAGTAAGGTAGCTACGCCCTGTATCATCTAACAAATTCCCGTATTTAGCTTTAAGGAGATCTGAAGTGATTATCATATTTGCAAGAGGCATTTTCATATCGTGAGATACAGTCCCGGCAAATTCTTTAAGTAAATTATTTTTTGTTCCTAATTCTTTTTTTACTTTTTTTAAAGCGATATTCTGCCTTCTTAATTCGAACAAACTTTCTACTTGCCTTGCTAAGGCTATTAATGCAGTTTTTTGTTTTTCGTTAAGAGAATGTGGTTCAGTATCTAGTAAACATAGAGTGCCAACCGCTTCGCCAATATTTGATCTTATTGGCATTCCTGCGTAAAATCTAATTTTAGAACCTGTTGTCACCAATGGATTATTCGCAAATCTAGCATCTAAAAGTGTATCTGGAATTTCCATTAATTCGTCGGGTTGCAAAATAGCATGAGAACAAAATGAAATATTTCTATCTGAATCACACATATCTGTCCCAGATTTTGCTTTAAACCAATTCTTATCTTCTGCCAAAAGTGTAATAAGAGAAACAGGCACATCGCAAATATAGGATGCTAATTGTGCTATATTGTCATATTTTTCTTCGGGTTCAGAATTAAGAATCTGAAGGTCATGTAGAGAGGTTATTCTTGATATTTCATTCTCAGGTTGTAAAGCTTCAATCATATAAAATTAGATCTTGGTTGGAATCTTATTAAACAATGTAATAATGGCTAAAGTTAATGAAATATTAAATTTAACTAAAAGCATTAAATTATCCAATAATTATGCCATCAACCTGTATCTCGAAATTCACTGTTTTTATAAAGATAGATATTTATTGATTTCTCAGCAAAATAGAAAAATTTAAATATGTAAACCCAGTATCAGTATTTGATCCCGAAACTTTATATTTGATATTTATTATTTTAAATATATCAATTTGTCACCTACAGAATTAAAAGAGTTTCTCGATTCTAAAGTTATACAATACAATAATTTTAATTTTATTGAAAGCGACCCTATAAGTATTCCGCATAAATTTTCCCTTAAGGAAGATATAGAAATTGCTGGTTTTTTGGCCGCTACTATTTCCTGGGGAAATAGAAAGAGCATTATTAAAAATGCAAATAGCATGATGGATCATCTTGGGAATTCTCCCTATGATTTCATTTTGAATCATTCTGAATCACATTTAGAACCTTTGGATAATTTTGTTCATAGAACCTTTAATGGTTTGGATTTTAAAAGTTTTATAAAAAGCCTGAAACATATTTATACTAATCATGGCGGACTTGAAGCAATTTTCTCGCGCCCAACTACAAATGGATCCCTACAGCAACATATCTCTGAGTTTAAAACTGTTTTTTTTCAAATTGAACATTTATCTAGAACAGAAAAGCATGTGAGTGATCCTTTAAAAGGATCGGCAGCTAAAAGAATAAATATGTTCTTAAGGTGGATGATACGGAAAGACAATGCGGGAGTAGATTTTGGGATTTGGAAAAACATTTCTCCTTCGTTATTGTCCTGTCCTTTAGATGTGCATTCTGGTAATGTAGCAAGAAAACTAGGCTTGTTAAGTAGGAAACAGAACGATGCAAAAGCTGTTCGAGAACTCGATCTTTCCTTGAGGGTATTGGATAAAAAAGACCCTGTGAAATACGATTTTGCCTTATTTGGACTAGGAGTTTTCGAAAAATTCTAGTTTCAAACTAGATTCCCGTAACTATTTCTCCATCCACCATCGTCAATTTTCTATCGGCCATGTTAGCCAATTCTTCATTGTGTGTAACTATTACAAAGGTTTGATGAAATTCTTCTCTAAGTTGAAAAAACAGCTTATGTAAATTTTCGGCAGACTCACTGTCTAAATTACCAGATGGTTCATCCGCATAGATTACAGCAGGATTATTAATTAAAGATCGCGCAACAGCAATCCTTTGTTGTTCCCCACCACTTAATTCAGCAGGCTTATGATGCGCTCTAGGAGATAAATTTAAGAATTCCAACAACTCGTAAGCTCGCTTCTCTGCAGTGGCTTTAGAAGTTCCTTTTATAAAAGCAGGAATACAAATATTTTCTAAAGCGGTGAATTCTGGTAATAACTGATGAAATTGAAAAATAAAACCTACTTGTTCATTTCTAAATTTAGAGAGCATTTTAGAATTCTGTGAATAAATATCTATACCATTCACTTTTAAAGTGCTATCCAGTTTTTTATATGGCTGGTCTAATGTGCCTAAAATATGCAAAAGAGTTGTTTTACCAGCTCCAGAAGCCCCTACAATAGACACTATTTCGCTTTTTTCGATGTGTAGATTAACTCCCTTCAAAACGTGAAGGACTCCGTAATATTTATGAATGTTGTTTGCGTAGATCATGAGTTTAATAAACTTATCGTTTCAATTTTAAAATTGAAAATAGTGGCCTTAGCCTTTAAAAATATTCTTCGCATTATTATAATCTATAAAATAAACGATTCTCAAAGATAGATTTTGTCTAAGATCTTGATTGAATAAATTTTGTAAACTTTCTCCATATTGGATCTCACTCTGATTGTCGAAATTAAAAATTGAATTTCTATATAAAAGAATAGCCTCACTTCCCGGAGCAAATTGCCAACTATAACTTAGATCGAAATTCCAAATATTGAAATTTGCGTTAGGGTTATTGTTTTGTGTAACTTGATATTCTATTGGTGCTAAATCCCCATTATCCAGCAGCGAACTGAATTTGCTGTCTTCAAAATTTGCTACAGACCAAAAATTTCTAAAACTTAAATTCAAAGCTTGTTTGGTGCTAAAATTATAACTTGCCTGGATAGCATTTTCTATGCTTTTCACATCTCTAAGCCCAAATATTTCACGCCTAGGCTCTAAAGTCACAAAACTATTTCTATTTGTTGATGTGGAATATCTAAAGTTATAAATCATAGAAAATTGATCACTAAATCTAAATCTCGGACTTACATTAATTCTGAAATTTTCTCTGTCAGAATCAAAAAAGCTTACATAATTCATACTCACATCATAAGCAAATTTCTGTCTATAATCTGAAGATATAAAGCCATTTATTACTGTATAACCAGGATAATTTACAAATTTTCCTTCTCTTCTGGGTTCAAAGAAGTCTTTAGACTCCGTATTTAATTTTATAAAACTTCCAAAGGCAAACCTGCTTAAGGTAACTGCGAAAAAGTTGGTTCCAATTGCGCTTTCTGTTTCAATATTAGGTTTGTATCTTCTTCGATGATCTCCAAAAAGCCTAATACTAAATTTATTAAGGATCTTAGTAGGTTCAAAAATTTCGTAGGAGATATTAGTTCCAAAATTATTATAGTTATTTCTAAAATTTAGACCAAGATCATTGATGTCGTAGGTCTCATTGGCAAAATCATGATCTATTCCATATCTAAAATTTCCTTTTGTTCTATCAAAAGAAAATTCAGAAGCAAAACCAGTTATATTTTGTCCAGGGTTATTTACGTTACTCATTTTCGCCTCACCGGCATAATTGAAGGAGTTGGTTTTATTATTGATATCAAATAAAAATCCGGTTACATTTCCATCTCTAGCATGTCCATTTCTGGTAACATTTGTATTTATAAGGGTGATAGATGAATTTTGATTGTATTGTTGGTCTAAGACGATAATATTATAATTGGCAAAAGGCTCGGTAATAATTGTTCTATTTAAACCAGTTAAAGTATCTCCAATTATTGCTTCAGTTTCGCTGGTAATGGCATTAAAAAATCCCACTCCCAATCCGTTCTCTGTTCTTCCAGATATTTTTATAGCATTCAATAAATCCGTTTTTTCAGGATTCTCAACCAAGATTTCATTTTCTAATATCGCGGCTTGGGCATTATTAAAACCAAGTGGAGTTTCTCCAATACGTCTGGAATAGAACAGGTTTCCTTTCGTAAACAGTTCGGTTCCTTCGGTAAAAAACGCTCTGTTTTCACCAAAAGCTTGCTCAAACGGTCCTAAGTTTAACTCTACGGCATCAAAGGCTGTCTGCCCAAAATCTGGAATTAAGGTTGCATCGAGAGTAAAAGCATCAGAAATACCATATTTAATATCTAATCCGGCACTAAAATTACTAATTGTATTATTCTGAAAATTGTCTACTTCAGCAGAGGCATAGGGGTAAAAGCTTAATCTAACAGGGGGGTCAATGTTCTTTATCCCTTTTAGAAGTCCATTGTATTGAGTGTCTTTCCCAATAGATTTATCTATATAATTCCAAGTATATACTTCATTTAAATGCAAAATATTCCTCAGAAACTGAATGCTCCAAAGTTGCTCATCTTTTTTAGGAAATCTCAATGCGGCATACGGGATTTTTAACTCTGCATACCAACCTTTATCATTAAAGGAAATTTCACCTTCCCAAACTACATTATAACTGTAATCTTCATTATTACCAGACATTTTTGCATCGGCAATAGCGCCGGCAGAAGTAATTAAAAAACGTGTCTGGTTTTCTCCATCGTTATAAGTATTAATATCTATTAGAAAAAAATCAGATTGTTCTACGTTATCACGTTGAGTGAATTGTCGTAATATTCTATTTGGCTCATTATCCAGCATCGTCGCTGCAACATAAATAGCTTCGTCATCGTAGGCTAATTTTACAAAAGTTTTGTGAGTTTCTCTTATGGGTGTTCCATCACCAGGTTGTACCATTACAAAGTTACTTGCCTCTGGAAGTTCCTCCCAAATGGAATCGTCCAGGATTCCGTCTATTTTTGGAGCATTAAAAATTCTTTGGGCATTATAACTTTTTTTAGAAATTTTATCTTGCTTACTGTTTTGGGCTTGTAATTTTATGAAGGATAAACAGACGAATAGTATAAAAATTGTTCTAAGAAACATAAATTAAATCTAATAAATAAAAAGAACCGTTGGGGTTACAAGATTACAAAAGAAATGGAATTAATTTTCAACAGAACCCAATTAATCGTTAAAAAATCTTGTTTTTTTATTAATTCACTAATTTTAATTAACATTTGTAAAGTATGGAAAATATAGAATCTAAAATTGCTACTCTTGCGGGAGGATGTTTTTGGTGTACAGAAGCTGTTTTTGAAAGAATAGAAGGAGTAAGCACTGTGATTCCTGGTTTTACTGGGGGGCAAATAAAAAATCCAGCTTATAGAGAAATTATATCTGGGAGAACTGGACATGCGGAAGCTATTGAAGTTCATTTTGATCCAACAGTTATTTCTTTTAAAGAGCTATTGCTAATATTCTTTAGCACACACGATCCAACTACTTTAAATAGACAACAGTATGATAAGGGCACTCAATATAGAAGTGCTATATTTTATCATTCTGAAGATCAAAAACAGGAGGCTGAGGCAATTGTTAAGACACTTGAGGATCAGGAGGTTTTTAAAGATCCTATAGTAACCGAAATCACCCAAGCTTCCCCATTTTATGAAGCTGAAGCTGAACATAAAGAATATTACTCCAAGCATAGACAACAACAATACTGTCAGGTAATTATAGATCCAAAGATCAAAAAACTAAGACAATTATTTTCTGATAAATTAAAAAAGGCCAAAATATAGTATGTATCGATTTTTTGAAGAATATAACGAAGAAGTTACTGAGGGACTTACTGATAACTTCAAACAAATTATCCATGGGCTAGGGGAGGATACTTCTCGTGAGGGTATTCTTAAAACTCCGGAGAGAGCTGCGAAAGCTATGCAGTTTCTAACTCAAGGCTATGATGCAGATCCTGTGAAGATTTTGAATGATGCCATGTTTAATGAAAGCTATGACGAGATGGTTGTTGTAAAGGATATAGAGTTGTATTCCTTATGTGAACACCATATGTTGCCATTTTTCGGAAAAGCGCATATTGCGTATATCCCAAATGGTAAAATTGTAGGCTTGAGTAAAATACCAAGGATAGTAGATGTTTTTGCCAGAAGATTGCAAGTGCAGGAACGTCTTACACATGATATTTTAGAATGTATCAATAATACCTTACAACCACAGGGTGTTGCGGTTGTTATAGAGGCGCAGCATATGTGTATGATGATGCGCGGAGTGCAAAAACAAAACAGCGTTACAACTACATCAGGATTTAGAGGACAATTCAAAAAAATTGAAACCCGTAATGAGTTTTTGAAACTGATAAGTTCCGATCTTAAATAATTGGCATTTTTTTTGCTTTATTCTATGTATAAAACTTAAAACCGATGAAGACCTTAAAAAATAAATTATTAATAAAAGGATTAATGTACGATGCTATTGGGATGGTAACTATGGCAATTCCATTAGTAGGTCCTTTTTTAGATATAGCTTGGGCACCGTTTGCTGCAAATAAAATGTCTGAAATGTACCCAGGTAAAAAAGGGAAAATAGCTTCTGTGCTTGTATTTATAGAAGAGATATTGCCTTTTACAGATGTAATTCCTACTTTCACACTCATGTGGTTCTATACTTTTGTTTGGAATAAGGAATCAATTAAAGAGGAGTACATAATGGAAGCAGAAATTGTGCAATAAACAAACTTAAAAAGCCGAAATATAAGCCTCCAAAGATTTAATCTTGGAGGCTTTTTATATTGTTAAAATTTGGTTTGAATTCCAACAGAGATGTTTCTGCCCATATTCGCAATTCCGTCCGTCTTTAATCTGGAAAGGTGGGAAACATAATTTTTGTCGAATAGATTATTTCCACTAATTCTTATTTCCAGAGGTACTTTCTCAATCATAATAGTACCACCAAATCCAGCACTAACTAAAGTGTATCCTGAAGTACTGGTTTCAAAATCGCTTATTTTATTTTGGGATCCTGTGGTTTTCACAGTAATAAATGAATAATTATTGGAGAACCATTTAAAGGAATCAAATTCTGTTCTTAATGTGTTAGTGATAGAAGTAGCAGGAATAAAAGGCAGACTTTTCCCATTATCTTTTTCCCCGATCACAAGGGCCAAACTACTTTCTAAATGCAACCAATCTATAGGGTGTGGGTGTAGGTGAAAACCGGCCTCACCTCCATATAATTTAGCATCGTCTTGGGTATAAACAAATACGCTACTTTCTCCTATAAGTTCATTGGTGGGAGCGATAAAAATATACTGGTTGATCTTATTGTAAAATGCATTTCCAAAGAGCTCAAAATGCTCGCTACGATATTCTAGTGATAAATCCAACTGAATATTTTCCTCATTTTCCAAATTAGCATTTCCAATTTCAAACCTATTAGTTCCTTCATGAACCCCGTTAGAACTGAGCTCGGCAAGATTAGGTGCTCTAAAACCAGAAGCAGCATTAATTCTTGTTGTCAAATTTTTAAACAAATCGAATTTGATTCCTAAGGAACCATTATAACTTGTAAAATCACGATCTATTGCTTGAAAATATCCAGGCTCTCCAATAGTCCCATTTTCTTGAGTTGTGATATTCCTAGTGTCAAATCTAAATCCGCCTTGAATATCTATTTTCTCTAAATGATAATGAGTAGTTCCCAAAACGCCAAAATCGCGAATGGACGCATCTGGAATCAATAACTCTTCTCCAAAATTCTCATTAGTCTGAAATAATCCCTGTACACCAAAAATAGTTTCAAAATTACCCCAAACTGGCGCATTATATTTAAGGTCGTAATTTAAGGTCTCTAAGTGCATTTCTAATGCGGGATCTGGAGACTCTTCTTCAAATTCCTTCCTATTATTAAACAAATAACCAACTTTAAGATCTATACTAGACTCTGGAAGAAATATCTTATTAATAAGACTTACAATATGATTGTCCAATTTTTGATATGGATAAATAATGTCTTTAGAAGTGGTTTGTTCTCCAATTTCCCCAGGAATTCCAATATTTGTATTGTTGTAATTGTATCTGAAATCTCCCTTATATTTAGTGTCTTGAAAGCCAATTCCAGCTTTTAGATCCTTCTCTTCAAAACGAGAGTTGGTAACTCGAACGCCATCACCTGTTTCATAATCACTATGTACAGCATAATTTCCACGCACTAAATATCTCCAATTCTCTCCTGAAGTTTTTAAGCCTAGGTTTGCTTCAGAGCCAACAGTATTGCTAAAATAATTATAACTAGCATCTATAGAAGTACTATCAGATTCAGCGTATTTTTCAGGATTCAAATATAACACCCCACCAAGGGCGTCGCTTCCATATAACAAAGATGCTGGACCCTTGATGACTTCTACACTTTCTACCCCGCTAGCACTAACACCCAGTCCATGTTCATCTCCAAATTGTTGGTTTTCCAAACGAACCCCTTGGGCATATACCAAAACCCTGTTTGCGCTTAGACCTCTTATCACCGGTTTACCAATTCCTGCACCGGTAGTTATACTTTCTACTCCAGCTATTTGGGTAATTCCTTCAGCTAAGGTTACAGCACCTGATTTTTTAAGATCATCTAAAGATTCTCGTTCTACTTTTACCACATTTTCACTTTGTAATTTATGAAAAGGAGTAGAAACAATTACTTCCTCCATTTCGATAGCCGAAGGTTGTAATTCTATAATTACAGGATTTCCTGAAGGAGAGCTGAAACTGAAGGTTTTTGTGGTATAACCAATAAAGGAAACCACCATTTTAAATTCCCCATCTGGAATATTAGATAACTTAAAATCTCCATCTAGATTGGTGATGGTTCCTTTTTCTAATTTTGAAACATAAACATTAGCACCAATTATAGGTTGTTTTGTTTCGAGATCTATTAGTTTACCCGTAATGGTATTTTGTGAATATACTGAAGCGCATACTATTAATAATAGTACACTTAAGAATGATTTTATCATTTTAATAAATTAAGAGATTTAAGATTGCAACATTTTATATGCTGCCAGAAACTAATTATGCAATTTGGAAAGAGGAAGGTGGACCTCTTAACGAAAAAGATAGTTTCTGAAAATCACTTAAAAATTCGTAATAATTAAAGAATTTTTTGTTTGGAGGTAACACTTCATCTAACTCATAACTAAAAAAATGAAATGCAATTATAGGGCTTGGATGAAAATCACATAGCTCACAGTCTAATGTAGTTTGATGAAGGTGAGTAGTGCTATGATCATCACAGGCAAAATTAGGATCGTGTGCAAATACATGATTAAAATTCAGAAAGGAGGGAAGTAACAAAATGAGTGTTAATCCTAGTATACCATATTTCTGAATAGTACTCAAATTAGTCTTGATTTAAATAACGTCCGAAGCCTAGTCTTGTAAGCATCTTTTTTTCGAAGGTCCAGAAAAATTGAAACTGACCGAATAACCACCCAAAAAGAACTAATAATATTTGATAAATAGGGAAAATTAAGAGAATGCGTAAGCTCCAGAAAATATACCAAGGAGAAGTTTCGCGGTATATTCCGAAGAATTCACACACAGGGGCTGCTAATTTTGTAGCAGAAGAGCCTGTAATGGCAAAAACCAATAAAATAATAATAAGTTGAAAATTAGTATCTATTCCCCAACGTTCTTTTAATTTATTCATATTGCAAATATATCACATCACTGTGCAATTAAAAAAAACTTGAGCTTATATTCGTGTTGGTACTGAAAATCGTTGATTATACTCCCTAGAGAAAAACACGAAATAATTATATAGCATATAGTTCACTTCGTATCCGTAATCCACGAAATTATCATAATTAATTGCTTGTATATATAAATTTGGGTTATAATTGAAAGGTTGATTTACACGACTATTATATTCCTGAACCAAAAATATGTTCTTATTTTCAAGATAAGATTGTGAATGATACCCTCTAGGTTTTGCAATGCTATTTATAAATAAGTTAAAGCCGGGTTCAATTACAATAATTTCATATTCCAAGCTATCATTTGCAATACGAACAGTGTCGTTGGCATTAGCAGTGATTTCCTTTTTATTGAAATCCCGATTCTTAGTGGAACTACAGCTATATATAAAAAGCGCTAAAACCAGTATGTATAGTAAATTTTTCATTTTTTTTCTTTAAAAACAACAAAAATTATTCCTAATCTATTTTCCTCCTAGCATTCCGCCGAGTATTCCACCGCCACCTTTTTTATTTCTGCCAAAAATCATTCCTGTTACATCATCAATCACACTTCCGTCCCCTTCTTTGTCTAATAAAGTTTCTATTAAAGAAGCATCATGCGCTCCAGAGGACCCCATTACAGAATCAAGTAAGCTTCCTAATCCCGAAGATTGTACATTTTCCTTACTTTTTTGACTTGCCAGAACACTCATAAGTAAGGGCGCCGCCATTTTAAGAATGCTGGAAACAGAAGATTCATTCATATTTAGAGTGCTTCCTATAGTCTTAGTTATCATCTCCTGTTTTCTACCTAATAAGTGTCCTAAGATTTTTTCTCCTTCAGAAGACATATCTGAAGCCTTAACAGATTTCAAATTACTTAATAAGGCATCGCCATGCTTATCATCATTTAATGCCTTGTTTAAGCTTTCTGCACCAGTCTCGGTTTTTATATTTTTCTTCATTGCACCCAACAAAATAGGTAAGGCCATACCAAGAGCTGCAGAAATATTATCTTTATT
The DNA here is from genome assembly GCF_000424645.1 of Gillisia sp. JM1. Classification (NCBI taxonomy): domain Bacteria; kingdom Pseudomonadati; phylum Bacteroidota; class Flavobacteriia; order Flavobacteriales; family Flavobacteriaceae; genus Gillisia; species Gillisia sp. JM1. The sequence goes on from NZ_KE384218.1 coordinate 1,754,934, forward strand.
TTCATCGGTACTTTTACTTGCTTTTGCAATAAAATCTTCGCCCATAGAAGTATTCAATAAATCTAAAATAGATGCCATGAGGTTTGTTTTAATTTAGGAATACAATTTACAATTTTTATCTAGGAGCACTCCTTAAGGAAATAATAAATCCTTCTAAAATATCAAATTCTAGAAGGATTATTGATTTTTATAAACTGAAAATTATACTTTTTCGTTCTTTAAAATAGCTATTATTTGTTCAGCCAATTCCATTCCAATTCTATCTTGTGCTTCCAAAGTTGCTGCGCCAATATGCGGAGTTAAGGAGATTCTTTCGTTCATTAAAATCTTAATGGAAGGGGATGGCTCATTTTCATAAACATCTAGTCCTGCGAATGCAACTTTACCATGTTCCAATCCGTCTAACAAAGCCTCTTCGTTTATAAGCCCACCTCTGGAAGTATTTATAATACCAACACCGTGTTTCATTTGTTCAAATTCCTTCTTACCTAAAACAGGTTTAGCCTGTGCCGGAACATGAATTGTTATAAAATCTGAATGTTTTATAAGATCTGCAACCGGTTCTGTCTTAATAGGTACGGTAACTACTTGATCATTGTAAAATTTAAGAGTGATATCTAGTTCTCCCACTTTGTCGTCGCTTGCAATCACTTTCATTCCAACTCCTAGCGCCAGTTTTGCTACTTCATTTCCAATTCTACCTATGCCTATAATCCCAAGAGTTTTTCCTCTGAGTTCTGTTCCTGCGGAATAATTCTTTTTTAAGTCTTTAAAATGAGAGTCTCCAGAAAGTGGCATGTTTCTATTAGAGTCATGCAAGTATCTTACCCCTCCAAAAAGATGGGCAAAAACAAGTTCTGCAACAGATTCTGAACTTGCAGAGGGAGTATTAATTACTTTTAGATCTTTACTTCTAGCGTAAGAAACATCAATATTATCCATTCCAACACCACCACGACCAATAACTTTAAGGCTTGGGCAAGAGTCAATAAGTTCCTTTCTTACTTGAGTAGCGCTTCTAACTAAAAGTACGTTTATCTTTTTTTCATTTATAAAATTCTTCAATTGCTCTTGAGCAACTTTTGTAGAGATCACTTCAAATCCGGCATTTTCAAGTGCTTTAATACCACTTTTTGAAATCCCATCGTTTGCTAAAATTTTCATGCTTTCTTTTCTATTTTTTGAATTCTTATAGCTTAATATGCTAAAATAATTTTATGCTTTTCTTTCCAGATCACTCATAACATCTACCAAAACCTGAACGCTTTCTAATGGCAATGCATTGTACATAGAAGCTCTGTAGCCTCCAACACTTCTATGACCATTTAATCCATTTATCCCAGCTTCTTTAAGCATGTTTTCAAAATCTTCTTTTAAAGATTCATCTGTTAGGTTAAAAGTTGCATTCATTATAGAGCGATCTTCTATTGCAGTATATCCTTTAAATAAAGGGTTAATATCTATTTCTGAATAAAGTAAAGCTGCTTTCTTTTCGTTTTTTTCTTCAATTGCTTTAATTCCGCCTTGAGCTTTTAACCATTTCAATGTTAGAAAGGATACATAAACAGGATAAACAGCAGGTGTATTAAACATACTATCTTTTTCTATATGCACCTTATAATCTAACATAGAAGGTATTTCTCTTGTAACTTTTCCTAATAAGGCTTCCTTAACTATAACAAGAGTTGTTCCTGCGGGACCCATATTTTTTTGTGCTCCTGCATAGATCAAATCAAATTTTGAAAAATCCAGTTCTCTAGAGAAAATATCACTGCTCATATCACAAACCATTGGTTTAGGAGTGCTTGGAAAAACCTTCATTTGAGTTCCAAAAATGGTGTTATTACTCGTGCAATGAAAATAATCTACATCTGTAGGGATCATAAGTCCTTTTGGGATATAATTGAAATTCTTATCTTCAGAAGAAGCTACTACATTAACCTCTCCAAATAATTTAGCTTCTATTATCGCTTTAGTGGACCAAGTACCTGTGTTTAAGTAAGCAGCTTTTTTTTCTAAAAGATTATAGGCAACCATTAAAAATTCCAAACTTGCTCCTCCTTGTAGAAAGAGCGCTTTGTAACCTTTACCTTCCAATCCTAGTAATTCTAAGGCAAGTTGCCTTGCATCTTCCATTACGGCAATAAATTCTTTACTTCTGTGTGATATTTCCAGGATAGATAACCCAGTATTATTAAAGTCTAAAACTGCTTGTGAAGCCTCTTGAAAAACCTCTTGCGGAAGAATACATGGACCTGCACTAAAGTTGTGTTTTTTCATAAAAATATAGTTTGTAACAAAGATGCTAAAAGTTCCTGTGAATTTGTGTTATTAAAATTATAATTGGTGAGGTAGAAACCTAAATGAGAATTTTAAAATTTAGGCATTATGAAGAGTTCCTATATTAAGATTTTAAATATTCTCCAGAAATTCTAAGGTGTCAATATTATCAGCATAATCCCATAATTGTGGATATTGCGTTTTACCAAAAGGGATTTCAGTTTCCATAAAATCATTGGCAACAACACATTGGAGATTTTCTTTATTCTCTTGGATTGTAGCTTTTAAAGCTTCTAAATCTGAATATTTTTCATAGAAAATGGTTGCAATAGGAGATCCAAAACTTTGATCTTCCTTTAATACTAAAAATCCATTATCCAACATTTTAAATTCACTCATTAAGTAAACAGCCTTGTTATAATCGTAATTATTAGCATATTTAGCATGATTCATTAAGCTTGCCCATGGGGCTATAGCTTTATAAAAAGCATCGAAATCATAATTCTCTGGTACATATAATTTAGAAACACTTCTACAGCCTAAACCAAAATATTTAAAAATATCGTGTCCTAAGGCTATTAAATCTTCAGTTGTTTCATTCCCGGTTAAGATCGCAACAGAATTTCTGTTTTTCCTGATGATGGATTTTTTATTCGCAAAATAATATTCGAAATACCTGGAAGTATTATTACTTCCAGTAGCGATTACAGCTTCAAAATTATTCATCCTGTTCTCTGTAAATTCTATCTTATCTTTATATTCCAAATCTAAGGAAATAAGATAATTTGCCAGAATAGGAAGCAATATCATGTCATTAGAAGATTGTTTTACCAATACTTTATGCCCTGAAATTAATACAGAAATAAAATCATGAAAACCAACCAAAGGAATATTTCCAGCCATTATGATTCCCACTGTTTTAGGATCTACAGCATCAAAATTATAAGGCTTGATCCACTTATCTAAATTGGTGCTTTTAAGAGATTCACTCCAACCCTCCAGTGCGAAAAGTATGTTTTCTGGAGTAAACCAACCATTATGATGTATTGCTCTTTCTATTTGCTCTTTAAAACCCTCGAAAAAGTCAGCATTATTAATCACATCCTCGTGTTGTTCTATTCCATTTCTTCGAAATTGGTTTAAAAACTTACCCAGTTCTATAAAATGTGATTTTCGCAGTTGGATTATCATAAGGCTTATTTGGTTATGAATTGTTTTGGCTTTAAATTTGTGTTAGCGAAATTAAAAGTTATAGAATTAAAATCGCCTATAAATCAATGAAAAATTCAACCCAAATTTCTGGAGATTTTTTGATTAAAATTTAAATTTACTAATAAAAGAGTTATGGCAATTATAATAACAGATGAATGTATAAACTGTGGTGCTTGTGAGCCAGAGTGTCCAAATACTGCAATTTACGAAGGTGCCGATGATTGGAGATATGCCGATGGAACGGACCTAGAAGGCAACGTGGTATTACCAGATGGAAAAAAAGTAGAAGCTAATGAAGCTCAAGAGCCAATTAGTGACGAGATCTATTACATAGTTCCAGATAAGTGTACAGAATGTAAAGGTTTTCATGATGAGCCACAATGTGCAGCAGTATGCCCGGTAGATTGTTGTGTGCCAGATGATAGCCATGTAGAGACCGAAGAGGAACTTTTAGGAAAACAACGATTTATGCATGAAGAATAAGCAAGTTACATACAATTAAAAACACCAAACCCCACAAGAACGTGGGGTTTGGTGTTTTTAAGATCTTAAGTAAATTATTCTCTATTTAACTGACGCTGAATTTTTTCAATTGCATTTTGAATAGATTTTTCAGGTTCTATAATATTATCATTTCCCCAAAAATTGGCATCAGCAAATCCAGAGATATCGTCTACCATCACTACAGATGGTCTTATGTAATTCATATCTTTTCTTGATTCCTTATTAGTATAATCTTCCCAATTTGTAACCACCATTTCACTATTCAAAGTATATCTGGAATTAAATAATTTACTATCCCAGTTTACTACGAATTCTAAGAGAGCATTTCCGTATCCATAATACCATTTCCCATCACTTTCTATATAATTAATTTCGTAATTAACATCCACAGGATAAACCGTAGCTCTTGAGGGCTTTCTTTTTACAAACATTTGGGATGCAGTGTCTTTATCATCTACATTCAGTTTGTAGGATGCTTTCAATAAAGTGTTTGTTTCGGTATCTATAAAAAGTTTACCATAATACCAGGGTAAGGATTTATTTATCTCCTCAAAATCAACAATATATACATATCTTTTACCCATTTTTGTAGGCTGATCAAAACTAAATTTGAATTCCTCTAAATTACTGGCGTCAAAAACAAATTCAGTATATTTCATTAGATCTACATACAAAGTATTAAAGGGACCACCTCTTAATTTTATGGCCAATGTGTCTAATCTGTCATAATCGGTGCTTTTTCTAGCCTTATAAATTGCAACGTCATCCTTTTTAGCAGAACTGTTAGGTTGTTTATAGATCTTCACTACAGCTTCAGAAAGAGAAGCGTTTCTTCTTCCCTTTTTAATGATCTCTCTATAGAAAGCAGTCATTAAAGTAGGATTATCAAAGTAATTATCACCTCTTTTTTCAAGCATAGCTCTAATGAGTTTTTTGGCATCTGTTGCTTTGAAAATGCTAACCTCAGATAGAACTTCTACAGACTCTTCTAAAGTTATGCGGGTATATTCTTTTGAAAAGGAACTTAAAGGGACTGTCTTACTCTTATAGCCTAAAAAGGAAATTGTTACTTGGGAGCTCATAAGATCTGCGGGAATCTTTAAAGAAAATTCACCTTCGTTATTTGTAATAGTGGAAATATTACTACCATTTACGGTAAGATGTGCAGAAATAATAGGGTCACCATTTCTATCATCTACTACTTCTCCTTTAAATTCTACATATTGAAATTTGTTTTTTTCTAAGCTTTGCTGAAAAGTGGAGGAATAAGTAGTACTAGGTGTAAAGCATATAAGCGCCACGAATAATAAATATGTGATTGGATTTAGTTGAAATTCATTAAAATTTGATTTCATAGCAATAATTTTTAGATTCATTTCACTAGAATACATACTAATATATCGATTTTTACTAAATTATTATGGTTATTAAATGGATTAATAATTAGGGTGAAAACGAAATTTCAAAATTCATTTTGTTTCAGACCTTTAATCATTAGAATTCCCCTATGCTCTGCATCGGAGGTTTTAGAGAAAGTTTGAAAAAAGATGGTTTTCGTCAAATGTTAAAACTTTCTTCCGTTGAATATCTCGATGGCTCTGCCTCGAGGATTATTTAATTTTTCAGAAGAAAAAAAACATGATTTTAGTATTTTATACAATTGAAATTTTTAAGTAAAATTCATGGAAGAAATAATTTATAAAACCTGTACTTCAAAAAAAGAATTAGAAGGGATTCTGCAGCTGCAAAATGAAAATCATTATTCTAAACTTTCAAAAGAAGAAATCGCTTCTGAAGGCTTCTTAACCTGTACTCATAATTTAGATTTGTTAACTGAATTTAATACTATTGCGCTTCACATTATTGCTGTTTCTAATGATAAAGTGATAGCCTATCTCTTAACAATGACTGCAATAGCTGAAGCGCAAATGCCGCTTTTAAAGCCAATGTTCTTGGAGTTTGAAAAAGTATTTTATAGTACTAAACATATAGCAGAATACAATTACCTGATAGTAGGTCAAGTTTGCGTTGGGAAAGGTTTTAGGGGTCAAGGTGTTTTAGAGAAATGTTATAAACTTTATAAAGCTATTTATAAGGATAGATTTGATTTTGCTATCACAGAAATTGATTTGAGAAACCAACGCTCTTTAAAGGCTCATTTAAAATTAGGCTTTAGAGAAATTCATAGATATTTTTCTCCGGATGGAGTAGAGTGGTGTATCGTACTTCTAGATTGGAATAAATAAAACAAAAAAGAGGCTAGTCTTTGGATTAGCCTCTTTTAAATAATGTAATGGTAGATTTACTTTTTGAAAAATCTTCTGGTATGAATTTTTCCTTTATCAGTTTCCATTTGAATGATTAATAATCCTTTTTTAAGATTAGAAACATCCACACTTGCCGCATGTCCTGGTACGTCATATAAGACACCTAGAAGTTTTTTCCCTTCCAGATTGTAAACAACGACAGATTTTATATGAGAATTAGACATCCTCATATTAATGTTGTTAGAAGTAGGATTAGGTGATAAAGATAACGTGATATCTTCTTCTCCTCCTTCTATTTGGGGGCCATTATGCCAAGAAAAAGAATCATCTATTGGACTGGACATTCCTTTAGCAACACCATGATCGTGTTTGTCAGCTCCGGAAGCATGCGGAGTACTGATTTGTGCGCTTAGAGAGAAAATCCCTATTAAACTAAATGCAGCTGTAATAAACATTTTGGCATGTAATTTTTTCATCATAATTAGTTTTTTGGTTAGTGTGTACATTTAATGAGTTAGTTATACATTAAATAGTTGATGTTAAGGTAGTTCAAAAACAAATATATTGACTAAAAAGTATTATTTAATCGATGAAATACACTTTTTGTATTAATTAATATGCATATTCCTATACTCTATCAGCATGTAACCTTAAAATTTTTAAACAAAGAAAGGGGTGGAAATATCCCCCCCCTTTCTAATATTAATCAATTGAAATTACTTCTTAAAGAACCTAGTATTTAGGATATGACCATCGGCCGTATTTAATTTCAATATGTATAATCCTTTGTTTAGTTCTGTTACATCTATACTTGCTCTGCTAGATGCAGAATCAATATTATAAACTCTTATCACTTTTCCAAGTAAATTATAAACAGCTACAGATTTGATCTCAGATTCATAAATCTCCATATTCAAAGTACTAGCCGTTGGATTAGGAAATACAGTAAATTGTTTCATTTCTGGTTTTGCAGAAGCACCTGGCTCCAGATTAGCAGACGTAGATTTAGTTGCATCTTGCGATGCTTTTCCTCCCTGTAATACAGCAACATCACTAAATTCTGCAAGAGATGATGCTCCATTGAAGTTAGAAGTAGCAGCAAATCCCACATATACTGTACCACCAAAGTTAACTTCGCTGGTTCCAATTAACTCCCAGTTTCCATTTGTTGCAGAAATAAAAGAAGTAATTGTGTTTCCTTCTCTAACTAATCTAACAAACTTTGGAGCTGTAGCGGCAACATATTTTTCACCACTAGCTTTAGCTGAATTTGATTTTCTGTACTCAAAGTGAGCCTCAGATCCTGTGAAATTTGGATTTGAAACTATGGCAGTCATTGCAAAAGCAGAAGTTGCATCTAAAGTTTCTCTAATCATTACAGCAGCTTTTGCATTATTGTTAGTATTCTCTAAAGAGTTTACTTTTACTACAATTTCTCCATCTCCAGTCATTTGCTGATAGGTATAGTAGAAAGAATCACTCTTACCATCTATTCCTGCGCCAGAAGCATCCATTTCAAAACTTCCATCTATATAACAAATAGTACCGGCTTTAGATACACTTCCTATATCACTAGAAGTCCATGGAGCAGGGGTGCTTGTACAATAAATAAAATCCTGAACAATACTTACAGATCCTGAACCTGTAAAAGTTCCTGAGTAAGCCTTGAATTGGTCTGCTTCATTTACATCTGTAAGTACACCGTTTAACTGAAAGTTTTCCAATCTGTCATTTGCATCATCGATGTTTGAAGAATTCACTTTCAATGGTATCAATTCTTCAGTAGAATCATATGCGCTTAATTCCTCATCTGTAAAATACATGGTTAGGTCGTATGTTGCCTCTTGATTAGCAACGTCAATACTGAAAGCTTTAGATGGTCTTGCAGTAGAGATATTAGAGAATACTCTAAAGCTGGTTCCTTCATCAATTAAGCTCATGGTAACACATCCAAGATCTGCCGATGCATTTTCAATCTTAGCGATCAAAGCTTTATCTGTATCACTTAAAAAGAAAATAGTGTTTCCAACGATAACAGTTGTTGTAGCAGTTTCCCCTTTTTGAGTTTCGATCCCAGCAGGAGTCGCAGAAACTTTTAAATTATCTATTGCAAAACTGAATTCAGAACCGGCATTGGTATCATTAAACCATTTCCATCCTAAAAAGAAAGCTTTGCCATCTAGTTCGTTAATAATAGCAGAGTAATTACCACTTGCAGTAATTGCTCCTAATGGGCCAGTTCCTGCGAATTTTTTCAGGGAAACATAATCTGAACCATTTAAAGAGTATACAAATTCTCCATAATCAAAAATCACACTAGGATCTACAGCATCAAGTTCTCCACCAGCTTCCCAGTCAAAACTTACTGTTACATCGCTAGTTGCAGCGGCGTTGATAAGTGCAGATTTTAAAACAGTAATAGTTGCAGAATTTGAATCGTAAGAAGCAATATCTACAAGTCCGTTACTAATATATGCTCTTCCGGCAGCATCTAACTCACCATCAGCTTTCCAAACATTATTCCCATCAGAAATTCTTACTTCAGACCAACCTGTTGGTAAACCAGGATTAGAAAAAGTTTCGGTTGCTATAAGATCCATTGGTTCACTTCCTGTACGAGGAGCAAAATCATTATCTGAAATCGCGAATTCTTGCTTTAAGAATTTCCCATTGTATACAAAAGAAAGAACGATAGTTTCGCTATCCTCAATAACGGCATCATCATAAACTGTAATAGCTAATGACTTAGATTCAGAACCATTAAACGTTAAAGACTGAGTAGAAAGATCAAAATCTTTCCCTTTAGTAGCGGTACTCCCAGAAGTGCTTAAAGTAATTGAAGAAGAACTGGTAATATCTACTCCTGTTATAACTACCGAGTAGGTATTAAAATCATCACATCCATTTATAAGGTTGTCTTCTCCTAATATTTGTATGTTGCTTTCACTAAAAGTGATAGTATTTGGTTCTCCTGTATTGTAAGTATCACCTACATTTACTCCATGCCATGCATTGGTGGTAGATTTTTCTTCTTGAGATCCAATTCCATATAATGTTTGCGCAACAAAAATTGATACAGCTCTCATTTCAGCAAATTTAGCATTAGGAGAAAGCATTGTTTCACTTAAGTAAGTTATTTTTTCTGAAGCTAAAAATCCTAATCCTTCAACAGAATACTGGTTACCGGCATCATTTACTTGATCATCTGCAGATTGCTTATTAAGTCCACCTGTAAAGGCTTGCCCACTTCCTGTCACCATTAAATAATACCATTTATTAAGTACACCACTATTGTTGTGAACTCCACATTGGTCATTTGCCAATGTAGGATCACAGTCTTGATCTGTCCAATTAATACCTCCATAAGAATCTGGATTTCCAGCTGCTTTGGGATCATCCATCCATCTCAAAGCTCGCGATGCATCTTGCCCTGGAGCTAAACCACCATCTCTTTCATCTATTTGCTCTCCAATTCCCCATGGATCATAAGGTAAAGAATTATCTATTTGAGTAAGCACATAGGATTCTACAGAAGCTGCCCAAATATCGGAGAAACCTTCGTTCATTGCTCCAGATTCATTTGCATACACTAGATCTGCTGTAAATTCACATACTCCATGTCCAATCTCATGAGCACAAACATCCATAGAAGTTAAAGGTGCAAAAGAGCCATTTGGATTTGTTCCTCCTTGGTAACTACCATCACCGTAAGTCATAGCAGATCCATTCCAAAATGCATTATCGTAAGCATCACCGTAGTGAACATAGTTGAAAACTTTGGTTCCTTTATCGTCGTAACTAGAACGGTTATGAATGTTTTTCCAGTAATCTAAAACCACTTCAGCACCCCAATGAGCATCTAAAGCAACATCATCGTTGTTCTTTTCGTTAGAAATTGGATAAGGGTTTGTTGCAGAAAACTGGTCTTTTCTGTGTTCTTCTGAACTCCAGTTATTATCCCCAGTTTCAGGATTCAGATTAGTGCCATCTCCATCAATAACAGGCTCTGCAACAAGATAGATGGATGGAACACTTAATGGTATACCACCAATTCCTTCCATAGAAAAAGTTTCATTCTCAATTCCTGATGGAGTAATACCGTTTAATACCCAGTTTCCATTTATATCTTTAGAAGTATCAAAAATTCTATTCCCTGCATAACGAGTGTCTCCTTTTGCAGCAACATAAGGAAGTGGTCCTACAAATGCCTTTGTTACAGTAGAGTTTAAGGGTCCAATAAATGCTTTGGGGGTAATTTTGATCTCTTTTTTGATCTCTTCTTTTGTATGAAAAGCATCGGCATGCTTTATAATCGCATCTAATAAAAGAATTTTACCTGAAGCAGCGTCAACATAAATGTCTGCACGAGATAATGGCTCTGCAGCATAAACATTAAATCTGTAAGCCAAAGTAAGATCTACAGCAGCAGTTAAATAGTCGTCTACAAATACCAATTCTCCTTTTGGAAAAACTTCATTATAAGCAGCAGTGATCTCTGGAGAATTCCCCAAGCTTGCAATATAATCCCAAGCATAGGTTGTAGCACCAACATGATCTAATGCTTTTTGAAGAGCAGTAGCTTCATCTAAACTTGGTGTTGCTGTAATAGTAGCAGGTAAATTATAGTACTCTGCAGAAAAACCTAGAACAATTCCCTTTTTAGAAATTGCTTTGAAAACACCATGCTCTACTTTGATACCATTGGTATATTGTTGAAATTTATCTACTTGTACGCCATTAGAAGAGGTAGTTGCCTCTATAACAAAGGTAGTTTCGTCACCAAGACCTAAAGCAGATTGTAAAAAAGTTGGAGTTTCATTAAGTGAAATTGTTTCACCTGAAGTTTTTAAAGTTATAAGAGAAGGCGTTCCTCTGTTGGGTTCCATTGTGTAGCTTGAAACCCGTGTGTCGGTTGCTAAATTATCCGAAATATCCTGACTGGATGTTTGGGCGTTTAACACAAATAATCCTTGAAAGCAGAAAATGCATGCAAGAATATTTTTTTTTGGTAATAGTTTAAACATAAATTTTTGTTATTTAGTTAATAAAATAAGAACAATACCTAACGAAATAAATAATTATGAAATCTTAATTACTATTTATCACGAAAATAGATATTTTAACCAATAACTCGTCATAATGTAAAATTTAATCGATGAAACACACTTTTAAAACATTTATTTTGAAAAATTCTTACAGTTTTATCTATTATCATTAAAATTTTGATTCCCCGAGAATTGCCTCGCATTTTTTTGGATTGATGAAAACGGATGGTTTTCATCAATCCAAAAAGACATATAACTCTAAATGCCTCGTGGTCTTGCCCCGAGGATTATTTACTATTTTATTTTTCTAGGTGTTAAGCAATTGGGTCAAAATATGATAACAACTTTATCGTTATAGGTTTATATAACAATCAATTCAGAACAAGAATGAACAAATATATTTTTAGCTTTTTAATTATTCTGATATTTTATCCCTGCACAAGTTTTTCTCAGGAGAATAATGAAAGTAAATCTGTTACAGATCTGGTACTTTATCAATTAAATAAGGAACGAGCCCTACTTAGAGAAAATGTAGATAGTAAGATAAAATTAATGGATGCCAAGATCACGAATCTGGACGAAAGCATTCGGACAACAAGTTCTTCTTCAGAAAAAGTAGATAAACTTTTAGAGCGCGTCCAAATACTTGAAGAGAGACAATTGGAACTAGATAAGAACGTAATAAGTGTATATAAATACAATTATAGTTCTGCTGTATTAAATCTGGCTTCGATGGAACGTGAGATCAAACCCTTAAATCTATTCAACAGCTCCAGAGATTTTTACACGACCTTAGACAAAGTCAGTAATCCTATGAATTACGAAGGATATGCCGCTTGGTTCAAGGAATTTGAAAAATATATTGAAGAGAATAAAAAAGATGAAGCAAGATTGGATGCGTTAAGCCATATAATTCATGTAACAGGGAATTTGGCTGAAGGAACTCCATTTACTGGGATGTTTGCGGGAAGCCTTTTCGACGGAATAGGTAGTTTTATTAATAGCCTGGGAAGAAGAGATAGAGATTTGCAGGAGAAAAGTATAAAAATGTTCAAACTAACCACTTCTGTTTCTCAGTTCACCCACGATAAAGACCTGATTGAAACTGAATGGAATTCTATTGGAAAAAGCTTGGATGAACTTAAAGAACTTCAAGAGAAATCCATGAACGAAAATATCGTTAACATTTTAGGTATCAATAAAAATGAATTTAGAAAGCGATTTACAGATGAAACAGACGCTAAGAAAAGAACACAGTATATACTGGATATTTCAAAAATAGCTGAAGATAAAATTGTAGAAGCACGAAACATGAATGGGGAGAATTGGAAACAGGAATTTTTCAATCAAATGGTCACGGTTCAAAATCTAAAAATCAGATTTGGAACACTTACGTTTAGAATTCTAGAGAACTTGGATAAATATAAGGTTTTGATTAAGAAATATAAACAAGACGAATATTTAAAAGATAAGGTAGATCAATTAGATCTAAAACTTAGTTTGGTGCGCAATAGTTTCGAATCTACTTTTAATCCGCAAGATTATATTAAGGCTTCTAATGAAATGTACATTGTAGAGTAATTCCTTAAAACACCTATTATAAAGCAAAAGGCGAGAACATTAGTTCTCGCCTTTTTTATAAAAATCACATATTGAATTAGAACTGAATATTCAATTTGGCATAGTAATATGCTCCACCAAATCCCATTTGTACAGAATCCCAATATCCACCACCCTCAACAAAATCGTCTTGTTGATCTGGATATATGTTAAAAAGGTTGTTGCTACCAATATTTAATTTTAGGTTATCAGTTAATTCGTAACCTAAATTTAAATCGGTAGTGATCTTTGGACTGTAAGTATCTGTAGCCGCCGCGATCTGATTCTCAAAACTCCCATAATCTGCTACGTCTTCAAATGTTTGATAATCTAATAATTCCACTTCACTAAATCTATTTAGACCTAAAGCAACATTAAACTTGTTGAGGTCATAATTTAAATTCAATATAAACTTACTATCTGGGGCAGATGCCAATAAAAATGCTTTATCGCGTTCTCCAAAGAAAGTTTGTTCATCTAAAGCACCATTTTTAACATCGGTAATTGTCATGTTGTTAATATTTCCAATAAGGCTGGAAGTCAAAGTTCCCTCTCCTAATTGTGTTTTGTGAGAAAGAACGATATCCAATCCAACAGTTTCTGTATCTGCTCCATTTGCGAAAGCTTGTGCTGCTTCCACGTTTTCAAATTGTGGTGGGAGCTCTGTAAAGTTTCCAGTTAGAACTATACGATCTTGAATATCTATATAATAACCATCTATTGTCGCGGTAAAACTTCCAAAATTTGCCGTAAAACCCAAAGACGCGTTGAATGCAGTTTCTTCTTGAAGCGGTCCAATACCTAAAGAGGCGGTTACCGGACTATTATTTGGAGACAACTGTGTTTCCAGAGCTACTCCGTTAACAAAGTTTGTGAATTTTAAGTTGTAGTAAATCTGAGCCAGGGATGGTGCCCTAAATCCAGTACTTACAGAACCTCTAAGATTTACATCGTCTGTAACTTTATATCTTGCTGCTAACTTACCATTGAGTGTACTTCCAAAATCGCTATAATCTTCAAATCTTGCAGCAGCAGCTAATAAAAATCTATCAGTAAATTCGAATTCCCCATCTATATAAAAGGAAATATTAGATCTGCTTCTGTCCACTTCGTTAGCTGGTCCATATCCAGGGAATCCTTGAGATCCACCAGGTCCAGCTGGTAATAAAGCTGTAATTGGAGTTGGAATTGGAACACCAACCTCGTTGAAGACAGGATCCCCATTTAAGTCTCTAACCACGTCATCATAAGCATTGTTAACAGACCCAGTACCATCATAAGTTGCATAAGAACCTTCTTCTCCCGCGAAGATCACGAAATTTTCCGTTTTATATTCTGCTCCAAAAGCAAAGTTTACACCTTCCAAAATATCTTCATAAAACTTAGAGAAATCCAGATTAACTGTATTCTGGCTTAAGCTATGACCACCTGCATCAAAATTAGTGGGTGAGTTAGCTTGTAGGGAGGCATTTAGAGTTCCCTTAATATAATAATGGAAGAAGTTCTTTCCCCAAGTATTACTCACATCTATTTTCCAACCGCTTTCAGTTTCAGTTCTAAAACCAGCAGCTACAGAGTTATCTGTAATAATTGAGGTTATTCTAGGAGTAAAACCAGCAGGATAGATACTAGTTACATTTCTATCTGTAGTACTATCTCTTGTAAAAGCATAGGCATCGGTGTCTCTATAATTTCTACCTCCAAAAGCGTAGAATTCAGAATTATCTGATAATGGCACTGCTACATTTCCGAAGAAATTAAAGCCATCTATAGCTGCCTCTCCAAAACCTCTTCTAAAATCAAATCCAGGTCTTAAAGTTTTATTTTTGCTGATGTATTCTGTAGTAAAATTGGCAAATCCTTCCTCTCCAATAGCCACACCATAATTTGCAGTTACTTTAACAGAACCCCCATCAAAAGATTCATCGTCTCCAATTTGGTTTCCATCTCTTTCGGTATCTAATCTATTTCCATCTGTATTTGCAGTTCCTTCAGGAAAATCTCCTTCTGCATTGGTGTTGTAAAAACCATAATTTATATTTCCGGTGAATTTTCCTACGTCATCATTTAGTACCAAGTTAATTACTCCTGCAATAGCGTCAGATCCATATTGTGCAGAAGCACCATCTCTTAAGATCTCAATTCTTTTAATTGCTGAAGCAGGGATTGCATTTAAATCTGTTCCTGTATTTCCTCTTCCTCGGGTTCCAAATATATTAATAAGAGACGATTGGTGTCTTCTTTTACCATTTATCAAAACCAATGTTTGATCTGGACCTAAACCCCTTAATGAGGCAGGATCAATATGATCTGCTCCATCTGATCCTGATTGTTTGTTAGCGTTGAAGGAAGGTGCTGCATACTGCAACAATTCATTTACTTCTATACGTCCTGTTTGAGTGGTAACAGAACTCACATCTATTACATCTATTGCCACCGGAGTATCTGTAGCTGTACGTTTTGGACCTCTAGAACCTACCAATTGAATTTCCCCTAAAGAAACTCCATCAGCAAGAGTTATATTTATTGTTGTTCTTGTGCCTACAACTTCTTCAGTTTGTTCAAAACCAACATAGCTATAAACTAGGGTCGCAACTTCACTTACATTTATAGCATAGTTTCCATCGAAATCTGTAGTAGTTCCATTATTAGTGTTCTTTTCAAAAACGTTCACACCGGGCAATGGCACGCCGGAGTTATCTGTTACGGTTCCGGTGACTTGCTGAGCCATAAGAAACCCTGGGGCATATAAAAAAATAAAAATTAATAAAATTTTGTTCATAATTAATTGGTTTTAATTGGTTAGAGTATTGAATATAACACATTTACCAACAAGGATTGAAAAAACCTCCTAAAGGAATATAGCCCAGTACTTTATGAAAGTTTGGTTATTGAATTAAAAATTGGTTTTTATATACTTAAAAGTATTACTTAGAGACCCATAATTATCAATTTTATCCAATAATTTGACATAAAAAAACCGCCTCAGTTTTGAGACGGCTTTAATTTATATTTTAGGGAATATGCAACTAGCTTATCCACATTTAGAAGATCCACAATCTTTACAGGTTAAACAACCTTCCTGATAGATTAGATTTGTAGAGCTGCAATTGGTGCATTTTTGTCCTTTTGCTTCGGTGCCGTCTGCTACATAACGTTTTAAGGCTCGAGCAACCCCGTTTTTCCAGGTATTTATAGATTCGCTGTTTAGTTGTAAACTATTAATAAGATCTACTGCACTCTCTATAGGCATGCCATGTCTTAAGGTACTGGAGATTAATTTTGCATAGTTCCAGTATTCAGGATCAAATTTATGAGATAGGCCCTCAATAGTGGTTTTATAACCTCTTTGGTTTTTATACTGGAAATCATATCTTGAATTTCCCTGCTCATTCTTATTTTTAATAATCAATCCGTTATCCACCCATCTTGGGATTAGAATTCCGTCTTCATCATCTGCCAAACCTGTAAAGATTTCATAAGGTTTGTCATCGATAAGTCCAATAAAGGCGATCCATTTCTCTTTATTATTTTGGAATCTGATTACATCTGCCTTCAACTCAACCGGTCTCTTGGTTGAAAATCGAGTATTACTTTCTGTAGTTTCCTTTTTCGCTTCATTAGAAATAAGGACACCGCTTCTAGAGCCATCTCTGTAAACGGTTACTCCTTTACAGCCAACTTTCCATGCTTCCATATAAAGTTTTCCAACAAGCTCCTCTGTAGCGTCATTTGGTAAATTGACTGTTACACTTATAGAGTGATCTACCCATTTTTGAACAGCTCCCTGCATTCTCACTTTACTCAACCAATCTATATCATTGGAGGTGGATTGGTAATATGGAGATTTTTTAACTAATTCATCCAGATCTTTTTGAGTATAATCATTACTTATTTCATGACCATTTACCTGCATCCATTCTTTAAAACGGTGATGAAATACAACATATTCCTCCCAAGAATCTCCGGTTTCATCTACATAATCTACGCTTACATTTTTATCATTTGGATTTACTTTTCTTCGTCTTTTATAAACAGGCATAAACACAGGTTCAATCCCAGAGGTAGTTTGGGTCATTAAACTTGTGGTTCCTGTGGGAGCAATAGTTAACATCGCAATATTTCTTCTACCGTGTTCCAGCATTTCATAATACAGCTGTTCATCTGCTTCTTTTACACGCTGAATAAATGGATTGTTTTTTTCTTTATCTGAATCATAAAAAGCAAAAGCTCCTCGTTCTTTAGCCATATTAACAGATCCTCTATAAGCTTCTAAGGCTAAAGTTTTATGAACTTTTACCGAAAACTCAATCCCTTCTGGACTTCCATATGCAATTCCTAAAGCTGCGAGCATATCGCCTTCTGCAGTGATTCCTATTCCTGTACGTCTGCCTTCATTAGCCTTCTTTTTAATTTCTAACCAAAGATTTCTTTCTACCCTTTTTATCTCTTCATTTTCTGGATCTGTATTAATTTTTCGAAGAATATCTTCAATTTTCTCTAATTCTAGATCGATAATGTCATCCATCATTCGCTGTGCTGCAGCAACATGTTTTTTAAACAATTTAAAATCAAAAGTTGCTTCTGAAGTAAATGGATTTTCAACATAAGAGAAAAGATTAATAGCTAAAAGTCTGCAAGAGTCATAAGGACAAAGAGGTATTTCCCCACACGGGTTAGTAGAAACAGTTTTATAACCAAGATCTGAATAACAATCTGGCACTGATTCATTAATGATGGTATCCCAAAATAAAATCCCAGGCTCGGCAGACTTCCATGCATTATGAACAATCTTGTTCCATAATACCAAAGAATCTATCTCCTTAGATTGTTTAGGATTTTTACTATGTATCGGAAATTTTTGCACATAAGGAGCTGTATTTTCCACAGATTTCATGAATTCATCGTCTATCCTAACAGATACATTAGCGCCAGTTACCTTTCCCTGCTCCATTTTGGCATCTATAAAGTTTTCAGAATCTGGATGATTTATGGAGATTGACAGCATTAAAGCACCGCGTCTTCCATCTTGAGCAACTTCTCTGGTAGAGTTTGAGTATCTTTCCATGAAAGGCACAATTCCGGTAGAGGTTAGGGCAGAATTTTTTACAGGAGAACCTTTGGGTCTAATATGCGAAAGATCATGTCCAACCCCACCACGACGTTTCATTAACTGTACTTGTTCTTGATCAATTTTCAAAATACTTCCATAGGAATCGCTTTCTCCATCGCTACCGATTACAAAGCAATTAGAAAGTGAGCCCACTTGAAAATTATTTCCTATTCCCGCCATTGGGCTGCCCTGTGGTACTATATATTTAAAGTTCTCGATTAATCCCATAATTTCCTCTTCACTCATAGGATTAGGATATTTTGCTTCAATTCTGGCAATTTCTTTGGCAATTCTCACATGCATATCTTGTGGAGATCGCTCATAAATATTATCGTAAGAATCTTTTAAAGCGTATTTGTTTATCCAAACTCTGGCTGCTAGTTCATCTCCTTCAAAATATTTTTTGGAGGCTTCAAAAGCTTCATCCTGAGTATAGGTTTTGTTCTGGGTGAGATTGGTTTCAACTTTCATTAATTATAATTGTAAGTGGTTAAAGGCTGTACTTTCGATATTGTAAATGTAGTTAAAAACTATTGATTTTTTAAAACGTAAAATCAATAAAGTTTACAGCTAAACTTATTTAACATACTGATTATCAATAATATAATTATTTGTGAACAAAAGATTGTTCACAAATTTATTTTTTTATAAAATTTATAAAGTTTAAAAAATACCGAAATTTGTTTTCAATTTGATCCCTGAATTCCGTGATAAATTGTTCAAAATAGCTTCCTTTTTTAAAAGTTGAAGTAGAACTGCAAAGATGAAATTAGAGATTTAAAATATGCCTTAATTCGAGAAATATTTTTATTATTTTTTAGATGATTATTACTTAATTGAGGCTGTCTTTTCTCGGTTCAAATCTCTATATTTGCAGCCGCAAAATAGCAGCATTAAATTAAAAAATATGAAAGCCGGAATTGTAGGATTACCTAATGTTGGAAAATCAACACTCTTTAATTGTTTATCTAATGCAAAAGCACAAAGTGCAAACTTTCCTTTTTGTACTATAGAACCAAATATTGGAGTTGTGAATGTTCCGGACATGCGACTTCAAAAATTAGAATCTTTGGTTAATCCAGAGCGTGTACTACCTGCAACAGTAGATATAGTAGACATTGCTGGACTTGTAAAAGGAGCAAGTAAGGGGGAAGGTTTAGGGAATCAATTTTTAGGGAACATAAGGGAGACAGATGCAATTCTGCATGTTTTGCGTTGTTTTGAAGATGATAATATCATACACGTCGATGGTTCTGTAGATCCTGTTAGGGACAAAGAGACCATAGATATGGAGCTTCAGCTAAAAGATCTTGAAACGATAGATAAGAAATTAGAAAAAGTAAAGAGAGCTTCTAGAACTGGTAATAAGGAGGCTCAAAAAGAGGAAGGAGCATTATTGAAGGTGAAAGCTGGATTGGAAGCAGGTAAATCTGTTCGAGCTCTGGATCTTACCGAATCTGAAAGAGAAGAATTTATTAAGAATCTTCAACTTATTACAGATAAACCGGTAATGTATGTGTGTAATGTAGATGAAAAAGCAGCTGTAGATGGGAATGCATTTGTAGAGCAGGTGAAAGTAGCGGTAAAAGATGAAAATGCTGAGGTAATCGTTTTGGCAGTAGGGACTGAAGCTGATATTACTGAGCTTGATGATTACGAAGAAAGAAAAATGTTTCTTCAGGATATAGGATTGGATGAACCGGGTTCAGCAAAACTTATTCGCGGAGCTTACAGACTTCTTAAGTTACAAACCTATTTTACTGCAGGAGTTAAAGAAGTTAGAGCTTGGACCATTCCAGTTGGATCTAGTGCCCCTCAAGCTGCAGGAGTGATACATACAGATTTCGAAAAAGGTTTTATTCGTGCTGAGGTAATCGCCTATGAGGATTTTGTTTCTTTAGGGAGCGAAGCCAAAGTAAAAGAAGCTGGAAAAATGAAAGTTGAAGGAAAGGAATATATAGTTAAAGACGGAGATGTAATGCATTTTAGATTCAACGTATAATTCAAAAATAAAATATCACCAGAATTTAAATCTTGCAGCAATGTGAGATTTTCTGTTTTTAGTCAAGAAGAATATTGATTCCGGATAGTCAAGTTTTTTGTAGGTTATTATCTTTAACTAAGGATGTTCACGTTTTTCGTTATCCTATGTTTGTGCCAAACTTCGCATTCAGTTTGACAAGCAGAAAAATGTCAGTGGAGCAGAATCTCTTAGATAAGAGATCCCTCCTCCGTGGGGATGACATCTTACTTTAATGCAGGTCTTGATTCAGCATCTCATCCTGTTATTAAAAATCAACAAATTTATGTTAAGACTCTGAATCTGTCAATGTATCGGGACAGTATGACGATAACCATAAGATACTTTGCTGATAATTTTTTTTATAATCAGAATTTAAATCTTGTCACAATTTGAGATTTTCTGTTTTTAATAAAAAAATTCAATTTAATTTCTCTAGAAAAATAATTGGCAATTCTTATTAAAATATTCTTAATTTCTTTGTTAATTACTTTGTTGGCTACCTATTTCAATTTTTTAATGTAAGCCTTATATTAGCGACTCAATGCCACAGACTATTTATGATAGAAGAAACTAAGTATACCGAAGATAATATTCGTTCTTTAGACTGGAAGGAGCACATTAGAATGCGCCCCGGAATGTATATTGGAAAGCTTGGTGACGGTTCTACTGCAGATGATGGGATTTATATTCTTCTAAAAGAGGTTTTAGATAATAGTATAGATGAGTTTGTCATGGGAACAGGTAAGACCATTGAGATTTCTGTTCAAAACCAACGGGTAATTGTTCGGGATTACGGGCGTGGTATTCCATTAGGGAAAGTGGTAGATGTAGTGTCTAAAATGAATACGGGTGGGAAGTATGACTCCCGGGCATTTAAGAAATCTGTTGGATTAAACGGAGTGGGAACAAAAGCAGTTAATGCATTGTCTTCCAATTTTAAAGTAGAATCTACCAGAGATGGAAGATCTAAATCTGCAGAATTTGAGCAGGGAAATTTGATAAATGAAGAAGAACTTGATGAAACTTCAAGACGTCGTGGAACAAAGGTTTCCTTTACTCCAGACGAATCTATTTTCAAAAACTTTAAATACCGTAATGAGTATATCGAAAAAATGCTCAAAAATTATGTGTATTTAAATCCTGGACTTACTATAATGTTTAATGGTGAGAAATTTTATTCTGAAAATGGATTAAAAGATCTTCTGGGAGATAGTATAAATGAAGATGATCAATTATATCCAATTATCCATCTAAGGGGTGAAGATATAGAACTTGCACTTACACACAGTAAAACTCAATATTCTGAAGAATACCATTCTTTTGTAAATGGACAAAATACTTCTCAAGGAGGAACGCATTTAGCCGCCTATAGGGAATCTTTAGTAAGAACCATCAGAGAATACTTCGGGAAAAACTATGAATCTTCAGATATTCGAAAATCTGTTGTTACAGCAATTAGTATAAAAGTAATGGAGCCTGTCTTTGAAAGTCAGACCAAAACTAAATTAGGTTCTACAGATATGGGTGGCGATTTACCAACCGTAAGAACACACATTAACGATTTTCTAAAAAAATATCTGGATAACTATCTTCATAAGAATCCGGAGACTGCAGATAAATTACAAAGAAAGATTTTACAGGCAGAACGCGAGCGGAAGGAATTATCGGGAATTAGAAAATTAGCCAAGGATAGAGCGAAAAAATCAAGTTTACACAATAAAAAACTTAGAGATTGTAGAATTCATTTAGGGGATAGTAAGAAAGAGAAATATTTAGAATCTACTTTATTTATTACCGAGGGAGATTCTGCGAGTGGTAGTATCACTAAATCCAGAGATGTGAACACTCAAGCTGTTTTTAGTTTAAAAGGGAAACCTTTAAATAGCTATGGACTTTCTAAAAAGATCGTTTACGAGAACGAAGAATTTAATTTATTGCAAGCAGCCTTAAATATAGAAGAATCTATTGCAGATCTAAGATATAACAATATCGTAATTGCAACAGATGCCGATGTAGATGGAATGCACATTAGGTTGTTATTAATAACATTTTTCCTTCAGTTCTTTCCAGAGCTTATAAAAGAAAATCATTTATATATTCTACAAACTCCCTTATTTAGGGTTCGGAATAAAAAGGAAACAATATATTGCTACAGCCAGTTGGAAAAACAACAAGCTGAAGAGAAATTGAGCGGGAAAGCAGAAATCACCCGATTTAAAGGACTTGGAGAGATATCTCCAGACGAATTCAAGCATTTTATTGGGGAAAATATTAGATTGGATCCTGTAATGTTAGATAAAGAAATGTCTATTGAAGAATTGTTAGGGTTTTATATGGGTAAAAATACGCCAGACAGGCAGGAATTTATAATAGATAATTTAAAAGTCGAACTCGATTTGATAGAGGAATAGCCTATGAGGTTTAAAAATACTAGTGAAACTAAGCTTGTTCCACCTATTTACATGTTAATTGTAGCAGCTTTTGTAACAAATATCTTTGTGAATTTGGAGTTAATGGCTTCAGACAATGAAAGCACTATTACTTTCAGTCATTTTCTACCAAATATTTTACTTATTATTTTCGGAATTTATTTCCACAGAATCGGGCAGCTTTTCGATTTTGATAGTGATGGGGAAACGCTGAATTTTAAGAACAATGGCTTGTTTTTTTCAAAATTCATTGAATACCGAGTAAAAAGAGCAGAATTTCCAAAAGGAAAACTAATAGATTTTAAAGTTATAGATCTCTTTTTTTATGCCACGCTCAGAATTTATATTAGGAGTAGAAGAAAGAAAGGACTAAGAAAATACACCTTCAATATTACCTTTTTAAATAAAAAGAAGAAACGAGGAATGATCGAGTCGCTTAGAAAAGTACTTGAGAAAAACAAAGCAGCGTCTTAATGGATTTAGAATATCAAGATAATTCCCAAGAAGCCCCAGAAGAACAGGAGCAGTCTAAAGAAAAACTTATTCGGGTTACAGGAATGTACAAGGATTGGTTTTTAGATTATGCTTCTTATGTAATTTTAGAACGTGCTGTTCCGGCTGTAGAAGATGGTTTTAAACCAGTACAGCGCAGGATCATGCATTCTATGAAAGATCTGGATGATGGGAGATACAATAAAGTAGCAAATATAGTTGGGCATACCATGCAGTATCATCCTCACGGTGATGCGAGTATTGGAGATGCCATGGTGCAGGTTGGGCAAAAAGAACTGCTTATAGATATGCAGGGAAACTGGGGGAATGTTTTTACCGGCGACCGCGCAGCTGCCCCTAGATATATTGAAGCTAGGCTTTCCAAATTTGCTTTGGAAGTTATTTATAATCCTAAAATAACCAATTGGCAGCTTTCTTATGATGGTAGAAAAAAGGAACCAGTAAATCTACCTGTTAGATTTCCTCTATTACTTGCTCAAGGCGCTGAGGGAATTGCGGTAGGATTAAGTACCCGTATTTTACCTCATAATTTTATTGAACTTATAGATGCTTCCGTTAAACATTTAAAGGGGAAGAGTTTTAAACTATTTCCAGATTTTCCAACCTCAGGAGAAGCAGATGTTTCAAATTATAATGATGGGAAACGTGGAGGAAAAGTAAGGGTTCGCGCAAAAATATCTCTATACGATAAGAATACACTGGCAATAACAGAGATACCCTTTGGCACTACAACCACTTCTTTAATAGAATCTGTATTAAAAGCAAACGATAAAGGCAAGATAAAGATCAAGCGAATAGAGGATAACACTGCAGAGCATGTGGAGATCTTGATCTATTTACCGCCAAATGTGTCTCCAGATAAAATGATAGATGCATTATATGCGTTTACTACCTGCGAGAATTCTATTTCTCCTTTAGGTTGTGTGATCATTGATAATAAACCGATCTTTCTTGGAGTTTCAGAAATGCTGAAACGATCTACAGATCACACTCTCAGTCTTCTTAAGAGTGATCTGGAGATTAGATTAGAGGAGTTTGAAGAGCAATGGCATTTTGCATCATTAGAACGAATTTTTATAGAAAACCGGGTCTATCGTGATATTGAAGAAGAAGAGACTTGGCAAGGCGTTATAAATGCGATAGATAAGGGTTTAAAACCACATACCACACATTTAAAACGTGCAGTTACCGAAGATGACATTACTAGATTAACAGAAATCCGAATTAAGAGGATATCTAAATTCGATATAGATAAAGCGCAACAAAAGATTGATGCCCTAGAAGATGAAATAGCACAAGTGAAACATCATTTAGATCATCTTGTAGACTTTGCTATTGCCTATTTTGCAAGGTTGAAAAAGGAGTATGGAGCAGGAAGGGAGCGTAAAACAGAGCTTAAACTATTTGAAGACATAGAGGCTTCTAAAGTGGCTATGCACAACACAAAGCTTTATGTAAATAGAAAAGAAGGGTTTATTGGAACCTCTTTAAAAAAGGATGAATTTGTTGCAGACTGTTCAGATATAGATGATATCATTTGTTTTACTGCAGATGGTATAATGATGGTTACCAAAGTAGATTCCAAAACATTTATAGGAAAAGATATTGTTCATGTGGCTGTCTTCAAAAAGAAAGATAAGCGGACTATCTATAATTTGATCTATCGTGATGGAAAAGGCGGTTCTTCTTATATAAAACGCTTTGCAGTGACTTCTATAACCAGAGATCGGGAATATCCTGTTTCTCAGGGTAAAAAAGAGTCCAAAATCTTATATTTTTCAGCAAATCCTAATGGTGAAGCTGAGGTTGTTACTGTGTATCTTAGACAAGTAGGCAGTATTAAGAAGCTTAAATTTGAAGTAGACTTTGCAGATATGGCAATAAAAGGCCGAAATGTAAAAGGAAATATCGTCACCAAATATGCAGTTAAGAAAATAGAGTTGAAGGAGGAAGGAGTTTCTACACTTAAACCTCGGAGAATTTGGTTTGATGATAGTGTGAAGAGGCTAAATGTAGATGAACGTGGAGATTTATTAGGTGAATTCAAGGGAGAGGATAGGCTATTGCTAGTTACTCAAGATGGAGTTGCTAAAACCATTAAGCCAGAATTAACCACTAGATTTGATGATGAATTTATAGTTCTGGAAAAATGGGTCCCTAAAAAACCTATCTCAGCAGTTTATTGGGAAGCAGATAAGGAGCGTTATTATGTGAAGCGATTCTTAATTGAACATGAAGATAGAGAAGAGCAGTTTATAGGAGATCACGAAAAGTCTTATTTAGAATTGGTTTCTACAGATTATATTCCGCAAGTAGAGCTTGTTTTCTCTAAAATCAGAGGAAAAGAACTTAGAGAAAATCAAATAATTAATATTGAAGAATTTATTTCAGTAAAAGGAGTTAAGGCACTTGGAAACCAGTTGACTACAGAAAAAATTAAGCAAATTAATTTATTGGAACCTACGCCTTATGAGGTAGAGGAAGTGGTTCTCGAAGATTTGGAAGTTCAGGAGGAGGAAGTTGTCGAAGGAGAGGAAAATAAGAAGCAAGAAAGCAACTCTTCAGGGATAGTGTATAAAGAGAAAAATAATGGAGAGGAAAGTCAAACAAAATTATTTGATGAGTAATGGGTTTGTTTAAAGAATTCAAGGAGTTTGCCGTTAAAGGCAATATGATAGACATGGCGGTGGGTATCATAATTGGTACTGCCTTTAATAAAGTTGTGGACGTTCTGGTTAAACAAGTAGTATTACCACCTCTTTCCCTGCTCACAGATGGGGTTAATTTCGCAGACAGAAGAATTATACTTCGGGATGGAATTGATGCTACTCAAGTTGGTGCTGTGGAATTAAAAGAGATAGCTATAGGCTATGGCGCTTTGGTAGAAGCTATGCTGGATTTTGTGATCATTGGATTTACCATTTTTCTCGTAGTAAAGTTCATGAATAACTTCAGAAGAAAAGCGCAAAACCCTAAAGATAAAACTGTTGAAACTCCTAAGGAAATTCAGTTGCTGTCTGATCTAACAGTTTTAATGCAAGAGCAAAACGATCTTCTAAAAAACAGAAAAATCGAATAATATATCAGTTTTGTTTATTTAATCCCTCATTGAGAGTTTATTTCCCCGAGGCCTGCCCGAAACATTCATGCGGGCTTGCCTCGAATTTTTAAAAGTATTTTCCTCCCGGACCATCGGGACATACCTAGTGGCTTGCCCCGAGGGTCTTGATTTATTTTCAGCTGGTTAGAGGAATTGTTTCAACATCTCTATGAGTTCAGGGCAAGTTCCTAAAGGATGCTTCCGGATAGTTTTATATTCTGCTGCTGTCGCACTGAGCTTGTCGAAGTGTGTATTAGCATTTCTATAAATCCAGAGAAAGTCTCTAAAACTCCCGATGCTTGGTTACAGTTTCGTGTTTCGATATTTTCACTCTGAGCTTGTCGAAGTGTTTTTAATCATCTCAGCGAGACTAGAGAAAGACCCTCAAACGAGTTCAGGGTGACGAAGTGGTTGATCGCTTGCCAGACGAAACCAGGCATATCCAAAATCGCTAATTAATCTTTAACCTTGGTTACGGTACCTTTCTTTTTCTTTGGATCTCCAACCAAACCATATTCAAAAGTATAGGAATCATTTTTTGTGGTAAGTATCTTAATATGCAAAGGTTTCCTTTCTGCCATATTTTTAGGGTGTAGATTCTTTATTATATATTCGCAATCATTGAGCCATCTTACAGAGGAAGTGTCTACAGAGCCTTTAAAAGTGTCTACTTCCAGCGTGTCATTCCTAGTGAATGTAGAAGTGACCAGTTCTCCATTTAAATAAGATTCAAATTTAAATGTTCCTGTATGGAATTGTTTGCATTCTTTCTCTGGGGAATAGCAAGAGACTAACAGAAAAAATATACAGAGGCAAAGGAGGAGTTTTTTCATCTAAATAAGTTTTGAACGATTATTGAGTTCGTTTTATTCACGGAAGTGAAATTGATTATTTATATTAAATGCCCATTATAGGCTTTCATACCGCAAAAATAAAGATAATATAGCCTAATTATCAATTTTCGAAGGCCTCAAAAGTGCCATCCTCATAAAAAAGCACCACTCTTTTAATCGTTTTTGCTGAAAAGCTACTTCCAGGAAGGCTCTCGGGTTTAATAGAACTTTCAATTGGTTGTTCGCTTTTTGATTTTTCATCCCTAATTAATGGGGCAGGAGTCTCTGATTTACTTGAGGGAACCACTTTCTCATCTTCCGATTTAGGGAAACTTCCTTTCCCATTTAAGAGCCAATATAATTCTACTTCAGGATAGGTTTGCACAATTTTAAGCACAAAATCTAGACTAGGTTTATTCCTTCCAGATAATATATGGGAGATAGAAGAGCGACCAACTTGGATAGCATCTGCAAAAGCAGCTGCCGAAATATCATAATAATCTAGAATTATTACTAGTCTTTTTGAGAAATCATCACTGTTTACCATTGTAAATTTAATATTGAACTTTGCGTGTTTACAAATGTAAAACAATGTAATGGATATAGCAAGTTACAATTGTAATTTAGCTTAATTATAATAAACTTTAAGTTTAGGTAGTTATATATAATCAACTAAAAACAAAGTGTTTAAGTTATAATATAGTTAAGATTGGAATTTTTCCACTTTCGTTCCTAATAGATTTAAATAATTTGTTTACTAATGTAAACAGGATAGTTAGTTTTAACTGTTTACATTTGTAAATTAATGATTATTTACTTTTGTAAACATGATAAATATACTTTCATCTATATTAAACAATTACGAAACTTTCAAAGAGGCTTCTCTAACTGGTAGATATATAAATGCTACTCATATTTCTAATCCACTAAAAAAAGCGACTTCGAATTTTGAGGTAGAAGTTTTAGGGGAATCAACTTTAGGGGAACCTATCCATTTAATTAAAGTTGGTTCTGGAAAACTTAAAATTCTCATGTGGTCTCAAATGCACGGAAATGAATCCACTACTACAAAAGCTGTATTTGATATGCTGAATGTTTTTAGCGATCATTCGCAGGATTTTGTAGTAAAAGATATATTGAGTAATTGTACTTTATATATAATCCCAATGCTAAATCCAGATGGAGCACGATCTTATAGTCGTGTAAATGCTAATGAGATCGATCTAAATAGAGATGCAAAAAACTTAACTCAGGTGGAAAGTCAAGTTTTAAGAAAGACATTTGATGATCTTCAGCCAGATTTTTGCTTCAATCTTCATGACCAGCGCACTATATTTAGTGCTGGAGCAAATGAAATTCCAGCTATTTTATCTTTTCTAACCCCTTCAGAAGATATTGGAAGGTCTTTAACCAAGTCCCGCGAAGAGTCTATGAAAGTTATAGGTGCTATCTATGAAGACCTCTCTAAGCTTATCTCAAACAAGATTGGAAGATATGATGATGGTTATAATGCCAATTGCACGGGGGATACGTTCCAGAGTCTGGGAGTACCAACCATTTTATTTGAGGCTGGTCATTCGAAGGGCGATTACGCTCGGGACAAAACAAGAGAATATGTCTTATACGCTCTTTTTTCAGGCTTAAATGCAATTGCAACTCAAGCTTATAAGAAAGTTGAAACTTCAACTTATTTTAATATTCCGGAAAACGAGAAACTGTTTTACGATCTGATTTTAAGAAATGCAGAGATTAACGGGAAGAATGTTGATATAGCGATTCAGTTTAAAGAAATTTTAAAAGATGAAGAGGTGACTTTTTTACCATTCGTAGAAAACATTTCCCCAAAATTAGAGTTCTTTGGACACAAGGAAATCAACTGCGATTTTAAGAACGTTACTCTTCCTGACCATAATTTACTCACCGAAAACGTTATAGTAGATAAAATTCTTGTTAATTATGAAGTATTAATGATAAATTAGGAAAAAAATTAAATTTCTTTGCTAATCGTCTAGTGAAATTGTGTTAATTTTGTGTTTCATTAAAAGACTTTAAGAATCATGGCAAAATATAAATTAGACGAAACCGATCATCAGATTCTGGATATGTTAATCGAGAACACGCGTACCCCGTTTACTGATATTGCTAAAAAACTGAATATTTCTGCAGGAACCGTGCATGTACGTGTTAAAAAGATGGAAGAGGCGCAAATTATTTTGGGTTCTACATTGACACTGAACTACGAAAAATTAGGATATGCATTTATAGCTTACGTAGGGATATTTTTGAAGAACACTTCTCAAACAAAATTTGTTTTAGAGCGAATAAACGATATTCCATTTGTAACTGTTGCCCATGTAACTACAGGGAAATTTAATGTTTTCTGTAAAATACGTGCTAAAAACACACAGCATGCAAAAGAGATAATATTTCAATTAGATGATATTGAAGGAGTTTATAGAACAGAAACTATGATATCCTTAGAAGAAAGCATGAACGACAAAAAGCGTTTAATGCATTCTATATTTAAAGAATTATAGATCATTTATTATTTTTTCATAAAACCCTTTATTCCATTTGGACCAAAGGGTTTTTTTATACCTTGAAGTTTCAAAAATTTTATTTAAATTATGACAACATCACAATTACTGACCTCAGAATATAACCCCTTTTATCAAACGTATATAGATAAATTGCCTGATGAAGATTTGATTTCAATTTTAAAAGATCAGAAAAAGGAATTTGTGATTTTCTTAAAAGGTCTACAAGAAGAAGATTTAAAACATTCTTATGCAGAAGGGAAATGGACCGTTGCACAGTCTATTCAACATGTTATTGATACAGAGCGAATCTTCCAGTATAGAGCCTTAACTATTGCACGTGAAGACCTAACACCTATAGCGGGATTTGATCAAGATGCTTACGTTCCAGTATCTAAAGCAGAAAGAAGAAGTCTTAGCAGTCTTATTAAAGAATTTGAAGTTGTAAGAGATGCTGGCATAGCTCTTTTTGAAAGCTTTGAGGAAGAGATGTATTGTAAAATTGGAGAAGCAAGTAAATCGCAATTAAGCCCGCGTGCCGCTGGATTTATTTTAGCAGGACATCAAAAACACCATTTGGTCCTATTTAAATCTCATTATGGATTATGAAAAAACTGAAGACCTTTTGGAAGCTTTTAAAAAAGGCATATGTAAGTTGGAATGGTAACGATCCATGGGCGAGAAGTGCCATTATTGCGTATTACACCCTATTTTCATTACCTTCTTTGCTTATAATTGTAGTAAGTATTGCAGGCTATTTTTTTGGTAGAGAAGCGGTTCAAGGTCGGATTACTGGTCAAATAGCAGAATTTATAGGTGAGGATTCCGCAATGATCGTAGAAAATATGATAAGCAATGCTGCCTTGAGCAGTAATTCTACTTTTGCGGTTATTTTTGGGATATTCATGCTAATATTTGGAGCGACAGGAGTTTTTTTTCAGCTTAAAAAAGCGATGAATAATATCTGGAATGTTGCTGAAAAGGAGGGTACTTATTTTAGGATGTTTATAGATAGAGTGATTTCTTTTGGGATGATCTTAGTTATAGGATTTTTAATGCTTTTGGGATTAATTGTTTCAGCAATCATTAGAATGTTAAGCGATTATATAGAAAGTTATGCCCCTGCTGTAACTGCCTTAGGTCTCGATTTAGTGAATTCATTTCTTTCTCTTGTATTTATCACCTTACTTTTTGGCTCCATCTTTAAATTGTTGCCAGATATAAAGATTAGATGGAAAGTTACTCTTTATGGCGCAACCTTAACAACCATACTTTTTTTAATAGGAGAATATCTTATTGGAATCTATTTTGGTAGAACAGATCCAGCTTCAGTTTATGGAGGAGCATCCTCCATGGTTCTTATTTTACTATGGGTAAATTATACTTGCTTAATTATGTTCTTTGGGGCAGAATTCACTGTTCAATATGCACAATATAAAAAGGAAAAAATAATTCCTACAGAATTCGGTGAACCTGCAATTAATCAGGAATTAGTCAAACTGGAAGAAAAAAAGCAAAAATTAAAGGAAGACGATAAAATTATGAAAGATTTGGAATCTAATTCTTCCAACGATAATTAACAAAATAAAATTCTATTTAGCAGAGGTTTAACCAAAACTCATCATATTTTATAAACCTCTTAATAAATATTGAAAGTCAGTAAAAGTATCTTTGGATCAATTATAATTTTAATATTTAAATCAACGATTATGAAAAAGAGAATAGCAATTTTGGCAACAGATGGATTTGAAGAAAGTGAATTAAAATCTCCTAAAGAAGCAATGGAAAAGGAAGGATTTCAAGTTGAAATAGTTAGTTTGAAATCTGGAAATATTAAATCTTGGGCAGATGGAAATTGGTCTAAAGAGTATAAAGTAGATAAGACTTTAAGTGAAGTAACTGCTAAAGATTATAATGCGCTTATGTTGCCTGGAGGAGTTATTAACCCGGATATATTGAGAAGAGATGAGGATGCTCTCAACTTTGTAAGAGATTTCTTTAAGCAAAAGAAACCAGTAGCTGCAATATGTCATGCTCCTTGGATCTTAATAGAAGCAGATGTAGTTGAAGGTAGAAAAATGACTTCTTTTAATTCTATCAAAAAAGATCTTATGAATGCAGGTGCAAATTGGGTAGATGAAGAAGTAGTTGTGGATGAAGCCTTAGTTACAAGTAGAAATCCAGATGATCTTCCGGCTTTTAATGCCAAGCTTATTGAAGAGATAAATGAAGGAAAGCACGATATGCAACATGCTTAAATCTTAATACATATAAAAGAGTAAAAAGCGGCCTATTTCTAAACAGGCCGCTTTTTTATTGAATTATCTATCTAGATCTTCATCATCATCTTCCTCACCGTTATCTTTTTCGGGAATTTCAGATATTGGCTCATTGAAATCGGAGTCATCATAATCATCTTCGTCGTAGTTTGCCATACTATTCTCTAACTTGGTACTTACCTTGACCAAGTATATGGAATCTTCTGTTCGCACTTCTACCGCCTCAACAGTTTCATTTTTAGCATTTTTAAATGAAATTACATGGTCATCATCATATCCATCAGGATATTTGTCTACCAATAGGCTTAAAATTTCTGGAGTTAACTTTTTGTAATCTACAATGACTCTTTTCATAACTAAGATTTGATGATGCAATTATAGTAAAAATAGCATTATTTTCAAGCGGTCAAATAAATTTTCAAATTAATTTTTTAAATAATAATTCATGGCCTCTATTAACTGGTCATTTGGCACAATTACATCTAATTCTGCTTTCCCAATATCCTTCAAAAGAACAAAATTTATGTTTCCGTGTGAATTTTTCTTGTCAAATTTCAGAAGATCAAGCACCATTTCATAATCTTCTTCTAAGAGATTTATCTTCGGAAATAATTCATTGATTTTATTGGTGATATTCTCTAATTTTTTTTCAGGAAAACCACATATCTTATAAGAAAGATGGGTAGCCATGATCATACCAGCTGCAACTGCCTCCCCATGAAGTAAAGTGATTTTATTAGGATTGGTTAAAAAATAGGATTCTATTGCGTGACCTAAGGTATGGCCATAGTTTAGTGTTTTTCTAACACTTTTTTCTGTAGGATCTTCCTGGACAATTCTAGATTTTATTTCTATAGATTCTATAATAAGGCTGTCAAGATCCTCTAATGTAAGAGCTTCCAGGTTGGTGGCTTTTTCCCAATATGCTTCATTTGCAATGAGGCCATGTTTTAAAATTTCAGCCAAACCGCTACGCATTTCATTTGCAGGTAGCGTAGATAAATAATTAGAATCTATTAAAACCATTTCCGGCTGATTAATAACACCTATTTGATTTTTTAAATTCCCGAGGTCTACTCCGCATTTACCGCCAACCGACGCATCGACCATCGCGAGTAGGCTAGTGGGTACATTCATATAAGGAATTCCTCTTTTAAAAGTACTTGCAACAAACCCACCAAGATCTGTAACTACGCCACCACCTAAATTAATCAGTAGGCTTTTTCTATCTGCGCCGAGCTCAGACAGGGTTTCCCAGATTCCAGAACATGTTTCAATATTTTTGTGTTCTTCACCGGCTTCCATCTCAATTACTTCAATTGTAATAGTTGTTTCTAGCTGCTGAAGAAAAATATTCAGGCAATTATTGTGGGTATTAGAGTCCACCAAAACAAAGATCATTGACGGTTTGGAAGCCCTTAGGTAATTAGATAATTCGGCGCACCCGTTTTCTGCATAAAAAATTGGAGCTTGACTAGCTAAAACAGCCATATTTAAAAAGGTTTTATTTAAATTTATAGATATCGAAAATAAGCAGAAAATAATTAAATTATCCTAACTCAATAATTATATTTGTCGCATTAATATCCTACGTATGATCTCACAAAAAATCTTTGACGATACCGAGACAGCTTTTAAATTAAAATCGAACGATGATCTTAATAGAGCGCTGTTTTTATTTAACATGATCAATAGGCCGACCTTAGTTAAGATTGGTACTTATCTTACCAACATATCTTTGAAACTGCATTTACCAGTAGAAGGTCTTATTAAAAGCACCATTTTTAAGCAATTTAGTGGTGGTGAGACTATGGAAGATTGTATGAAGGTGATAGAAAAAATGTATACTAAGAAAGTTCATAGTATTTTGGATTATTCTGTAGAAGGAAAAGCGGAGGAGGCGCAATTTGACTCTGCCATGAAAAAGAAGATCAGTATTATTGAATTTGCCGCAGAAAAGAAAGAACTTCCTTTTGCTGTTTTTAAACCAACAGGAGTAGGAAGATTAGAAATTTGGGAAAAAGTATCTTCTAAAGAAACTTTGAGCACAGAGGAAGAAGAAGAATGGGCTCGGGTTAGGAATAGAGTAGATCTTATTTGTGGCGCTGCCTATAAGAATGATATTAGTGTTTTGGCAGATGGAGAGGAATCCTGGATGCAAGATGCCGCAGATGATCTTATGGAAGAGATGATGGAGAAATACAATCAGCAAAAAGCGATTGTGTTTAATACGCTGCAATGTTATAGATGGGATAGAGGAAATTATTTAAAAGCCTTACATTCAAAAGCAAAAGCCGCAGGTTATAAGATTGGTGCAAAGATCGTACGTGGGGCTTACATGGAAAAAGAAAATCAACGTGCGAATAAAATGGGATATCCAACTCCTATATGTGAAAGCAAAGAAGCTACAGATGTTAGTTTCAACGGCGTTTTAGCTTACTGTTTGGGACAAATAGATGATATATCTTTATTTGTAGGAACTCACAATGAAATGAGTAATTATCTTGCCTTACAAGTTATGGAAGATAAGAACATTGCCATTAACGACTCCCGAGTGTGGTTCAGTCAATTGTATGGCATGAGTGATCATATTAGTTTAAACCTTGCTAAAAAAGGCTATAATACGGCAAAACTAGTTCCTTTTGGGCCTGTTAGGGAGGTTATTCCCTATTTAATTAGAAGAGCGCAGGAAAATACTTCGGTAAGAGGACAAACCGGTAGAGAATTAGCTTTACTTATAGAAGAAAGAAAACGCCGCAAAGGAGAACCTACTAAAGGTAACCGAGAATAATTTAAACCCTATGAGTTCCGTTTCTAAGTTCATTTATTTTGAAGTATTTAAATGGAGAATTCAAGGTGATTTCGATTCAAATATTAAAAAATGTGTGTTTGTTGTAGCTCCCCACACCAGTTGGTGGGATTTTTCTTTG
Source organism: Gillisia sp. JM1 (assembly GCF_000424645.1). Classification (NCBI taxonomy): domain Bacteria; kingdom Pseudomonadati; phylum Bacteroidota; class Flavobacteriia; order Flavobacteriales; family Flavobacteriaceae; genus Gillisia; species Gillisia sp. JM1. Next base: position 1,789,598 of record NZ_KE384218.1, read on the forward strand.
GGAGTTTTAACTCGGAACATCTTAGATATCGAAATTAATTTTGTTGGAAAAAAGAAATTGTTCAAACCTCCATTTGGCTGGTATTTTAAATGGATGGGTGGAGCACCCGTGGATAGGGTTTCTAAAGAAAAGAAAGTTGAGGCAATTGCCGCTATTTTTGAATCTAAGAAAATTTTCAGGCTAGCTTTATCTCCAGAAGGGACTAGACAAAAATCTGAAAGATGGAGAACAGGATTCTATTATATTGCTGAAGCAGCCAATGTTCCCATTATAATGGTCGCTTTGGATTATGGAAAAAAGCTAACAATATTTTCTAAGCCTTTTTATACTACAGGTAATATTGAAAAAGATCTTCCGAAAATTCAAAGTTTTTATGAAGGTGTTCAAGGGAAATTCCCCGAACAATTTTAGAACCTGAAGGACTTAATCTTCAGATTCATCCATGGTATGATATACGTTTTGCACATCATCATCTTCGTCCAAACGTTCCAATAATTTCTCTACATCTGCAGTTTCATCTGTAGATAATTTCTTAGTTAATTGGGGAATTCTTTCGAAGCCAGACGATAAAATCTCTATTTCTCTATTCTCTAATTCTTTCTGAATGGCTCCAAAACTTTCAAAAGGAGCATAAATTAATATCCCATCTTCATCTTCAAAAACTTCTTCTGCACCAAAATCAATTAATTCCAGCTCTAATTCTTCAGCATCTTGCCCTTCCGCAGGTATTCTGAAATTACAGGTATGATCGAACATGAATTCTACAGAACCTGAAGTTCCTAGATTTCCATCACTCTTACTAAAGTGCATACGCACATTTGCAACTGTTCTATTGTTATTATCTGTAGCTGTTTCAACCAGAACAGCGATCCCATGAGGAGCATATCCTTCAAAAAGCACTATTTTATAATCCCCTTGATCTTTATCACTCGCACGTTTAATAGCACGATCGATATTATCTTTAGGCATGTTCACACTTTTCGCATTCTGAATAACTGCACGAAGTCTGGAATTACTATCTGGATCGGGGCCGCCTTCTTTTACAGCCATTACTATATCTTTCCCAATTCTAGTAAATGCTTTAGCCATTGCAGACCAACGCTTCATTTTACGTGCTTTTCTAAATTCGAATGCTCTTCCCATAAATATTATAAATCTGGTGTAAAAATAAAAAAACGTTCCATTTCTAGCTAAAAAAATGGAACGACAATTAAATTAATTAAAGGTCAGTAGTTAAATGCATATACTTTCACACTACTAATTAATTGATTATTAATGATGTAAAGACATTATTTAGTCAGTTCGAGCGTCCCGATTTCTCGGGAGAGAACTATTGGAATGAAAAATTAGGTTTCGACTTTAGCTTGTATTGAGCGAAGTCGAAATGCTCAACCTGACATTTGCAGGACTATTGGCATTAGAATATGAAACTATCTACTGACCTCTATAATTAATTATAATTTACTCTGCATTTACAATTCCTTCAATTGCTTTAGCCAGTTTAAAATCCTTTTCGGTAACACCACCAGCATCATGAGTAGAAAGTGAAATTTCTAATTGATTATAAACATTGTTCCAATCTGGATGATGTTGTTGTGCTTCAGCTTCAAAAGCAATTCTCGTCATTAAAGTAAAAGCTTCCTTAAAGTTTTCGAATTCAAAAGAAGTCTGCAAAGCATTATCAGTATAGCTCCATCCTTCTAGAGATTTCAATTTTTCGTTTATTTCTTTTTCAGATAATTTTTTCATAATAAAATTTTTAATTCCTTTAGGCTTGTTTTAAGTTTTTTACAATTGTTTCTCATTTCAGATCTTGTGGGCTTACCCCCGAGGTTCTTGATTTTTAACGATATTCAGGATTCTCAAAAGACCATCTTTTACCGTTTTTCCATTCCTCAGGTAAATTACCATAAGCAGGAAATCCTCCAAATTGCTTTAGCAGACTTGCTAAATGCATTAGATTATAAGTCATAAAGGTAGTATTCCTATTGGTGAAATCACTTTCTTTGGCATTAGATTCTTCATCTAGATAACTTGGTCCAGGACCAACTTCTCCAATCCATCCGGCATCTGCTTGAGGTGGAATGGAATAGCCTAAATGCTGTAGGGAGTATAACATATTCATAGCACAATGTTTTATTCCATCTTCGTTTCCAGTGATTAAACAGCCACCTACTTTTCCATAATAAATATATTGCCCTTTTTTATTTTGTTGAGCACTCATTGCATATAAACGTTCTACTATTTTGGTGCATATAGAAGATTTAGCGCCTAACCAGATTGGAGTGCAAAGCACTAAAATATCTGCCGCTATAATTTTCTTGAATAGTTCTGGCCAATCATCTTTTTCTTCTCCTTCTTTGGTCATGTCTGGCTGGATTCCATTAGGAAGGGTATAATCTGCAGCACGAATTACTTCTACCACCACGCCTTCCTTTTCCATAATAGTTTTTGAAACTTCTATAAGTCCTCTAGTGTGACTTTGCTTTGGTGACTTTTTAAGCGTACAGTTTATAAATACCGCTTTAAGATCTTTAAATTGTGGAGTATTCATTTGTTTTGGTTTTCTTAAAGTTACTAAATAGCAGAGAACTCTTGAAAAATGCTTTATAGTTTAGGGAAAGCTTAACAAATTTAGATCACCACAGAGGAGTTGATGACGTGCTGAAGAGAAATGCGTAGATTTTTTGGTAAGAGATTGTCTTTTGGTAAAACAGCTAGAAAACGATCGTAATTAGAATCATATACTTGCTTTAAAAGTGGGTTTTTATACCCCAAAGCGGTAGCAATATCCTTTACTAGGTCATGCTGATGGGTGAGATCCTCACTTCCTAAATGAAATACCCCTTCTTTTTTTCTATTGATTATATAATGAATTTGCTGAGTAAGCCGCGTAATATCTGTTGCATTAACCACCACATTCGGGAAAACTTCTATAGCTTCACCAAATTCAATTTTATTTTTAATTTCCAAAGTTCTGGGAGAATGAGCACCAAAAACCATTGGTAATCTCAATATATTATATTTATTATTTGGAAGTCTAAGCAGAGCGTTTTCAATTTTAATTTTGAATCTGCCATAAATACTTTGCGATAATGTTTTATCATACTCGTAAGAAGGATAGTTGGTAAAGGCATCAAAAACGTTTGCTGAAGAGATGAAAAGCAATTTGCTATTGTTCCTTAAAATATAATCTATTATTGAAAAATGGGTGTTTACCTGAGCATTAAATTCTCCCCGGAGCGCAGAAACAATTACCGTTGGCCTAAGATTTTCCAGTAAAATATCAATGTTTTCAGATTCCATATCAAATTCATAAAACTTATGATTTGCTTCAAAGAAATCTGAATTGGTATGATAGGTACCATAAGTATCAAAATAGGAGCAGAGCTCCTTATACAGGGCATTCCCTATAAAGCCGCTTGCTCCTAATATCAGTACTTTTTCCAATGGGTTTATCCTTTATAGAAAGGCAGTTTCACTAATGAAGCAGGAACTGCTTTTTTTCTTATTTGAATATAGATCTTATCTTTAGCCTTAGCCATTTCTGTTGGGATGTAACCCATTCCAATTCCTTTATCCAGGGATGGAGACATGGTTCCAGAAGTAACATATCCAATTGTTTTTCCTTCAGCATCCACTATATCATATCCATGTCTTGGAATTCCTCTCTCATCCATTTCAAAGGCGATCAATTTTCTTTTTGGACCTTCTTCTTTCTGTTTTTGTAATGCTTCAGCATTGATAAAATCTTTAGTGAATTTAGTGATCCATCCTAGTCCTGCTTCAATTGGAGAAGTTGTATCGTCTATATCGTTTCCGTAAAGGCAATATCCCATTTCCAATCTTAAAGTATCTCTTGCTGCCAATCCAATAGGTTTGATACCAAAATCGGCTCCGGCTTTAAATACTTTATTCCAGATGGTTTCTGCATCCTCATTTTTTAAATAAATTTCAAAACCACCACTACCAGTATATCCTGTAGCAGATATGATTACATTTTTCACTCCTGCAAATTCAGCAACTTCAAAAGTATAAAATTTAAGATCTTTTAAATTTACATCGGTTAAAGATTGCATTGCTTCTGCAGCTTTAGGTCCTTGAATAGCTAATAATGAATATTCATCTGAAAGATCTTTCATGGTTGCATCCATCGTGTTATGATGAGCAATCCAGTTCCAATCTTTTTCAATATTGGAAGCATTTACCACAAGAATATACTTTTCAGCATTCATTCTATAGATAATAAGATCATCTACAATTCCTCCATCTTCATTAGGCATGCAAGAATATTGGGCTTTTCCATCTATTAATTTAGAAGCATCATTAGAACTGATCTTTTGGATAAGTTCTAATGCATGTTCTCCAGAGATCAAAAATTCCCCCATATGAGAAACATCAAAAACCCCCACATCTTTACGAACAGTTTCGTGTTCTATATTAACGCCTTCATAAGAAACAGGCATATCGAAACCTGCAAATGGAACCATTTTAGCGTTTAGGGAATGATGTATATCGTTAAGGGCTATTTTTTTCATCTCTTTTAGAATTTGCGCAAATTTATTTATTTCAATTTGAATAGTGGTGCAAATAAACATAATTCTTAAGAATCTATGTCTTATATATTATTGCAGAGGTATAAATTTTATATTTGTAAGAACGAGATAAAGAACCCAAAGAATGAAAATATTTGATATAGAACAGCTTGCCAAAGCTGATAAAGTGACCATAGAAAAACAAAAAATAAGTTCTACTGAATTAATGGAACGAGCCGCAACTTTGGTTTTCAACGATATTCATTCCAAATTGAATGGTGCCCAAATTCCAATTAAGATCTTTTGCGGAATTGGGAATAATGGGGGAGATGGGTTAGTAATCGGAAGACTTTTATTAGAACACGGGTATCAAGTGATTGCTTATGTGGTTAATTACAGCAATAAAAGATCTCAAGATTTTCTCTTGAATTACGATAGAATAAAAGAAGTTAGCAATAACTGGCCAAGCGCAATTAAAGGGGAAGATGATTTTCCAGAAATTTCAGAAAAAGATTTCATTATAGATGCCATTTTTGGGATTGGGCTTAACAGACCTTTAGAAGATTGGGTTGGGAAATTAGTGCAGCACATAAATAGGTCTAAAGCCTTTATTGTTGCTATAGATATGCCTTCTGGAATGTTTGCTGATAAAATGCCAAATGAAAACCGGCCCGCCATCAAAGCAAATGTTACCATTACATTTCAAACTCCAAAGCTTATATTTTTCTTGCCACAGGCAGCTGAGTATATAGGTGATATGCAAGTAATAGATATAGGATTAGATAGAGAATATTTGGCTAAAACCGCTGTAAACAAACAATTAATTAATAAGCCTGAAGCTCAATTACTATATAAACCCAGAATAAATTTTGCTCATAAAGGCGATTATGGCCATGTGCTTATTATTGGAGGAAGCTATGGGAAAATAGGCAGTATTTCTCTTACTGCAAAAGCTACCTTAAAGACTGGTGCCGGAATGGTAACTATCTTTTCTCCAAAATGCGGATACCAAATTCTACAAAGTATTTTGCCTGAAGCTATGGTAATTACAGATGAAAATGAAGAAACTCTTAGTAATATAGAATTCGATCTATCTCCAGATGTGATTTGTTTCGGGATGGGAGCAGGTACTTCCAAAGAAACAACTGCAGCTTTTAAGGATTTATTGATCAACACTAAAAAGCCGATGGTTATTGATGCCGATGGTATTAATATTCTTTCAAAAGAAAAAGAACTAATAAAAGAATTGCCAGAGAATACTGTTTTAACACCACACCCCGGAGAATTAGAACGCCTTATTGGGAAATGGGAAGACGATTTTGATAAATTAGAAAAGGTTAAAAAATTCAGTAAAAAACATAAGCTGATCGTGGTAATAAAAGGAGCGCATACTATTACTGTTTTTAAGGACGATCTTTATATAAATAATACAGGAAATCCGGGAATGGCTACTGCTGGAAGCGGAGATGTACTTTCTGGAGTAATAACTTCCCTTATATCTCAACAATATGAACCTTTGATAGCTGCTGTTTTTGGAGTTTATTTACATGGGAAAACAGGAGATATTTTGGCAGAAGAAATGAGTTATGAAGGTTTAATAGCCGGAGATATTGCAGATAGTATTGGAAGATCATTTTTAGATTTATTTAAAAAGGAAATGTAATCTGAAGGTAATTGAAGAATTTTCAGTTATTTTAGCACTTGTTTAACTTTTGCTGCAGTTCTAAGCTTGCGAGATTTAAGCTAACTTATTCTTTAAGAATTCTTAAGAACCCTGATATTATTGATTTCTTTTCTTCCTAAAATGCTAAATTGTTTATGACTTCATATCACTATATAAGTTCTGCCGTTCTTGATCTACATGTTATTCAGGATATTCTTGAAAATAAAATGAAACTGGAATTGAGTGAAGAGTCTAGAGTAAATATTGTGAAATCGCGTAAATATCTAGACGAAAGGATTAAACAAAGCGATGTTCCTGTTTATGGAATTAATACTGGTTTTGGATCTCTTTGTAATGTAAAGATCTCAAATGAGCACCTAACACAACTGCAGGAAAATTTAGTCATGTCTCATGCATGTGGTACAGGTGCTTTAGTGTCTAAACCTATAATCCGTTTGATGTTATTATTGAAGATTCAGTCCTTAAGCTATGGACATAGCGGGATTGCATTGGAAACAGTTCAAAGATTAATCGATTTTTATAATGAAGATATTTTACCAGTGGTCTACGAACAGGGTTCTTTAGGAGCTTCTGGTGATCTTGCGCCTTTAGCCCATTTGTCTTTGCCGCTTTTGGGAAAGGGAGAGGTTTATTTTGAAGGGGAGCAATTGGATGCTGCAACTGTACTCAAGAAGTTTGATTGGGAACCAATAAAAATGCAATCTAAAGAAGGTTTGGCTTTGCTAAATGGAACTCAATTTATGAGTGCTCATGGAGTTTATGCTTTGATAGAATCTTATAGGTTATGTTACTTGGCAGATTTAATTGGTGCTATTTCTATAGATGCCTTTAATTGTAATATGTCACCGTATAATGAGCTTGTACATATGGTACGTCCTCACCGAGGACAAGTGAAAACTGCTGAAAGAATTAGAGGGTTTTTAAAGGAAAGTGAAATAGCAATGGAGGAGAAGGCAAGTGTACAAGATCCTTATTCTTTTAGGTGTATTCCGCAGGTGCACGGAGCAAGTAAAGACACCTTATCTTTTGTAAGAAATACGATAAAAACCGAAATCAACTCGGTTACAGACAATCCTAATATTTTTATTGAAGAAGATAAGATCATTTCCGGAGGAAATTTTCATGGGCAACCTTTGGCTCTAGCTCTAGATTATATGGCTATTGCAATGGCAGAGATTGGCAATATTTCTGAAAGAAGGATCTATCAATTAGTTTCGGGATTAAGAGATCTCCCAACATTCCTGGTTGAAAATCCAGGTTTAAATAGCGGATTCATGATTCCGCAATATACTGCGGCCAGTATTGTGAGTCAGAATAAACAATATGCAACTCCTGCTAGTATAGATTCTATAGTTTCCTCTAATGGACAGGAGGATCATGTGAGTATGGGCTCCAATGGCGCCACTAAACTTTTAAAAGTGGTAGATAATATTTCTACTATTCTGGCTATAGAACTGTTTAATGCTTCTCAAGCATTGCATTATAGAGAGCCACAAAAAACATCACCGTTTCTTCAGGAAGTAGTTACGGATTTTAGAAAAGTAGTGCCAATTTTATTGGAAGATCAAATTATGTCTACACATATTAAAGCAGCCAAAAACGTTGTAGATAATTTTAAAATTGAACAAGAGGTCTTGTTCGATTAAATAAGTTGGTGCTTCATCCAGTTAACGGCTTCGTCCAGCGTTTCAAAAACTTCAAAAGAACTGCTGTTTCTAAAAAAATGTTTTTCTATTATACAATTTTGCTTTACTACTGGATTTGTAGACACTACTGCTATTGCAATAAGATTGGAAACATTAGCCGATTCTAAATGTATCATAGGGTTTACAGAATAAGAGTTCACTCTATTCGAAATATATCCGTAGGGGTTATTGTTAAATCGTTCCCGAGCTAATTCTAATATTTCTTGATTATGGGTAATGTCGAAAAGGATACCTTCATTCAGTTCGGCTATTTGAATATTATCAAAAAAAGTTACCGATCCGAATTGAAGCTCTAGAGCAGAATTTATCATAAATTATTAGGGGCTATTATGAATTCAAATTTAATAATTTAAGGAGGAAAATCAAATGTTTTTTGTTTACACAGCAATTTTATTTAATTGACTGAAATTCAGTTATATATAATTTTTATCTTTAAATTTGTTCAGATTTTTAAATTAATTGAAGCAAAAAAAAACAGCCAATAAATATTACTTTATGGCTGTCTTCTTTTAAAAAATATAATTATTTAACCTCGTTTTCTTCAGTTGCTTTTTCAATTTTAATTGTAAGCTTATCACTTTCTTTATCAAGATCCATATATATGGTATCACCTTCTTGAAGATGAGAAGTTATTATTTCTTCAGCTAAAGCATCTTCAATATATTTTTGAATAGCTCTATTTAAAGGTCTTGCTCCATATTCTTTATCGAATCCTTTATCTGCTATGTAATCTTTTGCATTCTCGCTTAATACCAAAGTATAACCTATAATTCCAATTCGGGAATAAAGTTTTTCTAATTCGATATCAATAATTTTGTGAATATCATCTCTATCTAGAGAATTAAAGATCACTACATCATCTATTCTATTTAGAAATTCTGGTGCAAAAGCTTTCTTCAATGCATTTTGAATTACACTTCTTGCATTATCATCTATTTGAGATTTTTGTGAAGCAGTTCCAAAACCAACTCCTTGCCCAAAATCTTTAAGTTTACGAGACCCAATATTAGAAGTCATTATTATAATGGTATTTCTAAAGTCGATCTTTCTTCCTAAACTATCCGTAAGGTATCCATCATCTAATACCTGTAAAAGCATATTGAAAACATCTGGATGGGCTTTTTCTACTTCATCCAACAGGATAACAGCATAAGGCTTACGTCTAACTTTTTCAGTTAACTGTCCACCTTCTTCATAACCAATGTATCCCGGAGGTGCACCAATTAATCTTGAAATAGCAAATTTCTCCATATACTCACTCATATCAATTCTTATGAGGGTATCGTCGTTATCAAAAAGTTCTCTTGCAAGCACTTTAGCAAGTTGTGTCTTACCTACACCTGTTTGACCTAAGAAAATAAAGGAGCCAATTGGCTTATTAGGATCTTTTAGACCAGCCCTATTTCGTTGAATAGCCTTTACAACTTTGTTAACTGCATCATCCTGACCTATCACTTTTCCTTTTATACGATTTGGCAGTTCTGCAAGTTTAGTTATTTCTGTTTGTGCTATTCTGTTTACTGGGACACCAGTCATCATAGAGACCACATCTGCAACATGATCTTCTGTCACAATTTCTTTATGCTTTTTAGATTCTTCTTCCCATTTTTCTTGAGCAATACTAAGCTGCTTTTCGAGATTTTTTTCGTCGTCCCTTAGTTTTGCAGCTTCTTCGTACTTCTGTTTCTTAACAACAGCATTTTTCTCTTCTCGAACCGCTTCTAACTTTTGTTCCAGATCTAAAATTTGCTTCGGCACTTCGATATTAGTAATATGAACACGAGCACCAGCTTCATCTAGAGCATCTATAGCTTTGTCTGGAAGGAATCTATCTGTAATATATCTGTTAGTTAATTTTACGCAGGCATTAATTGCTTCTGGAGTATAATTAACATTATGGTGTTCTTCGTATTTGCCTTTAATGTTGTTTAGGATCTCTAAAGTCTCATCTACCGTGGTTGGTTCCACAATAACTTTTTGGAACCTTCTTTCTAAGGCACCATCTTTTTCGATATATTGTCTATACTCATCTAGCGTAGTGGCACCAACACATTGTATCTCACCTCTTGCTAAGGCTGGTTTAAACATGTTACTTGCATCTAAACTTCCTGTTGCTCCACCTGCGCCTACAATGGTATGAATTTCATCTATAAAAAGAATAATATCATCATTCTTTTCAAGTTCGTTCATAACCGCTTTCATGCGCTCTTCGAATTGTCCTCTATATTTTGTTCCTGCAACTATACTTGCAAGGTCAAGAGTTACCACACGCTTATCAAAAAGTATTCTAGACACTTTTCGTTGCACAATTCTCAATGCTAAGCCTTCAGCGATTGCAGATTTTCCAACACCAGGTTCTCCAATTAAAAGAGGGTTGTTTTTTTTACGTCTACTAAGGATCTGACTAACTCGTTCTATCTCTTTCTCTCTACCAACAACAGGGTCTAATTTATCTAACTCTGCCATTGCAGTAAGATCTCTTCCAAAGTTATCCAGAACAGGGGTTTTAGATTTCTTGTTGGTTTTTCCAGTGTTACTAAAAGGATTGTCCTTGGTAGCATCATCGGCATTCGCATCTTCATCTGAAAATGATTCTGCTCTTGGAGCTTCTAGATAATCGTCATCACTTGTAATCATATATTTGAATTGATCTTTGACTCCATCGTAATCAATCTTTAATTTATTTAAAAGTTTGGTTGTAGGGTCATTTTCATTTCTTAGAATGCACAATAATAAATGTGCAGTATTAATAGAGGTGCTTTGAAAAAGCTTAGCCTCCAAAAATGTAGTTTTTAAAGCCCGCTCTGCTTGTCTAGTTAGGTGTAAATTCTTTTTTTCATTAGAAATCCCTAAAGATTCTGGGTTTGCAGGGCTTAATATTTCTACTTTTCGTCTTAAATGACTTAAGTCTATATCTAGGGCATTCAATATGTTTATGGCTTTACCATCTCCATCTCGCAATAGCCCTAGCATTAAATGTTCTGTACCAATAAAGTCGTGGCCTAGCCTAAGAGCTTCTTCTTTGCTATAGGCAATCACATCCTTTACTTTGGGAGAAAAATTATCATCCATCTTATTTCCTTTCTCTAAATTATTTATTAACAATATATCAGGTAGTTCAAAAATTATACCTTTTAAGTAATATGTCGCTAGCTAATTGACAAAATTACTTTCAATAATCAAAATATAAGATAGCTAACTTATTAACGAAGCTGCGCTAATTTTTTGTTAATAAAATTTACACAAAGCCTTGTCAATAGTGCTCAAAACAACTGCGAAAACCGTAAATTGGCACGTTATATTTTCAAACTAAATTAAAATATTTAATATGGCTGAAGGAGAAAAGTTAATTCCTATCAACATTGAAGATGAAATGAAGTCGGCTTATATCGATTATTCGATGTCGGTCATTGTGTCACGTGCTTTACCTGATGTTCGTGACGGATTAAAACCTGTTCATAGAAGGGTTTTGTTCGGCATGCATGAATTAGGAATTAGAGCTACTGGGTCTCACAAGAAATCTGCAAGAATTGTAGGGGAAGTATTAGGTAAGTATCACCCACACGGGGATACTTCTGTATACGATGCTATGGTGCGTATGGCTCAAGAATGGAGTTTACGATATATGCTTGTAGATGGTCAAGGTAACTTTGGATCTATAGATGGTGATAGTCCTGCAGCAATGCGATATACTGAAGCCAGAATGCGAAAGATCGCTGAGGATATGTTGGCAGACATAGACAAAGAGACCGTAGACCACCGATTGAATTTTGATGATACTTTAGAAGAGCCTACCGTATTGCCTACGCGAGTTCCCAATTTATTGATAAATGGAGCGAGTGGTATTGCAGTAGGGATGGCAACCAATATGCCTCCTCATAATCTATCTGAAGTTATTGATGGTACGGTTGCGTACATTGAGAACAATGATATAGATATAGATGAGTTAATTACTCATATAAAAGCACCAGATTTCCCAACGGGAGGTATTATATATGGTTACGATGGTGTTCGTGAAGCCTTTAAAACGGGTAGAGGTAGAGTGATGATGCGTGCAAAATCTACTTTGGAAGAGGTTCAAGGTAAGGAAGCGATCATTGTAACAGAGATTCCATATCAGGTGAACAAGGCCGATATGATCAAGAAAACCGCCGATCTTGTTAATGAGAAGAAGATCGAAGGGATTTCTACTATCCGAGATGAATCAGATAGAAATGGAATGCGTATCGTTTACATTCTTAAGCGTGATGCGATTCCAAATATTGTATTAAATACACTTTTTAAGCATACCTCACTTCAAACCAGTTTCAGTGTTAATAATATTGCCTTGGTAAAAGGTCGACCTGAAATGTTGAATTTGAAGGATATGATCGTTCATTTTGTGGAGCACCGTCATGAAGTTGTTGTAAGACGTACTCAGTATGAATTGCGTAAAGCTGAAGAGAGAGCACACATTTTAGAAGGATTAATTATTGCTTCAGACAATATAGATGAAGTGATTGCTTTAATTAGATCATCTAGTAATGGAGAAGAAGCTCGATCTAAATTGATTGAGCGTTTTAGTTTATCTGAACTTCAGGCAAAAGCAATCGTAGAAATGCGATTGAGACAACTTACAGGTCTGGAACAAGATAAATTACGTTCAGAATATGATGAGATCATTAAAACTATTGAAGACCTTAAGGATATTCTTGATAGAAAAGATCGTCGTATGAAGGTTATTACAGATGAGTTGTTGGAGATCAAGAGCAAATATGGAGATGAGCGTAGATCTGTTATAGAATATGCAGGTGGAGATCTTAGTATAGAAGATATGATACCAGATGAGCAAGTGGTAATTACTATATCTCATGCAGGTTATATTAAAAGGACATCACTTACAGAATATAAAACTCAGAATAGAGGAGGAGTAGGTCAAAAAGGGTCTACCACTAGAAACGAAGATTTCCTAGAACATTTGTTTACAGGAACCAATCATCAATACATGATCTTCTTTACTCAGAAAGGGAAATGTTATTGGATGCGTGTTTATGAAATTCCTGAAGGAAGTAAAACCTCTAAGGGTAGAGCTATTCAGAATTTAATAAATATTGAACCAGACGATAAGGTGAAAGCATTTATTAATACTCAAGATCTCAAAGATGAAGAGTATATAAATAGTCACTTTGTGATCATGGCTACCAAGAAAGGTCAGGTTAAGAAAACTTCTTTAGAGCAATACTCTAGACCTAGAATAAACGGTATTAATGCAATTACCATTCGCGAAGACGATGAGCTTTTAGAAGCTAAGCTTACTACAGGAAACAGCCATGTTATGTTGGCAATTAAAAGTGGTAAAGCCATTAGATTTGAGGAAGAAAAGACCAGACCAATGGGGAGAAATGCCTCAGGGGTTAGAGGTATTACTTTAGCTAGTGATGATGATGAAGTTATTGGTATGATCGCTGTAAACGAAATGGATACTGATATTTTAGTAGTTTCTGCCAATGGTTATGGAAAACGTTCAAAACTTGACGACTATCGAATTACAAATCGTGGTGGTAAGGGAGTGAAAACAATTTCAGTAACAGAGAAGACCGGGGAATTAGTAGCTATTAAGAACGTAAGTGATAGCGATGATCTTATGATCATTAATAGATCTGGACTTGCTATTAGAATGAGTGTAGATAATCTAAGAGTTATGGGAAGAGCTACACAAGGGGTTCGACTTATTAATCTTAAAAGTAATGATGCTATTGCGGCAGTTGCCAAAGTAATGAAGGATGATGAAGAAGTAGTAGAAGAATTACTAGAAGAGCTGACAGATACTGATATCAGTGACGAAAATTCTGATGGCACAACTATTGCTGACAATAATGAAGATGAATAACTAACAAAAAACTATAATAGAATGAAAAAGAATATTTTAACAATAGGCTTATCTTTACTTACAGTAGTTGCGATAGCCCAGAAAAAGGAAGTTCGCGATGCTGGTAAGGCAATTGAAAAAGGAAGTTATGCGGAAGCTAAAACTTTGTTAACTCAAGCAGAAGCCATGTTAGGTGATGCTAATGACAATGTTCAAGAAGACTTTTATGTTTTTAAAGGTCAAGCATATTTAGGCACAGGAGAGGGAACTTCTGTTCAAGATCTTATGACTGCTTCAGAGGCTTTCAAAAAAGCTGAGGAGTTAGGAAATGCAGAAGCGGCTGCTCAAGGCTTGGCTGGTGTTACTAATAGTTTAATCCAAAGTGCAATCAATGATCAGAATGCTGAGAAATATGATATGGCTGCAGAGAAACTATATGCAGGATATAAATTGAATCCTAAGGATACCTTATATCTATATTTTGCAGCATCTAATGCAGTAAGTGCGAAAAATTATGATACAGCTATTAAATACTATGAAGATCTTAATGATTTAGGATATACAGGTATTGAAACTGAATATTTTGCAATTAATAAGACTACTGGCGAAGAAGAGGCTATGCCGAAATCACAACGCGACTTGATGGTTAAAACTGGTGAGTATATCAAGCCAGAAGATAGAATTGCACCTTCTAAAGCAGGAGAGATCACTAAGAATATCGCTTTAATATATATTGAGCAAGGTAGAGAAGAAGAGGCTATAAGCGCGTTAGAAGCAGCAAAAGAGGCTAATCCTGATGACACTTCTTTAATGCAAACCGAAGCGGATATGTATTACAGAATGGGTAAAAAAGATAAGTATAAAGAACTTATGGAACAAATTGTTGCTCAAGACCCAACAAATGCTACTTTATATTACAATTTAGGAGTTACTGCTTTTGAAATGGGAGATAGTGATGGTGCAATTTCTTATTACGAAAAAGCATTACAATATGAGCCAGAGATGGCTGAAGCTCGTTTAAATATTGCTGCTGCAATATTAGCTAACGAAGCTAAAATTGTTGAAGAGATGAATACCTTAGGAATGAGTAAGGCTGATACTAATAAATATGATGAGCTTGCTGAAAAACGTAAAGATGTTTACAGAAAAGCATTGCCATATTTAGAAACAGTAATGGAAAATGATGCTGAGAATATAGAAGCTATTAGAACTACTATGAATATCTACTATCAATTAGGAGAAAATGAAAAAGCAGATGCATTAAAAGCAAAATTATCTGCTCAAGAAAATAAATAAGAATTTATATTCTTAATAAAAAAAGGCTGTCATAATTGACAGCCTTTTTTTATGCTTAAGTTTTTAGACACTTTAAAAGTTTGCAGATATTGCAGGGAATAAATAATGACACTTTATGGCGCACCTCATCCTGAATTTATTTCAGGATCTCATTTAGATTTTAAAATGAAACATATATAGTTTTTGAAGCAGCTTATAACAATGTGAAATTAAAATGAGATTCTAGAATACACCTTATCAATAACATATTATAATGCATAGCCTAAGATGTTTAAATGATCTTTTTAATTACTCTCAGTTGATGCGTATGCCTTTTCAATTCAGTATTAAAAATACCAGAGTGATCTATTCTATCTATTCTTACTTTTCCATTTACATGGATAATATAATTATCATGCATAATAATACCCACATGAGTGATCTTCCCCTCAGAATTATCGAAAAAGGCAAGATCTCCAGGTTCACTTTCCTCTATAAAACTTAAGGCTTCTCCTTGTGCAGCTTGTTGGGAGGCATCTCTTAATAAAGAATAACCATTAAGCATATAAACCATTTGGGTAAGCCCACTACAATCTATTCCAAAAGGAGTTTTCCCAGCCCACATATAAGGTGCGTTGAGGTACAAAAGCGCAGTTTTCACCAAATTGTTTTTTTCTTTTATTCCGGTAATACTACTACCATCAAAAGTATTTTTAAGTGGCTTATTACTATTAAGTACAGATCCTAAAGCTATGGTTGTGAGACCTTCAGATTCATCTGTAAGGAATTCGATGAGGTCTGCGGAATACCTTCTTTCCTCAGAAGAAAGATCAAAATAAATTGATTCTTCTACCTTAATAAATTGTCGGTTATCTATCCAACCTTCGTAAGAATCGAAAGCAATACGAATTCGGCTCCATTTACCGCGTTCTTCAAGGACTTTAAAATATTCCCCATACAAGAGCTGGGTAACCATTTCGGAAGCATCGGCCGGTTGGATTCTAACCGGCACAATACTTAAGTTGCATATTCCGTATTGCATTAATTAAAGCTTGCTAATTTAACTTAGTCTCTCTGAATTACAATTGCAGATGCTCCACCACCTCCGTTGCAAATTGCAGCAGCTCCGGTTTTAGCGTTATTCTGTTCTAAAACATTCAGTAGAGTTATAATGATTCTAACCCCAGAACACCCAAGAGGATGACCCAAAGAAACAGCTCCACCATTTACATTGGTGTTTTTATCTGTAAGACCTAAGATCTTCATATTTGCCAATCCAACAACGGCAAAAGCTTCGTTAAATTCAAAAAAGTCTACATCATCTTGAGAAATACCAGCTTTGGCTAGTGCTTTTGGAAGTGCTTTTGAAGGTGCAGTTGTAAACCATTTTGGTTCATGTGCGGCATCTGCAAAGCTCTTAATGCTCGCTAATACTTTTAATCCCAATTCATCTGCTTTTTCACGGCTCATTAAGACAACTGCTCCAGCTCCATCATTAATAGTTGACGCATTTGCTGCTGTAACGGTTCCGTCTTTAGAAAATGCAGGACGTAAAGAAGAGATTTTATCCATTCTTACATTCTTGAATTCTTCATCTTCTTTTATTACTATAGGATCTCCTTTTCTTTGTGGAACTTCCACAGGAACAACTTCATTATCATATTTCCCATCTTTCCAGGCCTTGGCAGATCTTTCATAAGATTGAATAGCAAAAGCATCTTGATCTTCTCTACTAAAATTATGCTCTGTAGCACAAAGATCGGCACAGGTTCCCATTGCATTGTGATCGTATGCATCTACCAATCCATCTTTTTGCATTCCATCTATCATGGTAGCTGGACCAAATTTATGTCCAGATCTTAAGTGCATGTAATGTGGTATCAAACTCATGTTTTCCATTCCACCTGCCACAATAATATCGGCATCACCTAACATAATAGCTTGTGCTCCTTGCATTACTGCTTTCATTCCGCTAGCACACACTTTATTTATTGTAGTACATGGTACGGTATCCGGAATTCCGGCACCTAAGGCAGCTTGCCTAGCTGGAGCTTGTCCAACTCCGGCTTGCACCACATTTCCCATTAATACTTCATCAACCATTTCTGGCTTTAATCCTATTTTATTTAAAGCTCCCTGAATTGCGATAGAACCTAACTTTGTGGCTGGTACTGTAGATAATCCACCTAGGAAACTTCCTATTGGTGTTCTTGCAGCGCTTACAATTACTACTTCCTTATTCATAACTTAAAATTTTAATTTTCTCTTGATGCGAATTTAGTGATTTTATCAAGAACAAACCAAGGCTTCTAGGTGCACCATGTTTTTTTACTACATTTGAAAAATAGTATAAAAATACATGAAGAATTTCGTAAACAACTTTTACAAAAATCAGGCTTTATTCTACAAGGTTTTTCTATTTATAGTCACGGCGTTTTTAATTGTTTATCTTCTTCCAAAGGGAGGCAAATTTAAATACGAGATCACTAAAGGCAAGCCGTGGCAATATGAAAATTTATATGCGCCATTTGATTTTGCGATCTTAAAAAGCGATGCTGAAATAGTTAAAGAAAAGCTTCAGATAAACACTAACCATATTCCTTATTACACGGTTAATGAAAATGTAGTAGAGCAAGTAACTTCTAAGGTTCCAGAACAATTAGAGAAAACTTTTACAGATAGTATTTTAAAAAGAAAAGGAAGGCTGTTGTCTGGTTTTATTGAAAAGGCCTTAGACGATATATATGAATATGGAGTTTTACTTGAAGCAAAACCAGGCGATTTGAACAAATTGGTCTATTTGAAGAGAGGGAACGAAGCTTTTGAAGTTAACTATGATAAATTATTGCTTCAAGATGAAATCCGCCCGTATCTGAATGTTCAAATTAACCAGAGTAGTTTATCTTCTTTAAAGCCAGAATTATTAGAATTCTTTTATAATACTATAAAACCAAATGTTACATACGATGCCAAACTTACTCAGAAGGAACTGGATAGTAAATTAGGTTCCATTTCTTATACCAGAGGAAGTATAGAAAGAGGCACTATAATAATTTCTAAAGGGGAAATAGTAGAAGGAGAAACCTTAGATATTTTAACATCGCTTAAATCTGAATATGAATCTCAAGTATGGAGCGATTCCAGTTATAATTGGATCTTATTTGGTTACAGTATATTAGTTTGTCTCGCTTTGCTGATGTTACTATTGTTTATAAGGAGAAATAGAAGAGATATTTTTGATAACAATGTGAAGGTTTCATTTATTTTCTTCAATATTTTTTTGATGGTGTTTCTAACCACTTTAGTTGTAAATTTTGAAGCGAAATACGTTTATATTGTTCCGCTTTGCATCCTGCCATTAACCTTAAAAGCTTTTTTTGACTCCAGATTGGGTTTATTCACCCATGTAATTACTGTTCTGATTTTAGGTTTTGTAGTTCCCAATAGCTACGAATATATGTTCCTTCAGATCATCGCTGGGATAGTAACTATCCTCACGGTTTCAGAATTGTATAAAAGAGCTAATTTGTTTATTTCAGTAGGGCAAATCACCTTTATTTATATCCTTGTTTATTTTGCTTTTACCATTATTCAGGAGGGAAATATACAGGACCTCAATTCTGAAATGTTCCTTACTTTTATTTTAGGCGGATTGGCAACTTTGTTCGTGCAGCCGCTTATTTATATTTATGAAAAACTCTTTGGATTGGTTTCAGATATGTCGCTTTTAGAATTATCTGATACCAATTCTAAACTTCTGAAGGAATTAGCAGAGAAGGCACCTGGGACTTTTCATCATTCTCTAAATGTTGCAAATTTGGCTGAAGCTGCTGCAAATGAAATTGGAGCAAACGCTATGTTGGCTAGGGTAGGAGCCTTGTATCATGATATTGGTAAGATGGAGAATCCTACTTATTTTTCTGAAAACCAAACCAGTTCTGTGAATTCTCATGACGAACTATCTCCAGCAGAAAGTGCTGAAGTAATTATAGATCATGTGATACATGGAATTGAAATAGCCAGAAAAAATAATCTCCCAGATAGGGTGATAGATTTTATTAGAACCCATCATGGAACTTCTTTGGTGTATTTCTTTTATATGAAAGAAAAGGAAATGAACGATAAGGTTTCTACATTAGATTTCAGATATCCTGGTCCAATTCCTTTTAGTAAAGAGACGGCAATTTTAATGATGTGTGATAGTGTAGAAGCAGCTAGTAAAAGCTTAAAGGAGCCAACTGCTGCTAAAATAGATGATTTTGTAGAAAGGATCATCAATAAGCAAATGGATGAAGCTCAGTTCTTAAATGCAAATATCACCTTCAAAGAGATCCAGCTAATTAAAAAGATATTAAAACAAAAACTCAAGAATATTTTTCATTTAAGAATAGAATATCCGGAATAGCTAGCTAGCGTACTTCAATAATTTCTATTTCCTTTTCATTTAACATAAAGGTGTCACCTGCTTTTTTACCTTTTATTTTTTCATAAATCGGAGCTTCAGTAGAAATCACATAGACACTACTGCCATCATCCATTTTGATTTCTCCTAAGGCACAGGCAATAAAATAATATCTTTCTTCAGTTTCGATAATGCTCCCAAATTTTATTGATTCACTGTAGTGTTCCCTATCTATTTTAGTGAGAGTGAGTTTCATTGTTTGAGCAGTATCTAGGTATTTGGCGTACTTTTCAAAGTCACCTAATAATTCTCCTTTACTTCCTTCTTCATCATAATCTGTATGTACATCATTCGCTTCCATAGATTCTTTTATAGTATCCATTTCTGCTTTGTAACGTTGTATTTTCTTGTTGACAGCATCCAAGCAATTATTGAATAATTGGGTTTTATTTGGTATCATTTTTATAGTTTTAATTAAAAGTAAGTATCAGGTTTTAACTGATATAATTATTTGCAAAAATTTAATAATTAGCTGAACTTCCTTTGTTTTATAATTATAAGTCTATAAGCTTATATTAGTACTTTATAAGTCTGCAGACTAATATTTTACATTTATAAGGTTTCAGACTAATAAAATTTATATATTTGAAGTTATGATAGCAGTTTTAACAGCAGATTTGATAGATTCTTCTCTTTATGAAGAGAAAGTGCTACAAGAAGTACTAGATACTCTTAAGCAAGAGTTCGAAGCCATTACACAGGAATATAAGCAAGAGGAAGTACGTCTTCAGATATATAGGGGAGATAGTTTTCAAGGAATTATTAAAAATCCTGAAGATGCCCTCAAAATAGCACTACAAATTAAAACAGCCATAAACAGAATTCATTTCAAGGAAACGCTTAAGAATAAAGCATATTCTAAAATAGCCGATTTTAAGATAGCCATTGGAATTGGAGAGCAAGACTTAGAACGAGAAGCAATTTCTGAATCTAATGGTCCCGCTTTTCAATTTTCGGGACGCAGTTTAGATGAAATGAAAACTGAAAACAGAAAAACTAAATTAAAGACAGATTCTGAAGAGATAAATGACGAGTTTAACACCTCTTTATTTCTATTAGATACCATTACTGATAAATGGAGTACAGCATCTGCCGAAGTGGTTTACTACCTTTTGAAAGATCTTAAAGAACGTGAAGTTGCTGCAGCCATAGATATTAGCCAGTCTGCCGTAAATCAACGTAAAAAGGCCGCTGGTTGGGATGCGATTTCAGTTTTATTAAATAGGTATAGAGCCGTGATTACAAATAAGTTAGTAAACAGAAGATAATATGCTCATTTTAATACAATTACTACTGGCCCATCTCTTAACAGATTTCGTACTACAACCAAATAGCTGGATAAAGCATAAAAGAAAGTATAAGGTAAAATCTTATTTTTTAATTATTCATGCCTTGCTAGCAGGAGTTTTAACGGTGCTTTTTCTTCAGAAATTGGAATGGTGGTATATTGGATTAATTATTAGCAGCACCCATTTTTTAATAGACTGGTGGAAACTAAATCAGAAAAAAGATAACCTCAAGTATTTTATTCTAGATCAGCTTTTTCATTTAATAATAATAGTGATGGTATGGCTATACCTAATAAATGGATTTTCTAATATTCTCCCATTTCTAAAAGAATTTTTTAATTCTACAACTATACTAGCGGTTGTTGGAGCTTATTTATTTGTGATCTTTCCAGCAGGTTTTTTAATAGGAAAAGCAACCAAGAAATGGCAAAATGAAATTAAAGAGACCCAGAATAAGAACAGTCTAGATGACGCCGGACGCTATATCGGTATTTTTGAACGGATCCTTGGTACTCACCTTTATTCTTACAAATAATTTCTCTGCAATAGGATTTTTGATCGCTGCCAAGTCCATCTTGAGATTTAGCGATAAATCTGAAACCGGAGCTCGAAAGCAAACAGAATATGTGCTTATAGGAACTTTAATAAGCTTTACAATAACTATCCTTTTAGGACTGTTAGTACGCCATTTCTTGTTCTAGTAGTTGGATATTGCTAAACATTCGTTCTTTAACAATATTCATCATCCGCTTATTTAAAGCAGAAGAATTTTCTATATAAAGTAAATATTCTTCAACAGTAAATTGGCCAATAACAATACCTTTTAAGTTATTTCTGAATTTGATATCCCTCTGAATAGCATTTTCAATAAAACTCAATTTCTTTTCCACAGAATATGCGTGAAAACTGTTTTTGTGTTTCTTAATGTAGTTCCTGAATACTTCTACAAAAAGTTCGTTTTGAAGTTTAATAACTGGGCGGAGCGTTTTGTTTTGGAATTGTTCCTCCAGACTCATTTTTTCTGAAACTCTTGCCGATGGAATTTCTGGTCTAAGACGAGGCAATTCATTATCTCGATGATTCATAGTTTTTAAGTTTATTAAATTTAATTAAAATAAATGCTATTTCTTTAATTGCTTAATCAACTTTTGAACCGATTTATAAACAAATGCACAGTTAAAAGTCTCTTAATCGCTTATTCCTTTGCTTGGTTATTTTTTATCTTTAATCAAATTGAAAAAAAAGTTATGATTGTATCCAGAAACCCCTATAATGGTGAGGAAGTAGCCAGTATCAAAGAATTTACCAAGAGAGATATAGATGAAGCATTAGATGTTGCTGATAAGAGATTCCAAAGCTGGAAACAAACTTCATTCAGTGAGCGCTCTAAATTAATGATGGCTGCAGCAGCAGAACTAAAAAAGAATAAGCAGGAATACGCCGAAACCATTACTTTAGAAATGGGAAAGCCAATTACTCAGGCAATTGCAGAAGTTGAAAAATGTGCTTGGGTGTGTGAATATTATGCTGAAAATGCAGAAAAGCATTTATCCAAAGAAACTATTAAAACGGATGCCAGGAAGAGCTATACTTCTTTTGAACCCATAGGAATTGTTTTGGCTGTAATGCCTTGGAATTATCCTTTTTGGCAAGTATTTAGGTTTGCAGCTCCTGCATTAATGGCAGGTAATATCGGAGTATTAAAACACGCCAGTAATGTGATGCAATCTGGAGAAAATATTCAAAAGATATTTGAACGAGCTGGCTTTCCAAAGGGATGCTTTCAAAATTTACCAATTGGGAGTAAAAAAGTAGAAGATGTAATCAGAGATAAAAGAGTTAAAGCGGTTACATTAACAGGAAGTAAACCCGCAGGTAGTTCTGTGGCTTCGGTGGCAGGAGAAGAGATAAAAAAATCTGTTTTAGAGTTAGGGGGTAGCAATGCATTAGTAGTTTTTAAAGATGCCAATATAAAAAAAACGGTAGCTACTTGTGTGCAAGCCAGATACCAGAATACAGGACAAAGTTGTATTGCGGGAAAAAGACTTTTATTACAAGATTCTATTGCAGAAGAGTTTTTGGAGCTTTTCTCCAAGCAGGTAAGAGAGTTGAAAAGTGGAGATCCTATGGATGAGAAGACTTATATTGGAGTCTTAGCACGCGAAGATCTTGCAGAAGATCTTGAGAAACAAGTGTCAGAATCTGTAAAACAAGGAGCAAAGATTCATTTAGGAGGTGTTAGAAATGGTACTTATTACGAGCCAACAATTTTAACGGGTGTTAATAAAGAAATGACGGTGTTCAAAGAAGAGACTTTTGGACCTGTAATTTCTGTAACTACATTTAAAGATGAAAAAGAGGCTGTAGAACTGGTAAATTCATCAGATTTTGGATTGGGAGTATCGGTATTTACTGAAGACTTGGAATTCGCTGAAAAGATATGTCCTCAATTTGATGATGGAGCAGTGTTTATAAATGAGCTGGTAAAAAGCGACCCCAGATTGCCTTTTGGAGGAACCAAAATATCTGGGTACGGGAGAGAATTATCCATTCATGGAATAAGAGAATTTGTAAATAAGAAAACAGTTTATATTAAGTAATCAGGACAAAGAGTCCTTAGAATATTTAATTTTAAAAATTCATACCGGAATTCGTATGTGTTATAAGGGAAGTATAGCGGCTGAGGAGAGGAGAATAGAGGATAGGATTTCTAGAAATTTCAAAAAGAAGGTCCAATATACTCCTTCCTATAATATAAATGCTTTCGCTAATCCCAAGCTATATATTGTTGCCCAAGATGAACCCGATGTGATTAAGGAAGGTGTTTGGGGATTGGTTCCAAATTGGAAAAAAGACGACTCTCAAGGGTTTTTAAGCGGAAAACAATATACCAATAATGCAAGGGGAGAAGATCTATATGAAACCAAATCTTTTAAAGATCACGTGATCAATGAACGATGTTGGATCTTGTTTGATGGTTTTTTTGAGCCTCATTATTATTCTTCTAAAATTCAACAAGCCTATTTCTGTTATATTCCTGATGGGAAATCTGTCTTAGATAGGGGAATACTTACTATAGCTGGAATATATTCCAAAATACATGATGATTATTATGTGAGTTTAGTAACTACCGAAGCAAATAACTTCTTTGCTGAAATTCATAATAAACAGAAACGAATGCCCTTAGTACTTGATCCTCGTTTACAGGAAGAATGGATCTTGAAGGATCAGTCTAAAAGTGTGATTTCTGATTTGGTAAAAAAGGGATTTATAAGTGATGAATTTCGTGCTCATCCAGTATCAAATCAATTATATAAGGGAAGTAACGATGAATCAACAATACAACCAGTAGAACCATTTCAATCGACTTCTTTATTTAATCCCTCATTGAGGGTTTAATTCCCCGAGGCCTGCCCGAAACATTCAGGCGGGCCTGCCCGAAACATTCAGGCGGGCTTGCCTCGAATTTTTAAAAGTATTTTGTAATTCATACCTCATGGGCCCGCCCGTACCGTTCGGGCGGGCTTGCCCCGAGGTTCTTGATTTAACCAGCTATGCTAAACACAAATTAATCTAAATGAGACAAGAAATAGCAATTACTGTAGATACAGTAATACTTAAGGATTTACTATCTTCAGCCAGAATTCTATTAATTAAACGGAAGAACGAGCCTTTCAAAAATAGCTGGGCTTTGCCAGGCGGTTTTCTTGAAGAAACCGAAAATTTAAAAGAAGGAGCAAAACGAGAATTACTGGAAGAAACAGGATTAGAAGTAGAAGTTTTAAATCAACTGAAAACCTACGGCGATTTGAATCGGGATCCACGGGGCAGAACAATTTCAATTGCCTTTATTGGCAAACTAAATAAAGAAGTTAAAATAAAAGCGGGGGATGATGCCAAAGAAGCAGATTGGTTTAGTTTAGATGAACTACCAGAACTAGCTTTTGATCATTCCAAGATTATTGAAGATGCAAAGAAGTATCTTCAGGATTATAATTTATAAAAAAAATAACATGAGATTTCATACTAGAAAATGGGTAAAACCACAAGATCTTAATCCTAATGCTTCATTATTTGGGGGTAGGTTGTTAGAGTGGATAGACGAAGAATGTGCCCTATATTCTATTATTCAACTAGAAAACCCAAAAGTAGTTACCAAGTTCATGAGTGAAATTAATTTTCAAAGTTCAGCAGTTCAGGGTGATATTATTGAAATTGGGATAGATGTAGTGAAATTTGGCAATGCCTCTTTAACCTTGCGTTGTGAGGTGCGTAATAAGATGACAAGAGAAACGATAATTTCTATCGAAAATATTGTTATGGTTAGCTTGGATAAAAATGGAAAGCCACAAGCTCACGGGAAGTCTGAGATCGAGTTTGTAAAAGACAGGCTTAAGGATTAGTCTTTTTTATCTTCAATTTTATCTTTTGGTGGATTGGAAAGTCTTATTGGAAGATCCACATCTTTATTACCTCCATAGATCTTGATCTCTTGAATATCTGCAGGCATATAATATCCATTGTCTTCCAAAGCTTCTTTTACAGCTCTAACTACATTTCCTTTGGTTATAAGTGCCATTCTTCTAAAATCGAACGTATCTACCCAAAAGAACACTTTTAGATTAACTGTACTTGTAGCTAATTCGTCTTCAATCACAAAATTAACATGCTCCTCATCTTCAATAACATTAGGTTGTTTTCTTAAAGCCTCCATTACGGTTTTCTTGGCTCCCTCAATATTATCCTCATAAGCAATTCCAATTACAAAACTCCATCTAAAGAATCCATCTTCAGTGTAATTTGTAACAGGCTTGGTTAAAACATCACTATTTGGGATATATACATCTTTTCCATCAAAGGTTTTTAGCTTGGTGTATCTAAATTCCAAGGTTTTTACCTTTCCAATGTTTTCTCCAATTTCTACGGTATCGTGAACATTAAAAGGTCTATTAAAAGCTAATATAACCCCCGCTATAAAATTCTCTCCAATATCCTTAAATGCAAAACCAAATATTATTGCGCTTGCACCAGCAGCAGTAAGAATAGCGGTAGCTATTCCACCTAAACCGGCTGCTCTCAAAGCCAACATTATAGCAATTATTAGTGCTATAATTTTAATTGTTTTCCCTAAGAATTTGCTCATTAAAGGATCGTTTGTACGTTTTGAGATCCTTGTTCTAGCAAAATTACCAACCCAAGACCCTATTAAAACACCTAAGATTATAATTAATAATCCTAATCCGATTCCCGGTAATTGCGCAATTAAACCATCATAAAAGTGAGTGAATGATTCCTGTAAGCTTAAGGTGTTTTTAGTAATTTCTTGCATTTATTATAGAATTAAATGGCTTATGCTATCAATTAGGGATTGAAGTTAATAAAAAAACCACATTCATTTATTTTTTCAAATAAGTGAATGTGGTTTTTTCTTATAAAAGTGATTATTCTCCTTTGCTTCTCTTTTCTCTTTGTTCTTCTAAAGCATCTTTAATTTGCTCATTCGCATTCTCCAATTGCTTTTCTGTAGGACCTTCAATCTTTTGTTCTGCAGCTTTCTCTGGCTCTAAACTTAAACTGATATAAAAAGGAAAGTGATCTGAATCTATATTCTCTCCTGTTTTAACTTCAACTAATCTAAACTCTTCAGAAACAAAAAAATGATCTAAAGGCCATTTCATAATAAAACTAGTGGCATCAAATGAATTATAGAACCCTCTACCTTTTCGAATATCTAATAAGGAACTAACATCCTTAAACAAAGAAGAACTTGAGGACCAAGCCACATCGTTAAAATCTCCTGCTACTATTGTTGGCATCTCTCTTTCTAGTGCCATTTTTGCTACCATCAACATTTCTGCATCTCTATCGGTAGAAGTTGGATTTTCTTGAGGCATTGGTGGCGTAGGATGTATTGCGTGTAACATGATCTCTTTCCCAGATCTTAATACTAAAATTGTATGAATAGATGGAATACTGTCATCCACCAAAAATCTTTTTTGCGGATTCTTCATTTCAAACTTAGAATACAATAACATCCCATAAGTATTGCTTATAGGCACTTCAACACGATAAGGATATTTTGCAACAGCATCATGCACGTCATTCATCCATCGTTTATCTGTTTCTGTTAACAATAAAATATCCGGATCTTTATCTTCAATTTCCTTGATTAAAAGAGCTGGATTGGTGTTTTTCTGTAATACGTTGGCAGCATAAAATTTAAAAACATTTTCTGGATCTATATTATCTGAAACTTCTGCTACTTCATGCTTCCCATGCGGCAAATAGGGGAAGATTTTGTACATCTGGAAAGAAAAACACATTACTAATACTGCTACGAATAAGTAATCTTCTACCCATTTAATATTGAATTCTATAAAATATACTACTATAGCGACAAAAGTTAAAATAGTAAGTTGGATGTGAGGATAATCGAACATTCTAATCCACCAAAAATCGGCTGCAGCTAAAGGAATTAAAGTTAATATTACTGCAAATATACCGAAGCCTTGTAAGAAGGGTTTTAATTTCATTAGTTAGTTTAGATGTTTGGTTAGATTTGGTTATTAGTAGTTGTATTCTGGTTCATATTATTTGCTAAAAACTTTAGATCATCTCCAGAAGGGACTTCAAAAAGTTGAAGACCAAAATAAGGTAATGCTGCGATTAAATGATCAAAAATATCGGCAGCAATATATTCATAATTTTCCCAACGTTTATCACTACTAAAACATAGGATCTCTAAGGGAATTCCCTGAGGAGTTGGAGATAAGTGTCTAACCATTAGATATAATTCTTTATTTATACCCGGATGATCATGTAAATAGGCATCGGCGTATTTTCTAAAAATCCCTAAATTAGTTTGATTTCTTCCGTTTATAGGAAGCGTGGTGTCTACATTATTTTTTTTGTTGTATTTATTTACTTCCTTTTGGCGATGTTCCAAATAAGGGGCAATAAGAGTAATTGATTTAAGTTTCTCTAGATCTTCTAAAGTCACAAATTTCACGGAATTTTGTTTGATATTGATAGCTCGCTTTATACGTCTACCAGGTGATTCTAGCATTCCTCGCCAGTTTTGAAAAGAATCTGCAATTAAACTATAAGTTGGAATTGTGGTAAAAGTATTATCAAAATTCTGTACACGAACTGTTGCAAGATTAATTTCGGTTACATCTCCATCTGCTCCATATTTACTAAAGGTAATCCAGTCTCCAATACGCACAATATCATTTACTGAAACCTGAATAGACGCAACAAATCCCATGATGGTATCCTTAAAGATCAATAAGATAACTGCAGATGCAGCACCTAAAGAGATAGCAAAATTAATAACAGATTTCCCTGTTATTTCAGAAAAAACAAACATAATACCCACGATCCAAATAAAGATCATAAGTACCTGCATGTAACTATCTAGGGGTTTGTCAAAATATTCTTCTCTGGTCTTTAGATAATTCTTACTGGTACGAAGTAAACTCCTAAAGATCCAAACCACCAAAATTATTATATAGAGGTTGGTTAAGAAAATGACAACTTTTAAGACGAATTGATGATCTATAAGAATAACAGGAATAGTAGCATAGACGACGAGAATAGGAATAATTCTCCCTACATATTTTGGGAAATTACTCTTAATTAAGAAATCATCGAAAGTGGTTTTAGTTTTATTGGTAAAGGCTTTAAAAGATTCTATTACAAATCTTCTTAAGATATAATTTATAAAATGGACTAACCCAAAAAGGATGAGAAGATTTATTGCTAGATTTAAATAACCTGCTGCAACAGTATTCATTCCTTGATCAATAAAATAACTTTCAAGAAAGCAGCTAATAGGTTTTATATCAAAAATGTCTTTAAACATATTATAAATACTTTTTTTCTATATAGAATGGACCAAAAGGAATTACCGAGCAAGCAACAGCAAGTAGTAAAGTTTTAAATTTCCAATCCAATATATTATAAACTATTACAGCGCCTACAAGATAGGATATAAAAAGGATTCCGTGAGCCATTCCAACCACTTCAACCATTTGAGGAAGATCAAACAAATACTTTAATGGCATTGCTATAAAAAGTAATAATAAAAAAGAAAGTCCTTCTAAGATACTTACCCATTTAAAAACTTTGATTTGAATATGTTCATTCATTAATTTGAATTTTTGCAAAGATAAATTTAATACTTAGAGTAGGTAAAAAATACTTTCATTAAATAGCTGTTGAAAGGCTTAGCTTGTTAAAAATCTACCAAAAATTTTCAGGAATTTTATTTAAAGATGGTTCTTTTTTTACAATTTGACTATTTTGCGGGGAATTAGAAAATGAAAAAATGAAATCTAAAATATTAGTTACCGGCGGACTTGGATTTATTGGCTCGCATACGGTAGTTGCACTTCAGCAGCAAGGGTTTGAGGTTGTTATAATAGATAATCTGTCAAACTCTTCTCTAGATGTGCTAGGGGGAATCACTAAAATTACCCAGATCACTCCAGAGTTCGAAAATATTGATCTTCGAAATAAAGAAGCTGTGATCGATTTTTTTGAAAAATATCAGGATATATCTGGAGTAATTCATTTTGCAGCTTCCAAAGCGGTGGGCGAAAGTGTGGAGAATCCGTTGTTATATTATGAGAATAATCTTTCCACCTTAATCTATATTTTACAGCAGTTAAGTAAAAAAGATAAAGCGAGCTTCATATTTAGCTCTTCCTGTACAGTATATGGTCAAGCCGATAGTTTGCCGATCAATGAAAATGCAATGATCAAAAAGGCGATGTCTCCTTATGGTAATACCAAACAGATTGGGGAAGAGATAATTATGGACACCTGTAAGGTTTATCCAAATTTAAAAGCGATCTCTCTTAGATATTTTAATCCTATAGGAGCTCATCCAAGTACAGAAATAGGAGAGTTGCCTATAGGTACACCTCAGAATCTTGTTCCTTTCATAATGCAAACTGCCATTGGAAAAAGAGAACAACTTTCAGTTTTCGGAAATGATTATCCTACCAGTGATGGTACATGTGTACGGGATTATATTCATGTGGTGGATCTTGCCAAAGCACATGTGGTAGCACTTAAAAAGTTGATGGATGAAGCTTTAGATAAAAATTATGATGTTTTCAATCTGGGAACTGGAAAAGGAAATTCTGTTCTGGAAGTTATAGAATCTTTTGAGAGATCTACCGGTAAAAAATTACCTTATAAAATTGTTGATAGAAGAGAAGGAGATATTACTGCAGCTTATGCAGATACTCATAAAGCAAATACAGGATTAAACTGGAGAGCAGAACATACTTTGGATGAAGCTTTGGAAAGTGCTTGGAAATGGGAGAAAAAAGTCTTTAAAAATGAAGAGTAGGAAATAAATTTAGCTCTTTAGATAACAAAAAAGCCACTTATAATTAAGTGGCTTTTTTGTTTTTCTATTTACCATTTACATAAAAGGCATGAATAACTCCTGGTATCCAACCTAAAGCAGTAAGTAGTAGACTAATTAAAAAAGTAACTCCAAGACCGTGTTTTAAGAAAACGGCTAATGGTGGTAATAGTATATTTAAAATAATAGTAATTAAAGACATAATATATGTTTTTTGATTTAAATCGAAATTAACTAATCTCTTATAAAGACTACTATTTATGAATTTGGTTTAGCTATAAATTAACTAATTATAACTTAAGCTTAAGAATACTTAATCTGAATTAGAAAAGGTATCTTTGCAAATTCAAATAAGAATTATGAGTTTTACTGCAATAGGTGTATCCAAAGATATTGATAAGGGATTAAATGAATTAGGGATAATTACACCTACTAAAATCCAAATGGCAGCAATTCCTGTATTATCTGCAGAGAATATAGATTTTGTAGGTCAGGCACAAACAGGAACAGGTAAAACTGCTGCATTTGGTTTACCATTGTTGGCAAGAGTAGATACCAGCAAAGATTATATTCAGGCACTTGTTTTGGCACCTACCAGAGAATTAGGACAGCAAATTGCAAAACAGCTATTTAAATTCACTAAATATTCTGAACAGGTTTTTACTGAAGCGGTATATGGTGGTGAAAAGATAGATATTCAAATAAACAGATTAAATAGACCAACCCATATAGTAGTTGCCACTCCGGGGAGACTTATAGATCTTATGAATCGAAAGGCATTGGATATTTCTAAAATAAGCACTTTAGTTCTAGATGAAGCAGATGAAATGCTGAGTATGGGGTTTAAGGATGATCTTACTAAGATTTTAAGTAAAACAAAAGGAGATCGAAATGTTTGGTTATTTTCTGCTACTATCCCAAAAGAATTAAATGAAATTATAGAAAACTATGTGTCCAAGGATGCATTAAGAATTTCAATAGATAAAAATGATTCTGTTAATACAGGAATTGTACACCAGTATGTTTCTGGAGATGATAATAATAAATTAGATACGTTGGCTTCTTTCCTTAAATCTCAAGGAAAACAAAGAGGTATAATTTTTACAAAAACTAAAGCAGCCGCCAAGGTACTTGCAAAGCAGCTTCATGCTAAGAATCATGAAGTTGGTTTATTGGAAGGAGATATGCATCAAAAAGACAGGGATAAGGTAATGCGTGCTTTTAAAAATAAAAGTTTACGATTATTGGTATCTACAGATGTTGCAGCCAGAGGTATAGATGTAGACAATTTAGCTTTTGTAGTTCATTATCAATTACCAGATCAAACCGAATATTACACGCATAGAAGTGGTAGAACTGCCCGTGCAGGTAATACCGGGGTTTCTTTAGTATTAGTAAATCCCAAAGAAGCCAGAAAAATATTTGAACTGGAAAAGGAACTTGGTATTAAATTCACCAAAATAAAATAAGAAGATTAATTGAACCGTCTATATTTAGCTAGCATAAAGGTATATATGGCATAAGCTATTAATCCTGTAGCAACAATCCCTAATAACCAGGAGCCATACGAGGAATCTTCTAGAAAGGAGAATACATCTGTAGTAGTTTTTATTTTATCTGGATCGGAGGATACTGCCGCTTTAACACTAAAGAAACCGATTATAAGGAATTATAACTCCCCCGAGAAGCTAATCCTAAATATGCGGAATTATAAATAGTTTTTCTACGTTTTTCTTCACTTAGAGCCTGGGAACTAAAGTGCTTTTCGAATTTATCTTTATTTACCTTTGTAAATTGATATATACTGATTCCAATTAGAATTACACCTACAATCCCCAATGCAATTAATCCAAAATCTGATGCTAAGAGGCTGGTTTTCTTACCAGAACCTCCGGAACCTGAAGATGATCCAAATCCACTTATTAGGGCTAAAACTCCAAAACCTAGATACAACAAACCGCTAATAAAAAATCCTGCTCGTTTGATCTTCCCTTTTTTCAGATTTCCAATATTTTCAGGACCCTTAATGCTTTGGAATAAGCGCCAAAATGAATAGCATAGTAATCCTAATCCAATGATTATTAAAAGTATATTTCCAAAGGTATGTTTTTCTAAAAATTCCAATACCTGTAATTTTCCTGATTTTTGACCGCCCATATCAATGGCTGCTAAAAAGTTAACACCCCAGTTATGGCATAAATGATTCCTTTTGCAACAAGCCCGGTTCGAACTATGTTTTTAATATTATTATTCATGATAATTTTAGTTGTTACTTAAATATATCAGAAAATATAGAATGCTCTAGGACTTTTATAATATAATTATTTTTTTTTAGAAATTGTGTAGTAGACTATAGGTTCTATCCTTAAGTGTCGAGTTTCACAAGGTTGTTGATGGAAGTTGATTAAGATCAGATTGTAAACTTAGGATTTTATTTTTAAATTCATTGGGTGTTGTTTTAAATAATTCAGTAGAGGTCGCTATTTAGTTTCATATCTTCGTAACCCATAAACAAGGGATATTATGATTAATTTTGAAGGACAAAATGCCCAAGAGTTCTATGCTCGGTTCAATTCTGTGGATTCTTGTAAGGAATATCTATCCGAGATCAAGTGGAAAAAAGGCTTTATATGCGTGAAATGCAGTCATTCCAGGTGTCAGGTACGTGCCAACTACAGTCGCACCTGTAATAAGTGTAGCCACACGGAGTCACCTTCGGCAAATACACTATTCCATAAAGTGAAATTTGGACTGGACAAGGCTTTTATTATTTGTTTTGAAATGGCGAGCACCACCCGTGGCCTATCTGCAGTTACTTGGCAAAGCGACTGGACATCACCCCATATACCGCACGAATGTTCATGTACAAGGTCCGTGAGGCCATGAAGTCCAGTGGGAATTTCCCGATGGTCAATCGAGTGGAGATAGATGAATTTGTGGTGGGCGGTAAAGAGGATGGTAAAGTCAGAAGAAGCTATGATAGCAAGAAAAAGAAGGCTGTTGTTGCACTTGAGCTAACAGATAAAGAAAAAGTGAAAAGAATGTATGTAAACCAGATAAATGACTTTTCTGCCAAAGAACTGCGTCCAATATTCGATAGGCATATTTCAAGGTCTGCCAACGTCACTACAGATCTATGGCGTGGTTATAGGCCAATAGCCAAGGATTATAAAATTGAACAGATACCCAGTGATACAGGGAAGAACTTCAAGATTCTGCACACTATGATTCATCAGGTCAAATCTTGGATCCGCACCACCTATTCCTATGTGAGTCCTTTTCATATCAATGGATACTTTGATGAATTTTGTTACAGATTGAACAGAAGTGGAAGCAAGAGAACTATATTACACAACCTTATTTCCAGAATGATGGATAAACCAAAATTATACCATAGCAAATTAATATGTACTTAAGTAGCGACCTCTATAATTCAGGTTCTATTTTGTACCATTTTTCAACTGCTTGAAAAGGAGTTTTCACATTAAGTTCTTTTCTCAAAGAACCATGCCTCCTGTACAAATTATAGTAGCACAGGAACTCCATCATATCCTTCCCCATCTGCTGTTTGTTTTGATATTTTATTTTTAGGATGGTATTGTTTTTAATCGTTCCGTTGGCTCTTTCCACCATACCGTTCGTTTTTGGTGTTGCTGGTTTTGTAAGCCTATGTTCAATGTTGTTCTTCATGCATTTCACATCCATTTTAGAAGGCTTGTCACAAAGTTTTCCTTTTTTGGACATAATAAGCCTGTTGGTGAATTCAAGTCCATTATCGGTTAAGATATGACTGATATGGACCGGAAAGAAATCCAGGCATTTGTCCATGAAATCTTCTGTGCTCTCAGCCTTTTTGTTTTCATAGACCTCATAGAACATAGTCCTGGTGGCCCTATCTATTGCCACAAATAAATAATATGACTGCCCTTCGAATTTGGGCAAATAGGTTACATCTATATGTAGGTACCCTGGTTTGTAGGCTTTGAATTTTTTGGCAATATCCCTCTTTTCCTGAGGTACTTTATTGATGTTTTCCTTCACAAAACAACGGTAGACAGAACTTCTTGAAATTGCCGGGTTACCCTCCAACAAAGATTCCCAGACCTCATCAATGGGTAGCCACGTGGAACTCCTCAAACTTATGGCAAGCGCTTTTTCCAAATCGGTCAAAGCATATATAATGTTATGGGGCGCACAGGAAACATCTTGGACGAAATCCCTGTTTTTCCATTTTGAAATAGTTTGTTTGGAAACGTTGATCCTTAATGCTTTGGAATAAGCGCCAAAATGAATAGTATAAAAATCCTAATCCAATTATTATTAAAAGTATATTTCCAAAGGTATGCTTTTCTAAAAATCCAATACCTGTAATTTTTCCGATTTTTGACCGCCCACGTCAACGACTGCTAAAAAAAAGTTAACATCCCAATTATGCCATAAATGATTCCTTTTGCAGCAATCCCGGTTCGAGCTATGTTTTTAATCCCTCATTGAGGGTTTAATATTATTCATGATATTTTTAGTTGGTACTTAAATATATCAGAAAATATAGAATGCTCTAGGACCTTAATAATATAATAATGATTTTTTAGAAGTTGTGTAGTAGAATATAGGTTCTATCCTTAAGAATTAATAATAAGGTGCTAGAGTAATTTTAAATCCTAGAAGCTGCGATATTTAGCAGAAAGAAACATATAAATAGCATAGCAAATAAAACCAAGGGATACTATTCCTAATAGAAAAGACCCCCAAAAGGAGGTTTCAATAAAAGAGAATACATCTGAGGTGTTTTTAATTTCGTTTAGATTGGCAGTAATAGCACCTTTTAAGGCAAAAAAGCCAATAATAAGAAAAATCACTGCCCTTGCAGACATTCCCAAGTAGGCAGAGTTCTTTATAATCTTTCTTTTTTTCTCGTTTGTCATAGATTTCAGGTCGAATTTTCTATCGAAATTTGTCTTGAATAATCTAGTGATCTGATAGACTCCTCTCCCAAAGAATACTGAGCCGACCACAGCTAAAACCCATAAGCCAGCTTCTGTAGTTAATATACTGGAATGCTTCATCTCAGAATTTCCTTTAGATCCGCCTGCTATTAAAACTGAAAGTCCAGCTAAACTCACATAGGTGATTCCACTTATAAATAAAGCAAAACGTTGACCTTTATTCTTACTTTTACCATGCCTTTTTTGAGGATCTACAAAGGCTTGAGCAAATCTCCAAATAGCATAGCAGAGAAGGCCGATTGACAATAAGATTAATAACGTACTACCTAAATCCTGTTTTTTGATAAAACCTAAAGCTTCTTCTTTCCCTGCTTTTTGTCCGCCTAATTTTATAGTAGCCATAAATGTGAGAATACCTGTTACTAAATAAATTAGCCCTTTAGCAATATACCCAGTTCTAGCAATGTTTTTTAAAGCGCTCATTTAATTAGAAATGAAATGAAGATTATAATTTTAAGAAAAGGAAATTCAGATTAATTTAAGAAGAAATTAAATTACGAACACATAAATTTTAAACCATTTCAAAGATCACCAAAGCATATGCATAGAATCTTACAAATCTTAGTAAACCATACATAAGAAAGCTCAAAAAAGGGAATCGTATAATTCCTGCAGCAATACTTGTCATTGCGAAAGGTATAGGAAGTAAGGCTCCAACAATTATTAAAAAACCACCCCATTTCCGTGTGTTTTTAATGTGTTTTGCCATATTAGTTTCGATCTGTTTATGTACCACTGGAATTTTAGTGATTCCAACACCGATAAAATAGGAGACAATCCCACCCATATATGATGCAGCTGCCAATAAAGATAAATAGAAAATAGGGAATTCAGACTTTCCTGCCCAAGCAATAAATAACTCTGGAGGGATAATTCCAAGTAAAGATTCTGAAGCAAAGAATACGCCAAGAATACCAATTGGAGAATAGGTTTCTGTAACTGTAACTAGTAATTTATCAAGATCTAGGACAAAATAATCCACGGCAAAAATAGCTGCAATAAAAAGGAGTATTGGGATAATTGCCTTTTTTACACTTTTGGCCACAAACTTATAAAAACCGGTATAACTATAATACTGATGAAGTAAACGCGCTCGCGATTTCTTTTTAGATTTCGCTTCCTTTTTCATTCATTGTTAATTTAATTAGGATATTAAAATGCTATTATAAAAACAGTTCAATTACTTTTATAATAGCACTCAAATTCAATTAATTATCTTCAGCAAATTCAGCTAAGGCACTACTGTATTCACGTAAATCGCTCACATTATTTTTAATTGAAGTGTCATGCATCAATGATAAAAGATAATCTAAACTTTCCTGTGGAGAAGATTC
Organism: Gillisia sp. JM1; assembly: GCF_000424645.1. Taxonomy (NCBI): domain Bacteria; kingdom Pseudomonadati; phylum Bacteroidota; class Flavobacteriia; order Flavobacteriales; family Flavobacteriaceae; genus Gillisia; species Gillisia sp. JM1. The sequence goes on from NZ_KE384218.1 coordinate 1,826,116, forward strand.
AATAGCTTTAGCTTGTTCTTCATTCTCCTCTAATGGTTCATCATCAGGAATATGAATTTCAAAAGATTTTGTAGCTTCAAGATGTTCAAAGGCTAAACGGATCACTTTTGCTAAAAGAGGGTTTTCTTCTTCAATAGCAAAAGGTCTTAATTGTTTCAGATCCTCTACAAGTGTATTAATAACTAATCCGTTACGCATTAAATCGCGTTGAATTTTATCTATTAGTTTTTGAGCTTTTGGATTTTTCAACTTATATATATTTTGTGTTACTTTCAAATTCTAAAACCCTATAACAGCTTATTTTAAAGGCTTTTTTAGGGTGATCGCAAAGTTACTCCTTTAAAGTTTTTTTGAAACCATTTTGGCTAATATTTATAAAAGATTTTATTGCCTTATTTAAAGTGTTCATTCATAGCGAGATTGCTTTATTTATACTAAGAATTAACAATTTATTAGTCTGTAATATTTTCAGTAGCAATCTATGTTTAGTAGTTTTAAACTTATTCTAAAAAACACAGAAAATGGAAAATTATAAACAGAAAGTAGCATTAATAACAGGAGGAAGTAAAGGAATAGGTTTTGGAGTAGCAGAAGCTTTATTAAAACTTGGAATGAGGGTAGCTATTACTAGCAGAAGTTTAGATTCCGCAGAGAAGGCGGCTAAAGAGTTGAAAAATATAGGAAGTGGAGAGGTCTTAGCTTTAGAAGCAGATGTTAGAGAATATAAAAGTCAAGAAAAGGCAGTTAAGAAAGTGATTGATACTTGGGGTCAACTTGATGTTTTGGTTGCAAATGCTGGTGTAGGTCATTTTGCTCCCATAGATGAGTTGAGTATAGAAGATTGGCAAGCAACCATAGATACCAACTTAACAGGTGTATTCTACAGCATAAAGTCTAGTATAGAAGGTTTAAAAAAATCTGAAGGATATATTATTACAATTTCAAGTCTGGCAGGCACAAATTTCTTTGCTGGCGGAACTGCGTATAATGCAAGTAAATTTGGGGTAACAGGATTTACTCAAGCCGCCATGTTAGATCTAAGAAAGCACGGAATTAAAGTTAGTACTATAATGCCAGGATCTGTTGCAACTCATTTTAATGACCATGAACCAAGTAAAGAAGATGCGTGGAAAATTCAAAAAGAGGATATTGGAGAGCTGGTTGTAGATCTTTTAAAAATGAATCCTAGAAGTTTACCTAGTAAAATTGAAGTACGCCCATCGATGCCCCCAAAATCTTAGTTTTAAGATATTATGAACTGTTATAAAAAAAATTTATAACAGTAAATTACAAGAATACCTGCCGAATTTATTTTGCAGGTATTTTTTTATTGTATATCCGTTTATTGTCCTAAAAGTATCTCGTCACCCTAAGACCATAATCAAAAACTTCGAAAAATGGGGGTATTGACGATCGAAAGTAGCGTTTTGAAATCTTTTTCCGCAGTATAAATTTAGTTTTGCGTTAAAAAACCTTGAAGCCTGGCAAATGCTTAAACGAGTTACTATTGACGTAATTCCAAGAATATGGAATGCACTCCCTCTCGAAAGATTTTGGGAATTAAATAAAGATTTGTTTAATTTTTAAGATTGTTCATTTTTTTGTTTGTCCAAAAAACGAACAAAAAAAAGGACACTTTTTTGTAGGTGTTTCCAAATACGCTAACGCATAATTGGAACCGTACTTCCACGGCTAAATTTTCTCCAAGGCTTCGAAAATTTTACGCCGTGGAAGTACTACACTTGCAAAAAAGAAGTTCTTAAGAACATAAATCTACTAAAAACCATAATACGTCAAAAACCTACGCTAGATAAACTTTTTTATCACGGGTCTCAGCATGGCGGAAGTGAAAATCAGTATCGTCACCCTGAACTTGTTTCAGGGTCTCTTATTCGGAGTAACTTTCAAAATACGTCAATGGTAATTTATTTCAAGGTTTCTGTTGATTATATTCATATACAGTATTATGAGATTCTGAAATACCCGAAGTATTGGGACAGAATGACGTCTTTTGTCAGTTTAGGATACTTTACGGACAAATACTTTTTTTTAAGCTTTAGATCATATAGTTAAAGATAAGCTAAACCTTCAAATGGATTATTTATTAGCTCCTTCCTTTTTGTAACTTATTATTCAAAAAAAATAATTATGAGTATTAAAGGAAAAACAATTATTATTACGGGAGCCTCAAGTGGAATAGGGGAAGCAACGGCGTTGAAACTTTCTAAAGAAGGAGCAAATGTAGTATTAACAGCGCGTAGGGAAGACAAATTAAAAGAGCTAAAAAAGAAAATAGAAGCTAAGAAGGATCATGGAAAAGCATTAGTAATAACGGCTGATGTCACAAAAAAGCAAGATTATAAAAAGATCATTGAAGGCACTTTGAAAGAATTTAAAAGCATAGATGTGATTATTAATAATGCAGGCTTAATGCCATTATCGTATATAAAAAATTTACATACAGATGAATGGGATAAGATGATCGATGTAAACATTAAAGGTGTTCTAAATGGTGTAGCAGCTGTATTGCCAAGCATGATGGAACAAAAAAGTGGACATATTATTAATATTTCCTCAAGTGCAGCTAGAAAATATTACCCAGGAGGTTCGGTTTATTGCGCAACCAAATCTGCAATAAAAATGTTTTCTGAAGGATTACGTCAAGAATTAGCTCCAACTTATGGAATTAAGGTGACTTCCATAGAACCAGGATTTGTTTCAACAGAACTTACAGAAACAATTACCGATGAAGAAATCAAAAAAGAGCTTATGCCAATGGTTAAGGATCTTACTACTTTAGAAGCGGAGGATATTGCAGAGGCTATTTATTATGCGTTGTCTCAGCCTGATAGAGCTAATATAAATGATGTTTATATTATGCCAACCGAGCAAAAAGAGTAATAAATACTTAAATTCAAAAATTAAAGATGCTGTGCGATTAATAGTTCTCACAGCATTTTTTTGTTTGATCATTTTATTGAATAAGCACTAATTTTTTAATCTCAAAATAGTTGAATTTATTTGGTTTTATTTTGAGGATAATTCGTTGATATTTAGTAATTTAAATAAGCCTTAATTTAAATGTTACATTATGAAAATAAAGCTACTATTTTTGTCCTCGCTCTTTTTGATGGCAAGTTTTTGCGAGAGAAATGACCTTCCCAAGGATAAGGTTTCTGTTGAAAATGAAACATTTATTTATCTTTATTTTAAAACTGAGCAGGATTGTTTAGATGCACAAACAACAGATTTTTTTATTAACTGCCACTCCGAAATAAAATTCTTGGAAAATGGTTTAGCCGAAATAATGCTTACAGATATTATTTGGCGTGGAGAATATACTGTTAAGAAGAAAAATATCATTGTGACTTTTGAGGATAATCATGAAGTGCCGGAAGGAACCTTAGTCTTTCAGATTATAAATAAATCCAAAATAAAAAGATTAGATGATGATACAGTTTGGAAAAAAATGACAGGAGATTCTATTTGGGATTGAGTAAAATTCAAAATTTTAATTAGCATTTAAAATGACTTTCGATACTTCTTATAAAATTATCGAATAATATCTCCAACTTGGTTTACATATTTATAAAACGAATTTTTTTCAGAAAAGTTTAACGCTCTCCAACGCTTAAGCTATTACCTTTGTTTACTAGACCTAAATCAGAATTTGAAGTATATAACCATTGATTTTAAAGACTTCTATAAGGAAAGCTTACTTTTCTTAAAAAGCTCCGATTTCACGAAAGCCATGATCCTTGGGATAGGAATAACCCTTCCCATAATTGTTGGTGTCTATATGGATAAATTGGAAATTGGACTTGCAATAGCTGTTGGGGCTCTGTTAGCTTCTCCAAGTGATGTTGCCGGGAGTTTTCGGAATAAAAATTTTGGTATATTACTTTCTGCACTATTTGCTGTAGTTGCCAGTTTAGCAGGTGGTTTATTGAATTTTACAGTATGGCTAACTATTCCAATAGTTGGGATTCTTATGTTCATATTTTCCTATTTTTCGGTTTATGGGTTTAGAGCATCTTTAATAAGTTTTTCAGGATTATTCGCATTGGTACTCAGTTTCGCAACTATTTCAGACGTCCTTGAATTTTATGAACGTGCTATTTTAATTGGTTTAGGGGGATTATGGTATTTAATATTAACGATCATATGGCATAAATTAAATCCTAAAGCACAAACCGAGCAATTGTTATCTCAAGCACTAGATTTAACTTCTAGTTATCTAAAAGTTAGAGGGCAGTTATTGGCACCAAATACAGATAGGGAGATATTGCAAAGGAAACTATTGGATTTGCAGGCTAACCTGAATGCAAATCATGAAACTTTAAGAGATATTCTTATCTCTTCCCGGAAAAATTCCGGTAGCTCAAATTATCAACGCAAACGATTACTGATTTTTATCCAACTAGTAGATATTTTGGAATTGGCCATGGCAAATCCAGTGAACTACGAAAAAATGGATGAAATTCTATCCAAGTATCCCGAGAAAACTAACTTATTCCAGCAATTAATCTTTGACATGGCCTCAAGGATAAATTATATCTCTGAAACCTTCATACAATCCAAAAAAATACCCAGTTCTAATCTATTAGGAGATTGTCTTCAGAAAATAAGAGATCAAATAGTATCTATGGATCTTTCTGAAGAGCAAGAGTCTTTAGAAAGTTCAATCCTCCTTAAGAATTTATATGATTATCAGCATAAGCAGGTTGAGAAAATTAATAAGGTTGAGCGTATTTTAAGTGATAAAGATTTTAAAGATCTTCATTTTATTAAAAGAACAGAGGCTCAACGCTTTCTTGTACATCAGGAATACGATCTAAAGATTCTAACGGAAAATTTTAGTTTGAAATCTGCTATTTTTAAACATTCCCTGAGATTGGGACTAGTGGTTATGATAGGTTTTGCCATTGGAACCTATTTTTCATTACAAAACACTTATTGGATCCTGTTAACTATAATTGTTATAATGCGTCCAAATTATGGTCTTACCAAACAACGATCTAAACAACGTATAATTGGGACTTTGATTGGTGGTGCCATCGCAACTGGGATCGTATTAATAATTCAAAATACTACAGTTTATGCAATTTTAGCTATCTGCAGTTTGGTTTTAGCTTTTTCGATGGTTCAAAGAAATTATAAAACATCGGCGACTTTTATAACCTTAAGTGTGGTATTTATATATGCATTATTAACTCCAGATGTACTTAGTGTAATCCAATTTAGGGTTGTAGATACAATTATTGGTGCAGGCCTAGCAGCAATTGGAAATCTAATATTGTGGCCATCCTGGGAATTTTTAGGTATTAAAACCATTGTAGGAGCTAGTTTAAGAGCAAACAAGGAATACCTTTTAACTATACAAATGTATTATCAAGAAAAGGGAAATTTGCCAACTTCCTATAAGCTGTCTAGAAAAGCAGCTTTCTTGGCCACTGGTAATTTAAGTATGGCGTTTCAAAGGATGACTCAGGAGCCTAAATCTAAACAGTTGCATTTGGATAAATTCTATGAAGTTGTGGTATTAAACAATACATTGCTTTCCTCTTTAGCATCTTTAGGTACTTATATTCAGAATCACCCAACCACCAAGGCTTCCAATTATTTTAATAATTATATAGAAGGAATAGCCCATAATTTAGATATCGCCGAAAGTTTTATTTCTAATAACGACTATTTAAAAACATTTGATTCAGACAATAAGGAAGAAGCACAGAATTATTTTGAGCAACGCTTTGAATCTATAAATATGAATATTAAAGAAAAGGAGTCCCATAACGGCTCTTGCAACATGAGCAATGCCCAGCAATTACAAGAACTACAATTAGTAACAGATCAACTAAAATGGCTATATTCTTTAAGTGAAAAAATAATTAAAAGAATATCATTAATTCCATTTCCGAAGGATTAAAAAAGTTTAATTACAGACACAAATTAAATCAAAAAGCCACCTGTTTAAGGTGGCTTTCGAAATTAATTAAAATCTTTCATCTAACTAATGCTTAGGTTCTTGTGTTTTTTTCTGATCCTGTTTTTTTGGTTCAGATTTTTTTTCATCTTTTTTTGCTGGTCCCTTTTGAGGATTTTGTGATTGTGCCATGATTATATATTTAGTATGATTAATACACTAATTTACAGAAATATAAAAGACAGTGTTTTTCTCTTAATATATTTTTAACGTTGATGAAAAGTTAAATTTTTTGGTCATTATTTTAAGAGTATCCCTTAACATAGATCTATAATTCTTCATTAATAAATCCATAACTTTGAAATTAATCGGCACAAAAAAATATGCCTTTTTAAAAAGGCTAATTCTTACTATACAGGATCTATAAAGTATGAAGAGAGAGACTATTATTCAAAAAATTCAGGAACAAAAGCAATTTCCACATTTGAAGTATGCTATTCGTGAAAAATCTGAAGCATTCACACATAAATTATTCTATACTTTATTTGATGAAGCAACCCCGGTGGAAAAGAATATAGACCAACTTCAATTAGATTTTCAAGAATTGGTAGATCTTGTTTGCTGGGAACCGGGAAAACCTTGCAAAGAGATATGGCAGTCCTATTTAGAGAAATTACCAGAGATCTTGGAGAAATTAAATAAGGACGCAAATGCAATTATGAGAAATGACCCTGCAGCGAATTCTATTGAGGAGGTTTATCTGGCTTACCCTGGATTCTTTGCAATCGCTATTTATAGGCTAAGTCATGAGCTCAATAAATTTGGATTACCTCTGGTTCCACGACTAATGTCTGAATGTGCTCATAGACAAACTGGAACAGACATTAATCCCGGAGCTCATATTGGAGTTCCTTTTTTTATAGATCATGCAACAGGAGTTGTAATAGGTGAAACATGTATTATCAAAAATAATGTTAAGGTCTACCAAGGTGTTACCTTAGGTGCGCTCTCTGTTCACAGAGATCTTAGAAATATAAAGAGACATCCCACAATTGAAGAAAATGTGACCATCTATGCGAATGCAACAATTTTAGGAGGGGAAACGGTAATTGGAGCAAATAGTATTATTGGAGGAAATGTCTGGTTAACAGCTTCAGTACCATCAAATTCTATGGTATCTCATAAGCCTCAAATCAAAATTAAAAATACAGTAAAAAATGAATAATTCTATATTAGGTTTAATTGGTAATACGCCATTGGTTAAGACGGAAACCTTAATCAAAAACCCTAAGGTTAGTCTTTTTTTAAAATTGGAAGGGCAAAACCCAGGAGGCAGTGTGAAGGACCGTGCTGCGTATAATATGATAAAAAGTGCTTTGGAGCGGGGAGACATCAACAAAGAGTCTAAGCTTATTGAGGCTACAAGTGGGAATACAGGAATAGCTCTAGCAATGATAGCTGGAATCTTCAAACTTGACATAGAACTGGTAATGCCAGAGAACTCAACTATTGAGCGGGTACAAACGATGAGAGCCTATGGCGCAAAAGTTACTTTAACTGATGCAGATGGAGGTATAGAAAATGCTAGAGATTATGCCGAAGAGAAAACGAAGACCGGCGATTATTATATGATTAATCAATTCGCTAATAACGACAATTGGAAAGCACATTATAAAACCACAGGGCCTGAAATTTGGAGAGATACCAACAATAAAGTAACTCACTTTGTTTCTTCAATGGGAACCACAGGAACTATTATGGGTACTTCAACCTTTTTAAAAGAGCAAAATAATAGCATTCAAATAGTAGGTGTACAGCCTACGGATAATTCTAGAATTCCCGGGATAAGAAAATGGCCTAAAGAATATTTACCAAAAATATTTAATCCCAAAAAAGTAGACAGGGTTATAGAGGTGAGTGATGTTGAAGCAAAAATAATGACACAACGACTGGCTAAAGATGAAGGGATTTTTGCAGGGATGAGTAGTGGAGGTTCTGCAAGTGCAGCGATAAGATTATGTGAAGAATTAGAAGAAGGAGTTGTAGTAAGTATTGTTTGTGACCGTGGAGATCGCTATTTATCATCAGATCTATTTATGTAAAAAATCAAGGAGCTTGATGGTTTATCAAGTTCCTTGAATCATCCTGTCATTTTTATAAAAGAATCCCATTTTTTAAATATTTAGCTTAACACTAGCTAAACCTGCATCTGATGTAGAACCTGAAACAACTTTTTTATTTTTTAATTTGTTATTATTTGCAAGTTTAATTTTATAGAACTCTTTATCAAATCTATCAAATCTTCCACTGGCACCATATTTATTACTCGCCATTGTCTATCCTTGATTCTGTGTATAAACTTGTCGTCTTATATCTAATGGAAGTGTTTTGTTACTAAATTTTTGATAGGTAATAAATAACTAACTCAACATCAATGTTATAAGTAGCCTTTAAATGCCCTTTTTTACTTTTGAAGGTCACTAAAAACTCATCAAAATCATCTGAACTATTAAGGGATGATAATAAGCCTTTAAAATCAAAATTTTGTTTCATAAATTGAATGGGATTCTTATAAAATTCTCCAATGTAGTTTTCTTTAACAGTAAAAACGACAGAATACAAATCGGAATTTACTATTATAGCATCGGGATCATAGCTTATAGGCGCTTCACCCGATTGGATAACTTTTTGTGCCGGCATTGCACCCTTACTTAATAGCAGAAATACAAATAAAAGCATAGTTTTCATAATATAAATTAGTATTATCCGGTAAAAAAATTCAGGATTTCGGTGAGGCTAGAAGTAACGCGGATTAAGACTGTTTTCAATGTTTAGGAGCTTGCTATTGGAACACAGAATTATTTTTTCCTTTTTCAAAAATTTATACAGATTAAAATATTGATTTTCAATTAGTTGGGATAAAGTCTTACGTCTTGAATCTAGCAGCGCAGCGATCTTATATCTTTTGTCGGACGACAATGAATATAAATATTTAGGTTAATACCTCAAGTTTCGCACCAGAGTAGTTTTATGCAACAGCTTGATATTTAAATTCATGAGTATTTGTTATTAATCCAAAATCTTCAATATTTGATATTATTTGGCAGGTAATATATTCAATATCAATTGATTCTACTAGTTTTTCCAAAACGGTCAGTATTAAGTCGACAACTGCTAATATCCTGATATTTAACTTGTTTTCGATATAATCTTGTTTCAAATCTCTGAACAATCCGCCTATGGTTTCATAAGCCTCCATCCTGTATCGGATGCTTGTGAGTAAATACTGGGTCATTGTAATTGTTATTTGCGCAATTTGAACATCAAAATTGGTGGACTGGCATTTCCCTAGCCCAAAGAGCTGTTTGGCTTCTTTAAAGAAGACTTCAATTGACCATCGAATACTATATACTTCAATTGCTTTTACGAATTTTAATGCTGTATCAGTCGTTATCAACGTGTGCCATTTGCCGTTTTTTCCACGTCTTGAAATAAACACGGCAACCTTAAGTCCATCAATTTCAGTTATGTAGTGGTGGTAGTGGTAATTAAATCTACGGCACCGCTTTGGTTTTGTTTTCTGTTTTTTGAGCTGTGACAATGTTCTAACCTTTGATTTAACTTCAATTTTACTATTGTATTTATACATCCCAATAATATGGGCCGTCTCACAAATACTTCGCAACTTTTTAAGCAACCCTACACTTGTAAACCAGGTATCCATTAAAATGTAGTCTACTGGGATTTTACGCTTTACAACCCTTGAGAACATTTGCACTACTAGGTCTGTCTTCTTTTTATTGAGTTCCTTATACCTCTTTGCCGCAACTGTCTTGCTACATCTTGGTGTCTTCTTTTGGGCCTTGCGCTGCTTTGCCGTTAGGCCATATTTTAATTTGGATGTCTTGCTCTCACGGTGCAAACTAAAATCGATGGGGATAAAAACACTTCCGTTCCAATACCCTGCCACAAATAGTTTGAAGCCCAAGTAGTAGGTTTTTGATACATGGTTGTAGATCTTTGAGACCCCCTCAATGGTCTTTCCTGTTTTTGGAAGATCCGTGTCATCAAAGATCAAGCATCTTGTAGCGGCTGCCGAAGGTGTGAAAAGTTCATCTTTCAATAAATACTGCTTTACGAACTGAGCCAAAAAAGCTCTCCAGTTGATTTTTTGATTAGCTAGAATCCGATAGTACGAATCTTTTCCACATTTACTCAATTCCGTGCCCTTATTGGCTGTAAGTCCATAAATGGAATTGACTCCAAGAAGTGGTAAAATTAAAAGCGTAGAGATCAAGCTCTCGAATGAAAAACCTGCCTTCTTGCACCAACTGAACCGGCTTTTTATTTTATCAAAACCTAAAATATTCAGATGTGACTGTAAATATTCTGAACTCACCCAAACCTTAGTAAACTTTCCTTTTAATTCTTGGGTTTTTGCAATATCTTCGTGTTGTAGCATGTTTTGTACTTTATGTGTGGTAACCTAAAGATACAGTAAAACCAAGGGTTTCCCTTGGTTTTCATGCTATTTATTATCGCTCAAAGCCTGTAAACAATGGGTGCGAAACTTGAGTTAATACTATATTAAAGGTAAAGGAGATAAAGCCATTCTAATATGTCCTAAGTAGAACAACCTTCTATTATAATTGTCTATAAATGAATTTTAGGCTGATAAAATTAATAAAGATTATACTTTTTCTTGTCTGCCATTATTCTAATAAGTGTTTTTAAATCAATCCTGTCCTAAATAAATTTTAGCCACCTAAAAATTAATCATTTTACTGGTCTTCACGGCTGTTTTTGTATATTTTCAAAAAAGAACCCCTTGTATGCATTTATTTGGAGGCGGTTGTTCCTTCGCAAAAGGATTATCGAGCCATTGGTATAAATCCACTTTCACAAAAAGGTTAAGTCTAATAAAGGCTACCAAATTTGATAAGTACCAAGGGTGTTTTGCCTGTGTTTTAAGTGCTTTCAGGATTAGAATGGTAATCAGCGCAGTCCAAATCTGTATCATGACCGCATTTTGGCTAGTTCCAATGAATGACTTTATGTGCAGTTGTTGTTTTATGTCCCTAAAAAAGATTTCCACTTCCCATCTGGCCTTATAGAGTTCGGTTATGGTGTTTGCTGTCCAAGACGTTTGATTGGTAATAACTTCAATGGCCTGCTGATTTTTCTCGTCCCATAGGGCAACCCTGCGCAATCTTTTGGGATATTTTTCTTTTGTTTTGGTACCTGTCAGTTCAATAATCTCATCTTTTAGAAGATGCTGGTGTTTGTTTTCTGGCAATTCCAGCTCTTTGATGGTTTTGAACTTTATGTTGTCCTTATGCCTGACCACAAAATAAACCCCGTTGCTGTCCCAAACATTCAGCAAGGCAAAATCATTGTAGAATCTATCGGCAACAATAACACTTCCTTTTAAAAGTGGGACATCATAAGCCCCTTTGTTATCCGCTGTCTTGCCATCTGTAATATTTACATAGGCAGGTAGATGACCATCATAATCAAGAAGGGTGTGCATTTTTACAGCTCCCTTTTTAGTCTTGTATTTTGCCCAATCAAAAAGGCTTAGACAAAGACTTATGGTGGTAGCATCCAATAAGAATATTTTTGACTTTATTTTGAACTTGGTTCGCTTCATTTGCGCTTGCTGTCCCAGACTCTCCAACAATACGAAATAGTAATCCCTAAAAAGCTCCCAGCTACGGTTCTTGTTTTGATAGCTAATCGTAGATTTCGAGGGTGCTTTCAGCATCCCTAAATGGTTCAGGTTGCCTGTGGCAGAACGTAGTCCATTGCTTATATCACGTACAGATTGACTCTTGGCAAATTGACAGAATAGCATTGAAACCAAGTGGGACCAACTATCAAATCCTTTTTGATGTTTATCACTTTGATGCAATTGTGCTAATTTCTTGAATTTTGATGTGTCTAATTTTGAGATAATTTGAGAAAACAGCGTTATATTTATCATCAGAGAAAGGTTTTTTGTGTTGCACCATAAAGATAACTTTGTGGAACAAAATTTCCTTTCTCTTTTTTAAACGTTTAGGACGCTATTGTTTTTAAATCTTTTATCTCCATTTTTTTTCTAAAGATTTTAATAGATCCGTTTTCTTTGAGCTCTTGAAGGTGCCTATTTACTAACGCTCTTGTAGATCCTATTAGATTAGTAATTTCCTTATCTGGAAGATCATTGTTTAACTTCAGGTTTTGCGATTCTTCAATTATGTTTCTAGGTAAAAGATTAAGTAATCGGGTTGAAATATCGGCAAAGGTTATATCGGAAACAAAATTTTCTAAGAGTCTTAAATGCCTACCTGCATAGGGCAGAATTTGTTTATAGTTTTCAGGATTTTCATCCAACCATTTTCGAAGATCTTCCGTAGGTGCGGAAATAAGCTTTGCTTTGTCTGAACACTCATAATATACTGCATGTTTATTGCCATCCAAGAGGCAATAGAGGTCAAAAATATCACAATTGGTGAGTAAGAATAAGGTTATTTATTTACCATCCCAATCATTTACGTGATACATTTTAATCCTTCCTGAGAGTAGAATATAAAAGTGATAGGATAATTTTTAAGCACTAAGAATGCAAGTGTTTTTTGGCCAAGATTCCTTATGGAATAGGGACAGAAAAGAATCAATTGAATCTGGATGCATATTCTTTATTAATACACAATCCTTCAAATTTTCTTTGTAATCTGCCAATCTTTTTTCTTTCCTTTCCATAATTTTAATTGTTAATTACAGTTGGGGAATTGGGGGAGTGAAGTCATTATCCAAGTGGACATTTAAGTGAGAATGAAATTATGATTGGGGGGGGGGGTGGATATCTTAAAAATATCCTTGGATTTCTAAATCATATCAAAAATAATCAATATTTGCATTTTCAGGAAGTAAAAAAGATAAAACTTAAATATGCTTAAACATTTTAGTATAACCTAAAAATCTGCTATTTTTGCAAACTTGTTGAAATCAAAAATATGGCTGTTGAAACATTTGGACTTGAAGAGAAAAAAAATGATAAAGTACTTTATGACTACCAACAGGTAGATATAGATAAGATTTTTAATGTAATAGATACCCATCCTAACCATTATAATTTATTATATCAACTCCCAACCGGCGGAGGGAAAACGGTAATATTTTCTTCTATTGTTAGAGAATTTATCCAACGTACTAATAAAAAAGTCTTGATTCTAACTCATAGAATTGAGTTGTGTAAACAGACCTCGAAAATGCTTTCAGAGTTTGGGGTACTTAATAAAATAATTAATAGTAAAGTAAAGGAACTTCCAGATCAAGAAGATTATATGTGTTTTGTGGCTATGGTCGAAACACTAAATAACAGGCTACATGATGAAAAATTGGAAATTCAGGACATAGGATTGGTTATTATAGATGAAGCGCATTATAATTCTTTTAGAAAATTATTTAAATTTTTTGAAAAGTGTTTTATTCTAGGAGTAACTGCAACCCCTTTGAGCTCTAATATTAAGCTTCCTATGAAGGATAATTACAGAGAACTTATTGTAGGAGATTCTATTGGCTCATTAATAGGTAAAGGTTTTTTGGCAAAAGCTAAGGTATTTAGTTACGATGTAGGTTTGCAGTCACTTAAAGTAGGGATCAACGGAGATTATACAGTTAAATCTTCTGAAGAGCTTTACTCCAATATGAGCATGCAGGAAAAACTCTTGAATGCCTATTTGGATAAATCCAGAAATAAAAAGACTCTTATTTTTAATAATGGTATCAATACCTCTAAAGAAGTATATGAAACTTTTAGAAATGCTGGGTTTCCTATAAGACATCTTGACAATACTACGAGCAAACAGGATAGGAAGGATATTTTAAAATGGTTTAAACATACTCCAGAGGCCATTGTAACTTCAGTTAGTATATTAACTACAGGATTTGATGAACCTTCCGTAGAAACCATTATTTTAAACAGAGCAACAAAGTCATTAACCCTTTACTTTCAAATGATAGGACGTGGGTCTAGAATCTTGAAAAATAAATCTGAATTTAATGTAATAGATCTTGGTAATAATGTAGTAAGATTTGGACATTGGAGTGCACCAGTAGACTGGAAACAGCTTTTCAGATCTCCAGATTTTTATTTTGAGAATCTACTAAGCGATGAAGAAATTGAGCGTGAATTTAAATATGTAATGCCTCCTGAAATGAGAGAGCAATTTCAGCAATCTGAAATTGTCGATTTTGATGTGGAAGCTGCATATGATGTTGTAATTCGAAAAGGTCTTAGGTCTAAAGCTGTTTTAGAATGGTCTATGGATCAACATGTGAAAATGTGCGTAGAGAATAGCGAGGATGTTTTTGATGCACGAATTCTTGCAAAAGAATTAAAGGACGATATTTCTTCTAGAATAAAACAATATTCCTATTGTATTAGTAAAAGCACGAAAAATTATAGGGACTGGTTAGAGGAAGATTATGCCAGAAAATTACGTCAGCAAATAAATTCTGAATTTTAAGATTTTAATATTAAAATTAATTTTATGACAAGAATTCTTTCAGTTTTTCATTGAAATGGCGCCATTGTTCTTTGAATAACTTTAAAATTAGAAATTGGAGGATTCAATATAAACAGATGAAAACAATTTAACCTGCATCTGCAGATGTATATTTTTTTGATATCATTTCCTTTTCCCGGAGGGTGCCACCAATTACGATACCTGCACTAATAAGTACAAGGTTTTTTATGATGTATTGACCTTCCATACTTAATATTAAAGGAAATTTAACAAAACATACTTCTGGTAAAATCACTAATGGTAAAAAAGTCCCTGGCATTTGTAAAACCAGAAGTAATATTGCTAAGCGTATTGTTAATCTGAAACACAAGAAAATCCCAATAAGCATCTCCCAGATACCCAATATTGGAATAAACACTTCTGGATCTAACCAATAGACGGTATTAGCAACTAATTCTTGAGCTGGACTATCCAAGATCACTTTTAAATATCCAAACCATATAAATATAATTGCTAAAGAAAACCTTAGAATTGGTTTTCCATAACTATACATCCATTTAGAGATAGCATAATCCATGGAATCCAACTTTAACTTAGAGATCTTTGACATATGTAATTTATTGAGATGAGTTAACTCTTTTAAATATATTACAATTATATCAGTCTAAAGCGATATTTTGTTTTTCTCTATCTTCGCTAAAAATCATAAAATTTGCAACCTACTCGTTTTTATTACCTAATAAAAGTTCAATATTTAGGATATCGTTTACACGGATGGCAACGCCAGCCCGGTTTTAAAACCGTAGAAGGTCTTATTAAGAAAACTTTTAAATTTATTCTTCCAGATCGTAGGTTTAAGATTCTTGGTTCTAGCCGAACAGATGCAATGGTATCTGCCAACGAATCTGCTTTCGAGTTGTTTTTAGAAGAGGAACAGCTAGAAGATCTTCCCGAATTTCTAAAATTATTGAATAAGAATTTACCTCCAGATATTAAAGCTTTAGGAATGCAGGAAGTAGATGGGAAGTTCAATATTATTCAGCATTCAAAACAAAAGGAATATCACTATCTATTTTCTTTTGGAGAAAAGAACCATCCTTTTTGCGCACCGCTTATGACCAATTTGCAAGATTCTTTGGATATAGAATTAATGAAGGAAGGTGCTAAGCTTTTTGAAGGCTTGCATCACTTTCTAAATTTCTGCGTTCGCTCCTCTGGGAATAGTCTATATGAAAGGGATGTAGTGTTTTCTGAAATTCAAGAAAACACCATTTATACGGCCAATTTCTTTCCAGAAAAAAGTTATGTTCTTGTAGTTAAAGGAAGTGGTTTTTTAAGATACCAGATAAGGCTAATGATGGGAACGCTTATTCAACTTGGAAAAGGGGAATTGAGCTTAGCGGACATAGAGAGAAGTTTGAAAGCAGATGTAGCCAATCAAATGACTTACATCGCACCTGCTTCCGGATTAATTCTACACAAAATAGAATTTATATAATTTCTTAATTATCTTCTTTTTCTAAAATCGTTAATGCAAATTTAATGGTCCAGTAATCTAAGGCCTCATCAAAGTATTCGTAATAGGTTTTCAAACCTTTGGGATCTTCAATTTCATCTTTAGCTTTCCTTACTGCATCTACATCAGCTTTAGAAATTAATTGCAGTAGATCTATTTTTTCACCTTCCTCATATAGTTTTACAAGATGAGAATAAATGGTAGAAGGAGCCAATTTTCTAGATAAAGAGATCTCTTCTACACTAAGTCCATCCGTGTAAAGTTGTAGTGTTTCTTTATGTGTGTTGCCAGATTTTTTAGGTTTCTTCTTAAAGCGCTTCTCTTTATTGAAAGCTATGATCTCTTTAATGAATTGATATCCATAATCCTCCATTTTCTTTCTCCCAACTCCATTTATTTGGATAAAATCTTCATCGGTCATTGGGCGTTCTTTTTCCATTTCCTTTAAAGTAGCATCATTAAAAATAAGATATGCTGGAATTCCTTCCTCTTGTGCGAGACCTAATCTAAGTTGGCGAAGTTTTTCGAAAAGACTATTGTCTTTAGTTTTAGTTGCTTTAGACTGTTCTGCCTGAATTTCTTTTTGATCCAGATTTTTAGCTAACTCTAATTTTCCTCCGTTGAATAAAATATCCTTGGCCATTGGAGTTAGCTGAAGATGGTTATGAAGATGAAAAGCGATCTCTACATACCCAAGATTGATAAGCTGAATTATATACAGTTGCCAATCTTTCCAGGAAATATCTTTTCCAATTCCATAAGTTGTTAACTCCTGATAGCCTTTTCCTAAAACTCCCTCATTCTGAGCACCTCTAAGGACATCTATCAATACAGTTATAGGTTCTTTTCCTTTTAGCCGATAAATACAAGAAAGCGCCTTTTGAGCGATTAAGGTTCCATCCATAAACTGTGGTGGGTTCCTACAAATATCACAGTTGCCGCAATCCTCTTTTTTTAACTCGCCAAAATAGCTCAGTAAAATTTTTCTTCTACAGGTAAGTGCTTCAGAATATTGCTTCATTCGGTCCAGTTTGGACATTTGTACTGCTTCATTTTTTGCGTTAGCAGCAAATTTTTGAAGCTGGATAACATCTGCATAACTATGAAAAAGCATGGTTTCTGAAGGCAATCCATCTCGCCCTGCACGGCCGATCTCCTGATAGTAACCTTCCAGATTTTTCGGCATATTATAATGGATCACCCAGCGAATATTGGATTTGTCGATCCCCATCCCAAAAGCTATAGTTGCGCAAATAACCTGTTGTTTATCATTTATAAAATCCTCCTGAATTCTACTTCGCTCTAAATGACTTAAACCTGCATGATATGCTTCGGCTTTTAAACCATTCGCTTTTAACTTAGCTGCAACATCTTCAGTATTCTTTCGGCTTAAACAATATATTATTCCACTTTCATTTTTTCGACCTTCAGTAAACTGTAGAATTTGTTCCAGTCGCTTTGTTCCAGGCCGCACTTCCAGGGAAAGATTCTTTCTGTCAAAAGAGGCTACATGTATTTTTGCGTTGGGAATATTTAACTGCTGGCAAATATCTTTTCTCGTTGCTTTATCTGCAGTGGCGGTCAAGGCAATAACAGGAGTAGAGGGGAAGCGTTTTTTTAAATAACCTAATTGAGTATAGGCAGGTCTAAAATCATGCCCCCAGCTAGAGATACAATGAGCTTCATCTATGGCAATTAAACTCACCTTTCCATCTGTAAGAAATCTGTCTACAAACTGTAAACTTTCTGGAGCAACGTAAAGTAATTTTAGCTCATTTTTTTCAACACTAGCAATAATTTCCTGCTGTTCGGTTTCAGACTGACTGCTGTTTAAATAGGCTGCAGCGATCCCGTTTACTTTTAGACCATCTACTTGATCTTTCATTAGAGCGATCAAAGGAGAGATCACAAGAGTGATATTTGGCAAAAGGATTCCCGGCAACTGGTAACAAATAGATTTACCACCACCAGTTGGCATGATCACTACATTATCTTTCCCTTTAAAGACGGCATCTATAATTTTTTTCTGAAGAGGACGAAAGCTATCGAACCCAAAATATTCCTTTAACGCACCAAAAAGTTGCTTTTCTTCCATGTGGCAAAAATAGGAGATAGGTTTAAGTATTCCGAAGTAGAATCGCAAAACTTAGCCTAAAAAGTTCTAGAACCACTTTAAACGAAAAACTTTGTTATTTTTATGCAAACTTATAATTTATGGCAAAACGACATAGGCACCTACAGCGAAGACCTAAATCTACCAATGCACTTAATAAAGCTCCAGGAACCGTTGCTTATGTTGGTAGAAAGGAATCTGCAGAAATTAAAGTGGAGGTTATAGACTATAATAAAGTAAACTACGAACGGTTTATTTTTGATAATGTGGAAGCCACGTTTAAATTTGAAAATGAGGAAAATATTACTTGGATAAATGTAGATGGTTTAAGTAATACTGCTGAAATTGAAAAGCTAGGGAAATATTACAAACTTCATCCCCTTATCATTGAGGATATTGTAAATACTAATCAGCGCCCTAAAATTGATGAATATCAGGACTACTTATTTATCGTTGCCAAAATGTTATACCATAAGGAAAATGGCATTTTAGAACATGAGCATATTAGTATTGTTATAGGGAAAGATCACGTTCTAACATTCCAAGAAGCAGATGGCGACGTGTTTAATGCTGTTCGCGAACGCTTAACCAACTCTAAAGGTCGTTTAAGAAACAGTGGGCCAGATTATCTTGTATTTGCGCTTTTGGATGCTATTATAGATAATTATTTTGTAGTTATTGAAGAGATAAGCGATAAAATAGAAACTTTAGAGGAGCAATTATTTACTGCTCAACCTAACGATGATATTACTTTTGAGATTCAGGAACTAAAAAGAACAGTGCTCAGGATTCGGAGAGCAGTATTTCCTTTGAGAGAAGTAATTAGTAGGTTGGAGAAAATAGATAGTACACTCATTCAGGAAAAAACACTGAACTATATTCGGGATCTGTACGATCATATCATCCAAGTTTCAGAGAATATTGAGATCTACAGAGAAATGACTTGGGGGTTAATGGATATGTATATGACTACCATTAGCAATAAAATGAACGAAGTAATGAAAGTGTTAACCATTATGGCATCTATCTTTATTCCTTTAACCTTTATGGCCGGTATCTACGGAATGAATTTCGAGTATATGCCAGAATTACAATGGAAATACAGCTATTATGTGCTTTGGGGTCTTATGATCTTAGTATTCTTAGGTATGATCTTATATTTTAAACGTAAGAAATGGTTGTAAAATAAAAACCCCTTATTTTTACAAGGGGTTTAAATAGAGTTATATAGTATAAATACTAGTTTCATATTTCAAAATTGGCAATAAATCTGCAGAACCCAAAAAAGTATTTTGGTATAAAATAAAAACTATTTATTCGTATTTAATTCCATCTCATCAAAAATCTTATTCACTCTTTTACGTACTATTTCTCTATCTGCTGAATTATCTATTTCTTCTAAAGCGTCTCTCAAATTTAGCAAAGCCTCTTCAACGTCATCAGCAGCATCACCGATATCATTGGAAGCATCTTCTAAATCATCTGAACGATTTTCAAGTTTATCTTCGAGATTGTCGAGTTTAGTTTCATCCTTGCAAGAAGTAAAACCTGTTGTAACTAAAATTGCAATTGCTAAACTTAAAAATGTTTTTTTCATAATTGTGGTTTAAATTATATGTTATATTTAATATCTTTTAAAGATATCGATATTAGCGAATAACCCAAGCGCCTAATTACTTTTATTTTATAATATCTTTGCTTTTTAACATTAATTGAATATTATTTATCATTTTTTTAACGATTTTACTGCTTGCAAATCTCATCCTCAGTTATCAAAATTATATCTTGGGGCAGTATTTATTGTTTGAGGTGAATCAAAGGCCTCAGCTTAATTAGTTAATATTATTTCACAATGAAAAGAATTTTCTTAGGCAGTTTATGTATGCTACTTTTTTTATCTTCCTGTAAGAACGAAACAAAAGATGAACAAAAAGCTGATGTAGCTGTTAATTCCACCTCCACAAGGAATCCAATTTATATTGGAACCTACACTAAAAAAGAGGGCCATGTAAATGGTCAGGCAGAAGGAATTTATTTGGCTTATCAAAAGCCTGAGACCGGATCGCTGGAGATGGGTAAAACGGTTGCTAAGGTGGTTAATCCTTCTTTTGTGAAAACCTCTGGTGACAACAAATATCTTTATGCGGTAAGTGAACTTGGCCCTAACGATGGGCCGGCGGGATTGATCTATTCCTATAAAATTAATGAAGATCACAGCTTGGAGCAAACAGGAAGTATTTCTACCGAAAGTTTCGCGCCTTGTTATATTGCTGAAGATCAATCTGGTCGCTTTGTATTTGTTGCCAATTATGTTGGGGGAGTGGTGGTGGTGTATGAAAAAAATGAAGATGGAAGTCTGAAAAAGCTACAGAAGATTACACTTGAAAATCCTGGAATATCCAATCCCCATTCGGTGAATATATCATCAAATAATAAATTTGTTTATATCACAGACCTTGGGAATGATCGTATTTGGATTTTTGATCTGGATCCCGATTCAAAATCATTAAAACCAAACAAAACTCCTTTCATTCAACTTGCTGAAGGATGTGGACCAAGACACTTCGCCTTTTCCAAGACGAATGATCACGCCTATACTATCAATGAGCTCAACGGAAGTATAAGTACGTTTAAAATAGAGCAAAATGGGAAGCTAACTCACCTCGAGGAAATTTCTTCTTTACCTGAAGACTTCAAAGGAGAAAATTCTGCAGCAGACATACATGTGCATCCTTCAGGTGACTTTCTATATGTATCCAATCGAGGGCATAATAGTATTGGAGCTTTTCTTGTAAACCAGATAACAGGCAGCTTAGAGAATATAGAATTTACTAATACCCAGGGGTCTACTCCAAGAAATTTCGCCATCTCTCCCGACGGAAATTTTTTGTATGTGGCCAATCAGGATTCCAACGACCTGGTAAGTTTTAAAATTGATTTAGAAACTGGAAAATTAACCGAAACAGGTAAAAAACTCGATGTTCTGACTCCGGTATGTATTGAATTTTTAAATTATTAATCCTAACATGCTATGGATATTTCTTTTTAATAAGAAACCATTTTTATTTTACTTCCTCAATAACAAAAAATCCATCATTCCCTTGAGATTGGTATAGTGGTATAAATATTCGAGCATCCCACTCACTTTTTATTTCTTTGCCATTTTGTAAAGCTATTAGATCTCCCTTATATATTTTCTGAAAATTTTTAAATCCAGATTTCATTTCGAAGCTATTATTTTCTTCAAGTCCGTGTCTATATATTATTCTAAAGGTTTTTTGATCTGGTGCATTTTTCACTGAAAACTTTTCGACACATAAAGGATATTGGGGGATTTGGGTAAGGTCTAAATCACAAGCTTCTTTTAGTGCAAGCCACATCATACCTTCATGATTTTCAGTAGAATTTTTATTAGTATGTTGGCCGGCTTCAAAGGTAAAACCTGTTAAACCGCTTCTACTTAAATAGTGATCGATCGCCCCATATACAATGTCACTAAATCCTTGAACAATATAGGTAGGGAAATTTTGAGCCCATTTATTATTGTCGTTTACCAATTGAACCGAAACATACGGCAAACTATCTGAAGAGGTCTTATGGCAATCCATAAAATAGCGTTTGGAATATTTAGCTTCTGGGAATTGCTCTAAAACTTCAATTATCTCATGCATTTCGGTTTTTTCACTGGTTTCTTTTTTCTCATTACTAATGTTGTCTTCAGTCCAAGTCCTATTTAAATCTTCGTCTATATAGCGCACATCTTTCTCTAGCGCCGATTTATTTCCAATGACCCCAACTACACAAACATTTATTTTTGGCTTAGTATTCTGTAAAGCCGTAAATACTCGCTTTAATGCTTCTACTCCAGAAGCCTCATTACCATGAACCGCCGCAGTTATAAATAATAATGCTCCTTTATTGCCACTTGATTATTTTCCTATTATTCTGGAGTTGTTTTCCATAGTTCAATGATTTAATCCTTCATTGAGGGTTTAATTCCCGGTCCCGATAGATTCTGTGTTAACTAACAAAAGGTTTTCTCTTTTATTTTATTATTTTTGTTACTCAAGACGGCTATAAGCTAGTCTGTAAAAGGATACTTTCTGCATTTGCATCTAGTGTCCTTTTTTGTTGATGATCATTGTCAAACCTAGTTTTATTCTTATCTACTACAAATATAAGTTCTAACATTTTTCTCTGAACAGCTATCAGTGCTTTCATTTTAATCCCGCTTTTGGCAACTATTCTCGCATATAGATCTCTATGAGATTTATTATACTTAACGGATGATAGAGAAGGTAGATGTAATGATTTTCTAAGATGCCTATTTCCTTTTTTCGATATCCGCGGTTTACCCTTTACAGATGTACCTGATTGTTTTTCCCTAACATCTAGACCCGCATAACCAGTCAACTGTTTTTTATTTCTTATTAGCTCGAACCCATTAGTCTCAGCTAATACTATGACCGCCGTCAGCTCTCCCACGCCAGGTATAGTGCATATATTCTTTACTCTCTCCATAATATCAGGATAATCCTTTAGCAACGTTGCTATATCCATTTTGATTTCTTTCTCTTGTCCGTTGAGAAATTTGATTCTCTCTGCAATGCGTTTTAGACTTCTTTCGTTTGGCACAGCTTCTGCTTTTTCTGCGTGTAGCTGATTTTTGACCATTGATCTCTGATCTACTATTTGATCACGCTCTCGGGTTAATTGCTTGAGCTGTCTATAAGCCTCTTTTGGACGATTCCAGTTATCTAGCTTACGTTCAAGACCGAACCTCATTATAGCTTGAGATGCTGTCTTATCAGTAATAGTGTTTATGTCCAATGTCCTAAAAAAATTACTAATCTTATTAGGCAATACAATACTTAAATCAAAACCACTTTCATCAAGGGCATAGGCGAGTTTTTCATGATAAACTCCGGTAGCTTCCATGACATATCTAACGCTATTTGCATTATTACTGTTGCTAGCTACCCAATCGATAAAATATTTTATACCATTTTCAGTATTTTTAAACACTTTGTATGATATGATTTCAATGTCCAAATTCTCATAGAGCCTTCCTAGAGATACAACTAATTCCTTTTGAGCTACATCAATACCTGCAACTTCCTTTAAAACTTTTTTCACGTGTTCAAATTTTTTAAATTAAAAGTGAAAAATCTCTGTTCGTCTTTTCTCCTGGTTGGATATTCTGGATACCGTTAAGGTTCCTTACATTCTGTTCAAACTCTACGAGATATAAAAGGATAAGGTCCTATCTATCGGTCGATATATCTTATGATTATCTAGCCATCGGTTGACTCTTACCCTCTTTCACTTATATCTGTAAAACTAGAAATTTATTCCAAATGCAAACATAGGAGCCATCGGGATGCCTCGAATTTTAAAAGTAATTTTTCAATTCACACCTCGTGGGCCCGCCCGTACCGTTCGGGCGGGCTTGCCCCGAGTTTCTTGATTTAGGTCATAGTAGCTAATTCCCTATTGGAAATTGTGTTACCATATAATCTTTTATATTCCACTTTTTTCTCGATAGACTCCACAATTACATCACTAAAATCTGGTAAACCAATATCTTTAAAATGATTCAGGCCACCAGGACTTAGAACATTGATCTCAATCAATTTATCTTTTACTATGTCTAAACCAACAAAAAACAAACCGTCTCTAATTAATTTTGGAGCTGTAATATCTATAATTTTTTTTATAGCATCTGTTAATGGACTGCTATCTGCAGAAGCTCCTAAGGCGAAATTACTTCTAAACTCACCTTCTCCCGCAACACGACGAATTATACCATAAGTACCATTTTTTTCCATTACCCGACCATTCATAAGTAGAACACGAACATCTCCATGTTTAACTGCAGGAAGAAATTCCTGAGCAATTACATATCCTTGTTGTGTTATATTTTCGATTATCTGATTCAGGTTTTTTTCATTTTTATCTATTAAATACACATCTTTTCCTCCGGAACCTTCCAGTGGTTTTAAAACCATTTTCTTATGCTTCTCGAAGAAATCTAAAATATCGTCCTTTTTTCTTGTAATTAAAGAAGATGGTTTTATACTACTTGGAAGCTCTTCAAAATAAAGCTTATCTATAAATGCATTGGATAGGGCATAGGCATCATTTAAAACTAAGACTCCCTCTTGTTGTATCATTCTTCCAAAAGCAACTCCTGATTGTTCTGCCCATTGTCTGGAACTTCCTTCTTCTGTAGGATTATTTCTGATAAACAATACATCAAGATCTTTTGCAACAATAGTCTTCTTTTTAGCCTTCTCACTTTGCAATAACTCCAAATATTCTTCCGGAGATTTTGGATCTATATTTTTGGATAGTGAAACACTATTAATACTTATTGACTCGTCATGTTTAAAGTTGAAATCCCCGACTCCCATCATATGTACTTCATGTTTTCTTTTTAAAGCTTCAAACATAATATATACTGTGGTACCACAGGTTTCTGTGTCAATACCATTTACTACAAAACAAATTTTCATTTGGTTATCATTTGCGAGATAGGTAGCCCGTCTCTGATTAATTTAATTCTTTTAGCTGATTCTTCATTTAGGAGATAGCTTGGGCGTAACGTGCCAGTTTTAAGCACTTTTCTATCTGTTAGTTCTTCAATGATCTTCGTGTGTTTTAAAGCAAATTTTCCAGTAAGTAAAGATTCATAATCGCCACCTTCCTGCAAGTGTTTTCTTAAGTCTACCAATCCTTTTAAGTAAATAATATCTTTTAAAAAACCACCTCCTTGCATAATTCTGGAAGTGATATTAAAAGCTCTTTCCGAAGAAAAATTGTAAGTAAGAGTAAGTAGCCTAAAGATCTCTTGAAAATCGCCTCCTTGTTTAACTGCCTCTCCAGCTATCACTCTTCCCGCAAGTGTTCTAAGCCTATTTGGAGTAAGTGCATCCACAAGATATTCAGACATTACAGCCAATCCTTCTTGTAGCGGGTCACAATCTGCCAGTCCTATACTTAGTTGTTTCAAGGCTTGTTATAAACCATTATGATAGGTAAGGACATGGGTTCCTACTTCATGCTGGATAAGACCTTTGGCATCAATTTCACTTAATTTATAGTCTTATGGAATATAAAGTTCCCCTTGCGAGACCATCATAATGTTCACATCTTTGCGGATGTGTACTTTGCATTTAAAATTTTCATCCTGATTTCTGAAAAAATCAAATTCTTTTCTGGCGAGACTACTAAAAGCTCTGCAATCCAAGGTTTTATCGTCTTCAGTAAATGCTACTTCGGGTATTTTTTCAAGAATTTGTTTTGCCTCGCTACATAAATGAGGATCTATTCCTTGGTATAACCTCACACTGTCATATAGGAAATTCTTAGTACCCCGCTCGCTTAGCATGGTAATTTGCTGATCTAGCTCCTCTCTTTTTTCTCTGAAGAGATAAGACATTGCAGGATCGTCTATATCTTCGATCTTGAGATTGTAAAGTTTACGCTTAAGGACATCCGGATCTATTGGGAGCAATCTGTAATGATAATCCAATAATTTCTTGTACTTACTTTCAATAAAAGTCTCCTTAATTTCATGAATATTTATTGGAGAGACCAGCCACAAAAACTGAAATGAATTTTCAATGTCTGCGAGTTTTTTATCGATCTCGAAAACTTTCTCTTTTAAATATTTTCTTCCAAGGGCATTAAAACTTGCTACACCACAGGAAGTTTACACCCTGATGTAATCAAAAATAGCAATGTGTACTGCTCTATTTATAAAATCCCTGAAATTTCTGAAGAATACAGGATAGGTTTTAAAAGTTTCACCTCGGTAAATAGGAGGGATTTCAAGACCCAGTACCAGCGCTCCACATTGTTTGGCTTCCTCAAATCTTAAAAGCTCTTTATCGCCCTTCGCTTGTCTATGGGTGGTGTCTTTGATTTCAGTTTTTAGGTATAGCCCAGAAAATGTTGAATTTATAGAATCCAATTCTTCTTTAAGTACTTTCAGAGTTGTCGGTAATTTTTTTTCTGGACCTTTTAGAATAAAACTTGTACTAGTTTGTTCTCCAGAATAGAGCTCTAGTAATAAGTAAGATTTGAATTTGGTCGACAATAAATTAGATAGTTCGAATAGCAATTTTTGATAACCAGTAAAATCTGACGTGCCAATTATTAAGTATGAAGCTTCACTAATAACCATTCTATAAGTTTCTGGATCATTTGGTATCTGCCGGTAAATAATTAAATAAGGAAGTTCTTTCTCTATATGCAAAATCCCTCCTCCGGGAAGAGATGCATTAATTTCAATTTCATTTTCAACTATTGTTAATATTAGCTTAATCTATTTTTCTGATAATTCTGATATTTCGGTTAAGTCTGAGATCATAAATTAGAAAAATTTAATTGTTTAAAAACTCAAAACCTTTTGTTTATAAGGTTTACAACGAATTAGATAAAAATTATATTCTTAAATTTAGAAATTGATCGAAGCTTATTACTTAAATAGGTCCACTTTGAAATTTATTGAAGAGAGTTCAAAATTTTAAAGGGATTGAAAATCAAAGATTGACACTAAGTTATTGGTAAAAAAAAGAGTAGAAGATTTAGTCTTAAATAACAGGTAATGAGCAAACAATTTTTTAGATGTAATAATTTAAAAAAAATAAAGAAAGCAGCTAAAACCTTATAATGTCAAGAATGAAGGGAGAGAAATGGCAAGACCGTTTAAGCATTGGTATCGCGAAGGGATATATAAAAACTGTGATGTGATCAGGATTGAAAGCTTTGCCCTTGCGGCGGAAATGGGAGCTTTGGCAGCAGGGTAGTGATAGCTCAATCTGATCCGTTTCAGGTGATGGAGAATTTGCCCAATATGCTTAAAACTTGCGTTGCTCTGGATATTCGGTTTGGGAAACTGGAAGACCTTGTTTCCACGGATAAAATAATAATGAACATAGCGAGCGGGGACTACAAAGTGATTACGAATGCCAATCTAATTTAATTTAAACATTCAGTATTATTTAAAATAATAGAGGTCGCTATTTAGTTTCATATCCTCGTAACCGATAAACAAGAGATATTATGATTAATTTTGAAGGACAAAATGCCCAAGAGTTCTATGCTCGGTTCAATTCTGTGGATTCTTGTAAGGAATATCTATCCGAGATCAAGTGGAAAAAAGGCTTTATATGCGTGAAATGCAGTCATTCCAGGTGTCAGGTACGTGCCAACTACAGTCGCACCTGTAATAAGTGTAGCCACACGGAGTCACCTTCGGCAAATACACTATTCCATAAAGTGAAATTCGGACTGGACAAGGCTTTTATTATTTGTTTTGAAATGGCGACCACCACCCGTGGCCTATCTGCAAGTTACTTGGCAAAGCGACTGGGCATCACCCCATATACCGCACGAATGTTCATGTATAAGGTCCGTGAGGCCATGAAGTCCAGTGGGAATTTCCCGATGGTCAATCGAGTGGAGATAGATGAATTTGTGGTAGGCGGTAAAGAGGATGGTAAAGTCGGAAGAAGCTATGATAGCAAGAAAAAGAAGGCTGTCGTTGCACTTGAGCTAACAGATAAAGAAAAAGTGAAAAGAATGTATGTAAACCAGATAAATGACTTTTCTGCCAAAGAACTGCGTCCAATATTCGATAGGCATATTTCAAGGTCTGCCAATGTCACTACAGATCTGTGGCGTGGTTATAGGCCAATAGCCAAGGATTATAAAATTGAACAGATACCCAGCGATACGGGGAAGAACTTCAAGATCCTGCACACTATGATTCATCAGGTCAAATCTTGGATCCGGACAACTTATTCCTATGTGAGCCCTTTTCATATCAATGGATATTTTGACGAATTTTTTTACAGATTGAACAGAAGTGGAAGCAAGAAAACTATATTGCACAATCTTATTTCTAGAATGATGGATAAACCAAAATTATACCATAGCAAATTAATATGTACTTAAGTAGCGACCTCTATAAAATAATTCAAACTGTGCATGATTGAAACTTATAGCATCACGTTTTCCTTGGTCGTAATTTTTAGTGTACTTAATTATAAGTACCTGAAGTTGCCCAATAGTATTGGTTTATTCCTAATTGGAATTATTCTTGCCGTAATTATAATTATAACTGAAGAAATGTTCCCGAAGATTTATTATTTTGTGAGTCAAACAATAGAAGGAATTGATTTTAAAAGTCTACTCCTTGACGGGTTATTGGGTTTTTTACTCTTTGCAGGTGCCATCCATGTTAACTTAAAAGAATTAGACTGTTCTAAATGGTCGGTTTTATTGTTTGCCACAATAGGGGTGTCTATTACTGCTGGCGTTGTGGGTACGGTATTATATTTTATCGCACCTCTAATAGGCATGGAGCTACCGCTTGTTTATGCATTACTCTTTGGTGCATTGATCTCGCCAACAGATCCCATTGCTGTTCTATCCATTTTGGACAAATCATCATTGTCCAAATCCCTTTTAGTGAAATTTAAGGGAGAGTCTCTTTTTAACGATGGTATTGGAGTCATCCTTTTTTCGGGGATGTTGCTTGTTGTCAATTCCCTTTCCGATGGTTCTTCAGATATGGTTATAAGTGACATTGGAGCGTTATTCTTAAAGGAAATAGGTGGTGGATTAGCTTTTGGGACGATACTAGGTTTTGGAGGTTATAGGTCTATGTTATTGGTCAAGGAGAACCCGCGATTGGCCACTATGGTGAGCTTGGCTGTTGTGGTAGGAGGTTATGCAATAACACACTTGTTACATATTTCCGGGCCATTGGCAATGGTAGTTGCTGGATTGATAATAGGTAATAAAATACATATAGATGTCACCTGTGACAACATACAAAAGACAGTTGCAGATTTTTGGTTAATGCTTGATGAAATCCTAAATGCCTTCGTTTTCTTTATGATGGGACTTATTTTGCTCCTATTGGAATTCGATTGGCATACGGTTCTATTGGCTGGAATTGTAATTATAGTTGTGCTTATAGCAAGGTATATCGGGATTTTAATACCCTTTTCGTTTTTAGGGCATCAGGCCGAAAATAGAAACAAAGCCTCATTCATTCTTACCTGGGGTGGTTTGCGGGGCGGTATTTCCATTGCACTCGCTCTGGGAGTGAGTAAAATGCATCACGGCAACCTCTTGCTATTAATTACCTTTTTTGTTGTGTTTTTTAGTATTGTAGTGCAAGGGCTTACTATTGGAAAAATCTATAAGAAAATGTTTGGACAATAAAATTAATGATCTGTGATTGTTTTCTGCTCTTCCCTCCATTTTATAGGTTGCTGGCCTACTTGCGATTTAAAGAACTTTGAAAAGTGTGTACCTTCCTTATACCCCAATTGATGAACAACTTCTTTACAGAAAGATCGGAGAATAGTAATAATCGTTTTCCTTCCAGCGCAAGCCTGTCATTAACAACTTGAAGTGGTGAAGGATATCCGGACTTCTTAAAGAGGTTGGAAAGTGTCTTGGGAGATTTATGAAGTTTTTCGGCATAATCTGCCACTTGATGTAATTCCCTGAAATTTTGTTCAACAAGGATATGGAATTTACGTATCAAGTCTACTTCATTCTTCGGAACGTTCAGGATGGCCTTTTTACCCTTTAACAAACGTACCGATTTTATAAGTAAACGCTTTAGCATCAATTGCAACATCTCGCCCTAAATTTTTTCCCTAATTTCAAATTCTTCTTTAAAGATCCCAAACATCCGCTCGTAACTTTCAATCTGCATTTCGTCCAAGTTGATCACGGAGGGTTGTGGATGCGACATAAACAATAAGCCGTTACAGGAAACCTCTTCATCGTGTTCTTTAAGACAATAAAATTCTTTATTGAAAACCATAGATGTTATCCCTGTTTCCTTTGGAATCTGTAACACATTTAGGGGGTACAAAAAAGCATTTGGTATTTCATTAAATGAATCTCGTACCCATCTATGGTAAGCGTACGGTCCCGGTCTTGCGCCCAGATTATTTTATAAAAATCCTTTTTCTTTAATAATCGTTGTCCTGGCTGGCTATTGTAATTTGTGAGTATAAAAGATCCACCCTCAGCAATATCTTGGTATTCTAAAGTCATATACAAAGAAACTAATAAAATGGAAAAATGTATAATACTTTAGGAATTATATATAGTAATCTCTTAAATTAAATTTTCTACATTTGTAATTAACCTAAAAAATTATAATATATGAATTTAGGAAATTTAATTATAAGAATAAGCATCGGACTGTTATTCGTCTGGGGCGGCGTGGAAAAATTTATCGAAGGTTTTCTGGGCGGTGTGGGCCTCCAAGCTGTGGCCGACATGTTGAAAGGAAGTGGTCTCGCTTTCTTGGGGGATACAGGTACGTACGCTTTAGGCGCAATCCTTGCAGCACTAGAGCTAATCGCTGGGATCTTGGTGCTTTTAGGCAAGCAGCTTATGTATGCCTATGGTTTCCTCGCATTTGTCATGTTTATGGCATTAATCCTTGTACACATTCCCTCAGGTAAATGGATAAATATAATGATCCACATTGCACTATTTGGTATTCTGGCAGGACTTGCTGTTAAAGAAAAGCAAAATGTAGTATAGTAGTTTGACCTATTTTTTTATACTTACAGGTTTTCTTAAAAATGATTACGCTTTTACGAAAGCGTAATCATTTTTAATCTAGTAGACTATGAATTCACTTAAATTTCATGGGGCAGATTGGTGTCCGGATTGCAGAAGAGAAAATCTACAACATAGATTTTGAATTTATAAATGTTGATATGGATGAAGATGACACGGGTTTAATAGAGAAAATAAACGACGTAGTAAATTTTGACTCGTTCTTAACAAAGGCTACATGATTATAAACAGTTACGCATGAAAATGACCGAATAAGAGACTTTGTAGTAAACTAGAAATTTAAAGATCTTATTTACAAACTAAATTATAGTGTTCATTTTAGTTTTATGTTCAAAACGATTTAATGCTTTAATGAATACTAAAATCATGGTGGCAGAATATATTGGTTATTTCGGAGTGATGGTGCCATGTGTATAATTGACTACGGCGTTGTGGAAATAGACATGTCACAAAGCCACTCCTTATGAGTATCATCTAAACACAGTTATGACCTAGAAGACCTTGAGAATTGCCGTTTAGAACAGGAGAAAATTAATTCCTTAAACCTACATTAAGATTGAATTCCTACAGTTTAACAATTTTAGATAGTTTTTTTCTCCTGTAATCTTTATATTTATAAGAAGTGATAATGAATTATAATAAAAAAAGAAAATTATGAAAAGTACAGAATGGGAAACCATAAAAGCAGCCAAAGAAAATGGATTACCTGATCCAGGTTTTGAGATAGATAAAAATACAGCAATTGTTATTACAGATCCTCAAAACGATTTTTTGAGAGACGATGGCGTGGCTTGGCCGGTAGTAAAGGAAAGTGTTAAAGAGAACAATACGATCGAAAATATGAGTACAGTTTTCAGACTTGCCGGAGAATATGGTATCAAAGTCTTTATCTCCCCACATTATTTCTTTCCTTCAGATAAAGGTTGGAAATTTGGAGGCGCACTAGAGAAATTTATGGAATCTAAAGGAATGTATGAACGAAAGGGCAGACTGGATATGGAGGGTTTTGAGAACTCCGGAGCCGATTTTTTAGATGAATTTAAAATACATCTGGAAAAGGAAAATATTGTTATTTGCAATCCTCATAAAATTTATGGTCCACAGACTACAGATCTTTCCCTGCAACTCAGAAAATATAAAATTGAAAAGGTATTAATGGCAGGAATGTCTACCAATTTATGTGTAGAATCGCATACCAGGCACCTGTTGGAAGAAGGTTTTGAAGTAGGTGTGATTGCAGATGCCAGTGCAAGTGCAAAATTTCCGGGAATCGATTCTTTTAAAGCTGCCCTTATAAACCTGAGAATGATTACCAGTCATGTTTTCACCACAGAGGAATTTGAGGAAGCATTAAAATCTGCAAGACTTTCTTGATCACAGGAATTTCGTCTTTAGACAGCAGTAGATTGCATAAGAGCATTGGAGTTTAAAATTTGCTTCTTTTTAAGCACAAATGGGCAGATGTTGAAAAAGATGCTGAGATCATTTTTAAATAGCTCAGTCCTTTGGGATAGATTTTTTGCATGTTACTGAAAATCATGCTGATGCACCTGCGTTTGATGGTAAAGTGACTTCTCTTGCCTGACTGGCAAAAAAAAGGACAAATTTACCTGTTTTCGAAAATGGAAACATTAACACTTCGGAACTGGCCAATCAGGTTATAACAAATAATGAAATTGATGTAGTAGCAATAGGAAAAGCTGCTTTTAGCCAACAAAGAATGGCCGCTAAAAGCTGGAAATGGGAATAAAATGGACGAATTTAATCCTGATGCCAAAATAAAGGACTTTGAGCTTTAAAAGTATAAACAGGAGGGCAGAAAAAGATTTCGCACTAGATCCAGCTTTTGTAGTATAAGTCTTTATACTAAAGGTATTTTAAAGGAATAAGATTTAGTTTAAAAAATATAGAAGAAGAGACCTACTATCTCTTCTCCTATTATTGAAGAGGAATTCACTAGCTGACCTATGAGACAATTCGGCGGTTGCTTTAAACCGAAGTACAATAAGTGCAATATTTACAGCGATAAAAAACAATTAATGCTCCCTGTGATGATATTCCTGCCACAATTTTAAAATCGCCCAATAAAAAAAAGCCTGCTTCGGCAGCTATAGCCCACAGTAGTTGCGCTCTAGGATACTTTTGGGAATTGCCACAAACTTGGAAGTTCGCCAACACTTGCCATTCCCAAAAGCAACCTACTAATAGATATGATGCCACTAAATGTAGCAAAAAATGCGTCGACCGCCGATGATATAGAGGACTTCCACAGGGCAAACGCATTAAACTTTCATTAGATTCAGCACTTCTATCAGATAGTGGTTGTCCCATCCCGCTTTGAGCCTTCTGCTTTTAACGCCTATTTTGGATGATTTTTCATTTTTCAACAAATTCAATGCGATTTTATTGAGTATCGAGAAATTTTGAGTGGAGTTGCCTGTTCTTTTTCTAGAAGCATCTTCTGAAAAAGCAACATCTAAAGTCCAGTGCAACTTGTTTTCTATGGACCAATGGGAACGAATGGCCTTTTGGAAATCTTGGGAGCTGGCCTTTATACTTGAAATATAATATCTTATTGCATGTTGTGCAGGCTTTTCTGAGTTTTTAAACTCACGTTTGCTTTCTATTTTTATAACACTTGTCAGGTTTTCCCAGTTATTGGTCTTTTCAATAAACTGAAAGTTGTCGATCACACTGCATGTCCTGGTTTCTATCCTGCCATGGTCCAGTTCTTGGACAAGGTTTGATTCCATGGTTTTCCCAAATCTAAATTCATCTTCAATATGCTCCAGCAACTGAGGTTGATTGTCTTTTACGGCCAAGATATAGTCTGCATTTTTATTGACGATGGCCTTGGCTATTTCTGTCTGACATCCCATGGCATCAATGGTTACAATGGTGTTTTCTATGGACAAGGCCTTTAATAATTCTGGAATGGCAGTAATCTCATTTGACTTCTCAGAAACCTTGACTTGTCCCAAGACCAAATTATTGTCGTTTGCCCAAGCACTGACCATGTGCACCGGGGATTTTTTACCGCCAGCTTTGGCACCCCTGATTGTTTTGCCATCTATGGCAATGATTTCCCTGGGCTGGAGTTGTGCAAGATCACTGACCCATTGTATAAAGCACTTTTCAAATTGATCACTGTCAATATTGGAAAAAACGCGATTAAATGTGTCGTGCGAAGGGATGCCATTGGGCAGATCAAGGAAGCTGCTAAGGAATTCTTCTTTTGAGTTGGCATAGTTTTCCATTTCGTTCCATGAATCTGCCCCACAGATTACTGAAATGATCCCGATGAGAAGGATGCTTTCCAAATCATAAAGTTGCTTGTGGGAACGTCTAAAGTCGGGTATTTGACCAAATATGGTCTTTAGTTTTTGGGCGGTTTTTAAATGTGTAAAATATTGATTATCAGTATAATATACAATATTTTAAACTGAAAACAGCAAATATTCTGCTGGTTTTTTAAGTGATTGGCACTCTTTTTTACCCAATTAACTTAAACTTTTTTTAATGCGTTTGCCCTGAGGACTTCCATCTACAAGTGTGAAAGGTGACCAAGACCAGAGGATTCACTAGTGAAATGGTATTGTTAAAACTGGTGTTTATGGACACAAAGAACATTGACCAGAAATTGACCAGCACACTTCAAAACTGGAGTTTGACCATCCAACAATTATATATTAAATGTGAAGACTGGAAAGTTCAGATTTACTGAACATGATCTCCATATAAAGCTCCAATTGCTTTACAATACTTTCCGGCCTCAAGCTTTGTATTTTATGGACTTCGGCTATTTGCCCACGCTGCAATTATTTAAGTTTATTTCCCACTATTTTTTATTACATAAGCACTATCGGAAACCGTTGGATAGAGCTGTTCATAGGAAAATATTTCATCTCCAATTTTCTTATGAATAAATTTTCTATGAAGTTGATCGCAGCTTGTACAACCTGCCGCTGCAAAGAGCTCTAAGAAATCATGAAGCGTTCTGTAATGATAGTTTTTTACCCGTTCCCATTTATCCTCGACCACTAGACCGCGCATTAGCGATGGATTGTTGGTTGTAACGCCCGTTGGACATTTATTGGTATCGCATTTAAGCGATTGAATACATCCCAAAGCGATCATCATTCCTCGAGCCGAGTTACAAACGTCGGCGCCAAGACACAGCGCTTTAAAAATATCAAAGGCGGTTATTATTTTGGTTGCTGTTAATACCTTAATGTTTTTTTTAAGTCCATACCCATTCAATTGGTCAACCACAAAAATAAGAGCCTTTTCCCAAGGCATACCAACATAGTTGGTAAAATCTATAGGCGCCGCACCAGTTCCACCTTCTGCACCGTCAACGGTGATAAAATCTGGTTTTATTCCCGTCTCTACCATTTTTTCGCAGATCTCGATAAATTCTTCTTCTTTACCGATGCACAATTTAAAACCTATAGGCTTTCCGTTGGAAAGCTCACGCATTTGCTGTACAAACCTTAAAAGTCCTTTGGCATCGCTAAAAGCGCTGTGTCCTGGAGGCGAAATCACATCGATATGTGGTTCTATACCACGTATTTCTGCAATTTCTTCATCGTTCTTAGCCGCGGGTAAAACTCCGCCGTGTCCCGGTTTTGCTCCTTGCGAAATTTTAATCTCGATCATTTTGACTTCGGGATAAGCGGCCGTTTCCTTGAATTTTTCTGCGGAAAAATTACCGTCTTCGGTTCGGCATCCAAAATATCCCGTTCCCACTTCATAAACAAGGTCTCCGCCTTGACGGTGATATTCTGAAATCCCACCTTCGCCCGTATCATGAAAAAAGTTTCCGGCTTTCGCACCTTTATTCAACGCCAAAACGGCATTCTTGCTAATTGCACCAAAACTCATAGCAGAAATATTCAATAAACTGGCCGAATAAGGTTGCGTACAGGTTGGGCCACCAACGGTAATAAGTGGTGGCGCATCCAATATTTTAGCAGGATAGATACTATGTTCCATCCATTTAAAATTTTCGGCTTCCACATTGAGTTCGGTTCCAAATGGATGTGTTTCTTTTTCCAATTTTGCCCGTTGATATATATAGGATCGGTGGTTTCGATCTATCGGTTTTCCGTCCGTATCACTCTCTACAAAATATTGATGCAACTCTGGGCCAATCAATTCCAATAGATATCTCATATGGCCAATAACAGGGAAATTTCGAAGAATGGTATGTTTTGTTTGCGTAAGGTCGTAGATACCTAATGCAAATACGGCAATACCCATAATTGAAAATCCCCAAATGGGAAAAATGCCCGTAAAAACTATGACACCAAGAATTAGTAGGGCGATGAAGGTAAATTTTATAGCTTCTCTCATAAATAAAATTTTGTAAGAATTAAGGTTATATTTTTTTTAGAATTTTAAACTCGTCCATAAGGTTGTTTTTCTGTGCCTATAACAGCCAACAGGATTTCCTTGACTTTGAATTTGCCAAAACCCCAAGCTTCTTCTAAAGTAATATCTGGCGGCAGGGAAAGCTCGCCCGGATTCGTAATCGCATCGATTATAAAAGGTTTTGGTTAGGCTTCAAGAAAAAAGACACAGCGCCAGATCTTCGACAGAAAGCTCTATACTGAGAATTTTTTTTTCAGGCGTTCAATCTTGTTTTCATTCTTCCAATACATCTGAAGGGCACTGGCATGGTGCTTTATACAATAGTTGCAATTATTGGTTTTAGAGACCACAACAGCCATCATTTCCCTTTGGGTCCTAGAAAGTTCAAATTTGGAATACATAATCTCCATATACAAATCCATATGTTTTACAATACTTTCTGGCCTAAGGCTTTGAATTTTATGCACTTCGGCTATTTGCCCACGCTGCTTTTCTAGCTGGGAATATATTTCTTTCAAGGCACCCTCGGACTCGTTGGGCTGAATTATTTTATTACATAAGAAGATACATTTCCACAGATGATTTGCTGCCATTCCCTATTCCAGTATTTTACTTAAAAGTTTCCTTTCCCTTCAGAGTTTTCCCTGCTTAGCCATTCCGGAGCGTTCGATTTCCAACTTTTTTCCCAGCCTTATCAATAAAATAGCTCCTGCCATTAGGGAGTACATGCATGATAAGGTGTTCCATGCAAAGGGGTTCTCCAGCTTTAAGCTGAGAGAAATTATTTTCCTGAAGCTCTCGGCCGTCCAGGATCACTACCAGACCGGAACCTATCGTCTCTATTTCATTCCCTTTTGAGATAAGGATACCGGTGTCTTCCCCCAGGCCAATACCCAACAATTTCGGGTGCATGGCAATCGCTTCAATCATACGGGGGATGCGTCTTCGTTTTACAAAGTGAGTATCGATGATTACGCTGTGCAGTAAGCCGAGTCCTGAACCCACTGACACAATACCTTTTATTAGGGGCTTTACCTCAGTAGAACCTTCTATCATAACCTGGCACAGAGCCATGGCACCAGCACTGGTGCCAGCAATTAAGAATTTCTCCTCGTGGAAGTAGCGGTGAGTCATCAGTTTTAGGGCTTCTGAGTTGCTGAAAGCAGCGATTAATCTTAGCTGATCGCCACCTGTAAACATCACGGCATCAGCATTTTTTAATCGCTGCAGCATCTCCTGGCTATTAGCTTGCTTTTTATTCCTGATGTCAAGGTGCCCCACATTGTCACAGCCTAATATCATGAACCCATGCAGGTAAGCCTGGTACAGTTCGTCGGGAATACTAGTAGCTGTCGTTACGACTTCAATGCGCGTGCCGATACCATACAATTCATCGTGTATACGCTTTAGAATCCCCTGCTCAAAGAACACGAACCGCTGAGACTGATTTTTGTTATAGGGTAGGAGATCACTTCCTTTTTCTTCATTTCCGCCTATTGCCACGATTTTTCCTTTTGGTTCCATCTCTGTTTTGTCCTAAAATAGGTTGACCTTTTTTGAGTTAAAGATTTTATTTAAAAATATCATTTTTATAGAGGGAACATTGACAACTTTTTTTGAAAAATTACCTGTGGGTTTTTAAAATATAAATCCTTAAGATTTCTCCAGGTCTCCCTACTCATTTCATGAACTACTTTATGCACATCAAGAAATCTATTATTCATAGTATAATTTAAATTAATCAAAATAGGATTGTAGCTCCTTTTTCAAATTTTCCCACTGGCTTTTATCACCGCTTATCACCTGTCCTACTTCCTTTAATTTCGAGGTTCCAAAACCTACTGCTTCTTTAAGACCTATATGAGGAGGTAAGGATAACGCACCGCTACTAACCACAGCGTCTATAATGAATGCTTTTTTACTATTTTTTGCCTGAATAATAGCTGCTTCAATGTCCTTGGCATGTTCTACCCTCACGCCATCCCCACCAGATAGTCTGGCGTATTCAGCGAAATTAACATTGCTCTGATGTAACGCGTCCAGGCTTGGAGCCAATCCTACCTGTTCCATTTCCAGTTTTACAAAACTAAGTTCAGAATTATTAAAGATGAGCACTTTTACAGGTAGGTTGTATTTAACGGCTGTTATAAAATCCTGCATTGCCATGTTGAAAGCCCCATCTCCACTTAGACACCAAACTTCCCGATTGGGATTGGCAAATTGCGCTCCAATGGCCGCGGGCAAGCCTACTGCCATAGAACCGTGGTTAAAAGAGCCAATTACACGTCTCTGGCTATGAAAAGAAATATGGTGAGCAGCCCAAATTGCGGAAGTTCCGGTTTCTACTGTGAAAATAGCATCATTGGATGCATGTTCATTCACGAAACCCGCAAAGATTTGCGGATGCAAAGGTTCATTATCACGTTCTGGAGAAGCTTGATCTTTCATGTTATTTCTCCAATCGTTAAAACTTTGTTTCAATTTTTCATTAAAATCAGAATCATCTTTTTCATGTACTTTCGGAAGGAGCATTTCTAAAAAAGAGGAGATATCGCTCCAAACCCCTAAGTCTACAGCCGTCCTATTTCCAATATTTTCTTGTCTTATATCTACTTGAATGGTTTCAGTGTCATGTGGCAGAAAGTCGATATAGGGAAAATCGGTTCCCAACATGAGCAGCAAATCACACTTCATCACCGCATTGTAACCCGAAGGGTTTCCTATGAGTCCGGAAAGCCCAACCACATTCTCTGTATCGTGGTCAAAAATATCGCTGGCACGAAGGCTATGGGTTATAGGTGCTTTCAGTTTTTTAGATAGTTCCAGTACTGCATCCCGACTTTCACGGCAACCATCCCCTGCTAAAATACCTACTGTTTTTGCCTTATTTAAAAGCGAAGCAGCCTCTATAACTGTTTCTTCCCGGGGAACCAGACGTGAGGAATATTTTTTTATAGGATGTATAAATTGTTGATTTTCAGCTTTCATCTCTGCCACATTTGCCGGTAATTCTATTCTGCAAACCGAATTATTGGCCAATGCAATCTTAATTGCTCGTTGAATAATCATAGGAGCTTGTTCTGGTGTTTTAATAATGGCCTGATAATCACAAATATCATCAAACACCTTTTTTAAATCCACTTCCTGAAAAAAGCTGGTGCCTTGTTGTCTTTGGTCCACCTGCCCAGTAATCGCAATAACTGGGGTCCGTTCTTTTTTGGCATTGTAAAGCCCATTGATTAAATGAAGGGCTCCTGGCCCCACCGTTCCGGCACATACACCTAGTCTCCCGGATGTCTGACTTTCACCAAAGGCTGCATAAGAGGCATTCCCTTCATGCTTCATTCCTATCCAGTCCACATCTTCACGTTCTTCAATCGCTTTTACAAAAAAATTAAGGGCATCCCCCGTAACTCCGTATACGTGTTTTACGCCAACATTTACCAGAATGTCCAATAATTGTTCAGATACATTTTTAGCCATATAATTATTATTTAAAAAAGATTAAGTTTTAAAGGATTACTTAAGCACCTTCAAAGGTGGTAAAAAGCACTAAAGCACTTAATAGGATTAAGAGGTCATAGTGCCATCCAAACCCTTGTTCAGTATAATCGCGTATTCTAGACGTATATTTTCATATAGATTGCACCAAGCATAGAGACGATAATAAGGCCTGCGCCTATCTGAGTAAAAATACCAAAAGTCAAGAAAATAGCAGTAATCATTTCAATAATTCCCAGCAAAAATGCCATTGATTTGGACATGTCCCCACTTTTACCACGCTCTTTAGGATTGGTAACTAAACCTTTTTTTCTAGAAAATAAGAGGATCGCTATAATTATTCTGAGAAAAAGCAGGGTATAATCGGTGTATTGATTGGTCTCTAAAAGCAGGATTTGAAGTTCTGGACGGTTTTATAAACTTCTATCTATATTCAGGATTTTCAAAATTCCAGCGGGTACCATCATCCCATTTTTTTCTGGAATTTCCATAAGCCGGATAATCTCCATTATCTTTTAACATTTTAGCCAAGTGCAATAAGTTATAGGTCATAAACGTTGTATTACGATTTGTAAATTCTGAATCATAGCCTACAGGTGGATTTTTCTTTTCTCCATTCCATTCGGTATCACCATAACTTGGCCCAGGGCCTACTTTCCCAATCCAACCGGCATCTGCTTGCGGCGGAATACTGTACCCCAAATGCTGAAGCGCATATAGAATTCCCATGGAACAATGTTTTATACCATCTTCATTCCCGGTAACCATGCAGCCCCCGGCCTTACCATAATAAACATATTGTCCCTTATCATTCTGAAAACTGCTCATTGCATATAAACGTTCTATTAATTTGGAAGCAATAGATGAACGCTCTCCTAGCCAAATAGGAGTACCTATCACCAGTATATCTGAAGAAATTATTTTTTCATACAATTTTGGCCAGTCGTCTTTTTGTTCGCCCTCCTTGGTCATATCAGGTTGAACACCTACCGGTACATCATAATCTGCTAAACGTATGACATCTACCTTTACTCCCTCGGATTCCATAATTTTAACTGAAACCTCCATCAAATCACGGGTGTGACTTTTTGTCGGGGATTTTTTTAAAGTACAATTTACGTAGATTGCTTTTATTCCTGTAAATTCATTTTTCATATATAGATATTTATTGTTTATAATGATCATTTACAGTTCTCATATCTTTCATCGATGTTTGTATCGTATTCGCGTTATGCTCATTTCATAATTGATTGGTTAATATTCTTTTATTAAGTCGGTTTAATGACTAAAAAATTACCCATTTGTGAATATTTTATGGTTTAATTGAATTAGTTTGAGATTTTTGCCCTAATTCTTCTAGATTTTTTAATTTTCCCGCCCAATTTTTCTTTATCTTTTTAAAAACTGATTTCTTCATTAGCCATCCAAGCCAGGTCAATTTTATAATATTGATCACGCGAACATTAGTTGTATTTGAATCAACTGCATCCAATAGAATATAAAATTTATAAGCCTTAGTCATTGGCAGGTTCTCCGTCCTTTCTCCGTAGGCTTGTTCTGCTTTATAATGCCTGTTTTCTATAGTCTTAAAATCCATTTTTAGATCACCAATTATACAGGTATGCCCGGAGCCTATACGATTGACCTTTGCCCCATCAAATTTTATATCTGTAAGTGATTCGTCCCACAATTTGCGATATCTGAAATTACGAATTAAATTATGTAGGTACTCTATAGGTACCGCTAATTTTCTCTCAATAGTGAGATCAGCTTTTCTTTTAATTCAATTTTTGAATTTTCAGGCTTCTCCCGAGAATTTTCTAGTTTATAAGACTTCAAGTCCTTATAGAAATAAGGAAGAATTTTGATATCATAAGAATTGTTTTCTAATATTATAAACCCCGAAGTTTCAGCATTTAAGTTAAAATGATAAAATGCTGGATTAGAAAGTAAAAGATACTCGTTAAGAGGCACATCGTTTTTTAAAAGACGGTGAATTCTATTCACATCCTTCCCATAAGGCTTTTTTATATCATTAGAATTCCCCGATGCTCTGCATCGGAGGTATTAGAGGAAAGTTTGAAAACGGTTGGTTTTCATAAAATGTTAAAACTTTCTTCCGTTGAATACCTCGATGGCTCTGCCTCGAGGATTATTTATTTACTTGCTTTGCATCATCAGGAATATAAGCTTTTTCATAATTTTCACATGCAAATGATTTTACGGAATTAAGAGAATCAAATTGAAGAATCAGAAAGAATTCTACCTCATCCTTTTTGTTTTTTGTAGAAATACTAACTTTTTCTAAGCCAGTTACTCCATTCTTTTTCACAGTTGGGAACACCTCATTAATTAACATGTCTTCATAGATGGAAGCATTTTTTATGGTAGTCCAGCCTTTCCAAGTTCTGATAATTTTCAATTTGTTATTCATTATATTATTTTTCTCAACGGTCTTGGTTCGCAAGTAGCATGGAGTAGGGACGCGAAAGTGTAGACTTAGTTTTTTTTAATTAATCTCTAAAATATCACTTTTTTATACAAATGCTTATTATTTGAAATAACCGACTTAGGTTTAATTTTCCAAAATATCAGCCAAATATCGGCATGAAATATTATAGCTGCATTTCTAAAATAGAGAGACATATTTTTATTCCTTGTCTCATGTTTCCAAGTCTTATATTTTCATTTGGACTATGTTGATTATTATCCATATTTACCATTGGAACAATTACGGTAGGCACATTCAATTCATCTATTAACGGTACAATAGGAACAGTACCGCCCATCATCCTCATTACAATAGGCTCATAGCCAAAGTCTTCAGTAAATCGTGCTCTGATTTTTTTTCCGAAATCAAGATCAGGACTAGTTCTAAAGGCATTCAGACCAGGGGATGCATTGAACTTTGCAATTTTTGGATAGGTTCTTCTTTCTTCATCCGTAGGATCTCTGTCTATAACATAGTATCCTTCTTGTTCTATATGTTTTTTAATCTTTTGCAACTGAACTTTGCCATCTATTTCCGGTACTAACCGAACATCTATACTTGCTACTGCATATTCTGGTATAACCGTTTTTAATCCTTCTCCTGTCCATGATGTACCAATTTGCCTAACGTTTAAAGAGGGATACTGCAGGGATTCTTGGTAATTTCTGCCAACTTTTTCAGAAGCATGGATTCCTAATTCATTGTTGAAAGCAATGGAATCGAATGGGACAGCTTTTAATAATTCAGCTGCTTCATTATCTATGTTGATGCCTTCGTAATAATCCTTAATCAAAACTTTCCCATCCTCATCTTTCATACTTGATAAAAGTTTGGCCAAGCTGAAGACAGGGTTTGGCACATAATTTCCGAAATGTCCACTATGCTGAGGTAGTTTGGAACCAAAAGTGGTAATTGAACAAGTTGCAATTCCTCTACATCCGAAAGTGAGCGTTGGTTTATTAGAATTATGAGCTGGACCATCCATCACTATAAAAATATCAGAAGCATATCGCTCTTTATATTTATCTAAAGTCGATAATAATGCATCAGAACCGTATTCTTCTTCTGGGTCAAAAATTATTTTCACATTGAACTTTGGATAATCATTCTTGTCTTTAAGAATCTTAAGTGCAGATAAGAGCATAATTATAGGTGCTTTATCATCGGCTGCTGCTCGTGCAAAGATTCGCCATTCCTCATCTATATTTCCATTTAAAGCATCCCATTCAATATTTTGCCACTCTCCATTTGAATTTTTTTCCTTTAACATAGGTATGAATGGATCTTCTTGATCCCAGGAATCGCGGTTTATAGGCTGCCCATCAATGTGAAAATAGAACAGAACCGTCTTATATTTCGGGTTATATACTTTTTCAGCCAGTAATATTGGAAGGGTATTCGTTTCTAATAGGCTGGTTTTAAAATCTAATTTATTATACTGATTAGCAACCCAATTGATATTTTTAAGCATCAATTCATTATTTTCAGGAAGGTTAGGGATGCTTACTAATTCTTTATGTAGTAATAAGCTGTTCTTAAAATCTTGATCATTTATGGTGACTGTATTGCCTTGCGCCAAAATTATAAATGGAAAGAAAACTAAAAAGGATAGATAAGTGATTCTCATAAATGATTTTGTTGTTTGTTTGACATGAAGCTTTCTAGTAAGAAAATATGCATTTTCTCTTCCAGATTTGACTCTCGTGAATTTGTATTTTATCTTTTTGAAAGCCTTTATTTAGTGAAAATATATTTCAAAACGGTTCAACATTTCGGAGAACTTGGTACTATAGTTTATAGTTTAGCTTCCCTTAATCCACCCGCCATCAACTGCTAATGACTGCCCTGTAATATAACTTGCCCGTTCACTTACTAAGAATGCGGAAGCAGCGGCAAACTCTTCGGGTTTTCCAAACCGCTTCATCGGAATGGAATCTTTTACCTCGTTTACTTTTGGATTTTTCTCAATTAAACTTTCGAGCCGGTTTGTATGAGTGTATCCTGGCATCAAATTATTTACTGTGATGCCATAAGTAGCTACTTCGTTAGACAGGCTTTTTACCAAACCTAATAAACTTGTTCGTACAGCATTTGAGGAAATAAGGTTGTCGGCAGGTTGTTTAACAGCAACAGATGTTATGGTTAAAATACGTCCAAAACCTTTCTCCTTCATACTCGGCAACACCTGTTGAATAATATCAACAGCGCTTAAGAACAATAAATTGTAAAGGTGTTTCCAATCCTCTAAATTGAACTGTTCAAATGCTCCGGATGCGGGACCACCCGTGTTGGTTACTAAAATTTCAATATTACCGAAAGCTTTTACACTTTGTTCCACCAGGTTTTTACGTTGGGCTTCATCTGTAATATCACAAACAAACGATGCCACATTATTAGGAGCAATTGCTTCAATATCGGCTTTGGTTGCTGCCAATGCGGACGCATCTGTTCCACATATAATAACTTTTGCACCTTCTTTTGCCAATTCAATTGCAACGGCTTTACCTAAGCCTTTGCTTGATGCAAGGATTAACGCAACCCTGTTTTGTATTCCTAAATCCATATTAAAAATTTATATTTCTGTAATCATTTTACCAATTACTTCCTTAAATAATTATCTGAGCCATCAATCCAGTCTTGCCGTGGTGGCGCAAAGGTATCGGTTTCTATAACCTTGCCAATCATTAAAGCTTTGTGCCTGCGATTACCCGGAATAATAATTGC
Source organism: Gillisia sp. JM1 (assembly GCF_000424645.1). NCBI lineage: Bacteria > Pseudomonadati > Bacteroidota > Flavobacteriia > Flavobacteriales > Flavobacteriaceae > Gillisia > Gillisia sp. JM1. Next base: position 1,870,900 of record NZ_KE384218.1, read on the forward strand.
TTCGCCAGCCAATATGTCAAAAGAATTATCTTCATCATCATCGAACCAAAAGCGAAGTACGCCTTCCTGCACTTCGGTTATTTGTTCATTGTCGTGTGAATGCCAGGGGACAGTAAATCCATCCTCAAATTCCATCTTAGCAATCATAACCTTTTCTCCATGAATGAATTGTCTTTTCATTTTTGGATTTACTTGTTCTACCGGGATATCACTCCAATTAATTTTTTTCATAACTATTATTTAATTATTTAAATGTTTAATAAACCGGCACTAACCAGTTGCGTTTGTCTTCAATGGTTCCTGCCCTTAGCCCATTTATTTCCTTATGTAACATATTGCTGACTTCAGCTTCTTCAGCGTTAGGCAAAGTCATACATACATCGCCATGTGTAATTTCTGAAATATGCGATACCACCGCTGCCGTGCCCGAACCAAAAGCTTCAGTTAGATTTCCCTGTTGATATGCTTCTATAATTTCATCAATATAAATATCCCGTACCTCTACCTTTTTATTTTTCTCTTTAAGAATATCAAGAAAATAAGTACGAGTGGTGCCTTTTAAAATTGCACCGCTAAGTGCTGGTGTCACTACGGTGTTACCAATAACAAAAAATAAATTCATCATACCTGCTTCCTGTATCTTTTTAAATTTAGGGCTTTCCAGCCAGATAACCTGATCGTAACCCTTTTGTTTTGCTAACTGACTAGCCTTAAGGGATCCCGCATAATTGCCTCCAGTTTTGGCTTCGCCTGTACCTCCAGGTACAGCTCTTATCAAAGTTTGTTCTGTAATTAATTTTATGGGTGTTGTAAAATAGGGCTGAGCAGGAGCAGTATAAATATAAAACGTGTAATTACTTGAAGGAGTTACGCCCAACGAACTTTCAGTGGCTACCATTGTAGGGCGCAGGTACAACGCACTTCCTTCGGCTTTAGGAATCCAGTTTATTTCTAAATGGGTTATTGCTTTTAAGGCTGATAAAAACAGTTCGTCCGGCACCGCAGGCATACACATACGCTCCGCTGAAAGATTAAACCGTTCAATATTTAAATCGGGGCGCAGCAATTTTGGAATGCCATCTGCACCAAAGGTAGCCTTCATGCCTTCAAAAATGCATTGGCAATATTGCAGGGCTTTAGATTGTGGGTCGAGCTGTAAACTTTGATAGGGAACAATTCTGAAATCACTCCACTCTCCATCGGCATAATCCATCATAAACATATGGTCTGAAGTATACTTGCCAAACGGAATATTGTTGAAGTCTATATCCTTTAGTCTGGAGTTTTCTGTTTTGGTGATTTTAATATCCATGTTCGTGGCTTTAGTTGTGTTTGTAATGTTTACTTTATTTGTTATGCCCAAATTCGAAGTAAAAATATTGTTGTAATCTGATGGATCTATTGGTACAATTGAATAAATATAGACAATTTTAGATCTATCGTTTATTAAATCCTAATACAAGTTTGTTGCATTAATTATCGGGAAAGAAATGAGTTTATCCTGCCTGAAGCTTTTACCTAACGTATGATCCGGCATTCATATCAATCGATGTTCCGGTGGCATGATCTGCCAATCCAGAACAAAGCAGGGTGACCATGGGTGCGAGATCTTCCGGCGTTGTAAGTTCATTCAGCGCAATGTCTTTTAAGGCGAAGTCCTCACCGTATTCTTCCAGGATAGCATTGGCCATGTCGGTCCGGGTAAAGCCGGGAGCGATCAAAAATGCTTTGATTCCTTGCTTTCCGTAATGTCTGGCAATAGATCGGGTGAGACTTACAATTGCCCCTTTGGAAGAGGCATAGGCTATATAATCTGTGGTATCACCACGAAAAGCTGCTCGCGAGGATATGTTTACGATTCGACCATTCTGCTGAGGTTTGGCCTGATCGATAAATTCTTTGCATAAAATCCCGACAGCCGTTGAGTTTACAGCGAAGGTTTGTTCCCAAATTTTTAACCATTCATCCGTAGGCAATGAATCCTCTGCAATTGGGGAAATTCCGGCATTGTTTACCAGCGCGGATATCGGACCATACTTCTGAACAAGTCGGGGAATGAAGCCTCTCACCTGAGAAGAATCGGAAAGATCACATGACTCTGTAAAACTTAGATTTTGAAGCTCATTTTTCAGTTTATCGGCCTCTAACTTGTTAGAATTGTAGTGGATGATTACCTCAGCACCAGATTCGGAGAGTTGCTTTGCAATGGCTCTGCCAATTCCTCTGGAAGCTCCTGTAACAAGGATTCTTTGATTTTTCAGGGAAATATTCATAGGGTAAAAATAGGTTAAAATTGACTTTTAATAAATCCAAGTAGCGTAAAATTTAAGACCGCTAACAGGGGCATTCTGCTTTGATAGGTAACTGTCTTAATGTCCGTTGAATTTATTGGACTCGAAATGTATTTAGACCAAAGGTTTTGGCCAACTCCTTGCTGTCTATTATTTGTCCCGTTCGCGAATACAGCTGTTTTTCTTTGGGAGGAATGAATCTTATGAGGTAAAACTTGACCATAAAAGCTTGAGCTAAAAAGAAATAAAAAATATCTCATAAATTTTTCTGTTTTTACAATCAGACCATTGGATAGACCAATATATACAAAAGTCTAATTACTCTGACATTGTTATACAAATACATGTTTTATAAAATAGGGCTTAACGCAAATGGCGTGGAGTTGGGATTCTTCCCGTTTATTATTGGGATTGTCGACTTAGTTGTACTGTCCTTGATGTCTAAAAAATCACTTTTTAATTAAATGCCCTGTTTGCTATAGGAACCGCTGTTGGCTGCATTCTTTAATTGAAGGATGATTTTAAAAGGTGATATACGCAATATTTTTTTTATCTTTTGGTAATATAACTCCTGGCGCATATAATAAGGGAGAAAATCTAAATTTTTCAATTAGAAAAGGGGAAAATAAGGTGTTTTTTGCTCCGTTGCTCCACAAAATAGCGGGCATTTTATAAAATTTTTAAACATTCTCATGACAAACAAAATTAAATTATTCTCAACAATTACAAATCAAGATTATCCTTTCGAAAGAATCGAAGAATTTGCAGATAACGGAGAATCATTGGAGGTTAAAATTGAAGGGATTGAAAAAGCAAAAATCAGGGACGGAAAGTATTTATGGGAGCGCTATGCTGATTTCTTGCCTTTCTCAAAAATTGATGAATCGATTTCTTTGGGGGAAGGAAATACATCATTGATGAAAGCTGATAAAAAACTCCTCGACTTTGTTGATTTGAACAACCTCTATCTTAAAAATGAAACACAGAATCCTACATGGAGCTTTAAGGATCGAGGTTCTTTAGCTTGCATCGCTATGGCGAAAGAAATGAAAGAATCTGTAACTGCCACTATTTCCACAGGAAATATGGGGGCTTCAATATCTGCTTTTGGAGCCAAGTCAGGAATAAAGGTAATTGTTTTTGTTCCAGATTTTACGCCAAAGGAGAAAATAATGGCAATGGGGATTCATGGAGCAATTGTGGTGAAGATTATCGCTCCTGATTATTCTGAAATAAAAAAAAAGGTTTTAAGTTTAGCTAAAAAATTGAATTTAAGGATTGTCTCAGGGAATGGTCCAATACGCGTAGAAGGCTATAAAATGGCATCTTTCGAGCTGTTTGAACAAATGCAAAGAAGAGTGCCAGATTATATTGCCGTTCCTACATCAGCTTGCGGTCATATTCGTGGTATTTTCAAAGGGTATCGAGAATTAAAAGAAGCTGGGATTATCACAAAACTTCCAAAGATGATTGTTGTTCAAGCTCATAATAATAGCCCCATCGTTAGTGCTATTAAACAAGGCAAAAAGCAAGTTATTCCCTTTTCAAACTTTCATACCATTGCAGAGGCGATAACTTCAGGGAACCCGATGGGAGGAGATGAAATAATTGATAAAGTTAGTAAATATGGTTGGTTGGCTGAGGATGTTACGGAGGAAGAAATCATTGAGTCTCAAAAAAGACTTGCAGAATCAGGTTATTTCGTTGAACCAGCATCAGCGACAAGCCTTTTTGCTATCAAAAAATTGAAACAAGCTGGTAAAATTGAAAAAGATGCCTTTGTTGTAATGATTCTAACAGGTTCAGGCTTAAAGGACTCTGAAGTTTTGCAATATCAAAAAGCAAATGTGCAAGAAATTAAGTTAGATAAAATAGAAAGTGCAATCTCAAAGATTTTATAATTTAAATCGTAAAACAAATGAAAATAATTCATCATAAGCCAAAAAACAGTGTGACTTCAGGTCCGTACTTCCCTGCAGTGGAAGTGCAGGAAGATAATATTAAACAGCTTTTTGTTTCAGGACAAGGAACAAAAGATCCTGTGACGGGAGAAAGATTTTTAGGAGAAATAAAAGGACAAGCCATAGTGGTTATGGATAATCTGAAAAATGTAGTTGAAGGAAGTGGTTATTCAATGGATGAGATTGTTAAAGTAACGATTTTCTTGATAAATATGAGTGACTTTGAAGCTGTAAATAAAGTATATCAAAGTTATTTCTCTGAAGGTCAATATCCTGCTCGATCCACAGTTGCAGTTAAAGAGTTACCTGGAGGTCAAGGTGTTGAAATTGATGCTATTGCTTTTAAAAAATAAGAACAAGGAGTTTTCTAAAAATGTAATTCATCCCTGATCTCTCTTCCATTTTTAAAATCCAAAAATTTAGATTTTCTTTTACTTAATCGAAGGTTTGGAGAGTATAGAACGAGATAAAAAAATCAAAGCTTATAAAAACTAAGCATTCATGTTAGTCCTTATGGGCCACACGAACGCTTAATAATTTTTTTATCAATCTTCATGATAATGAATTTCATGAAATCTTGGGCTAATTTTCATCTCATTTTGTTAAGAATGATTTTTATGCAAAGCTTAGTTAGAAATCATTGGTAGCCTTATTTGTGATGTATATTTTGAAGAATGATGCACCTTATTATGAGCGATTACACTTTCTTTTTCATCATAATTATTACCTCCAGTATTTAGATTACGAGCAAAACGAGGGAAATTACTACTAGATATTTCAATACGTATACTATGTCCTTTTTTAAAGAAATTACTGGTAGACATTGGAGTTAAATCTACTTTATAGACCTTATCTTTCTCCATAAACACTTCTTTTTCATAACCTTCACGATATCTTACACGCTGTATGGTTTCATCCAAATTATAAGCTTTTCCATCAGGATATACATCTATAAGTTTAATGGTAAAATCGGTATCTTTTGCATCTGAAGACACATATAAAGTGGATTCAATAAATCCTGAAATTTCTACGCCTTCTTCTAAAATATCTGTGGTGTAAACCAAAATATCATTTCTGGTTTCCATTTGTTGCTGATCGAAAGCACCTCCTTGAATTGCATTCCCTGTGCAGCACACATTACCTCCATAAGAAGGCACTGGTTTCATTGGGTCATAAGTGAAACCATCTGGCTTATCTGAATTTGCTTTAGATGTCGTTAATTTTCCATCTCCCAAAAGGCTATTGGCTTTACCAGAACTGTTTAAATAATAGGTTGTTAATTCCGCTTTTTCTGGCGGCCAAGTTTCAGATGCTTGCCACTTGTTAATTCCCATTGTATAATATTGCACTCTTGGTGTTTTCTCTTTAAAATTGTTTTGTTCCCCTTTAAGCCAATAATCGAACCAAGCATAAATTTGCTCATCGTAGTTAAGTCTTGCATCTCCAACGCTGCGTTCACCAACGATAGTGTTTTCGGTTGCTCGAGTATAACCACAATGTAAGGTTGGAGAAATTACTAAGTATTGATTATCTCTTATGATTGCATCTTTAGAATTATTTCTAACGTGGTTAAATAAGGCTAGATTTGGAGTAATAGATACATCATACCATGAAGCAAACCAAAAACTTGGAACACCAATTTCCATATTATCATGGTAAATTCCTCCATTAAACCAAGCTTTATCATTTGGTTTACGGCGTATCATTTTATCAAAAATCTCATTTTTACCATCTATATTTTTTAGTATATCCTGAATAGGTAAATGTTTAAGTGCTTCAGCCATATCTATTGGCGGATTTTCGGGTGCTAAATCGTAAAATCTGGAAATTCTAATTAAATCTTCTTGAGTAGCTCCTGCTGGAATTCGGGGTTTAAATTTATCATGCTCTACACCATATAACCAAGAAAAGAATAACATTTGTTCAACTCCGCCACGATACCAATTACCTTGTTCGTTAATTTTGCCAACTCTACCCACACCAGCGCCATAGGCTTGAGGAACCATTGCCGAATGAGAAGGATGATCTAAAGCTGCAACAGCCATTTGCCATTCTGCAGTAGAAGAACAACCTAGAGTTCCTATTTTACCATTAGACCAAGACTGATTTTTCATCCAAGTAAATGCATCATAACCATCGGTTAATGGCACTCCTAAAATATCCCATTCTCCTTCTGAAAAATATCTTCCACGTTCATTTTGGACTACATAAGCATAACCTCTTTTAACTGCTTCTAAAGCTTTTTCTGCCGTTCTAGTTTTTTGTTCTCCATCTCCCCAAGAATTAAAGTTATAAGGTGTGCGAGAAAAAATAACAGGCACTTTTTCATCAGTTTTTGGACGATATACATCAGTTGCTAAGCGAATACCATCGCGCATTGGCATCATTATCTTTTGATCAACAATGGCAATTTCTTCAAGTTCTTGAAGGATTTTGTCTTGTGCATATAGGTTAAAATTAACTACGAGGAAATAAGCAAGTACAAATGAAATTAAAATAGTACGTTTTTTCATTTTATTAGAATTATTGGTTTTAAATAATTTTTCTTCAGTCAAAAGTTTCTTTTGGGTTATTTTAGGGGTTTTATTATTTGTTAAAGGTTGGTCATAATAATGAAGGCTTACGTCAATCTTTGGAATAACCTCGGTTATTCAAAAGATTTGTGACTAAAATAAGGCTTTTTTTGGTAGGCTGAGGAATAAGATACGAATCAGAGATGTTGAAATTAAAGATGGATATTTACTTTAATTTGGCTCTATACGCTCCTTTAGAGGTGTAAAAACAAGCATATAAGGTGTTCAATAACTCCTACCATGAATTTTTACTAATCAAGGTCAAAATAGGTTTGAGATTTTACTGCTTCTAGAATAAGAGGAAGAAGTAGGATAAGTAAAATGATTAATTCTAGCTACGGAACTAGTTGTTTATGTACAATTTTATAGCCTATTAAAAATAACTAAACATGAATGGAAAAATCTAGTAATAAATCATTCTCTTGATAAGAATTTTGTATCAAAAAAGATGATGTATTTTGAATATTATCTCAATTCCTTGTTGTGCAAAGTTGTGTGTCCTACTTTGCTTCTGGATACGATTTAGGCAAAATGAGAAGCAACAAAACGGTACTTGAGATGAGAGTTTTATAAAATTTTTATACTCATCCATCATTGGTTTTGGATGGAAAGGCAAAAGAAAATTTTGAGAATTTGTCTCTGGGCCCGAAGGGTAAAGGAGATCATGCAAATCACATTATGGTGATTAACTTTCAGGAGTTGGTCTTGAGCTAGGAATTTAAAGGCGCTGCCGCCATTATATTATGAGTAGGATTAACATTGTGGGAGTAAAGAAGATGAAAGTGTTGCAAATAACCTAGAATTGTCAAAATCTAGAAATCGGCGGTCCTGAGAGAGAACTTGATGAAGCACTTTTTTACTGGTCAAGTGGCATCGTCAATCAGCCAGATAAGTCAACATTTCGTTCATGTTGGCCTTACCGGCTACACAAAGGCTTAGTTATTTGCATTTAATTTCTCCCAGCCATAACTCCGCCGTCTGTATCCCAAATAGCTCCAGTTATCCAAGATGCATCGTCAGATAAAAGAAATACAATGCTATTTGATATATCTTTTGGCGTGCCAATTCGTCCAATGGGATGAAAATCATTAAAGCCTTCGAGAGCTTTCTCCGCCTCTTCCTCTCCACCAAACACACTGTGATAAACAGGCGTGTTGACTACTGCTGGTGATACAGCATTTACTCTTATGTTATAGTCAGCCAATTCCATTGCCAAATGCTTTGTCAATGAATGCAATCCCGCTTTTTGCATTGCATATGCAGAAGATGGTGTTGCTTTTATAGCTTGTTTTGCCCACATTGAACCTATATTTACAATTGAGCCTCCCTTAGTTTCTTTCATTTTCTTTGCAATGGCTTGAGTTAAAAAGAAGAATCCTCTATTTAAATCAAGATATGAATCGTAATCTTCCTTTGTATGCTCAAGAAAAGGCTTTGGCCCAAAAATTCCGGAAGCATTTACCAAATAGTCAATAGTTTGAAATTCATTGATTTCGCTAATCAAATTATCAAGCTGACCACCATCGGTAATATCTGTTCTATGTTTAAAAAGATTTGGAAGGTCTTCTATTTTATCTGTACTTCGGCCAATAATGTGAACTATAACACCTTCTTTTAGTAATTGCTCTGCGGTAGATTTACCTATTCCGCTGGTTCCACCTACAATGATTGCAACTTTATTTTTAAAATTTTTCATTTATAATTATTTGAAAATTTACTTGACGTTTAAAATATCACTTTTCATTGGAATGCCCGCTATTTTGCGATAACCAATGGATACTTCTTTTGCGACATAATCGAATGATAATTTATCAGGAATTTATTTTCTTAGATATTTACATTCGGATATTATTTCTTTAGGAACCATTTTGAGCTATAAGAATATCTAACTTCTTTTTAATTTAATAAGCCTTGTTTTTTGTTAGCTCAATTGGTCTAGTTCTATTTCACATTTTTACTTCCAATAAGACTTTCCAATTGGAAAAAAAATTGGTTTTATTACTGATTTGGTAATTAATAATAAATAATTCTCTAATACTATTATTTCTTTTTTTGATTCTTAGCGTCGTCTCGTTCTAAGTTATCTTTAGAGTCACCGCCTTGACTAAAGAGTTTGTTTTCCTCGTCATTAAAACCCTCGGGTCCGTTTCCTTTTTTTGCTTGATTACGTCCAGGTACATCTAGATCTGCACCAGCAAAATCTACTTTTCTTTTTCTGTCTTTCAATTGTTGGTCGTCGCCTCCATCCCCGTGGATGTTGTCTTGGTTAAGAACGTCATTATCGTGCTCGGTAATTTCTGGATTGTATTTTAAATTATCTTTCTTTTCGATGTTTTTATCTTTTGCTTTCATATCGTTTTCCGCTGTACGGTATTTTATGGGTTAATTAATTTTTGTCTAATTTAAAATTATAGCAAAATTTAAACTTAATCTATCTGCTTAACGAATATTAACAGCCACCTTAACCCTTTTTAATCATTCAAAATATAAACAGCAATAACATCGGACAAGCTATAAACAATTGACTAGTTTCTCCCGATTCCAATTATACTTTAGCATTTGTAATGTCTAAAAGAGTATAAATGGTAAGACTTAGATAAAACACTCTAATAGGTTTCTTATCCTCGAATATCTCAATTTTTCATAATTTATTCCAATTGAACACTTGTTTTTTTATCATATTCATAAAACTTATGAACTTTAATCTTCTTGGAGTAATTGATGGCAACGGTCTTGCCAAGTAGGGTGGAGTAGGGACGAGTTCTTGTCGGCTTAGTTGTTTGTTACTTAGTCTTTAAAATATCATTTTTCACTAGAATGCCCACTATTTGCTGGTAACCGATGTTGGAGGTTTTTATTTTTTGCTTATTTGATTAAAGCTATCATATCTATCTCTGTTTTTCTTGGTTTAAAGATTAGTTGCGTTACACCAATCGCTGTCCAAACATGTTGGTGCTCCGGCATATATTTGTCTTTCAATTCCATAATTTTAGGAAATTGCGCCTTTAAGTCCCCTGTGTGAAATGTGCGCAATTGTACCACATTATTCCAATCTGCCTTTGCTTCTTTTAAAATTCTATCCAAATGCATGAATATATTTTGTAACTGTGCTTCAAAAGCATCAGGGAAAGTTCCATCATCATTTGCTCCTATTTGTCCAGTTACGAAGAACAGTTAATCGGCCTTTGCTGATAAAGAAAGGTTGTATGGCTTAAAAATTTAATAGGTTGATCGGGGTTGAAATTTTTAATTTTTGTTTTTATTTTTTATTATCATTTGTAAAGAAATCAGTACCCATGTACCTTCATGGACTACAAAAGGCATAAAATCGATACGGCATGAAGACCACATTGCCAATGTAGCTCTAAGAAAATTGAGGATGGCATAAGACAAGTGATATGACTCCACCTTCTTCAATTGCACAAGCACATATGCGAGAAGCAACAATGCAACTCCAATAGAACCAATGACACTATGAAAATTCATCACTTAGAGTTACGCAAAAAATCAAGTATATTGCTTGCATATAGTTCTGGTGAGTCTTGCTGAAGCCAATGCGAGGTCTTTTCCAATTCAATAAGTTTAGAGTTGGGTATCTCAGTATGTAGTCGTCTTCCATCCGTAATGGTTTGCCAAGGGTCGTCTACCCCCCATAGCAATAAAGTCTGCGCTCGTATATCTTTATGTCGAGGCATGAGACTTATGGTGTGGTTGGTATTAAGCGAAGAAGCATTTCGAATGAGGCTGATCTTTCCTTCCTCTGTCATATAAGGGGCTCTGATACCTTCTTTAAAAGTTTTAGTGAGTTGATATGGCTTGCTCAACCCCATCTGATAGCCTTCAAGTAGAAAATTTGCAATTTCATCTATTGATTTTTTTGACCATGCAGGATTTCCCAAAACCAACATATCATCTATTGGCCAAGAGTCATATACTACGATATTAGAAAGTACCAACTTATCAATAATATTGGGATGCTTAATGGCTAAAATCAATGAAACACCACCACCCGTATCGTGACCAATGACGTGGGCTTTTTCGAGTTTTAAAGCTTCCATAAGGCGTAGAACCATTTTAGCCTGTATCTCGATGGAACGGTCAAAAAGATCTCGCTTATCTGAATAACCGTGACCTAAAAAGTCGGGTGCAATCACTCTATATTCTTGTGCAAACAAATTTATGACATTATTATATAGATAAGACCAAGTAGGAATTCCATGCAATAGAATGACAGGTTCACCCTCACCTATATCTGTATAGGCTATATCAACTGGGATTTCAACGATACCATCCAATACAATGTGCTTTTGACGTTGTGCAAAATCTGCCACGTCCATTTCTTTGTCTATCATATTTTTCATCTTTTGTTTCTATCATAACCCTTGTGTTCATTAGGTCTTTACGCTCATACTTCCTGATCCATTCATTGATGGTCGAGGGAGCAATCCCATAGAGTTTACCCAGTTCATACTTAGTATATTTTCCAGTGCTAAGTTCTGATAAAATTTTTAATTTGAATGGTTCGCTGGAACGTCTGGTTACTCTGTCATTTTTGTACATAACTGTTTAGAATTATGTAGCCTTTATTCCGGACGAGTCAATATAACCTCTAGCTGTCTTGGTTCGTAAATAGCGTGGATTAGGGACGCGAACTTGTAGGCTTTGTTGATTTTTACTTGGTCTCTAAAATACAACCTTTCACTCAAATGCCCGCAATTCACTGGTAGCCGGTGGCGAAAATAGTTTGATCATTCGGATGAACGATGTTCACTTATTTCAAATAAATGACCGTCAGGATCTCTAAAAAAACATCTTGTTTCCGCTCCCTGATCCAATGGAGGTGTTATAAATTCAGCTCCTTTTTTCTTTAATAATTCATAGGACTTTCGACAATCCTTAACCCTAATTGTATAAGAATGACTAACTGAATTAATTTCTTTAGGCGCTACAAAATTTGTATTAGGTTTATCTTCGGTTGGGCCTCCGGGCGTTACTAATAATATCCAATTTCCTAAAAATTCCAGAACTAAGGAATCGCCCTCATATTCGCGAAATATTTTAGCACCCAACACTTTCATATAAAATGATTTTGAATTGGATATATCTGAAACAACTAAAATCGTGGTTAATTCTGATTCCCAAAATGGGTTATTTTGATTGTCGCTCATTTCTAAAAATTATTGCAAAGGTGTTCGTAGATTAAAAGTAGGGCGGAAGATAAGTGATATTTTTTCAGCCAAGTAAAAGCCAAATATACCAAAAATCGCTTTCTAGCAGCGACTTGCTTATTAAGTATTAATTAAATCGTCATATCGATCTGTTTATCTTTGGAGATCTAATATTACATTATGGGTGTCATAAATATCAAATCAAATGCGCTTGCTCGTTTTAAACCAAATTCCAATTAGTTGAAATGCTAATACGATAAAGAACATTGGTAGGTAAAATAAAATGATTAGATCCTCTTTGTTTGCGTTTAATCTATAAATATTGAGTGCGCAATCACCAAAAGAAACATCAGGTAAGTGAAACGCTGCAAGTTCTCCCATTTTACGGCCTTTAATTTACCTAAAAAATAGTCATTTGAAATAATGAGCAGTAAAATGAGAATGAGAGCTCCAAATAATCCAATATAGTTTGCCAATCCAAAATTGCCATAACGAATTATAAAATCATCTCCAACTTCCTTTACAAAATAGAGCCAAGGTTTACCTGTGAAGCGCATAAACAAACCAACCACCGAATGTATTATTCCCAATACTCCTCCAAAAATCCCAATATCTCTTCTAATATAAGTTGATATTGGGTTTTTACGTCTTAAAATTAAATTTAAAGGACCTATAAGTAAGGAAACAGCCAATAAGAAAATACTGAGATATCCTGAAGTATATATGATAAAAGGAATTACTGGCAAAGTTGGTTTCCAAAAAATGTAAAATTAAGACAGAATATAATACTCAAAAAAAGCATAGGTAAGTAATAGATTTTAAACCTGTTTTTTATACTGTATTTCATATTATATGTTTCTATTTTGATGGCTTACAATTCTATATATTTGCCTTAGCTTTTTGCACAACGTTTTGTATAAGATTTTAAGCACCTAATTTAGCAAATACCAATTGAATAGTATATCCGAAAGGTTTTTCGTAAGTATGAATATACCCAGCAATTAATTTTATGGTATTATAAGTCTTATTCTAATTCTATCTCAAAAAAGCACACTTCTGCATTATGATAATGTGATGGTAATTGAGATGTGTTTTTTAATTTTTTTATTCCCAAATAATTAAACCCGCAATTTTTGTAATGATTGATTAATCTCTCATTTTTGCCACAGATATACATTCTAATGAACTGATTATTTTGCCTACTTGCATAATGTTTAGACTAATCAACAATTGCCTTTACAAAGTTGTTCCCCCTAAATTCAGGGTTTGTGGCTATCCTATGAATGTAGATAGAAGTATCATTTTCACTATTCTCCCAAATTTGGGCATCACTATAAGTTATCGCCCAAACACAAGCTATTTTATTTTCAATTAATAATTTAAATTGTCTGTTTTCTACAACTTCAGCAGTTATATATTCTTTGTCAAATTCAGGCCATTGGTTTTCTGGAAATTTTATTTTTTGAAAATCAGTAGCTAATTTATACAGCCTGAAGATTTCCGGGGTATCATTTAAATTACTGTTAGTTATTATCATATTTATGCCAATTTTAAAGAAGGTTTTTTTTAATGGCTTACCACTCATTATATTCAAACAAATTTACATTTTTACTCAAAAATATTCTGATATACTCAGCACGTATATCGCCTTATCTAAAATCTAAACTTTTCCGAGTAGAATTTAAAATAGATATTGCCAGTTTATTAATGTTATTCGAATTACTTAACCAAATTTCTGCCTCCCAATTACCTAAAAACCCTAATTCTACCAGCACCGCCGGATGGGGCGTTATAGATTCAAACCAGGAAGAATGGAAAAAAGAAATCTATGCAGAAATTGGTTCAAGAGCCATCCCTGAAATACCAAATGCCAAAGATAATTAAGGAAGGTCAATCTGCCAGATTCATTTATGTGATGCCAAAATTTTCCATTACAGATGATAAAGTGGTTGTGCTAGATCTCAACGAAAAAAATGGCGAACGTGATTTAAAACTAAAAGTTAAGCAGCGCTATATCAATAAGCCTAATTAAAATTATTATGAGAAATTCAATTTTTATTTTGATTCTGATCACTTTTATTTCCTGTGGGGAATCTCAAATGAGCCCTGCTGAAACTGCTGAAATGGTAGTAGAGAGTTTTTACCAAAAGCAAAATTCAGAATTAAAGAAATACACTACCTCTGAAAGTTATGAATCTTTCCTTAGTGTGCAAGAGCTGTTTACACAGGAGAATAATGTTAAAGAGTCAAATTTTAAGTTGATTCGAGACAGCATTAATGGAAACAATGCTTGGGTGCAATTCACCACCATTTACGAGGAAAAACCAGAGACCTTTAAACTTGTTAAAGAAGAAAATATGTGGAAGGTTACAGAGAGTGGAATGGGGGAGAAATTACCTTTTTAAGGTTCTAATTTGATGGTTAATTATAAAACATAACCAAATGATAGCGAATAGAATTAATGATAAGCAATTAGTGAGTAAAAATCCAATAATCAAATTATATCTTACTTCCTTGTAACGACTTAATTTTCATTAAAATCTCACGTTTTTATTTGCGATATGCCTCTGACGAATTTGATTCAAAATTGTTTTACTGGATTTTTTATCTCGCCTCGAAATTAATATTAAAACTATCCCGAGGAAAATTCCTGTGAACCACAACAAAAGAAAAATTAAACGCAGAAACTCATTTGCAAATTCACTGGTAAGCCATGTTAAAAAAAGTGTTAGGGAAACGGATAGCATATTAGATCCCCATTTTCCTAAAGTCTTATGCTTTTCTCCATTTTCCAATATATCCAATTCGTATTCCGCCACTTCAAAAATTATAAAGGACTTAATAATCGCCTTATAAATCTTCATAGCCTTATTTTTTTTTGGCTTTTTGTGCTTTTTCATGCTTACCAGGTATATCTAAATAATTCCTAATTAATAATGGGACTAAGATTTTAATGGCTCAAATTAAAACAGATTAATCAATTAAGGTGTGACAACTCTTAACTCCTGTAATTGCTGTAAACAATTATATTTATCGAATGTATTTTATACCTCTTAAATAAAAAAGGACATCATTTTTTGGTCTTTTTTTTATTTGAAACTTTTTATGTTTTCCATACAATTATTTACTTATTTGGGTGGAATTCAGCAAGATTTCTACAATAATATTGTGCCTGTA
This sequence comes from Gillisia sp. JM1, assembly GCF_000424645.1. Classification (NCBI taxonomy): domain Bacteria; kingdom Pseudomonadati; phylum Bacteroidota; class Flavobacteriia; order Flavobacteriales; family Flavobacteriaceae; genus Gillisia; species Gillisia sp. JM1. Next base: position 1,886,070 of record NZ_KE384218.1, read on the forward strand.
AAATTTGTTTCCAAAAAAAGGACACGGGAAAATAATTAGTAATTTATGCTGCCACTTTTTTAGGCGTGATATTTAAGTGGTAAGCAATCTCAGGATTTGTAAGGTCTTACTGTATGCTCATTGAGAAGATATGTTAATATTTTGACGGCCAATTTTTCTGAAGTTTCATGTGGAAAGTTTATTTGACGATTAGCATTTACGGGTTACCATAATGCTGCTGTTTTTTTCGGAAAACTTTGTTCTTTCTCAGCATCTGCAACTATAAATTCAAAAATTTACCTACTTTTAAGAACTCATTAACAAGGCATTTGATAATGGCGTCCCTACGCGCTGTTTATTTTTAATAATAACCCCCATTTCTGCATGCAGACAGAACAGTCAATCAATTCAGGGAATACAAACATACTTAAGCCGCGCAAGGCACTCAACAAAGCTTTTTTAAAGGTAAAGCCGAACAGATCGCAGATCGAGCAGTTCAAGGAAAATCTTATTCAGTTACTGGACAGGACCAATGATACCGAAAGCGAGGAATTCCACAAGAACCTGGTCATAGATTTTCTGAAGAAAACGTATTATGAACCCAATCATTTTATAAATACCAAAGGTCGTAATGACCTGGTGATCCATAACGGAAACAAAGCCGGAAGTACAGTTGGGGTAATTATTGAAGCTAAGAAACCTACGAACAGGGCAGAGATGCTTAGTAAAGAGAAGGTGAACGTTAAAGCCTTTCAGGAACTAGTTTTGTATTATCTCAGGGAGCGTATCACGCAGAAAAATCTGGAGGTGAAATATCTAATTGCAACCAATATAAATGAGTGGTATATTTTTGATGCCAATATTTTTGAAAAGTCCTTCGCTCAAAACAAACGGCTTGTAAGTCAGTTTATAGATTTTGAAGCCGGAAGGCTGGCAGGGAAAACCACCGATTTCTTCTATAAGGAAATAGCAGAACCTTTTATTGCTGAAATGCAGCAAGAGGTGGAATTCACCCATTTCGACATCCGGAACTATGAAAGACCCCTTCGGAATAACAATCCGAAAGATGACAACAAACTAATAGCACTTTTCAAACTGCTATCGCCAGAACATTTACTGAAGCTGCCGTTCACAAATGACAGCAATAGTCTAGATAAACGCTTTTACGGCGAGTTACTTCATATTATAGGCCTTACCGAAACCAAACAAGGAGGCAAGAAGCTCATAGAGCGACAAAAGCAAGGCAATCGAAACACAGGCTCTTTTTTAGAAAATGCCATCATCCAACTGGAAAGTATGGATAAGATTGGTCAGTTGCCAAATCCTTCTCATTTTGGAGATACTCAACAGGAACGACTGTTTAATGTGGGATTAGAATTGAGCATCACCTGGCTCAACAGGATCCTATTTCTTAAGCTGCTGGAAGCGCAATTGCTCACTTACCAGAAAGGGGATACCACCTACGAATTTTTGAGCCTAGACAGGATTCAAAATTACGATGATCTTAATAGTTTGTTCTTTCAAGTCCTGGCGCAAAAACATTCTGAACGAAATGAAGATGTAAAAGCGCTTTTTGAAAAGGTGCCATATCTTAATAGTTCCCTGTTTGAACCTACAGATATTGAACATGCTACCCTTTTTATCAGCAACCTCCGTGATGATAAAGTGTTGCCTATTTATAGCGCTACTGTGCTAAAGGATAAAAAAGGTAAAAAGCGCAGCGGCGAGCTCAATGCGCTCGAATATTTGTTTGAGTTCCTTAACTCCTACGATTTTAGCAGTGAAGGAGGGGAGAGCATACAGGAAGATAACAAGACACTTATAAATGCCTCTGTGCTCGGTCTTATTTTTGAAAAGATCAATGGTTATAAAGACGGTTCTTTCTTTACTCCCGGTTTTATTACGATGTATATGTGCCGGGAGACTATCAGGAAAGCGGTAGTTCAAAAATTTAATGAAACCAAAAGCTGGGAATGTAAAGATCTGGAGGAACTATATGATCGTATAGAAGACCGTAAGGAAGCCAATACAATTATTAACAGTCTCAAAATTTGTGATCCGGCGGTTGGTTCGGGACATTTCTTGGTATCTGCTCTTAATGAGATAATCGCTATTAAAAACGATTTGAATATTCTGCAGGACCGCAGCGGCAGAAGGCTGAAAGAATATCAGGTGGAAGTGGTGAACGATGAACTTATTGTGACAGATGAGGAGGGGGAACTATTTGAATACAATCCCTCTGCAAAGGAAAGCCAGCGCATACAAGAAGCACTTTTCCACGAGAAGCAACAGATCATTGAGAATTGCCTTTTTGGGGTAGATATCAACCCGAACTCAGTTAAGATCTGTAGGCTGCGATTGTGGATAGAACTTTTGAAAAATACTTATTATAAGTGGGAAAACGACACCTCTCCCTTCGGGGGAGGCCGGGAGGGGGAACTGGAGACGTTGCCGAATATCGATATCAACATCAAATGTGGAAATTCGCTTATAAGCCGCTTTGATCTGGATGCCGACTTAAGCAAGGCGCTTAAGGAGAGTAAATGGAACATAGACAGCTATCGTTTGGCTGTAGATACTTACCGTAATGCCGAAAATAAGGAGCAGAAGCGGGAGATGGAGAAGATCATTCACGACATTAAAAACGACTTTAGGAGCGAGATCTCCTCCAACGATCCTAAGGTTAAAAGGCTACAAAAAGTAAAAGGCGAATTGTTTCTTTTGACCAACCAGACCCAGATGTTTGAAATGTCTAAACGGGAAAAAGCCACTTGGAACAAAAAGCTGGAAAAGCTTTCTAAGGACAGCAAAAAACTGGAAACTGAAATACAAGAGATCAAAGACAATAAGATCTATGAAAACGCTTTTGAATGGCGATTTGAATTTCCGGAGGTGCTGAATGAGGAAGGGGATTATGTGGGCTTTGATGTGGTAATTGGGAATCCGCCGTATATACAGCAGCGAAAATCTCAAGGTGCGACAGTGTTATTTCGAGAATTATATTCAGTTTATTCCGGTACAGCAGATTTAAGTGTTTTCTTTTTTGAACGAGCCTTTAGACTTTTAAAAGATAAGGGCCAGTTTGCGTTTATTTCGACAAATAAATTTTTCAACACAGAATACGGCAAACCGTTACGAAGATTTTTAATGTCTTTCGACGTAGATGAAATGATAAATTTTGAATTGGTTCCAATTTTTGATGAAGCACTAGTTTCAAGTGTTATAATAAGAATAGATAAAAAGGTTCCATCAAAGACTTTTAGATATCTGGAATTTAAACAAGAGTCCATAGATCAAGAAAAATTTAATTTGAGATATGAAGAAAAAAGATTAGTCCTTGATGCAAAATTACTTTCGAATAATTTTTGGCTTTTCTCCAAACTTGATGAACAAAATTTGGTTCGAAAGCTGAATCAACGGGGAAACCCATTAAGCGCCGATAATACTTTGCAAATCAGAAGAGGAATTACTACTGGATATGACAATGCTTTCATAATTTCGGAAGATTCTTCTATTTATAATTCTGGTATCGCAAAGCAGTTTCTAAGAGGGAAAGACATCAACCGGTATAAACTTTCGAATAACAATTTAAAGCTGCTCTTTGTTCCTTGGCATTTTCCTATTCACAATGATAATAGTATTCAGGGAGCAAGTCAAGTTGCAGAAAATGAGTTTAAATCTTCTCATGCCGAAGAGTATAACCATTTGGTATCGTTCAAACACAAATTAGAAAATAGAAACAAATCTGAAACCGGAATACGGTATGAATGGTATGCATTGCAAAGATGTGCCGCTAGTTACTTTGAATTATTTGAAAAGGAAAAAATCGTTTGGGGTTTAATTTCTGGTGGGTGGGATTTTGCTTTCGATCAAGATCAAAAACTATTAACAAGTGCCTCATTTTTACTTACTTCGGATACCATTCCTTTAAAATATATTCTTGCGTTGTTTAATTCAAAATTATATCAATTTTACTTTTCAATAATAGGAGAAAAAACGGCAGGTGGTGCCTACGTTTTTAAGAAAACAACAATTGAAAAATTTCTAATACCTAAAAAACAGAACCATATTTTAGATATAATCCAATTTGTGGAGATTATTCTTCAAATGAAAAAAGAAAATCCCGCAGCAGACACCTCTTCCTTAGAAGCAGAAATTGACCAGTTGGTTTACAAGCTTTATGGATTGACAGAGGAGGAGATTGACATAGTAGAAAGTGCATAGATGAGTGAATTTTTTCAGGTAATGTTGCAAGTAAAAGTTTGATGTATAAATTGAGAAAGAATTAAATGCTATCTGATTAACAATCATACTGTTATTCTTGAGGAGAATGGGATTAGGATTTTGAATAAGTATTATATAACTAGTTAAGTGTAAGCTAAAAAAGAAATAATTAAAATGGGACATAAAAATAAAACGTACATAATTTTTGACGGAGACAATGACAAGTGGGCATTTGCAAGAATGAAAGGATGGAAATCTTTAAAAAATATAGATTTTGACTTTGAAAATGCTCACGACGAATACCCTCTGACTTCTACTGCGAGTAATGAAGATTATATCAAATCAAAACTTCGAAAAAGATTTCAAAATGCCAGTCAAGTGATTGTATTAATTGGCGATTCAACTAAAAATTTATATAAATATGTTAGGTGGGAATTAGAAATTGCTCAAAATTTGAATATTCCGATAATAGCTGTTAATTTAAATGGAGATAGAAAACAAAATAATAATACTTGTCCACCAATTATAAGAGACACTTATGTTGTTCATATTCCATTCAAAATGAGAATAATTAAATATGCATTAGACAACTTCCCTTCTGAGTTTAAAAAAAGAACGACAAACAGTTCTATAGGTGGAAGAACTTATAATGATCCTGTTTATGCATCACTTGGATTAAATGATTAAAAATGGATGAAAAAGACTTTCCTGGTTTATATCAAGCTTCTGATGCTGCTTCAATGCATGCTCAAAAAAATTACAAAAATATAATTGCTTATGATTTAATATCTATGATAACTGCTTCGGCATTGGCAATATATAATTATCAAGACACCGAACCCAAGCTTTGGGTTTATGTCATTTCTGGAGTTTTACTCTTAGTCAGTTTCACATTAACTTTGGTAATTAGGACTAAAAAATTTGAAGATGTTTGGTATCAAGGTAGAGCTCTGGCAGAATCTTGTAAAACATTGACTTGGAGATTCATAACTTGTGCTGAAAGTTTTGAAGTATTTCTCAAAAAGGAAGAAGTAAAAGAGATATTTATATCGCGACTTAAAGAGTTTAGCAATGAATTTAAAGATTTAAATGATTCATTAAATGCTAGAACTGTAGTACTTCCGGTAATAACTGACAAAATGTGGGAAGTTAGAAATTTAAATACATTAGAAAGAAAGGATTTTTATATTCAAAATAGAATAAATGATCAAAAGGATTGGTATGCATCAAAAGCTGAGTTTAATAAGAAAAAATACAGTAATTGGTTTTTAGTTATAATTATTTCACAACTCATTGCAATTTTGAGTATTGCTTTTTTAATAAAATTCCCAGACTCTAATTGGAATTTAGTTGGTTTTTTTACAACTATATCCGCTTCAGCCTTAAGTTGGCTGCAATTAAAACAGCACCAAGAATTAAAACAAGCTTATACAACAGCTGCACAAGAATTAAATTTCATACAAGCTTCATTAGGCAATGTTAATTCAGATAATGATTTAGCGGAATTTGTATTAGATTCAGAAAATGCCATTTCCAGAGAACATACACTTTGGATTGCTCAAAAAAGGAAATAATGGTTAAAGGATTAAATAAAGCGGAAACCTTAGATAAATTATTTTGGTTGATAGAATCAAATAATGTCAAAGAAAGGCCTTGTGTGTTTCTTAGTCACAAAAAAGAGGACAAAAACGAATGTAGAAAAATTGCGGAGTATTTAAAAGAAGCAGAGATTGATTACTATTTAGATGAATTGGATGAAGATTTACAACAAGCAGCAGCTCAAGGTAATCCAGAATTAATTACGGAAAGTATTAAAAAAGGTATTCGAGAAAGCACACATATGTTAGTTGTAGTTTCAGAAAAAACATACAGATCGGAATGGGTTCCGTTTGAGATTGGATACGGTCATTCTGCAATACTCGATAAAGGTTTAGAAGAGGGGATAAAAGACAATAAAATAAAACTTTCAGTTTTGACCTTGAAAGATATTTCTGAAAAAACTCTTCCTGATTACCTCCAAGTGGCATATATCATACGAGGTACTAAAAGTTTAAACGACTATATATCAAAAATTACTGATATATTAGAAAAATCGCTTATAAACGAAACTAAAATATTTTCGAATAACCAAATAAGTCATCCTTTAGACAATGTATTAAATTGGAAATTATAAAAGCTAGTTGCAAACCTCGGTTTAAATAAAAATAACTTGCATTCATTTAAAAAGCGATATTTTAGAGATTAATAACCAAGCAACTAAACCGATAAGAGCTTGTACCTACACAGCTCTACTTACGTTAGCCAATACTTTTACCGAACATTTTAACCACTTTAAATTATTAATTAAAAACTATGAACATGAAAAAAATTACTTATTTGACAATTGTTCTTCTGACTTTAAATTTTTTGCAAGCCCAAAACGTTGAAAAATTAGATGAATTCACTGCATCAAATGGAATAACATACAAAGTGGGAGATGACTTTAAACTCGGACGAGGTTCTGATACTAATGGTAGATTTGTATATGTAAATATGGGAGGATGGGGAGCAATAGCTGGTGCTACAAATAATGCAAATTACAATGCGGATCAAAATAGATTAGGTGCAGCGAATTCTGGTTTAATAGTTACTCTCAAAAAAATTAAAAAATATGATTCTAAAAGATTTAAAGGGGTCTATTTTACTGTTGGAGGGGGAAATATTACCAATTATACTATTGACATCGAAAATGCAATAGTAACTTGCGAAATCGAAATCTGTAATGATGAAAAAGATGTTTCACAATCTAATCCAGATAAATATGATCAACTTGAAAAACTAAAGAAATTACTTGATACGGGGGTTTTAACTCAAGAGGAATATGATGTAGAAAAGAAAAAAGTCTTAGAAAAAGAGTAATAATAAAGATATTTAACATCCATTGAAAAGGGATGTTTTTAGAAACCAAATAACATAAGTAAGCCAACAAAGATTTGTCCCTACTCCACGTTACTTGCGTTCAAAAAGGACGGGAAAGAGGAGAAAGTTTGAGGTGCAGAACGGGAAAGAATTAAATGCAAGTTTATTTATAATCGTAGTACTATTCTTGTTAAGAATGAGAACGAGTCTTGAAAAATTTAAAAAGAAATGCCTAAAATTTTAATTACAGGAAACGGATTTGATTTAAATTTTGGTCTACCTACCTCTTATAACGATTTCATTAATATCTTAAATTATATAAAATCAGGAAAAATAGATTTCGATGCGGTTTACAGTAATAGCCTTAGTTATGATAAAACATTATCCAATTTTGAAAAATTCAATTTAGACCATGAAGAAATAAAAAAACTGATCAACGAATTGGATAATAACGTTTGGTTTGATTTCTTTAAGAATGAATATAGAATAGATAGTTGGATTGATTTTGAAAACAGAATTGAATATGTACTTGAAATATTTTTCACTTCCTTAAATTATATAAAAGCAAATATTTTTGGTAAAGGCCCATTAAATGTTGATAGCTTAACATGGAAAAAAGATAGGTTCCATAATAATATTGAATTAATTGAAGTACTAGGAAAATTTTCAATTTTAAGTTTTGACAAATCTTATAGTGTAACTTTTAACCCGGAATTTTTAATTAAAAGATATAATGTTTATACAGATTTAGATATTGAAAAAATTACTAAAGTTTTATATCAAGAGCTAATTCAATTCAAAAAGATTTTTAATCTTTATTTTGAAGTGTTCGTTTTTCCATTTTACGATACGTTTAAAGGAAAAATCAATGAGGAATTATATATGTGGATAAGTCATCATTATACTTTTAACTATACACCAACCTTTGAGAAACTATTTAATCCGCAGAGAAAAACAAGCTTTTTACATGGAAGAATTAATTCCAAATTGAATAAAATTGTAATTGGTATCAATGAAATACCACCTCACAAAATTGATAAAAAGTTCTTCTTACCATTTACTAAATACTTCCAAAAATTAAATAATGATACTGATTACCTATTCATTAAAGAATTACATGAAGATCGAAGTTCTAATTTCATGTTCTTCTTTTATGGACACTCTCTAGATAAATCTGATGAAGATTATATAAATGAAGTATTTGATTTCGTAAATAGACTCAAATCACACATTAAAAATATAATAGTAATTTATCATAACCAGAGTTCAAAATCAAAGTTACTTATAAACCTTTTGAATATTCGGGGTAAAAATGATATTCAAGAATTGATGAGAAGCAAAATTTTATTATTTAGGCACGTAGATTCAAAGGAATTACAGGAAGACTTAAAAATGAATATTACCCAATCAATTTACATTTAAACCTAAGTCGGTTAAGCGGAAATAGCGGCTGTTTATTCAAAAAGTTATATTTTAGAGACCAAGTAACAAAACGAATTAGCCGATAAGAAAGCTTTCAAATTCCTCGCTACTTACGTTTAACAAGACCCTTAATCAACATTAAGAAGAAAATGGCAAACATAAAATATTTATATAATTCCAGTGGTCAATGGATTGCCTTCCAAATAGACAAATATTTATACAATACGAAAGCATTATGGATTGGATGGTTTCCATGGGAAGATGAACATGCTGTAACTAAAAACGGCAAATATTTGGGCTCTATTTTCCCAAATAATCGTTTTTATCAAAGAAGTTATTTTCCATATCGTGGTTATCCTGGTTATCCAGGCTATCCTGGTTATCCTGGTTACCCTGGTTATCCTGGATTTGCGGGTTATTCACCAAGACCTTCATCTACTAAAGACTTTAAACCAGAAGAACTTCATTTATCATAATTATGCCAGAAATATTCGAATTAACTTTTAAGCCTAAATCTAAAGAATTAGAAAAAAGCCATTTGATTATAAATGAATGTGCACTCACGCTAAATTCTTTATTATCAATTCATCACGAAATTGAAAATGTGGAAGAAAAAGAAGATCTATTAAGGGCAATGTTTGTCTTCGCAACTGGAGGTTTGGATTCCTTAATTAAGCAAGCAATAAAAGATTCACTTTCAAATTTAATAGAAGTGAATGAGGGAGCAAATAATATGTTTGAAAGCTTTGTTGAAAAAGAAATTCAAGACAAAAAATCAGATGATTTAAGAATAGATTCAAAATTAATGGCAAAACTTCTTACATCAGCGAATCCCCGTGAAGAATTAAAAAAAAGGCTTGAATATCATCTTACAAGCAACAGTTTGCAATCTAAAGATCAAATTTTAAAAGTTGCTTCTTTTTTTGATGTTCCTTCAAATTCAATAGTAACTGATTTCATTGGACTTCAGAGTATTTTTTTAGAACGGAATAAAATCATACATGAAATGGATATAAATTTCGATGGGGATAGAAGTAGGAATAAAAGAGAAATAGAACAGATTGTTAACTTTGTAAATACACTTTTGGAACTGGGAGAAAAGTTTATAAAAGAAGTTGACAGTAGACTTTACGTAGCCTAACATTGGTTATCTCAAATATCGGGTTATCCAATGAAAAGTAATGTTTTAGAGACATAGTAACAAATAACAAAGTCGACAAGATTGCCGTCCAGACACCTCATTTCCTACATTCACTAAGGCCATTAGGTGCAAGCTGATTAATTTAACATGATCTATAAAAAAGAAAGTATTTACGTAAACGAAGACCTATTTCGATGAAATTTATAATGTGTTTGATACTATTGCTTCTTTTTTCCTGTTATAATCAGCACGGAAAAGATGAAGAATTAAAAGTAACTGAAGACCGTTGCAAAATTCAATAAATTACTGCAATCCATTTTTTAGATGGATTTCCGATTGTTTTTTATCAAGAACTGTGGTTTTTACTTCGTTTTTTTGTCTTTAGAATTCATTTTCTTACTGTTTTTCTCTTAGTTTTTACCATTAGACGCAATTATCCCTGGACTTCGATACAAATTATAGCACATGGCCTCCATCAGGTTTTGGGTATGCATTTTTTCCATTCCCCGGTATCTTGCCAATCCTCCGCTGAACCATCTTTTTATCCCGCCAAATGTCCGCTCTACCTTGAACCTTGTTTTACCGATCAATTTATTGAACTTCTTCTCCCAATAGGTCAATGGTTTATTCTTTTTTGCCTTTTTTAGAATATGATTTTTCAGATTCCTTTTTTTCAACAGCTCCATGTTTTTCTTCGATTGATAGCCTTTGTCGGCTTTTAATGGAATATCTTTTGGCAAATCTACGTTCACTGTTTCCAGCACTTCTTCTAAATTGGCTATCTCGTTTTTACTTGCCGTGGTGGTCAATACTCCCAAGACAAGTCCTTCTTGATCTGTAACGTGATGTTTTTTAAACCCAAAATGATATTTCCCTCTTTTCTTTAGCCAGGTACCATCTTTATCTACACTCTCGGCATACTCTTTTTTTACTGCTACCTCTTGGTCCGAGCGATCTTCGGTTACCTTGTGATTGGTCTTTCCTTTTGGTCGAAGTGGCGTGTCTATGACACTGGCATCCACTATAATTCCTTTTTTGACAATGATCTTGTGAGCCTCAAGCTGGTCATTGATGGAACCGAAGAGCTTCTCAAAGGTCTTGGTTTTGGTTAGTGCGGTTCTAAATCTGCTTAAGGTACTATGGTCGGGTGCAACTTCATCTATGTGCATTCCACAAAAATAACTGAATGAGATACTATCGTTCAATCGATCTTCTACTTCATAATCGCTCAATCCGTACCAACTTTGCAAAAGACACATTTTAAATAACAACAGGCCGTTATAGGAAGGTTTGCCTACAGCACTTTTTCCTTTGGAATAATCGGCATCTATTAGTTTTTCGATTGTGTCCCAATCGATCAGCGCATTTATTTGATTAAAAAATGTTGTTTTTATCTTTCTTGATCGCAAATCACAAATTGTATCTGCTAATGTGGGTTGTTTCTGTAATTTCATACATTAAAAATAAGACTTAAACAATTAAATATCAAGTGATTAAATTGTTTTTATACTCCGATTTTCAACAATTTATTCCTTGCAACGGTCTTAACTGATGTCGTTATTTCCGGCGATACAACTCAAAGTGATAAGTCTATAAAACCCAACAAAGAAATTAGGAAGGAATATTCAAATCAACGATTTCGCAAAGTAAGAGTTGAAAAAATTGCATCCAACAAATTCCATATTCAAGGAGAAGCTCAAATTTTTTAAGCAAATTTTAATTGGGTAATAGAAGACGGTCATAACGAGTTGAAAAAAGGTTACGAGATTACAGATGCTGGCGCTCCTGAATGGGGTAAATTTGACTTTACAATTGAAGCCCACAAAAAAAGAGATAACTCAACTTTAAATATTATTCTGTTCGAAATTAGCGCAAAAGATGAAAGTCGTCAATATGAATTGCCAATCCCTCTGAAATAACTTACCAAACGGCAGCTTTAATAGAAGTGTAAAATTCGAAAATTAAGTCAGCATTTAATTTAGGTTCCCAGTAAATAGCTTAGAAATGAAATAAAAGCGATATTTTAGAAACTAGATAATAAACAACAATGCCAATAAGTAAGCGTCCTTACTGTACGCTACTTGCAAATCAAAACTTTTATGGAGTGAAAGTTTGAGGAGCGAAATTAGAAAGAATTAAATGGAATTTAATTAACAATCATACTGTTATCCTTGATGCGAATGGGATAGGATAAATAATATATAAGGAGTTGTAATGCCATAAAAAACCAAGTGAAATGAGCTAATTATGATAATAACTAACAGTAATTTAAATGATATCCCGGAAATCTTCAGGTTGTATAAATTAGCTACCGATTTTCAAAAAATAAAATTTCCAGAAAACCAATGGCCTGAATTTGATAAAGAATTCATAACTACTGAAGTTCTTGAAAATCGACAATTTAAAATATTAATTGAAAATAAAATCGCCTGTATTTGGGCGATAACTTATAGCGATGCCCAAATTTGGGAGGATAGAGAAAATAATTCTTCCATCTACATTCATCGGATAGCCACAAACCCTGAATTTAGAGGAAAAAACTTTGTAAAAGAAATTGTTGATTGGTCTAAAAATCATGCCCGAAAGCAAAATAAAAAATTCATTAGAATGGATACCTGTGGGAAAAATGATAAATTAATCAATCATTACAATCATTGTGGATTTAATTATTTGGGTATAAAAAAATTAAAAAACACATCTCAATTACCCTCACATTATCATAATGCAAATGTCTGCTTTTTTGAGATAGAATTAGAATAACGGCTTACAATAACTAAGCGTTCGTGTGGCCGGTAAGGCCTAGCATTAACTCAGTGTTGACGGAGGATGAGATTGCCATAGTAGAAGGTGCATAGATAAGTGGAAATTTTCTTAGATGATTCAAGAATTCTAAAACACTAAGAGAACATGAATAAATTGAGGTGGTGGAAGGGAAAGTTTGAGCTAAAAAATGAGAATAGATTTAATGCAGTTTAATTAAATAATACTGTGATCCTTGATGAGAATGGGATAAAAATTTTATAATGAGTTATGAGCAATCTTAAAACAAAAAAATTATGAACAAGATTTTTATTCTTTTAGCGATACTATGTATGGGGTGTTCGACCCAGGAACCAAAAGATAAGGTACTTACGGAAAATCAGCGTTGGGAGCAACATGCTGCCAATACTGAAATTATTAGAGATGATTTTGGGGTGCCTCATATTTATGGAAAAACAGATGCTGATGCTGTGTTTGGCTTATTATACGCACAATGCGAAGATGATTTTAATCGTGTAGAACGCAATTATATTTGGGCAATGGGAAGACTTGCTGAAGTTGAAGGAGAAACATCTTTATATAGTGATTTACGCGCTAATCTTTATATGACGAAAGAAGAAGCTATTGAAAATTACACGAATAGTCCTAAATGGTTACAAGCGCTTTGTATCGCTTTTGCTGATGGGGTTAACTACTATCTTAAAACACATCCCGAAGTAAAACCAAAACTCTTGAAACATTTTGAGCCCTGGATGCCAATGTATTTTAGCGAAGGTTCCATTGGTGGGGATATTGAAAGGGTTTCTACTAGAAAAATAAAAGATTTTTATGAAAAAGACAGCGATACTAGAGTGGGTGTTAATGAGGGTCTAATTAGATTAAAAGATGATGAGCCAAGAGGATCCAACGGATTTGCTATTTCTGGTGACATAACAAAATCTGGTGATGCCATGCTTCTCATTAATCCGCACACGTCATTCTTTTTTCGAGGTGAAGTTCATGTGATTAGCGAAGAAGGGCTTAACGCTTATGGTGCAGTTACTTGGGGACAGTTTTTTGTCTACCAAGGATTTAATGAAAAAACAGGTTGGATGCATACCTCAACGGGTACAGATATTATAGACGAGTTTGAGGAAACCATCGTTAAGAAAGATGGTAAAACATTCTATAAATATGGTGAAGAGTTGCGTCCTGTAGATTCTGTGGAAGTTACTTTGAACTACAATAGTAATGATGGTTTAAAAGACAAAACATTCATGATGTATCGTACACATCATGGTCCTATAACACATGCCTATGACGATAAATGGGTTTCTACCGCTTTAATGTGGAGTCCGATAAAAGCCTTGGAACAATCCTTTACAAGAACCAAGAAATCTAATCATGATGAGTTTTATAAAATGATGGATATTCGTACCAACTCTTCCAATAATACGGTATACGCAGATGCCGATGGTACAATTGCCTATTACCATGGGAATTTTATTCCAAAAAGGAATGAAAAGTTTGATTATACAAAACCTGTTGATGGTAGTAACCCAGAAACCGATTGGCATGGACTTCATGAATTAAAAGATAATATAATGGTGAAAAATCCACCAAATGGTTGGATTCAAAATTGCAATTCCACACCATTTTCAAGTGCTGCTGAAAATAGTCCAAAAAAAGAAAACTATCCTAATTATATGAGTTCTTATCCAGAAAACTTCAGAGGCATTCACGCCATTGCTTTATTGAAAAAGGCAGAGAATCTGACCTTAGATGGATTAATTGAATTGGCTTACGACACCTACTTACCGGGGGCAGAGATGTTAATTAGTGGTTTAGTAGACGCTTCAGAAACTTCTACCATTGAAACACAAGAAGCTAAAGCAGCTATCGAACTTTTAAAGAATTGGGATTTTAGAGTGTCTGCAACATCTGTTGAAATGACTTTAGCACAATTTTATTTGAATGCCTATTATAGCTCAGGTAAAATCCCAACAATGACAGGAAATAAACGAATCACCCAATTAGGAAGTTTTGATTATATGAGTAAGACCTCAACACCAGAGGAACGCTTGGAAGTATTTCAAACAGCCATAGAAAAATTGACCGAAGATTTTGGATCCTGGGAAACGACTTGGGGAGAATTCAATCGCTACCAAAGAAACGACGGTGAAATTAATCAAGAATTTGATGACTCAAAACCAAGCCTTGCTGTAGGTATGGCTTCAGGGTCTTGGGGAGCATTAGCATCTTTTGGCACTCGATTTGGCGAAGACACTAGACAACAATATGGAACCTCTGGGAATAGCTTTGTCGCTGTTGTAGAGTTTGGTGATAAGGTTAAGGCAAAATCGATGTTAGCTGGAGGACAAAGTAGTGATCCAAATTCACCTCACTTTGATGATCAAGCACAGCCTTATGCTGATGGAAAATTTAAAGATGTAGCGTTTTATAGAGAAGATGTTGAAAAACGCGCAGAAAAAACCTATCATCCTGGTGAAAAAAATTAGATTAACCCCGCTGCTCCAAATCTTATGACTTCGCGCCTGTAGCTCCCACTCCTGTTTTGCCGGCAGGCAGGCTCGGAGGATGAGCAAAAATTTCCCAACACTTTAAAGTATTTTTATTTAAGTATTTGCTTAAATAAGAAATATGTGTAAGTTTGTGTTATGGAAAATAATTCGTGCATAAGACAACAAGCAGATATTACACAAATAAATCGTTGTAAATACACTGTTTCGGAATTAAGTGAATCGTTTGATCATTTGGCAAATGGACTTTCTTTAGTTGGAAACAGCGTAAGACTCAAAATACTTTACCTAATTTTTGAGGAAAAAAGACTTTGCGTTTGTGATTTAAGCGATATTCTTGGAATGAACATTTCTGCTATTTCTCAACACTTGAGAAAAATGAAAGATAGAAATCTATTAAAAACAGAAAGGGAAGCCCAAACGATTTTTTATTCATTAACGACTGAGTATTCAACATTACTGAATCCGTTTTTTGAGATACTTGATGGAAACAAAATTTTAGCAACGACATGAAATGAGCCATATTGATTTTTGATGCTTACTCAAACACAAAATGGCGAATTACATTTGACCGATAAAAAACAATATAATTTTAACAAATGAAAAGTGAAAACAAATTAATAGGAACAGGTTTGTTAACTGCAATTACAGCTTCTTTATGCTGTATTACACCTGTTTTGGCTCTAATTGCAGGAACAAGTGGGATTGCTTCAACATTCTCGTTGATTGAGCCATTTAGACCTTATTTAATTGGACTGACACTTTTAGTTCTTGGATTTGCTTGGTATCAAAAATTAAAACCAAAAACTCAAGAAGAGATAGACTGCGCTTGTGACGAAGACGAAAAACCTTCTTTTTTTAAATCAAAAATATTTCTTGGTATAGTTACAATATTTTCAGTTTTCATGTTGGCTTTCCCCTACTATTCAAAAATCTTTTATCCAGATAATAAAAAGGATATTGTGATTGTGAGTCAATCAGATATTCAAACAGTAAACTTTAATGTTAAAGGGATGACCTGTACGTCTTGTGAAGAACACGTAAAGCATACTGTGAATGAATTGGAAGGTATCGTAAATGTGAAAGCCTCCTATGAAAACGAGAGTGCAGAAGTAAAATTTGACAATTCAAAAACTTCTAAAGAAGATATTGAAAAGGCTATTAATTCCACTGGATATAAGGTCATAAATAATTAAAAACTCTAATTGTGAAAAAAAAAATATTCATTTATTTATTGGCTGCTTTATTGGTTTCTTGTAAGGAAAATAAAAAAGAAATTGAAACTACTAGTGTTGAAAATAACACTATCGAGAATAAAACCAATTATCCAAGCATAAAGGTTGGTAAAGGCCCAGATGCCTTATTTTTAACACCTGATAAGTCTTTCTTATATGTTGCAAATGTGGAAGATACCTTAATTTCGGTTATTGATACCCGAACAGATAAAGTACTAAAAAATATAGATGGCATAAGGTATCCTTGGGGATTTGTATATTTAGCCGAAAGCAATTTGGTTGCTGTGAGTGGCTATGATAAACAAGTTGCAATCATCGATTTCAACAATCATACTATTCTAAAGGAGAAACTATTTGACACACATATTGGTGGAATTACTGCAAATAAAAAAGGGAATTTAATCTATACTATAAGCATAGATGATAATAAAGTGTTGCAGCTAGATGCTAATACTCTCAATATATTAAAAACATTCCCTACAGGAAAAGGACCGGATGGAATTGGCATCTCGGGTAATGATTCGAAGCTATTTGTTACCAATACGGAAGATGGAAGTATTTCTGTTATTGATATAGAAACAGGACAACAATCTATTCTTAAAACGGGTGGAAAACCAGAACTCATACACAGTAACAAAGACCATTCACTATTATACATTAGTAACTTTTTAAAAAACAAAATTCATATTATTGATACTGAAAAAGGAGAAATTGTAAACGAAATCAACAATGTAGTCACTCCTGAAGAAGCAGTGTTGTCTAAGGATGAAAAATTGTTATATGTTGTAAGTTTTGATTTAGGAGAGTTAAGTGTATATGATGCATCCACTTTAGAAAAGCAATCTGTTACCTATAAAACAGGCAAAAAACCAATTGGTGTAATGCCTGTTGGAAACAAATTATATGTTTCGAATTATGGGGGTAATTCAATATCAATAATCAATAAATAAACTTAAAAAAATATATTATGAAAAATCTATTAGTAATAACTGTTCTAGCTTTATCATTAACGTCATTTCAGGTTAATGCACAATGTTGTGCTACTTCAAAAAGCGAAAAAACTGGAACAATAAACAATCTACAAACAACAAAAACGGTTAAGTTTAAAATTTCGGGAATTACTTGTGCGGGTTGTGAAGAACACATTAACCACGAAGTAAATAAACTCAAAGGAATTGTAAGCTCAAAAGCTTCCTACGAAAATGGAAACGCAATCATAGAATTTGACAGAACCAAATCCAATGAAATGGAAATTGAGAAAGTCATAAATTCCACAGGCTATAAAGTAACCGACAAAAAAGAAATCAAGTAAAATGAAAGAATACGATGTTTTTATAATTGGTTCAGGAATGGCAGGAATGACCATTGCCAATAAATGTGCCTCAAAAGGACTAATAGTTGGGATTACAGACGAATTACCTTACGGTGGTACTTGTGCATTGAGAGGTTGCGACCCAAAAAAAGTAATTATTGGTGCTACTGAAGTTCGAGAATTTGCTAAAAGGCTTAAAGGTGTCGGTATCGATACGATACCCAAAGTCAATTGGAAAGACATAATGGCCTTTAAACAATCCTTTGTGGATGAAATGCCACCAAAAATCGAAAAAGGGTATAAAAAAAACGGAATTGACACCTTTCATAGTTCAGCAAAATTTCTTTCACAAAACACATTACAGTTAGGAAATGAGAAGATAAAGGCCAAAAAAATTGTTATCGCATCGGGTTCAAAGCCAAGGGTTTTAGAATTTGAAGGTGGTCATTTTGCCAAATCCAGTACTGATTTCTTGAATTTAGAAGTATTACCCAAATCTTTATTATTCATCGGTGGTGGATATATTGCGTTTGAATTCGCACATATTGCAGCCAGATGTGGAGCAGATGTAACTATTGTACATCGCGGAAATAATCCCTTGGAAAATTTTGAACAAGATATTGTAAAACACCTTGTTTCTGCAACAAAAGAATTAGGTGTAAAACTCATTCTTAATACAGAGGTAACGGCCATTGAAAAAGCGGATAACAAGTATCGAGTGAAAGGTGAAACTGCGGAGAAAACAGAATATTTTGAAGCCGAAGCTGTTTTTAATTCTGCCGGTAGACCACCTGCAATATTTGATTTTGATTTAGAAAAAGCGGACATAGCTTTTACAAAAAAAGGTGTTTCAGTGAACGAATACCTGCAAAACACATCAAACCCAATTATATATGCTGCGGGAGATGCAGCAGATTCAGAAGGTTTGCCGCTAACCCCAGTTGCAGTTTTAGAAGGTCATACAGTTGCGTCAAATATCATCAAAGGCAATCATAAAAAAATAAGTTATCCGCCAATGCCAACGGTGGTTTTCACATTGCCTACTATGGCTTCTGTAGGTTATACCGAATCTAGAGCAAGAGAGTTGGATTACAATATTCGGGTAAATTATAAAGAGGTTGGCGCTTGGTTTAATGCCAAACGATTGAACGTAGCCGAATACGCATACAAAACTATAATTGACGAAGAAACTCAAACAGTTTTAGGAGCGCATCTAATAGGACCGCATACAGAAGAAACAATAAATCTCTTTGCGATGGCCATAAAAACAAAGATGAAGGTTCATGATATTAGAACAATGATTTTCTCATATCCAACATTGGCTTCAGACATACCACATATGCTTTAAAAAAAAATTAAATGGAAACTATATTAAATTCAGAAATCACCTGTCCAAACTGCGGACATAAAAAAGTAGAAGATATGCCAACAAACGCTTGCCAATTCTTTTACGAGTGTGAGAATTGTAAAACGGTTATGAAACCAAACGAAGGAGATTGTTGTGTTTATTGCTCTTATGGAACCATACCTTGTCCACCAATTCAAGAAAATAAGAATTGCTGTTAAAAATCCAACGCTAAAAGCCATACACATTTGCAATTACTCACGGCTTTAATATTTTTTTTTGTGTTCGTAATTACTTCATAGTTCGCGGCAGCTACAACGCCACCAAAAATTTCAAAAAAGTATGTCATTTCCAAGGCTGACAAAAAAAACAAGACGGAGAAAGCCAGTGGGTAAGATCGGTTAAGCACAAATAGCTGGCAATTGAGTGAAAAATGTTATTTTAGAGACCAAGTAAAAAAGAACAAAGCCAACAATCCCGATGGCTCCTATGTTTGCATTTGGAATAAATTTCTAGTTTTACAGATATAAGTGAAAGAGGGTAAGAGTCAACCGATGGCTAGATAATCATAAGATATATCGACCGATAGATAGGACCTTATCCTTTTATATCTCGTAGAGTTTGAACAGAATGTAAGGAACCTTAACGGTATCCAGAATATCCAACCAGGAGAAAAGACGAACAGAGATTTTTCACTTTTAATTTAAAAAATTTGAACACGTGAAAAAAGTTTTAAAGGAAGTTGCAGGTATTGATGTAGCTCAAAAGGAATTAGTTGTATCTCTAGGAAGGCTCTATGAGAATTTGGACATTGAAATCATATCATACAAAGTGTTTAAAAATACTGAAAATGGTATAAAATATTTTATCGATTGGGTAGCTAGCAACAGTAATAATGCAAATAGCGTTAGATATGTCATGGAAGCTACCGGAGTTTATCATGAAAAACTCGCCTATGCCCTTGATGAAAGTGGTTTTGATTTAAGTATTGTATTGCCTAATAAGATTAGTAATTTTTTTAGGACATTGGACATAAACACTATTACTGATAAGACAGCATCTCAAGCTATAATGAGGTTCGGTCTTGAACGTAAGCTAGATAACTGGAATCGTCCAAAAGAGGCTTATAGACAGCTCAAGCAATTAACCCGAGAGCGTGATCAAATAGTAGATCAGAGATCAATGGTCAAAAATCAGCTACACGCAGAAAAAGCAGAAGCTGTGCCAAACGAAAGAAGTCTAAAACGCATTGCAGAGAGAATCAAATTTCTCAACGGACAAGAGAAAGAAATCAAAATGGATATAGCAACGTTGCTAAAGGATTATCCTGATATTATGGAGAGAGTAAAGAATATATGCACTATACCTGGCGTGGGAGAGCTGACGGCGGTCATAGTATTAGCTGAGACTAATGGGTTCGAGCTAATAAGAAATAAAAAACAGTTGACTGGTTATGCGGGTCTAGATGTTAGGGAAAAACAATCAGGTACATCTGTAAAGGGTAAACCGCGGATATCGAAAAAAGGAAATAGGCATCTTAGAAAATCATTACATCTACCTTCTCTATCATCCGTTAAGTATAATAAATCTCATAGAGATCTATATGCGAGAATAGTTGCCAAAAGCGGGATTAAAATGAAAGCACTGATAGCTGTTCAGAGAAAAATGTTAGAACTTATATTTGTAGTAGATAAGAATAAAACTAGGTTTGACAATGATCATCAACAAAAAAGGACACTAGATGCAAATGCAGAAAGTATCCTTTTACAGACTAGCTTATAGCCGTCTTGAGTAACAAAAATAATAAAATAAAAGAGAAAACCTTTTGTTAGTTAACACAGAATCTATCGGGACGCGTCCTTATTCCACGCTACTTGCCTTGACCAAGACTATTAGCAATACTCTCAAAATGACAATATGATTGATAATAAATTTAATTTAGGGTTTTTTCCTACTCCACTTCAAGAATTAAAAAATTTATCAAAAAAATATCCTGATTATACTATTTTCATTAAAAGAGATGATAATACTGGACTAGCCTCTGGTGGAAATAAAACCAGAAAATTAGAATATCTTATTAAACAAGCTCTTGATGAAGGTTGCGATACAATTATTACAGCAGGAGCACAACAATCAAATCATTGTAGACAAACTGCAGCAGCTTGCTCTATAGCCGGACTAAAATGTCATTTGCTTTTAGGAGGCGAAAAACCAGAAGTTTATGATGGAAACTTATTGCTTTCGTCAATTCTAGGAGCTAACATACATTTTACGGGTAAGAACCGAAAAGGAGAGGACAGCGAAATAATAAAAAATAAGCTTGAAAATGAAGGAAACAAATGTTTTATAATCCCATACGGAGGTTCAAATTTTACAGGTGCTTTAGGGTTCGTTAATGCTGTTAAGGAACTAAAGGAGCAATTGATTGAACAAAAATTAAAAATCGATTATATCTTTTTTGCGTCTAGTTCTGGTGGTATGCAAGCTGGACTTATCCTTGGAAAAGAAATCTATGAATTAAATTCGGAGTTAATACCAATCAGTATTGATAAAGATGAAACAAATGGTCTTTCTCTGGAAGAGGTTGTTTTTAATATTATAAAAGAAGGAATACAAAAATTAAATATCAACAAAAACATTCAACTTTCAGATATTCAAATAAATAGAGATTTTGATAAAGATGGCTATGGTGTTGTCACGAACAATGAAATTAGTGCCATACATGAATTAGCAAAAAATGAAGGTATTCTATTAGATCCTGTTTATACAGGAAGAGCTTTTTATGGAATGTTAGATTTCCTTAAAGAAAAAAGAATCCCTGCTAATTCTAATGTATTGTTTTGGCATACAGGTGGATTACCGGCTATTTTTAAATATGCAACTGAACTAAAATAAATGCTACCAACAAACTCGGTTATCGCACATAGCGGGCAATCGACTATAAAGTGATATTTTAGAGCCCCATTAACAATCGCCATATTCGACAATCCCGATGGCTAGCGGGACGTGTTCCTACTCTCGCTAAATGTTTTAACTAAGTCCGTTGGGAGTTATATAAAAAGAACTGAAATTTCAACAAGAAACTGAATTATGAAAAAAGAAGTGATTTATTTAATGATAGCAATCTCCATAATAACTTTTGGTTGCGACCAAACTACAAAGAAAGATAGTTTAAAGGAATCGACCGAAAAACCTCTGAAAAACAACAATGAATTAAAGGCGATTGATATTGAGGTGTTAAAATCGGAACTGGGGATGGAAGGAAAAGTGGAAAATGGACAATTTAAAATTACCGTTCCGCAAAATGACCTAAATGTAATGGTCGATGGATTTAAAATTATTCCCCCTATGGGATTAGGTAGTTGGGTAGCATTTGCACCAACATCTGGGGAACCTATGATTATGGGCGATATTGTTGTTACAGAAAAAGATTTAAAGCCAGTACAGCAAGAAGTAATCAAACAAGGATTAACGATTACTGCGATTCACAATCATTTTGTAAGGAATGAACCTGATGTAATGTATATGCATATTGGTGGTATGGGTAGTGAAAAAAAATTAGCTAAAAGCGTCAAAGCCATTTTAGATAAGGTCACGGAAATAAGGGGAGTAAATCCGTCAAGCGCAAAAATATCAACAGTAGTAAACACTCTTAACACAAAATTGCTTGATAGCATTTTAGGTTTTAGTGGAACTATGAATAACGGAGTCTATAAATTTACTATTGGAAGACCTGATGTGATGCTAAAAGAACACGGTGCACAGGTAAGTTCATTTTTAGGATTTAACACTTGGGCAAGTTGGCAGGGCACCCCTGAAAATGCAGTCGTTGCAGGAGATTTTACGATGACTGCTGATGAAGTGGCACCAGTAATCGAGGCTTTAATTGAAAATGACATTGAAGTAGTTGCCCTTCATAATCATATGGTACACGAAGATCCAAGAATTTTCTTCCTTCATTATTGGGGAGTAGGGCAAGCAGAAAAATTAGCCAAAGGTCTGAGGAAAGCTTTAGACCAAACAGGAGTGAAAAAGGAATAAATCACAGATATAAAATACGAACGTCCGACATTGGTTAACAGCAAATAGGGAGTATTCCAAGGCCCAAGAAGAAAATAAAACCAACTTCAATTAAAATCCTAACCAAAAAAAGTACTCCCCACAAACAACACATTTATTTTTCCCAACCCAAAACGCCAACTCAAAAAAAAATAAAAGAGCTTTTTATTGACTTTGCACACGGAAATAGCTTCTATTGAAAAAAATGAAATTCGAAAACCAATTTTAAATAATTACATTTGTAACTGATGCAGAAATACAATCACATAAAAGCACTTTTCTTTTTAGGCATATTTTGCCTATTGTTTTTGCATCAGGTTCTACCTCATAGCCATCATCAGCACGAAGTTGAGCACTCGCATAAAATTGTTGCACATCACGAAAGTCATAGTCATAATCAAGAAGTTCCTGAAAAGGAAAATTCTAAAAATGGACTTTTAAATTTGTTTTTGGAGGTTCACATACATTCAGTTGTTTCTAATGAGATATTAGTGACACACGAAAGTAGTGTCAAGCAATTAAACGTTAAAAAGCATATAAATGCTCCTATTTCGATAAATCAATATAGCATTTCTTTAAATTATGTTGATGCTGAAAAGGCTAGGGTGTATATTCCACCCAATATCTATTTTGACCAATATCGCTCTTCCCTCGATTCGCGAGGCCCACCAACTTTAGGTTAATCATTTAGGAATATTTTACATCTACGGTATTATTCCATATATAAATTAAGATTAAACCTAAAATTTCAAGCAATGAATAAACACATCGTATTCGCAATTTGCGGATGCCTGTTCTTTATTAATGGTTTCTCACAAAATAAAAATATAGAGAAACTGCTTAATGAGATAGAGCAGAATAATATAGAGTTAAAGGGCTATCAATCGTATATTGAAAGCCAACAATTCGAACACAAGAGCACTAACAATTTGCCCGACCCACAGCTTTCTGGCTTTTATTTGCCTTTTGGCGATAATGCAACTGGAAATTATACCGAATATCAAATATCTCAGTCTTTTGAATTTCCTTCGGTATATGCTGCACGGGGTAAATGGAATGACTCTAAATCACAACTGCTAGAATCCGGGTATCAAAAAAGAAAACAGGAAGTATTGCTCAATGCCAAGGAACTTTTAATAGAACTCGCTTTCTTAAAAAAGCAAAAAGCTATTGAATCCGAAAGACAAATCCAAAGCAAGCAGGTTTTCGACCAAATTCAGGAGCTCTATAATAAAGAGCAAGTAGGCATTTTAGATTTAAATAAAGCAAAAATTGCTTGGATTCAAGAGCAATTCGTAGTTGAGCAGATTGAAAGCGACATTCAAATTTTAATGTCCAAACTAAAAACATTGAATGGTGGAAATCCTATTGACGGCATTTCCTCACAATTAGTTTTGTCTTTTGAAATTCGTACAATAGAAAATCTTTGGCAAGAAAAATTGTCGAATGAACCTCGATTGCAGGAATTGAAGGCTATTGAAGCTGCTTCAATTCAAAAAGTAAAATTGGAGAAAAACAAAGTATTGCCAAATTTAGCCCTTGGCTATAATTATCAAGGTTTTAGTGGTAACAATAATTCTGGATTTTATGGTGGTATTTCTATTCCGCTTTGGAATAGCAAGAACAAAGTAAAAGCTGCCGAAGCAAATTATGAATATCAGCAATTTAATACCGAAGTAATCACTACCTCGCTTTACGCACAATTTCAGGAAATCTATAATCGATACGAGTTGATGCTCGAAAAATACAATGAGTATCAATCCGCAATGGGCAATTTAAATAGTGAGCAATTGCTTTTAAAAGCCTATATGTTGGGCGAATATTCGTTTATGGATTATTATGTGGAGCTTCAGTTTTACCGAAATGCATCCGACAAAATGCTGAAAATGGAAAGGGAATTACAACTGCTTCAAGCACAATTATTAAAACATCAATTATAAATTTTAAAATATACAATTATGAAAATTTCAAAAATAATATTCGCAATAGCTATAGTTTCAACTGTCACACTAACCTCCTGTAGAGATACAAAGAAAGAAACTACAGAAGAACACGGTCATGAGCACGATGCAGATGGTGGTCATATGGATGAAGAAGCTGTGGAACAGGAAGAATTTCAAGTAGGAAAAGATTCTATGGAGATGAAAACTGAAACTCACAAACACGATGATGGCGCTGATCACCAGGACCACTAAAAAAAATATAAAAGATGAAGCATCCATGACTAAAACCATTATCGCATGAAGTAATGATTTTATGGATGTTAAATGTGACCGATTGAAAAACAATAAATATTTACACATGAAATATATACTAATAGTGCTCGCCTTTTTGGCACTGGCTTGTAATAACAAGACAGAAGACGCACACACACATAATGAAGATGGTAGTCATCTTGGAGAAGATATTCCACGATTGGACCATACCATTTGGACAGAGAAAACTGAATTATTTATAGAATTTCCTGCATTAATTGTTGGTAATTCTAGCAGATTTGCAGCCCACTTTACGGTATTGGATAAGCACCAACCCGTGCGTGAAGGTTCGGTTACGGTTAGTCTGATAAAAGGCGATAAAGGATTACGGAATACTGTTGATGCACCATCCTCACCAGGGATATTTTCGCCTACAATTCAACCTAAAGAAGCAGGGACTTACCAACTTGTTTTTGAATTGAAAACACCTGAATATTCAGATAAAATTACGATTGATGATGTAATTGTTTATGCCAATGCCGACGATGCTATAAAAGCATTAGGTGCTGCAGAAGAAGATGGGAGCATTTCGTTCTTAAAAGAGCAAGCTTGGAAAATCGATTTTCAAACCGCACCTGTAGTTTCGGGTAAAATTTACGATGTCATCAATACTTCTGGCGTTTGGATGCCATCACCAGGTTCTGTAAAATCCTTGGCAGCAAAATCTAATGGCGTGGTGGATTTCAAAGTAAAGAATCTCACGGAAGGTACAGCTGTAAAACAAGGTCAACTCTTAATGAGTTTAAACAGTCAAGGCCTGGCATCTAATAATTTGAGTAATGAAATTGCCAATGCACGTGCCAATTTTGAACAGGCAAAATCTGAATACGAACGTAAAAAGGAATTGTACGAATCTAAAATTGTCCCAAAAGCTGAATTTGAAAAAGTGGAAAGCAATTTTTTAATAGCTAAATCCAATTATCAATCTTTAGCATCAGGAGTTTCAGGCGGAAGCAAACAAATCCGTGCACCTTTCGACGGTTTTATCAAATCAATTACGGTTTCCAATGGCGATTATGTAGAACAAGGCAAAGGATTATTATCTATTGGTACACACCAATCCAAAGTACTAAAAACACAATTAGCACCTAATTATGGACTTACAATGGAGAATGTACAAGGTATTTGGTATCAAACTAAAGAGGGGGAATGGGCAAACGTATCAGATGCCGAAGGCTCAATACTATCTATTGGCAAAGATGTAGAGCGGGAAAATCCATTGATTTCAGTTTTTGCTCAAGTAAATGTAGAGATCGATATGCCAGAAGGAAGCTTAACGCCAGTTCAAATAGCGATGGGAAGTGCTACCCAAAACACAATGATTCCTGTTAATGCCTTATTGGAAGACTATGGGAGTTATTCGGTTATTGTTCAACTTTCAGGTGAAAGTTTTGAAAGACGACCTGTGAAAATCGGAAAAAGAAATGGAGAAAATGTAGAAATACTACAAGGTCTAGAAGTAGGTGAAGTGGTTGTGATAACTGGTGCATACCAAGTTAAAATGGCTTCAATGTCGGGTTCTACACCTGCTCACGGTCATGAACATTGATGAATTATGAATTTTTAATTAAAAAGTATCGTGATGGGGACTAAAGAGAATATAATCCATGTAAAGTCATTTGATTTTGCACTGCAAATCATTGAATTATACAAGCAAATGCTAAATCAAAAAGAATATGTCCTGTCAAAACAGCTTTTGCGGAGTGGTACCAGTATTGGCGCCAATGTCGAAGAAGCCAGTGCTGCAATAAGTAAAAAAGATTTTATTTCTAAAATGTCAATTTCAGCCAAGGAAGCAAGAGAAACTTTGTATTGGCTAAAACTTATAGAGAAAAGTCAGATCGTAAAAATTGATGTTTCAGGTTTACTAGAAAAATCTGAAGAACTGATCCGTATTTTGACTTCCATAGTAAAGACCTCACAAGGTAGTTTGAAATAAAATTCAGCATTAATAATTCACAATTAAAACTTAGAACAAGTGTTAAACAAAATATTATCAATTTCACTTCATAACAGACTACTCATTCTGTTGGGAGCGGTTGCGTTGAGCGTGTTGGGTATTTACTATACCCAAACAATGAACGTAGATGTATTCCCAGACCTTACAGCACCAACGGTAACCATTCTTACTGAAGCTCACGGAATGGAATCTGAAGAAGTAGAAAAATTAGTTACCTATCAATTGGAAACCGCTCTAAACGGTTCGCCTAATGTGAGAAGAATCCGTTCCTCATCGGCAGCAGGAGTCTCCATTGTTTGGGTAGAATTTGAATGGGGAACCGACATTTATCGAGCACGTCAAATCGTAAGTGAACGGATTCCGATGGTTCGTGAAAACCTTCCAGAAGGTATAGGTGCACCCACGATGGCGCCTATTTCATCTATTATGGGAGAAATAATGCTCTTAGGAGTAACATCCGATAGTCTGTCTCCAATGGAGTTAAGAACCTTATCAGATTGGTCAATTAGACCACGTTTAAAAGCCATTGGTGGTATCGCCAATGTAGTGGTAATTGGAGGTGATTATAAACAATACCAGGTCTTTGCCAATCCTGAAAAGATGAAGTATTACAACGTAAGCCTTTCTGAATTGGTAGAGCACGTTAAGGAAGCTAACACCAATGCACCTGGAGGCGTTATCAATCAATATGGGAATCAATACATCATAAAAGGTAGCGGTAGAGCTTATGCTTTGGAAGATTTGCAAGAAGCTGTTTTAAAAGAAGTGAATGGGCAAACCGTCAAAATAAAAGATGTCGCAACTGTACAAATTGGTGCTGCCGATAAAATTGGCGACGGTTCTTTAAATGCAAAACCAGCAGTTATTTTGACCATTTCGAAACAACCCGATGTAAATACCTTGGAACTGACAGACCGATTGGATGAAGCCATTGCCGATTTACAAAAAACCTTGCCTAAAGGCGTCAACATCAAAAGTCAAATTTTTAGACAGTCCGACTTTATTGATGCATCAATTAGCAATTTGAATCAAACCTTGATGGAAGGCGCATTCTTTGTAATGATCATCCTGTTTATCTTTTTGATGAATTGGCGAACGACTCTTATTTCATTATTAGCGATTCCAATTTCATTGTTAGTGTCTATCATCATTCTCAAATGGTTGGGTTATACTATTAATACAATGAGTTTAGGGGGAATGGCAATTGCAATTGGAGCTTTGGTAGATGATGCTATTATTGATGTGGAAAATGTATATAAACGCTTGCGGGAAAACATTAGAAAACCAAAAGAAGAACGTGAATCTACCTTAACAGTCGTTCGTGATGCTTCCGTAGAAATAAGAAGTTCTATCATTATTGCAACCTTGATTATTATCGTATCATTTATTCCATTATTCTTTTTGAGTGGCATGGAAGGACGTTTGTTACAACCTCTTGGAATTGCATTTGTAACTTCAGTTTTAACATCATTGATTGTTGCAGTAACTGTCACACCAATTTTATGTTCCTATTTACTAGATAATGAAAAGCTTTTGAAAAAGCAGGCAGATGGTACAAAAGTGGAACGTTGGTTGCAAAAACACTATGGCAATCTCTTGGAACGTGCCACTAAAATACCTAAAACTATTATTGGTGTAACAGTTATTGCTTTCATCTGTAGTATGTTGGTATTAACACAATTGGGAAGAAGTTTTTTACCCGAATTTAATGAAGGCTCTATGGTAATTAGTGTCGTTGGCCCACCCGGAATGTCGTTAGAAGAAAGCAATAAAACGGGGAAATTAATAGAGACCATTTTAATGGACTTACCCGAAGTAGAAGTTGTAACACGAAGACAAGGAAGAGCTGAATTAGACGAACACGCGCAAGGTGTAAATGCTTCTGAAATTGACGTTCCCTTTATTTTGAAGGACAAGACCAAAGAAGAGTTTTTTGAGGAAGTTCGAAATAAATTGAGTATTGCCCCAGGTGTCAATATAACATTGGGACAGCCTATTGCACATCGTATAGACCATATGCTCTCAGGTACGCGAGCCAATATTGCCATTAAAATATTTGGTTCAGATTTGCAGCAGCTTTTTGAAGTTGGGAAAAGCGTGGAACAAAATATCAAAGAAATCGATGGTTTAGTAGATGTAGCAGTTGATCAACAAGTTGAAGTGCCGCAAATACGCATCCAACCAAAACGCCAAATTCTTTCGGCTTATGGAATGACGGTAGGTAATTTAATGGAACAAGTAGATATTGCCTTTGCAGGTGAAGAAGCTGGCGAGATTTATGAAGGACAGAAGTATTTTGATTTGGTAGTACGCTACGAAAAATCCTTTAGGGATGACATAGAAAATATAGGAAACACCTTAATTAGTCTGCCTAATGGGGGTCAAACCACTTTGGGCGAATTGGCAACGATTGCTTCGGTAAGCAGTCCAAATACCATTAATCGCGAAGATGTACAACGCAAAATCGTTGTAGCTGCCAACGTTCAAGGTAGAGATTTACGTGGTGCAGTAAACGAAATAAAGGAAGTTGTTGCCACGAATGTGAAAATGCCAGAAGGTTACCGTGTGCAATATGGCGGTCAGTTTGAAAGCGAATCAAAAGCGTCGAAATTGCTTTTGGTAACCGCAATCATTGCCATAGCTATTATTTTTCTGTTACTGTATTATGAATTTAAAGATGTGAAATTGGCATTTGTAGTATTAATCAATCTGCCTTTAGCATTAATTGGGGGAATCTTAATTGTGTATTTCACCTCAGGCATTATAAGTATTGCAGCTACTATTGGTTTTATCAGTTTGTTTGGAATAGCCACTCGTAACGGTATCTTATTGGTGTCTCGATATGAGGATTTGAGAAAAGAAGGTATGAAAGGCTTTCAATTAATAAAAACAGGAGCATTAGATAGATTGAATCCTATTCTTATGACAGCTTTTACAACAGGATTAGCATTGATACCTTTAGCCTTAAAAGGAGACGAACCCGGAAGTGAAATACAAAGCCCAATGGCTGTTGTAATTTTGGGTGGTTTGTTATCAGCTACTATTTTAAATTTGGTTGTAATTCCTTGTGTGTATCAGTTAGTAATTGGTAAACGATAATTTTAATAATAAAACCCTGATTAGTTTGAGAAATGGCTGTGTGAATATACACAGCCATTTTTTTATAAATTGTTGTTTAAGGATACTTTCTAAAAATAGTCTTTCGTACAATGATTTTTTTAATATAAGCGAATGTCAAAACTCAGATACATTTGCTATTTCTCAAGAATTCAATATTGGTTTTGTTGTTCGTGAATTCAAAATCTACATTCCTACTCGCTACTTCTCTTATTGTGAACCGCCGTTGTAAGCAATAGGGACTGGTCCTGAATAAGGGCTACATAATTCTAAACAGTTACGTATGAAAATGACAGAGTAACCAGACTTTACAGCGAACCAATGGAATTAAAAATTCTAAATAATAGTATTTATTTTAGTTATATACCTTTTTTCGGTATATTTATCGAATAAATACTAAAATGTCAGTGTCCGAATATATTCACAAGCTATTAGGTGTAGAGGAATATTCCTTTTCACTCAATGAACTTTTAAACCAAACCGGAAAAGGTAAAACTGCACTTGTAAGAGAACTTGACCGTTTAATTGAAAAGAACGAAGTAATAAATCTCCGTCAGGGTTACTACCTAATACTCACTCCAAGATATTCCAGTTTTGGTAAGTTGCCCATTAACCTTTATTTACATAAACTGTTTGATTATTTAGGCCGTAATTATTACTTAGGATTTTATAGCGCTGCCAAAGTATATGGCGCCAGTCATCAGCAGTCACAGCGGGATTATGTAATGACTCAGGCGCCTAAGTTATTGGATATTCAAAAATCCGCAATCGACATTCGATTTTTAACAAGTTCGGTTTGGCCTAAAAATAATGTTTTAACTCAAAAATCAGATGCCGGGATTTATTATATTTCTAGTCCCGCACTCACTCTCGCAGATCTTGTGCGTTATCAGAATAAGTTGGGTGGCATCAACCGAATGCTTTCCACTGTAGAGGAATTATTGGAAGAAGTTACCCAAAATGACCTTGAGGATTTACTTGACTGGTATGACCACAAAGCCACTTCGCAGCGTTTGGGATATTTGATTTCAGAAGTAGAGCCAGAAAGTTTATTAGCTGATCTCATTTTTGAAAAGCTGAACAGAAATAAATATCATCCCGTACTTTTGCAGCCTAGCACTAAACAAAGGCCTGGAGCAGTGGATAACAGATGGAAAGTGGATATTAACCTACAATTAGAAAGTGATTTATGATTCCAAAACCTAATTTAGCTCAATGGCAGAAAACTGCACCATGGAAAGAATTCGCACAGGTAGAACAGGATCTAATCCCTCATTGAGGGTTTAATTCCCCGAGACTTGCCTTAAATTTCTAAAGGGTTTACCAATTTATAACTCGTGAGCTTGTCCCGATGCTTTTGATTATCAGGGCATTGGTGGAAATTTTTTCTGACGATTTCCTTCGTGAAAACCTGGCTTTTAGAGGTGTTACAGCTTTACATAAATTATATCTGCATTCTGCGCCAAGTTTTTCCGAAGATATAGATCTGGTACAAATTAAAGAAGGGCCCATTAAACCTATTATGAAGCGGATAGGGGAGGTGGTCACTTTTTTTGAAGAAGATAGGCGCATCCAGGTAAGAGGGCATTGAGCAAAGGCTTTATATCGTTTTACTTCAGAATATGAGGAGGAACCTCGCAGGCTTAAACTGGAAATTAACTGTAAGGAACATTTTAATGTGCTGGACTGGGTAGAATTTCCTTTTGAGATTAATAATCCATGGTTCAGCGGGAAAACAGCTATTACCACCTACAGTATAAATGAACTTTTGGGAACTAAGCTTAGGGCATTATATCAGCGAAGTAAAGGAAGATATCTCTTCGATCTTGATTATTCCAGAAGGAATATAGAACTGGACATAGATGAAATTATAAAATGCTTCCATGCATATATAGTTTTCAGTAGGAAAAGCTCCTTCACAAAAGGAATTTCTTCAGAATATAGAGGCTAAAGAAAAAGATTTAAGCTTTACAGGAGATACGGAAGGTCTATTACGTCCAGAAACTCACTATGATCAGGAAGCAGCTTTTAACTGGCTAAAAGAAACGCTTATAAAAAAGATGTAGATACAATTGGAAAATACCCTAAATCATGATCTTATGGCTTCAAGTTGGCAAAAAATCATTCACAAACAAGAAAACTTATTGAGATCACTAAAAATTTTTACAGCACTCTTTTTCTTAATTATCACAACAACTATAGCTCAGGAAAAAGAATATATAGTCACAAATAGGAACGATACCATTTATGGAAAGATAACAAGAGCTATAAATTATTTAAACACATCAGAAATAAGATATAAAATTAAGGATGAAAATGGAAATAATGATTTGATCAATCCTAGTGAAGTAAAAATAATTAGATCTATGGATGGCGTAGATGGTGACTGCTTCATAGCAACAATATATGACAAATGGTTTTTGAAAAGAATTATTAATGGTAGAATCAATGTTTATCAATTGGTAGATGGTGTTCTCTTTTTCACTTCAAAAGATGATTCAGAAATCAAATCAACTGATTTTGGTGGATTGAATGCCAGAGAGAATGGGCTCAATAGAATAAGACCATTAATTGAAGATAATCCAATTATCCTAGAAGAATTTAATTCTATGAAAGGAAGTCAAAAAAACATTCTTTATATAATTGAAAAATACAATGATTATGCAAAATAAACTAATGTTAACATCGCATATTCGTAATTGAAGAGATCTAGGTAAAATTGTATTTTAGACTTATGCCAAAGCTGTTCCCGTGAGGTTCTAGTATATTGTGGACAAATTAATCAACATCATTGAGACCTATAAATTTAAAAATTGGGAACCCCAATATGATTCCTTTATAATTCAGCCTTTTTGAAATTCATTTCACTTTCGAAATAATTCTAATATTACTTTTGGATAATTAAACTCTTATTAAAGATTTGCAATTTCAACTAGTTTGTGGGCTTTCAAAATGCGAATAGTCCTGCCCTTGGTTTCAATTATATCATCGTCTTTGAACTCCCTTAAAAAGCGAACCAGCGTTTCCACTGCGGTTCCAAGAATATTTGCTAAATCCTCCCGGGTGAGGGTTATTTCTACAATTTCATTGGGCTTATCGCCTGCTTTAAATTTATCTCTTAAAATAAGTAATGTAAGCGCGAGTCTTTCTCTCACTGTTTTATGGGCTATAGAGAGGATATTGTTTTCAAGTACAGCAAATTCATGGCTCAAATTTTTCAAAAGTTTACTGGAAAGTACCGTAGATTTTTCAAGCAATTCTAGAAATTTTTTTCCTGGAATAAATCCAACGGTAATATTTTCTAAAGCCATTGCTGAATCTGAAAATGTTTCTTCACTTAACAATGCAGGATAGCCTAAAAGTTCTCCCTGGTTACATATATAAATAATATGTTCCCGGCCATCTTTGTCTACTTTATACTTTTTTATTTTTCCTTCAATCAAATAAAATATTCCGGAGGGATAAGATCCTTCAATAAAAATCATTTCACCTTTCCGATACTTTTTCAGTAGCATTACCGTCTTTACAAAATCCTGGTCCTCCTTTGGCAATTCTTCAAAAATAGAATGACTTTTAAAATGATAATCATCTATAGGAAAACCTATACTTTCTGACATTTTTAATAAATTTTATACTTACCAAAGATAAATAAAGGATCTCCGCTATCTATATAAAACTTGATCAATATCAATTTTTATACAAATCTGTATCAAGAATTAAGAATGTACCTAGCCCTACTTTTGTCCTGTAAAAAAAATATAATATGAGCATTTCAGAAAAACCTATAAAAAGCGATGATTTAAAATCTCTTAGAGATAAAAATATATTCTGGAACCTACCCACCGATGATTTAATAGAAAAGACTATCCAATTAAATCAAGGAATGTTGACAGATACTGGAGCCTTAGCCGTTAATACAGGCACCTATACTGGTCGTTCTCCAAAGGATAAATTTATTGTTGAAGACGAGATAACTAAAGATTCGATTTGGTGGGGTGAAGTTAACCAACCTCTCCAGCCTGAAATTTTTGAGAATCTTTATAAAAAGGTCATTTCTTATTTGGAAAATAAAGATGTTTATATCCGGGATTCCTATGTGTGTGCATCAAGTGAATACAGATTAAATGTCAAAATAATTACGGAAACTCCTTGGCAAAACCTTTTTGCTAATAATCTTTTTCTAAGGCCTACAAAAGTAGAACTTGAAAATTTTGTACCACATTGGGAAATAATAGTTGCATCTGGGTTTTATGCCAATCCTGAAATAGATGGAACCCGACAGTCCAATTTTACAATTATTAACTTTAAACGTAAAAAAATCCTAATTGGCGGAAGTGCTTATACAGGGGAAATTAAAAAAAGTGTTTTTACAATTTTAAATTTTATTCTACCAAAAGAGAGAAAAGTTCTCCCTATGCACTGTTCTGCTAATATTGGTGCTAAAAATGATACAGCCATATTTTTTGGACTTTCCGGTACCGGAAAAACTACGCTTTCTGCAGATCCGGACAGAGAACTTATTGGAGATGATGAACACGGGTGGGACGAAACCAAAATTTTTAATTTTGAAGGAGGGTGTTATGCAAAATGTGTAAACTTAACCAAAGAAAAAGAACCCCAAATATTCAATGCAATAAAAAAGGGGACCTTACTTGAGAATATAAAGTTTTATCCAGGAACAAATAAAGTTGATTATACCAATACAAGTATTACAGAAAACACGAGGGCAGCTTATCCTCTGCACTTCATTGAAAATGCAGTAGAACCATCAGTTGGAAGTTTACCCAAAAATATATTCTTTCTTACCTGTGATGCTTTTGGAATTTTACCCCCCATTTCAAAATTAACCCCAGGTCAGGCCATGTATCATTTCATTTCAGGTTATACCGCAAAAGTAGCTGGAACAGAAGCAGGTGTAAATGAACCCCAAGCCACTTTTTCTGCCTGTTTTGGCGAACCATTTTTACCGCTTCACCCTACTCAATATGCTGAAATATTGGGTGATAAGATTAAAAAGCATAATGTAAAAGTTTGGCTAATTAATACAGGATGGTCTGGTGGAGAATATATTGTTGGAGAAAGAATTAATTTGAAATATACCCGGGCTATGATAAGTTCTGTACTAGAGGGACATCTAGAGGGGGTGGAATTTAATGAGGATAATTTTTTTGGCCTTGCCATTCCAACTTCTTGTCCAAATGTACCCACAGAAATTTTAGACCCAAGAAATACATGGATTGACAAATATAGATATGATGCAATAGCAGAAAATCTGGCATCGATGTTTAAAGACAACTTTAAGAAATATTCTGAATTTGCAAATGTCGAAATTCTGAAAGGTGGGCCTAGCATTAAAAGTCCTATCCTTTAAAATTAAAGACGGAATTACAATCTATAATATGATAGATTCTTATGAGCAATTCATACAGAGAAAATAAATTAAACAATTTGGCGATCGAAAAATTAAAACGTCTTGGGTTTACAAATGTAGATATCCATACGCTTCTTGAAGATGAGGTATACCGAAGCTATTATGTGAAAATGCTTAAAGATATTTCAAATAGAAAAAGTAATTGGCAAAGGACGATAGAAACAATCTTAAAAAAAATTGATGAAACAGGGCTATCCTTATAGACTATGCAGATTATGTTGTAAGCTTTTGCAATGCGAAATTTAAATGGAATTCTAATTGATTTTGCATCGATTTATAAATAAGAAAAAAAATAACTTAAGGAAATTAAGAGTATAAAATATGATTAGAGAAAAAATCGTCTTCAAAAATAAAAAGTTAAAAGTCCCTGCGTTTCCAATAATTCCCTATATAGAAGGCGACGGCGTTGGCCCGGATATTTGGAAAGCAACTAAAGAAGTAATTGATACGGCTATTGAAATAGCTTACGGAGGGGAAAGAAAAATCTTTTGGAAACAAGTTTATGCAGGTGAGAAAGCCTTTTCAAAAGAAGGAGAATGGTTACCAACAAAAACCTTGGAAAATATTAGGGAACACCTAGTGGCCCTTAAAGGCCCATTAACCACACCTGTAGGTGGAGGGATAAGGTCTCTTAACGTAGCTCTAAGACAAGAACTTGATCTTTTTGCCTGTGTTAGACCCGTAAAATATTATAAGGGAGTACCCTCACCTGTTAAGAGTCCTGAGCTGGTAGATATGGTGATATTTCGTGAAAATACTGAGGATATTTATGTTGGGATCGAATGGTTAAGTGGTACGCCGGAAGTGGATAAAGTAAAAAAGTTTCTTATAGAAGAGATGGGTGTGAAGAGTATACGATTTCCTGATACTGTTTCATTAGGAGTAAAACCAGTCTCCGAAGAAGGAACGAAAAGGTTGATGAGAGCAGCAATCGATTATGCTATTGAGCATAAAAGAGATTCTGTAACTATAGTTCATAAGGGAAATATTATGAAATTCACTGAAGGGAAATTTAAAGATTGGGGATATGAGTTAGCAAAAGAAGAATTTGGTGCAACAGAATATAATGGTGGCCCCTGGTTGGTGATAAAAAAAAATAATCATCAATTAATAATTAAAGATGTTCTTGCCGATGCTTTTCTGCAACAAATTATTTTAAGGCCATCACAATATGATGTTATAGCAACGCTAAATCTTAATGGGGATTATATCTCAGATGCTTTAGCGGCTCTTGTTGGAGGGATTGGTATTGCTCCGGGTGCCAATATTAATTATAATACAGGTATTGCCATATTTGAAGCTACCCATGGAACAGCTCCCAAATATACAGGTCAGGATAAAGTAAACCCTTCTTCGGAAATTCTTTCAGGGGTAATGATGTTGGAATATATGGGCTGGTTTGAAGCCGCCAATTTAATTTTGAAAGGAGTTGAGGGCGCCATTGCCCAAAAGACTGTTACCTATGATTTTGCGAGATTAATGGAAGGGGCAACACTAATTAAATGCTCACAATTTGGAAAGGCAATTATAAAAAACATGTAATTTAAAAAATGAATGTTTTGTGAATAAATTGAATCATAAGTCTAAAAGATAAAATTTAATTTATTGTAAAAAACCCAGCACCTCCTGCATTTTAGCAGTTGCAATATTTCTCCCTAAGCGGTAGATTTTATTAATAAAATTATGAAGAAAGGCACTAAGCTATATAGTATTCTAAACCTAAAATGCCCTCGCTGCCAGGAAGGAGATTTGTTTATAAATAAGGGTTGGATCGTTTTTAAACAAATGCTCGATATGCCTAAAAAATGTCCTAGTTGTAGCCAAAGCTATAGAATAGAACCGGGTTATTACACCGCTGCTTTATGGATAAGTTATCCAATAGTGCTCATTGTTTTTATTCCACTAATATTTCTAGGATTTTCCTTAAAGAATCTCTCTATGTTTTTCACTATTCTATATCCAGGGATCGTCATTTTATGTTTTCTATTTCAAATTCCTTTAATGCGTTTTACCAGGGCAATTTTAATAAACATGAATGTAGATTTTGATCAGCATTTGTACAATCCAAAACAATAAATGAAATCCTTTAAAAATTTTAAAGAACTTATAATACTAATTGTAGTATAAAATGAAAACAGAATTTACCCCAAAGCTTTTTACGCTACTTAAAGAAGGTATTACAAGAAAACAGCTATCCAAAGATATTTTAGCAGGAATCATTGTTGGTATTGTAGCATTACCTCTGGCCATTGCTTTTGCCATTGCATCTGGGGTATCACCTGAAAAGGGATTAATAACAGCGGTAATTGCAGGTATCACTATTTCTTTACTTAGTGGTAGCCGCGTACAAATTGGAGGTCCTACAGGTGCATTTATTATAATTATTTATGGAATTGTTCAGGAACACGGAATTGGGGGTTTAACCATTGCAACCTTTATGGCTGGTTTTTTAATTATTGGTCTTGGTTTAGCCCGGATGGGAAATTACTTGAAGTTTATTCCCTACCCTCTTATTGTGGGATTCACCAGCGGAATTGCAATTATTATCTTTTCATCACAAATGAAAGATTTCTTTGGGTTGAATATGGGAGAAGTTCCACCAGATTTTATTGAAAAATGGAAAGCCTATGGAAGTAATTTTTTGCAGGTAAACTGGCAGGCATTCAGCATCGCGATAATAACGGTACTTATTTCATTAAATTTTAGCAAAATTAGCTCAAAAATTCCAGGATCTATTGTTGCCATAGTAATAAGTACGGCCGCAGTATATTATTTCAATTTACCTTTAGAAACAATAGAAAGTAGGTTTGGAGAAATTCCTAACAGTATTTCTCTTCCTGAAATACCTACCATTAATTTCTCCATAATTCAACAATTAATTCAACCTGCGATTGCTATTGCCCTTCTGGGAAGTATTGAATCATTGCTTTCGGCTGTGGTGGCCGACGGTATGACCGGGGGCCGCCACCGTTCAAATATGGAGTTGATAGCCCAGGGAACGGCAAATATTTTTTCTGGATTATTTGGTGGTATTCCTGCAACAGGTGCAATTGCAAGGACAGCAACAAACATTAAAAATGGAGGTAGAACCCCAATTTCAGGAATTATTCACGCCGTAGTTCTATTATTGATCATGCTTTTATTTGCTCCTATAGCCAAACTGATTCCGCTGTCCTGTTTAGCCGGAATTTTAGTGGTGGTGGCCTGGCATATGGGAGAATGGCATCATTTTTTTTCCCTTATGAAAAGCAATAGAATGGATGTGGTTGTTCTACTTACCACTTTTTTTCTCACAGTATTCTTTGATTTGATACTGGCCATTGAAATTGGAATGATCCTTTCCAGCTTCATATTTATGAAACGAATGAGTGAAGAAACGACCATTGAAAATACTGCACAATTGTTAAAATCCAATGAGGACTATAAGGATCAATTATTTGAAGAAGAAATTCCAGAAATTCCAAAAGGAATTTTAATGTATGAGATTAATGGTCCATTGTTTTTTGGAGCTTCCCAAAAATTTCAGGAAGTAGTTACCGATTTAAATTTCAAAACCGAAGTGCTCATTTTAAGAATGAGAAATGTTCCATTTATAGATGCTACAGGAGTAAACAGGTTAAAAGAAATTTGTCTACAATTCAAGGGAAAAAGAACACAAATAATAATATCTGGCGCAAACCGAAAGGTGAAGAAAGAACTTTTAAAAGCAAATGTATATTCTTTGCTTGGTAAGCATAATATTACAGACAATATCAAATTAGCTATGGAAAGGGCTCAATTTCTTTTAAAAGAAGAATTGTAAACCTGAAAAGATTTTAATTTAAAATTAAATAAATTTATTAAGAATAAATGTATCCTAAATAGAGCTTTAGATGTATAAACACTTAACAAAAGAATTAGACTCCCTGGATCCGATTATTAAAGAAAAAGTATTCGAAATTGTAGAATCTTTAATGATCACAGGAAAATATATAGAAGGGGAATCATTAGAGCAAGCTATAAAAAGCGCAAAAGAATGGTATTACGATTTGTTAGAAGAATGATGTTATTAGTGGCTTTCAGTCTTAAATTCACGTTTTGCATTACTTTCTAGTAGTTTTTTTTATTGAAAAAAATAAACCAAAATAATAATGATTCCTAAAAAAATTTATGGAAGCAGTAAGTAGGCCTGTATGACTTTTGTTTAGGAATATCAGATTTTGATCAAAAGGAAATAGATGTAATCGATTTGATCAAACTAACCATTAAAGGAAGCTAATAAAATAAGGATCTATTTGAGGAATAGATTATGGAACCAATAACACTTTTCATTTAATAGCAATTTTTGATTGCAAAACTATAGAAAAATAGACTCTAACATAGCCATACTGCGTATGTAAATACTGCTCCATACAAATATTGGCAAGCTATTTTAATAGCAAAAATAGATACTGCTTCCTTATTAACTTTTCAAGATTATTCATAATTCACACAATGATTTTTAAAAATTTACAATTAAATATTGACGTTGAAGACGATTTTTTTAATACACTTTATCCTTTGCGTATTAAAAAGCTCTCTGAATTCCATTGGACACCTGTGGAAGTAGCCAAATTAGCTGCCGATTATTTAGTGGCTAAACCAAACTGCAAAGTTTTGGATATTGGCTCTGGGGCAGGAAAGTTTTGTTTGATAGGAGCTGCTTCAACAAAAGGTCATTTTTATGGTGTTGAGCAACGAGAAGGGCTTGTAAAGTTATCTCAAAGAATAGCAAAAACGCATAATCTTAATAATGTAGAATTCTTTCACTCCAATATTACAGAAATTGCTTTTTCAGATTACGATGCCTTTTATTTTTATAATCCATTTTATGAAAACCTAGATAATTCACTTTTAATAGACAACAAAATCGTTATAGACGAAAAATTATATTTTACATATTCAGAATATGTAGAAAATCAATTAAAAAAAACACCTGTTGGAACTCTCCTTGTGACGTATTGGAGTATGGGGGTTGATAATATAGAAGGATTTGATTTAGAATTTACAGCCTATAATGGAAAACTGAATTTTTTGGAGAAGAAATTTTGATTGCTATGAATTAAAATTTGGACTTTATTAAAATAGAATCAATAGTATCACTAGGTGTTGAAAAATTAAAAATCTTTGTGTTTACCAATGTTACTATTCATAATATTTTGATCGATAAAATTTATCTTCAATACTTTTTAAGTTTTCTAAATAAGATATCTAATTATAAAAACGAAGATGAGATTATTGCAATAAAAGATCTAAAACACTTATTACCAAACTACTTAAAATTTAAAAAAGGCAACAGCATTACAATTAATTTTTAAAGATAATTTATGAATATACTTGATAAACTACAAACACGCCTAGGCCCATTGGGTGACCACGCACACTATGCCCATGGGTATTATTCCTATCCAAGACTTGAAGGGGAGATCAGCAATAAAATGATTTTCAATGGGAAAGAGAAATTAGTATGGAGCCTAAATAATTACCTAGGATTAGCAAATCATCCAGAAGTTAGAGAGGCTGATAGTGAAGGAACAAGACGGTACGGCCTTGCATATCCTATGGGAGCGAGAATGATGAGCGGCAATACAAAGCTCCACGAAAAGTTTGAAGTCGAAATTGCAGATTATGTATGTAAAGAAGATGCTTTTCTATTAAACTATGGTTATCAAGGAATGCTATCTATAATTGATAGCTTGGTGGACAGAAATGATGTTGTTGTTTACGATGCCGAGTCTCATGCTTGTATTCTTGACGGGGCAAGATTACATATGGGACAACGTTATGTTTTTAAGCATAATGATATCGAAGATTGTGAAAAACAATTACTCCGTGCTCAAAAAATAACAAAAAAAACCAAAGGCGCAATCTTATTGATTACCGAAGGAGTTTTTGGTATGCGTGGTGACCAAGGGAAACTTAGAGAAATTGTTGCTTTAAAAGAAAAATATAGCTTTTCATTATTGGTAGATGATGCACACGGCATTGGCTGCATGGGTAAAACAGGTTCTGGAACAGGTGAAGAGCAAGGAATTCAAGATGGCATTGATTTTTACTTTGGCACCTTTGCAAAGTCATTTGCTGGAATAGGTGCATTTATCGCAAGTACCAAAGAAGCAATTATGTTCTTCAAATACAATATGCGGTCTCAAATTTTTGCAAAAGCACTACCCATGCCTATGGTTTTTGGAGCTTTAAAGCGACTTGAGTTGATGCGAACCCGACCAGAATTAAGAGAGAAATTATGGCAAATCACAGAAGCTTTACAAAATGGATTAACTGATGCAGGCTTTGATATAGGTAATACAAACTCACCAGTTACTCCGGTATATTTAAATGGAACCATAGAAGAAGCTACAGCATTGGTAAGTGATTTGCGAGAAAACCATCATATTTTTTGCTCTATGGTTGTTTATCCTGTGGTACCAAAAGGAATGATTATTTTAAGATTAATTCCAACGGCAGATCACACCTTGGAAGATGTAGATAGAACCATTAGAGTTTTTAGTGAGATCAAATTAAAACTTATAGACGGTCATTATAAGCAAGAGGTTGAGATAACAGTTTAAATAAAACATTAAAATTGAATTAAGATGAGACGAGTAGTAATTACAGGTTTAGGTGCTATAACTCCTATAGGAAATGATGCAAAACACTATTGGAAAAATTTGCTCAATGGGGTATCGGGAGCTGATAAAATTTCTCGTTTTGATACTACAAAGTTTAAAACAGATTTTGCCTGCGAGATAAAGGACTATGATGCATTAAATTATTTCGACAGAAAGGAAAGTCGAAAATTAGACAGATTCAATCAATATGGACTTATAGCTGCCGATGAAGCTATTAAAGACGCCCATTTGAGTTTTGATAAATTAGATACAGATAGAATCGGTGTCATATTTTCAAGCGGGATAGGTGGTTTTGAAACGATAGAGAAAGACATCATAGAATTCAGTCAAAATCAATTTAATCCGAGGTTTAGCCCTTTTTTTATTACTAAGATAATTGCAAATAGTGTAGCTGG
Organism: Gillisia sp. JM1; assembly: GCF_000424645.1. NCBI lineage: Bacteria > Pseudomonadati > Bacteroidota > Flavobacteriia > Flavobacteriales > Flavobacteriaceae > Gillisia > Gillisia sp. JM1. Next base: position 1,928,769 of record NZ_KE384218.1, read on the forward strand.
TTATTTATCTATTAAATACGGTTTAAGAGGTGTAAATACCTGTACAGTTACCGCTTGTTCCTCTTCTACCAATGGCTTAATTCAAGCCTTTAACTATATAAAATGGGGAAAAGCAGATATTATTATAACCGGTGGTTCTGAAGCGCCAATCAACAAGTCTGCTGTTGGCGGATTCAACGCAATGAAAGCTTTATCTACTAACAATGAAAATTACAAAACGGCGTCCAGACCATTTGATAATTCCCGAGATGGTTTTGTGCTTGGTGAAGGTGCTGGTGCATTAGTGGTCGAGAGTTTGGAAAGTGCGGTAAAACGAAATGCTAAAATATATGCAGAAATTATTGGTGGTGGAGAAACGGCCGATGCCTACCATATTACCAATACACATCCGGAAGGAAAAGGTGCTTATCTTGCCATGAAAGAGGCTTTAAGAGAAGGCGGAATTATGCCAGACGAGGTAAATTACATCAATGCACATGCCACTTCTACAGGTCCTGGAGATTTATCGGAAACCAAGGCCATTGAGACACTATTTAATGGAAATTTAGGGGATATTACTATTAGTGGCACAAAGTCTATGACTGGACATCTTTTAGGAGGTACTGGAGCAATTGAAGCAATAGCTACGTGTTTATCAATAAATTCAGATTTAATTCCACCAACAATTAATACGAAAATAATTGATGAAGCAATTTCTTCAGATTTGAATGTCACACTTGGAAAAACATCAACTAAAACAGTTGATTATGCATTGAGTAACAATTTTGGATTTGGTGGTCATTGCGCAGCAGTTTTATTCAAAAAATATAATGGATAAATAAGACAGGAAGGTTATAAAATTGATTTCGTATATTCTTCCCCCCTATCCTTCAGCTTTTGGGTGTAAGATTACAAATTTTCTTTGCCTCTTTTAATGTCTTTATAAACATCTTTAACAACAAAATCACTTTCTATAAATGAAAATATTTCATTTCTTTTAAAATCTTTCCTCAAGCGTTTGCTAATACCTAAAATTATTGCATTTATTTTTCGCGCCTTTTAGGTTTTTATTATTTCTTTGATACTCTGATGTCCCGTACTATCGATTAATGTATCATAGGGCATTCTAATAATAATAACTTTGAGTTTATTAAATTAAAAGCTATCCAGCCTCCTCCTTTTTTTGCTTCTTTTTATTAAAGATAGAACGAACCTCCCTGTATATGTTTTTATAGTTTTCATTGACTTCTTCCTCTGAAAAAAAATGTGTCATTTCAGGCAGTGCTCGTTCAATTTTCTGCTGCTTAAATTGAACTTTTTTATCCTTTCCATCGGCATAAGTAACAAATTCACCTTGTTTTAAACTAAAAAACACATTTGCCCTAACCTTAGAAATCTCTATTTCCCCAGTTGATATTTTCGTATCAAAATCCAATCCTGTACCTCGCATCACTGTTTTGGTTTCATCTTTTATGATCTCAAAAAATCGTTCATAATAACGCGCAGTATCAGGATCATTCACTTTTCCAAAGAATTGATAGGACAGATTGCTTAAAATTGCCTTACTGGCTTTGTACCCATATATCATATCATTCTGTATTTTATCCTGCATCACATATACCGTGGCTATATCATAGCTCCTAAACGTGGCTGGGATGCGGTGCATATTTAATAATCTAATGGTTGGAGCTTCTTCATTCAGTAGAAAAGACGATCTGGAATGCCCCACGCTCATTTGCTTTACAATGGCATGCATTACCGTGGCAATGACAGGAGAATATGCGGAATCGTATTTCGGGTTATTTACCAATGAGATCACAGCTTGGTTCTCCGGGTTATTAATATTAAGGGGAATATCATCTGCTGCCAGTGCCATAAAAACACGTTTACTGATTATCTTCATTAGTGCAGTAGAAAGTGTGCTTTTTACTAGCGGTTTGTCTTATGGAATTCTTTCCGCTAATAAAAGCATCTGCAAAAGCCCGTGAAGTCTGGTTGGATTTCAAAAAATCTATGAGTTCATCCGTGTCCAGGTATTGGTAAATGGCAATCAGGTGAGGAAGCGTACAATATTCCGGAAAAGAAACTTTCAGTTTCCATATAAGTCCAGTGATTAATCCCTGCGCGGCATCATTAAAAAATTTGCCTACTCCAATGGCACCAGCTTCTTTTTGTTCCAGCAGGTTTTCTATAAGAACCCTTGACACCTCATTTATATCTTCTTCATTCTCCATATATCTCGGGGCAATAGGATTTACCCGATGGATTATTTTATCAAAAGAAAGAATATAGATTGGCAAATTCGGATTTCGAAATAGGGGATAGGCCATTTCGGTAATCTCATAATCTTTATAATCGTGTATTAGTCCGCAGAAAGATTTTTTGCTAAAATGCTCCAGAAGATTATAAACTACACTTTCTGTTTTTCCACTCCCTGAAGCGCCAATAATGGAAACTCCGCGTTTGATATTCAGCAAAAGAGAAGTAATCCCCATCCGGGATAATAATGAGATGATCCAATAATTTTATATCTAAAAATTCACCTGCATTTTTAATTTTATTAGTCAGTTGCTTATCTGCTTAACTGGGTTTTAAATTTCCCGATGGATGGTTATGGGCTTTATGTAAAGCTTTACATAAAGCCCATTATGCAAAGTAAATAGTTATGTAAAGTAAACAGCTGTACCTCCTTGTTTTAATAGCGAACAGCTTGTATTACTTTACATAACATTCTTAGAATTTCTTCAGCCACATCATCAAGCTTTCATTTTTTTTCCATTTGGCGGTTTCGTTAGGATTAACATTAACGTATGCCTTTTCTAAAGCTTTGCGTTTATGCTTAGAATCCGCCCTTGCATAGATTTCCGTGGTTTGAACTGATACGTGCCCTAGAATATCCCGGATATAGACGAGGTTCACTCCAGCTTGGAGCAAATGCATTGCTTTGGAATGCCTCAGGGAATGACAGCTTATTTTTTCAGGGAGTAGCATTTTATTTTCTTCCAATGCTTTTTTAAAATATTTCTGTACAATGTAATGGATCCCAGCACGGGTGAGTTTTTCCTTCCTACTATTAAAGAACAGTGGGTACATATTAGCAGAAGCGGTATCTAACCGGTGTTCCATTATATAATTCTTAAGGTGCCCGGTTTGTGCATCCAGCATCGGCACTATACGTGCTCTATTACCCTTACCAATGATTTTGATCACTGGCGGAGTATCCAGTCGCAACATAGAAGGGGTCAGGTCAATGATTTCTTGTACCCTGGCACCTGTATCATACAGTAAAGACAGTAGTGCTAAGTCCCTCCTCCCTTTAAGGGTGGTGTAATCTGGCTGTTGTAATAGCAGTTTCATCCCATCAATGGTCAGATAAGTGATGGATTTATTCCTGGATTTTTTAAATCCAATGGATAGGATCTTCTGGCATTGATGCAGATGACCCAGGCTTTCACGCTGTAAAAACCTGTAAAACGAATGGATAGCCGCCAAACGTGCATTCCGGGTAGCATTGCCACAATTCCTCGTATTTTGTAGCCAGTCAAGAAAATCCAGGACCACTTCTTTGGTAATCTTATCTAAAGTGAGTTTCTCTAATTTTAAGTGTTTTCCTTCTGGAGGTACTCAAGTAGTAAGACAAAGGTGTCCCGGTATGCTATAATGGTATTATTACTTAGCCCTTTTTCATGGGGCAGGTACCTTGATATAAAATCAGAGATATACTTTGAAAAATCAGTTGGTTTCATAATTTCTATATTTAGGGAATACATTCAGGCAGGTCATGTTAACCTCCTTGATCAAATCTGGGTACATATTCGCAGTGAGTCTTACATAATGGTTGGTGGCTCCTATCGATCCATGTCCTAGATAGTTGGACAGTATCGGTAAGGAAGCATACAAGTCCACGCCAGCTTCAGCCATGCTGGCCAGGGAGGTAACCGCAAAGGTATGCCGGAGATCGTGGACACGAGGGCCATGGTTTCGTCCGGTATAGTGGATACCTGCTTCACTTAAACACTTTTTGAACCAACTTCCCACCCCTTGCCCACATTTATTCCCATTGGCACTAATAAAGAAATATCCAGGGCTATCTTTAATGGGGAGGTGATCCCTGTAGTTTCTATATTCTTTACAAACACTAACCAGGGAAGTCGAAATAGGAATGATACGCTCCTTCCCATTCTTGGAATCTTTCACACGTAAATAATTTTCCTCCAGGTTTACATCCTCATCTTTCAAGGCAAGGGCTTCTCCAATGCGAACTCCGGTGCCGTATAATAACCTGATCAGTGCCGGCATACAGATCAAACAGGAGTTCATATTTCTTTTTACAGATCTGAGTTCATCAGAAGCTTTAAATAAGGCCAGGATCTCCTTCTGGGAATAGATGTATGGGATAAAAGTATTTTTCGGATAACGTGGAAGTTTGGGAATATAAGAGGGGATACCCAAGTCACAGAGGTAAGAAGAAAATTGTGCGAGGTATCTTATTCTATCGTATCGATATCGTTCCGACTCATTGCATCTTTCTTCACTCCATTTCTGAGCGAACTTCTTTGTAAATCCCCTCGTTTCTTCTTCACCTTTATGGGCCAGCTGGTCGATTTGAGATAATATAAACTTACCTGTGTTATACTTAAAACCCAGCTTTGTTTTCATATCAATGAATTTCGTTATTGCCGGACCATATATGCTGTCATAATTAATCATAAAAAACACCTCCTTTCTGCTGGTAAAATTGGGACGGTACAAGAGGTACTTCCAGCATACACTGTCGCATGGATTTGAGATCGATCCTTAAATAATACCTTGTGGATTCTGTGCTTTTATGCCCCAGGACTTCAGAAATGACAGGGAGCACTATACTTTCTTCCAGCATTCTAAGCCCCAGGCTGTGACGCAGGGAATGAGGCCCGAACCGCCTGCCCTGGATGTTAATCCCTGCTTTTTTATAAGCTCTCTGGACCACATGGGTGACCACATTGCTTGAAGTAAAATAACTATACGGTGGCCTTTCTGATAAAAATATACATGCCTCCTCTGACTTAGCCCGCCCGTATTTTAAATAATCGATGATAGCATTTCCTACATCTGGCAATAAGGGAAGTATTAATTCCTTGCCGGTCTTGACTTGTTCTATTTCTATAGTACTGGTTTCCCAATGCAGGTTCGCAAACTTCAACCTGGCAATATCCGAAGCCCGAAGTCCCAGCCTTGCAGCCAGAATAATAATGGCATAGTTCCGTTTTCCTATTGGACTGGATCGTTCCACCGAGTTGATCAATTTTTCAATTTCTTTTCTGGAATATGTGGAAGGTAATTTAGGTTGACCAATGATCCTGTACTTTGGGATTCCCTTGGAATAATCAGCTGCTAAAAGCTTCTGTTCAAATAAGTACTTCATAAAACCGCGGAGCGTTGAAAGAACAGGGACTACTACGGTTTTTCCACAATCGAGCTTATTGATATACTGTAACAAAACAGCCAAATCAATATCCCTTATGGCATGCAACTTATAATCATTACAGTATTCCAAAAAGCGGAAAAGGCAACGTTTATAGCAATGCAAACGAGTCGTCGATAATCTTTCCTCTACTCTTTTATAATCTAGAAATTTGTCTATTTCCGCACCTAAGATCCCATTAAAAAGCAAGGGGGTCTTACCGGGCGGACGGGCTGCAACATTGATCTTGCCGATACTTTGGAACTCGGTCAGTTTCTTAGTTCCATTAGCTAGAAATTCTTCCTGTTTGGAGAGTTTACAGCCTTTGCGTCCACCAAACTCATTGCTTAAAAACTGAGCTTCTACTCCTTTGTCATAATGGGTGATCCCGTTGGCGACCATAAACTCCCTTAATTGTTTCCAGCCCCTTCGATAAGCCCCAACCGTATACCCCGAGTAAGCACGTTCGGATTCAAGGTAATTTCCGGCATCGGTCATTAACTTGTTAAAAGCTTTGATGTGTTCATTCATAAGACAATAATTTAGATGTGAATAATTCCTCTAAATAAAAGCATGTCTCTTGAAGTTCAACGAAGAAAAAAAATATTATGTAAAGTAAATTGAGTTTAATCTACTAGTATCAAACCCATTAGGTAAACTACTTTACATAACTACTTACTTTACATAATGGGCTAAAATTATAGATGTCGTAAGTGATTTTAAAATTACTGCAAATAAGATACGTACATCCACAAGTGTACCTGCGATTCCTCCGGTTGAAACTTTAAAAATTCCTTTCACTTTATTAGAATTATTTAAAAGCATGACTTTAAAGCATTCTTGTAAACCAATGCGATCTTTATCCCAAGATTCAAATAATAGTTCTACTGCACTGTTTGAAGAAGTAATCTTAGGAGCCTGTTTCATTTTAAAATTTCCCTGATATTTTATCGAAATTTCATTAACTTTAGTTTTCAAATTGATCTGTATTATAAGGGTTAATATTAAAAAGAGGGGGCTACTTTGAAGGGAACGCCCTCTTTATTTTTTAACACTATTCGTTAGTGTCGTTTCCATTTTTACTACCTAGTAATAAGATTTCACTCGCTATCACTTCAGTAACATACCTTTTTTCGCCTTCGCTGGTTTCATAGGAGCGGGAGCTCAATTTACCTTCGAGGGCAATTTCTTTTCCTTTGCCTACATAACTTTCAACGATATCTGCGATTTTTCCCCAGGCTACAATATTGTGCCATTGGGTGTCCTGTACTTTTTCGCCTTTTGAATCTTTATAAAATTCGTTGGTGGCGATTGAAAAGCTGGCTACTTTTTTACCGCTTTCTAGGTTCTTGATTTCAGGGGCATTCCCTACATTTCCGATTAACTGAACTTTGTTTCTAAGTGTACTCATAATTGAAAAATTTAAATGAATTGTTAAGTTTCCTGCTATCACCCACAGGTAGGTTTAAAAAATTCACTTATTGTATCCTGAGCGTTTTCCTTTTTTGATTTTTTAACTCTTTTTCCGCTTCATATTTATGGATTTGATAAGATTTCATGATTCTGTTTTAAAATTTACTTTCCGTAGAGCCTTCACTGTTACCTTTTTGATGCTGATACTGTTTCAGGATTTAGAATTAGGGATGACTTATAAAAAGGGAGCGCAGGAACCGGCTTTATGCACTCTGGAATAATTTCTAAATCATGGTATTTTGCATTACAAAAAAGGTAAAGACAGTGGAGGTCGGGGAGTAGGTTTAAATAAACCTGGGAAGTATTAAAGGAATTTGAAGAGGAAAAAAGAATAATAAATGGAATTCCAGACTGACGGACTTAATCCAAAAATTACTAGTTGTAAGGAAGTTACTCGATTTTTTATCGGGCTAGCGAAATGGAAATGTGTAATTTTTGGATTGTGTCCAAGACTTTTTGTAGTGAAGCTCTTTTCCTGAAATGGAGTTTTTGCGGAATTTAAAGGAATGTGGGATCAAGTTAAAAACTTGGGGAGAAATGTATCTTTGCAAGCAAAACACTTAGAACTTGGATAAAGAATTAGCCCGCTATTTATTGCCAGAAGGCATATTAGAATATTTTGAGATCATCAGTCATAAATCATCAACAGACAAGGTTCATTTCTATTTAGAAGAGAAGAACATTCTACCCAAAGAATATCAATCAGAAATAGCACAATCCAAAGGCTTCTTACCAGAAATAACGGTTGAAGATTTTCCGCTAAGGGGTAAATCCGTATTGCTCCATATAAAACGTAGGCGTTGGACCCTGGTCAATACAGGAGAGATAGTAAAAAGAGATTGGAACTTAATAGCTAAAGGCACTCGGATAACTAACGAGTTTGGCTCTTTTTTAAAAGGTATCGCTTGATACTCATGCGGTAAGTGCCAAACGGTTTGGTGACTATTATAAGACCAATGGCAAAGCGCTGCAGTACCACTACAAAAACCATCTCAGCGACTTTAAGGATTGGGCGCAAAAAGAGCATTCACAAGATTGGCTGCTCTATGGAAAGAACTTGGGCAACTATTTGAGTTTAGATGAAACCTCTTTATCCAACGGTGAACTTTACACTATTCTAACAAACAAAGCAGCTAACGGAAAGAAAGGCAGCATAGTGGCCATTGTTAAAGGAACCAAAGCAGTTGATGTCATTGAGGTACTAAATGAAATCCCAGTAGAAAGGCGCAATATGGTAAAAGAAGTCACTGTGGATATGGCTGGGAGCATGAATTTGATCGCTAAAAAATGTTTCCCCAAAACCGAAATAGTCACAGATAGGTTCCATGTTCAAAAACTGGCCTCAGAAGTAGTGCAAGAAGAACGTATCCGATTAAGGTGGGAAATTATAGAAGTAGAAAACAAAGCTATTGAAGAAGCCAGGAAAAATGAAAAAACATACAAACCAGAGCTTCTCGGTAATGGGGACACGCACAGGCAGCTCCTCGCCAGGGGCCGATATCTATTGTTCAAATCCAAAACCAAATGGACAGCAAGACAAATAGAAAGAGCTGAAATATTATTTGATCTATACCCAACTATTGAAAAAGCATACAGCCTCTCTCAAGGGCTAAGCCATGTTTTTAGAAACAACACAAATAAAGATGTAGCAAGGCTAAAATTGGCACACTGGTACAACAAAGTCGACAATTCCGAATTTAAGTCTTTCAATACCATTGCAAGATCCGTACAACTGCACTACGAGACCATCCTAAACTATTTTAACAATAGAAGCACCAACGCTTCCGCAGAATCTTTTAATGCCAAAATAAAAGAATTCAGAGCTTCGTTTAGAGGTGTCAGAGATGTGAAATTCTTCCTCTATAGACTAACTAAATTATATGCATAATTTTTGAGCTCCCCAATAATATGATTTGATCCATAAAATTTCCAAATAAAAATTCTCCTAAAATATAAAAACCCCGTAGGTACGGGGTTTTTATGCGTGATCGCGCCAGGATTCGAACCTGGGACCGCCTGCTTAGAAGGCAGGTGCTCTATCCAACTGAGCTACGCGACCGTTTTCGCGGTGCAAATATAACTTACTTTATATTTAAAACAAGGTTTTTTTAATCAAAAAGAAAAAATAAAAAAGCAGCTATTGCTAACTGCTTAAAATTCAGCTTAAAACTGAAAATAAAATTTATTTAGATTCCTTGATAAGATTGCGTTCTAGGTGCTGAGTTATGGATAATAATTGATTTAAAGCAAAAGGAGTTGCTTCATCTACCTTTTATATTGATTTATATAAATTATAAAACCTTCTGGTAAGCTCTAAAGTTTCTAATGAGAGTCGGAAAATTTCTTGTTTATCATACAATTCATCAACGTGCATTTTTACAGCAGTGATATAGGAAAGTGATTCCTGAGTTGATACTTCTGGTTCTAAAATAGTATTCATAACTTCAATTTTATTCTAAAATTTAATTATGCCAATACCTGCATTTAGAAGCAGTTAAGTTTATTGTAAGTAGTAATTGGGATGATAAAAGTATAGTTAAAAGCTAAAATTACACAGGAATAATTATCATCTACTATGAAAATTATTAAATAATCGATAAAGAGTAAAAACAAGAGCTATTTTAATTCTGAAAGTATTAAATGCGTGGTGGGTTCCCCGTAATTTATAAGCTTGTCAATAAATTGCTGAAGATGTAATTGATCTTTTAATACTACCTTCATGTGTATATTATGGGAACCAGTTATTCTTGAAGCTCTTTTTACTTCAGGAAAAGAATCTATAGCTCCCATAAAACTTTTTAGTTTTCCACTAAATAATTTTATCATGATAAAGACCTCTAAGCCATATCCCATTTTAGCATGATCTACTTTTAAACTATAAGCCTTTATTATTTCTAAGTCTTCCAATTTTTGAATACGTTCCCTTACAGAAGATGCTGAAAGTGGAATTTGTTTGCCAATTTCCACAAAAGATGCTCTGGAATTTTGTTGCAATACCTCTATAATTTTTCGGTCTATACTATCTAACATTGAATAATTGATTTATTACTTAAATTTACATTTATTAATTGATATTATAGTGATTATACCATTTTTTCAGTTTCATAATCAAAGCTTGACCATGTAATTTTGTTTGAAATTATATGATTATTATGGAAATAGATCTCTATTTGATTGTTTCAGTAGCTATTTTTTTTGGTTTTTTCGTACAAACTGTAGTCGGTTTTGCGGGGTCTTTAATTGCCTTGCCCATATTGCTGCTTAGTGTTGGCCTTCCAGATGCAATTGCCTATATTTCTATATTCTATATTTTTTCAAGTGTTTTCCTTATAAATAAGGAATGGAATAACATAGACTTTTCTATTTTATATAAATTGGCTTTTCCTACTTTAATTGGAGTTGTATTAGGGATTTTAGTTCTTGCTTTCACAAATCCTGTTCTTCTTAAGAAAGCCCTAGGTATCTTCATAATTCTATATGTTATTTATGTTTCTTTAATAAAAGCTGATTTTCAAGTAGGGAGAAAATTAGTTGCGATGTTAGGAATTTTAGGAGGGTTCTTTTCAGGGGTGTTTTCTACAGGTGGTCCGTTATATGTAATTTCTGTAAAGAATATGGCGATAGATGTTAAAACCTTTCGAGCCACTATGATAGGAATTATGGGGTTAATTACCTTAGTACGAATTCCCATGCTAAGTGTAAGTGGGATTTTAACCTTTGATCATTGGAAAGTAGCTTTGATTATCTTTCCAGTATTTCTTTTGGCCCAGTACATAGGGAAAGTGGTATATTCAAAAATAGATGAATTCTATTTTAAAAAAGTACTATTGGTTTTGCTTTTTTTCTCAGGAACGGTACTTATTATAAATTAAATCTACAGTAGAAAGAAATTAAAGAGAACAATTTGTTCTATTGATTACAGCACCAATTCCAACACCATTTTTGTCATCAGTAATAATAACAGAATCTTCGTTCAATTTAATAACGATAGGTATAGTTTCTTCTTTTCCTTCTTGAATGAATTGGTATTTTCCCCTGATAATGTTTTTTTCTATAAGCCCAGTTATTGTTCCTTCTCTTTTGTCCTTAAATTTGGGAAGCCAATTATAGATCCCAGATACAGAATTGCCAATAACATCCAGTTTTAATTCAAGAATATCAATATCTTCAGAGTTCTCTTTGAATGGAATCTCATTTCTAAAACAATAGGATCTCTTTAGGTCTATTTCTTTCTCTAACTCACTTTTTTTAATAGCATTTACCAAAACCGGCTCAGGCAAGCTTTCTACAGACGCAGTTTTATTACAACTCATGATAAATGCACTAACAGCAACTATAAGTAGAATTTTAAAAATGAATTTTGGCATGAGTTCTTAAATTAAATAATGGCTTTAAAACAGGTATTCAAGTTAACTATATTTCCTTTTAAAATGATTATTTCTTTTTCAGATAAGATTGTATAAATCCTAGTGAATTTTATAAATGCATTTTAAAAATTAAATTGAATGTTTCAAACACTCAATATTAAAGGTTAAATAATCTAGCTGTTGAGTATATATCAAAGAAAAGCTAGATAGTCTTTATCTCTTTATTGTATTGTTAAGTAGCTATACATTTATTATCTATATATCAATAAAGCATGCTATCAAGTAGTCTATCTAAATTGCGTTCCTTCATATTGAATTTTTTATCGGTTAAGAATACTTCATATATTTCTTTCCTAAGCCCCTTAATTTCTTTGTTGGAATATTCGTGTTTTGCTATTGCAGACTGAATTTTATCTAGACAATGATCTTCATCATCACAGCAAAACTCATTGTATAACCTATCGAACGTTTCTGAATCTATTTTAGATTTTATCATATCGATTTCTTCATCAGATTCAATAGAGTCTGCTTTTGCACACAGTAATAATATATAGATCTTTAATTCTTGTTTTGACCAGTATTTTAATTCATTTTTCATCGTAATAAAATTTAATTAGCCATCTTTTTCAATAGACATCAATATTTTCACCTTTTGACAATTATAAAGTTGCGAGGATATAATAAACTACAACTACAAGCAATAAAAAAAGGCTCAATGCTAGCAGTTGGATTGACCTTTTAACATTTCTGAATTTCCAGGCTGCAATTTTTGAAATAATATATATTTGCTCACCTAATTGTTCAAAAAGCTGATCCTCATCAAGGCTTACATTATAAAAGGTTTTACTGAATTGCTTAATATTTCCAAACTTAGAAATCACATCTCCAAAAAAGAAAATGTTCTTATCATAACTACCTTCTATTTTTGGCATAAAACATCTCACACTAAAAAAGATGGATGCTGCAGTACAACAAAACCAAAAACCAACCAGCACATCAAACAGCAAATCGCTGGAAACCTCACTTATAAGCATCCCCCAACTTTGGTAAATAAAATTTAATAAGATCCCATAGAAGGTAAGTATAAGCCCCGCCTTTAATTCAGAAGCTTTAATAAGACTCGTAACATAGTTAATGCTACCCCAGTAATGATCTATTAGATCATCGGTGTGCTTATTTTTTATTATTGGTTCTTCTATTAAAGCTGCTGTTTGCTCCATAAAAATATTAAGTTATAATTCAAAACGGTTATTTTGTCCTTATCAATTCTTAATCTTTGGGGAGGTGAAATTTGTAAGGATAAGAGAATAAAGTTAATTAAAATGTAGCTATTCTTAAGTTTTATTTCAAATATTATTTTATTAAAGTATTGAATAAGAGGGGATTAGGGGCTTGTAATTGTTGAGATGTCTTCTTGAATCAACGACAATTCAAAGAATTTTCAACCGAAAGATTGATCGTTCGGTTTAAGCGGGATTAATAAAAACCCCATTAGATCTTGACCGCATCATAGAGAATTGATAATAAACTTTGGGCAAAGTTGAGTTAGAATTTAATTTTTTAGCACATGTAAAATTTATCTTCAATAATATTTCCGTCTTTTGCAGGAAAAAAAAGGCTATGAATTGGATTTTTTTAATTATTGCAGGCTTATTTGAAGTAGCTTTTGCTTTCTGTTTGGGAAAAACAAAAGAAGCTACAGGAACTGAAATGTATTTATGGTATGCGGGCTTTTTGGTTAGTCTTATGATTAGTATGGGGCTTCTAATTAAAGTAACTCAAACTATGCCAATCGGAACCGTATACGTAGTATGGACGGGAATTGGAGCCATTGGAACTGTTTTAGTAGGAATTCTGGTTTTTAAAGAACCTGCAAGCTTTATGAGATTGTTTTTTCTTACCACTTTAATTGTATCAATCATTGGGCTGAAGGTAGTAACAGACTAAGACTTTATAAACTAGTTCAGACACTTTGAAATTTAATTACTGGGATTTAATAAGGGTTAAGAGTCATAAAAACCTAAACCTAAAAGTGTTTGATGCTTAACACTAGTTATAAGAAGCAGACTAAAAACTTCATGAATTGAATGATTTTCAACTACAGCATTTTATATAATTCACTAGAGGTTGAATTAACGAGATTATTGTTTTTTCGAAATAGGAGTTGAAGAATTTCAAAATTTTACTATTAGTTTTGAAGTATAATATTTTCTTTTAATCATGACATCTTCTTCAGCAGAAAATTCTAACTAAACTAAAGGAAAAAAATCGGGCTAAAAAATCAATAATAACTCATATCTAATTTAGCCCGATCAGCAATAGCTTAAAGCGATTGAAAGTTTATTATAGAAAACTTAAAAGAGTTAAGGAATGGACACTGTATCTTTGGAGGAATTGGAACTTAAATCAATTGATTGGTTACAGAACTCTATAAAATGGAATTCGAATACCTATTTTGCCGACTCTAAGACTTTGAGATAAAAAATTATTACTTTGAAAAACCAATAGAAAACTCAGTAAAACAAAATTAATTTATGAAGATATAGTGATATGAGTGGAAGTATTCTTTTCGAGGCCATAGTTTTTCTAGCTGCGGCAATTATTTGTGTCCCTCTTGTTAAAAAGTTAGGCTTGAGTTCGGTGATTGGTTATTTGCTGGCCGGAATTCTAATTGGTCCTTATATATTAGGTTTTATTGGGCATGAAGGAGAAGATATTCTAGAATTCGCAGAATTTGGCGTGGTGATGATGCTTTTTTTAATTGGACTTGAGATAGAACCCAAGAGCTTTTGGAAAATGCGGAGAGTAATTCTTGGTATGGGGTTTACCCAGGTTTTTGGGACTATGCTTCTTTCCTATTTGGTTTTCTATGCATTTGGATTAGAATGGCAGGTCTCTCTAACTATAGCTATGGCAATAGCTCTTTCTTCTACTGCAATTACGCTGCAAACAAATAAGGAGAAAGGCCTGATGAATACTACTTATGGAACTTCTTCCTTCTCCATCCTTCTTTTTCAAGATATCATTGTTATTATCATGCTGGGTATCCTTCCATTATTGTCTTCGGTTTCTAGCGCAAGCGTCGGCGAAAATGGGTTAGAAGAGAGGCATGAAAATCTCCTTGAAAATTTGCCTTTGGGTCTACAGGCACTGTCAATTATCTTTACAGTTATTGCAATCATTTTTGCAGGCCGTTATTTAATTGTTCCTATGTTAAGATTAGTAGCCAAAACGGGAGTAAGAGAACTTTTAGTGGCGGCTGCGCTATTAATTGTAATAAGCATTTCTTACCTCATGGTTTTGGTTGGTCTAAGCCCGGCACTTGGTGCTTTCCTTGGGGGAGTTGTTTTGGCTACCAGTGAGTTTAAACATGAACTAGATAGCACCTTAGACCCATTTAAAGGCTTGCTTTTAGGGCTATTCTTTATGGCGGTAGGCGCATCTATTAATTTTACTGTGATTGGGGAAAATCCACTAATGATAGCAGGTCTTGTAATTGGTGTAATTATTTTAAAAGCGCTTATTCTTTTTATTGTAGGATTGATTTTCAAATTAAAATTAGACCAAAGATTGCTATTAACCGTTGGCTTGGCCCAAATTGGGGAGTTTGCCTTTGTTTTGATCTCATTTGCATTTCAACTCAACATCTTTACTCAGGAACAACTGGATATTTTATTGGTTGTAACGGCACTTACTATGACATTAACCCCGATTCTTTGGTTATTAAATGAGAAATTACTCTTACCCCGAGTCGGCACTATTGAAGCTGATAAAAGATCCATGGATGCCATTGAAGAAACTCATAAGGTGATCTTGTTAGGCTTTGGACACTTCGGAAGCACCATTGGGAGATTTCTTCGAATTCACGGTATAAAAACTACTGTAATTGAGAAGAATTCGAATCGGGTAGATTTTTTAAGAAAAATGGGATTTGAAGTATATTATGGGGATGTGTCGAGAATTGATTTACTGGAATCTGCAGGAATTGCTGAAGCTGACTTTTTAATTTCAGCCATAGATAATCCAGACCTTACTCCAAAGCTGATGAAAAAACTGAAGGAGAAATATCCACAGGTGAAATTAATGGTTCGAGCAAAAAATCGCGAGGATGCTTATAAATTACACAATATAGGAATTGAAGATATTTATAGAGAATCCCTTGACACCTCGGTTAAAATGGCCAGTGATTTATTATTTTACATGGGCTTTGATGTAGATGCCACCAAAGAGCAAGCAAAGAAATTCATCCAACTAGATGTAGAAGGTTTAAAACGATTAGCGGCTGCACCTAAGAATGAAAAAGAATATATTTTTAGGGCAAGGGAAGAAATAGCGCAGCAAGAAAAACTTATGATAGAAGACCTTAAAATTGGAACTAGTGAACTCAAAAATTATAAGGTCTCTAAGCCTTAACAAATCTCTATTATGCCTTACATTTTTTAAAAAACTGTTTAGTATCTCATTAGCATATAAAAAGCTGTCGAAAAGTCTTTTGTATTGATTGTCAATAGTTTAACTTTGTATTATGATAAAAAAATTAGAGTAACAAGCAGTTTTTCTAAACATTTCTATGTTTGGATTTACATTGGCAACAAGAATTTTTAGTAAAACTCAATTGGGAAATTATATAGAGAACGTATTTAATAACGTCTAACATATTTTTTAACTTAAACTAAACAATTGGTTAGTTTCTAAATTTTACTATTATGAAAAATTTATTCTTAACAATAGCCATAGTATTATATTCTGTATCGATTACTGCTCAGATGAACTTTCGGGCTTATAATTTCTCTTATGAAAAAGGGATAGAGGCTTTACCCGAAAATATAATCACCAGTTATTCCACGAAGGTGATCTCTAAAGAAAATTTTAAGTAGCGTGCTTTTTTGAGAGAATCAAGGAAGTCCAATGAAAAGTTCCAGATAGGGCTACAAAATTTAAGTAAAAAGGAGCTTACTAAACTGTTTAGAAACTGTGCTAGGAAGTCTAAAAATACAAAAGAATTTAAAGAATATCTACTGGATTCAAACCCAGAGTTTTTAAACTATTTTTCGGATAGTGACACACCCGGGCTATATTCAAAATTCAAAAAAGGCACCTTAAATCAATATGTAACTGATTTAATGAATGATAGGTGAAATTAGGCTTGAAAGTTTTATTAAAAATTTTAAAATATTAGGATATATAAGAAAAAACAATAGATAGCAACCAATATGATATCGTAAAAGTAAGTTTTTATTTAGCTGAAAAGAAACAACAGTTACCTACCAGCTTTACATAAATAAAAAGACATTATTGGTGAACCAATTTCTTTTTACTTTAGCAGATTTTGATGTAATTGTCATTCCATAATTAATGAAGTTTAAATATGAAAATATGGCTCATATTTTGTTACCAATTAGACGGCGATATAAAAATCTGCTTGGAATACTGATGTAACTAGGAGCGATCCACAAGGGGTAACATGGTTCAATATTAAATTTCTATAACAGGTTTACACAAAAAGATTTTTAAAAATAGGATATTAACTGAGTCAGCATGGAAATAAAAGAAGTCAACATAGAAAATATCGCTCAGTATTGTATCGAAAATGTATTTAGGACAACTACTGATAAGTCAGGCTTCGTTCATCTGGATTTTGGGAAAGATATAGACTCCTATCAATTTAGGGGCATTATGGTTGACCTAAAGAAGGAACTATCCAAATACACTTCAAAACAATTCAATAAAAAATTGACCTATCATTGGCTTGTGCGCTTTGATCAACAAGTTAATACGCCGTACCATATAGATAATGCAGGAGATCAATCATTTTTGATGTTAGGATATGAGCCAAGCGAAATAGATAGTGAGCTGTATTTAGCAGACTATTTTAAATATTCAAATGAAGGCGAGGCTCGCCCAACAGATTATCTTAAAAATTTCTCTCCAGTATTTATAAAAGATGAATCTTTACTTGCGCCTTATATCACCAAAGTAAAACCTTTTGAGAAAGACACTTATAAGATTGTTTTAATTAACAACAGCAACCCGAAATTAGACCGAGAAACCTTAGGTGTGTTCCACAGAGCAAGAATTGTAAAACCCGACTTAAATAAGAGTAGAATAGTAAATTCAATGATCATGAACATGTTGCCGGAAGATGAAAACAATGAAAGTGAAATTAATGAAAAGGAGTTTATTATGACTGATATTATAAGCAAGTAAAAGTAGTTGCTTTAGATAACAGTCCCGAAACATCGGGAGAACCTGATATTTTTTTTAGTTATTCTTGAACAGAAAAAAAGCCCTGAACTTTCGTTCAAGGCTTCTGTTGGTCGGGGTGGCAGGATAATTTATTTAAGAACAAACGCCCTATCCACAGTACTTTCACTGAAAATCACTTTGATGTTTCACCGAATGATTCACCAAACTTCATAAAACAAAGAGCTTCATATTATTTAGTCGTCTTTGTGAAGTAAAGATATGATTTTCTTTCAAACGACTCTTTTAAAAACTATATTTCCACATCCTACTACTTTTTATAGTAGATGCAAATGGACAAGATTTAGAAGTTAGCCGGACTGCATAAGACGGGCTTCATACTTTGCCCTTTTATAAGTCCTTTCCTAATTCTAAATCCTTGAATAGAATAGCATCAAAAAAAGGTAGTAGCGAAGGCTCTGAAAGAAGTAAATTGGTTTAATAGTTATGGAGAATGAATTTTCAGAAAAATTTGAGGTCAATCAAAAAAGGAAAGTGCTCAGGATAAAAAAAGTAAATAGGTAAGCCGTATGATCAATAGTGATGTTATTTTCTATTCATATTTTGTTTTTATTTTTGTAAAAAAAACCTAAAATTAGGAATAGCAAGAGGGTAACACGCAGCGCGATGTTATATATTCCTAATTCATTGATTGTAAATAAGTTATCATATTTTAGTTTATGCTTTTTTACTAAATTTGCGTCAAATGCTCTGAAAAGACCTGTAAATAGGCATGGATTTGCGGCAAAGGCGTCAAAAAAAGCTGAAAAACGGACTCTTTTAGTACCATTCGATTCAAATAGAAAACCGTTAAAAATCTCCCTGAAATATCAAACATGATTCTTATTACAGAATTTTAATGAAAACCTTAAAAATACTGATTGATGAGTATTTGATAAGCTGGCGAGAACTCGTATTTACAGTCTTTTCCGTAAGTTTCTCATCATTGCTTACAATTTATGCCGCAGTTGGAGGAAAAAGAACGTAAAGTATACCTTATTTTTGATGAATGATGAGAGATAAGAGTTGAGGCTATTGATATCAAGGATTTAGGCGCTCATCGTTTTCTCATCAAAAATATAATGATGAGTAAGAGTAAGTGGTGTCTAGTAAAATATGCTGATGAAAAAGAAAAAATATAAAAAGCACTTAATTAAACGGTTCCTATCCGCTTTAATATTGAGCTCTATGACTTAAGTCAAGTAGAAAAAAAGATTCTTCTAGTAAAAGAAACATGGTTTATAAGTCGATAATGAGATTTACAAAGTAAACGGTAAAAGCCACAAGGGAGATTTCATTTGAGATAGCAAAGCAAGATGTGTCATTGTCATGACAATCTTGCTTTGCGCCCGGAGGTTGCAAAGGAAAAATTATAGTATCCTTATCTAATAATCCTTTACTATTCTCAAACCAATCCTTATTCATTGCTTCCATCGAGAGCAACTAAGTTTGTGTCCTCAGACTCACATAAACTAAGTTTTTCTTTCAACAGCAACATATCCTCACTTAATTTACCTTCCAAAACCCGTGCATAAATCTGAGTGGTAGATAATTTGGTATGTCCTAAAAGTTTAGAGACCGTTTCTATAGGTACGCCGTTCGATAAGGTAACCGTTGTTGCAAAAGTGTGCCTGGCGGAATGGAAAGTGATATTTTTTCTTATTTTCAATTGCAACATGATTTCTTTTAAATATTTATTGACCTTTTGATTGGAAAATACCGGGAATAAAAATTCGTCTTTTATACTATCGCCATATCGATCCATAATATTTTGGGCCTGAGACAAAAGTGGCACTTTTACCGTTTCATCCGTTTTTTCACGTTTGGTATAAATCCAGTTGCTGCCATCGATTCCTTTAATAATCTGATGAATGGTCAATTCTTTTAAATCTATATAAGAAAGCCCAGTATAGCAGGAGAATATAAAAACATCTTTGACTTTTTGTAAGCTGCTATTAGTAAATTCTGTAGTCTCTACTAATTGAAGTTCTCGCTTGCTTAAATATTGTCGCTCGTTTTTCTCGAATCTGAATTGGAAATTGTCAAAAGGGTTTTTAACCAGCCATTCCAGCCTAATTGAGAGGTTCAACATTTTTTTGAATCGTTCCAAATGTTTCATAGTGCCGTTATTCCCACAAGTCTTTCGAGAAACCTTTGCAGAATACTTGCGTAGGAACTGTTCAAAGTCGGTTACAAATCGATAGTTGATTTGGGATCAAGGTGAAAACTTGGGGAGAAATGTATCTTTGCAAGCAAAACACTTAGAACTTGGATAAAGAATTAGCCCGCTATTTATTGCCAGAAGGCATATTAGAATATTTTGAGATCATCAGTCATAAATCATCAACAGACAAGGTTCATTTCTATTTAGAAGAGAAGAACATTCTACCCAAAGAATATCAATTAGAAATAGCACAATCCAAAGGCTTCTTACCAGAAATAACGGTTGAAGATTTTCCGTTAAGAGGTAAATCCGTATTGCTCCATATAAAACGTAGGCGTTGGACCCTGGTCAATACAGGAGAGATAGTAAAAAGAGATTGGAACTTAATAGCTAAAGGCACTCGGATAACTAACGAGTTTGCCTCTTTTTTAAAAGGTATCGCTTGATACTCATGCGGTAAGTGCCAAACGGTTTGGTGACTATTATAAGACCAATGGTAAAACACTGCAGTACCACTACAAAAATCATCTTAGCGACTTCAAGGATTGGACGCAAAAAGAGCATTCACAGGATTGGCTGCTCTATGGAAAGAACTTGGGCAACTATTTAAGTTTAGATGAAACCTCTTTATCCAACGGTGAACTTTACACTATTCTAACAAACAAAGCAGCTAACGGAAAGAAAGGCAGCATCGTAGCAATTGTTAAAGGAACCAAAGCAGTTGATGTCATTGAGGTACTAAAGGAAATCCCAGTAGAAAGGCGCAATATGGTAAAAGAAGTCACTGTGGATATGGCCGGTAGCATGAATTTGATCGCTAAAAAATGTTTCCCTAAAACCGAAATAGTCACAGATAGGTTCCATGTTCAAAAACTAGCCTCAGAAGCAGTGCAAGAAGAACGTATCCGATTAAGGTGGGAAATTATAGAAGTAGAAAACAAAGCTATTGAAGAAGCCAGGAAAAATGAAAAAACATACAAACCAGAGCTTCTCAGTAATGGGGACACGCACAGGCAGCTGCTCGCTAGAGGCCGATATCTATTGTTCAAATCAAAAGCCAAATGGACAGCAAGACAAATAGAAAGGGCTGAAATATTATTTGATTTATACCCAACTATTGAAAAAGCATACAACTTCTCTCAAGGGCTAAGCCATGTTTTTAAAAACAATACGAACAAAGATGTAGCTAGGCTAAAACTGGCGCACTGGTACAACGAAGTCGAAAATTCCGAATTTAAGTCTTTCAATACAATTGCAAGATCTGTACAAATGCACTACGAAACCATACTAAACTATTTTAATAATAGAAGCACCAACGCTTCCGCGGAATCTTTTAATGCAAAAATCAAAGAATTCAGAGCGTCGTTTAGAGGTGTCAGAGATGTGAAATTCTTCCTCTATAGACTAACTAAATTATATGCATAATTTTTGAGCTCCCCAATAATATGGTTTGATCCTTGATTTGTTTGATGTTGATGTCGTTACAGTTCATCTTGTTCTTTAAAAACTCCTTTAAATAGGTTTCGGTAGTACGGTAATTCTTCATCGTGCCGGGTTTCAACACGTTTTTCATATGAGAATTGTGATAGCTCATTAATTCCAACAAGGTTTTTTGGTGCTCATCATTTCCGTAGAACCTGGCTTTGATACTTTGAGCAGATATTACTTTGTTCTCGGAAGATAGTAGCTTGTGGCAATCCAGAAACTTAGTATAAACCTGGTCTAAATACTGGTTTAAACTTCTTGCTTTTGGAGCAGTTCCCCGAGCACGTCCTTTTGAGACGTCCCAATGATTCACCGATATTGATCTTTTTAGGCTGATTTCTGAGCGTTTTCCATCAACGGTAACTCGTGCATAAATAAATAATTTTTTTGTCTCGTTATGGTGTTTACGAACAAAGAATAATACAGAAAAGGTAGTGTAATTAGGCATCTTAAGCGTCTTTAAATGAAACAATCAGTTTGCAAAGACGAAAGTCAAATCAGTTAATTGCATTATGAAGTTACGTAAATATCTGTAATAAAATGATTCACCGAATGATTCACCAGACTTATGTATTTAAATGATATTGTTTGATATCATTAAAAACAAAAAACACTGATAATCAAGAGATTAACAGTGTTTTGGTGGGTTTTAATACCCATTTGGTCGGGGTGGCAGGATTCGAACCTGCGGCCTCCTGCTCCCAAAGCAGGCGCGATAACCGGGCTACGCTACACCCCGAGTGATTTATTAATCGCGACTGGACGCGATAATCGTGCGGAGTTTATCCTGATCCCGCTAGAGCGGGAGAAGGGCTACACCCCGAATAATTCGTTTAGAATTAATCGTTTTGCGGAGAGTATGAGATTCGAACTCATGCGACAATTGCTCGTCGACAGTTTAGCAAACTGCTCCATTAACCACTCTGGCAACTCTCCGTTAAATTATAAGAACTTATCGCAACTATTTTGCGGTTGCAAATCTAACTTTTACCTACTAACAATCCAAACCTTTTTTCCCTTTTTTTAACTTAAAAAATCTAAGATTTCATTAAAAGGGTCGGACTCAGAAAATTAACCTTAAAAATAAATTTAAACTTTAGCTGGAAGCTTCTTCTAATTCTATTAATCTGGATAAATTTTGAATTATATGATCATGTTTTCTTACAAAAGGGTTGGACTCATCCCAAACATAACCTGCTAAAACAGCACAAATCTGTTTTTTAATTACCAGATTAGGATTAGGATGAAAAATTATCTTTTGAAGATTTCCAGAATACCACTCTTTTACATAAGTGGAAAATACATTCACCCCTTCTTTGATATATTTAACATATTCTTTTTCCCAATCAACCTCAGCGCCATTTCTTTCTTTTATAATTAGTTTGGCAGCTAATAAGCCAGAGGCAGTCGCAAAAGAAACTCCAGAGGAAAAAACCGGATCTAAAAATTCGGCACTGTTTCCCGTAAGTACGTAGCCCTCTCCATAAAGTTGAGTGACATTTCTACTTATATTATCTACTTTAATAGGCTTAAATAAAAAGTCGTGAGCTTCAAATCGGTCTTTATAGAACTTCAATTTCCCTATCATTTCCTTCATTGCTATTTCCGGATCCTTCGAAAAATTTTCGAACCATTTGGTAGGAGCTACAAAGCCTAAACTGGAATTTCCATTAGAAAACGGGAAATACCAAAACCAGACTTGAGTTTCTAAAACTTCAAAAGTTATAAGTTCCCCTTCTTTTCCTTTAGGGCGGTCAGGCTCTTCTATATGAACAAAAATTGAGGAATGAGCAGCAATTTGTGGGGGCGCTTCTAGTTGTAATTGTTTGGCTAAAACCCGTCCAAAACCACTGGAATCTATAATAAAATCTGCTTGGATCTCTGTGAGTTCTCCTTTTGAATTTTTTACAATAGTTTTAGAACTACTGCCTTCAAATTCAACATTTATTACTTCGGTATCAAACAAGATCTTAACGCCTTTCCTTTGGGCCTCTAATGCTAAACAGTTGTCGAAATCTGCTCTGGGTAATTGCCAGGTCCAGTTCCAGCCTTCGCCATATTTTTCAGAAAAATCAAATTCTCCTATTTTCTCATCTTTAATAAAACGAGCTCCAAATTTCTTTTGAAAACCAGCTTCTTTAACAGCTTCTAATAAACCGGCTTCTTCCAGATTATCCATGCATTGAGGAATTAAACTCTCCCCAATCTGAAACCTGGGAAAAATAGATTTTTCTACCACTAAAACCTTTATTCCATGATTATGAAGATAAGAGGCAGAGACCATTCCTGAAGGACCCGCACCAATAATAAGAATTTCTGAAATTTCCTTTTTCATTCCATTTCATTTGCGCGGTAAATATAGTACATTTGTTAAGAGAATTAACAGTTCCTGCAAAGGATACACTACTAATAATCCCGGATTTCTATCGTATGCTCCAAATTACAACTGCTCTTGATTTTAGAAATTTCTATGAGGTCCTTTTTGAAGATTCAAAGATAACTTTCGATCCTTCAGTTATTGAGAGAATGTCCATAAGCTTTAAGTTTTTAGAGGAGTTTTCTAAAAACAAAATAATTTATGGAGTTAATACTGGATTTGGACCGATGGCTCAGTACAAGATCAAAGACAAGGACAGGAAAAAATTGCAATACAATCTTATAAGAAGTCATGCATCAGGAATGGGGAAACCTATGGAGCCTTTATATGTAAAATCTTTGATGTTGGCTAGATTGAACACCTTGGCATTAGGGATGTCTGGAGTACATTCCTCTGTAGTAGAAACTATGCAGCTACTTATAAATAAAGATATCACCCCTTTGATCTTTGAACACGGTGGGGTAGGAGCATCAGGAGATCTGGTGCAGTTGGCACATTTGGCTTTGGTACTTATTGGGGAAGGTGAAGTTTATTATAAAGGAGAAAAAAGAAAGACAGCAGAAGTTTTTTCAGAAGAAAATATAAAACCAATTAAAATAGAGCAAAGGGAAGGCTTAGCCTTGATGAATGGAACTTCGGCAATGACGGGGATTGGAATTGTAAATGTTATTTATGCCAAAAGGTTACTTAATTGGTCTATCTTCTGTTCTTCCGCAATCAATGAAATTGTCGAGGCGTATGACGATCATTTATCTTCAGAATTGAACGGTACAAAGCTTCATATTGGGCAGCAGAAAGTGGCTTCAAAAATGAGAGATCATTTAAAAGATTCGTCTCTTACCCGCGATAGAAATGAACATTTATACAGTGGGAAAAATCCTGAAAGTGAATATTTTGAAGAAAAGGTTCAGGAATATTATAGTTTACGCTGTGTGCCTCAAATTTTAGGGCCTGTTTACGATACAATTGAAAATACCCAGAAGATCTTGATTGAAGAAGTGAATTCTGCCAACGACAATCCCATTATAGATGTGGAAAGAAAACAGGTATATCATGGAGGTAATTTTCATGGAGATTATGTTTCGCTAGAAATGGACAAGCTTAAGTTGGTAGTGACAAAAATGACTATGCTAGCAGAGCGGCAGTTGAATTACCTTTTGAATGACCGACTTAATAATATTTTACCACCTTTTGTGAATTTAGGAGTTCTAGGGCTTAATTTTGGAATGCAGGGCGCTCAATTTTCCGCGGTTTCTACTACAGCAGAGAACCAGATGCTTTCCAACTCTATGTATGTGCACAGTATCCCAAACAATAACGATAATCAGGATATTGTAAGTATGGGGACCAACGCTGCTAATGTTACTAAAACAGTTATAGATAATGCTTTTGAAGTTTTAAGCGTCGAGTTGATAACTATAGTGCAAGCATTGAGACATCTTGAGATAAAAGAACGCTTATCAACAGTAACTCGCGAAAAATTTGAAATATTAAATAAATTAGTTCCAGAGATAAAAGAGGATTTGCCACTTTATAAAACTCAGGAAATAATTAAGGAGTTCATTAAAAATCAGGATGCTTATAAAATTTGCTGAAGTCAATTATTGAAATAATTAAGAGCCTCAGGGAATCAAACCCTCAATGAAGGAATAAAACTTTGCAATGAAATTAAAATATGCTTTAGTAACTGGAGGATCACGAGGAATTGGGAAGGCAATTGCCATAAAACTGGCTGAAGATCTAGGCTATAATATCTTACTGAATTTTCATTCTGATGAAACTGCTGCGTTAGAAACTCAAAAACTTATTGTTGCGAAGCAAGTTCGTTGTGAACTTTTAAAATTTGATGTGTCTAATACCAAAGAAGTTTCTCAATTACTGGAAGAATGGGTGATTAAAAACCCTGAAAGCACTATTGAAGTGCTTATAAATAACGCGGGTATTGCAAAGGACGGTCTATTTATATGGACGAAACTCTCAGACTGGCAATCGGTTATAAATACATCACTTAACGGATTTTATAATTGCTCTCAGGCAGTTTTAAAAAACATGCTAACTCAGCGCTATGGCCGTATTATTAATATAGTTTCACTTTCGGGGCTTAAGGGAAATCCTGGTCAAGTAAACTATTCTGCTGCAAAGGGAGCTGTAATTGCAGCAACAAAAGCTTTAGCTCAAGAAATAGGTAAAAGAAAAGTGACCGTAAATGCTGTTGCTCCGGGTTTTATAAAGTCTGATATGACAGCAGATTTTGATGAAACTAGCCTTAAAAAAATGATCCCATTGAACAGGTTTGGGGAAACAGAGGAAGTTGCAAATCTTGTTTCTTTTCTTGCTTCAGAAAAATCATCCTACATAACTGGAGAGGTGATCAATATAAATGGCGGTTTGTATTCTTAAACTATTATGGCAGAATGGAAAGGGCAATCTAGAGGAACCGTTTTAGGGTTTAAGATCTATGTATTTATAATAAAGACATTCGGGCTTTATGCAGCCTATTTTGTGCTCCTTTTTGTAGCTGCTTATTTTATGATTTTTTCTTTTGACTCTACTAAAAGCACCTACTATCTCTTCCGAAGAAGATTGAATTATTCAGCTTTAAGTGCAATATTTCAGGTGTATAGAAGTTATTTCACCTTTGGAAGAATACAATTGGATAGGATCGCTATAGGTTCAGGATTAAAGAAAAAATATAGTTTCGAATTTGATGGCATCCACCACATTAATGAGCTTCTGGCAAAGAAAAAAGGAGGAATTCTACTAACTGCACATATAGGAAACTTTAATTTAGCGCAGCATTTCTTTAGTGATAAGCACGACTCTGCAGTTGTAAATCTTATAATAACCGACCTGGAACATGAAGAGATAAAGAATTATTTAGAATCTGTTACAGGAAAAACCAGCATTAAAACGATTGTTTTAAATGACGATCTTTCTCATATTTTTCTGATGAATGAAGCTTTAAAGAAAAATGAGCTTTTAGTTTTTGCAGCAGATAGGTATTATAAAGATGCTAAAACATATACTGAAGAATTACTTGGTAAACCTACAAAATTCCCGCAGGGTCCCTTTAAACTTGCCGCACGTAACCAAATACCTGTATTGTTTGTACGTATAATGAGGGAAAAAGGTTTTCATTATCATTTTTATGCAAGACCTTTTGAAGGTACGTCTGACTCTCCAAAAGAATTATTAAAAGCCTATCTTGGAGACTTGGAAGGGATGGTGAGAAAATACCCGCATCAGTGGTATAATTATTATGATTTTTGGAATGATTTCAACCCCTCATAGAGGGTTTATTTATTTAACCTGATGGTTATTTTAAGACATTAAATATTACTCATTTTTCCTCGTAGACTTTGTATCGAGGTTATTGATTTTAAAATTTATGGAGCAAAACTTACTAATAGAACCTATTCTAGATCCTCAACGAATTATTCAACTTATTCCGCAGAAACCACCTTTTGTGATGGTAGATTCATTATTTGAATATACGGCACTTACAGGAAAAACAGGCTTTGCAATCCCGGTAGATAATATATTGGTGGAAGAAGGATTTTTGTCTGAAGCTGGTCTTATCGAACATATGGCGCAGAGCATGTCTTTACATCGTGGATACCAAGGTTTTTTATCTGGTTTAGATAAGCCGAAAACAGGTTTTATTGGCGCTATAAAGACTATTGAAATAAGATCTTTGCCTAAAGCGGCCACCAAGCTTGTTACAAATGTTGAAATTTTAAAAGAAATAATGGGTGTGACCCTTGTAGTTGCTGAAACAGTAGATGAAAATGGAAAAGTTGTAGCAACTTCAGAAATGAAAACAGTAACGGTAGAATAAATGTCCTCAAACATCCTTAAATCCCGAATTCAACTCAAGGTAAGGTTCAATGAATGTGATCCTTTACAGATTGTTTGGCATGGGAATTATTTAAAGTATTTTGAAGAGGGACGTGAGGATTTCTGCATTCAACATAGGATTTCTTATTTAGACATGAAAAATCGTGGTTATGCAACTCCTATAGTAAAATCTAGTTGCGAGCATAAATTGCCTTTAGAATATGGCGACACTTTTGAGGTAGAAACAAGCTTCCAGCCAGTAGATGCTGCAAAACTTGTATTTACTTACAAGATCTTTAAAAAAGACAAATTGGTTTGTGTTGGTGAAACAACTCAGGTTTTTCTAAATGAAAGCAGAGAACTTGTGCTGATTAATCCATCATTTTTCTTAGATTGGAAAAAGAAAATGGGCTTGATCTAAATGATGGATATTTTATTACAGGAAGATTCAATTATCTCTCCACTTGGTTTTTCTACTTCAGAAAATATAAAAGCAATTAAAGCTGGTAATTCTGGGCTTCAATTCCATGAAAATTCAAGGTTTCATAATGGAGGGTTTTATGCTGGAATAATCGACGCGGCCTTATTAGCAGATAATTTTTCTATTATAGGCGATGCTACAAAATTCACTAAACTGGAGCAAATGATGTTGCTTGCAACTCAAAGTGTTTTAAATAATAATGAGTTAGATCTATCGGAAACAGCACTTATCATTTCAAGTACTAAAGGGAATATAGATCTGTTGGGTAATCCACAAAATTTTTCTAAGGATCGGGCAAGTTTAAATTCCTTGGCCAAGATTATTCAAGAATTTTTTGGCCTTAAACTTAAGCCAATTATTGTTTCTAATGCGTGTATTTCCGGGGGGCTTGCAGTCTCAATTGCCAAAAGATTTATACAAGCAGGGAAGTTTAATAATGCCATAGTTGTTGCCGGAGACTTAGTTTCGGACTTTGTAACCTCTGGATTTCAATCTTTTCAGGCATTAAGTGCTACTCCTTGTAAACCCTTTTCAAAGAACAGAGATGGCATTAGTTTGGGAGAAGCAGCAGCGGCAATTTTGGTGAGTAATAATAAAAGGGAAGGTGATTCTGTTAGTTTGGTTGGAGATGCTTCAACAAATGATGCCAATCATATTTCCGGGCCTTCCAGAACCGGTGAAGGTTTATATAAAAGTATACAGCAGGCTTTAAAAGAATCAAAACTATCAGCTTCAGAAATGGATTATTTATCTGCTCACGGTACTGCTACTATATTTAATGACGAAATGGAAGCTATGGCTTTTAATAGAGCAGCCTTAGCCCATGTTCCTGTAAATAGTTTTAAAGGTTTTTATGGACATACTTTAGGTGCTTCGGCTTTAATTGAAACCATTCTTACAAAACATTCATTGCTTAATAATGAATTATATCCTTCGCTTAATTTTGAAGAATTAGGAGTTTCAAAACCTCTTAATATTATTCAGAAAATAGAAAACAAAGAACTTAAAACTGCATTAAAAACAGCTTCTGGTTTTGGTGGTTGTAATTTAGCAATGATATTAAAAAAGAGTTTTAATGGATAAAGCTATAAATCAATTTATTACAAATTCTATTAGGATTAAAAATGATGAGATCTTTTTGAAAAGGGAAGCTATTCTATCTTTTGATTCTAAAATTGATCTCTCTCAATTTTTAAAAGACTCCTATAAGAAATTGGCGCTGAGATATCCAAAATATCATAAGATGGATTCTCTATGTAAATTAGGGATTCTAGGTTCTTCGGTACTACTAAGGAGTCAACATTTTAATGCAGATACCGCTTTGGTTTTTTCTAATGCTTCTTCAAGCCATGATGTAGATATGAAACATGTAAAATCTATGGAAAGCATTGTTTCTCCTGCAGTTTTCGTGTATACCTTGCCAAATATAGTTCTTGGGGAAATAAGTATTAAACATAAACTTCAAAGCGAGAATGTGTTTTTTATTGAAGATAAATTCAATGCCGATTTGTTAGTGGATTATTCTGAAACATTACTGAATTCAGGAAAAGCCTCCAGTGTGGTTTGTGGGTGGATAGAACTGAAAAATGACCAATATGATGTACTTTTGTGCTTGGTTTCAAATAATGGAGAGATCCCGTTTACCAAAGAGAACTTAGAGGAATTATACAGATTTGAAAATGAGTGATTTACGCACAGAGCTTAAACAAAGTATTATAGAACAACTTAACCTTGAAGAATTATCTATAGAAGATATAGATAACGATGATTCACTTTTTGGAGACGGATTGGGATTGGATTCTATAGATGCGTTGGAATTAATTGTGTTACTAGAGAAAGATTACGGAATTAAATTAACCGATCCCAATCAAGGAAAAGAAATCTTTATTTCCATTAATAAAATGGCAGAATATATAGAGTCTCACCGAACTAAATAGTCTATGAATAGAGGAGTTGCCATTACAGGAATGGGAATTATTTCCGCTCTTGGCAGCGGAGTTGAGGCGAATTTTAAAGCCTTAATCAAATCTCAGGATGGGATTACATTTCCTGAGATACTAAAAACTAAACACACCAGTTTTCCTTTAGGTGAAGTAAAAACTCTCAATCTCGATTTTGAAAAGAAACTTCAATTACCAGATCATCACTCCTATACACGTGCTTCACTTCTAGGAATAATTGCAGCTAAGGAGGCTATAAAGTATTCTGGTTTGAATGCAAAAGAGTTGAGTAATACAGGTTTTATTTCTGGTTCCAGTGTGGGTGGAATGGATGCTACAGAGAAATACTATTTAGAATATGAAAAGTCTACTTCACATCATCAATATATCCCTGCGCAACATCCCGGATTTACTACAAATAAGATTTCAGAACACCTTAATATAAAAGGCTTTACCACTACTATTAGCACAGCCTGCTCTTCTGGTGCGAATGCAATTATGCTTGGCGCAAGACTCATTAAGGCAGGGGAATTAAAACGTGTAATTGTGGGAGGAACAGATTGTCTTACAAAATTCACCTTAAACGGATTCAATTCCTTAAAGATCCTTTCTGAAGAAAAATGCAAAGCCTTTGATGATTCCAGAAACGGATTGAATTTAGGAGAAGGGGCTGCTTATTTAGTCCTAGAAGCTGAACATTTAGCAAAGAATAAAAAAATTGTAGGTCGTGTGCTTGGTTACGGAAATGCTAATGATGCTTATCATCAAACCGCTGCTTCTGAAACGGGCGAGGGTGCCTATAAAGCAATGAAAGATGCACTTGAAGTTGCTGGAATTGGTGCTGAAAAGATAGATTATATCAATGCACATGGGACTGCCACCAGAAACAATGATCTTTCAGAGACTAATGCTATTAAGGAGCTCTTTACCTCTGTAATTCCAGATCTTAGTTCTACCAAAGCCTTTACAGGCCATACCTTAGCTGCTGCAGGAGCTTTGGAAGCAGTGTTTAGTATTTTATCTCTTCAAAATAATTTAATTTTTCCTAATTTGAATTTTTCGAAACCAATGAAGGAATCAGGATTACTCCCAATTACCGAATTAAAGCATAAAACTGTTAATTATGTATTGTCTAATTCTTTCGGTTTTGGAGGAAATTGTACGTCCTTAATCTTCAGTAAAAATGAGTAGAACTGTTTATATAACTGGAATTGGAGCGATATCTGCTCAAACTGAAGAAAGTATTTTTTCAGAAAAACCAATCATATATAATTCTAATATATTTCAGGCGATTTCGCCAAATTTCAAAGAGTATATTCCGGCTATGGCTTTAAGAAGAATGTCCACGGCAATTAAAATGGGGCTTACTGCGGGCAAAATGGCCTTGCAAGATGCAAATGTAGAGCTTCCAGATGCTATTATTACAGGAACGGGCGAGGGCTGTAAACAGGATACAGAGAAATTTTTGGAAAGTATGCTCTCTCAAGAAGAGGAGTTATTAACTCCTACTTCTTTTATACAGTCTACCCACAATACTTTAGGAGGGCAGATCGCTTTGAATTTGAAGTGTTCCGGATATAATGTTACTTATTCTCAAGAAAGTACATCTCTGGAATCTGCTTTAATAGATTCCGTATTATTACTTAATGAAAAACCTTCTTTAAATTCAGTTTTGGTGGGAGGTGTAGATGAAGTTTCTAATAAGATCACTTCTTTTGGCTATTTGAATGGTTTTTTAAAACGAGAGGAAATAGAAAATTTAAGTCTGTTCTCAAAGAAATCTGAAGGAACCATAACTTCTGAAGGAGCTTTTTTCTTTAATTTAACTACTGAAAATATAAAGGATTCGTATGCTCAACTAAAAGGCGTGACTAATTTTAAAGCCGAATCATCTATTGAGATTTCAGAAAAAATCACGGAATTTCTATTAAAAAATAGTTTAAGATCACAGGATTTGGATATTGTTTTTCTTGGAAAAAACGGAGATTTAGATCAAGACAAGGTTTCTAATGAGTTGCAAAACACCATGTTTTCTAAAACTTGCCAGCTTGCGTATAAACATCTATCAGGAGATTTTAAAACAGTAACTGGTTTTGCAATTTGGTTGAGTTGTCTGATTTTTAGAAAGCAGCAAATTCCAGCTATTTTAAAATTGAATGAAGTATCTGGTGCAAATCCAAAAAATATACTTTTATACAACTTGTCCTCACATAACAATCATAGCCTAATACTGTTACAAAAACCTTGAGCTACAAACCATTTAATATCGTAGTTATTCTCTTATTCTTTATTGGAGTACTCTTGGTGTTTTTTGAATTCATCTCCATTTGGATCTTGTTGATCGCTGTTCTAGCATATCTATTCTTTTTATTACTGATCTCAACAAATGTTCAATGGAACTTTTTTGTGAAGGCTTATAACAACAATCTCGCAGTAACCAATAGGGAAATAGCACTTACTTTTGATGATGGTCCTGTGGAGAATACTTTAGAGATATTAGCTTTGCTGAAGAAATTTGATATGAAAGCAAGCTTTTTTTGTATTGGCAAGCAAATTAAAGAGAACCCAGAGATCTTTCAGAAGATACTTCAAGATGGGCATTTAGTAGGAAATCATACATTTTCTCATACTCGAAAAATGGGTTTTTTGAGGACTCATCAAATTATTGAAGAAATTAATAGCTGTAATAGGATTGCTTTCGAGATCGGAGGAATCAACTTAAAAACCTTTAGACCGCCATTTGGAATTATTAATCCAAAGGTGCAAAGAGCATTGAACAGTACAGGACATCAGGTTATTGGATGGAATTTACGGTCTTATGATGCCATTCTAAATTCTAAGAATTTTATTTTAAAAAGGATCATTAAAAATATAAAACCCGGAGATGTCATTTTATTACACGATAACAATCTCCAAACGGTAGAAATCTTGGAACAATTGTTGTTATTTTTGCAAACCAACAATTATAGATCCGTTAGGGTAGATAATTTATTTCAATTAAATGCGTATTCTTAAACTAGCTGTTTTTTTTATTTCGGTTGCAACATTTGCGCAAACTCCTTTGACGGAAGCGGAAACCATTAAATTCAAAGAAATTGTTTCTAAGCGTTCAGACGCCTTGGAAAGTTTGTCTAGTGATTTCCTCCAGACCAAGTATATTAAAATGATGAAAGGTGCCGCAATTAGTAGTGGTAGATTATATTACCTGGCTCCAGATATACTTAAATGGGAGTATAAACAACCCTATAATTATAAGATATTATTTAAAGACAGTAAACTTTTTATTGATGACGATGGTTATAAATCTGTAACCGATCTCAAATCTAATAAGCTTTTCGAAAAGTTAGTCACATTGATCTCAGGCAGTATTAATGGTAAGTTACTAGAAGATAAAAAGAATTATGACGTTTCTTATTTTAAAACTACGAATCTTATCTCTGCGGTTATTGTTCCAAAAGACGCGACCATAAGAGAAATGTTCAACCAAATAGTTCTGCTATTTGATAGGAACTTTGTAGTGATCACCGTGAGACTTATAGAAGCATCTGGAGATTATACTGAGATAGATTTTAAAAACATCAGGTTTAATCAACCTATACATCCCACAGTTTTTCAGAATTAAAAATCATCAAGTCTTAGTATCAGAATCAAATTTCTATCTATTTTAGCTTTTCTAAATAGATAGTATATGCTTTTAAAGGATTTTTATTCAGTAGTAAGTTCAACAGAACTAGCAGGGGAATTTATAACTGAAGTAAAGATAAATAAGGATCACGATCTATATAGAGGACACTTTCCAGATAGACCTGTAACTCCGGGAGTTATTTTAATGCAACTATTCAAGGAGGAAGCAGAGCGAAGGTCTAATAAAAAGTTGCAATTGGCAACCGCTGCTAATGTCAAGTTTATGGCAGTTGTAGATCCTAATATTTGTGAAAAGCTAATATTGCAATCTTCTATAGTCTCTGAAAATGGAATTTTAAAGCTTAAAGGAATTGCTAAACAGAATGATACTATCTCCTTAAAGATCAGCGCTACTTACAAGCCTATTTCTTAACATAATTAAATCCATCACTGCTAAACGGTTCCATTTATAAACAATACTTTTGTTTTTTTAAATTTCGACTGTTTGAGTGCTTCACCTATATTCCAATCCAGATTTGATGCTTTACAGTGTTGTGTAGTGATACCAACCTATAACAACGAAAAGTCATTAGCTTCAGTTATACAGGATGTCTTGGTGTACACCAATAATATAATTATAGTTAATGATGGTTCTATAGATGACACCGTCAATATTTTAAGCCAATTTTCTCAACTTACTATTTTTAATAGCCCTATAAACCAAGGAAAAGGTACTGCGCTAAAAAAAGGTTTTGAATTAGCTGTAAAGGCTGGTTATAAATATACCATTACCATAGATTCAGATGGGCAGCATTATGCCGATGATCTTGATGTTTTTCTAACTGAGTTAGAGAAAAAAGGGAAAAATGATAGAGAATTATTGTTAGTAGGAGATCGCAACATGGGGCAAGATGGAATTCCTATGAAAAGTTCTACTGGGAATAAATTCTCTAACTTTTGGTATATGGTAGTTACCGGGAATCAATTACATGATACTCAAAGTGGCTATAGGCTTTATCCTTTAGAAATAGTTAATAATATCCCTCTTTATACCAGAAAATTCGAGTTTGAGATTGAGGTAATCGTAAAAGCAGTCTGGCGAAAAGTAGAGGTGAAGAACATTCCTATAAAAGTTCTATATCAAGAAGGAGCAGATAGGGTTTCTCATTTTAGGCCTTTTGAAGATATTGTTAGAATCGTATTTTTATATATGTGGTTTGTATTGGTGAGTTTTCTATATATTCATCCTAGAAACAAATATCAAGATTTTAAGGACAAAGGTTTTAAAAAATTCTGGAATGAAGATGTTATAAAAAGCCAAGAACCTGCACATAAAAAAGCAGCAGCTATTGCACTTGGCGTATTTGTTGGGATTTCACCATTTTGGGGACTACATACTTTGTTAGTTTTTGTACTAGCAGCTAGCTTTAAATTAAATAAGGTAATTGCTTTTCTGTTTTCCAATATCAGTATTCCACCGCTTATACCAATAATCATTTACGCGAGTTATCAGGCAGGTTCTGTGCTCACAGGAAATGGGTATAATTTGGGATTGAGCTTATCTGATTTTGATTCTTCCACAGAAATATTTAATGGTTTATGGCAATATATTATAGGAAGTATGGCTTTGGCAGCATTCACCTCTTTAATACTGTGGATTGTCTTTTATTTCTTATTTTCGATGACTAATCCAAAACAGGTTATCAAGCCATAAATGTTCAACTTTAACCAGTACTTAAAGCAACATAAATATCTCGCGATATTTTCAGGAATCCTGATCTTATCCTTGTTATCTTTTTTGGCTTCTAAAATAAATTTAGAAGAAGATATTACCAGCCTTATTCCTGAAGGTGCGCAGCAGGATGTGCTTAAAAAAGTCTTGGATCAAACTGAATTTTCAGATAAAATTATCGTTACTATTTCCTCTACTTCTGAAGAAAGTTCTCCAGAGGAACTTACTAAATATGCTCAACGCTTTATAGATACTATAAATTCTGATCTTCCGGAATATGTGAAAAATATTCAGGGAAAAGTACCAGAAGAAGGGATCTTGGAGATCTATGATTTTGTTTATGATAATTTGCCTTTACTCTTGAATAATTCAGATTATGAAGCAATAAACAATCGACTCGAGTTAGATACTATTCAGCAACGATTAAAAGATGATTATAAAAGCATTATTTCTCCAACCGGTCTCGTAACCAAGGATTTTATTTTTAAAGACCCGCTTTCTTTCACGAATCTAGGTTTAAAAAAGCTAGAAGAATTACAGGTAGGGGATGATTTCAAATTATACAATAGTTTTCTGCTAACAAAAGATGAAAAACATTTATTGTTATTCTTATCTCCAACTTTTCCATCTTCAGAAACAGATAAGAATACTGTTTTTATTGAAAAATTAAAAGAGATCCAAAACTCATTGAATGCTGAATATTCATTCGTGAATGCAGAGTTCTTTGGCGGAGTATTATATTCTGTGGCCAATGCAAACCAGATTAAAAAAGATATTAAATTAACTCTTGGTTTTGCTAGTGGTGTTCTATTACTGCTTTTAATTTTCTATTACAGAAGGATCTATATTCCACTGATATTATTTATTCCTAGCATCATAGGTGCAATAACAGCTATTGCGGTTTTATATATATTTAAAGGAAGTATTTCGGCTATTTCAGTAGGAATTGGAGCTATTTTGTTGGGAATCAGTTTAGATTATGCCTTGCATATTCTCACGCACTATAAGAATAATAATGACCTCCCTCAATTATATAGAGATGTTACCGGGCCTATTTTAATGAGTAGCGGTACAACCGCAGTTGCATTTTTATGTCTGTTATTCGTGAAAAGTGAAGCTTTGAATGATCTGGGAATATTTGCTGCCGTAAGTGTTTTGGTAGCTTCTGTAGTTGCACTTATACTTATCCCCATTTTGTATAGGGTCCCAAAGGAAAATGTAAATACAAAGGAGACTTTTATAGATAAAATTGCTGGAATAGCCTACCATAAAAAATCATTTCTGGTAATAGCGATCTTAGGCTTGTTTGTTTTTAGTCTTTTTTATTTTACAAAAGTTCAATTCAATAATGATCTTTCAGCAATTAATTTTGAACCAACAGAGATTAAACAAGCTGAAAAGCAAGTTCAGTCTATTGCCGGAAACGCAGCAAAATCCATCTATCTGGTAACCTATGGAAATACTACAGATGAAGCTCTTGAAGCCAATAATGAACTTTATGAGAAACTAAACGTACTTAAGGATTCTGGAAAAATTGAAGGTTTTAGTAGTATTGGGGGAGTGGTGCTTTCCACAAACACGCAACTAGAGAAAATTAATAAATGGAAAGATTTCTGGACTCAAGAGCGGCAAGAAAAACTTAAATCTACATTGATTACTGAATCTTCAGAATTTGGATTTAGACCAGAAAGTTTTGAAAGCCTGTATGATCAAATCTCTAAAGATTTTGACCCTATTTATCTAGAGGATTATAGGGAAACAAAGACCTTATATCTGGACGATTTTTTATCTTCTAAACAAGATCTTGCAACAGTAACTACTTCTATAAATTTAGATCCAAAAACTTCAGAAGAAATTCTATCAACTTTAAAGGAGTCTAAGAACGTAGTGGTAATAGATAGAAAGCAGTTAAATCAGAGTTTCTTAGGAAATTTAAAGAATGATTTTAATCAACTTATCAGCTACTCAATAATTGCTGTTTTTCTAATTCTTTTAATCTGCTATAGATCGTTTGTTCTAAGTTTTTTAACCCTTCTACCCATAGGTATTACGTGGGTGATCGCTTTAGGAATGATGGCCTTCTTTAATATAGAATTCAATATTTTAAATATTATAATATCTACATTCATCTTTGGATTAGGTCTGGATTATAGCATTTTTATCACTAATGCATTTTTGAAGGAATATGAATTCGGCATCAAAGTGCTTAAAACCTACCGCACTTCCATATTGCTTTCAGTAATTACAACTTTGCTAGGGATTGGAGCATTATTCTTTGCTAAGCATCCTGCCTTGAGATCAATTTCAATCGTATCTATAATTGGAGTATTTTCGGCAGTTTCGGTTGCATTTATTTTACAAGGTGCGATCTTCGACTTTCTGTTTATTAGACCTAGAGAAAAAGGTCTAGCTCCCTATACTGCATTAGGATTGGCTATTAATTTCAATAAGAATTCTAATAAGGATAAATTGTATTTTAAAAAAGAGATAATTGCTAATTATAGATATAAGAAGATATATAGATTGGTAAAAAAAGATTTTGAAAAGAATAAAGATCGCTATCTTAAAGTTGCTGAATTTTTTGACAATGAAAATATTCTTCATTTTTATTCAGATTTTGGATTATTGTCAATTTATCTGCATTTTAAGAATCCTGAAAATTTAGTGACCGGCTTAGAATTAGATCTTGAAAAACTTCAAATTGCAAACAATTGTTACGCAGCTCAATCTGAAAAATTAAACTTTGAAAACGAACTCCCTGAGAATTTCTCTGAATTCAAGTCGATTGTGATCTGCAAATCTTCCAATAAATTATTTGAAAAAGAGATCCATAAATTAGTTGCTAAACAAGTTGAAAAAGTGATAATTTTAGATAAAGATTACGCATATCAATGGATCGTAGACTCAAATTTTGAGATTCATTATCGCCAAAACGGAGTGATCTTGCTTCAAAGAATGGTTTAAAAGCCAAAAAATGAAACTGATTATAATTCGCTTAGGGGCTTTTCTTTTCATTATTCTTCTACAATTCTCTTGTGGGATTAATAGAAATATGCAGAATAGGCCTGATATTTCCGGGATAGAAAATATAGACACCCTACGAACAAAGCATAATGACAGTCTTTATACTATTGGAAATAATATCCTTTTAAAGAACAAATATGGGATCTGGGAATTATATATAGAAGGAGATGCTCTGGAAAGAGGGATTATAAATGGTTCTCTTACCCGCGAGTTGATACATAAGCAAGAGACTGCTTTTATGACTAGGATAGAATCACTGGTTCCCTCTACTGGTTATCAAAAGTTTTTATCCAAAACAATTGGCTGGTTTAACCGGAAGATCTATCTACATGTCCCAGAGGTGTACAAACAAGAGATTTACGGGATCTCAAGATTCGCATTACCCAAATACAATTCTTTTGCTCCCGCTTATGTGCGAATGCTTTATTTACATGGAGCTCACGATATTGGACATGCATTACAAGATTTAATGCTAGTTGGTTGCACCTCTTTTGCTGCTTGGGATTCTAATACCGAAGATGGGGAATTATTATTAGGTAGAAATTTCGATTTTTATGCGGGTGATGAATTTGCTGAAGAAAAAATAGTAGCCTTTGTAAACCCAGATGCAGGTCATAAATTTATGATGTATACCTGGGGAGGAATGATAGGTGTGGTAAGCGGAATGAACGAAAAAGGGCTCACTGTTACTATAAATGCTGGGAAATCTAAAATCCCACTTATTGCAAAAACACCAATTTCACTTGTGGCGAGAGAGATCTTGCAATATGCAGAAAATACTGAGGAGGCCATCGCAATAGCTCAAAAAAGAGAAGTTTTTGTATCTGAATCTATTATGATTGGTAGCGCTTCAGAAAATAAAGCAATTTTAATTGAAGTATCCCCGGATAATTTTGGAGTATTTGAAGTTCCAAATTCAGATCAGCTTATATGTAGTAATCATTTTCAGAGTGAAGTTTTTAAAGACGATAGAAGAAATTCTGAATCAATTTTAGAAAGTCATACCCAATATAGATATGACAGAATGAAGGAATTACTGGCTACTAATAACTCTTTAAATCCTGAAAAAGCTGCAGCGATATTGAGAAATAAAGAAGGTCTTGAAGGCGTAGATTTGGGCTTTGGAAATGAAAAAGCAATCAACCAGCTTCTTGCGCATCATGGAATTATTTTTAAACCTGAAGAAAGAAAAGTTTGGGTAAGTGCAAATCCCTATCAGTTGGGAGCTTTTGTAGCTTATGATCTTATTGAAGCTTTCGAAATCTTTGAAAAGGGTTCTAATCTGAAAAGTGTGATGAATGCTTCGGAAACCATTCCTGCAGATGAATTTATTTATTCTGAAGAGTTTAAGGATTATGAAGAATATAGGGTTTTATATAGAAAACTTCATGAGCTGGTTTCACATCAAAAATTTGTAAAAACTGAAGATCTCGAAAAATTGATTCAGCTAAATCCAAATTATTGGAAAGGATTTGCCTTGGCTGGGGATTATTATTTTCAGCAAAAGAAATATAAAAAAGCAATTATATATTTTAAACAAGCTAAAATGAGGGAAGTTACTAGCTTAACCGACCTTAATTATCTTGAAAAAATGATTGCTAAAAGCACTCGTAAATTATAAAATATGACTCCCATTCAAACTTCCTCTATAGAGAAAATTGCAAGAATACAATGGTTAGAATTACAAAAGCAGTTGCTATATCTTAAAAAGAATTCTAAATTCTACAAGCAGCTTTTTAAAGCGCATGCTATAGATATGAGTGAAATTAAGACGGGAGCCGATCTAAAGCGTATCCCGGTTACAACTAAGGAAGATCTTCAGCAATTTAATGAGGATTTCCTGTGTGTTCCCAGTGAAGATGTTATAGATCATGTTACTACCTCTGGCACTTTAGGGAAGCCTGTAAATTTCTTATTAAATGAAGCTGATCTGGAAAGGCTAGCAATAAATGAAATGCAATCTTTTAAAATTGCAGGTATTTTAAAAGGAGATAAAGTTCAAATTACTACTACCTTAGACAGAAGGTTCATTGCAGGTATGGCTTATTTCTTGGGTTTAAGGAAGCTTGGTGCAGGAATTATTAGAACTGGAAGTGGATTACCACATTTACAATGGGATTCTATAGAGCGCTTTAAACCGAATTATTTGGTAGCAGTACCTTCATTTTTATTGAAAATGATAGAATACGCAGTGTCGAATGGAATAGATTATAAGAAATCATCTATAAAAGCGGCTATTTGTATAGGAGAACCTCTAAGAGATCAGAATTTTGAATTGAATGCTTTGGGCAGAAAGATCACTGAGCTTTGGGATATAGAATTATTCTCTACCTACGCATCTACAGAAATGGCTACAGCCTTTACGGAATGTGAACATCATACAGGAAATCATATTCAACCTGAATTAGTTTATACAGAGGTTTTAGATGAAGCTGGAAATCCTGTAAAAATCGCAGAAATAGGGGAGTTGGTAGTTACCACATTACAAGTACAAACTATGCCGCTCTTGCGTTTTGCGACAGGAGATATGGTGAGTTATATTAACGAAATATGTAAATGTGGTAGAAATACAATGCGATTAAGCCCTGTTTTGGGCAGAAAGAAACAGCATATAAAATATAAAGGCACTAGCTTATATCCACAGCATATTATAGATGTAATTGTAGAATTTAATACTATTTCCAATTTTGTGGTCATTGTACAAAAAGATGAAACTGAGATGGATCTATTACTCGTGAAAATTTCTAATTCATTATCTAAATTGGAACAAGAGCTGTTAAATCAACATTTTCAAACCCGATTGCATGTTATTCCTAAAATTGAAATGGTGAGTGACACTGAAATAAATAGTTTAAAGAATCCAACGGGAAGTAGAAAACCTGTGTTATTTCTTGATTTGAGAGGTTAATAGTTCCCTGAGATTATTCGTTTTACTACGTTGCGCTCTGAATGACAAAGTATGTCATCCCGACGCTAGGAGGGATCTCTTTTTAAGTTGAATTGTGCTTCATTAAGATTCTTCGCTTCACTGCGTTGCACTCTGAATGACAAAGTAATGTCATCCCGACGCGAGGAGGGATCTCTTATTGAGTTGGATTTTGCTTCGTTGAGATTCATCGCTTCACTGCGTTGCGCTCTGAATGACAAATCGCACTATCACGTCATCCTGAATTTATTTCAGGATCTTAATGTAAATGATTATTAAATAAAATAGAAGCTGAAACGAGTTCAGCTTGGCGATAGCTTGTCATCCCGACGTGAGGAGGGATCTCTTGTTGAGTTGGATTGTGCTTCGTTGAGATTCTTCGCTCCACTGCGTTGCGCTCTGAATGACAAAGTAATGTCATCCCGACGCGAGGAGGGATCTGTTTTTAAGTTGAATTTTACTTCGTTGAGATTCTTCGCTTCACTGCGTTGCGCTCTGAATGACAAAGTATGTCATCCCGACGCTAGGAGGGATCTCTTGTTGAGTTGGATTTAGCTTCGTTGAGATTCTTCGCTTCACTGCGTTGCGCTCTGAATGACAAATCGCAATATCACGTCATCCTGAATTTATTTCAGGATCTTAATGTGAATGACTATTAAAAAAAATAGAAGCTGAAACAAGTTCAGCTTGACGATAGCTTGTCATCCCGACCTTAGGAGGGATCTCTTTTAGAGTTGAATTTTGCTTCGTTGAGATTCTTCGCTCCACTGCGTTGCGCTCTGAATGACAAATATTGTCATCCCGACGCGAGGAGGGATCTCTTTTTAAGTTGGATTTTGCTTCTTTGAGATTCTTCGCACCACTGCGTTGCGCTCTGAATGACAAAGTAATGTCACCCCGACTTGAGTAAGGATCTCATTTAAAGTTGAATTTTGCTTCGTTGAGATTCTTCGCTTCACTGCGTTGCGCTCTGAATGACAATTCGCACTATCACGTCATCCTGAATTTATTTCAGGATCTTAATGTGAATGACTATTAAATAAAATAGAAGCTGAAACAAGTTCAGCTTGACGATAGCTTGTCATCCCGACGTGAGGAGGGATCTCATTTAAAGTTAAATTTTACTTCGTTGAGATTCTTCACTTCACTGCGTTGCGCTCTGAATGACAATTCGCACTATTACGTCATCCTGAATTTATTTCAGGATCTCATGGTGAATGACTATTAAATAAAATAGAAGCTGAAACAAGTTCAGCTTGACGATAGCTTGTCATCCCGACCAGAGGAGGGATCTCTTTTTAAGTTGAATTTTGCTTCGTTGAGATTCTTCACTTCACTGCGTTGCGCTCTGAATGACAAAGTAATGTCATCCCGACGCGAGGAGGGATCTCTTTTTAAGTTGGATTGTGCTTCATTGAGATTCTTCGCTTCACTGCGTTGCGCTCTGAATGACAAATCACACTATTACGTCATCCTGAATTTATTTCAGGATCTTAATGTGAATAACTATTAAATGAACCACTATGGACTTGAAGTCCATAGTTTCGGGCTGGTGACTTGAAGTCACCCAATGGTCATTTCTCCAATATAAAGTCTGTGTTTTCACCATCACCTGGCTTTCTATGATGTTCCAAATATTCATTCACTATTTCATCGGTTATATTTCCTGTACTCCAGCAACCAAAACCTATTGCCCAAAAATGACGACCCCAATACTTTGATTTTAGTGAAGGGAACTCCTGTTGAAGTTTTCGTGAACTCCTGCCCTTAAGTTTCTTTACCAGATAGCTTATACTCATCGATGGACGATATTCAATGTGCATGTGGACGTGGTCTTTGGATATAACTCCTTTCAAAAATTATGAGATCTTCAGTTTCACATATCTGTATCAGAAGGGTTCGGCAACGAATTTGTTTATCACCAATCAGAACAGGATAACGATACTTTGTACTCCAAACTATATGAGCAGATAACCTTGAAACTGTATGTCCATTACTTCTTTGGTCTGGCATAAAACGAAGGTAGGTCTTTTTAGAAGCTAAAGCGAAATGCACTAAAGTGCATAGTTTTAACTATTTTTGAGACCAATAAAACTGAAGCTGAAACAAGTTCAGCTTGACGATAGTTTGTCATCCCGACGCGAGGAGGGATCTCTTTTTAAGTTGAATTTTGCTTCGTTGAGATTCTTCGCTTCACTGCGTTGCGCTCTGAATGACAATTCGCACTATCACGTCATCCTGAATTTATTTCAGGATCTTAATGTGAATGACTATTAAATAAAATAGAAGCTGAAACAAGTTCAGCTTGACGATAGCTTGTCATCCCGACGTGAGGAGGGATCTCATTTAAAGTTAAATTTTACTTCGTTGAGATTCTTCACTTCACTGCGTTGCGCTCTGAATGACAAATCGCACTATTACGTCATCCTGAATTTATTTCAGGATCTTAATGTGAATAACTATTAAATAAAATAGAAGCTGAAACAAGTTCAGCTTGACGATAGCTTGTCATCCCGACCAGAGGAGGGATCTCTTTTTAAGTTGGATTTTGCTCCGTTGAGATTCTTCGCTTCACTGCGTTGCGCTCTGAATGACAAAGTAATGTCATCCCGACGCGAGGAGGGATCTCTTTTTAAGTTGGATTGTGCTTCATTGAGATTCTTCGCTTCACTGCGTTGCGCTCTGAATGACAAATCGCACTATCACGTCATCCTGAATTTATTTCAGGATCTTAATGTGAATGACTATTAAAAAAAATAGAAGCTGAAACAAGTTCAGCTTGACGATAGCTTGTCATCCCGACGCGAGGAGGGATGTCTAAGATCCCTTGAGATTATTAACTTTTCTACAAACCACAACAATTTTATCGTTGTTAAGATCGGTTGTAAAAAAGAGATAATCATTTCCACCATCTTCAATCTTCAATTCTTTTCTAATTTCATTTACAGATTTTGGAAAATTTCTTGTGGTAATATTTGCCTTTTTTAGTTTTAGAAATCTTTTTAAAGCTTTCTTATTATATGGTATAATTTCTATGATCTCGAAACTTCTGCCTGGAAAATGCTGCAATTCTTCAGAAGTAAACAAATGAGAATTAGCTTGTAGTTTATAGGTATTGGTTTCAGAAGATAAGGCACTAAAAAGCTTACTTTTCATGATCGCCGGATTGGGCTCATAAAGAAATTTTAATGGGAAGCTATATTTTGAAGGTTCTGCTTCATCATCTAAAAGTGCTTCAAAATACTGAGTCTCCTTATTGGATATATTGATGGTTTTGATTTTTATCTTCTTCGAAATATTTCTATTCAATACCCACAACAACTCCTTAA
Source organism: Gillisia sp. JM1 (assembly GCF_000424645.1). NCBI lineage: Bacteria > Pseudomonadati > Bacteroidota > Flavobacteriia > Flavobacteriales > Flavobacteriaceae > Gillisia > Gillisia sp. JM1. The sequence goes on from NZ_KE384218.1 coordinate 1,973,193, forward strand.
CTTCATTATTTACTGATACGATATGAATTTCCACTACTTTTCTCAATTCAGAAATTCCGGCAGAAAGATCTAGTAGAGGAGAAGACTTTATTAAGATATTATCTGATTTTTGAAATAGTAGTTTTAAATTCTCGGGGACATTGGGCGTGCATTGTTCTAAAAGAAATACTTTTCCTCCATAGTCGTCTCTTCTGGCTGGATCCAAATAGATCCAATCTACTTTTTCGTCTAATTCTGCTAAAATCTTTAATCCATCTCCAACATGGGTTTTTATATTTGCCGCACCTAAGCTTTTAAAATTATGTGTTGCTAAATGAGAGAGTTCTTTATTAAGCTCGCAATAAATCACTTTCTTAAATTTCTTCGAAAAATAATAATCATCAATCCCAAAACCGCCCGTAAGATCTATTAGAGTACTACCGTTAATTAGTTCGCTCTTATATTTTGCTGTGATTTCTGAAGACGTTTGCTCTAAATTTAAATTAGGAGGATAGAGAATGTCCTGATTTTTAAACCATGTAGGCAATTTGTTTTTGGCCTTTTTTAATCCGGAGATCTGTGTTGCGATTTCTTGAATGCTAACATCTGGAAAAGGGGAGCCTTTTAAAATAAGTTTAGTAATATCCTCGTGCAGATGTTCCTTAATAAACTTTTGGACTTCTGGATGTAAAAGTGCTTTGTTCAACAAGCTAAAAGGGGTTTAAAGATCTCTAGTAAGTCTCTTAACGATCTTATATTCGCTCAAAGATTCCTTAGCGATCACTTTTAAAGCAGTATAAAAAGGAATTGCTACTACCATTCCAATAATTCCAAATAAAAGCCCTGAAATAAGGATAATAAGAAATATCTCTAAGGGATGCGATCTTACACTGGCACCAAAGATTAACGGCTGACTTATTAAATTATCTATTAATTGAGAAATGGAATAACCCATCATTACAAAAATTAGTTTAGGTAAGATTACCACCTGAAAATCTGCACCAAGATTACTGGAAATCACGAACAAGGCCATAAGGATACCAGCGAAAATAGGACCTAAATAGGGAACTAAATTCAAAATGGCACATATAAATGCAATTGCCAAGGGATTATTTATTTCATATATACTTAGTAATAAAAAGTACAGAACAAACAAAACAAACACTTGCATAGTAAGTCCTACAAAATACCTAGAAAGTAATATCTTGATCTTATTAAATACTCTCTGAAATTTATCTTCCTCTCCTTTATTAGCAAAAACCAAAATACTATTCAGCATCAATTTACTATCCTTTAATAGAAAAAATGAAATGAACATAATGGAAAAAACGGCTATTAATGTGGCACCTAAAATTCCGAAAACACTATTTAAGAACTTTGGAATAAGATTCACATCAAAACTCTGAGCAAGCTCACTTTTCTTTAAGCTTTCCATCAAATTAATGTCTTCAACTCCCAGATATTCATTGATCTGTTCGTTCATTAAATTGATATCTTTCTTAAAAGCCTCTACGTCTATTTGTCCTACTTGATGACTTTGTTCAATTACAATAGGAACAAATACTAGGATTATTCCAACGAATATAGCTAAAACAAAAAGCAGCACAATTATAACAGCTGCCAAATTTGGCACTTTAAGCCGTGATCTTAAAAAGATAACGATTGGTCTTCCTATCAAAGAAATTACTCCTGCAATAGCTATGTAAACTAGTACAGATTGAATTTTAAATAGAAAGAATAAAAGAAGAAAGATCCCTAATAGAATCCCTAAAGCTCTTAATATCCCGTAAGAAAATGTTTTTGCGTTCACAGGGTAAAGATATTATTTCTGACGAAAGGTAAGAAAGGTTTTTGAAAATTCGTACAAAGCAATTCCAGTTGCCTGAGAAACGTTCATACTACTGTTGTTTCCAAACATAGGAATATGAACTTTAGTTTGAACAGTATCTAGAACCAGTTGACTAATTCCATGTCTTTCATTTCCCACAATGAGTAAGATCTTTGAATCATTTTTTAGGACAAGCGCATCTAAGGCCACACTATCTGATGTAATTTCCAGAGCGACAGGTTCATAACCCTTGGATTTATAACTTTCAATTGTTTCTATTATATTCTCGGTATGATCAAAATCTACTCTTTCAAAAGTACCTCGTGCGGTTCTTCGGAGTCTGTTACTTTTTAAATTGATTGGAGTTCCCGAAAAAATTATTTGTTCAATATTAAAAGCATCAGCAAGTCTAAATAAACTTCCTATATTGGCTTCACCCATTATATTATCTGTGAGAATAATAATAGGAAATTTATTTTCAGATTCAGAATGCTTGGAATGATCTAGTTGTAAGCTCAATTTTCAAAAACATATTTAATAATATTTGCTCCCATTTGTAAGGCTTTCAAACGCACTTCTGGCGGATCGTTGTGCACAGCAGGATCTTCCCAGCCATCACCAAGATCACTTTCAAAAGTAAAAAGTAAGATGAGCCTTTCATTGTCAAATAAGCCCAAAGCTTGGGGTCCCAAACCATCATGCTCATGAATCTTAGGCAAACCGTTTGGAAAGTTATAAGCACTGCTAAAAATAGGATGAGTAGCTGGTAATTCCTGTAGCTCCTTATTAGGAAATATCTTTTTTAATTCAGCTCTTATAAATTTATTCATCCCATAATTATCGTCTATATGAAGAAATCCTCCTCCTAATAAATAAGTTCTAAGATTTTTAGCCTCTTCATTGCTAAAAAACACATTTCCATGACCCGTCATATGGATAAATGGATATTGAAAGATTGCAATACTTCCGGGCGTAACAGTTTCTACCTTATTTTTAAATGCAGTATTAATATTTTGATTGCAAAATTTTATAAGATTGGGTAATGCCGTTGGGTTTGCATACCAATCTCCACCTCCTTGATATTTTAATAAGGCAATTTCCTGAGCAGTCATAGAGAGACTAAATATAGAAAATAGGATTATGGCAGTAACTTGTTTCATTTAAATTTATTCTTCGTTGAACAACGCGACGGTATGGCAAGCAACGATCGCAGCTGTTTCTGTTCTTAATCTTGTGTTCCCTAAACTTACGGGATTCCACTCATTTTCTTTTGCTAAAACTATTTCTTCTGAAGAAAAATCTCCCTCAGGACCTATTAAAACAATAGATTTTTCACCCAGTTCTAAACAATTTTGCAATGATTTTTTATCTGTTTCATCTTCGCAGTGCGCTATGAATTTGCTTCCCTCAGGAGTATCGGTCACAAACTCAGAGAATCTTACCGGTTGATTGAGTTTAGGTAAAGTGAAATGCAAAGATTGCTTCATTGCACTTTGTAAGACTCTTTCAAAACGATCCAATTTAACCACTTTACGTTCGCTATGGTCACATATAATTGGTGTGATCTCCATAACCCCAATCTCAGTTGCTTTTTCCAAGAACCACTCGTAACGGTCGTTCATTTTTGTGGGTGCAACAGCCATATGTAAATAATACTTAGGTTTTTCTTCCTTTTGGACCTCTATTACTTTTGCAATGCACTGTTGTGCCGTGATCAAAGTTAATTCAGAAATAAACAAAAAACCTTTTCCGTTGGTCACGTGCAAAAGATCACCTTCCTTTTTGCGCAAAACCTTTACTATATGTTTGCTTTCCTCTCGTGGAAAAATAATTTGTTGAGCCTGTTCTTCTATATCTGGGTGATAAAATAACTGCATCTTCTTAAATTTTATATCGCGGTTGTGCGGTTACCGAAAGATCTGTAAAATCTTTTGCTAAATACTTATAATAACCAACAATTCCAATCATTGCTGCATTATCTGTTGTGTATTCAAATTTTGGCACATAGGTTTTCCAGCCGTACTTGCCTTCCGCTTCATTTAAGGCTTTTCGAATCCCGCTGTTCGCAGACACCCCGCCACCAATCGCAATTTCATTGATCCCTGTTTCTTTCACTGCTTTTTTTAGCTTATCCATTAAAATATTTACAATGGTATATTGAATAGATGCGCAGATATCATTTCTATTTTCTTCAATAAAATTCGGATTCTCCTTTACCTGTTTCTGAATAAAATAAAGAATAGCAGTCTTTAATCCACTGAAACTAAAATCTAAGCCACCTACTTTTGGCTTGGTGAATTTATAAGCTTTAGGGTCTCCAAGCTGCGCATATTTATCTATAAGAGGCCCACCGGGATAGGGCAGCCCCATGATCTTTGCACTTTTATCGTAAGCTTCTCCCACAGCATCATCTATGGTTTGACCAATTACTTCCATTTCAAAATGACTAGTCACTTTTACAATTTGAGTATGGCCACCACTTATAGTAAGTGCCAGAAAAGGAAATTCTGGAGTTTTAAAATTCTGCTCCTTTATAAAATGTGCTAAAATATGCGCTTGCATATGGTTGACTTCTATTAAAGGAATGTTAAGACCTAAGGCCAAAGATTTCGCAAAAGAAGTTCCAACTAGGAGCGAACCCATTAAACCAGGTCCTTTGGTAAAGGCAATTGCAGATATGTCTTTTTTGTCGATATTTGCCTCAGAAATTGCCTGATGAATTACAGGAACAATATTTTGTTGATGTGCTCTAGACGCGAGTTCTGGGACAACACCACCAAATTTTTGATGCACCTCTTGGGTAGCAACAATATTGGACAATAAAGTATCGTTTTTTAGTATAGCGGCGGCTGTATCATCACAAGAAGATTCTATAGCCAGAATGTATATATTTTGGGAAGCCATTAAGAAAAGTTAGGCATATTAATTGTTAATATTGTTTACAAAGTTAAAACATAAAAGCATATCAAAAAACTCTTGAAAATACTAATTAGAGCAGTAGTAGCTTTGCTGTTGTTTTTCGTTTTTTTATTGATTTTATTTTCTATCCCTGCCGTACAAACTTCGGTGGCTAAAAGGATAACAACTTCTATACAAGAACGTACAGATATTGATGTGTCCGTTGGAAGAGTAAGCCTCTCGTACTTTGGAAAAGTAAAACTAAACGAGGTTCTGGTAAAAGACCACCACGCGAATACCTTGATTGATATACAGGAGTTTAGAACTTCTATCCTTGGTGTTTCTAATCTTATAGCCAATAATCCTAGTTTAGGAAGTTCTACTGCAGAAGGCTTCATTTTTAAGATGAAACGCTATAAAGGAGAAGACTCAGATAACCTTAGTATCCTACTGGATAAATTAAAAACCGAGCCTACTGGAGAGCCAAAACAATTCACCCTAAAGGTTAGGGATATTTTTATTTCTGAAGGTTATTACAGTTATGTAGATGAAAACATCACCAATCCGGAAGTGATTGTTTTAGATAAACTAGAACTTCAAGCGGAATATCTTGATGTAGTAGATCGAGATTTTAAAGTGAGCATAAATTCTTTACAAGCTGAAGAAGGTCGGGGATTAGATATCCGGGACTTACAAACGGATTTTTCGTATTCTCCAACAAAGATGAATTTAAATTCCTTTCTGCTGATTACTCCATATTCTAGATTAGATGGTTCTATAGAGATGAACTATAAACTTGAGGATTTCTCAGATTTTCTAAATAAAGTTGAACTTAAAGCTTCTTTTAAAGATTCGAATATTTCCACGAACGATCTGGTTAATTTTTATGCTCCTTTTGGAAGCAATCAGAATATAAAGTTATCTACAGATCTAGAAGGGACATTGAATGATTTCGATCTAAAAAATTTAGATCTGAAAGGGATGGACCGGAGCCGAATTGATGGTTTTATAAATCTGAAGGGAGCATTTTCTGAAGAGATGAATGATTTTGTGCTTACCGGAGATTTTAATGAGTTAGCTTCTAATTATTACGATCTGCTCAATCTTTTACCTACAATTTTAAAAGATAAATTGCCATTAACGCTTCGTGAGTTTGGTAATTTAAGTCTTGCGGGTAAAATGCTTGTAACAAAAAATTCTTTAGATGCCGATGTTCTAATAAATAGTCAATTAGGTAGTGCAAAGGCAGATTTTGTAATGAATAATATAAGTAATAGTGCAAATGTTAATTATAAAGGGAATCTGGTTTTTAATCAATTCAATATTGGGAGATTATTAGATAATAAAGATCTTGGAAAGACCAGTCTAAATCTCAATATAAACGGAAGTGGTTTTACCCAAGAATCCTTGAACACTCAAATACGCGGGAAAATATCAAGATTGAATTTTAAGAATTATACTTATTCGGATATCAGCATCCTTGGGAATGTGAGAAATTCAGTATTTAACGGAAACTTCAATTCCAACGATCCTAATTTTAAATTAGAATTCAATGGGCTGGTAGATATTTCAGAGAAAGTAAATGTATACGATTTTCAGGCATCTATAGCTTACGCAGATCTCAATGAGCTAAATCTAATTACCCGAGATAGTATTTCTGTATTAAAAGGAGACATCCTTATAAATATGCAGGGTAACACCTTAGATAATATTGCGGGAAAAGTCTTATTATTAAATACCTCTTATCAAAACCAGAATGATCTATATTATTTTGATGATCTGGAAGTTAATTCCACCTTTGATGCTGAAGGAGTTAGAACCATTGCCGTAAATTCTCCAGATGTTCTCAATGGACAGGTTACTGGGAAATTTAAAGTTTCTGAAGTTGGAGCCTTAATAACTAACTCTATAGGAAGTATTTACACCAATTATAGACCTGATGTAATTACTACCGATCAATATTTAGAATTCGATTTCGATATCTATAATAAGATCGTAGAAGTATTCTTCCCAGAAGTGGCACTTGCTCCAAACACCTTTATAAGAGGAAGAATAGAATCTGATGAATCTGAATTTAAACTCACCTTTAAATCTCCCAAGATCGAAGCTTTTGGGAATATGATGAAGGATATCAATGTTCAGGTAGATAATAATAATCCTATCTATAACACTTATGTGGAAGCAGATAGTGTTGCAACCAAATACTATAATTTTTCTGAATTCAGTCTTATTAACGTAACCTTACGTGATACTTTATTTATACGTTCAGAATTTCAGGGAGGAAAGAATAATAAGGATGTTTTCAATCTCAACTTTTATCATACTATAAACGAACAGAATAAATCTGTGGTTGGGATTCAACGTTCTGATGTGAAATTTAAAGAGAATCTGTGGTTTCTAAATGAGAATAATAACCGAAGCAACAAGATTGTTTTCGACAATAAATTTAATGATGTTGTTATAGATTCTTTGGTATTAAGTCATGAACAAGAATTAATTAGATTAAATGGTAATTTAAGAGATAGCACATACAAAGATTTTAAAATAGCCTTCGAAAATGTAGACGTTGGCAAGATCACCCCAGATATAGATAGCTTGGATCTTGCAGGAACACTTAATGGAAAGTTGAATTTACTACAGGAAAAGGGCACCTATTATCCAAATACCTCTTTAACTATAAAGGATCTTGCCGTAAATGATAACCTATTGGGTAATTTAAAGTTGGACGTAGATGGTAAAGGCGACCTTACTTTTTATAATATAGATGCCACTTTGATAAATAAAGGTTTTGAATCTTTGAATGCTCAAGGAGGTATTAATGTAGGGAATAATCCAACGATAGATTTAGATGTGAATCTCAGGAAGTTCAATATGGCCGCATTTAGTGCTTTAGGTAAGGATGCAATAGATAATATTAGAGGTCTAGCATCTGGAGATGCAAAGGTGAGTGGTAATTATAAAAATCCAGATATTTCCGGAAAATTAACTTTGGAAAAGGCCGGACTTCGAGTTCCTTACTTAAATGTAGATCTAGATTTTAAAGAAAATGCTACTGTAAATCTCACCAATCAACAATTTAATTTTGATGAGATAGAAGTTGTAGATACCAAATACAAAACTTCGGGAATTTTAGATGGAATCATTTCTCATAAAAACTTTAAGGAATGGTTTTTAGACCTTAGTGTTACCAGTGACAGATTGCTGGTTTTAGATACTGAAGCTACTGAAGATGCACTATATTATGGAACTGCATTTATAGATGGTTTTGCGAGTATAAAAGGTCCCACAGATGAGTTGGTAATAGATGTGAATGCTTCTACTGCAAAAGGAACTGTTTTTAAGATCCCATTAAACGATACAGAATCTATTGGAGATAACTCGTATATCCACTTTTTGAGTCCTGAAGAAAAAGCATCACGTCTTGCAGGGATTCCTATTCAAATTCAGGAAGTAAAAGGTTTAGAATTAAATTTTGATTTGGATATTACCAATGATGCCGAAGTGGAAGTGGTAGTAGATCAAACCAGCGGAAGTACTTTACGAGGTCGTGGAGCAGGAAACTTATTGTTGGAGATTAATACCAATGGGAAGTTTAATATGTGGGGAGATTTCGTGGTTTATGAAGGGGTCTATAATTTTAAATATGCAGGCCTTGTTCAAAAGGTATTCCAAGTGCGCTCAGGAAGTAGTATTAACTGGGATGGGAGTCCAATCCAAGCCCAGCTGGATGTGAGTGCAGTTTACGAAGTAAATGCTAACCCGGCAGTATTGCTGGAGAACCCATCAATTAACAGAAAGATCCCTGTAGAAGTAGTTATTTTATTACAAGGTCAAATAGCACAACCCGATATCACTTTTAATGTGGAATTTCCAAATGCCAGTTCTGTAGTACGTTCAGAATTAGAATATAGAATTAGTGATAGAGCAAGTAGAGAGCTGCAAGCATTGTTTTTAGTTACTCAAGGATCATTTTATAGTGAATTTGCAATTGGGCAGAATGCTATAACTGGAAACTTGGTAGAAAGAGCTTCTTCTTTGGTGAATGATATTTTTGCCGATGAAGAGGGGAAATTTCAAGTAGGTGTAAATTATGTACAAGGAGACCGTACACCAGATCAGCAAACGGTAGATAGGTTTGGATTAACCTTATCTACTCAAATAACCAATAGAGTACTTATAAATGGACAAGTTGGGGTTCCTGTTGGTGGAGTTACAGAATCTATAATTGTTGGGGATGTTGAAATTGAATTTTTACTGAATGAGGACGGTAGCCTAAGGGCTAAAGTTTTTAATAGGGAAAATAATATACAGTTTATTGGCGAAGAGATTGGTTTTACTCAAGGAGTAGGGCTTTCCTATTCTGTAGATTTTGACACCTTCAAAGAATTGATCACAAAGATCTTAAATAAAGAAATCGTAAAATCTGTTGAAGAAAAAGATCAGGAAGAATCTGCTAAATCTCTAGCTCCAGATTATATAGTCTTTCCAAAACAATAAGATTTCACCTTCTATTTTATTATTTTTAGGTTAAATAAATATCCACTTTTTAACATTTTCAATTATACTTTGTAATTTTAGAATTCAAAGAAGTATTTATGAGCAACACTATAAAGCGAATAGGCGTAATGACTTCTGGAGGAGATTCCCCAGGAATGAATGCTGCAATAAGAGCAGTAGCCAGATCCTGTGCCTATTATAAAATACAATGTGTAGGATTTTATCGAGGATTTCAAGGAATGATTGAAGGGGATTATGTGGAAATGGACGCCCGAAGTGTGAGAAATATCATTTCCAGAGGAGGTACTATACTAAAGTCGGCTAGATCTAAAGAGTTTCTTACTCCTGAAGGGAGACAAAAAGCCGCAGACAATTTAAAAAACGCTGATGTTGATGCAATGATTCTTATTGGAGGAGACGGAACTTTTAGAGGGGGAAAAATTTTTAGTGAAGAGCATAATATTCCAGTCATTGGTGTGCCTGGAACCATCGATAATGACATTTTTGGGACTAATTACACCATTGGTTATGATACTGCTTTAAATACTGTAGTAGATGCAATAGATAAGATTAGAGATACTGCTAGTTCTCATAATAGATTATTTTTTGTGGAAGTGATGGGGAGAGATGCTGGATTTATCGCATTGAATAGCGGAGTAGGAGCTGGAGCAGAAGAAATTTTGATCCCAGAAGAAAACCTTGGATTAGAGCGATTATTAGCTTCTTTAGAACGCAGCCGAAATTCAGGTAAAATGTCAAGTATAGTAGTGGTTTCTGAAGGTGATAAAATTGGAAAGAATGTCTTTGAATTAGCAGAATATGTAACAAAAAACCTTCCAGATTACGATTCTAAGGTTACCGTTTTAGGACATATTCAACGTGGAGGAAGCCCAAGTTGTTTTGATAGGGTATTGGCTAGCAGATTATGTGTAAAAGCAGTAGAGCTCTTGCTAGACGGAAAAAAAGATTTGATGGTTGGTTTTGTGAATAACCAAATTGAATCCTGTACATTAGAAAGTGCTCTAAAGGAAAAACATGATATAAATCTAGATCTCTTAAGAATTTCAGACATTTTATCTACTTAATCCCTCATTGAGGGTTTAATTCCCCGAGGCCTGCCCGAAACATTCAGGCGGGTTTGCCTCGAATTTTTAAAAGTATTTTCCTGCCGAACCATCGGGAAATACCTCGTGGGCTTGCCCAAAGTTCTTGATTATATTACCATTGCAATTATAGCCCATAACGGTATAAAGCGAGAAATGGTTCAGTTCTTAAATGAATACAAAGAGGTGCTTCATTCAAAACAAATCAACCATATAACCACTGGAACCACAGATGCCAGAACAGAAGCTGCGGGTTTCAAGGTCTAAAAATTATTATCTGCACCAATGGGTGGTGATGCGCAAATTGCCTCTAGAGTGGCAGAAGGACAAATTTATATGGTGATCTTTTTGGGGATCCTTTAGATAAGCATCCACATGAACCAGACATCTTTATGCTTATGAGATTGTGCGACGTTCATAATATTCCGCTAGCCACTAATCCCGCTACCGCAAGTTTAATGATAAAAGCTATTTAGAAGCGATCACACTAATTTCAACATTTACAAATTTCGGGAGATTTGCTACTTCTACTGTTTCTCGTGCTGGAGCAGTTTCAGCGTTAAAATAACTAGCATAGACTTCATTTATCTGTGCGAAATTATTCATGTCGCTAATAAAGATCGAGGATTTCAAAACATTTTCGAAAGTCATTCCTGCTTCAGTAAGAATTGCTTTTAAATTCTCCATTACTAATTCAGTTTCAGCTTGGATAGAGTCTGTAACCAATTTTCCTGTTTTTGGATCGATGGCAATTTGTCCGGAGGTGTAAAGCATATCTCCATTTAAAACAGCTTGGTTATAAGGCCCAATTGGGGCAGGAGCATTGGAAGTATTGATTATTTTTTTCATAATAAAATTATTTTACTTATAAACTTTTGTCTGGCTCAAGGCGTTTATCATATTTAATATCGCTTAAGATAGAAGATTTAATTCCAATAAAAAAGAACCAAGAACTACGCGTACTAAATGGAACCCAATTAAAGCTCATTCTCCAGCTATCTAAATCTCTTTGAAATCTTAATTGAGTATAGGTAAATCCTCCATCTTTAATATCGAATCCAGAAGAAGCTCCAACACCCCATTTTGGTGCTAATTCTACATCCCCGGAAAACATAATGGAGTGAGAAGAGATTTCATTTTGTCTAGCGTTATTACTATAGGTCATGGTATAGGCCAACCTTAGATCCCACGGGATTTTATAATTGTACCATGCATTAAGCGGTTTCTCTTCATCATCATCATCAGGTTCATCTTCATCATCATAAAAATCTCCATCTAATCCTGGTGATTTTCCAAAAAGATCATCTCGACGCCCGCCGTTTCTATAAGTTTCATTTTCAGATTTATCTTTGTTCTCCCCACCCAATTCAAAATCTTTACTGGAAAGAGAATACCCAAAGCTAACATTGGCAGAGGTCATTCTAAATAAACTCCCACCATTATTTATATTTAACTTGTTTACCCTTCTGTTATTATTGTTTAGGGCATAAATATCTAAATTTGCACCTACATTAATGTCTAACTTATCCTGTATTATAGGAATACTTCCACGCATGCTAACTGGGGAAAGACTTAAAGAGTCGGCTGCCAGATTATAAGCAGTGCTGATACTAAAGTTATTCAACAATTTTATCTTTTTAGCTTCAGTAGCTGTGCTATCTTTATCGCGAACCTTTGCCTCTAGTGTATTGCTAATAGACAATCCTATAGAACTGGAGTAAAGCTGACCAGGAGTGCCATATAAAGAGCCTTGAAACCTGGTATAATCCACAATTTGGTTTCTTGTTGGGTCTAGTTCATCTATAATTTCATATTGATCATAATATTGATCAAATCCAGGATTAATATTATAGCTAATTGAAGGTCTCATTACATGGCGAATAGCTTGGATCTTTTTATCGTCTCCAAAATTCATCATCCCATAAACAGTAGTTCCCATACTGGTACTAAAATTATAGGTTCTAAAGGAATCAAAACCATTTATAGTATCTATTACTACCTCTCGATTTTCCTGATTATAAGATCTGTCAAAAGTTTTAAAAACCCAATTTTCTTCATAGTTGGCATTGGCACTCACACTTAGGTAGTTAAGTACCTTAAAGTTAGTAGAAATCGGTATGCTATGCTGGGCACCAAAATTCGCATCCCTAAACATCTCAGGTTTAAGGAACAAAGAATCAAAAGTTTGAATCCTGTTCTCTCCTCTAAAGTTATACTGAAAATTGATGTTTTCTATAATTCCTTTTTTTGCACCTAACTTTGGTGCTAAAGGAAAAATCCTTGAAACACTTCCTTGTACTGTTGGCAATGTCATATTTATCGCCCCTGTATTACTGTTTTGGGTATGAGTAGCGGCAACACTTACATTTACCTGAGGTTCTCCTTGAAATGTCTTAGAATAAGACACTGAAGAACTCAACGTGTTATTCAAAAAATTCGCAGTGTTGGTTTGATTCACCGATTCTTGATAGTAATTACTACTTCCTAAGTTTACAGATGCAGAAAACCTAGAACTAGGGCTGGACTTAGAATCTTGAGAATGGCTCCATCTTAAATTATAAACAGAAGTTTCTGAAAAATCTGGAAAGCCACGTTCACTATTTAATAGATTCTCATATCTAAAACTTAAATTCCCGCGGAATTTATAACGCAAAGCATAACTGGATTCTAATCTTATTCCATAACTACCATTGGTGTAATAATCTCCCAAGGCCAAAAGATCTACATAATCGCTTATCGCAAAATAATACCCTCCATTTTGCAAACTATATCCTCTATTATTGCTCTGTCCGAAAGATGGAATTTTGAATCCTGAAGTTTCCTCTTCAGTCAAAGGGAAATATCCAAATGGAAGTCCTAACGGTGTTGGCACATCTGCTATGTACATATTCACTAAGCCAGTAACAATTTTCTTTTTAGGTACAAACTTTATTCTTCTTGCGAAAAAATAATAATCTGGGTCCTCCTCGTTTTCAGAAGTGGTAAATTTTACATTTTGCATAAAATAAACCGAATCATTTTCTCTTTTGGTTATTTCTCCATTTACTTTAAATGCCCCTTCTTCAGTTTTAGAATTATAGACAAGTGCTTTCTTAGATTTAAAATTGAAGCGTATAGAGTCTGGTTTTACCGTATTTTGAGCTTGTGTAAAGATTGGGGTTTGGGAATAATTACCCAACGAATCTGGGATTCCAAATGCATAAACCTCGTTTTTTTCATTGTCTAGAATAATAAGTCCCGCAGTAATTACCATATCTCCGTAGGTGATTTGGGCTTGATCGTACAAATACATTCTGTTCTCTTTAGTACTTAAACGCATATAATCTTCTGCCTTATAAGCCACAACATCAGTTAATAAAGAAGGTTTTTTCTTTATTGTATCTGTTTGTGTAGGAGTAGGGACTAATTTTTTGGTAGCCGTAGAGAGAGAATCAGAAACAGTAACTGTGCTATCCCTCTGTGCGCTAATACGAACTTCTTCTTTTGTTTTTACTTCTTGCGCTTGAGATAATACTGGAAATAGCAGCATTAAAACAATTGTAAAAAGAATATAAAGTGAGTTTGTCTGCAATACTATAAGTGCTATTTTTGTAAAGAATGGCTTGCTTTTTGAATAGTCAAAATTACATTTATTTTTTTAGCTTCCTTTTGGGAAATTAAAAAAATCAATTATAAAATAATTGCTCTAACAGAATCGTTAACCTATATATGAAAACCAACAGTCTTAAAGTTTTAGTCTTATTAATAACAGGTATACTAATATCTGCTTCTACACCTAACAAAAACTACACCGAAAAATCTAGGTTCGTAGTGGTTTTGGATGCCGGACATGGCGGGAAGGATCCTGGAAATAGGGGTGGAGGATTTCTGGAAAAGGATATAGCACTTAGTATTATTCTTAAAATAGGTGCCGAACTGGAAAAAGATAAAGATATTAAGGTGGTCTACACCAGAGATTCCGATGTTTTTATACCATTGGAACAAAGGGGAAAGATTGCTAATGATGCCAAGGCAGATCTTTTTATATCTGTGCATTGTAATGCTCATAATTCTCAGGCGTCTGGAACAGAGACTTTTGTGTTAGGAATACATCGAAATTCAACAAATTTTGAAGTAGCCAAACGAGAGAATTCTGTGATATTTCTTGAGGAAGATTATGAAGTTACTTATGATGGTTTCGATCCTAACTCTCCAGAATCTTCTATAGGTATGACCATTATGCAGGAAGAATATCTGGACCAGAGTATTTTACTAGCAGATTTTGTTCAGAAAAAATTTACTAACGATTTAAAACGCACAAATAGAGGTGTGAAGCAAGCAGGATTTATTGTGCTTCATCAAACCTACATGCCGAGTGTATTAATTGAAACCGGATTTTTAACAAATAAAGAAGAAGGTCCCTATTTAAATAGTTCTTTCGGTCAAAATAAAATGGCTGATGCTATTGTTGATGCTATTAAAGACTACAGTCACAATATTAATCTAGGAGTGTTGGATAATTTAGAGAAAAATGCACCTGTGGAGGTTACTGTTAAAGAAAGTAATATTGAGGCGTTTAAGGATGATTACGAAGGAATTACCTTTAAAGTGCAACTGGTTGCAAGTTCTAAAAAGCTGGAGCCTAAATCTTCCAACTTTAAAGGACTTACCCCTGTTTTTAGGGAGAAAGAAGGGAAGCTTTATAAATATTATTTTGGAGCCACTTCTAGTTACTCTCAAATTCAAAACCTACATGAACAAGCTAAAAATAAGGGCTATAAGACCAGTTATTTAGTCGCTTTTAAGGATGGAGATAAAATTACAGTTAATGACGCGTTAAAATCACAGGCCAAATAGCTATACTTTCCTATATTTATTTCTAAATTTGTACGTATCTAAAAATAATACTTTTGAAATATACTAAAGAGGTTAAGACTGGTATCCTGGCAATTGTAGCCATCGCAATATTAATATTTGGTTATAGTTTCCTTAAAGGCAAAAATCTCTTAGACTCCAGCCGTAATTTCCATGCAGTATATGCAGATGTAGAGGGTCTCTCCACATCATCGGCAGTTACTATTAATGGTTTAAAGGTGGGTCAAGTAAATAAAATAGACTTTTTAGATGGCTCAGGAATTCTTTTGGTAACCTTTAGTGTAGATAGCGATTTTAAATTTTCTCAGAATAGTTTGGCTCAAATATATGGAGGTGGTTTAATAGGAGGGAAGTCTCTTGCTATTGTTCCAGATTATGAATCTAAGCGAATGGCTAAAACCGGGGATACTTTACCTAGTGATATTGAAGAAGGTATCATGGAATTGGTGAATGAGCGTCTTACGCCACTCCAAGTAAAAGTAGAAAGAGTAATTGTAAGTGCAGATTCTTTGCTTAATGCTTTTAATCAGGTTCTGAATCCTGAGACTAGAAACAATATTTCTGCTACTTTCGACGATCTCTCTGAAACAGTGCGTTCATTTAAGAGTACGGCAACTTCCCTAAATGGAATTGTAGCTGGTAATTCAGAAAAATTAGATAGAACTTTTACTAACTTAGATGAGATGACTGGGAACTTCAATAAGTTTTCAGATACCCTTGCACAGGTAGATCTAAATGGGATGACTAATAAGCTTGAAGCGGTAATTGCAGATTTTGAACAATTATCAAGTAATTTGAATGATGGGAAAGGAACTGCTGGTAAGCTTCTTAATGATGATAAAGTATATGATAATTTAGAAAGTGCTACTAAGCAGTTGGAAGAATTATTACAAGATCTTAAATTGAATCCTAAAAGATATGTTCATTTCTCGTTATTTGGTAAAAAACCAGGATCATATCAAGCTCCTAAAGATTCCTTAAAATAGAATAACGTATGCAACTTATTGCTCAAATCGCCTTTTTTATTGTCCTAGTGGCTGGTATTGGTTTTTTTACATTCAATATTCGCCGTGTAATCCGCAACATAAAATTAGGTAGAAAAGTAGATAGATCAGATAATCCTGGAGAGCGCTTTGCAAAAATGGCAAAAGTAGCAATAGGTCAATCTAAAATGGTTAAAAGACCCTTTGCCGGATTTCTTCATATTATAGTATATCTAGGATTTATAATTATTAATATAGAAGTTTTAGAAATTATTATAGACGGAGTTTTTGGAACCCATAGAATACTTTCTTTTCTAGGATCTGGCTATAATTTCTTAATAGCTACTTTTGAAATTTTAGCTCTTCTTGTGTTTTTGGGAGTAATCATCTTCTGGTTGAGAAGAAATGTGACCAATATATATCGCTTTTTAGGTAATGAGCTCAAAGGTTGGCCTAAAAATGATGCAAATTATATTCTATATTTTGAAATGGTTATTATGATCCTTTTCTTAACCATGAATGGAGCAGATTACCAATTACAGCTTAATGGTGCAGATCATTATGCTCAGAATGCTGGTATCGCAGGTTCTTTTCCGGTAAGTCAGTTTTTATTGCCTTGGTTTGAAGGCTTCAGCAATGCTACTCTTATAATTATAGAAAGAACTGCATGGTGGTTGCATATAGTTGGAATTTTAATATTCTTGAATTATTTATACTATTCAAAACACCTTCATATCTTATTGGCATTCCCTAATGTTTATCTTTCAAAATTAACTGTACAAGGGAAGTTTGATAATTTGGAAGCAGTTACTAACGAAGTAAAGTTAATGATGGATCCAGATGCCGATCCTTATGCGATGCCTGCGGAAGGAGCAGAAGATGAAGTTCCTGAGAAATTTGGGGCATCAGATGTAATGGACCTGAACCAGGTTCAGTTATTGAATGCTTATACCTGTACAGAATGTGGGCGTTGTACTGCGGAATGTCCAGCCAACCAAACAGGTAAAAAGTTATCTCCACGAAAGATCATGATGGATACCAGGGACAGACTGGAAGAAGTTGGGAGCATTATTAATGAAAAAGGAAGTTTCGAGGATGATGGCAAGCAATTGCTAGATAACTATATCTTAAGAGAAGAACTTTGGGCCTGTACCACTTGTAACGCTTGTGTAGAAGCTTGTCCAATAGGAATAGATCCATTATCTATTATTTTAGATATGAGACGTTATTTGGTAATGGAGCAAAGTGCAGCACCATCAGATCTTGCAAATGCAATGACCAATATAGAGAATAATGGAGCTCCATGGCCTTACAATCAAATGGATAGATTGAATTGGGCTAAGGAAATTTAGATTAAATTGGAACTTCAATTAAAGTAGTTTAAATTATTACAAATTAGGTTCTTAGATTTTAATAAGAATCGCTGAATTATAAAAGTATTTAAAATGGCAGAAGCAATCAAAGTACCAACAATGGCAGAATATATGGCTCAAGGGAAAAAACCTGAGGTCCTATTTTGGGTGGGTTGTTCTGGAAGTTTTGATGATAGAGCAAAAAAAATCACTAAGGCATTTGTAAAGTTGTTGCATGAAGCTAAAGTAGATTTTGCTGTTCTTGGAACTGAAGAAAGTTGTACTGGAGATCCTGCAAAAAGAGCTGGTAACGAGTTTCTTTTTCAGATGCAAGCTGTAACTAACATAGAAGTGCTTAATGGTTACGAGATAAAAAAAGTTGTAACTGCTTGCCCTCACTGTTTTAATACGATTAAGAATGAATACCCTGCACTAGGAGGGAATTATGAGGTAATGCATCATACTACCTTTTTAAAATCACTTTTAGAAGAGGGAAGATTAAAAGTTGAAGGTGGTAAATTCAAAGGAAAACGGATTACTTTTCATGATCCTTGCTATTTGGGTCGTGCTAACAACGTATATGAAGCTCCAAGAGACCTGTTAAGGAAACTGGAAGTGGAATTAGTAGAAATGCGTAAGTGTAAATCTAACGGTCTTTGTTGTGGTGCCGGAGGCGGACAAATGTTTAAAGAACCAGAATCTGGAAATAAGGACGTGAATATAGAGCGTACCGAGCAGGCAATGGAAGTTAAGCCAGACATTATAGCAGCTGGTTGTCCATTTTGCAATACGATGATGACAGATGGTGTTAAGGGTAAAAACCAAGAAGACAAGATCGAGGTAATGGATGTTGCAGAAATGATTGCAAATGCTCACGATCTCTAATATTCCAACTCAGAATATTATTCGCAATTAATTAACTAATAAATTGGTGTTAACTTCATCATTTTAGTGGTACTATATTTGAAGCTAACCCTTTAAAAAAGTAGCTTTGTAAAAATATAACTCCACAAAATATGCTAGTACCTTTTACCGAATTACCAGATTCTTCTAGAGTTTGGATATACCAGTCAAATAGATCATTTACAGATCTAGAACTTCAAGAAATCACTTCAAAATTAGAGAGCTTTATTACACAATGGACTGCCCATGGAGCAAATCTTAAAGCTTCTTTCGAAATAAAATACAAACGTTTTATAACCTTGGCGCTAGATCAGCAATTAAATGCTGCTACAGGCTGTTCTATAGATAGTTCTGTAAAGTTTATCCAGGATCTGGAACAGAAGTACAATGTAGATCTTTTAGATAAAATGAATGTAAGTTATAAACAAGGGGAGTTTGTTGCTTATAAAACCCTGATAGATTTTAGAAAAATGGCTAAGGAAAAGGCGGTTAGCAAGAATACTATTGTATTTAATAACTTGGTAAATAACAAAGGAGAATATTTATCAGATTGGGAAGTACCTGCATCAGATAGCTGGCATAATCGTTTCTTAAACTAAATACTGAATGAAAATACCCCAATTTTATTCAATTCTATTAATTCTATTAATTCTATTTTTTACTCTTACTTGCTTTTCTCAGAATAATAACCCGCTAATTGCTAAAGATTTTAACCATCAGAAGGTATGGGTGGATAGTATCTATGAGAATATGAGCCTGCAGGAAAAAGTAGGACAGTTATTTATGGTAGATGTGTTTTCTAATAAAAATGGGAAAGATGTTGATAAAGTTCGTAAGCTAATTGCAGATTATAATATTGGAGGAATCATATTTTCTAAAGGTGGACCAAAGCGTCAGGCAAAATTAAATAACGAATTTCAAGAGCTTTCTAAAACACCCTTACTTATTGGGATGGATGCAGAATGGGGTCTTGCAATGAGACTAGATTCCACGTTTGCTCTCCCATGGAACATGACCTTAGGAGCCATTCAAGATCTTAAATTAATAGAAGAAGCTGGGGCTGCTATCTCCCGTAATTCCAAAAGGTTAGGAGTACATATTAATTTTGCTCCGGTAGTAGATATCAATACAAATCCGTTAAACCCAATTATTGGAAATCGTTCTTTTGGGGAGGAAAAAATAAATGTCACTTTAAAGTCGGTTTCTTTCATGAGAGGGATGCATAAGGAAGGAATTCTCTCCAGTGCAAAACATTTTCCCGGTCATGGAGATACTAGAAGAGATTCGCATAAAACCTTACCAACAATTTCCTTTTCCAAAAGCAGATTAGATAGCATAGAATTATATCCTTTTAAAAAGCTAATTGAAGAAGGGGTTTCCAGTATTATGGTTGCCCATCTTAATGTACCAGGCTTGGAAACACAAGAAACCATTCCGTCTTCTTTATCTAAAACAATTGTAAACGATTTACTTAAGAAGGAATTAAATTTTCATGGTCTTATTTTTACAGATGCTCTTAATATGAAAGGGGCATCGAATTTTAAAAATCCTGGTGAAATTGATCTGGCAGCATTTATGGCTGGTAACGATGTTTTGTTGATCTCTGAAGATGTACCTAAAGCTGCCGATAAGATCATGGCGGCTTATAATGACGGAACCATTTCAGAAGTGAGAATGGCACATTCTGTTAGAAAGATATTATTTGCGAAATATAAAGCGGGTCTACATAATTATAAAGCCGTAGATACTACAAATCTTATTTCAGAACTCAACACAATAGAAGATCTTGCTCTTTATGATGAACTTATAGAGAATGCGATCACGCTTATTAAGAACGATGTTGGCATTGTTCCTATTAAAGAGCTTAGCGATAGAAAGATAGCCTATGTAAAATTAGGAGACGATGATGGTACTGCGTTTTATCATCAGTTATCTAAATATGCACAGGTAGATTGGGTTAAAGCTACCAAGTTGGATGAGTTGTTGGAAAAATTAAAGAATTATAATCAAGTGATTATTGGATATCATAAATCCAATGCTTCTCCTTGGGCAAAATATGCTTTTACTGAGGAAGAGTTGAGTTGGATTCATGAAATATCAAGAAATAATCTCACTATTTTAGATGTCTTTACAAAGCCTTACGCTCTTATGGATCTCAATTCCTCTAGTAATATAGAAGTAATAGTAATGAGTTATCAAAACTCTGAAGCTGCTCAAAAGAAATCTGCAGAAATTATTTTTGGAGCCTTGGGGGCGAAAGGAAGATTGCCGGTAAGTATTAGTCAAGAATTTCCTGCAGGTACAGGATATTACACTAAAAGTTTAAACCGATTATCATACGGGTATCCTGAAGCTGTTGGAATGAATTCTTATAAACTTCAAGAAATAGACTCATTGATTGATATTGCTATTTCCGAAGAAATGACTCCTGGATTGCAGGTGATTATAGCCAGAAAAGGTAAGGTGATCTATGAAAGAAATGCCGGTTTTCATACTTATGAGAAGACTATTAAAGTAACTGATTCTTCAGTATATGATTTGGCTTCATTAACTAAAATACTTGCGACTTTACCATTTATTATTGAACTTGAAGGTAAAGGGGAGCTTAAATTCAATTCGAAATTAGGAGATCTAATGCCATTTTTTAAGGGTTCCAATAAAGCTAATATCAAGTTGCAGGATATGCTTATGCATTATGCCAGATTAAAACCTTGGATCCCTTTTTATGTATCCACTTTAGACAAGAAGACAAAAGGGAGGTCTGTTAAATATTATAGGGAGGAACCTATGGATGTTTTTAACACACAGATTGCAAAAAATATGTTTATCAGGGACGATCTACGGGATTCTATAATGGGGACTATACGAGATAGTAAGCTGGAATCTAAACTAGCTTACAAATACAGTGATCTACCTTTTTATATTATGAAATATTATATTGAAGATTATTATAATTCTTCTTTAAGCTATTTAGTAAAAGAGCATTTTTATAAGTCCCTAGGAGCAAATACTATTACTTATTTACCTTTAAACGAGATAGATACAATTAGAATTGTGCCAACCGAATATGATAGACTTTGGAGAAAACAAGAAGTTTTAGGACATGTTCATGATCAAGGTGCCGCAATGCAAGGCGGAATTGGAGGTCATGCAGGGCTGTTTAGTAATGCTACAGATGTGGCAAAAATGATGCAGTTGTATTTAAACGGGGGTAACTATGGTGGAAAAGAATATTTTAAACAAGAAACTCTAGATAAATTCAATACCTGTTATTATTGTGATCAAAACGTAAGGAGAGGTGTTGGTTTCGACAAACCTCAATTGGGCACTTCGGGTCCTACCTGTGGTTGTGTTTCTTTATCTAGTTTTGGTCATACAGGATTTACCGGTACTTTAGCTTGGTCAGATCCTGATGAGGAAATAGTATACGTGTTTTTATCTAATAGAACCTATCCGGATGTAAATAACCGGAAACTGATTAGAGAGAACATTCGGGAAAAGATACAACGTATTATATATGAATCTTTAGAGTAATAAATTATGAGAATAGGTATAGTTTGTTATCCCACCTTTGGCGGGAGTGGAGTAGTGGCAACAGAATTAGGCATGGAACTATCCAAAAGAGGCCACGAAATTCATTTTATCACCTATAAACAGCCCGTGCGTCTCGAACAACTTACCGGAAATATCAAATTTCATGAGGTTAATGTTCCCGAGTATCCCCTTTTTCATTTCCAGCCCTACGAATTAGCTTTAAGCAGTAAGTTAGTAACCATGGTAAAGCTTCATAAAATAGAGGTTTTACATGTACACTATGCAATACCGCACGCTTATGCTGGATATATGGCAAAAAAAATGTTGGAAGAAGAGGGGATCTTTATTCCTATGGTAACCACATTGCATGGTACAGATATTACACTAGTAGGAAATCATCCTTTTTATAAACCTGCTGTTACTTTCAGTATTAATAATAGTGACGTTGTTACTTCTGTATCTCAATCTTTAAAAGAAGACACATTAAAGTTTTTTAAGATCAAAAAGGAGATCGAAGTGGTTCCGAATTTTATTGATGTTGCTAAATTTAGGATTGGGTTTACTGACTGCCAACGTACATTAATGGCAGATGAAGACGAAAAGATTATCTCTCATGTAAGTAATTTTAGGCCCGTTAAACGGATCTTAGATATTATTAGAATCTTTTATATTGTTCAAAAGACTATTAAATCTAAACTTATAATGGTTGGGGAAGGACCTGAAAAAGAAAAAGCAGAATTTTTAGTACAAGAATTAGGCTTACAGGATAAAGTAGTATTTCTAGGGCAGAGTAATGAGATAGATAAGATCCTATGTTTTTCAGATCTTTTCTTATTGCCTTCAGAAAAAGAAAGTTTTGGTTTGGCAGCCTTGGAAGCTATGGTAAATGGCGTACCGGTTATTTCTTCTAATAGTGGTGGACTTCCAGAGGTTAATAAACAAGGAGTATCAGGGTATTTAAGCGAAGTTGGAAATATAGAAGAGATGGCTGCAAATGCTATTAAAATATTAAAAAACGAAAACACCTTAGAAAAATTTAAACTGAATGCTCGCGAACAAGCAAAGGCTTTCGATATTCATAAAATAGTGCCGATCTATGAGAAATTATATGAAAAGGCAATAATGGATATAGAAAAGGCTGAATAGAGTTTTAATTCCTTCAGCCTTTAATATATAAAAATTGTTTAAGTCTAGAATTGGTATCTAAGTCCTAATGCGATATCTGGTGAGAAATTATCGATAACATCATAATCACTAAAACCAATTTCTGGTCTAAAATCTAGTGAAATCAATAATGGAATATCAAAATTATATTCTATTCCTATATCTCCAGCAATAAATAGAAAAGTTCCATCATCTCTTCTATTTTCGTTTCTTCTATTATCACTTACACTTCCAACACCTCCACCGGCACCAACATACCAGTTGAAACCACCTTCAATATTCCAAACCCATTGGTATAATGCAGCTAGTTTAAAAGAATCATAGTTGTTTTTATCATTTCTCCAACCAAGATCTAACTCTAATCTATTGTTATCACCTAAAGCTCTTTGGTAAGAAACTTCAGCCCCATAACCATTTCCACCACCAATACGCAATCCTAGCGCATTTTCAGAGATCGTTTGTGCATTGGTAGCAACCGTTGCTCCGAGTGCGAATATTGCCATTAAAATTAATTTTTTCATGTTTGATTTATTTTAGTTTGTTCCGCAAATTTAAACGTTAAATTCACACTGAAATTGCTTAAATAGCCAATCTATTGTTAATAATCATTAATAGGTTGTTAAGCAGATGTACTATAAATTTGTAATTTTAATGCAGCTATGAAAGAGAAATTACTAGAATTACAAAGAACTCTTAATGGAGAACTTTTGTTTGACGACCTGCATAAAAGTATTTATGCCACTGATGCTTCCGTATACAGAGAAATACCATTGGCAGTTTGTTACCCTAAAAATAAAGAAGATATCAAGTTGCTTATAGATTTTGCAACTCAAAATCATATCGGATTAATACCTAGAACTGCTGGAACTTCATTAGCGGGACAATGTGTGGGTAGCGGTATAGTGGTAGATGTTTCTAAACATTTCAATAAGATCTTAAAAATAGATCCTAGTAATAGAACTGTGGTGGTAGAGCCCGGTGTTATTAGAGATGATCTAAATAGAGCTATTGAGGAATTTGGACTATTCTTTGGGCCAAACACATCTACCTCCAATAGATGTATGATTGGGGGAATGGTTGGGAATAATTCTAGCGGGACTACTTCTATAAAATATGGAACAACCCGTGATAAAACCCTTGGATTAAAAACAATTTTGAGTGATGGTAGTGAAGCTGAATTTACTGCTATTTCGAGAAATGACTTTGTAGGATATAAAAACGGAAAATCTTTAGAATCTAAAATATATAAGAAGCTTTATAAATTGCTTTCTCCTGCTGAAGTTCAGAAAGAAATAACAAAAGAATTTCCATTAGAAACTATTCATAGAAGAAATACTGGATATGCACTAGATAGTCTAATTGATACCGAAGTTTTTTCTGAAAACAAAAAAGCATTAAATCTATGTGAGTTGCTTTCGGGAAGTGAAGGTACCCTGGCTTTTACAACAGAGATCACTTTGCAACTAGATGTTTTAGCCCCAAAATATACTGCTATGGTTGCTGCTCATTTTTCGAGTATAGAAAATTGTATGCTCGCTGTAGAACCTGCTATGGAAAGTGATTTGTACACCTGTGAAATGATGGACAAGGTGATTCTGGATTGTACAATTCAGAATTTAAAATACAAAGAAAACAGATTTTTTATTGAAGGAGATCCCAAGGCCATTCTTATGTTGGAATTGAGGTCTGAAAATCAGGAGGACTTGAATAACCAAATTCATGTTCTGTTAAATAGAATAGAAAACACAAATCTTGCTTACGCTTTACCCATTCTTATGGACGAGCAAATAGACAAAGCTCTGGAATTACGTAAAGCCGGACTTGGCTTGCTAGGGAATATAATTGGAGATAAAAAAGCGGTAGCCTGTATAGAAGATACAGCCGTTGCATTACCAGATCTGGCAAATTATATTGCAGAATTCTCTGAGATCATGAAAAAATATAAACAGGAAGCAGTGTATTATGCACATGCCGGGGCAGGAGAATTACATTTAAGACCAATCCTGAATCTAAAGAAAGAAGAAGATGTTGATCTTTTTAGAAAGATCACAGAGGAGGTTGCTGTTTTGGTGAAAAAATATCGAGGTTCTATGAGTGGGGAGCATGGAGATGGGAGGCTGCGCGGGGAGTTTATTGAACTTATGATAGGTTCTAAAAATTACAAACTTCTTGAGGAAGTAAAAGCCATTTTTGATCCTCATAATATCTTTAATCCGGGTAAGATCACGAATACCGCGCCAATGGACACTTCCTTGCGCTACGAGATAGATAGAAAGGAACCCGAAATTAAAACTCTAATGGATTTTTCTGATTCCCAAGGAATCTTAAGATTGGCCGAAAAATGTAATGGGAGTGGAGATTGCAGAAAATCTGTAGAGGCAGGTGGAACAATGTGCCCAAGTTATCGTGCAACTAAAAATGAGAAAGATACTACCAGAGCGCGAGCAAATGCCTTGCGGGAATTTTTAACCAATTCAGAAAAACCAAATAAGTTCGCGCATGAAGAACTAAAAGAGGTCTTTGATCTCTGTATTAGTTGTAAAGGATGCAAAAGTGAGTGTCCCTCTAATGTAGATGTAGCAGCTTTAAAAGCAGAGTTTCAATACCAATATCAAAAATCAAACGGCAAGTCTTTAAGAAGTATAGCTTTTGCAAATAATTCTAAGATGAATGAATTGGCCTCCAAAGCTACTGGGATCTCAAATTTCCTATTTTCGAATGCTCTAACTGCTGGGCTTGCAAAGAGCATCATGGGTGTAGCTTCAGAAAGAAGTTTACCAAAACTTTCAAAGGTCACTTTATGGGAATACTATAAAAAGAATCAGAAAACATTAGAGGCTCCTATTAAGACGGTTTATCTCTTTAAGGATGAATTCACCAACTATCTAGATGCTGAAGTTGGAATTGAAGCATTGGTATTGCTCGAAAAATTGAACTATCAAGTAAAGATGCTCAACAATCCTGAAAGTGGAAGAAGTTATATTTCTAAGGGGTTCTTGGAAGAGGCGAAGGATGTAGCCAATAAAAACATAGAACTCTTTTCAACTTTAATTTCAAATGAAACACCATTAATAGGAATAGAACCTTCAGCGATTCTAGGTTTTAGAGATGAATATTTACGATTGGCAAACAACTTAGAACAAGCTGAAAATTTGTCTAAAAATTGCTTTCTAATCGAAGAGTTTTTAAAGAAAGAGATCGCCTTAGGAAATATAAAATCCAGTTCATTTACTTCAGAAATTAAGGAAATCAAGATACATACACATTGTCATCAAAAGGCCTTATCCAATTCTGCATACACTTTTGATATTCTCAATTTACCAACCAACTATAAAGTGCGAATAATAGCTTCTGGTTGTTGCGGAATGGCAGGGTCTTTTGGATATGAAAAAGAGCACTATGAGATAAGTATGACTATTGGCGAACAAAGCCTATTTCCAGCAGTAAGAAAATCTCCCGATACTACTTTGATCGCTGCAAATGGAACCAGTTGTAGACATCAGATCTTTGATGGCACCAATAGAATTGCTCAACATCCTGTTACTATTTTAAAAGAAGCCTTAATTTAAATAGAAATCTGTTTATTATTATACTAGTAATATCGTCCTCCCTGAATTCATTATAGAATATTCATTTACAATTTTAAGATGACCTGCAAATTCCTAAAGAAAGAATCGACACAGAATTGATTTCTTTAAAAGGTTATGATACTTAACAGTGAGTCAAAATTTAAATAAGGTAATTTAAACTTAAAGAATTAATATTTCCTTTAAAATTTAATTTGTCTTTAGATTTTTAAATCTGTAGTTAAAAAATTACATTTGTTAAAAATCGGTCTATGGCAGGGAACTCCTTTGGGAAACTATTCAAACTAACTACATTCGGAGAATCACACGGTCCTTCTATTGGTGGAATTATAGATGGTTGTCCCGCTGGGATTACTTTGGATCTAGATAAAATACAGGGAGATCTCAATAAAAGAAAACCTGGCCAGTCTGCAATAGTAACTCAACGTAAAGAACCAGACACTGTTGTTTTTCTATCTGGAATCTTTGAAGGTGTAACAACTGGTACACCTATTGGTTTTACTATTGAAAATGCCAATCAGAAATCCAATGATTACTCCCATATAAAAGACACTTTTAGACCTTCTCATGCAGATTATACGTATTCAGAAAAATATGGAGTACGAGATTATAGAGGAGGAGGACGTTCTTCAGCCAGGGAAACAGCTTGTAGAGTTGTTGGTGGAGCTATTGCCAAACAAGTTATTAAAGATATTAAAATAGTTGCTTTTACCGCTTCAGTAGGTGAACTTAAACTAGAGAAGGAAATAGCTGAATTAGATTTCAGCTTAATAGAATCTAACCCTGTACGTTGTCCAGATCCTGCGACTGCCATTAAAATGGAAACTTATATTCGGGAGATCAGATCTCAGGGAGATACCGTTGGTGGTACCGTAAAATGCATCATTAAAAATGTACCTAAAGGTTTGGGAGAACCAGTTTTCGATAAATTACATGCTAGTCTAGGCCAGGCAATGCTTTCTATTAATGCTGTAAAAGGTTTTGAATTTGGTAGTGGTTTTGAGGGGACTAAATTAAAAGGAAGCCAGCATAACGACCTCTTTAACCAAGATGGCTCAACAAAAACCAATTTAAGCGGTGGTATCCAAGGAGGAATCTCTAACGGAATGGATATCTACTTTAATGTAGCTTTTAAGCCTGTAGCTACAATTATGCAAAAACAAGAAACTATAAACTCTGAAGGTGAGTTGGTTGAAATGCAAGGCAAAGGAAGACATGATCCTTGTGTGGTTCCAAGAGCAATCCCTATTGTTGAGGCTATGGCAGCCTTGGTATTGGCAGATTTTTGGTTACAAAATAAAGTATCTAAAATATAAGCAAGAAACTTGGCGCAAGATCATGAGGTAGGTTTCGATGGTTTGGGAGGAAAATATTTTCAAAAATTCGAGGCATACCGATAGATTGGGACGGGGAATTATACCCTCAAGGAGGGATTAAAGAAAGAAATACAATGAAAAAATTAGCATTGCACTGGCAGATTTTATTAGGAATGCTCTTTGGGGTACTATTCGCATTAGTACTAACCAATTTTAGTTGGGGATCAGAATTTGTAAGCGATTGGATAAAACCTTTCGGAAACATCTTCATCAATGCCTTAAAACTTATTGCAGTTCCGTTAATTCTAGCTTCTTTAATTAAGGGAATTTCAGATCTTAAGGATATTTCCAAATTATCCCAAATGGGAACCAGAACTATTGTTACCTATATAATTACTACGGTAATAGCTGTTTCTATAGGACTTGGACTAGTAAATCTTATAAAACCGGGAAGTGCTATAAGTGAAGAAACCAGAACAGATCTTATTACCAGTTATGAAACTGATGCTTCTGTAAGAATAGCAGATGCTCAAAAACAAAAAGACGCAGGACCCTTACAAGCATTGGAAGACATAGTACCTAGCAATATTGTTGGTGCAGCTGGTGATAATGGAAATATGCTACAAGTTATTTTCTTCGCTATTTTCTTCGGAATTGGATTAATCCTTATCCCAGAATCGGTAGGAAAACCTGTAAAAGACTTTTTTGATGGTTTTAATGAAGTCATCTTAAAAATGATAGATCTTATCATGCTTGCAGCTCCTTATGGTGTATTTGCTTTACTGGCTGCTTTAGTTGTAGAATCTCCTAGCGCAGATCTTTTTGCGGCACTAGCTATGTATGCCTTGACCGTATTAATAGGTCTAGCATTAATGATTGGCTTCTATATTCTAATTGTATGGATATTCACCAAGAATAAACCAGGTTTTTTCTTAAACGGAATTGCACCTGCTCAGTTATTAGCTTTTTCTACAAGTTCCAGTGCTGCTACGTTACCTGTAACAATGGAACGAGTAGAAGAACATCTCGGGGTTCATAAAGAAGTGACGAGTTTTGTATTGCCAATTGGTGCTACTATAAATATGGATGGTACCAGTCTTTATCAAGCAGTGGCCGCAGTATTTATTGCACAGGCGTTTGGTATAGACCTTACTTTTGGAGCTCAATTAGGAATTATTGCTACTGCTACCTTAGCATCTATAGGCTCTGCTGCGGTCCCTGGTGCAGGAATGGTAATGTTGGTAATCGTACTTGCCCAAGCTGGGATTCCAGAAGCAGGTTTAGCACTGATATTTGCTATAGACAGACCTTTGGATATGTGTAGAACTACAGTGAATGTTACAGGAGATGCTGCTGTTTCTATGTTAGTTGCAAAATCTGTAGATAAATTAGGGCCTCCAAATGTTAAGGATTGGGATGATAATTATAAGAAAACAGAAGAAAAGGAAATGGCTCAGTAATAATAGAGAGCCAAACATTCAATGATTTTTCTGAAAGAGATTGTTTTTTGTATATATGTTTAGTTTGCTAAAGGCTAATTGGCATTCTCGCGACCCTAAAACCCGTGACAAAAAATTATCTAACGTGGGAAATTGACGTTTTTTTATTGAATTTTTGCCTGAGGCTAAAAATATTTAAATTGAAGCCACGAATTCACGAATGTTTTCAGGAATGTTTTAATAGATAATTCGTGAATTCGTGGCCATTTATTCCTGAGCTATAATCGGTAAATTATACCATTGACGTATGCTTAAAAATGGAGTTATTCCAAAAGGGAACGGAGCAAATATCTTCTCAAAATCATCATTTCTCTATAATAGAGAGATAAACCTAAAAATCAATCCCTTTTTTTAATCTAAAAACTTCGCTTTTAATTCTGGTGTTGGGATCATGCAAGATTCTTTTTTGCCAAACCATTTATAGCGATTAGCTGCCACTATATTATAAACCCCATCTCTAATAGAGTTTGGGAGGTATAGAAAATATTTCATTAGGGAATAACCTCCAGAAAGTTCTTTGGCTATTTTAAGTGCAGCAGTAGATTTTTCATAATAAGCAACTCCCGGTTCAATTAGAATTATACTATCCAGAATTTCAGGGTCTATTCCTCTATCCATTACCAGTTTTCGGCCCACGTCACTCTGTAAAGACGCAAACCTAAAAATATCTTTCTTATCATTTTCAATAATAAAATTAATGGCGTTGTTACAAAGATTACAAACGCCATCAAAAAGGATGATTTTCTTATTTTCTGGTAATACAGCTTCCATTTTATTTCTTCTTTTTTGCCGGTTGTACTAGCTCTAATTGTCCTAGATCTACGTTGGTTGTAAACATACCATAATTCACAATGGCTTTTCCTTTTTCAATTTTATCTATAGAACCAACTGCGCGACCATCTTCCATTCGAACTCTGTCTCCAACTTTCAAGGATACTTTCGGCTTATTCGCTTCATTTTTCTGCTGAATGGCTTCTGTTTTCTTTTCTTCTTTTTTGCGTTCCCTAATAACTTCAACCGTTTTCTCGGCTTCTTGTATCACTTTTTTATCCTTAATTTTTTTAACCTTTATTTCTTTAGGAGTTGCTTTTATGCGTTTCGAATTCTCGATCTCAACAATTTTCAAGAATTCACCAATAAGATCCTTCTTCTTTTTATTGCTGAAGTATTTCTCGCTTAGATCATTGATCTTCTGCCCAAGATATATCAACCGCTGATTGCTATCATACAATTCCTGATAGCTTTCTAACTTCTGTTGAATTTTAGAATTTGTTTCCTCTAGCTTCTCTTTTTGCTGGGAGGCTTTCAGTTCCTTACTTTTTAGGGAGTCGGTAGTTTTTTGAAGCTTGCTGCGTTCTCGCTGAAGATCTGCAATACTCTTATCAAATCTAATCTTTCCACGTTCTACTTTCTTTTTAGAACGATTTATCAAGCTATACGGAATCCCGTTTTTCTGAGCCACTTCAAAAGTAAAAGAACTTCCTGCTTCTCCAAGATGCAATTTAAATAGTGGTTCCAAAGTTCTGGAATCAAACATCATATTGGCATTGCTCATATATGGCAATTCATTTGCCAACATCTTTAAATTGGTATAGTGAGTTGTTAAGATCCCAAAAGATTCGCGTTCATAGAACACTTCTAAAAAGGTTTCAGCTAAAGCACCACCTAATTCCGGATCACTTCCGGTTCCGAATTCATCTATAAGAAACAAGGTTTTTTCATCACATTTCTTCAGAAAATAATTCATGTTCTTTAAGCGATAACTATAAGTACTTAAATGGTTTTCTATAGATTGATTATCTCCAATATCGGTTAATATTTTATCAAAAAGACAAACCCGACTATATTCATGAACCGGAATTAAAATTCCACTTTGCAGCATTATTTGCAACAAGCCAACCGTCTTTAGAGTAATACTTTTACCTCCGGCATTAGGACCAGAAATAACAATAATTCGTTCTTCTTTGGAAAGTTCAATGTTCTGAGGATATGTCTTTTGTCCAGATTTAAGATTATTCCTGTAAAGCAGAGGGTGATAGGCATCTTTTATAAACAGTTCCCGATCCTTTGTGATCTTAGGTAATAAGCCATTGATTAAACGTGCGTACTTCGCTTTTGCAGCAATTACGTCTATCTCGCTAAGAAGATCTTGATATTCCTTTAATAGCTCAATATAGGGGACTAAGAATATAGTAAGCTCTTTTAAGATTCTATCAATCTCTTCTTTTTCTTCATATTCAAGATTATTTAGTTCTCTGGTATGATTTAAAGTGGCTTCCGGCTGAATGTAAACGATACTGCCAGTTTTGGAGTTACCCAAAATTCCGCCTTTCACTTTCTTACGGTGCATAGCCGAAACTGCCAATACCCTAATATTATCTACAACGCTTTCTTTTATTTCATCTAAATAACCATATCCGCTATATTTTGAAAGCGCATTGGTAAAACTCGAATTTATCTGGCCCTTTACCAAATTCATTGCTCTTCGGGTATTTAGCAGCAAGGGGGAAGCATTGTCCTTTACATCACCGAACCTATCTATTACCTCATCTATATTCTCTATAAGAACCTTAGTATATTCTACCTCTTCTGTGGTTTTATATAAGCTTGGGTAAAGTTCCTTGAATTTATTAAAAAATCGTAATTGGTCATTTACTGTTTGCGAGAGGCTGGAGATCTTCCTGAAACCTCCAATTTCTAAAACGGCATTTTCTATACCTAAGAGTTTGATCTCTTTATGAACAGCATCAAAACCATGATTAGGAATTTTGCTGTCCTGCATGTAAGAACTCACATATTCGTTGGTCTGCTGGAGGCCAAAAATAGTGTCGTTGTAAGAAGAATATGGAACAATTTCTAAAGCCTTTTCTATTCCCATTTGAGTGGTACACAACTCACTTATTTGTTTTCTAACAGTAGGGAATTCCAGATCATGAAGACTTTTCGATGCAATTTTTATCATAGTAATTTTTCCCTAATTTTGGGTTTTACAAATTTACTTAAATTATAATGAAGCTCACTATCCATAACAGTTGGAAAAAGACACTAATTGATGAATTTAATAAACCTTATTTTCAAGACTTAATAGATTTTGTTTCTGAAGAATATAAAAATACTAGCTGCTACCCAAAACAGGATCATATTTTTGAAGCCTTCAATAAAACTACTTTAGATAATATTAAGGTCGTTATAATAGGGCAGGACCCATATCATGGGGCGGGGCAGGCAAATGGATTGTGTTTTTCAGTAAATAATGGAATTGCCAATCCTCCGTCATTAAAAAATATTTTTAAGGAGTTGGAATCTGATCTTGGGGAATCCTTTAATACAGATAGTGGCGATCTTGAAAAATGGGCGAATCAAGGGGTTTTATTACTGAATGCGGTATTAACTGTTAGAGGTGGCGATGCAGGGTCTCATCAAAATAAAGGTTGGGAAACATTTACCGACGCAGTGA
Source organism: Gillisia sp. JM1 (assembly GCF_000424645.1). Classification (NCBI taxonomy): domain Bacteria; kingdom Pseudomonadati; phylum Bacteroidota; class Flavobacteriia; order Flavobacteriales; family Flavobacteriaceae; genus Gillisia; species Gillisia sp. JM1. The sequence goes on from NZ_KE384218.1 coordinate 2,006,147, forward strand.
TCAAAGTTCTATCTGAAGGAAAAGAAAATCTTGTTTTTTTGCTTTGGGGTGGTTATGCAAAAAAGAAAGGAAGAAAGATAGACACTTCAAAACATTTGGTTTTAAATAGTGGGCATCCTTCACCTTTAAGTGCAAACAGAGGATATTGGTTTGGGAACAAACATTTTACCCAAACCAATAAGTATCTAATTAAAAATGGAAAACCCCCAATACAATGGTAGTTTAGAATCTAAATCCGAGATTTACATTAAACTGGCCCACAACTACAGGGGAGTCTTCGCTAAATAAATTTCTGCCAATACCAGTACTTAAATCCAAAAAGAATCCTTGTTTAGAAACAAACTTTCCACCTAAACCGAAGCCTAAAGCAAGATCGGTATAATCCTTTTCTTCACGATTCGAGTAGTAGATACCATCAACGAAGGTATCATTATACTCAGAATATTTTCCAGAAGATACCATTGCTAACCCATTTACGTAAAACCCCCAAGCAGTCCTATCTCCAAAGAAATATTTATACTTCCCAGTTAAAGAAACATCTTTATTAAAAGCATCACCAATATCTTCATTATCTCTATCTAGTGCAAGTATAAAACCTTCAATTGCCCAGCTAGAATTTTGGGTAATAATACGTTCATAGGCAATATCCAAAGCTCCAAAAGCTACCAGATTTAGCGTACCTATACTTAATTCATTTTTTGCTATGTCGCGTTTAAATACTTCTTCTGAAGAATTGGTTTCTGTTGTAGTAGCTTTTTCTTGCGAGAAAGTTAAAAATGAAGCAAATAAAAACAGCGGGAGAATTAATTGATTTTTCATGTAGTTTTTTAGAATAGAAATGATTTTTAAAAAGACTACAAATTATAAATTAATTTGGAAGCAGCGAGTTTTTCGGGAATTAAATTTAAACTTAATAAATGAGTTTGAACTTTTTCTATTTCTTCTGATGTCAGCTGAGATTCACTCCAAGAAGTAATATCTAACCACTCTTTAACATCTTCGAGCTTTTGATCGTATCTTTTAGCAAGCAAGGATTCAATTTCATGAATCTCTTTAAAACTGATCGTTTTTGTATTTATCACCTTCAGCATTTCTCTAACCGCATCCTTTTGATTTTCTAAAACATCTTCTCTAACTGCAATTACAAAACATGGCCATGGAGTAGGGCATTCCCCAACACTTCTAAAGATACCCTTATCTACCAAAGGTTTTGTAGTAAATCGTTCCCACATAAAATATTGGGATGTGTTTTCAGAAAGTGCTTTTACTGCCCCATTTATATCTCCGACAATTTCAAAATCTAAAGATTTAGTATCCCAGTGAAGCTTTTCAGCATTTATATATGCCATAAGATGGGAGCCTGATCCCATTCTGGAAATGGCTGCTTTTGTGTTTTTAAGATCCTCGACAGATTTATAAGGAGAGTTAGCATCAACGTGTATTCCCCAGATCAATGGAGATTGCACATATGTTTGTACTATTTTAGAAGGATTCCCGGCAATGATATCTTTTATGATCCCTTCAGTTAAAATAATAGCTACATCTATTTCATTATTTCTCAAAGCAGCATTCATAGCACCAGTCCCCCCGGAGAAACTATGCCACTCGATATTTAAATGATCATATTCAAAATCTCCATCTTCTATAGCGAGATGCCAAGGAAGGTTGAAATGTTCTGGAACTCCACCAACTCTAAGTGTTCTCATTATATACTGTGTTTTTCTTTTAAATATTGATAGATCTCATATTGAGAACGAATAGCTTTTTCACCAGTTTTCTTTTCAACATACGTATTAGATTCTTCTTCATCCTGAATCCGCGCCTTTACATTGTCACTCAACTGTATTTTTAAAATATCTTTGAATTCCTGCGCAATATCTTCATCAAGAATAGGTGTTATCACCTCTATCCTTCTGTCTAGGTTTCTACTCATCCAGTCTGCACTTCCAAAAAAGATCTGCTCGTCCCCATCATTTTCAAAAAGATAGATTCTTCCATGTTCCAAAAACCGATCTATAATACTAGTGATATATATATTTTCGCTCATCCCTTTAACTCCAGGAATAAGACTTGTAAATCCACGAATAAGCAAGCGTATTTTCACTCCCGAATTACTTGCTTTATATAAAAGTTCTATCATTTCTTCATCTTCCAAACTATTCATTTTTGCAACTATAGAAGCCTTTTTCCCTTCCAGTGCAAATTGAATTTCATTCAAAACCAGCTTAGTAAAATTTCTACGGGTAGAGAATGGAGAAATGAATAAGTGTTTTTCTCTGGGAACGATCAATTTTCCATCTAACACCTTAAATATGCGATCTAATTCTTTGGTTACTCTTTTATCTGCGGTAAAGATTGCGTGGTCACAGTAGATCTTGGAAGTTTTACTATTAAAATTTCCAGTTCCTATATAGGCATATCTTTTCGACTTTCCATTTTCACGTCGCTTTACCAACATGATTTTGGAGTGTACTTTTATCTTTGGATAGCTATAGATAACTTTGGCTCCCTTTTCTTCAAATTTTCTACCCCAAACTATATTGTTAGCTTCATCAAATCTAGCTTTGGCTTCTACGAATATGGTTACTTTTATTCCATTTTCTATAGCCTTAATAAGGCTGGAAGTCAACTGAGATTCATCTGCTACTCTATATAATGATATTTTTATAGCTTCTACATCTGGATCTGATGCGGCTTGCTCCAAAAATTTCTCTACATAATTAAAAGACATAAATGGGAAATGCAAAGACTGATCTTGCTTGGCTATAACCTCAAAATAATTCTCTGTAGTTTCTAAAACCTTGTGTTTAAGGGGAGGAAGCTCTTCAAAATGTAAGTCTGGGTTATTGGATGGATCTGGGAATGAAAAGAAATCACTGAAATTATGATATCTCCCTCCTGGCATCATATCTATCTTTCCAAGATTCAAGAGTTTACGTAATTTCTTATGGATATCCTTATCTATATCTGCATCATAAAGCAAACGAATAGCTTGTCCATCTGTACGTTGAGCCAAAGATTCATAGATTTTTTCTGCTAGCACTCCATCAAATTCATCTTCAATATATAACTCTGCATCTCTAGACATTTTTATCTCATAGACTCCAGATATTTCTTCAGTAGGGAATAAATCCGGAATCATATTTCGTATAACATCGTCCAGAAAAGTGATCGTATTGTTATTAAATTGTACGAAACGCCCACATTCTTCTGTAGGGATATTTACAATACCCAGTTTATCTTCATCCTTAAAAGTGACAGCGAAATAAAGTATACTATTGGTAAGAAATAACTCAGGTTCCTTAGTAAGATCAACGAGCTCAGGCTTTAAATATTCAGCAACCTTTTCATCGTAGTATTTTTTGGCATAAGTATGTTGAGTCTGATTGAAGTCTTCAGATTTGATAAGAAAAATTCCGTTTTCAGCAAGTTGTGGAATAATCTGTTCATGAAAGATCTCCCCAAATTTATTTTGCTGAAGTTTAACCTCTTCTAAAATTTGCTTGGTGAATTTATTAGGACGCAACGCAAGTTTTTTACGAATGCTCTTTTCCACTCTATTTATTTGGCGTAATTGTGATACCCGGACTCTAAAGTATTCATCTAAATTGGAAGAGAAAATTGCCAGAAACTTAAGCCTTTCGTAAAGCGGATTTATATCGTCTTCAGCTTCCTGTAATACCCGTTCGTTGAAACTCAACCAGTTTAGGTCACGATGTCTTAAACGAGATTCTGTAGATGCTAGCATAGGGGATCTTTTTTAACAAAAATACAAAGACTCCAATGCTCTCCATTTTAATGTTCTGTTAAATAACTTACTGGATAGTCGCTATTTTATCCAATGCATCAACAATTAGATTTTCTACCGTTCTTGTTGGATCTTTACTGAATTCTCCAGTTGCTCTATTAGCAACAATAGCATTTAAAGACACCGCTCTATGACCAAGCAACTTGGACAAACCATAGATTCCGGCAGTTTCCATTTCTAGATTAGTAATTCTTATATCTAAATGATTAAAACTAGCCATTCTTTCAGTTAGATTTGGATTGCTCAATGGTAACCTCAAAACTCTTCCCTGTGGACCATAGAAACCACAATTGGTAACCGTAATTCCTTTCCAATAATCTTTTTCAAAGTAGGAGAGGAGGGTCTTATCTGCATTAATAACGTAGGGAATTCCATTTTCTCTTGGTAGAATAAGATGTCCCAATAACGCCTTAGAGAATTTAACATCCTGAATATCTTCATTCTTGTAAAAATGCAGTAGAGAATCGAAACCTATTGCTGTTTCAGAAACTAGAAATGAATCGATTGGAATATCTGCCTGAATAGAACCAGAAGTTCCTATTCTAATAATATCCAGAGAGGTGAGATTCTCTTTAACTTTTCGGGTTTTAAAATCTATGTTTACCAATGCATCCAATTCGTTAAAAACGATATCTATATTATCGGTTCCAATTCCTGTAGAGATCACACTAATGCGTTTTCCCTTGAAAATTCCAGTTTGAGTATGAAACTCTCTTTTATGCACTTTATGTTCTATAGAGTCAAAATGCTTAGTAACATGATTTACTCTATCTGGATCCCCCACCGTAATAACTGTTGAGGCTAATTGATTTGGAAATAAATTTAAGTGATAGATACTGCCATCTTCATTTAAGATAAACTCTGAAGGTTTTAAAGTCATTCTATAATTTTAAAATATTATGTGATTCAGAATCGTATAGAAAATCATACATTTTAACTCCGCCAAATGATTCATTGTTTTTTAGGTCTTGATAAAAATTACGAGAACCAATCAATGCCTCTTCACCTTGTTTAGTTAAAACAATCCTGTCATTTTCAAGAGTGTAAAACTGTTTCAGCTTATCCAGTAATCTTTGAATTTGCCTTTCTCCATACCCGAAATAACCTTGATATTGAAGAGAATAACCTAATAACTGATTTAAACTACTAATTTTATTTTCCTTTATCAATCTAAGGATATTTGTTTCTATAGTGTTTAAGCCTGTTGTGGAGCTAGGGAAACGCTCTATATGTGTCCTAATGCAGCTAGAGAGGTATTCGAAATTAGATTTTTGCTTGATTAAAGCTTTTAATTTCAAAGGATTCTCTTCATTATAATACTGCCAGATCAAATTTGCCATTTCTAGATCATCCTGATCTAAATGTATTTTCTGGTCAAAGTGATTTTTTAAATGCTTCAGCGATAATTGAGAAAGTGGCTGGAACTCTTTCTCTCCCTTCTGTCTTTTGCTACATACCAGATAAACAGGTACTTCCACCTTATTTTCTAATAATCTACTAATTGCAGCTATCATATTAATATGAGAAAAAAGATCGAATTCGAACCAAAGAATAATTTCATCGATATCTTTTATTGTATCTAATTTATGAAGTTCTTGTAAAAATTTCTCTTCGTATTCTTCAGGATTAATTTGATAATAACGTTTTAAAAAAGTGGTTCGAAGTTTAGTGAATTCTGGAGTACCTAGCTCATAGTTAGTAGGACCTTCACATAACATTTCTCTCCAAATAACAATATCTCCTTCAATATCCAGTTCCAAAATATTTTCTGCAAGGGTATTTCCATTAGTAATATGTAATTGTCTAGGCATATTCTGAAGTTAAAAAAACATTAGTACTAATCATCCTCCAACTCGTTTCACGCTATAACCATCTTGTTTTAAAAACTCCATGACCTTGTTTCTAACGTCTCCTTGAATGATGATTTCTCCATCTTTCACAGATCCACCAACACCACACTTCTTCTTTAATGTTTTTCCAAGTGAATTAAGATCATCATCTTTCCCTTCAAAACCTTTAATAACAGTCACTATTTTACCACCCCGACCTTTGTTGCTAAAATGTGCTTCTAAATGTTGATCTTTCGGCTCTGGGGTTTCAATCTGATCTGAATTATTTGCGTCTACATCAAAATCGTTATCTGTAGAAAACACAAATCCACCCAGATCATCTAGGCCTAATTTCTTTTTGGACATCTCTTATTTTTTAATAAGCCCTATTTCAACAAGACGCTGATGTAGAAATTCTCCAGCGGTAATATCTTCATGTTGCTTAGGGTTGTTCTCATCTATACATTCCTCCAAACAATTTAAAGGCATTTCACCTCTTGGATGCAAGAAAAATGGGATAGAATATCTAGGATTGCTCCATTGCTCTTTAGGTGGATTAACCACTTTATGAATAGTAGATCTCAATTTATTATTGGTAAGTCTTTCTAGCATATCACCAACATTAATCACCAGCTCGTCTTCTTCTGGAATAGCATCAATCCATTCCCCATCTTTTCTTAACACTTGAAGACCTCCAGTGGAAGCTCCCATTAAAAGAGTGATCAAATTGATATCTCCATGTGCTCCGGCACGTTCTGCACCTTTTGGTTCTTCTGTAATTGGAGGATAGTGGATAGGTCTTAAGATACTATTCCCATTACTAGCCCAATGGTCAAAATAATGCTCGTCCAAACCAATATAAATCGCTAATGCGCGCAATACATAAATTCCGGTTTTTTCCAGCATTCTATATGCTTCCATCCCGGTATGATTAAAATCTTTTAATTCTTCTACAATAACATTTGGAGGATAATCTTCTTTTAAATTAGCATCGGGTGACGGCTCTTGCCCAAAGTGCCAGAATTCTTTAAGATCCCCTTCTTTTTTGCCCTTGGCATGTTCTTTCCCGAAAGAGATATAACCTCTTTGTCCGCCTAAACCTTCAATTTCATAACCTTTCTTAGTCTCTTCTGGAAGATCAAAGAAAGATTTCACTTCTTTATATAATTCATCTACTAGGTCATCACTTAGAAAATGATTTTTCAAGGAGACAAATCCAATCTCTTCATAGGCTTTACCTAATTCATCTATAAATTTTTGCTTACGCTTTGGATCCTCCGAGAGGAAATCTGCTAAATCTACACTTGGTATATTATTCATTGCCATTTTACGCTGTCTTTATCATATTTTACAAACAAAGTTAAATAAAATTAACGGAGTATATATTTTTCTTTCCAATTATAAGGTACTCATAAATTTAATTACATTTGAATAACTAGATTTATTTTATGAAACCAGCAACCACAGAGTTTACACCTATAAATTTTCAAAATAACAATCTCCCAGATTCCACTTTATTGAAATTATATAGGGGAATGCTTAAACCCAGACTTATAGAAGAAAAAATGCTTATTTTAATTAGGCAGGGTAAAGTATCTAAATGGTTTAGCGGAATTGGTCAAGAAGCTATTTCTATTGGGGTTACTATGGCAATGCAGGAAGATGAATATATCTTGCCAATGCATAGAAATTTGGGGGTTTTTACAGCAAGAGAAATTCCACTTTTTAGATTGTTCTCGCAATGGCAGGGAAAAGCGAATGGTTTTACAAAAGGTAGAGATAGAAGCTTTCATTTTGGAACTCAGGAATATAAGATTGTGGGGATGATCTCTCACTTAGGTCCTCAATTAGGGGTTGCAGATGGGATTGCCTTAGCACATAAACTTAAGAATGAGAATAAGTTAACGGCGGTTTTTACCGGAGAAGGAGGTACTAGTGAAGGAGATTTTCATGAAGCTTTAAATATTGCTTCTGTATGGGATCTACCAGTATTATTTTGTGTTGAAAATAATGGATATGGACTTTCTACTCCAAGTAGCGAGCAATACAGATGTAAAGACATAATAGATCGCGGGATTGGTTATGGGATGGAAGCGCATCAAATAGATGGGAATAATATATTAGAGGTATTTACCAAGGTTTCAGAAATTGCTGAAAGTGTTCGTAAAAACCCAAGACCGGTATTGTTAGAGTTTATAACTTTTAGAATGAGAGGTCATGAGGAAGCTAGTGGAACCAAATATGTTCCAGACGAGTTAATGAATGAATGGGCTGCTAAAGATCCAATCTCTAATTTTAAAGAGTTTCTTGTTGAAAATAATATTCTTACACAGGAGATTAATAATGGATATATAAAGGAGATTAAAGCTGAAATTGATGAGAACCTTAAACTTGCTTTTGATGAAGAAATAATTGTTTCCTCTGAAAGTGAAGAGTTAAGTGATGTATATCAAGATTTTGAATATCAGCATTTTGAAGAAAACAAAGAAGTTGAAAACATCCGATTTATAGATGCGATTGCTGAGGGTTTAAAACAATCTATGCAGCAACATAAAGATCTTGTTTTGATGGGGCAAGATATTGCAAATTATGGAGGTGTTTTTAAAATTACTGAAAACAGCTTAAATGATTTTGGTAAAGATAGAGTTAGGAATACTCCCATTTGTGAGTCAGGAATAGTGGCAGCTGCCATGGGACTTTCTATTAAAGGAATTAAGTCTATGGTGGAAATGCAATTTGCAGATTTTGTGAGTTCAGGCTTTAATCCTATAGTAAATTATTTAGCAAAAGTTCATTATAGATGGAACCAGCAGGCAGATGTTGTTATTAGAATGCCATGCGGCGCAGGAGTAGGAGCAGGGCCCTTTCATAGCCAAACCAACGAAGCCTGGTTTACTAAAACTCCTGGTTTAAAGGTTGTATATCCAGCATTTCCTAAAGACGCAAAAGGATTATTAAATACTGCTTTTAACGATCCCAACCCAGTATTATTCTTCGAGCATAAAGCGCTTTATAGAAGCATTCGTCAAGAAGTACCTACCAATTACTATACTATTCCATTTGGAAAAGCCGCTTTCCTCCAGGAAGGAAATGAGGTAAGCATAGTAACTTATGGCGCCGCAGTTCATTGGGCGATGGAAGCATTATTGGAGTTCCCAGATCTTAGTGTAGATCTCATAGATCTTAGAACCTTGCAGCCTATGGATATAGAAACCGTTTTTAATTCTGTTAAGAAAACAGGAAGAGTTCTTATTATAAATGAAGATTCTATCTTCGGAAGTATTGCCTCAGATATCGCAGCACAGATAGCAGAAGAATGTTTTGAATATTTAGATGCCCCAATAATGCGATTAGGAAGTATGGAAACACCTATTCCTTTTACACAAAACCTAGAGAATCAATATCTTCCGAAAAATCGTATTAATGAAAAATTAAAAGAATTAATAGCGTATTAGCAAAATATTAGCTTTAGGAGTCCATATTTAAGATTCCTTAACAATTTACTTGTTAAATTATTAATAATCTTTTGTTAGATGCTTACCCGAAGAGTAATTTAGCTCTAACTAATCACTAAACTTCTAATATGGTACGACTTATTGTTATTTTCCTGATCATTGCTCTAGTTGCCGCAATTTTTGGTTTTGGAGGAATCGCAGAAGGATCTGCAGACATTGCAAAAATTATCTTTTATATTTTTATTGTATTGCTTGTTATTTCTTTAATAAGCCGACTAATCCGAAGATAATTTAAGTACAACATAGAAATCCAATCAGGTAAAATAATTTTATCCGTTTGGATTTTTTCTAATCTTAAAATTCAAAAAAACACCCTTATGAAAAAATTAATTTTTATATTAACTACAGCGCTTTTAATAGCTTCCTGTGGACCAAGTAAAGTAGCCACAGAGGCTCGTAAAACCTTTAAAGGTGACTGGATGCTGAACGCTGTTACGTATCCTAATTCCCAAGGAACTTTCGATGTAACTTTATTTAATGATGCTTCTGCAGCATGTTTCAAAGGAGGTAACTGGAGTTTTGTTTCTAACAATAACACAGGAACCTACACCACAACTGGCGCGGACTGTACTGCTGGAGAACGTTATTTCGTTTGGTCTATAGATGATCAAAATTCAACTATGAACAACTTTGACTTTTTGTTAAAGCCCACAGATAGCAAATGGAATTCTACTACAGGGAATCAAGGTTTCAGGATCAATTTGGTTTCTTTAACTGAAACTACCATGATTTGGGAACAAACTGTAACATTGGAAGGATCTCCATTTGTTATAAGAATGAATTTTACTAAACTTTAAAATATAAATTATGAAAATTGGAATAAATAAATTTTTAGCTTTAGCTTTTTCTGCAGCATTATTATTTGGTTGTGAGGCTACTAAAAATGCGAATAATAAACAAAAAGGTGCCGTAATCGGTGCAGGTAGTGGAGCCGTAATTGGTGGTGTTGTTGGAAACAATGTAGGAAAAGGGAACACCGCTCTTGGAGCCATCATTGGTGGAGTTGTTGGTGGCGCTGCAGGTGGATACATTGGAAGCAGAATGGATAAACAAGCTAAGCAAATAGAGCAAGAAATTCCAGGAGCTGAAGTAGAAAGAGTAGGTGAAGGAATTAACGTAACTTTTGATGAGAATAGTGGAATCTATTTTGATACTGAAAAGTATAACATTAATGAAAAATCAAGAGATGCACTTCACAAGCTGGTTGGAATCTTCAAGGAATACCCAGATACCGAAATTTTGGTTGAAGGACACACAGATAGTGCTGGTAGTGATAGTTACAACTTAACTTTGTCTAAGAATAGAGCTCAGGCTGTAACTAACTTTTTAGTAAGTGATGGTATTTCTAAAGGGAGATTTGATACTAAATGGTATGGGGAAGCTCAACCTAAGTATGACAATTCAACGGCTGAAGGTAGAGCCAAAAACAGAAGAGTAGAGATTGCTATCGTTGCCAATGAGCAAATGAAGAAAGAAGCAGAAGAAGCTACTGACGAGAACTAAGACAACTCACAAATTCATACTAAATCCCGGGTAAACCCCGGGATTTTTTTATTTCATTTTACTATCTTCAACAAGTGAAAAAGAAACCTATTGGAATTATTGGGGGAGGTTTGTCCGGTCTTGTTGCCGCGATCCATCTATCTAAAAATAATTTACCTGTTACGGTATTTGAGAAAGATACTTATCCTAACCACAAGGTTTGTGGGGAATATGTGTCACTAGAAATTGTTCCTTATTTAAAACAACTTGATATCCATTTATCAGATCTTAAGCCTGCATCAATAGATGAGTTACAGTTTAGTGATGCCTCAGGAAAAATTGTAAATACCAAATTGCCTTTAGGAGGTTTAGGAATTTCCCGGTATGCCTTAGATGAGTTTCTTTATCAAAAAGCAATTGCATCTGGAGTGAACTTTATCCACGAATTAGTTACTGATGTAAATTATAATGACGATGAGTTTGAATTAACTACAAATCAGAAGGGATCTTTTCAATTTCGGGTAGTTTTAGGCGCTTATGGAAAGCGCTCTTTATTGGATAAAAAATTAGATCGTCAATTTATAGAACAAAAGTCTGGCTGGTTGGCTATTAAAGGACATTATAAAAAGGATGATTTTCCAGATAATCTTGTAATGCTTCATAATTTTAAAGGTGGTTATTGTGGATTATCTAAAACTGAAACCGGAGCAATCAATGTATGTTATTTAGCTTCTTACAATAGTTTCAAAAAACATAAAGATCCAATCAGCTTTAAAAATAAGGTTTTAATAGAGAATCCCCACTTAAGGGACTTCTTTCAGGATGCAACCCCTTTATTTGAAAAGGATTTGAGTATCGCACAGATCTCTTTTGAAAAGAAATCGAGTATACAGGATCATATATTAATGTTGGGAGATGCAGCTGGGCTTATCCATCCCTTATCCGGTAATGGTATGGCTATGGCAATTCATAGCGCTAAGATAGCTTCAGGAACAATTCTCAATTATTATAAAGACGATTGTTACTCTAGGGAAGCTATGGAAAAAGAATATCAGAAAAAATGGAAAGAACAGTTTAGCTCGAGATTACAAATGGGCCAAATTTTGCAAAGAATTTTATTAAATCGAAATCTTTCAAACTTCGTTCAAAGAATTATAAGTAGCTTTCCCTTTTTACTACCAAAAATTATTTCAAGAACCCACGGAAAACCAATAGTATGATTTCTATAAATACTTCAAAACGCAGTGAAGAAGCCGAGATCATGGACGATTTCGAATTAAAGGGAGCCGAATTAGAACAAACTCTGAGCGATCTTGAAAATATAAATAAATGGTTGGGCGGTAATAAGATTACTTTGGATGGAATTCAGAAGCTATTAAAAGATACTCCTGAGAAAAGAACAATTAGAATTGCAGATGTTGGGTGTGGCAGTGGCGCTGTGCTTCGAGAAATTGCGAATTGGGGGAGAAATCAAAAAATAGATCTGGAACTTGTTGGGATAGACGCGAATCCATACGCTATTGAAATTGCTCAACAACGATCTGATTATTATCCAGAAATAAAATTTGAAACATTAAATATTTTTAGTGAAGACTACAAAAAACAAGAATATGACATTGTTCTATGTACCTTGACGCTGCATCATTTTAAAAATGAAGAGATCTTGGAATTACTAAACATCTTTAAGGAACAGTCCCAATTAGGTGTAATTATTAATGATCTTCAGCGAAGTAAAATCGCTTACGTTTTGTTTCAAGCTTTTTGTAAAGTTTTCATTAATAATGAAATTGCAAGAAAAGATGGACTAACCTCTATTCTTCGTGGTTTCAAAAAGAATGATCTAAAAAATTTAGCCACCAAAATTCCGGCACAAGAACATTCCATTAAATGGAAATGGGCTTTCCGATACCGCTGGATCTTAAAAAAATAACCCCCTATGAGTGTAAGAATTATTAGTGTTCAAAAAGAACTCCCAAAATATTTTAGAGAAACTTCAGATATTATTCCGTTGGTGGAAGAATGGTTAGGTGAAAAGGAGGAACGGTTTAAAAGAAAGATCACTAAAATATTTGAAGGTGCCGGGGTAGATAAGCGATATTCCATAATGGCTCCCGAGGAAGTCTTTACAGCGACTTCTTTTGAAGAAAAAAATAATATCTATGTTCGGGAAGTAAAGAAATTAGGGAAGGATGTATTAAAATCTGCATTAGAAGAGAACAACTGGCAACCCGAATCTTTAGATTTTATTATCACCGTTAGTTGCACTGGGATTATGATCCCTTCTTTAGATGCCTATCTTATAAATGAATTACAACTGAATCAAAATATCACCCGACTCCCTGTAACCGAAATGGGTTGTGCTGCCGGGATTTCAGGAATGATCTACGCTCATAAATTTTTACAGGCCAATCCAGGAAAAAGAGCAGCCATAGTTGCTGTAGAAAGCCCGACAGCTACTTTTCAGTTGGGAGACTTCAGTATGGCAAATATGGTAAGTGCTGCTATTTTTGGAGATGGTGCAGCCTGTGTATTGCTTTCTTCTGAAGAGGATGCCGTGGGGCCTAAGATTATTGGAGAAGAGATGTATCACTTTTTTGATGCTACTCATTTAATGGGATTCCATTTAGCCAATTCTGGATTGCAAATGATTTTGGATGAAAGTGTTCCCGAAACAATTTCTAATCATTTTCCAGATATTATTTATCCTTTTTTAGAAAAGAATGGTAGTTCTATAGAAAAAGTGGAGCATCTTATTTTTCATCCAGGTGGGAGAAAGATAGTACAAACAGTGTCTGATCTTTTTGGTACCTTAGGGAAGAATATAGACGATACCCGGGAAGTACTTCGCCTCTACGGTAATATGAGTAGTGTTACCGTGCTTTATGTTTTGGAAAGATTCCTCAAAAAGGATATTCCAAAAGGAGAGCAGGGTTTACTTTTAAGTTTTGGCCCCGGGTTTTCGGCACAACGAATTTTAATAGAATGGTAGCAGAATTTAAAGATCTTAATTACTGGGCTTTGGTCCTAGGAGGCAGCAGCGGACTTGGACTTGCAACTGCCCGAAAACTGGCCAAACATGGCATGAATATTATAATTATCCATAGGGATAGGAAGTCGGAGATCCCTGATATTGAAGAAGCTTTTGAGGCTATCAGAAATTCTGGTGTTCAGTTAGAAAGTTTTAATGTAGATGCGTTACAAAAGGAAAAAAGGGCAGATCTTATAAAGGAAATTACAAGTACTTTAGGAGAGAAAGGCAAAATAAGAACTTTGGTACATAGCATTGCCAAAGGGAATTTAAAGCCGATGAGTGGCGAAGGTCCTTTTTTAGAAAATATAGATTTCCAGATCACCATAGATGCGATGGCCTTGAGTTTATACGACTGGACTGAAGCTGTGTACCAAGCAGGATTATTTGCAAAAGATGGCCGAGTTGTTTCTTTTACAAGTGAAGGAAATAAGAAAGCTTGGGAAAACTATGCGGCTGTATCTGCAGCAAAAGTAGTTTTAGAATCTATAACGAGAAGCATGGCTTTGGAATTTGCAAGATATGGAATTAGGGCAAACTGTATTCAGGCAGGAGTTACTGTTACCAGATCTTTTCAAATGATTCCGGGAAATGAAACTTTAAGAATGCATGCATTAAAACGAAATCCTTTTAAGCGTTTAACTGTTCCAAACGATGTTGCCAATGTTGTCTATCTTTTAAGTAAAGATGAAGCTAGTTGGATTACAGGAACTATAATTCCTGTAAATGGAGGCGAACATCTTAAATAATTTCCAAAAGTGGCTATCTACCTAATTAACCCAAATTCCGATCTTTCAGGTGAATTTTGATTCTATAATTTCTGCACTTCCGTATACAAAACCCTTTCTCTTTGTAGATGACATTTTACAGTTAGATGGACAAGGCTGTACCGGAACTTATCGATTTCCTGAGGATTCCTATTTTTACAAAGGACATTTTAAAGATCATCCTGTAACACCCGGAGTGATCTTAACTGAATGTATGGCACAGATTGGGGTGGTATGTTTAGGAATCTTTCTTCTGAATGATTTAGATAAAGAAAAAAAAATAGCAACAGAAGACATTCAAATTGGGCTGAGTTCTACTCAGATAGATTTCTTTTTACCAATTTATCCGGGAGAACAAGTGAAAGTGATCTCTAAAAAGGAATATTTTAGATTCAATAAACTTAAATGTGCGGTAGAAATGTTCAATAATAAAAATGAATTAGTTTGCCGAGGAACGATCGCGGGAATGATGAAGGCTTCAATTTAAGATTCTAGAAACAAGATTAAAGAATAAAGACAAATGATATAGGATAATTTCGCCAAAATTCAGGATATTTAAAAATGAAAAAAAGAGTTGTAATTACAGGATTAGGAATTTGTGCTCCCAATGGGACGAGCATCCCTGAATTCGAAAAGGCCCTTCGAACAGGTAAAAGCGGAGTCACTTTTCATCCACAACTTAAAGAGCTTAATTTTAGTTGCCAGATAGGAGGGAAGCCTTCTATTTCTGAAGAAAAACTAGCAGAATATTTTACTCCTTTACAACTGCGTGGATTGAACAGCAGCGGAATTGTTTATGGAGTTGTATCAGGAACCGATGCATTTAAAGATGCCGGGCTTGAGATCGCAGAAGATGCTTCTCCAGATTGGGACACAGGAATCATTTTTGGTACCGGAATCTTAGGAGTAGATAAATTTAGAGAAGCCATTCATTTAATAGATGCAGGAAAAACGAGGCGTTTAGGCAGCACTAGCGTGATCCAAACCATGGCCAGCGGCATAAGTGCTTATTTGGGAGGTATTCTAGGCTGTGGGAATCAGGTAACTACTAATTCATCTGCATGTACAACCGGAACAGAAGCACTTTTAATGGGCTATGAGCGTATTAAAGCCGGAAAAGCCAAGAGAATGTTAGTTGGGAGTTGTGGTGACAATGGGCCATATGTATGGGGCGGTTTTGATGCGATGCGAATTCTTCCTGGAAATTATAATGATAATCCTGAAGAAGCATCCAGACCTATGAGTGCTAATGCCACAGGTTTTGTTCCCGGAAGTGGAGCAGGGGCACTAATCCTAGAAGATCTAGAGTCGGCATTGGAACGAGGAGTGAAAATTTATGCAGAAGTATTGGGAGGAGAAGTGAATAGTGGCGGACAGCGGGGAGAGGGAAGTATGACCGCAGCCAATAACGAAGCTGTGCAGCGTTGCATCACAGGCGCTTTAATAAATTCAAGCATATCAGCTGCAGAAATAGATTCTATAAATGGGCATTTAACCGCCACAAGTAAGGATTCTGTAGAAATTGAAAATTGGGTAAAAGCATTGAATCTGGAGAATGATTTTCCTTATATAAATTCTTTAAAGGGGATGACGGGGCATTGCTTAAGTGCTTCGGGAAGTATGGAGTGTGTAGCAAGTGTGTTGCAATTAGACAAAGGTTTTATCTTTCCAAATATTAATTGTGAAGAAATACATCCTGAGATACTAGATCTAATTTCTGAAGGGCGTATTCCAAGAAAAACTATTGAAAAGCCAATCAACATTCTAGCAAAAGCGAGTTTTGGTTTTGGCGATGTGAATGCGGTGGTGATATTTAAGAAATATAATTAAGTTTGCTAATTCTGGTTTCAAAATTAAGTTTTCAGGTAACTCTTTTGTAATTTTTAGTTTTTCTGATCTCAAAAATCACTAAAAAGAGTATTTTTAATTAGTCACATACAATTCATTATTATATTAGCTTCATGACAGATAAAACAATTTTAGAAAAAATAAAAGCGATCGTTACTCCTTATGTTCAAAGAAAAGAAGGTCTGGAAGATTTTAGTGATAGCACCGACTTTATATCAGATCTCAAAATAAATTCAGCCAATCTGGTAGATGTAATCCTTGATGTAGAAGACGAGTTTAATATAGAAATAGACAATACTTCTATGGAAGGGATGCTTACTGCCGGAGATGCAAAGAGAATCATCTTAACTAAATTGGAGAATTGATTGGCAATGATATTATAGATCTTGAAATTCCAATCTCTCCAAATTGGAAGAGTTCCCGGTATTTGAATAAATTATTTTCCTCAGCAGAGCAATCGGTAATTTTTAACTCGGAAAAACCTGAAATCTCGCTTCAATTATTCTGGTCTTTGAAAGAAGCAACATATAAAGCACATCAGCGCCAGTTTAATTTACCCAGAAAGTACAATCCACTTGATTTTCAGTGTGAAATCATTGCAGAAGAGAAACATAATTTTCAAGGAATTGTAAAAATCAATAGTCAGAGTTATTTCACACTTTCAAGAATCACAGCAGCTAATATTCACAGTATAGCTACTTTAGATAAAAATATGCCAATTTCTTTCAAAATTTTTCAAGATGAAAATGTTCTAAAAGAGAAATTATTTACGGAATATTCTTTACTATTAAAAGAGCCGAAATCCAATTTAAGGATTCAAAAAAATAAACAAAACATCCCCCAGTTGTTCAGTAGGAATCTTAATACCAGTCAGGTATTTTCTCTCTCGCATCACGGAAGATTTAGTGCCTTTGCAATCACGTTAATGAACTCCTAAATGCTCGTTAAACAATACTAAAGGGGATGGTTTTAGTTGCAGTCCTTTTGTAACTTTAAATATAATTTAAAACCAAAATATCTTATGAAGAAAGTAGATAAAATGGAAGTATTACACAGCCAAACAGCCGAATTTATTGCAAAAGGAGAGAACGGAAAATTTTTAAAATTGATTCCCGATACTTTTATAATTAAAGGAAGCGAACAAGAAAACGGATTTAATCAAGGATATGCTATTAGGCATATTAATAGAAAAGACATCCTTTTAATAGATGTTGTAGAAAAAGAAACCCTTAAAGCTGTTAAGCAACTTGTAACAGATGGCTATACTATAAAAGGAATTATTCTTAGTAATTCTTCGGTTTATAAAAATGCATATTCAGACCTTAAAACAATTTCTAAAGACGCTGGAGGTGCACCCATCTTTGCCCACCCAAGAAATTCGATTAAGGACGATTATAGTTTAAAGGACATTACTGCCAAGCAGGAGATAACCAAACATTTCGGATTAAAAATCTATGACTTGCCTGGTGATGGAGGCGGATCTATTTTGATCTATTCTGATATTAACGACGGAATGTTATTTACAGGCGAAGATGCCATAGGATCTATTTACACTATTGAAGATAACACTTTTTCAAGACCAACTATGGAAAGTAAAAATTCTGAATTTGGACTAGCCGAAAGTTGGGGAGTCTTTGAAAAATCCTTTAGTTATCTTTTTCCATTGCATGGAAAACCAGGCTTTAATTTAGAAGATGGACAACAAACAGACATCTTAAATAAACTTAGCAGAATTCAGTCGTAAGCTGAAAAACAAAATCATAATAGGACTATTCCCTAAATAATTTCGCATTAATCACAATTTTAATTTTCCTATTTTTTAAAAATTAAAGTTCCGGTGAATGTTTCTGAAAATTATTTCTCGAATAGTCTTTTTTATTTTCATGCTTGGTCCTTTATGCTTCTGTACTATTTTTCCCTAATTTTCACTTTATAGTTCCTCTGTGTTTTCCTTGGCTTCTTCTTCAGCCTCTTCTTCAGCTTTTTCTACCATAGGATGGTCTATTACAGCAAAACCAACAATTAATATTATATTAGAAATTGTTTCGTAGAGCATAGTTACTATAGCTACAAAACCTCCACCTAAGATTGCAGCCATTGCCAGACTTATATAATATATTATAGTAAACCAAGAGCTAGGAACTCCTTCACTTTCTGTAATGGGTAAATTCAACATTAAAAAGCTAATTACAGAGGCGATAATAAGAATTGTAACAAATTTCGCAATAGTTAATACGTGACTATAATGCACTTTAGTATGTCTAGAATTTGAAACTGTACTTAAGCTAATCAATGGTAACATGAGTGCCAGAATAGTAGAAGATCCTAAGATCACTGTATTTTAAAGCATATTAATTCCCGACAATGAAGTGGATTTCAATTCTTTAGCTAGATATCCTGAAATTTCCCCCCAAAATATAAGTTCCAATTCCCATAATAATTGCGGAAACAACACCTCCAGCAATAGCTCGTTTTACAATAATATTCATACCGTTCTAGGATTTAGTTGTTTTTATTTTATTTCTTAATTTTCTATTATTGAGCATATAAAGCTATAAGATATTGTTAAACAGAGAGCAAAATCCATCTAAAATTAATATTTTCAAGTGTAAATTTAAAAAATATGCAAAAACTAAATGTTACTCAAAAACTAATTAAATCGCATCTTTTAAAAGGTGAGATGACACCAGGAAAAGAAATTGGAATTAAAATAGATCAAGCCTTGCTGCAAGATGCAACAGGAACCTTAGTACAATTAGAGTTGGAAGCTATGAGCCTCAAAAAGGCAAAGACCGAAGTTGCGGTGCAATATGTAGATCACAACCTTTTACAAACAGATTTCAAAAATGCCGATGATCATTTATTCCTACTCTCTGCTGCGCAAAGATTTGGATTGTGGTATAGCAGGCCGGGAAATGGGGTGAGTCATCCTGTGCACATGGAACGTTTTGGAAAACCAGGGAAAACCTTGGTAGGATCAGACAGTCACAGTTGTGCTGCGGGATCTTTAGGAATGTTGGCAATAGGTACGGGAGGTTTAGATGTTGCAGCAGCTATTGCTGGGAAACCTTATTTTGTAAAGATGCCTAAAGTTTGGGGCGTAAAACTATCTGGAAAATTACCAGACTGGGTAAGTGCCAAAGATGTGATCTTAGAAATGTTACGTAGGCACGATGTGAAAGGTGGCGTTGGAAAAATAGTAGAATACTACGGAGAAGGCTTAAAATATTTGAGCGCTATGGATAGGCATGTAATTGCCAATATGGGAGCAGAGTTAGGAGCAACTACCACTGTATTCCCTAGTGATAATGAAACCAAACGATTTTTGAAGTCTCAAGATAGGGAAGAAGATTGGAGCGAACTTTTGGCGGATGAAGGTTGTGAATATGATCTTCACGAGGAAATAATATTGGATGATCTTGTACCTCTAATTGCTCTGCCAACGAGTCCGGGAAATGTAGTTCCTGTAAGTGAAGTGGCGGGGAAAAAAATTAGTCAAGTAGTACTAGGTTCTTCTGCAAATCCTGGCTTACGAGATTTTTGGATGGCTGGTGCAATTGTAAAAGATAAATCGGTGAACAATGATGTTTCTTTTGATGTAAATCCTACTTCAAGACAGACCATACAGAATATGATAGATAACAAAGCCTTTGGAAATCTTATTAAAGCAGGAGCTAGATTTCATCAATCTGGATGCATGGGCTGCATTGGAATGGGACAAGCCCCAGCATCAGGCACCATTAGCTTGAGAACGATGCCTAGAAATTTCCCTAGTAGATCTGGAACAGAAGACGATATGGTGCATTTATGTAGTCCAGAAACCGCAGCAGCTTCCGCATTAACTGGTGAGATCACAGATCCTCGAGATCTGGAAAAGTTATATAAAATGAGTTATCCAAAATATATTCAACCAGAAATGGAAATTATTAATAAAGAGATGTTGGTAGCTCCCTTGGAGGATGGGTCTCATATAGATCTTATAAAAGGTCCAAATATTAAAAGCTTGCCTCATATAGAAAAGTTGCAAGAAAATTATAACGTTCCCGTACTATTAAAAATGGGAGATAATGTCTCTACAGATGAAATCTTGAAAGCAGGAGCAGAGGTATTGCCTTTTAGAAGTAATTTACCAGAGATCAGTAAGTATTCATTTATCGTGATAGATGATACTTTTTATGATCGTGCGATGAAGGCCAAAAATGATCATGGGGGACATATAGTGGTGGCAAAAGAAAATTATGCCCAAGGATCTAGTCGGGAACATGCAGCCTTAGCCCCTAAATATTTAGGACAAGTAGCAGTTTTGGCTAAGAGCTATGCCAGGATCGCATGGCAAAATCTGGTAAACTTTGGTATACTACCTTTAGAATTTATAGACATAGCCGACTATGATAAAATAGAACAAGGAGACATGGTTTCCTTTAAAAATCTGCCAAGCAATGTTTCAGAAAGAAAACAAATTCCGGTTATCATCAAAAAGAAAAATGGCGAGTTTATAGAGATTCCTAGCAAACATAGCTTAAGTGATAGACAAATAAGCATTCTATTAAAAGGTGGAATTATCAATGAGTTTAAGGAGAAACTTGATGAAAAAGAATTAAATAAATAGCTTAATAAGCTCGGGCATACTGCACGGCATATGTCCCAATGGCTCGGAGGAAAATACTTTTATAAATTCGAGACAGAGCCTCAAGGAGGGATTAAAGAAATAACTAATCGAAAAAAGTAAAATCATGAAAATTGGAGTCATAGGAAGTGGAAAAATTGGTGGGAATCTTGGTAAGCATTGGGCCAAAGTAGGGCATGAAGTTTTGTTCAGCTCCAGACATCCGGAGGAATTAAATGATATTGTAAGAGAAGCTGGCGGAAATTCTAAAGCCGTAAGTATCGAAAAGGCATTTGAAGAAAATGCAGATGTGTATTTGTTGGCAGTTCCATACAAGGCCATAGATAGATTATCTGAATTATACGCTGGGGAATATGGTGGAAAAGTAATTATAGATGCCACCAATCCTTATCCAGAAAGAGATGGAGAAATGGCCCAGGAAGTAAAAGACTCTAATAGAAATGCATCTGAATATACTGCTATGAAATTTAATACTGCTAAGACTTCAAAAGCATTTAATACTATCCATGCAGATCATTTAAAGAATAGAGCCTTTAAAGAAACCGATAAACTGGCAGTACCTTATGCCGCACAAGATCAGGAAAGCAAAGAGATTACCAGGAAATTAATTGAAGATATTGGTTTCGATGCAGTGTATGTAGGAGATCTAACTAAAACAAAGATCATGGATCCAGATCAAAAAATTTACGGGAAATCTTTGAACAGACAGGAATTAGAAAAGTTGATACCTTAGTGATACTATTAAAACACCAATTACTTAAGAGGATCGCTTAAGAAATGTAGGAGTAAACATTTTTTAACCATATATGAAAGAAGAAAAAGAAATCGAAGGAGAAGATCAGAAGCAAGAAAATATAGATTCTGAATTAAAAGAACACGAGGATTCTGGAGATGAGAATAAGCCAAGTGAACATGGAGAGATTCTAAATAATCAGTTGGAAGAAGGGAAAGCTGTTTTTGGTAGCAGTCCCAGTTTTATAGCATTATCGTCTTTTACGGCCGGATTGGAGATTGGTTTCAGTTTTCTATTAATGTGTTCTGTCTACACATTTTTTGATGGAAAAATTGCCGAAGATAGTATTTTCAAATTAATGACTTTTGTATATCCTGCAGGATTCATATTGGTTATTTTAGGAAGATCTTTACTTTTTACAGAGCAAACCTCCTTGTTGAGCTTACCGGTTTTAAATAAAAAACAATCAATATCTAATTTATTGAAACTTTGGGGCTTAGTGATATTTGGAAATCTTGCAGGAGGTTGGGTAATGTCTGCTCTATTAATTTGGATTGGTCCTGCTTTAGGTATTTTTGACCTACTAGCGGTCGAAAAAATTGCCAGTCACATTACTTCATTTTCACCTCAAGTAATATTGGTTAGTGCAGTATTGGCGGGTTGGTTAATGGGCTTGCTTTCATGGATGCTATCTTCGGCGCAAGAAACTGTAAGTAGAATACTATTAATCATTATGATTACTGGAATTATGGCCTTTACGAGTTTACATCACAGTATTGTTGGAAATGTTGAAGTTTTTGCTGGGCTATTAAGTTCACCAAAAATTACAATTTCAGATTATTTGGTATTTGAAAGTGTCGCATTATTAGGAAATGCCATTGGTGGCGTTGTGTTTGTAGCTTTATTAAAATATCGTGCCTTTGTATATAGTGTAGAATAAATTAAAAAGTTAAAGCTAAAAAAAGGTCTGAAATAATTAAACTTCAGACCTTTTAAATATTCTCTAAGGAATTAATGAGTATTCATTTGTGCCTTGCGCTTAGAAAGTTGTCTATCTAGATCGCTTACCGTTTCAGCCATAGCAGCTTCGAATGATGTTTCATTAGATTCGGCAAAAACCTGTGGTCCGGGAACACTTAATTTTATGTTGCAAATAAATCCTTTAGGATCCATTCCGTCTTGTTTCTTAAAGAATACATCTGCACGGATTATCCAATCATATTTAATTTCTAATTTATCTAGTTTTTTCTGAGTTAATTCTTCTAAACGCTCACTTTTAGTAAGTTGAACAAATTGAAATATAGCTTCCATATGTTATTTATTACAGTTAATAATTACTCCCTAAGAAACCCATTTTCCTAAACTTAAACAAGCCAGCAGCGCAGAATTAGCAAAGATTTATGATAGTTTTTATCGTCAAGATTCTCAGTTTAAAATGCACTTAAGAAAGCTCAGGGTGCAGGTTATGGGAAGATTGGATAAATATTTTTGTAATGGTAGGTTCCTGGCGTTGTATCTCAGCCCTAATTTTAACCATAGTGTTTTCTGCTTCCAACAATTCCATAGAATCTATTAGATCTATTTCGATAACCAAAAGAATACTATCTGGCCCAAAATGCATCGTTTGTGGTAGTGCCCAATCTTTTACACTTGGATGCTCTTTCATGATCTTTTCTACGGAAGCAATTACATTCGGACTGGCCCTTTCTCCTAGTAGCAAGCCTTTACTTTCTTTCGCCAAAAATGTAGCAACCACTAACAATAAAACTCCAATTGCAACTGAAGCAGCTCCATCTAGATATGGGTTTTGCAGTTTTTGAGATAGAAATATGCCTATTAAAGCTATACTTAAACCTATTATTGCTGCAGTGTCCTCAATAATTACCGCAAATGTGGCGGCATCTTTACTTTGTACTATATTCTTTATTAAGTTTCCAGATGATGCCCGAGATTTATTAAAGGTCTTTAAGGCTAAATAAAGCGCGGTACCTTCAAATACTAATGCAGCAATAAGCACGGCATAGTTCCAGGTAGGATCTTTTATAATATGCGGATCTTGAAGCGCATGGATTCCTTCATAAATTGCAAATCCGCCCCCTAAGGCGAAAATGAGAATACTCACTACAAAACTCCAGAAATAGACTTCTAATCCATAGCCAAAAGGGTGCATTTCATCTGGTTCTTGTTTAGAGCGTTTTATTCCTAATAGGAGTAACAATCCATTACCGGTATCTACTAAAGAGTGGATTCCTTCGGCAAGCATTGCAGAGCTTCCGGTAAAGAAAGCAGCAAAAAATTTTCCAATTGCAATTAATATATTTGCGCCTATTGCACCGTAAATAGCGATCTTAGAATTTCCTGCCATATATAAAATTTTAGATATTTAGTCAGTGGGAAATTACAATATTTAGTACAAAAGAGGGGAGGAGGCTTCAATTTTTAAATTTTTTTTAGGAGAATCTTATCTGCTTTAAGATTGCTTTTTTTATTTCTTAATTGATAAATAATAGTTACAAACTATTAAAAAACAGGTTCTTGTGTCGTATATTTATAGAAGCCGATGACGTAAATATTAGATTTTTGAGAGTTTATTTCTACTGTTCTTAAATATAAGAAATCATGAAAAAACAATTTTGCTTTATATTCTTTGTTTGTCTAGCTTATATAAGTGTAGCTCAAAAAACGGAAAAAATTAAAGGGGATAAGGAAGTGATTTCTGTAAGCAATTTTATAGATAAGGAATTCAGTATTTTAGAGATCAACAATAATTTAAAAGTTACTCTTATACAAAGTAAAAAGAACAGTTATGTACTTACTACAGATCAAAACCTTGCAGATGTAGTAAGCATTGAGGTTAAGAATGGCATTCTTAAATTACATACCACGGCCAAAATTACTGGAAGTAAAAAATTAGAGATCGTTTTGAGTGTAAAAGGAATTTCAACTATTATATTGAATGATGATGCAGAACTGGAAACTAAAGGAACTTTATCTTCAGATCTCTTTAGCTTTACCGGAAATGAATCTACAAAGTTCGATCTTGATATAGAGTCCAAGAATGCAAGCATTATTTTAAGTAAGAATTCGGGTGGTAAAATCAATATGAAATCAAAGGAAGCTACTTTGAATATTAGCGATCGGTCAGATCTAAAGCTAAATCTTGATGCTAACAACTTACGCGCGCAATTATCAAAGTCAGCAAAGTTAGACATGGATGGTAAAGTTAATAATGCTGATTTTGACTTAAAAAATTCAGCCGAATTGAAAGCCAAGAAAATGAAAGCTAGGACAGCGACCCTAAATGCTTCCAATAACACCGATATTTATATACATGTAACTAAGGATCTAGTTATAGATGCAGAAGGGAAAAGTAAGGTGTATGTATATGGGAAGCCTAATATAGAAGTTAAGGGTTTAACTGATAAATCCAGGATTATTAAAAAGTAGGTTTGCTAACTGCTTGCAATTATTGTTCTGTTAAATATCTGTGAATACAATTGTTTTTCAGGGAGTTACGGTGGTTGGTTTCTCATCTGATTTTAAGTAAATAAGCAAACCAATTGACAGGGCCGCGCATATTGAGAAACCAATAAACAGTGGCAAAGCTGTTTCCGAAATAAACCTTCCAATAAAGATACTGATAGGAACTGCCATTATAGTGGAAATAAAGCCGGTAATGGCAGCAGCAATCCCGGCAATATGCCCCACAGGTTCCATAGCCATTGCGCGTAAATTTCCGAAGAGAAAACCAATACTAAAAAATTGCAGTGCAAAAAATAAGAACAAAATACGAACATCGGGATTCGGGGTATTATAAAATAAGGCAATATATGTCGCCGAGACCACGAAAAATGAAACCAAAGCTATGGTGATCAATTTTTCCATCCCATACTTTATAACCAATATCCCATTGAGGAAAACAGCCGAACCTATAGATATTGCAAGTCCGGCAAAAATGAATGGAAACTCTTCCTTCAAATCATATTGATTCTGAAATATTTGCTGTGAACTGCTTAGGTAAACCATAAAAGATCCGGTAATAAACCCGGCAATAACGGTAAAACCAATGGTCCTTTTATATTTTATCAGTTCTTTAAATTCACCTATAAAACCCTTTTTAGAAAATCTTTTTTTGTTTTGAATTGATAAAGTCTCAGGTTGTCGTTTCCAAAACCACCACGAAACTAAAATACTGATGAGTATCTGAATATAGAAAATCCCATGCCAGTTGTAGTAATCAAGAACAAATTTACCCAAAGCCGGAGCAACCACAGGAACCAATATAAAAACAACGGTTACAAAAGACATGATACGCGCCATATGGTCTCCGCTGTACATATCGCGAATAATAGCAATACTCATGGTTCTGGGTGCAGAAAGGCCAATTCCCTGCAAGATCCGTCCTGCAACCATCATTTCTAAACTTGTTGAATTTATACAGATAAAACTGGCAAGGATAAATAGGGCAAAACCCATGTATACCACTGGTTTTCTCCCTAAACTGTCTGAAAGAGGGCCAAAAACCAAAGGACCAAATCCAAGACCAAGAAAGATCATCGTAATAAGCAATTGGTTATCTACGATTTCTACAGTCCCAATTGAAATCCCAATAATATCCAGAGCAGGCAATAAGGCATCGATCGCTAATGCCACCACAGACATAAGGGACGCCATAAGCGCCACAAATTCAAATTGCGTAGTTCTGGGATTTTTTTGCATCGGGCAAAAATAACTCATTGATTATAAAAATACAGAACTTGAAACGCCTAAAGTTTGAAGTATTTAGAAGAAAAAAAAATGGATTGAGGTTAGTTTGAATAAGAAAGTTTGAAATTAAGGGTCATTTGTCAACCGTAAAATTAAAAGCTAAAGAGATTATATGTATTCCAAACTTTACATATTGGGTTAAGCAAGCATTTTTATTAATATTACAGTGAAGTGGAAGAATTTCAGAAAGTTACTGGTTGATCATTTTCTTTGAACCGGTTATAAAAAAGGAGAAATGGGACTTCTAAATATTCTATTTTACATAATATAAATTATAGTACACTTTTAAATATTAATTAGCCGGTGGCTGATTCATATTTAAAAGAAGTTTTTACGAGGTTTTGATATAATCCTTACTATACTATATCGATAGATATTATGTCAAAGCCGTTTTACTGGAATTTTCTTGAATATTTGATAGCTATAATTGAAAATTATATAAATACCTAATGCAGCTGCATTATACAGTATTTGCCAAAAGAGAGCTACATATTAAATTGTGACGATTTTGAATTCTATTTTTACCAGGCAGTCATTTGTAACTATAATTTAGATTACTTAGACAGAGCCAAAACAAAAAAAATAAACTTTTGAGTTGTCAAAATTCTCGTACTTGAGGAACTGAAAAATCCGTGATTAACTGTATTAGCAATTATCTTAAGTTTCTATTGTTATTTTTTCGTTGCTTTCATTTGTTGAAACAGTTCTTTAAACAAACCTCGAGCTATCAATACTTTCATTATCTCATTGGTTCCAGCATAAATTCTAGCTACCCTATTATCTGCATACATTCGGGCAATTGGGTAATCCCACATATAACCATAACCTCCAAATAACTGTAAGCATTCATCTACTACTTTAGAGTGCATTTCTGTTGCTGAATATTTCGCCATTGAAGCACTTTCGGCAGTTAGTTTATGATCTGATAATAATAGTGTACAACGATCTAAAAAGGCTTGATGCAATTGTAATTGTGTAGCACAATCAGCAAGTTTAAATTGTGTGTTTTGGAAACCAGCAATGGGTTGCTTAAAAGCAGTTCTTGTAGAAGTATACTCAATAGTTTTTTCAATGGCTCCTTCTGCCCCACCTATAGCATTAAGCGCTACTATTAAACGCTCTCTAGCTAATTCTTTCATCATAATTTTGAAACCTGATCCTTCTTCTCCTAATAAATTTTCTTTTGGAACTTTCACATCATCATAGAATAATTCACAGGTATCCTGGGCTTTCATTCCAATTTTTTTGAAAGGAATTCCTTTTTCAAAACCTTCAGAATCGCTTTCCATAATTAATAAAGACACGCCTTCTTTCTCTGTTCCTGTATTGGTTTTTACTGCTACTATAGACATATCACTCATATAACCATTTGTGATAAAGGTTTTCTGTCCGTTTACCAAATAATAGTCTCCTTTATCTACCGCGTTTGTTGTGATAGCTTGAAGATCACTACCACAGTTTGGCTCTGTCATTCCAAGGGATGTGATCATTTTTCCGGAAGCCATTTTAGGAAGATATTTTTGCTTTTGAGCTTCGGTACCATACTTTAAGAGATATGGAGCAATAACATCTGAGTGTAATGAAAATCCTGGTCCACTGACTCCTTCTTTTGCCAGTTCTTCAATGAATAAGGCGCTAAAGCTAAAATCCAAACCACTTCCGCCATATTCCTCAGGCATATCAATGCACAGCAAACCCAATTCTCCGGCACGTTCCCAGATCTCTCGGCTAACCATTCCATTTTTTTCCCATTCTTCTGTGTGATCCATAATTTCATTCTTGATGAAATCCTGAATCATTTTTTGGGTCATTTTATGTTCTTCTGATGAGTATACTTCGCGTTCTAATAAAACATTTTGTAACATACTTCATCTTTTGATTAAGTGATTCTTATTCAATATGCCGATCCTATAATTTTATAACAACATATTCGTAATGACTATACAGGAAATTAACGAGAAGACGCAACTTTAAATCTGTATTAGTCATAATATTAAAGATAATATTTTAATTCCATTTCACACACCTTACTCATATATGCTAATTATTTAAAGAAATTGTGAACCTCGAATTAAGTGTAGCTATCGCCTAAATTTATACTTCGGTTTCATTACATTTTTAAAGAAACTTTTGAGAAGTAAGCTTAATATTGGTTGGTAATTGCTTTTACCAAAACAAAGTTTCCAATCGGCTACTCAAAGTATAAACTCCAAGCAGAATAAGAATAGTATAATACAGTAATTAATATATAATAAGGCATTATATAAAATTGCCTTGTTAACCAATAGTAATTGTTTTATTGTAATCTTGTAATAAGAGATATTTATTCAACTTCAAACAACGTTTTTTGGATTTACTTTCAGTAATAACCTGGTTTTCTGGCTTGGTCTTCATTTATTTTGGAATAAACTGCTTTTATTCTAAATTTATTATTTCAGAGTTTAAGCGATATAAGTTGCCAAAGTATAGAAAGCTAACTGGAATTCTTCAATTAATAGGCGCACTGAGTTTATTAATTGGTCTTTACTTTTATCCAATATTACTGCTATTAGCATCGATAGGATTATCTTTTTTAATGCTTGCTGGATTTATCGTTAGGCTGAAAATTAAATATAATTTTATTAAATCTTCTCCCGCATTTACTTTTGCAGCTATAAATTTATTTATTGCAGTTGAAACATATTATAAATATTTCTAAATAGCTGTATAGGCAATAACTAAATTCATCAAAAGAAATAAAAATGCTGGAAATGATTTGTATAACTCATCTTTAACTTTAATATGCATAATTATAGACCCTAATAAGAGAGCGGCTAACCCCAAACTTCCAATTAAAGTTAAGGATTCAAATTGAATTGAAGCTAATAATATTAAGGCTAAACTTACTTTTAAAAAGCCTACGATGTAAACAAGTGTCTTTGATAAACCATAAACTTCAAATTCTTCTACAATAGTTTTTGCGTTTCCACCTCTCCATTTTGTAGGTTTTTTTGGCTGAATTAACCATACATTTAAAATACTTAATCCCACAATTACTTTTAGTACAATAATTATATAGTCGAATGGATCCATTAATTTCTATTTTAGTTATATTCAATTTTAACTAATTTATAAAAATAATCTAACTAAAACCGTATAATTACGGGCATTTTAAACATTGTTTAATCTCTTAGGTTTTAATTCCCCGATGCTTGCATCGTACGAAGAGGAAAGTTTGAAAACCTTAGGTTTTCATCGAGAAACCTTTCTTCTACTAAATACCTCGTATGCTTGCATCGAGGAACTTTATTCTAAATAATTTAATTTTCTATAGGTGTTTTTTTAGAATAGATTAAATTTTTTATTAAAATAAAATTCAAATTTCTTTTAACTCCATTTCTCACACTAGGCATCCCTCCTACCTTTTGGTTCTGCTGAGCCAAGATTAGCAATAAAAATGATGATTTGCAAAGCCAAGAGGGACAAACTAATTTTAATTCAACTCCTTCATGATCTCCGCAAATAATTCATAAGATCTAATCCTGTCTTTCACATCATAGATATTAGTAACTGCAATAAGTTCGTCAGCTTTGGTTCGCTCCATAAAATCTTTTACCTGAGCTTTTACTGTAGCTTTACTACCTATAAAAGAATATTTCAACATTTGGTGTATTTGAGGGTGTCGCAGGATCTCCTCAAACTCATCGGTCATGGCTGTCGGTGGTTGCACATAATCTCGTTTGCCTGTAAATATACCCACGATCATGCGTATCAAAGAAGTAGATAAACGTTCCGCTTCTTCATCGGTATCTGCGATAATAATATTTACTCCGGCCATTACGTAAGGTTCTTTTAAGTCCTCTGATTCTCGAAATTCTTGACGGTAAATTTCAATCGCGTCCCATAAATGGGTCGTCGCAAAGTGGCTAGCAAATGCATAAGGCAATCCTTTTTTTGCAGCTAGATGTGCACTATCTGTACTGGAGCCTAAAATATAGATGGGAACCTCCACTCCTTCTGCTACTGTGGCACGGACTTTAGCACTCGCATTCTCTGCAGAAAAGTATTTTTCTATCTTATCCAATTCGGCAGGAAAAGACTGTGCGGCTTGCATAAAATCTGAGCGAATGGCTTGTGCTGTATCTCTGTCTGTTCCTGGTGCTCTCCCCAAACCGAGATCAATTCGGTTAGGATATAAGGATGCTAAAGTCCCAAACTGTTCGGCAATAATTAACGGCGAGTGGTTGGGCAGCATAACTCCTCCAGAGCCAATGCGGAGTGTGTTTGTACCTTCGGCTAGATAACCAATTAGTACCGAGGTAGCGCTACTTCCAATATTAGGAGCATTATGGTGTTCTGCCAACCAATAGCGTGTGTATCCAAAAGATTCTGCGTTTTGTGCCAGTTCAAGTGCGCCATTATAGGTTTGTTTTAGAGAATGGCCTTCAGAAACTAAGGCAAGATCTAATATAGAATATTTTGTATGTTGAGTTTTCATAAATGTATAATCGATTGTAACTTTTGAGTCTGATAATAGAATAGAACTAGTATCACTATAGACTATTTATTTAAAAGGATTTTGATAATATTAATCGGAAAAACGAGTAGAGACTTACATGAAAAGTGAGCTAATAATAGTTGTATCATGCTATCCATATTCTTGCTTCCCTCCTATCCCTTAGGACAGACTGAAATCAAGTTCCCTTCTCGCTAAGAGAATTCACCAATTTTTTGAAATATGAGCAACTTCAAAAAAAAAGCCTTACAAGTAAGTTTATTCAAAAGATATGCTGTGGATCAAAAAATCCTCATTATAAAAGAGCTCACAATTATTAATGAACTTTAATATGTCTATCCAAAAGAATACTAGAGGAAGAGGAAATTAATTAAGCAATTGAAAAGCCTGCTTCGCAATTTCTAATTCTTCATTGGTTGGGATAACTAATATTTTCACTTCAGAAGAAATTGTATTGATTTCACGTAACTCTTGAGATTTCTGATCATTTTTTGTCTCATCTAAATCAATTCCGAAGAAATCCATATCTGTACAAACAAGCTTCCTTATCATACTGGAATTCTCCCCAATTCCTGCGGTAAAAATAATAGCATCCAAGCCGTTCATGGCCGCAGCGTAAGTACCAATGAATTTTCTAATTCGATAAGCATTCATCTCTAAGGCTAAAATGCATTCTGAATTCCCTTTTTCAGCTTCCTTTTCTATATCTCTTAGATCATTGGAACCGGTGAGACCTTGCATTCCACTTTCTTTAGTTAGGAGATTATTTACTTCCTCCAAGCTATAACCCAAATTATTAGTTAAATAGAATATTATAGAATGATCTATATCACCACTTCGTGAACCCATAATGAGTCCATTAGAAGGAGCAAAACCCATACTATGGTCTATACTTATTCCATTTACAACTGCGGTCATACTACAACCATTGCCCAAATGAATGCTTATAATTTTTGATTTTTCTAATTGCAGATAATCAATGGCCTTTTCAGAAACATATTTATGACTTGTTCCATGAAAACCATAGACCTGAATGTTGTGTTCATCATATAAATAATTAGGAATCGCATATTTCTTGGCCTTTTCAGGAATTGTTTGATGAAAAGCAGTGTCAAAAACAGCAATTTGTTTTGCGAAAGGAAAATCTTCTTCGGCTACCAAGATACCTTCAAGATTGCTAGGATTATGCAAAGGTGCTAAAACAGCAAATTCTTGAATTTTTTGCTTCACTTCAGGAGTAACTAAGGCAGTATTAGAAAATGAATTTCCTCCATGTACAACACGATGTCCAACCGCCTCGATTTCTTTGATGTTCTCAATAACCCCATTTTTAGAATCAAGCAGTAAATCGACAATCTTGTTGAGCCCTTGCTTGTGCGTAGGAATATTATCTGTTTGCTGAAGCTTTACAGTATTTGTTTTATAATTTAGAATGGCATCTTTTTCACCTATCCGCTCTATCAACCCACTGCATAATAATGCTTCGGAAGGCATTTGTATTAACTGAAATTTTATAGAGGAACTTCCAGAGTTAATTACCAATATATTCATGCTTCTTTTTTATTTTGAACATCTTGTGCCTGTATTGCCGTAACAATAACGGTATTAAAAATATCGTCTATAGTACAACCTCGGCTTAAATCGTTAACTGGTTTGTTCAAACCTTGAATAATTGGTCCAATGGCCAGTGCTTTGGTTTCCCGCTGCACTGCTTTATAGGTATTATTTCCAGTGTTAAGATCTGGGAAAATAAAGACATTGGCTTGTCCCGCAACTTCAGAATCTGGAAGCTTTAATTTACCCACCTTAATATCTACCGCTGCATCGTATTGAATAGGACCATCCACTTTGAGATCTGGTCTTTTGTTTCTAACAATTTCTGTTGCTTTCCTAACCCTCTCCACATCTTCTCCCACTCCCGAAGTACCAGAAGAATAAGAGAGCATTGCTATTTTAGGTTCAATTCCAAAAGCCAAACTTGTAGCAGCAGATGAAATGGCAATTTCAGCTAATTGCTCTGATGTAGGGTTGGGATTAATGGCACAATCTCCATACACTGAAACGCGATCTTCCAAAAGCATAAAAAACACGGAAGAAACAATGGAAGCCTCTGGTATCGTTTTTATAAACTGAAGTGCCGGTAATATGGTATGTTGTGTAGTGTGAACTGCTCCAGAGACCATCCCATCTGCATCGCCCTTATAAACCATCATGGTACCAAAATAAGAAACATCTTCCATGAGATCTTTAGCCATGGATATATTCACATTTTTATGTTTCCTAAGTTCAAAGAGGGTTTTTGCATATTCCTCAAAATGTTCAGATTCAATAGGATCTATAATATTAATGCTATTCAAATCCAGAGCTATTTCAAGCATCGCAATTTTTTCTTCTATTTGTTTTTTATCTCCAAGCAAAGTGATTTTTACAACATCCAGATCAATTAACTGTTTTGTAGCTCTTAAAATTCGCTCGTCCATTCCTTCAGGTAAAACTATATGCTTTTTCTTTGATTTTGCCTGATTTAATAAGTTATACTTAAACATTCTTGGTGTAATTCCATTTGTTTTGAATGTAATAAGTCTTTCTACCAAAGCATCAACATTTACATACTTTTCAAAGTCTTGGATGGAGGTAGTTATCTTTTGAGTATTCTCCGCATAAATCTGCGATTTTATGTTCCCAATAGAATTGGTCACCGAAAATGTCCCTCCTTGCACTGAAACAATTGGAACAATGTCTGATAATCCTTCAATAAGTTTAATAATTGAATCTTCAGGAATCAATCCGCCTGTTAGTAATATTCCAGATATAGATGGATAGTTATCTGAAATATGTGCTTGTAGAGCTCCCAGAATAATATCTGCTCTGTCACCAGGTGTAATCACCAAACCATTTTCTTTTAAATGTTTGAGATAATTGGACAATTGCATTGCTCCAACACTAAAATTACCAGCTTGATTGTTTATATAAGATTCTCCAAACAGTACTTTCCCGTCGAGAACATCTACAATTTCTTTGATCGACGGATATGCCAAAATAGGATTTAGAGGGATGGCATTGACAATAACTTCTGAAGGTAAGTGTTTCTCCAATTCAGAAATTACTAAGCTCTGATTTTTTGGTTCTACCTTATTAGCAATAACGCATAATACTTCAACACCTTTATCCTTATAAGAATCAAAAGCCATTTGCAGGTTCCCCACAAATTCATCCAAAGTTTTTCCAACTCCACCAGCTAAAATGATTGCTGGAACATTTAAATTTTTGGCGATCAACACATTTATATCAAACTCTATAATAGATCCTTCACCAACGAAACTAGTACCTTCAACCAAGACAAAATCAAACCGCTCTTCAATAGCTTTATACTTTTCAATAATCTTTCTTATTATCTCCTCGTCTTTATTGGAGTTTTTCATTTTAATAACTTCACTTCGTGTAAAAGCATAAGCATCATTAAAATTAATATCCAAATTGAAATAAGTGGAGACTGTATTGATATGATTATCGATTTTCCCAATTTCAAAGTCGTCAATTATAGGCCTAAAATAGCCGACTTTTGCTGCCTTCCCTAATAGCGCTTGCATTAATCCTAAGGAGACAATGGACTTACCGCTGTTCGGTTCTGTCGTGGTAATGTAGATAGCTTTGTTAGTTGATTTACTATTCATGAACTGAGAAACTATATATTAATAATATCCGTTGGAGTTTTTACTAAAATAGTAATATCGCCTCTTAAGGCAATAGGTTGGTTCATAATTTCCGGATTGTGTTGGATCATTTTTATCCAATCGTCTGTCGAGAAATTATGATGTTCAAATTGTGATTTATAAGAAGAGTGTTCTTGATTTACTAGGTCTTCCACTTCCATATTTAACTTAGCTGCAAGCTCTACAATTTGAGTTCCGGTAATTTTCGTTTTTAAGATATCTATTTCCTGAATAGGTAATCCTTCGGATTTAGCATAGGCTAAAGTTTGCTTTGCTATTCCCGATTCAGAATTGTAATACAAAGTAATCTGACTTTTTGAAGTGGCTATTTCACCCATAATCTATAATTTATTGTTAAGTGTATCCAAATGATGCTTAAGTAATTGTTTTAAACTTTCTAGATATTCCTGCAATCCACTTTTGTTTATGTAAGGATGTTTGCTAGCAGGTAACCTCATAGTAGTTTCGTCCAAGATACGATAGCTCTCAGGATTTGGTTTCAATATTAGTATTAAGTTGGGTTTTTTTTGTTAATATTTATTCTACTGATGGTTTGATCAAAGATTATTTTGTATACGAATTTAGAGGTGAGAGCTATATAAAAAATAGCGGAAAAGTCCGCATGTAGATTTCTTATAAGATTTAAAGTCTAGTTAATTACAATCCCAACGCATGGTAAAATTAAAGAGACTTAGTTAGTTCTCTGTATCATTTAGTAATATAAAGAGCAAATGACTAAGAAGACAATTTTAATTACAGGTGCAGGATCAGGATTAGTAAAAGGGGTTGCATTAGGCCTTGCTGCAAAAGGACATAAAATTATTGCTGGAGTTAATAATTGGGAACAGAAATCAAGGTTATTAGAAGACATAAAAAAAGCTGGCTTAGAAGATAATATTGAGGTCATAAAATTAAATATTTTGGATCCCATGGATTGCCAGAAAGCTTGGGAATATGATATAGATATATTGGTGAATAACGCCGGGATAGGTCATTCTGGGCCAGTCTCAGAAATGCCTGTAGATCTAATTCATGAAGTAATGGAAACCAATGTGTTTTCCAATCTGGAATTCTCACAAACCTTTATTAAAAAAATGGTTAAAAAAGGAAGCGGAAAATTAGTTTTCGTTTCTTCAGTAGCAGGATTAACTTCTTCACCATATTTAGGATCTTATAATGCCTCCAAACATGCGCTTGTATCTATAGTGCAATCTTTAAGAGACGAATTAACCCCAATGGGGCTTTCTGTTGCGACTATAAATCCTGAGCCATACGATACAGGTTTTAATGACAGAATGTACGATAACTATGCGCAATGGTTTGATGAAGACTTCCATTTTACGCCTAGAAAAAATATTGAAGCTGCCGCCAATGAAATGGATGAAAACCAGTTTGATCCTCAAGAGATGATAGATAAAATGGTGGAAGTGATCCCTCAAGTTTCACACGATTTTAGAACCATCTTACCAACAGATTTTGCTGCTATGTGTAAAGAATATCAAGAAAACCAGTATAGTGTTAAATCTGATGCGGTAGATCCTTCTAAGAAATAAGATTTTTTATTGCAATAATAGATCCCGGGAAATTTAGGTTTCTTGGGGTTTTTTAATTGTTTTTTGATTTCAAATTAAAAATTTTAAGTCAAGAATATTCAACCTATTCTCTTCAAAATAGATCAACAAAAAAACCCACCCTTTCGGATGGCTTTTAAATATAGAATGATTTAATAAAATTATATCGGAATAGAATCTGTTACGGGTCTTCGGTCCCAGTTGCGGTGTTTTGCCATACTTTTTTTAAAGGATTCTGGTTTATCATTTAGATGAACAGCTTTATCTTTCATATGGTCTTTTACAAAAGTGGCTTTTAACAAGCGCTCCCCTTCTCCATCGGCAGCAATTACCTTACAACGCTTAAAGGCCTCATTCACGAATTTGATGAATTTGGCTTGTTTCAATAAAGCATCTACAGAAGATTTCGTATTCTTAGAGGCTTCAGTTTGGGTATCTGCTGTTTTGCATCTCAAGGTTTCCAAAATTTCTTTTTCGACAGAATAAATAAATTCATAAGCAACAGATTCATAATTTTCAGGACAGATTTATTCGGTATGTGAGAACATTAGATGGTCTTCTGCAATGTGGAGTAAATATTCAATAGCCTTTAAAGATTTCCCTTCAAAGTCCATTCAACTTTATACGAACGCTTTCTGTTTTTTTTTTGTATATCCGTTTAGAGTCCAGTGACCAAATTATCCTATCTGAAATGGTCGCGTCACCCTGAACTTGTTTCAGGGTCTTATACCACATATTTGAGATGCTGAAACAAGTTCAGCATGACGGTAACAACCTGTAATTAATTAATAAAAAACTATTTACTGGAACAAAAGCGGACATACAGTATTTTTTTTATTCAAAAAAAGTAGCTTAAAATAAAATTACCGTTTTACCAATAGACTTACCAGATTCCTGTAGTCTATGCGCTTCTTTTAAGTTCTCTACGGTAAAACCATTTAAAGTAGTATTCAAGGTAGATCTTATAGTGCCGTTGTCCAGAAGGTCTGCGATATGATTTAAGATCTCGTGTTGTCTCTCTATATCTTCGGTGGTAAACATAGATCGGGTATACATTAATTCCCAAGAAAAGGTGACACTTTTGTTTTTTAGCAGATCTAGATTTAAAGGCTTACTACTACCTGTAATAGATAAAATATGTCCTTGTGGTTTAATGATCTCTGTTGCAGTTTCCCAATATGCTTCCAGGTCCACAAAATCTAAAATATAGTTTACCTGACTATGACCAATTTTTTCTAATTCCTCCTTTAAATTATAATGATTAACTACGAAATCGGCTCCCAAATCTTTACACCATTCTATAGAATCTTCTCGAGAAGCCGTAGCAATTACGGTTAAGTCTCCTAATTTTTTAGCCAACTGAATCGCGATAGAACCTACTCCTCCAGCACCAGCCAATATCAATACCGACTTGCCTTTGTCTTTTTTAGGATCTATTCTTATTCGATCAAACAAAGCTTCATAGGCTGTTAAACTTGTTAATGGCATGGCAGCAGCTTCAGCAATACTGAGGTTTTTAGGTTTTTTACCAACAATACGTTCATCTACCAATTGAAATTCTGCATTACTCCCACTTCTGGTAATATCTCCGGCATAAAAAACAGCATCGCCCACCTTAAATTTAGTGATCTTTTCTCCTACTGCTTCTACAATTCCTACAGCATCCCAACCAATAATTTTTGGAGTTTTTAAAACTTCGTCTTTTGCTGCGTTCTTTCGTATTTTATAATCTACCGGATTTATAGAGTTTGCCTGAATTTTTACTAACAGATCATATCCTTTAGGAGATGGTTTTTCTGTAGTAAATTCAATGAAACTTTCTTTCTCTGATATTAGTAGTGATTTTTTAAATCCTATTGCTTTCATAATTTTATGTTTAATCGATTCAATATAATTTTAATGCTGGCTTTAGTTTTCTTTACGTTATTAGCGCCAATTCATATGATTTAA
This sequence comes from Gillisia sp. JM1, assembly GCF_000424645.1. Classification (NCBI taxonomy): domain Bacteria; kingdom Pseudomonadati; phylum Bacteroidota; class Flavobacteriia; order Flavobacteriales; family Flavobacteriaceae; genus Gillisia; species Gillisia sp. JM1. Next base: position 2,044,280 of record NZ_KE384218.1, read on the forward strand.
AATCTTCCAAAGCTTCTTCAGTTTCTTGTACAAAAATAGCTAAGTGCAAATTATTCATATGTTCTTTACAAATTTCCTGGTTTGTCCAAATTTCATAAAAACATCTAATTTAAAAGTAAAACCATTTTAAATACTCAGAATGTGTTTCCTAGTCTTAAACGATAAATTAAGTAATTACCTAAGGATTGATTAGATTTGCAAAACGTATTAGCCCCATAGCAGACTCATTTACTATATAGATACAATGACCTTATTAACTTTTTTGGTAATATTTTCAACATTATCGTTTTTATTTTTCGGATTTAGCTGTTTTTTCACAGCGGAAATGCGAACTGAATTTATTCGTTATGGACTCAGCGATCATTTAAATCTTATTGGAGCATTACAAATTATAGGAGCCATTGGACTTGGGCTTGGCTATTTATTCCTTCCTTATTTAAGTATTGCAGCTGCAGTAGGTTTATCCATACTAATGTTATTGGGGTTCGGGGTACGCTTGAGGATCAGAGACAGTTTTATTCAATCTGCACCTTCTATTATCTATTCTGTAATAAACGCCTATATTGCTATAGCATTAATATTGAGCTTATAAATAGGAAAACTTATGATATAAAAACCAGTATTAAGCATAGCACTAAAAATAGAAATGCCGGAAAAGATTTTTTAATCGGGTCTTTAATCTTAATATGCATCAAAACAGATCCTGTGAGAAGAAATGCAAGGCCTAATGCTGCCGGATCTATAAGTTCTGGGAACCATATACCGCAAATAAGCACAATAGCCAGAGCTACTTTTAAAAACCCTATTACATAAAGACTCCACTGAGGTAATCCGTAAACGGCAAATTCCTCCTTAATTGTTGTTGCATTACCTCCACGCCATTGTGAGTTTTTATTATACTGAATAAGCCAAACATTGAGGATACTAAGACCTACGATAAGTTGTAACGCTATAGAAACATATTCCATATTTATGAATTTTATTTTACAGTAAATTAAAAAATATACTCTAATCTACTAAGATTTTTTTAATTAGAAAGATTTGTTCCCATCTCAATTTTCTGACTTAAACTATTTTAATAGATAGGCAAGCGAATATTTTGCATCAAATCGTCTTTTGATTGATAAAAATTCAGCTTATAAGAGTATCATCTTCTCTAAATTCCACATCCTTATTTTTGCCTTTCTGCTTGAATTCCACATCATAGAAAACTCCTTTTTTTGCACTATCTACTCTCTCCACTTCGGTGATCTTATTATTTCTATATCTTTCGGAGATTAGCTTTTTAACCGCTTCTGGTAATTCCTCGTTTTTATGCTATTCTCGGTTGAGGCCTTAGCTTAAGGGCTTGGTCCTAAACATGTTAGAAGTTGAACCTCATAACTTTTTCCGATTTCGTATTTTAATTTTAACTAGGTTTGACTTTAATAACGAAAAAAAAAGTCAGCAATAATTTAAATCATTGTCGTCCGACAAAAGATATAAGATTGCTGCGCTGCTAGATTCAAGACGCAAGACTTTATTCCAACTAATTGAAAATCAATATTTTATTCTATATAAATTTTTCAAAAAGGAAAAAATAATTCTGTGTTCCAATAGCAAGCTCCTAAACATTGAAAACAGTCTTAATTCGCGTTACTTCGAGCCTCACCGAAATCCTGATTTTTTTTATAGGACAATACTAAATTTAAAACAATAAACTGAAATGAAAAACCTGTATTTTATATTAAGCTTATTAGTATTTTTCATCCTTTCTGGATGCAACTCCGTAGATGATAATATAACTACAGAAGAAAACACGCAAAGAAATGGAATACTCATTTTTGGCTGGTTTTCAGATTCAAGCTGTGAAGGAGGTTGTTCTGATATATATAAAATAGATAATGGAAAAATATATAAGGACATAGATTCTAATTACCCTGAGAATACTTTTTTTGGAGGCAACTATCAGTTGATGACTAACGTAGATTATCGAGATTATAAATCCTGAATAATTGAGTTACCTAATGAAATATTTAATGAACCAAATGGATATTTGGATTGTACTGATTGCACAAATGCAAATGGAGGATTTTATTTAGAATTTAAAAATGATGATGGTTTTCATAAATCATGGCGTTTTCGCAATGCATTATTCCCTGATTATATGGAAAATTATAGAAGTCTGTTACTAGATAAATTAGCTGAATTAAATAGTTTATAGTCAACCGGATTGGAAAAGTACAAATGAATGATAAGTACTGCTCAAAATAGAAATGATCTGAGAATTCCTCTTGCTGATCATTTAGAAAAGTTGAGTGGAAATTTAGAAGGCTTTAGTAACATTAAAATTAATAAACAATGGAGAATACTATTTAAATGGGAAAATGATAATGCTTTTGAAGTTCAAATTGTCGACTACCATTAAATTAAAAAAATGAGATATGAAAAAATTAAATAACATTCATCCCGGAGAAATTTTGAAAGAGGAATTTTTAGATCCATTGGAAATTAGTGCTTATCGATTATCCAAAGAAACTTTTGTTCCTCAAACACGAATCAGCGAAATACTAAAGAAAAGAAGAAGGATAACTGGTAGACACGGCTCTACGCCTATCAAAGTTTTTTGGAACAAGCGCTAAGTTTTGGTTAGGCTTGCAAGATGACTATGATTTAGAAGAAGAAAAATCTTTAAAAGAAAAAGAGTTTAATAATATCAAGCCCTTAGAAAATAGCGCAGTATAACGACGGATATCATAAATTAGTGGGCAATTGAGTAAAAGAACACCAAGTAATAGCACATCTATGTCGACAAGAACTCATCCTACTCTTCGCTAAATTTGTAACCCAAGACCGATAAAGATCATGAAAATGTTGTTTTCAACTAATAGAAACTTTACTACCAGTTAATAGGCCTGTAATCTTTTAAGAATTTTCCACACCAATGTTTTCCACTATTAATCCCATCTAATAAAGGATCCATAACCCTTGCCGCGCCATCTACAATATCTAAAGGCGGCTGAAAATCGTCACGCTCCTGTTTCAACTTTGCTAAGGCTGCTGGATCTTCATCTGTAACCCAACCTGTATCTACCGCATTCATAAAGATCCCATCTTTTGCTAAAGTCCCGGCAGAAGTATGAGTGAGCATATTTAAAGCAGCTTTTGCCATATTGGTATGTGGGTGCCGGTCTTCCTTAAAACCTGGATAGAATTTTCCTTCCATGGCTGAAACATTTATAATGTGCTTTTTCCCAGTATTGTCCTTTTTCATTATTTCTGAAAGCCTATTGCACAACACAAACGGAGCAACTGAATTTACCAGTTGAACTTCCAGCATTTCTGTAGTTTCAATTTCACCAAGTTTTAGGCGCCAAGAGTTTGTTTTTCTAAGATCCACCTGTTGCAAGTCGGCATCCAATTCTCCCTCTGGAAATACTTCTTTAGCAACCAAAGTATTGTCAAAACTATAAGGGATCTGAGATAATTTGGCTGAAGCTCGCAATCCAATTCCAGGCTCAGGCCCATGCCAGGTTACCGGCATATTGGTATTGGATGAAGTTATTGGTTTGAACACTTTTAGCTCCTCTAGACAGTTACTATGATCTCCTAAAAGATCTCGAGCGAATTCTGGCAAGGCACCAATTGGGCGTTCTTCATTAGGCATCAAATGCTGATAGAACCCTGCAGGTCTTCTTACGGTTTGCGCAGCATTGTTAATAAGGATATCCAATCGCTCATATTTTTGCCCTATAAAATTGCAGAAGATCTCCACACTTGGAATATGCCTAAGATCGAGTCCGTGGATCTTTAATCGGTGACCCCATTCGGTAAAATCTTCTTCCTTAGAAAATCTCAAAGCAGAGTCTACAGGAAATCGTGTAGTTGCTATCACTGTTGCCCCACCACGCAAAAGCATTAAACTTATGTGATATCCTATTTTTAAACGGGAGCCTGTAATTACCGCTACCTGTCCTTTTACATCGGCATTCTGAAAACGCTTGGCGTAATTAAAATCGCCACAAGAGGTACACATAGAATCGTAAAAATGATGCATTCTAGTAAATTCCGTTTTGCAGACATAACATTTTCTAGCTGTCTCCAGCTCTAGTTTCACTTTATTGGTTAAGTGAGCCATAGGAAGCAATTTGGGAGCTACAAATACTGAGGCTTCACGAGCATTTCGGATTCCAGTTTCTTTACGTGCAGTTTTATCCTTGGCTTCTTGCTTGCGTTTTGATGCCTTTTTCGCATCCTTTTTTCTTCGGGAAAATTCATCGCGATTGGGTCTGGAAAACATTCCGGCTACTTTTAAAAGTTCGGTTCTTTGTTCCTTAGGAATATCGAAGATCTGATCTGTATCTTCTACCAATTGGGACAAAACCGCAATGCAACTTTCAATTTCTGCGGAAGTGATCGCTCTTTCTATTTCTGTTTCATTCTTCTCCATGACCAATATTTAAGCTGGAACTCAGCTTAAATTTCAGCTAAAACCAACTGAATCTTATGCTATGTTTCTCGAAGCGCAAATGTAGTTTTTAAAACCCAATCCCACTTTAAACAATTTTCAAAATGATAATTCAATTTCTTATAAAAAAAACCAGCTATTGAATTTCTCTTTCCGCTCGTTTTGAGTAATATCTAAAAAGAGCTATTTTTTAAATATTCCGGCGATCTGATTATAATCTAGGAAATATTGAAGCTTTAAAGAAAACACATTGTTTATAGGTTGCTTAAACAAGGTATCTATACTTTGTGTGTAAGAATCTCGAGCTGCAGTATCAAAATTGAATAACTGATTACGGTATAGCGCAGTTACAAAACTTCCCGGTGCAAATTGCCAGGAATAGCCAAGATCGAAATTCCAGGTAGAGAAATTAATATCTGGATTATTTGGAATGTTAGTAGTGGTATAGCCTGTAGTATTAGTAACTCGTCCATTATCCTGCAAACTAAATAATTGATCATCATACTTCACAGTTCCCCAGTAATTTCTTAGAGTGAGTGATAAGGTATGATTAGGATTGAAGTTATAACTCGCATTAAAAGTTTGTTCGATCTCTTCTCTATCCCGATCTCCAAAAATTACATCATCATCTACTTGAGTTACATAACCTCTATCTCCTAGATAATGGTCTCGGGAGAAAAAATAAGAGATCATGAATTTATCATTGAAACGTATTTGAGGTCCAATTCCAAACCAATAATCAAAATAATCTCGTCCGTCTTCAAGTAAAGATTCAGCACCAATATTGGCATTAATCGATACTTTTTTATTGTTATTTGAGTTGAACCAGCCATTAAAATTCACCCCATTTTCTCTAATAAAATAGCTTCCTGCTTTTCTAGGTTCAAAATAATCATATTGCTTTCCGGGAAGTAAATTGATGTTCGCACCTATCCCATACAATTTTTTTGTAGTTCCGTTAGCGCTTAATCCCAATCCAAATCCTGTGAAGGTGTTTGGTTCTGCCAGCATTGTATAATTCACATAAAAATTAGCGAAATAGCGGTTCCAGATACCGGAAGGTTCAAAAGTTCTGTAATTAATATCTATTCCTAGATCATTATAATTGTTTCTAAACTGCAAACCAAGATCATTAGGATCAAATTTGGTATCTGCATAACTATAATCTATGCTATATCTAAGATTCCCATGCGCTTTACGTGCAGCTACAAAAGTGCTGAAACCTGTTAGAGTTCCAGATTCCAAATTGATGTTACTCATTTTTATATCTCCACGAATCTGGTAAGTATTTCTCTTATTAGTTATATCTGACGTGATCGCGGTAACATTTGCATCTCTAAAAGATCCTTCCCGGGTTACATTCGTATTGATGATCCCAATAGAGGAGTTCCCATTAAACTGCTGATCTATAACCATAATATTATAATTGGTAAAAGGCTCTACCACTTCCCTCCTTCTATCTCCACTTTCTATATTTTCAATGGTTGCTTCTGCTTTTTCTGTAAAGGAATTAAAAAAGCCTAAGCCTAGTCCATTTCCTGTTCTTCCAGAAATCTTAATTGCATTTAGCACTTTCACCGATTCTGGAAAATCCACCACCTCTTCATTTTCAGAAGTCACAGGGTCTGTGATTGGCGCGCTTCCTACTCTTCTTGAAAAGAACAAATTTCCTTTAGAAAAAAGATCTATTCCTTCAGTAAAAAATTGTCTTTGTTCAGAAAAAGTCTGCTCGAAGGGTCCAAGGTTCAAGGTGATATTATCGAATCCAGCTTGTGAAAAATCTGGAATAAGCGTAGCATCTAATGTAAAGTTTTCGGTAAGACCATATTTCACATCTAAACCGGCGTTGAAGTTAGACTCATAAACACCATCAAAATTATTTTGAACAGTTGAAACGAATGGATAAAGGGAAAGTCTTGTTGGAGGATCCAGATCGTTCAACCCATTTAATTCTCCATGGTATAAGCCAATATTCCCTTTGGAAATATCTATAGGATTCCAGGTATATTGAGTTTCATCCCTTCTAAAACTTCTATGGAATTGTATTCCCCAAGTCTCTATGTTATTATTATCGAATCTAAGACAACGATATGGAATCTTCATCTCCACGATCCAACCATCGTCCACGATCTCTACTGCACTGCTCCAAACACTATTCCAGCCAAAATCTTCACCTACACTTGGATTAGAAATAGCATCGGCTTGGGTTCCAGAAGCAAAAACAAAGAATTCTGTATCATTTTGAGCGTCATTATTAGGGTTTACTATAAATCCGAAGAAATCTGCATTTCCAAAATTATCTCGGCTAGAAAGCTGCTTGGATATCTTTGTAGGATCATCGTATAAATGTGCAGAGATGTATAAGGCTGTATTATCGAAAGCCATTTTAACCACGGTTCTATTCTCCAGATTTTCTTTTACACCCATATCTGGCCTAAATTGGATAAAGTCTACTGCTTCCTGTGCATCTGCCCAGACAGGATCATTGAGGACCCCGTCTATCTTTGGAGCTTCTTCCGCTCTTTTAATTTGAAGTTGTTTTTTAGTTTCTTGTGCGGTTGCACTAATACAAATGGAAAGCATGATGATGCTTAGAAAAGGTAATTTCATTTATTGGATGATTGATGTATCTAATAGACCCGTTTTATTGTCTTATGTTACAAAAAATGAGAGAAAATTCAATAATCGATCGAAATATGCACATTAGATGTTTACTTTGTCTTTTAGTATCGACCTGGTAATCCAGTTGGTTAAAAGGATTTTTTAATATCTAATCAATATTTTCTGCAACACTAATTCAACTCTCCTACAACTATTTAGTAGAGAATGCTTTTTGAAACTCGTATGTTTTCTATCATCAATTTAAACCCATAAAAAAAACGCAATATTGATATTGCGTTTTTTTATTTCAAAACAAATTTTTAAATTACTAGTTAAAATTTTTCTATACCGGCAGAAGCAACTTTATGATCGTTTTCTACGCTGCTACCACTAACACCAATAGCAACAATTATTTCATTTTTTGAATTTTTTATAGGAATTCCAACAGGAAAACTAATTAAGCCCCCATTAGAATGTTCGATATTAAATAGGAATTCGCTGGGTTGCGAAAGTTTTCCAATTTGATCGGTTAGCATATTGAAATATCTCGCTGTTTCTGCTTTTTTATTGATATATCGATAGACCCTAATCAGGCGTCATCCATCTTTGCGAAAGCAACCAGATTAACTCCAGCATTCACAATTGCAATATTCATTTTCAAATCCATTTGTTTTGCTTTCTCTAAAGCAGAATTTATTATTTTTTAAGCTTGTTCTAAAGTAATATTCATGTTGTTTCTTTTTTTCTAAGATATATATAAGAATTATTCTTCACCATTATTTACTGTAAAAGTCCTTATAAATATAGAGTCTTAACCAATTATGGGTTCATGGTTCATTAAAAAATGAATGATTTTTTGCCTTTCCATTTCACAAGGTTTGATACTTTCTGAAGTTCGAGTAGAATAAAAATTAAAGCTTATATAATTTTTACCACCAAGTTCTTCAGCATAAACTTTTATGCTTCTGCCTTTATTGAAATCTTTTCTGGTAATGCCATAAGTTTTTTCTTCATACATGGTTTTGGAATATCCTATTGGCAATTGTCGGATTTTTTCCTCTACTCCCATTATCACTGCATTCAATTTTTTAAATAATCCTCGAATATTTATTGCAATTTTTCCGTTTTCATATAATCACTACCAAGCAAAAACTCTGAAAAGAATCAGTTATACTTTAATTTTTTATACAGTAAATATTGAAATTAAGTTTTTTTCTCTTTCTCTTCAACCTCACTTTTTTCTTTATTGGGCTTTGATCCAGTAACCTTTTCAGGATTAAACTGCGTTTTCTTGTTCTTTTCATTATTGATCTCATGTTCCTGAGATACTGAACTTTTTGTAACTAAAAGGTAAATGACTACAGCGATAACAATTCCAATAACTATATAAATTACAAGTTCCATGAGTGTTCTTTTTCAAATGTTTGATTAACTATTAAAATTAATAGAAAGGAAATCGCCTTTAATATTAAAACAAACAGCAATTGCTTACTGAATTACAGTAAAGTATAAAAATAATATTTAACTTCAAAAAAGACTATTATTTTTGGGCTTTTAAATTTAGTATAGAAATATTCTTGCTGAGTTCTACTTTGAAAACATGTTATAAGCCATCTTCAGTAATAGCTTCAGTGAGGAAATCATTAAGAGGTTGCATAGTTTTCCAATGGTCTAGTACCAAAGTATCTAAATTTTTATGGGTAATTATTTCTGGCGGCAGCGTAATTCCATAATAAAACTGCTTATTTGCAATAAGAGGTTCAACTTTAAATGCTTCCTGAAATTCTTTCGGAATCCGCTTATTAACATCTCCCTTAATTTCACCAAATCTTTCTTTAAAATCTTCATTCTCTATCAAGGCCCGAAATGCCTTTGGATCTGCACTTATTGCGGTTCTAATTTGTTGAAGTTGTAAAGTGGAAGGATTGTAACAACCTCCCATAATTCCAATATCTTCTGGAGATAATCTAAGATAAAGCCCGGGTAAGCTTTTATCTTTCCTTCCTTTTGGCGATATAACTGCAGAGGAGAATAATTTATAGGAAGATTTATCCTTAGAGAATCTTACATCTCTATGAAGTCTGAAAATGCATTCTTTAGGAGTTATTTGATACTCAGGATCTAATTTGCTTATCTCTTCTATGACCTTGCCTATAAAAATCTCAAAAGGTTCTTTGACACTTTTTTCATAGCGTGGTTTGTTCGCATGAAACCATTCGGTATTATTGTTTCCAGCCAGATCCATGAAAAACTGCGAAAAATCTTCAGTAAAATAAGTCATAATAAAAATTAAGGTGTTTTGAATTGAAAGCTAAATGCTGAATCAGCAATAAATTCAATTATCATGAGCTGCAGTTAGTACTTTCTGTCATGCTAAAAATAATGAAATTACGGATGCTTTTAAAAGAATAGGCAATTGATAACTAAGCAAATTGGAACTTACTTTATAATTATCCCTGCTGCTGCTTGATATTTTTTTCTGCTGAAGAGGATTGATCTCATTTCACCGAATTTCAAATCTAATTACTCTTGCCAACTCAAGTTCATAACGTGATTATAAAAACTCAAGATGAATTTAAGTCGGTTTTAAGAATTAAAATTGATGTAGGTCAATCGATGAGGTTAAACTAATCCTAATCTCTAATTCTACTGCCTCAAAGCACTTTCTTTCCCCTAGATTTGCATCAGAATTTAATAGTTAAACTTAAAATTTATAGAAATGGAACATAATATAAAAGGAAAAGTTGTTGTAATTACTGGAGCAAGTAGTGGTTTAGGAGAAACAACAGCAAGACATTTAGCAAGCAAAGGAGCATCCGTAGTTTTAGGAGCTCGTAGAATAGAGAATTTAGAGAAAATCGCAAAAGAAATTCGAGAGAACGGTGGAAAGGCTGAAGTTTTAAAGACTGATGTAACCAAGGCTGCAGATGTAAAAGCTTTGGTTGACAAAGCTGTTTCTGCTTTTGGTAAAATTGATGTGTTGATTAATAATGCTGGTTTAATGGCAATTGCTCCTCTTTCTGAAACTAAAGTTGAGGAATGGGATAAAATGATTGATATTAACATTAAAGGAGTGCTTTACGGAATTGCTGCAGTATTGCCAATATTTCAAAATCAATCTTCTGGACATATAATAAACTTATCTTCTGTTGCAGGAATTAAAGTTTTTAGCCCGGGAGGTACTGTTTATAGCGGAACCAAATATGCTGTTAGAGCAATAACTGAAGGATTGAGACATGAAGTTGGAGGTGCTATTAGAACTACTTCTATAGAGCCCGGAGCTATCGAATCTGAATTAAAGCATGGAAGTTCTCATGAAGAAAGTTCTGCACACGTAAAAGAATTTTACAAACAAGCAATTCCTTCTGATTCTATTGCTCGTGCTATTGCGTATGCAATTGAGCAACCAGATGATGTAGATGTAAATGAGATTGTAATTAGACCTACTGTACAAGAGTTCTAAATTACAATTATATCAAATAAAAGAGGGTTTAGGGAACTTAGTTCTTTAAACCCTTTTGCTTTATGTATAAGATAGATCCTTATACTGTTTAATTTTTATAATCAGATTTTATATTTTCTGAAAATTGCCCCAGTAACATTTTAAGTTTTGGCGCTATAAATGTTTTACAAAATGGTTTTTGAGGATCGGTGAGGTAGTAATTATGAAGTTCCTCTCTGGAGGCTTTAAATGCTTCAAAGGAATGAACTTTTGTGATAAGCTTATTATTGAAATCTGGTTGGAGATTTTCAATAATCTTTATAGCTTTTTCTTTTTGAATTTTGGAATAAGTATAAACAGCAGATCTATATTTTCCTCTCATACTATGCATGGATATACTTCTATGAGTGTAGAGATGAATTTCTATAAGTCGCTTAAGAGGTATGACTTCTGAATTGAAATGTACAACCACAGCTTCAGAAAAACTTGAATTATCAGCATTGGACGCCACATAGCCCTGCTCTACTTCTTCAACTCCAATTAAAGATTGGAAAACAGCTTCGGTACACCAATGACACCCTCCACCTAAAGCAATTTTTTCTAAAGAACTCCGCATTTAAAGCTAATTATGTGATTTAATTTATGAAGCCCAAATGATATTACAAAAGAGCTTTTTTTATTCTATCTCCACTTTTTTTGGTCTTAATCGACCTTTAAACCTTGCTAAAAGAATTAATTTCTTTTTGGTATTGATAAAATATACTCCGGTTAAAAGAACAAGAGCAGCAATAGAAGATTGAAGTGTAATTTGTTCATTCAAGAAATACCAGCCTAAGCTCATTGCAATAATTGGATTTACATAGGTAGAAGTAGCAACTTTCTCTGGCGAAACAACTTTCAGTAAATAATTGAAAGATGTAAAGGCTACAATACTTCCGAAGAGAATTAACAGGATCATAGAGATCTGTACTTCTCCACTCCAGGTTGTAGGGAGCGACCAAGATTCTCCAAACGCAAAGCTAGCAAGCATCAGCATAATCCCTCCTGAAATCATTTGATAACCAGTATTTACAAAATAATTAGCAGGCAAATCTGCTTTACTCACAAAAATGCTTCCGTAGGCCCAGCTTACTAAACATAAAAAGATCATTCCCATTCCAATTATAGAATCGCCATCACTTATTATTTGCTTCTGACTTACCAAAAGATACATTCCTATAATTCCTAATCCAACCCCAATCAAAGACATGGTTTTTATTTTCTTACCATCCAAAACACGTAATAGTAATAAAACTATTAAGGGTTGTGCAGAGATCTCCAATGCAGCAAATCCACTGTCTACAAACCGTAGAGCCCAAACCACGATCCCATTTCCAAAAGTGAGAAACAGAAATCCGGCAATTATGGTGTTTTTCAACTGTTTCTTAGTAACAGAAAGGCTTATCCCTAAAAACTTACAAAGAACAAATATTAGAATCCCCGCAGTAATAAACCTTATAGCTGCCAGCATAAAGGGAGCTAACTCGCTTACAGCAATTTTATTTAAAAGATATGTAGAGCCCCAGATAACATAAATTGAAAAAAAAGCCAGTACAATAAGTAATTTGTTTGGAGTTTTTTCCATGAATTTTGTGTTTTAAATAAAGTGCAATATTAAGCATAAACTATACTCCAGCCTTTAAATTCATTCTAGATTTTATAGTTTTCATACAGTTCTTTTGTAGGTCTGTAGAAATCAATTTTAATTGGTCAATTTCTCATCTCATACCTTGTTGAAGTTGTTAGGCCTTAATTAACAATAGTTTATATGAACTTTATTAAAATTACAATTCCATCTCTGTAATTTTAATAAACTATTAATCAATCAAAATATATTATGGCTGAAATAAAAATTACCAAAAAGACACCAGTATGGCCTTGGATTCTTCTTTTTTTAATAGTTATTGGAGGGCTATTCTTTTTATTCTTCTATGGAGATACAGATGAAAATGAATTTACAGATGATAATGCAACAGAGTTTGAGGAAGTGACTTCTACAAATCTTCAGCATAATAGAATGATTAATTTACCAATTACTGAATACTCGTAGTAAATTATTCAGGAAATTTATTGCTAAGAGTTTTAGTTTTAAGATTCCTGAAAATATTTCTTTAGCCTACTCTTAATTCATCAGATTATATATCTGATTAAATTAAAATCGAATATGAATTGAGTGCCTTCTATGAAAAAAAGGAAAGACTCTTGATTCCTTTCATAATATCTATAACCATAAAAATTTTAAAATCATGAAAGAACAGAAGAAACATTTATACTATCTCGACGAATTATCAGATTATAAAGTAGACAGTCATTACGCAGATGTACGTGGATGGCCAGTGAAAGATCATGATAACAGAGTTATTGGAAAAGTTGATAATCTCTTAGTGAATAAGAATTTATTGAGAGTGGTTTATCTGGACGTAGAGGTCGATAAAACCATCATAGATGCGAATTATGATCCCTATAGTAATTCCCAGAATTCAGATATTCGGGAGTTTGTAAACAAGGAGGGGGAAAATCACGTTATCGTGACAATAGGAATGGTAAACATTAATGAAGATCAAAAATACGTAAATACCGAAAGTATAGACCACCAAACCTTTGCAGAAACCAAAAGATTCAAAACCGGTGATAATGTAGATCGGGAATATGAAGTAGCTGTTATGGATAGTTATAATCGGGATAGAGATAGACATGGCAATCAGCAAACTCATGAGGATTCACATACTCACGAAGAATCTCCATATAATACAGATAAAGATCATATTCAACGAGATTTAAACACTGATGCTGAGTGGAGTGAAGAACGCCGCAAGCTGGAATTGGAGCGACAAAAATTAAAGGAAGAAAGATTAAAGCTGGAAGAAGAGCGTAAAAAATTAGAAGTAGAAAGAAAAAGGAGAGATCAAAATCAGGACAGTGACTCCACCAATGATACCAAAAGAGAAAAAAAAGACTCTTCTAATAAGCACGATCCAAATGATGACGACTTTTATGACCGAGGAGAATTTGATGGTGTAAATTATAGAAACAGTTAGAAAAAATTTCGGAGATATCTATATTCATAAATTAGAGCCCGATTTAAAGACTTATACTTGAATTTTAAATTTTAATCTATCTCATATAAAGAAATGCCAGCAAATACTAGTATTTGTAGGCATTTTTATTGAGCTAAAGCTGAACTTATATTTTAGAAAAAACATACTTCAATTCAGTAGCTATCTGTAAACTTCTTTCCTTATAAACACTTTCCTGCTCCTGAGTTCCGTCTGACACTTTTGGATCTTCAAAAGCAATAGGAAATCGTTTCTCTGCTCCTGTAATCATTGGGCAGTTCCCATCGGCATGGGAACAGGTCATGATAGCTGCAAATTCTGAACTTGGATTAAAGTTCGAATCATAGGTTTTAGAGAAACCAATAATCGGATGTTTATTATCGGAGTGTTTTATGCTGTATATAGGATTAGTCCCTTCTGCAAGAACATCTATTTTAAATCCTGATCTTTGAAAGGTTTCAGCAACCATTGGAAATAATGCGGTAGCCTCTGTTCCACCCGAATAACAAACTACATTATCAACCTTAAAATGAGCAGCAATTGTCTGAGCCTAAACCTGAGAGAAATGACTTCTTCTCGAATTATGGGTACAAATAAAATTTAATCTTACCTCACTTTTTGTGTTTACCTTGGATTGTGTATAATTTACTAATGGCGCTAATACTTGTTTGCGTTCGTTAGAAATGGAGTTAACATCTAAAGAATTTATTATAGCTTCAATTTTGGGAAGTGTCATTTTCTAATTTATAAGTTGTGTCATCTTTGAATGATATCTTTATTACTACTAGCAACAACCAGATCCAGGGGCACATGAATTTGATTCTTCTTTTGTCAGAAAAGATAAATTTACCTTAGTTTTTTCTGAAGGAATTCCGCATTTATCTTTGGCAAGACAATCTGTCAATTTGTTAGTTAATAGAAAATTCTCACCTTTAAAATCCAATCCGTATTTTCCAATGGTTTCACCTTGGTACTCTACTTCTATTTCGAGAGCTTCCATCTCAAATATTTTTTCTGAAAGCTCTATAATATGTACTAATTTTTCAGGATGAAGTCTATGATTGTAATCATCTGCCTCCCAAAGCTGAAAATTAGCTACTTCTTCTTTCCTAACTATTCCGCCGCAATCTATAAAGTGTTTAGTTACTTTACCTACTTCTGTTGTATGAAAATGTCGTGGCACTAGACTGCCGTCAGGAAGTTCAAAGGCAATGCTTTCTAAATTTTTGAGTGTTTCTTTTATTTCTGACAGTTTCATAGCTCTTAATTTTAAAATTGATATTATGCTTATTTATCTATTTGCACTGGTTTTGTTTAGCAGGTTGTAATTCCAAGAATTCCTTAAATGTGCCGAGTGCCTCATTCCATTTGTCTGGATTAATGCAATAACATACACTTGTGCCCTCTACATTCCCTTTAATAAGCCCCAAGTTTTTAAGCTCTTTTAAATGTTGGGAAATTGTTGGTTGTGCTAAACCAATTTCATTAACTAGATCTCCACAAATACAAGTTTGCATCTTGAATAGATGTTGTAAAATTGCAACTCTAGCAGGATGCCCAAAAGCTTTAGCAATAAGTGCGATCTTGTTTTGTTGCTCTGTAAAGATTTCAGATTTTGTAACTCCCATCCTGCTTTATTATTATATAGCAATATTACGATTAATATATTTCAATTGATATTAATTTTTAAAAAAAAGTCTTGGGACTATCGAAGGAACTTAGTATAGAGATCCCTCCTATTGTCGGGATGAGAATAAACAATATGCGTTGTCTTTCTGAAGGAAGCAAAACGGATTGAAGAATCTCTAGGTTTAAAGATTTCTCGACTCCGCTCGAAAAGGTATTATTGCAACATAATATAAATCATTTTGAGATGGCACTATTTCTCGTAAAGCTTTTCCAATAGCTATCGGAATTGTTTTAGCTTCTACTATTAAAAGTATTTGTAAGTAGATCCTGAAAAACATCCAGATAATTATCGGGACTGTCGAAGGGTCTTAATATAGAGTTACCTCCTACTGTCGGGATGACAATAACAATATGCGTTGTCTTTCTGAAGGAAGTAAAACGGACTGAAGAATCTCTAGGTTTAAAGATTTCTCGACTCCGCTCGAAAAGGTATTATTGCAACATAATATAAATCATTTTGAGATGGCACTATTTCTCGTAAAGCTTTTCCAATAGCTATCGGAATTGTTTTAGCTTCTACTATTAAAAGTATTTATAAGTAGATCCTGAAAAACATCCAGATAATTATCGGGACTGTCGAAGGATCTTAGTATAGAGTTACCTCCCCTTGTCGGGATGACAATAAATAATATGCTTTGTCTTTCTGAAGGAAGTAAAACGGATTGAAGAATCTCTAGGTTTAAAGATTTCTCGACTCCGCTCGAAATAGCTTTAAATTACTCCTTGGGAATAAATTTAAGAGCCGCAGAATTGATACAATATCTAATATGTGTTGGTGCTGGACCATCCATAAATACGTGCCCTAAATGCAAGCCAGTAGATTTTTCTATCACTTCATTTCTTACCATTCCTAAACTATTATCTTTTACCCAAATAACTGCATCATCATTAATTGGTTCGCTAAAAGATGGCCAGCCGGTTCCCGAATCAAATTTGGTTTCAGAATCAAATAATGGCTCACCTGTGGCCGCACTCACATAAACCCCTTCTTCATGATTATTATAAAAGGCATTCTGAAAAGGTGGTTCTGTTCCTTTATTAACCAAAATTTCATATTGATTTGCTGTTAACTCCGCTTTCCATTCACTATCAGATTTTGTCTTAGGAAAATCTTTATTTATTGCAGTCTCTGCATTTACTGAAATATTATCTTTAGACATTCCTTTTTTCTGGGTATTCTGACAAGATACTTGAGATATTGCAAAAAATATTACAAAAGTGAAGAAGCTGTATTTTGAAATTATATTTTTCATAATTATTATTTTAATCCCTCATTGAGGGTTTAATTAACCAAGCCTTACCTCGAAATCTTTAAAAGAATTTTCCTCCCGAGCCATGAGGAAGTATCTCTTATGCTTGACCATAGATTCTTTTTTTTTAAAGTTCTGTTATTCTTTGTACGCAAAACCTTCTCTGTCCTTTCTTAAATTAATGCTAAATCTTTATTAATCAGTATTAAAGCTGAAAAGGAAACTACTTAGAATAAAAAAGCGACCCATAAAGAGTCGCTTTTTATTTATATAAGAAATTGAATTATGATTTAGGTAACATAACCGTATTTACTACGTGTATCACTCCATTAGACTGATTTACATCTGCAATAGTAACCATAGAAGTTCCTCCGTTAGCATCTGTAATAACTACGTTACTTCCTTTCATCATTGCAGTTAACATTCCACCGTTAACGGTAGTAAACATTGCTTTCCCATTTCCTTTTTTGATAGCATTTACAATATCCGTAGAAGAATATTTTCCAGCTAAAACATGGTAAGTAAGTACATTTTGTAATTGCTTTTTATTTTCAGGCTCTAAAAGAGTTGCTACAGTTCCCGCTGGTAATTTATCGAATGCAGCATTTGTTGGAGCAAAAACAGTAAATGGGCCATCCCCTTGTAAAGTGCTTACAAGATCTGCAGCTTTAACAGCAGCAACCAAAGTTGTATGATCTTTAGAATTCACAGCATTTTCAATGATGTTTTTTGTTGGATACATTGCTGCACCCCCAACCATAACGGTCATGTCTTTAGACATATTCATGTTATCTTTCATGGCTTTGTCTTTAGAAGATGAACATGCTCCCAATGAAAGAATTGAAACGAATAAAAATGCTTTAAAAATGTTTTTAGTTTTCATAATTGTTGATTTGTTATTATTATATGTGTCTAGATAAACGCATATAAGATCTGGGCGGTTTTAAATAGATAGCTATTTAGCCTTACTTTAACAATTATGAAGATGTGATTTTTTATAATACCCTTGGTTATTAGGCGTTTACATATTTGGATAGAAATAATACCTTTTCTTTTTTAGATAGAGACACATCCTGTTTTTTTTAGATTATAAAGGTAATAAGAATTTGGAATAAACGAAAAACCACCTTAAAATTTAATTTTAAGGTGGTTTTTAATGATATACAAGATTAATCGTAAAGTTTATTCCTTTTTATTCAATCTAGAAATTAAATAGCTACTGGTTACTATAAAACTACCTCCTAAAAGAATGTTCCAGGTGATTGCTTCATCAAGTACAAAATATCCCACTAAGATGGCGCTAACAACCTCTAAATACATCAGTGTAGTTGCAGTAGCAGCTGATAATTGTTTGAGTCCGAAAAAGAAGAGTTTAAAAACAACGATTCCTATTAGAAATCCGTAGAAAACACCAATCCCCAGATCTGGTAAAGTAGCTGAAGGGATTGCAGTTAAAAAAGGTATGAAAACAATAGCGCCCAATATATTCTGATAAAAAATCATTTGGTTCTTACTATATCTTGCATTCTCTGCCTTAAATAACACAACTGTTATCGCATATCCAATTGAAGCTCCTACAGCTGCAAGCATTCCAATAAAATCGCTTGATTGAAAACTGAATGGTTTGCCAATATAGGTGATTACAATTCCGGTAAAAGCCAGTAATAACAATAAAGTTTGTTTCCGCTCTATTTTTTGTTTGAAAGCAATAGCTTCAATAACAGTAACAAAAATGGGATAGGTATAAAAAAGCACAACGGTATTTCCTATAGACGTATAGATATAAGCAAGCAAATAGAGATACATTCTCGCGGCATTTATCAAAGAGGCGAGTAACATCTTCTTATTATTTCCTTTAAAATGCAGCTCTCCGTCTTTCCACAAAAAAGGGATCAAGATCAAGATTGGAATTCCCGTTCTAAACCAGGCGATAGTTCCGGTACTAAGGCTAGTCATAGATTTTATGAGCAATCCATTGGCTCCCGCAAGAATGGCACATATTATAATGGCATAGATCGCCTTTTTATTCATGCGTAATGATTCTTTAATTAGATGATTAATTTCAAGTTTCTACACAATGCATTATATGCTATTATTAACTTGATATAAAAAGCAAATTCCAAAAACAGCAAGTGCTTTTGGAATTAACAATATTTTTTTAAATATGAACCTCGGGGATTTAAAATCTCAATGAGCTATTAAACTTATGCTGGTTGAAGCTCTTGATCTTTCTTAGACTTTCTATAAAGGAAAGAATTAAAAATGTTTCTTTTTGCGAATCTGAATTGTCTATCAGAATTAACAAGCTTTACAAATAAAGGTTTGTTTACTCCAAAATATTCGTAAGTAGTTCCATCTGTGAAAGATATTTCCAATAAATTTCCTTTATGTTGGAAATCGGCAATTCCAGCTTCAGAGGTGGTTTTGTTGTATTCTTCAAGATTGGCTGCCTTAGTCTCTGGAGCTATACTCACTAGAAAGTGGTAACCATCAATAATTTGTTTGCTTTTAATTTCAGCTTCCGCGTGCTTTTCATCACTCTCCTGAAATTTATCTGGATGCCATTCTTTTACCAAATTTCTGTAAGAAGTCTTTAATTGCTTAAGATCGTAACCTTTTTCAACATTAAATAATTTCTTGTATTCGTTAACACGCTTCATAAATGCCTCATTTTAAATAAGGCGCGAAATTACAGCTTTTTATCTAATTATTCGAATCTATTTTTAAATCATCCAAAATCAACTTATTTGCATTGGAACTTCCATTAAAAGGAGCTTAGCATTTGAACCTGCAATCACCTCAAATTTATCTATTTTCCAGATTCCAAAACCATCTCGTTTTTCGAGTTTATGGTAATCTATGCTTATAGATCCCTCAAGGACAAATATATAAACGCCATTATTTTTATTATGAAGTTCGTACTGGCAAGAAACACCTTTTTCGAATTCTCCCATAGAAAACCAAGCCTCTTGATTTATCCATACCCCGTCATCATCTGAATTTGGAGAAAGCACCTGATAAAATTCATTTTTTTTCTGAAGATCCCTAATCGAGATCTGGTCATATCTGGGAGCAAGATCTCTCTTGTTTGGAAAGATCCATATCTGAAGAAACTTTACCTGTTCTCCTTTATTCCTGTTGTATTCTGAATGTGAGATCCCTGTACCGGCACTTAATATTTGGATATCCCCTTCCCGGATCACACTTAAATTCCCTAAGCTGTCTTTATGCTGTAAGTCACCTTCTAAAGGAATAGAAATAATTTCCATATTCTGGTGAGGATGATTACCAAATCCCATTCCTGCACTTACTATATCATCATTTAAGACACGTAACACTCCAAAATTCATTCTTTCAGGGTTATGATGATTTGCAAAACTAAAGCTATGGTGGCTATCTAACCATCCATGATTTGCATGGCCCCTTGTATCTGCTTTGTGTATTACATATTCCATAGATCTGTTTTTACAGGCTAAAAGTAAAGATTCTTAAATATTAACCTTTAAATCAAGAACCTCGGGGCAAGCCCACGAGGTATGAATTGGAAAATACTTTTAAAAATTCGAGGCAAGCCCGCCTGAATGTTTCGGGCAGGCCTCGAGGAATTAAACCCTCAATGAGGGATTAAAACTTACCTACGTTTCTTTTTAGGCGGCTCATTATTAGGCATGCTGTCATTCTTAGTATTTAAGATATAAGAAGCCAGCATTTTCTCTATTAATTCATCTTTAGTTAAGTGATGAAAAATGGTCTTTACTCTATCTTTTAATTCGAAAGAAAGATTGTGGTTAGGCTTAGTTTTAAAAATTTGCTTTGCCCATAACAGCGTATTATTATCTTCTACACTTTGGGCATCGGGTTTAGAATATTCTTTGAAAACTATTCCCAATTCATCTTGAAATTCAGCAATATCAGGAATTTCTTCATTTTGGATCACGGTTAAAGAAAGCCCCTTTGCTCCTGCCCTAGCCGTTCTACCACTTCTATGCACATAAACCTCATACACATCTGGCAAATGGTAATTCACCACATAGGAAATCTCTTTTACATCTATTCCGCGGGCAGCAAGATCTGTAGCTACAAGAATATTTATATGTCCTTCTCTAAACTGTTTCATGATGCGATCCCGAATTGGCTGGGATAAACTACCGTGTAAAGCTCCTGAAGAAAATTTGTTGATGGCTAAATTCTTAGCCAGTTTATTTACTGCAGCTTTGGTCTTACAAAATATAATTCCGCGTTCTCCTTCTTTTGAGGATAAAAAATGCATTAAAACCTCCAATTTCTCGATAGGTTCTACCACTACAAATTGATGATCTATTTCTTGATTCCCAACAGTCTCCATATTAGCACTTATCTGGATTACATGTTTAGACATATAATTTTGGATAAGTTGCTTGATGGTTCCTGGAAGCGTTGCAGAGAATAATAAGGTTCTCCTTTTCTTCGGAAGTTCTGCCACGATCTCATCTAGACCATCTTTTAATGAAGTCACCATTTCATCGGCTTCATCCAATACCAAATAGTTTACCATAGAAAGGTCTATGGCCTTGCGTTTTATAAGATCTATAAGCCTTCCCGGAGTCGCAATTACAATATGTGTGGGCTTGGATAATCTTTCGATCTGTGGTTTAATAGGAATTCCTCCACAAGTAGCAGTAATTGAAACATCTGGTAAATTGGTAGCATAACTTTCAAAGTTGCTCAGTATCTGATGACCTAGTTCCCTTGTAGGAACTAAAATTACTGCTTGAATATGAGATTCTTCAGCATTTATAAGTTGTAGTAAAGGCAACCCGAATGCCGCAGTTTTCCCCGTACCAGTTTTTGCTAAACCAACAAAGTCTTCAGTTTTTGATAGCAGAATAGGAATTGTTTTCTCTTGTATCTCAGTTGGAACAGAGATATTTAATTCTTCTAAACTTTTAGTGATCTCTGCTGATATCCCTAAACTGGAAAACTGATTTGACATAAAATATTTTTTGACAAAGGTAAGTACTCTTTTCGCTTTTAATCAGTGAAAAATCAGCCATTATTTTCAATGAAAATTGAGCTAAAGAATATTCCTTTAAAATGAAGATTTGAAATTCTTAGTTTTTAGCAAGGCTTCTTAGGGCAATCCATTGCTTAAGCATATCCTTGGAATCACACGCAGGATAACCCAAAACAGTTTTTCCTGCAGCAACATCACTCATTACACCAGAGCCTCCACCTACAGTTGCACCAGAATGTACGGTAATATGATCTTTTATAGAAGCGCTACCTCCAATTATCACCCCATCTCCTAAGGTAACAGAACCAGCAAGACCACTTCCTCCAGCCATGATACATGAACGTCCCATTACTGAGTTATGTCCAATTTGAACCAAATTATCGATCTTACATCCATCACCAATGACAGTAGAACTGAATTTTCCACGATCCACACAGGAATTTGCACCAATTTCTACTTGATTTCCAATAACCACATTCCCGATTTGTGGAATTTTAACCAATCCGCGGCCATCGTCACTTGGTCTATAACCAAAACCATCAGATCCTATGCTGACATTGCTATGAAAAATACAATGACTTCCAATTTCAGTTCGTTCCCTGATCACAGTTCCAGACCAGATAGTAGTATTGTTTCCGATATTTGTTTCATCTAGAATAGTAACATTAGGATATAGGAAAACATTATCTCCCAAGACAACATCTTTACCAACATAAGATCCTGCTCCAATAATACAATTAGCTCCTATCTTGGCAGTTTCGTGAATAGTTGCAGTGGCATGGATTTCAGATTCTAGTTGAGGCAGCCCAGGATTAAAGGCTTCCAATATTTTAACCATTGCCAGATCTGCATTTTTAACGCGAATTAAAGCTTGTCCTTCTTCTGGTTCAAGATTTATATTATTGTTAATTATAGCTGCCATTGCTTTGGATGCGTTCCAAAGCTTAATATATTTTTTTTTTCCAATAAAAGAAATGTGACTACTTTGAGCTCTTTCTAATTGTTCTGATCCAGTAATATGCAAACTTGTATCTCCAATTAATTCTCCATTAACTAATTCGCTTAATTCTTTAATATTGATAGTTTTCATTTTAGGGTGATTTTTAGGGTAATATATAACAAGTAGTTATTTTTTAATTGTAACCTGTATATTAGAAAGGGCAAGATAGGGGCTATTAATTTATATTTAGCTGTTACTCAGAGAAATACTTATTATAATGGCTAATATTGTTTGTAATCTTCTGATGATCACGTTATAAATCCATACAGACTTAGAAATCTACTCTGTATCTTGTAAAATAGAATTGGAGCTATGAGCCTTTTGTAATTCTTCATAATAGTGATCTATAGAAGATTTAGATATAGCTTCAATAAGCATGATCCCAATTAATAATATACTAATTGCTAAGTAAATCCCTGAAATGTATGGGATCTTAAATGAGATAATAATAACTCCAATTGCCAAAATGATGATAATGGTAAATATGATTTGAAACGACGAAAAATCATCAAGTACTTTCTCCATCCTTTTTGTTTCATTATTTAAGAATATTGCCTTATCCTTTTTATAATCACTTTCAACCGAAATAAAAAGTTTGTCATTGAAATTTCGATAAAAAAATCCGCCCAGCATGATTAACAATCCAGTAGTTAAACTTCCAATAAATAAGCCTCTATACAAAGCGTCTTCTGGACTATATATATTAGAAACTGCAGAAATAACAAGTAGAAATATTTTTTTTATGTAAAAGACAAAAAGCAGTCTAAAAAGACTGCTTATATAATTTCATATTTAATTTTCTTATACAAGTGGAAACATTTCTAAATACTGAATCCCATTCCCCTCAGTCATCCATTTCACATCTCCGGCATCAAATCTGCCTGCAGCTCCTGCAGTTCCTGAAGAATCTGTATGATCTACATAGCCTTCGTTGTTGATGGATATAGTTTCAAATTTGCGATGTGGATGAAATGGAAACCCAAGCATAGTGCTAGCATGATACATTCTCCAACCATCTTTAATAGTAAAATATTGACCTATTTTTCTTCCATCTAAAGGCACTGCAGGCCCTATGTGTTCATTTCCCTCAGGTTATTCATCTCTGTGATGAGCGCAATATAAAAATGGATCACTGGTTTCCCAAGGAAGGCCTTAATGGTTTTATACTTTTGACCTTTGTGTTTTAGATATAAATAACGTGTGAATTCTAAAAACAGTAACGATTTAAAGTTATAGTTTTAATGGTCGTAAAATATTCTAAAACTCTACGGTTTCATTTTTATAAAATCGCAAATTAATTAGCTAAACCCTTTTCCAAAATCAACTCTTTTTCAGTTGGAATCTTAGGAGGAGTATTCCTGGATGTTAACTGAATATAAAGGAGAGTACCTATTAATAATAACCAAAGATACCATGAGTTACTTACAAGATCTAAGTAATCTATTTTTCCATCAGCCAAACTTAAAATTATAAGACATTGAGCTCCATAAGGTAATAAACCTTGCACTACACAGGCAAAAATATCTAGGACTGAGGCTACTTTTTTTGGATTCAGTTTAAACCGATCATTTAGTCGTTTTGCAATGGGACCAATTATAATAATTGAAACTGTATTATTAGCGATAGCCATGTTTGTAACACCTACCAAACCAGAGATCCCAAAATATGCAGTTTTAGAATTCATTTTAGTTGTGATAAAATTTATTAGAAATGTGATTCCTCCTGCTTTGGTTACCAATGCTGCTAAACCACCGGTTAATAAAGAAAGCAGAAAAATCTCTGTCATACTTGTAAATCCTTCATAGGATAATCTTGCGAATTCGAGCAATCCAAAATCTCCGTAATAGATCCCTAAAAATCCTGCAGCCAGAATTCCTATAAATAGCACTACAAAAACGTTTATTCCAACAACGGCAAGTGTTAGCACTAATAGATAAGGCACTATTTTAATAATTTCTATTGAATTAGATGAGTCTAATTTAATACTATCATCTAGTGCAAAACCTTGATAAAGTAAAATTCCAATGGTAACAACTGCTACCGGTCCCGCAATAATTATGTTCTGCCTAAATTTATCTTTCATATTTACTTGCAAAGATTGGGTAGCAGCGATAGTGGTATCTGATATAATAGACAAGTTATCCCCAAACATTGCACCTCCCAAAAGCGAGGCACTCAATATTGCTAAAGACACCTCCGTAGTATCTGCAAAACCTATTACAACTGCTCCTAATGCTACAATTGCTCCAACAGAAGTACCGGTTGCTATAGAGAGAAATGCTGCAATTATAAATACCCCTGCGTACAACCACTGAATTGAAATATATTGTAAGCCAAGTTCTACAATAGCATCTACGCTTCCAGTTGCTTTACAAACCACTGTAAAGGCACCTGCTAACAAATAAATAAGACACATGGTTAATATTTTGTCATCTCCACAGCCTTTTAAGAGAGTAGCTATTTTGATATTAATCGAGTCTTTGAACATGACTAGTGCTAACACTATTCCTAGTATTACTGCAATTGGAGAAGGCAATGCATAAAAATCGTCTAAATAGATACCAGCACCTAAAAAAGTTAAAACAAATAAAAATAAGGGTAGTAATGCATAAAAATTTCCCTTCTTTTCAGTCTCAATAGAATTATTCATAAATCAAAATTTTTATGAATCTCAATAAAGGAAATTAAAGCAATAAAAAGGAAGTAGTGATTAACATTTGTTCCAAAGAAATGGCTTATCATTTTAGCACCTTGCTTGTTAATGCAGGTTGCTATCTCTTTTTGAGATTCTCGATAATTAGCTGCAAATATAAAATTTATAGCTCTACTTAAAAGAGAAAATGTGATTTAATTATAGGCATCATTCTTAAAATATATAAAACCCTTAAAATCAAAGTCTTGTAAATTTTTTAAAAGTAGAAATATTAGCTTCAATAAAAATTATTGGTCTGATTATAATTCAATTAGAATTCCACTACATTTATAGCATTAATTTTAAATTTATTTCAATGATTAAAAAAATAGTTACTATAGGATTAATAAGTCTTTTGATTATTAGCTGTAAAGACGAACCAAAACAAGAAAATTCTTCTGAAAATAAAATTGGAGTAGAATTTAATGAGTTGCTAGGAAACTATTATGAAGACGGTCTTAAACTGAATCCATTAAGTGCAACAGCGGCAGGAGATAATAGGTATAACGATCAATTTCCTAATACCCTTTCTGAAGCATACAGAGATTCATTGAAAAACTATTATACTTCTTATCAAGAAAAGATTGCAAAGTTTGACAATTCAGATCTTTCTGAAACCGAGCAGATGAGCAAGGCGATATTAAAATGGGAAACTGATATAAATTTGGAAACCTTAAAATTTCGTAATTCTGAATTCTTTCCTATAGACCAAATGTGGTCTGTTAACTTAAATATGGGACAATTGGCAAGTGGAATGAGTTCGCAGCCATTTAAAACTGTAGAAGATTATAAAAATTGGGAAAAGCGTGTAGATGGCTATCTAATTTGGATGAATTCCGTTGAAGAAAAGTTGAGGGAAGGAATGAAGGAAGCTTATGTATTACCAAAATCCTTGATCGTTAAAGTGATTCCTCAATTAGAAGCTATGACCGAAAAAGATCTAAATAAGCATCTTTTCTACACTCCAATCACTAATTTTCCTGAAGGTTTTTCTGAAGAAGAAAAAACCAAATTAAAGGAGTCTTATACTTCTATGATCAATAATAGAGTGATTCCTGCTTATCAAAAATTGCATGATTTTGTTAAGAATGAATACTTACCGGATGGTAGAACCACCAGCGGAATTGCAGCTATCCCAAATGGAGAAGCTTATTATAAGCATCAAATAAAGCTATATACCACTACAGATATGACGGCGGCAGAGATCCATCAATTAGGATTGGATGAAGTGGCGCGTATCTCTTCAGAAATGGAAAAAGTAAAAGAGCAAATCGGATTCAAGGGAGATCTAAAGTCATTCTTTAATTATGTTAGAGAGAATAAGGAGTTAATGCCTTATAGTAAACCTGAAGATATTATCGCAAATTTTAATGCGATCCATGAAAAGATGAAACCTCAGTTGGATAAATTATTTGATGTTACTCCAAAAACTCAATTTGAAGTTAGAAGAACTGAAGCTTTCAGAGAAAATTCTGCAAGCGCCGAATATAACCAAGGTTCTTTAGACGGAACAAGACCGGGAATTTTTTATGTACCAATTCCAGATGCACCGACTTACAATATATATTCGGATGAATCATTATTCTTGCATGAAGCAATTCCGGGACATCATTACCAAATCTCTTTAACTCAAGAAAGCACTTTGCTGCCAGATTTCAGAAAGACATTATGGTATAGCGGATATGGTGAAGGTTGGGCTTTGTACTCAGAATCCTTAGGAAAAGAATTGGGACTCTATACAGATCCTTACCAATACTTCGGAATGTTAGGTGCAGAAATGCATCGAGCAGTAAGATTGGTTGTAGATACAGGCTTACATTCTAAAGGATGGACGAGAGAACAAGCAATTCAATATTCTATGAAAAACGAAGCAGAGTCTGAAGCAGGAATAACTTCTGAAATTGAAAGGTACATGGCCAATCCTGGTCAGGCACTTTCTTATAAGATCGGACAACTTAAGATCATAGAATTAAGAGAAAGGGCGAAAAAGGAATTAGGTGATAAATTTGATATAAGACAGTATCACAATCAGGTTCTAGAAACTGTATGTGTGCCTTTAGAATTGTTAGAGAATAAAATAGATAGTTGGATCGCAGAAAGTAAATAGCGGCACTAATTAAAACAGAAATGCACGAATATTCTATATGATATTCGTGCATTTTTTATTTGTCATTCCGACGAAGGAGGGATTTCTTATTACCATATTTCTAGTACATTGAGATTCTTCACTATGTTCAGAATGAGACAGAATAAAAAGTTGTCATTCCGACGGTAGGAGGAAGCTCTTATAAAATTTAATTCTGCTACTTTGAGATTCTTCAATCCGCTACGCTCCTTTCAGAATGACAATTACAAGGCTTTTGTCATTCCGACGTTAGGAGGAAACTTTTATAAAATTTAATTCTGCTACTTTGAGATTCTTCAATTCGCTGCGCTTCGTTCAGAATGACATAGAACAAAAGTTGTCATTCCGACGTTAGGAGGAAACTCTTATGAAATTTAATTCTGCTACTTTGAGATTCTTCAATTCGCTGCGCTTCCTTTCAGAATGACAATTACAAGGCTTTTGTCATTCCGACGTTAGGAGGAATCTCTTACAGAAACATCATCCTACTTTGAGATTCTTCAATTCGCTATGCTCATTTCAGGATGACAACTATTAAGCTTCGTCATTCCTACAAAAGGAGGAATCTCTTACAGAAACATCATGCTACTTTGAGATTCTTCAATTCGCTATGCTCATTTCAGGATGACAACTATTAAGCTTCGTCATTCCTACAAAAGGAGGAATCTCTTACAGAAACATCATCCTACTTTGAGATTCTTCAATTCGCTATGCTTCTTTCAGAATGACAACTATTGAGCTTTGTCATTCCGACGTTAGGAGGAATCTCTTATAACATTACTTCAGTTTCTTAAATATTCTTCGCAATGATCAGAATGACATTTCGTTATATTCTATCATTTAAAAACTCCCAATTGGGATTGGTTGAATTTATTAGAATCTCCTTCTTTTCTCTACTCCATCCTTTCAGCTCTTTCTCTCTTCCAATAGCTATATTGATGTCCTGAAAATGTTCATAATATATTAAGTAGAAGCACTTATATTTCGTAGTGAAATTATTTTTTGGCTCATTCGGGTTTCTATGGTACTCTAACCTTATTCTCAGATTATTGGTAACTCCTATATATAAAACTGTTTTGTTTTTATTAGTGAGAATATAAGTGTAGTAGTTATGTGTGCCTAAAGTTTTCATCAGATTAAGATAAAAATAATTTTGATGAAATATTGAAGTTGAGATTCTTCAATTCGCTATGCTACTTTCAGAATGACAACTATTAAGCTTCATCATTCCTACAAAAGGAGGAATCTCTTATAATGTTACATCTGCTTCTTTGAGATTCTTCAATTCGCTATGTTCCTTTCAGAATGACAACTATTAAGCTTTGTCATTCCGACGTTAGGAGGAATATCTTACAGAAACATTATGCTTCTTTGAGATTCTTCAATTCGCTATGCTCCTTTCAGAATGACAACTATTAAGCTTCGTCATTCCGACGAAGGAGGAATCTCTTACAGAAACATCATGCTACTTTGGGATTCTTCAATTCGCTATGCTCCTTTCAGAATGACAACTATTAAGCTTTGTCGTTCCGACAAAATTAGGAATCTCTTACAGAAACATTATGCTTCTTTGAGATTCTTCAATTCGCTATGCTCCTTTCAGAATGACAGCTATTAAGCTTTGTCATTCCGACGAAGGAGGAATCTCTTAAAGAAACATCATGCTACTTTGAAATTCTTCAGTCCGCTATACTCCTTTTGAAATGACAATCAAAAATTATAAATCTTGCATATAAATTTTCTCCACCTTATCTCTTGCCCAAGGTGTTTTTCTTAAAAATTTCAAGCTTGATTTCACAGAAGGATCGTGAGTGAAACACCTAATAGGTAACATCTCCCCCATTTTCTCCCATCCATGCTTTTCTACCAAACGCTCGATAATATCAACCAATTTTACTCCGTGTAATTGATTGTTATGCTGTTTTTGAGGTATTTTATTATTATCCATAGGTTATCTAATTTAATTTTTTTATTTCTTACCAGTCAATTGGTCTATAATCTTTAAGGAATTTTCCACACCAATGCTTACCCGTGTTTATTCCATCGAATAATGGATCCATTACTCTGGCTGCACCATCCACAATATCCAAAGGTGGTTGAAAATCATGAACTTCCACTTTTTTCTTAGACAATTCTGCAGGATCTTCATCTGTTACCCAACCGGTATCTACAGCATTCATGAAAATCCCATCTTTAGCAAAAGTTGCTGCAGAAGTATGCGTCATCATATTCAATGCAGCCTTCGCCATATTGGTATGTGGATGTCTATCTTCTTTTTTGAATCTATGGAACTTTCCTTCCATAGCAGAAACGTTAATAATATGCTTCTTACCAGTTTTCTCCTTTTTCATTAGATCTGAAAGACGATTACATAAAACAAATGGAGCAACCGAATTTACTAACTGAACCTCGATCATTTCTGTGGTTTCTATCTCCCCTAATCTTAATCTCCAACTATTGGTCTTTCTAAGATCCACCTGTTGAAGATCTGCATCTAATTTTCCTTCTGGAAAAACTTCTTTGGTGGAAAGTGAATTATCAAAACTGTAAGGGATCTGTGATAGTTTGGCAGAAGCTCTTAATCCAATTCCTGGTTCCGGTCCATGCCAGGTTACCGGCAAAACATTATTTTGATTATTAGAAGACCCTTCTGTTAATGATTTTAATTCTTGCAAAGAATTATAGTGATCTGTTAATAGATCTTTCGCAAACTGAGGTAATGAGTCATATGGTAGTTCTTCTTTTTCCATTAAATGCGCAAAAAATCCTGAGGGTCTACGTACGGTTTGAGCAGCATTATTTATTAGAATATCTAATCTCTCATAGCGTTGCTCTATAAAATTACAGAAGATCTCTACACTAGGAATATGTCTAAGGTCCAATCCATGGATCTTTAAGCGATCTCCCCATTCTTGAAAATCATATTCTTTAGAAAATCGCAAGGCTGAATCTACAGGGAATCTGGTAGTTGCAACTACTGTTGCCCCTGCTTTTAATAGCATAAGTGTTATATGGTACCCAATTTTTAATCTAGATCCTGTTACTACTGCAACTTGACCCGTTAGATCGGCAGTTTGATAACGCTTGGCATAATTAAAGTCACCACATTGTGTACACATAGTATCATAAAAATGATGCAACTTAGTATACAAAGTCTTGCACACATAACAGTTACGAGGAGATTCTAATTCTGGGCGTTCATCTGCGGGAACTTCAACAAGACTGGGAGCAATAAAAATTGTGGCTTCTCTGGCGCTTCTAATCCCGGTTTCTTTTCGGGCATGTTTATCCCGTTCGATCATCTTCCTTTTTGCAGCCTTTTTAGAATCTTTCTTTCTCTTAATAAAATCATCTCTACTTGGGCGTGTTAATGCTCCGGCAGCCTTCATTAAGGCGATTCGTTTTTCTTCAGAAAGATCGAAAATCTGATTAGAATCTTCAACTAATGACTCTAACATAGAGATGCACAGATTAATTTCTGCTTTACTTAAATTTCCTTTTATCTCATCTTTCTCAGAACCCATTATATCAAATTTTCAGTCTGCAAATATAATTTTATTATCTACCATAAAGTATAGGCAGGATTGAAAATGTTTATATCTAATCGTATCCCTATAATTTCTTTTTTACAACTATACTCTTTTAATAGAACTTTCACAGTATAATCCTGTTTCAGTCAATTTTTTAAGTCGACTTTAGTAAAAATAAAACACCAAAACTTTATCTTTCAATAGATTTAAAAAATATAGCAATGAAGAATTTTGAAAATAAGAAAATTTTAATCACCGGAGGTTCTAGCGGAATTGGGAAAGCATTAATCACTGAATTTCATAAGAACGGCGCTAGCACTTTTGCTGTTGTTGGAAGAGATGTGGATAAAATGAAGAAACTAAAAACCGAATTTCCTAAAGCAACATTTAGTTTTATTCAGGGAGATGTTTCAAAATTAGATGACATTAAAGAAGTGATAAATTCGGTCAAAAAGGAATGGAAAGAAATTGATGTTCTTATAAATAATGCAGGTGTAGTAAGCGCTGGTGCTTTAGAGGACATTTCTGATGAAGATATTATTGCTCAACAAAATATCAATACCACAGGACTTATATTGCTCACCAAACATGCTCTTCCTTTGCTTAAGAAAAGTAAAGATGCAGCCATTATAAATATATCTTCAGGTTTAGGATTAATAGGAATGCCATTTTATGCAACCTATGCTGCTACGAAAGCTGCGGTAAAACAATTTTCTGAAGCTATGAGACGGGAGTTGAAAGATTTCCCAATTCATGTTATGACGGTTTATCCAACCGCCACAGATACTCCAATGATGGAAAGCGCTTCTTCTAAAAATATGGACACCCCTAAAATGGTTGCAGAAGACACTCTTAAAGGATTAAAAAATGAAGAAATAGATGTTATTATGGGTGGAAAAGAACGTATAGAAAATAACAAGGAAAACTTTAATGATCCTTTGGAGTTCGATAAAAAGGTGAATACTATGTACGATTCTATGAAAGAAAGAGCCTCAAAACATAGATCTATGTAATTTTTTTTAAACAAAATTACACTCTTTGAAATTTTCTAGTCACCCTGTCCAGAATCGTCGGGAGTTTCAGGGTCTTAATCCAAATAAATACAATGCTGAAACAATTCCTATAGTTGTCAGAGCAGCATGACGGATAGCATCGTTACAATTATTGTAAAAATCAAGAACCTCGGGGCAAGCCCACGAGGTATGAATTGGAAAATACTTTTAAAAATTCGAGGCAAGACTCGAGGAATTAAACCCTCAATGAGGGATTAAATAAGCTTTCCTAAAACAAAAAAAAAGCCTTTGGAGATTTCTAGAGGCTTTTTCCCTATTTGAGGGCTGGATTTTGAAACAGAACAAAACTAAACGAGTTTTATTCTTACTTTCTTCTTTTTTAGTTTGGTGTTGTTGAGATTGGAGATAAGCTCTTTTGCCTTAGTTGCAGGGACTGAAACAAAACAACAATCCTGTTTCAACTCAATTGCACCTAACTCATCTTTTTCTAACTTACCTTGTTTAATAAATAATCCGGCGATATCTCCTTTCGAGATCTTGTCTTTTCTACCGCCAGAAACAAATAATGTTTCCCAAATCGTTTTAGAAGGTGTTTCTCTAGGAGAAAGATTCTTAAGCTCATCCAATTCTATGAAATCCGGAAGGTCTTCCTTTACCCATTTTATAACATATGCATTCCCACTCGCATTCATTCGAGCAGTACGTCCATTTCTATGGGTAAATTCTTCCTCTTTAAGCGGAAGTTGATAATGTATAATAAAATTTAATTCAGGAATATCCAATCCACGGGCTGCAAGATCTGTGGCCACAATAATATTATGAGTTCCATTTCTAAATTTAATTAGAGATCGCTCTCTGTCTTTTTGTTCCATACCACCATGGAAACAACCATGACCTATTTGATTCTGAGTTAAATAATCACTCACTCTTTGAATACTATCTCTGAAATTACAAAATATGATACCCGGCTTGTTGCCAATATGATCTAAAACCTCTTTCAAAGATTCTAATTTATCTTTGGAAGCAGAATTTATAGTTTTTATCTGAAGCTGAGAGACCTTCTTGACAACCAGATAATTTATATGCACAGCATCCTTTAATCCAACAAAACGCGGAATTTCTATTTGCTGTGTAGCCGAAGTTAAAATTCGTTTTTCAATATTTGGCAAGGCGTTAATGATCTCTGTCATTTGTTCTTCAAAACCAACTTCTAAAGATTTATCAAACTCATCTAATACCAAAGTTTTTATTGAATTCACAGAAAAAGTTTCTCTTCTTAAATGATCTGAAACTCTTCCAGGTGTACCTATTAAAATTGCAGGTTCATGCTTCAACTCAATTTTGTCCTTAGAAAATGGTCTACCTCCATAAACTGCATTGGTCTTATAACCAGTACCCATTTCTCTAACCACTTGCTCAATCTGTATAGCAAGTTCTCTGGAAGGAACTAAGATCATGGCTTGAACCTCCTTAGAATTCATATCCAACAATTCTATAATTGGTAATAAGAATGCTAAGGTCTTTCCGGTTCCAGTAGGTGATAATAAAACGACATTGGCGTTTGCACCTATAACTTCGCAAGCCTCTTCCTGCATAGGATTAAGTTTTGCTATCCCCATCTTTTCCAAGATTTCGCTCTGATCTTTAATTTTATTTGCCATTTTGCAAAAATACAGCTAAATCCTATACTTTTAGAGGTTTCTGAAGTTGTGGCGGTTAAGTTATTTCAACCATTATAAAGGTCGTATCTTTGGTTTTTAATTAATCTCACACATTTGCATCCAAATAACATACATAACGAAGCATATAATTTTGAAGAACTTGAAAAAGTACAACCAGAATTATCACAATATATTATAACCAATACTAATGCTGAAAAAACCATTGATTTTGGTGATAATCAAGCTGTTCTACATTTAAATAAAGCGCTCTTAAAGCATCATTATAAGGTGGCCGACTGGAATATTCCGCCTAAATATTTAATTCCACCAATACCGGGAAGAGCAGACTATATCCATCATCTAGCCGATCTTCTGGCTGAAGAGAAATTAACTCCGGAAGTTAAAGGTCTAGATATTGGGGTTGGTGCCAACTGTATCTATCCAATTTTAGGGAACAGTATTTATCATTGGAAAATGGTTGGTGCAGATATCGATGAAAATGCGGTGGCAGCAGCACAACATAATATAAATACAACTAAAAAATTAAGTCAGAATATTGAAATAAGATACCAAGATGATCATTCTAATATGTTTAAAGGAGTGATCAAGGAAGGTGAATATTTCAACTTTAGTATGTGTAATCCTCCTTTTCATGCTTCAAAAGAAGAGGCGGCCAAAACGAGTAGAAGAAAGACCAAGAATTTAGGTAGAGAAATTGGAAGCCCTCTAAATTTTGGTGGAGAATCTAACGAATTATGGTGTAATGGTGGAGAAGCTTTATTCTTAAAGCGAATGATCAAGGAAAGTGCCGATTTCAAAACGCAAGTTGGTTGGTTCACTTCTCTTATTTCTAAAAAAGAAAGTCTTTCAAAAATATATAAGCAACTGGATAAATTAAAGGCTACTTACAAAGTTATCCCAATGAGTCAGGGTAATAAAAAGAGCCGCTTTATCGCTTGGAAATTTTAATGCCTCATTGCCGTTTTAACCATTTTCGCTTATCTAAATCATTAAAAATAGTTAACTCACTCCACTTTAGAAGACCTTTTCTAAAATAGTTAAAAAAAAAAGCTCTTCAAAATTAATTGAAGAGCTTTTTTTTCTTAAGAAGAGTATCTTATTGTAAAACCGCTTCTCTTTCTGCTTTAACCTCATAATCCAAGTATCCCTTGGCACCACCAGAATATAAAGTGTCTTCATCCCATTTATCTAAAGGAATATTTTGGGCAAAACGTTCTACTAGATCTGGATTAGAAATATATGGTTTACCAAAGGCTACCATATCGGCATCTCCATCTGCTATTACACGGTTCCCTTTTTCTTGATCAAATCCACCATTTATAATTATGGTGCCATTATACATTGGTCTGTATCTTTTAGCAATTTCAGTCTCTGCAAAAGGAACTTCAGAAACATCTGTAAAAGGTTCAGACAAGTGCAAATAGGACAGGTTATAGTTGTTCAGTTTCTCTATAATATAATCGAAAGTTGGAATAGTTTGCTCATCCAGGACACATCCAAAAATGCCATGCATAGAAGGGTTTAATCTTACTCCTACTCTATTTTCTGGAATTACCTCTTTGACAGCATCCAATACTTCAAAAAGAATCCTTGCTCTATTTTCTATGCTTCCACCATATTCATCTTTTCTTTGATTAGATGTCGCATTGAAAAATTGATGAAACAAATATCCATTTGAAGAATGAATTTCAACTCCATCAAACCCCGCTTCTACTGAATTCTTTGCTGCAGTTTTGAAGTCGGAAATTGTAGTTTTAATATCTTCCAAAGACATTTCTCTTGGAACTACTGTGTCTTTAAATCCTTCTGTAGTATACGATTTTTCATTTGGATTAATTGCAGAAGGTGCCATTGGTAATTTCCCTTTATGAAAATCTGGGTGAGACATTCTCCCAACATGCCAAAGCTGAATGAATATTTTTCCATTGGCTTTATGCACTTCTTGAGTTACTTCCTTCCACCCTTTAATCTGCTCTTCAGTATAAATTCCAGGTGTATTAATATATCCAACGGCATCTTTAGAGATCTGTGAGCCTTCTGAAATAATAAGACCGGCACTTGCACGCTGCTTATAATATTCAGCATGTAAACTGGCTGTTGGTTTGTCTTCAGGATTGTTTGCTCTTCCCCTTGTCATTGGTGCCATTACGACTCTATTAGACAGGTTTAAGTCTCCTAACTTATATGATTGTAATAATTCTTGTTTGGAACTCATATCTTATTTTAATTTTTTCATTAATAAATCTGCTACCTTAGTAGAAGATGCTGGGTTTTGACCTGTGATCAAAAGTCCATCTTCTAATGCATACGGTTCCCAATCTCCAATTTTACTATAGTTTGCTCCTTTTTCCTTCATCATATCTTCAATAAGAAAAGGAACAATATCTGTTAACTGTACCGCTTTTTCTTCGCCATTGGTAAATCCGGTAACATTTCTACCTTTTACTAAAGCATTTCCATTAGCATCCTGAATATTCTTTAAAATTGCTGGCGCATGACATACAAATGAAATTGGTTTGTCGTTTGCTAAAAATGATTCAATTAGTTTCTTAGAAGTTTTGTTCTCTACCAGATCCCATAACAGACCGTGACCTCCTGGGTAGAAAACTGCATCAAAATCTTTCTGATCTACATCTTCTAATTTCTTAGTATTGGCTAAAACTTCCTGAGTTTTCTTATCCTTATCAAAACGTTTGGTATCTTCAGTAGCAGCGTCTTCTGTTTCACTATTTGGATCTATTGGTGGCTGTCCTCCTTGTGGCGATGCCAAAGTAACATCGTATCCTGCATCGGTTAAAATATAGTAAGGTGCAGCAAACTCTTCTATCCAGAAACCGGTTTTGTTATCGGTATCACCCATTTTATCGTTACTGGTCAGTACAAAAAGTATATTTTTCATAATTTTTTGTTTTTGTTGATTTATAAAAACAAAATTAAGTCAAAAGCTGCTAAAACTACTTGATGTAAGTTAGGATGTAGTGTTAAAAAAAGTTAAGCTAAAGCACTTCTTTTCGTATTCTGCTTAGGCTCTCAGGTTTCAAACCCAGATAATTGGCAATATGATAATTTGGAACCCGTTGTTCTATTTTAGGATAAGTTTCGCAGAACTCCAGATAGCGTTCTTTTCCACTTTTCTGAAGGGTAGATAATATTCTAGTTCGTAATGAAACAAAGGCGTTGGTGGTTTTAATTCTAAAGAAACGCTCGAACTTGGGAATGCGAGTGTACAGAATTTCTAAAGCTTCGCGATTAATGGCTAAAAGAACAGAATCTTCTATAGTTTCTACATATAATTTAGCTGGCACTTTATTAAAGAATGCTTCAAAATCTGATATCCACCAATCCTCAACAGCGAACTGGATAATATGTTTATCTCCAGTTTCATCCAAGTAATAGGCCTTTAAACAACCTGAAACCACATAATATTCTGAATTTACCAGATCTCCCGGTTCTATTAAAAAATTCTTTTTAGAAATTCTTATATCTTCTAAGATACTAGTAAATTCTTGCTGCTCACTTTCAGTAAGGCTTATCACCTTTGTTAGATGATTTAAAATATTAGTATGTAAGTCATCTACCTTCATTAAGCATATAAGTATATTCCAAAATATAATTAGAAAGGTCTAATCTTCCTCTACTATTTCTGCGTCATTGTGGGTTTTCCCCTCAAAGCTTTCAGTATATTTTAAGTCTAGGAAAAAATATTTAGAAGAGATTGCAGTTACTAATACAGAATCGTCTGATTGTATTTCGGTGTTCATCTGCCAAATAATATTCTCGGCTTCTTCAAATGATTCAGAGCTTAATTGTTCTGTAAATAATCTTTTTATCAATGTGTGTTCTGGCATTCCTTGAACCAACAATCTTATTATAGCTGCTTCGGTAATTTTATTCTCTAGTAACAGCTCCTTTAATTTATCTGAAGTAATTTTCACCTCAAATTTTACAGCTTCAGGAAGTGGAAACTTCCCGTTGAAAGCGTCAAAAAGGATTTGCCCAGTATTAAAAAAGTCCTCATGGTAGCCTATTTCAGCATATTCTTCCCACATTTTTTCTTCCCTCATTTCATTGGAAAGATTATCTATTTGGCCTGCATTCAATTTATCATTAAATACATATCCTAAAATAAGTCTTGCTGCTTCTTCTGGTTCGTTTTCAGTTATAGACATGTAACACATATCTTTTAATTCTGCATCAGAAATTTCAGAAATATCTCCGTATTCCATTACTCCAAGCAAGTCCTTATATTTTTGGTTATTCCAATAACCAGGTAATGCCAAAATAGTTTCAAAGTTTAATATCTCTGCTTTATATATTGTATTCATTAGTCCGTTTATTTTTTGATGTTGTCTTTATCCAATTTTTTTAGATCTTCCAAAATTGAATAATTACGAGGGATTTCTATCACAACGCAAGGTTAATTTACTTAGAAGCTTCCTCCAAAGCAGTAGCCTTCCATTTGGTGGTACTTACCTTAATACTATTTGCTTCTTTTAATGCTTTAGAAGATCTACGTTTATCATAAATCATAGCAAATGTCATTATAAGACTGGTTCCTATAATTACAAATAATAAGATTCCAGGTTCAAAACTTTCTATTTGGGCCTCCACAGGGATTGCATAAAATAAGAGTACGGTAATTAATCCTCGTGGCGCTATAAATAACTGCGGAAGGAGATCTGCGCCTATGAAAATTCTTAGTAACACAAATCTCATTCCGTAGATAGAACCAATGATCATTAAACTTATAAGTGCCACATTTAAATTCCAAAGAGATGTGATAGCAATGGTTAAGCCGAAGATCACAAAAAAGAATGTTCTAACTACAAATGCCGTTTCTGCAGTGATAGTATGTAGTTCATGATAAATATGGTGTGCTTTTTGAAAATGAAGATATTTGGAGAGCTTACCTTTAAAGAACAATTTCATGTTTGCGATCACCAATCCAAAAATGAGAATAATGATGAGAGACGATAAATGCATTTTTTAAGAAATGTTATTCTACTAAAGATATCTATTTAAAGTAATTCCTCAAACAGATTAATAAACGTCCCGCGTGATTTTTCAATATTTGGTAAAAATTTAATAAAAAACGGCCGTACAAGCTTTAAATTGAAATTACCTGTTTATATTTTGTTATTTTTACGACCAACGCCCTTATCAATGATCTTTTCATTTATAAGACGCAAAAATAGCTCCATTGAAAAAGATTCCTAATCTAAGTAAAATAGCCAGTAGAGTAGATATGGATCAGCTGCAGAAGCCCATATTTTCAAGGTTAAATAAAGATATACCAGCAAGTATTGTAGTATTTTTGGTCGCGCTGCCATTGTGCCTGGGTATTGCTTTGGCAAGTGGTGCACCATTACTATCTGGCCTTATTTCGGGAATTGTAGGTGGAATTGTCATAGGAAGTGTAAGTCACTCCTCTGTAAGTGTGAGTGGTCCTGCGGCAAGTTTGACAGCAGTAGTATTATCCTCTATTGCCTCCCTGGGAAGTTTTGAAGTTTTTTTAATGGCCGTAGTTCTGGGTGGAATTTTTCAGTTCACTCTCGGAATTTTAAAGGCAGGTCTTATAGCAGATTATATGCCTTCCAATATTATTAAAGGCCTACTGGCGGCTATTGGAATTATTCTTATTATTGCTCAAATTCCCTATGCTCTGGGGATCGATGCAAATGCAGAAAATAATTTTCTTCCTCAGGTAAATTTTTTCAATCAAATAGGTACTGTTTTTACCGGATTTTATAATTCTCTCACTGCCGGCGCCCTGGTGGTTTCAGCCATTTCCTTAACGATTATGATTGCATGGGATAAAACTCCACTCAAAAATTTTAAATTGTTGCCTCCGGCACTCGTGGTAGTACTTTTGGGTGTTCTGCTTAATGTGATATTTGAATATGCATTTCCTTCTCTTCACCTGGATACGGCACAATTGGTTAACATTCCAAAAATTGAAAGTTTTTCACAGTTGGTCACCTTCCCAGATTTTTCTTCTATTACGAACCCTAAGGTATGGGGTGTGGCAATAACCATCACCCTTATCGCTTCCATTGCCAGCTTGCTGGCTATTGAGGCGGCAGATGAAATTGACCCCCATAAAAGAAATACACCACCAAACAGGGAGCTGGTGGCGCAAGGTATAGGAAATACCGTTACCGGGCTAATAGGCGGAATTCCTATTACCTCTGTAATTGTGAGAAGTTCAGTAAATATCAATGCAGGTGCAGAAACAAAACTTTCAGCTATTTTACACGGTATCTTTCTCCTGTTAAGTGTTTTATTTCTTAGCAGTATCCTGAACCTTATCCCTTTGAGCAGTCTTGCAGCGATCTTATTGGTAATAGGCTACAAGCTTGCCTCCTGGGACGTGGTCACTGCTATGTTCAAAAAAGGCTGGAATCAATTCATTCCCTTTGTAGTAACTATAATAGCAATTATTTATACAGATTTGCTTATCGGAATTTTTATTGGAACCTTGGTAAGTATTTTCTTCTTGCTTCGAAGCAATTACCACAATGCATTTTTTGTGGAAAACACTAAAATTTTTAAAGGGGAAACCATAAGGCTGGAACTTTCAAATGAAGTTTCCTTTTTCAATAAAGCCTCCATCAAAAACACTTTATGGAATGTGCCAGATGAATCTACCGTAATTATAGATGCTACTTTTGCCAGTTATATAGATAATGATGTTCTTGAGATTTTTGAGGATTTCCAGAATACATTTGCTAAAGAGCATAACATAAATCTTAGTATACTAGGGTTAAAGGAAAAATACGCTCTAGGTGAGGATTTGGAGTTTGTTCAGGAAGAATTGCAGGAAGTGAAAGAAAAATCTACTCCCACAGAAATCTTTGATTATTTACAAGAAGGTAATCAACGCTATGTTGACGGGAAATTAGTATCCCGAAGATTGAGGAACAAAGAACTTATGGATTTTATCAATGCGCCTCCGCTGGCCGCTATTGTGAATTGCATTGATATGAGGGAACCTTTGAACGTGCTTATGAATACGGGGATTGGTGACCTTATTCCTATAAGAACGGCAGGTAATCTTGCAGATGATCAGGTGATCAAAAGTCTTGAAGTGGCGTGCTTAAACCAGGGTGCGAAATTAATATTGTTTATGGGAAATTCTTCCAATAGAATATATGCTGAAGCGCTAAAGAATTATAAAGAAGGCCGGAATTCGTATTTATTACCCTTGATAGTAGAAGCCCTTGAAGCAAATATTATAACTCAAGCAGAAATTTCTTTAGAAGAATTATCAAACCTGGCAGATGTGATCACGAAATGGAATTTAAAAAAATCTAAAAGTGTGGTTCTTAAAGAAAGTGAATTTTTAAGAAAGGAAATATTAGAGGGAAGGATAGGAATGGCTTCTGCATTTTTTAACCGCAGCAATGGAAAGATAGAGTTTTCTAATCTCCATCAGGTTAAAAAGAAAACAATTATTGCACCGAACAAATAAATTTACCTATATAAAATATGAGTAGACTCTTTTGAAACAACTTTTCCCTTTAACTTATAAGTGGCAATTTGAAGCTGAAGCAAAACATCCCTATGCAACAGCATAAGATCCTTATATGGGTTTGCTAAAGCATAATTAAATAAATAGCATTCCTTTGGGTGAAACTTTTCTTCGGAATATAGCTGAAATTCGTTTTGGGCTGCGTAAATATAGAAATTGGATAATTCTGAAAAATTTAATAGTATTACTCTATTCAATTCTTCAGAATTTGAGACTTTTTCGAATATGGCTTTATACTCATCACGCTTTAGTTCAAACTTTTTTGAAGAGTATGAAGAATAATCGGATGTAACTTCAGACGGTTCCATAACTTTAATTGCTATTTATAAATAAAACAGCTTAGATGAGTTTAATAATTTAATATCATCTAAAGTACATACATTTTATCTTAAATGACAAATTTAGCTTTATTCCATCGTAATAGTTATAAAACTTAAATCAACTAAATGCTACTTTTGGTAAGAACCAATTAAAATATAGTTTCTAAACGATTTGAAATGACAGGTTTAATAAAAAATTTAACCTTTTTTAACTCTAACGGCATTCATTCCTTTCATTCCGCGTTCTATTTCGAAAATCACATTATCACCTTCTTTTACTTCATCTACCAATTCGCTAATGTGAACGAAATATTTTTCTTGAGAATCTAGATCATTAATAAATCCAAATCCTTTAGAATCGTTAAAGAATTCAACTTTTCCTTTATGGAAAGGATCTTCTTCTATATATTCTTTTTTAGGAACACCAATAACAATACTCTCTGCATCAATCTTAACCTTTTTGGTTGGATCTGGTGGAGTATCTGTTAATTGTCCGTTTTCGTCTACATAAACCAACATATCTTCCAAGTCGCCACTCTTAGCTGAAGATTTGCGCTCATCTTTTTTACGTTGCTTTTCTTCACGTTTTTTTAAACGTTTCTTTTCTTTTTCTTTTTTACCAAAACTTTCTTGTGGTCTCGCCATTCTTACTTAAAATATTAATTATTATATAACTGTTCTGCATGAACAATCTGGCAACACGTAAAAACACTCGATTAGGAAGCAAAAAGATCTCAAAAAAGATAAATTATATCGTCGTTGAGGGTAACAAAATTACTTGAAGGGCATTAATACGTTCACCGATGTGTAAAAGTACAATAATAATCACACAAATCATTACGCATTTAACATCTGCTACTTTAAAAATAATATATTCCATTAGTTATTTTCTCAAACTCTTCTTCTTAGGTTATTTATTTATTGGTATAGCATCTAATGGATTCTCAAACGCAATAAACAGAACACAGGGCTTTGAGTTACCACATTTTCCAGAATGCGGTTTTTTGGCTGGGCCATAAGCGTAATTCCCCTGTTTTAAAGTTTGGGTGCTTTCACCTTGATAGGTTACATGTAATTCTCCAGACAATAGAATCATTCGTTATGCAGAATTATGCCAATGATTGGGAATATCAGTATTCGCGGGTAATCTAAAAAGAATATCAACATTTGGTTTAGCCGGATCTCCATGCAAGATCGAAATTTCACAACCTTCGGGCATAAATTCAGGGCAAGGACCCCGTGATATTTGAACTTTTAACGTCTTTTACGAAAAATTTTTCAAATGTTTTTTGATTATTTTCTTGGCTAAAAGAAAGTAATCAAAAATAGCAGCCATTAATAAACTTGGTCCAATACTCCGAAATGATTTTATATCTCTTTTCATTTTAATATTTATTAAGGTTTAATATTTTTATTTACTCTGAACAAATTCTTAGGATCGTACTTTCTTTTAATTTCAACTAAGCGATCGTAATTCCCTTTATAACTTGCTTTAACTCGCTCCTCCCCTTCATTCATTAAAAAATTGGAATATGCTCCTCCTGCAGAATGAGGATGTAAAGCTTCCCAATAATCCTTGCACCACTTTGTTATTTTAACAGCATTTCCTGGATCTACTCCTACAATTACTCCAGCATATTTTGCGTCCCGGTAGGCTCACGCAGTTTCAGAATTCTTTTTTCTACTTGCCGCGCCATTAATAGGGTATAGATGCATTTGTGATAAAGGAGTTGGAATTTGAGATCCAAATTTTTTGTGTTGTTTTCTTAATTCTGGTCCTAATTCATTAAAAAAATCGGCACACCATTACCATTGTAATCCAGGTGGCATCATACCATCAAAAATAGTTTGAAGTGCCGGAAAAGGCATCTCCCCTAAATGTTCGAAAATAGGTTTCAATTCTTTTATTGGCTTAAATACTTCTTTCGCATTTTTTGGATCGCCTAAATAGCACCAAATAATTCCGCAGAATTTTTTATTATGAAGAAAATCTGGAAAGTGTGGTCTTGGAATTATCATAGTAGCAATAAATCCATTAAGGTCTTCTTCTGCGTTTTCAATAAATGCATCGTACCATTCCATTATCTCTTCTACTTGTTCAATAGGCCACAATGTTGGACCTCCATAGACCGTTTTTAGTGGATGTCCCTGAAATTTAAAAGAGGTAATTATACCAAAATTTCCTCCCCCTCCGCGAATTGCCCAGAATAGATCTGGGTATTGATGATTATTCACAGTGAGATAAGTGCCATCTGCCATTACCATATCTACTTCTAGTAAACTGTCTATAGTTAAGCCGCATTTTCTTGCTAAATAACCAACTCCTCCCCCAAGTGTAAGACCTGCAACTCCTGTAGTAGAAATTATTCCAGATGAAATTGCTAAGCCAAAAGGATGAGTAGCATGATCGACTTCTCTCCATAAATTACCTGCTCCTACATTTACCGTGTTATCTTCAGCAATAACACATACAAATTTATTCTCTAAAAGATCTATTACCATTCCGCCGTCACAAGAACCGAGTCCGCCACCATTAAGGCCTCCTCCTCTAATTGCAAGTAGCAATTTGTTTTCTTTTGCAAAATTTACGGCTGTTATTACATCGGCAGCATCAATACATTTAATGATCGTCCCTGGATGCTTATTGATCATTCCATTGTAGACCTTTCTTGACTCTTCGTAAATCTTGTCTTCTGGAAAGATTATTTGGCCTTTAATCTCTTTAGATAATACCTACTTCATAGTGGTATCTAATGTTCCCGTTAACTCCATAACTAAACTATTTATTAATGAAAATGAATAGTTTAATTTTAAAAATTGAAAAATGAGGGTTTCTCATTTCTGATTATTTTTAATTTTAGGGATAAAATTTAGTGGGGCAATTGGAGGGAATACTCTGATATTTAGAATATTAAAGGTAAGTAAAAATTTAAACCATTAATGGGTTTGAATTAATTATCGCTAAAAAAAACAAATGTGTTTCTAAAAAGTTTTGAGATATTAGTTGGAATACGGCTCTGCTTCTATTTTTTTTGATTGCCATGGAAACTTTCCTTCAATTTCAACTTGTAGAGATATACTCAAAAATGTTCTTATAAGAACAATCACTCCTAAAGTAAATACTCTCTTGAGCGTAGGTTCTGTTACAACAGTTGCAATAATATCTGCTGCAACCAATACTTCCAGACCTAATAAAATTGCTTTG
The DNA here is from genome assembly GCF_000424645.1 of Gillisia sp. JM1. Taxonomy (NCBI): domain Bacteria; kingdom Pseudomonadati; phylum Bacteroidota; class Flavobacteriia; order Flavobacteriales; family Flavobacteriaceae; genus Gillisia; species Gillisia sp. JM1. Next base: position 2,088,895 of record NZ_KE384218.1, read on the forward strand.
CCAAGCTCACGTCTTAATCTAGTATAGAGATGATTTTTAAATTTTAATTGAGAAACAAGAAAACGAGAGATTGCTATTAATGCCCCAATAGCAATAATTACTACACCTACAGCTTCCAATCCCTTCGCAACGTATTCTATATAAAGTTTTATTTCATCCATATTTATTTTGAATTATTTATAATTATAATGAAATAGGTTTTATTTGTTAGTAGGCACCATATAAACAGGAATCTTGGTATTCTTCAATATTTTAGATGCCACATCCCCAATAAAAATTTTCTCCAAAATATTATGACTATGTGTTCCAAGGACAATAGTATCAGCCTTCCATGAAGATGCATATTCTAAAATAACCTCGGCAGTGGTCCCTTCAATAACTTTAGTTTCTACCTGCGTATCTTTGAGGTGCTTTCTTACGGTGTCCAAAAAATTCTCTGCAACGCTATGCATTTCCTTATTTATATTTAGATCTATTTCAGCATCAAACCCATGATAGCCCATAAAAGTGGGATACTGCACTCCATAATACTGAACATCTGCAATAATATGAAGCAAGCAGACTTCAGCATTTAAAGATTTAGAAAGCTGGTATCCTGCATCTGCAACAATTTCTGAAGTTGGGTTGTAGTCTATACAAATAAGAACTTTTTTCATAAGTAACGGAATTAATAAATTGAGACTAAAATTAAAAAGTGGTACTAATTTCGTAATAAATTAAGTAAAGCATCTAAGATTATTTAATTTATTTTAATCCCCTCAGAAAATTTAAATATAGAATTTTATGTCTGTTATTTTTTTTCAATAATTGATTGATGCATCTGAAATGAAAAACTAAGCTAATTTTTAACATCTTAACAAATTATGTTAAACCATTGCAAAATATGATTTAGATTAGTTTTTTTCAATAATTATCACTGTATATTTATATGAAATTACAGAAATACAAAATATGAAAACCACTAGAGAAGAAGCAAAAGAAGAAAGTCATGATGAAGTTGTGAAAAACCTTAATGAACTTTTAGAGAAGAATTATGATGCGGAAAAAGGATTTAAAAAAGCATTAGAAGATGTAAAAAACCCTAGTTTAAAAAAGTTCTTCAAAAAGCAAGTAGTGATTAGAAATAGATTTAAAACCGAAATAGAAAAAGAGCTTCACGATCTTAATGCTCATCCAAAAATTAAGGAAGGTAGTGCCACAGGGAGTATACACCGCGTTTGGATAGATATAAAAACTGCTCTTTCTGGAAATGATGATGAAGCTGTATTAGAAGAATGTATAAGAGGTGAAAAAGCAAGTGCTAAAGAATATGAGGAAAAACTGAGCAAAGGTTATTTTTCTCCTAATGTTAAAAAAATGCTTACTAGCCAATTACATGAAATTAAGAATACCATTTCTAGTGTAAAAAGATTGGAAGATATAGCAGACGATTAATTAATTTGGAATCTAATATAAAAGCCACAAAACAATTGTTTTGTGGCTTTTTCAAGTTATGATATTTGATATCATTTTGAAACATAATTATTGCTTTACAATAATAACACTTGCTTTAGCACCTGTAAGTAAGTTCCATTCGTTAGAGGTAATTAATTCTCCCTGATCTCCGTAGATCTTGAAAGCTGCGGTATTTGGCCCGGAACTCCCTTGATTAAGAGCTTCAATTTCAATATTATTTAAGCCACTTTCCAACTTCACTAAAATTGGTGTATAATTTGCCTGTAATTCTAAAACAGACTCTATCATCTTACCATTCACATATACCCGCACTTTATCTCCATCTACATATTGGTAATCCCTACATAACACTTCTACATAACTTCCTCCAGTTTTAAAATCTCCTAAATATTGGTCTTTTCTATACTCTTCACTAATTCTTTTATCCTCAGTCCATTTTTTTTCAATAAAATCTCCAGCTGTTAAAAGATCGTTTCCCGTTTTCATACTAAAAGTTTCTTTTTTTTCTGAAGGCAAATTAGAAGTTCTCACTTTAGGCTTAAAAAATGGATTATTAGATTTTGTTGATGGAATTGCAGAACCTTCGTTTGGCGGAGGAAAAGAAGTTCCTTCTCGCTCAATAGGTGTGGATTTTACAGGTATTTCTTGGGAAAATCCGAGGCTAGAACTAATAACAAGTAAGAAAAAAATATAATATATTTTCATTTAATAAAAATAAGGAATTATTAGAAACTCTATAATATCAAAAATAGCACCACGAAATATAAAAATTAGATTTTATTGAGATGAATGAATATCTTACTAAATATTCTGCTTAAATTTATCCAAAATCCATTCAATGCAAGTAAACAATCTAGGCGAACAACAATCTATCCTCAATAAATTTATTTCAGAATTAAGAGATGTATCAGTACAATCTGATAGAATGAGATTCCGAAGAAACATTGAAAGAGTTGGTGAGATCCTGGGTTATGAATTAAGTAGATCACTTTCCTATAATAACGTAGATATTAAAACCCCTTTAGGGACTTCTAAATGCAACATTCCAGAAGAAGATGTTGTGATATGTTCTATTCTTAGAGCGGGTTTACCTTTACATCAGGGATTGCTAAATTATTTTGACGGAGCTGAAAATACTTTTATTTCAGCTTATAGACATCAGATCTCTGAAACTGAATTTGAAATAAAAGTGGAATATTTAGCTTCTCCGTCTTTAGATAACAAAATTTTAATCTTAGCCGATCCTATGTTGGCTACCGGTAGATCTTTTGTGAATGTTTACAATGCATTAAAAGCTATGGGAACTCCAAAAGAAATTCATTTGGCTTCAGTAATTGGTTCAGAACAAGGGATTGCACATATCGCTGAACATTTCCCTGAAGATACCAAGCTATGGATAGCAACGGTAGATAAGGAATTGAATGATAAAGGATATATTGTTCCTGGTTTAGGTGATGCAGGAGATCTGGCTTATGGTATTAAGCTTCAGCATTAGAAAGGATACCCAACAGCAAAGTTAAATATAGGCTCATCAAAAGCAAAGGTCCATCTCTCTCCTTCAGGCAGGAATGGCACTCTCATTGGAGCAGCTACGTCAAGTCTGATGACAAAATTCTGTATATCAACCCTTAAGCCTACTCCTGCACCGACCCCTAACTCACTTAAAAAATCCTTTCCGAATTTTCCTCCGGGTAAAGCTGGATTTTCTCTTGTTGTCCAAACATTTCCTGCATCAGCAAATACGGCTCCTTTCAGGAATGAAATAATTGGGAATCTGTATTCTATATTGCCTTCTAACCTTAGATTTCCCGATTGGTCAAAATATGAGGTGTTTTCTGATTCCTCCGGTTCATAACTACCCGGTCCTAAAGACCTTATTCTAAATGCCCTAACACTATATGGCCCTCCAGAAAAATATTGTTTGCTAAAAGGCATAACGTCTGAGTTTCCAAAAGGAATTCCTAGTCCGGCAAATAACCTGGTTGCAATTTTTTGTTCCTTTCCAAAATTATAATGATATCTTAAATCGGCATCAGCTTTTGCAAACTGGGCATATTTAAGTCCAAAAGCTGTTCGGCCTTCCTCAGCTTCTTTACTGAAGAGGCTCATGGTATTTCCGGCAGTCTCCATATTAGCGTTAAGATAAAACTGATGTGTCTTGCCTGCATCTATCATTCCATTATATGTAAAGGAATAGGTAAGCCCTGCAATAAATTCTTGCTGAAAACTGTTTCTTAAGAATACATTCTCATCCAGAATGTCTTCAAATTCCTGGGTTGTGTTGGCTAGCTTCACGTAATTTATTGAAACAGGATTCAACTCATGAGTGACAAATCTATTTGCATTCCAGAGATATCCAAACCTTCCTGAAACTGAGCCAATGCTATAAAGGTTGGTCCTTATAACATAGTCTCCACTCAAACTGATCTTGGTTTTTGGGATAGAATATTCAAACCAGTCGTCATTTATGGATATTGGAAATAACAATCTTGGATATATAAGATCTGCCTGCAATCCCACCAGCGTGCTGGAAATTGTTTCCAGATCGCTCCCGGTTACCTGAACTTCATAACCAAACTTACCTGTTAGGTTCAAAATTTCACCTCCATGGAAAAGGTTTCTGTTAGAATAGGTCAAAGCCAAATGAGGCCCTATAAAATCATTAGATTTTGTAACCACCTGTAATTCAGCACGAAAAGCTCTTTTGTTTAAAGGGGATAAGAATATATTTGCCTCAAGAATACCCAGGCTATCTCCCAATGTTTCTACCTCATCATACTTTATATTTACAAACTTATAAGCTCCTATGGAGGCTAATCTTCTACTGGTGTTCCTGGAAGCTGAGGGATCATAAAATTCCCCCTCATTGATCAATATATATGGATCCAGTCTTTTAGGTTTGAAAAATTCTTCGGCCTGGATATAATTTTTACCATCAAACCTTACCGTATCCTGTGCAATTGAATCATTTCCTAATACATAATTGGGGTAAATATTAACTTTAGAAATTTTATAGGGAATGATAGCTTTTTCAGGAACATCCTTTTTCAGCCGAAGAAAAAGATCGAATTTTTTATTCACATATTGGTTGGTATCCGCTTCAAAGATTAAGAAACCGGCATTGAAATTATAATATCCATCCTGCAACAGTTTCCTTTCCAAGCGTTCCCGTTCCAGTTTTAATAAACTCAAATCGAAACGCATACCTTCTTCAATGGGTGATTCAGGCAGATACTCCCCAATTCTTTTATAGATCTTTAAAGAATCTGTATCTAACTTATATTTTTCCAGAATATAAGGTTCTTTCATATTCACTTCGTATTCTACAGAAGCTAATTTTTCTTCTTCATTTTCTATAATGGTGGAGCTTGCAGTACTGTAAAAAAATCCGCTGTTCTCCAACCGATTAATCAATAAATCTTCCCGGAAGTTAGCGTCAACATCTGAAAGATAAACAGGTTCCTCTCCCAATTTTTTATTCAAGAATTTGTTTATAAAACCCGGATTTTCCTGTTGTGCTTTATAATGAAAATATAGTTTAGGACGCATTCCAAGAAATTTTCCGTTGGGTTTTGGCAGTAGTAAAGCTTCCAGCTGCATAACTAGTTCATCATAGTCATTAATCTTGGCAACTGAATCCTGTACTTTCAATTCGGCGCCTGTATAAAGTAATTTATCTTCTGGAATAAATTTTTCCACACTACATCCCTGCAATATTACCAGGAAAATGATTCCTATAAAAAGAGGTAAATATGTTTTTTTTAGCATGAGTCTCTGTTATCTTTTAATCTTCATCGGTAGTGTTTTCTCCTTTGAAAAGAAGGCTGTCCCACAATTCCTGAAACTTATTAAATTCTTTGGTAAAAATAAAAGCAATCCCGCTCACAATAAGCTGCCCGTCTATTACATTTTCAAATTCATTTCTTCGGAAAAACTGAATTCGGAACCTTCCATCTTCGGTTAATAGATAGGCAATACTCACATTTCCAATCAACGGAGTTCCCTCTCCTTCCACAGGACTGCTACCCTGGATGTCTACATCACTTCCCACTCTTACTACAAGCCTGTCATCAAGAAGTGTTTTTTGAGCAGCAACATTCAGCTGGGTCCTTTCTGTAGGGCTTGACCCTTGATAATCTGTAAAACTGTCAACACCAAAATCCAGTTCAATTCCTGAATCACCTAAAATATTTTCAGCAAAAACATTTAATTGATCTGAGATAGCATCATTGATATTGTCCCTTGCTATACCTGCGGCACCGCCACCTCCTGAACCGTCTGAAATGGATTCTGGGAAGAAACGATTTAGCACCAAAAGGGAAAAAACCTGTTTATTAAGCTCTTGTTCCTGACTGTTAAGCTGCTGAATCCTTCCGTAAACCGCACCGCCAATTGCTCCCTGTTCGCTTTCTGGCATATCAAGATTGAATGAAATCTTTGGTTGCAACAATTCCCCGTCAATATTTAGATAAACAAAGAAAGGTAGCTCCTGCCTAAATTTTCCTTTAACCGAAGCATCCGCACCCGCAGTTTGAGCGGCCATTAAGGAAGAAGCAGAAGTCTCCACTTTATAAACTGCCCGTAGATCAAGATCTGCATCAAAAATATCACCTGACCAGGTAACCTTACTTCCATCAACTAAATTAAATTTTCTCTTTACAAGGCCGTATAGGCTCATTTCATAGAAACCGTCATTAATTTCATAGATTCCGGTAAGAGTAGTTCTTCCGTTAGGATAAACATCAAAATTCAACTCCCCTTCCCCTTGGACCTGAAATTTGTCTCCGGTTTCTTCATCCAGAACTATACTTAGCACTGCCCCTTCGCTAATATTCAATAGCGCACTTATATCATATCCAGAGATATTCACAGTTTCTTCAGCTGTATTTTTGGTTAAAATAGCGTCAGGGTTCTCACGGTTTACAAAAATTACAACGCCATCCCTTTCTTGTAGCATCAATTCATCTTCAGGAATTACGTAAGTAAAGTTGGTTTTAGGATCAACATTTAATTTTAGATCTAGTACAGGAATATTTAAATTTCCCGTTAAAGAGGCTGTAACATCCAAAATTGCAGTACCATAATATAATTTATTGTCTTCGGCTGTTGAATTAAGCACCTGAAAGTTTTGAGCTTCAAATTCCAAATCAAAAGAAGGATTTATAAAACTTTCTGTCAAAACACTTCCATCTACAATAAATGAATTGCCGGTAGCATCATTTACAGTGAAGGAATCAAAATATATCCCGTCATTGTTTAGGCTTAAGGTTTGATTGTTAATCTTAAAAGGAGCATCCAGAGTAGCTACTGTAAAAGCAGCATTATTGAAAGTAAACGAGCCTTCATAATCTGGCTCAGCCAATGATCCCGAGACATTCATATTTCCAGAAATACTCCCATCTCCCTGGGTTATAGCTTCATCTGTAAATCCTTCCAGAGCTTCCACTTTTAGCTCATTTAAAATTAGATTTAAATCTATTTCAGCAGCTCCTTCAACTGCAGTATATCTTCCTGTTAAATCCAGATTGGCTGCTCCGCCTTGAAGTCCCATAACAACATCATAGGTTTGCAGGCCTTCTGCTTCAGCTTCCAAATTAAGAGTTCCTAAAGGCACTCCCTTAACATTGAATTCATTTATCTGAAGATCTGCAAGTAATCCATTATTAACAAATGGTTCTTCAATTATGAAATTCCCATTCAAGTTTCCCGTAGCTAAAGTATCTTCGGGATTTAGATAGTTTAGTAGGGTTGCTAGTTCAAAATTTTTGAATTGTATCCCGACATGTTCTCTTTCTACATCAGCAATTTTATCACTTATTTCGATTAATTGGTTATTTCTGCTCAATCTGAAATCATTGAATTCAGCATATTTATCTTTAAAGAAAGCTTCATTGGTGGCCGGTATATTCCATTCCTCATAATTTAATATAAGATCCTTAGGGAATAGATGAACTTTAAATGTATCATCTTCCTTGGAAATTTCAGAAGCTACATGAACCATAACTTTATCGTTATGAAAAGAGGTGAAATCCAGGTACAAATTTTGATTTTCTATAGAGCCATCTATTACAGTTTCCTTAATGGCAAGAGGTCCTGCATTTAATTCCTGAAATCCTAATCCGAAAACAAAGACGTCCTTATTAGTGTCAAGCCTGAAAGACAAGCTATCAATTTCAGTACCTGCGTAGTTAATATGCGGCAGTTCTATAGACGCAGATAAATTCCTGTCTTTTTCATTGAAATCTACTTTTATTGCAACCGTATCCAATTCTGTAAGATCAGCGAAAAATACTTCATTTAAAAGCGGTGATTCATTGATATTTGCTCTTAACTCAAGTTTTACAGGATCCTGAATTGTATCTGTACGTGTCCCTTCAACGAGATAACTTTCATAGTGATCGTAAAGAGCAGAACTAAAATCTGTCGGGCTGGCATTAGATCTCAATTTTAAATTGATAATATTATTATCAATGCTAACAGCTGTGGTATCTGTTCCTACAAATGCACTGATCTCCATATTTCCTAACTGGTAAGGAGCGTCATCATACACAAAAACTCCATCAGATATCACTGATACTAGTTCAAAATTTTCAGCATTCCCTTCAAAAGTTACATCCAGATTAAAAGCGGCTCTCACATTTTTTTCCATTATTCCCAGCGCCTGAAGATCAGCTCCTATTACATCCAATTCTGCATTTACTTTTGGAGCAACTGAGTCTAGGGAAACATAAGCTTTAAGATCTGCATTGAGATTTTTGTCTTTATAAGAAGAAGTGATTAAACCTTTCCCATCTTCAAGTTCTCCCTGCAGAGAAATATTTTCAAATACATAATTATTAAACTCAAATTTTGCAATGGTAGCTTCCAATGTGGCATCTAATTGATTGACATTGTCCCCAGTTCCGGATGTTTTTAAATTGAAGTCTAAGCTTCCTAATTGATCATTTCCCAAAAGGTTCCCCAGCTGAAGATCTTCTACTTCAAGATCAGCATTATAAACCAATCCTTCAAGACTTGAGAAATTACCGTTCAGTTTAATGTTTCCTTCAGAAGTTCGCAAGAAAGCATTTGTGGAAATATCCTCAGGATTGCCTTTTAAGCTTCCATTTAGTGATATCCGTTCGGGTATTTTGATGCCAAGATCTTCTTCTTTTATGAGCTTCTGAAGATCTGATCTTCTGGAAGATAGTTTGATGCTAGGAAAGTCAAATCTTAAGTTTTCCGGATCCAGAGAATTTTGAACTGTTCCACTTGCAGATAAAGAAGTATTAGCACCCCAGTTGAAATCTGCAGAAGAAATTTCCAATGAAGAAAGACTACCAGCAATTTTCAGATTACCAGAAATTGGTTTTTCGCTTAAGGCGGCTAAATATTCATTGTTCTTAAGTTCAGGCTGAAATGGAAAGATATCTTTCAGATGAATATCGATTTCAGAAAACTCTCCTTCTATACTTACCTTTTCCGGAGAATTGATTAATTGCTGCAGGGAGTCATAATTCAGGCTTAAGTTTCCGTGGAGTTCATTCTCATTTAATTTAAAATCCAGGCTTTCAAGTACCAGTATATCTTCGGTGATTTCCAGATCAAAATTAAACTGATTTAAAGCTAATCCTGATGCTGTTTTAAAATTGAATTTTTTTAAATGCATTCCTGCAGCTTCCTCTTTCAGCAGAATATTTTCAGCTATAAAATCAAGATCTTTTAAAACTACTGCATTGGGATCAAATTTACCTTCCACCACTTCTGCTCCATCAACAAAATAACTAAAATCTATATTTTCCAGTGCAATCGCTTCTACATTTACCTGCCATTCTGGCCAATCAAAGGTCTGAGATTCTTCATTAATTACAAGTTCCTCTTTAACTATTGTACCAGCAGTATCTGCTGCGATAGTTGTCATCTCCAATAGGATATCAGAATTGGCAAGGCTAACCTCCTTTATATCTATAATACTTTGGTCTAAATTTATTTCTCCAGAATCACCTGTAAAATTTCCTATTTCCACAACAGTAGAAAGACCATCAGGTTCTGAAGAATAATCAGCAAAAACATTTTTTAAGACAATGTTGTCTACTTTAATAAATGGAAGAGCAGCTGTATCTTCTGTTTCCGAGGGAGGAAAAGGTTTTGTTTGTGTGTATTTAAAATTGGTGTTTTCAAGCTCGGCCTTAGAAATTTGGAACCTCATGTTTTCAAGATCCGTTTCTTCCATTTCCACTTCCAACCGATCAAGTATTAATTTGCTGTTGATCCCGCCAACAACATCGTTGAAGTTAACTTTGAAGTTCGAAAATTTAAGATCCCCCAGACTTATTTGAATAGGAGCAGCAGCAGTGTCCTGAGGAGCTGCTGTAGTATCTGCAGTGGCATATGCATCTACAATAAATTGATAATTGAAACCGCTAACACTGTCTTTTCTTACAATATTGGCCACAACTCCTTCCCATTCCAGGAAATCAATGGAAATTCCTTTTCCACGAATGATGGGTATGAGCGGAACATCTGCTTCTAAATATTTAGAGTAAACCAGAGTATCACCTTGTTTATCTTCAATATATAAGCCCTTTAGAAGAATATTCCCATCAAAGGTTATAAAGAGTTTTTCAATATCGACATTGGTGCCTGTAGTTTTTTCAATAGAAGAAATAACTTTATCCACAATAATTCCCTGACCCCAAGGACTGCGGACGAAAAGTAAAATAACAATTATAAGGATAAGCAGGCTTAAAAATATCCAGCCTATTACCCTTAAAAATTTATTCTTCTTTTCTTCGTTTTCCAATCCTTTTTGTGCTTGAACTTCAAATTTAATTGATAAAGAGAGTATAATAAAGGATAGGACTCTTTAATTTAAAATATTCATTTATAAATTTTTGTTAAAGAAGTTCATTTTATTCAAAATCCAGGCTTGATAGTAGCAGATTTATTTTAAATCAATTTTCCTAAAATCTCAATACTAAAGGAAAAAATGGACCGAAAATCGTAGAACAAATTAATATATTCCAGGATGTGGCATAGCACTATACCAACTTCTAGGGCAAATATTCTTCTAATTCTGTGGTAATTATTCCCACTTAATTTATGATTTCCACAGAAATGATTGCTTTAATATGTTCGTAGATTCTATAAAAAAGGGCTTTTTAAGGCCCCGGCTTGGACTTAGATTATTTCTTAGATAACTGAATATTAACTGCTTAAACTAATATCAACTTAGCTTTAAAAGAGATCTCTGTTAATAAATTAGATTGTAGGCACATGCACTGGCACTGTTATCGCAAAGAGAAGCGATAGGGTCTTAGTAAAAATAAGAATATAATTTATCATCAAATAATCAAGGACCTTTAAATCAAAATTTATAATATGAAAAAAACAGTATTAGTAACCGTATTGTCTGTAGCAATGTTCAGCTCATGTGTGTCTAAGAAAAAATATGTAGCACTAGAAACTGAATTGTCTAACACTCAAAGTAATTTGCAGCGTACTGCAATGGAAAAAGAAGAGGCGCAGGCAAAATTAGATGCTATTGAATCTCGTGTTGCAGATTACAATGCGAAGATCAATTCTTTAAAAGAATCTAATGACGAAAAAATGGAGATGAACGATCTTACCGTTATGTCCAATAAAACAAAACAACAAATGAGAGCTACTTTAGCAAAAGTAGATCAAAGTGAATTAAGCAAAGCAACCACTCTGGAAGATTCAATCAATCTTGCAGTTTCTTATAATTTAAAGCAATCTATCACTGATGATTCTGAAAGTGATGATGTTCAAATTACCGTAGATAAAACAGTAGTGATGATAAATGTATCTGATAAACTGCTTTTTAGAAGTGGTAGTTACAGATTGAATAACAAAGCTGATGGGTTGATGAAAAAATTAGCAGAAGTTATTAATTCTGAACCTAGTATGGAAGTGATGGTAGAAGGTCATACAGATTCTCAAACTATGGTACCCGGATCTCATATTCAAGACAATTGGGATTTAAGTGTTAGAAGATCAACTTCTATTGTAAGAGAGCTACAAGACAAGTATAATGTAGATCCTTCCAAATTAATTGCATCTGGAAGAAGTAGTTATGCACCTTTAGTAGAGAATTCTGACAAAGAAAATATGGCTAAAAATAGAAGAACGAGAATAGTTATTATTCCTAATCTTGATAAATTCTTTGCAATGATGGATTCTGCTGAGTAAAAGGTCCATTTATATAAAAAGGCCTAACACAAATTTGTGTTAGGCCTTTTTAATTTTTGTGTAATTATAAAAATTATACAGCAGAAAGAATTTCAACCTTTTTAATAGTTGGTGGCTCACTTAATAATTCTGAAGCTTTTTCCATAAGTGCTTTAGCTATCTCACCATTTAAATGTGCTTCTCTTCCAGATTCTTTTTCGAAAGTATCAAAGATCCCAAAAGTAGATTCATCTATTTTAAACGAATACCAAGTTATTGTTTTCTCCTCTTTTCTCGCCAAATTAACAGCTTCTTTAATAAAGTTGGAAACTTCCATTTCTTTCCCTTTTTTGGCTTTTAAAGTAGCCAGTAATCCTAAATTTTTCATGTTTATATTTTTTAATTAGTTCGTTTTTTGAGCTTATTTCTTAAGAAAGTAATGATCCAAAGCATATTTACCACTTCCCACTATCACTATAAATATATAAACTACTAAATATATTAAGGCCAATTCTTTAGTTTGAAAAGGATCTTCCGCATGGATAACAAAAAATGCAAAGGCCATAGTAAATAAAAGAATAAATGCTGCCAATCTGGTAGCCAGACCAAAAGCTATAAGCAAAGAGCAAATAACTTCAGCAAAAACTACGAGAGTTAGCGTAGCGGTTTGCCCAATTCCAAAAGGATCTGCAAAGGAAATTTCTTGAGACCCAAAAAGCATTATTAATTTCGGAATTCCATGACTAAGCATTAATGCTGCAATTGCAATTCTCAAAAACAGCAGTCCGTAATCTACGGCTGGAAGATGTAAACTTGTAGTGTAAGTCTTATTCATAGTTTATAAAATTAAGAGGAAAAGTTACAAAATATATGTTATCTCCAGATTATTATAACAACCAGTATAAATATACCTTAATCCCGCTTTAGAAATAGGAGGTCCAAGAATTGTAAGAATAATTCCTACAATTAACATTCCTCTAAATTGATCTATAAAATCTAATTCACTACTGATAACGTGCGATGTAGAATTAAAAATTGATGATTTCGAATCGGAAAATAAAAACAAAACGTTAAACTTTTAAGCTGTTTGTCGATTTTAACGTGTATTTCATCGGTAATAAGATGTGGTTTTTTATATTTGAGTACCTACTTATTTATATGCTTTATACTATGAAAAACATTCATACACTTATCGGAATTTTAACATTGTGTTTTTCTAGTATGAGTTTTGCTCAAGCCACCGCAACTTTTAATGCCTCGGTTACAATTATTCAACCAATTGGAATAACTACAACTTCAGATCTTAAATTTGCAAACGTAGATGCTAAAAATGGTGGAGAAATAACTCTTAGTCCTAATAGTACAAGAACAACTTCTGGTGATGTAGCATTATCTGATGGTGGGATAGTTTCTGCAGCATCTTTCGAGATCACTGGGGAATCTGGATATACATACGCGGTAACTTTACCTGGTGATAACTATGTGTTATCTAATGGGAGTGAAACTATGGAGATCAATAATTTTACTACAGATTTTAATAGTGATAATGCACTTGCTGCAGGATCACAGAAAATTAATGTTGGGGCCACTCTTAAAGTAAATCCTAATCAGACTCCAGGAACCTATGTTAATCAAGGTGGGTTTAATGTTACTGTGAACTACAACTAAGAAATACATTATACAATACAACATATCTCCTACATTTTATTACTTCAACTCATTCTTACGTCTTCCAAATTAAAAAAGACAGTTCATTTTTAAACTAAATTCTTGTTTTAACAAAAAATGGGAAAATAAAAGTTCCATTTTGGATCGTTTTAACTTAAAAGGCAACAAATCTAAAGAATTATCCTCTTGGAAATTTCTCAAATGCAATATGATTTATGCTTTTCGTCGATAAAAATGTGTTTTATAACGAGTATTTAAGGTTTTTTATTACTGCTATATTTAAAATACTCCATATTTGCGGTGATATATTGAACAACCCCAAACTTACCTATATATGAAAAAAATTACTTTTATCTTATTCGCTCTTATCGCTGGAACAACATTTGCACAGAGTACAGATACAGCAACTGCTCCTGTGACAGCTGAAATTGTAAGTCCAATTGGAATCTCACTTGATTCAGGTACAATGGATTTTGGAACGTTTATTTCAGCATCTGCTACTGGTGCTACAGTGGTATTGTCAGCTGACGGTACAACAAGAACTTTCACCGAAACCGCTATGGAGATGGCTGCTTATGGTGTATTTGGTGTACCAACTTTCGCTGTTACTAAGGACGATGATGTTACATATAAAATAGGTTTGGCTGTTACAACTCCTGTAACTGGAGAAGTAACATTAACAGATCTTACAAGCACTATTGGTGCAACATCAAATACTGCAGCAGCATTTAGTGTTGGAGGAACATTAAATGTGCCTACTACTGCTACAGCTGGTAGTTATGCTGGTGAAGTTACAGTTACAGTTACTTACGAATAAGAAACAAGTTTATTAGATATATAAAACGCCGCCCCTGTGGCGGCGTTTTTTGTTCTAAGCCTATTTAATTGATAACAGCAGCGACTTATGAAACCTATCTTACTTGTACTTTTTATAGTCTTTATTTCTATAAATGCTCATTCCCAAAATTCTGCTTCCACCAATGTCGAAGCAAGAGCTGTTGTAGTAGAGCCAATTAAAATATCTAAGTCGGTGGATCTTAACTTCGGAAATGTTATAGCAGGATATAGCCAAGGAACTATAATTTTATCCCCCGATGGAGCAAGAACAGCTAATGGGGTGCAAATCTCTAATGCTATTCCTGGTGAAGTATCTGCTGCAGAAGCTGTTGTTACTCACGGTGAATATAATTATTCCATTACCCTTCCTGAAAATTTCACATTATATAATGAGAGTAATCCTAATCAGATAATGGTTATTAACCAATTTCAAGTAACTCCTCTGCCAGGTATTACCAATCAGGGAGATGATATTTTAAAGATAGGAGCTACTTTAAATCTTGAGGCTAATCAATCCTCTGGTTATTATACAAATTCAGCTGGATTTAATGTAACCGTTTCTTATAATTAAGAACTTGAAATGACTTATTGTGTTTTCAATAGTTTAATTACCTTTGATTCTCAATTAATTAAAGAATCTTTTTCTATTTTCCACAAATCATGAAACAAAGTTCAAAGTCCCCATTCTTATTTGTTCTTGGAATATTATTCATTTTCAATTCTTCTTTCATCTATGCCCAAGGAGATCTAATGGTTATTCCTAAAAGATTAGTTTTTAGAGGATTAGAAAGATCTAAAGAGATCAACCTCATAAATACTGGAGCAGATACGGCTACCTATGCTATTTCATTTATTCAATACAAGATGAAAGAAGATGGAAGTTTCGATGAGATTACTGAGCCTGAAGAGAATCAGAATTTTGCCGATGAATTTCTACGTTATTATCCTCGAAGAGTTAATTTGGCACCAAATGAGGCACAAACTATACGCGTTCAAATTACCAAGAGTAATCTTATGAACCCAGGGGAATATCGCTCTCATATTTATTTTAGAGCAGTAGAAAAGGAAACTGCTCTAGGGGAAAGTGATGTTATAGTAGATGAAAATGCTATTTCAATAAATATTAAAACTGTTTTTGGTATTAGTATTCCTGTAATAATTAGAAATGGTGAATCTTCTACCGAGGTAAATTTAAAAGAGTTCCTCTTAATACAGGAGGATGATAAAACTCAATTATCCATTGAATTTAATCGAAATGGGAATTTTTCAACCTATGGCGACCTTTCTGTGGAATATATAACTGAAGAAGGTGAAAGCTCTGCTATTGCCTCGGTCAGAGGATTAGCTGTTTATACCCCTAATAATAAAAGAAGGTTTATTATAAACATACCCGGAGATATAGATTATTCTAAAGGCAAATTGAAGGTTACGTATAAAACAGAAGATGATATACTTTATGATGAAATTTTATATGATCTGAATTAGTCCCAAACTAAATTCTATGGTAAAAAAATACTTTTTAACCTATTCTCTTAATAATTTGAAATGTACACAACACTTCTTGTGTATTCTCTTCTTTCTATTTGTATTTAGTTTTTCAGGGGTTGTTTATGGGCAATCAATTAGTCAACCAACAGTTTCTGGCACTCCGGTATGTGGCGGCTCCTCAATTGAAGTTACTTTTACCGTTACTAATGGTAATGGTAATGGTAATAGTTTTACAAATAAAACAACTTATGATGTTTATGATTCAACCATAAGTGGAGGAGGAGAAGTTTTAACAGGTTCATTCACTGGTTATTCCGTAGGAGCTTCTGGAACTGTGACTTTAACTGTTCCAATTCCCAATGATAGAACCCTTTACCCTTCCAACTCAGATTACCAAATAAGAGTTGAGAGTTCTAAACCAAAAGCAAGTTCTATATATTCTGAACAATTTACTGTGAACAATGATCCAACCCCAACCCCTAATGCCTCCAATAATGGGCCTATTTGTATAGGTGGTGATTTAATTCTAAACGCATCCAATATTTCAGGGGCGTCTTATAATTGGACAGGGCCAAATAATTTTACATCTAATTTACAAAATCCCACTGTTAGTAATTTTAATTCTTCTAATAGTGGAGATTATTTAGTCACTGCAACTGTAAACGCTTGTATGAGTGAAACCGGAACTACAAATGTTGTATTAATCACTTCTAATACTTGGACTGGAGCACAAGATTCTAATTGGAATATAGTAAATAATTGGAGTTGTAATATCATTCCAAATGCAACTTTAGATGTTCTAATTCCATCTGGGGTTGTAAATTTTCCTCTATTAAATACTGGTGCAGCAGGCGAATGTAAGAATCTCACTATAAGTTCTGGTACCTCACTAAGAGTTTTAGACAATACCTTAAATATTAGTGGAACAGTTTCTAATAATGGAACTTTTGACTTAGAAAATGGAACTATAGGACTGCTAGGAAATAACCCTCAAACCATTCTAGCCAATACTTTTGTTTCTAATAAGATCAGAAATTTAATTATTAATAATACCTCAGGAGTTTCCCTTAGCGGGATTTTAGAAATAAGTGGTTACTTAAAAGCAACAAATGGCAACTTAAATACTGGAGGAAATCTAACTCTAATATCCGATGTTACCCAAACTGCTCTTATAGATGGTTCTGGAAATGGAAATATTCTTGGAGCTGTAAAAATGCAACGATATTTAGATGCTGCTTATGGCTATAAATATTTTAGCAGTCCGTTTGGTAATTCTACCGTTGGAGATTTTTCTTCATATGTAGATCTTAGCGCTACATTTCCTCAAGTTTATTATTATGATGAGAATAGCACCGATCTTAACAATACTGATAATAACACTAATGATATCACTGGGTGGAAACCTTATACCACTGCCGCTTCAGGATTAGGATCTCTGGAAGGTTATGCATTTAACTTTGGTCCAGATGCCAATGCAGTTACAGTAGAACTTAGTGGCAATATTAATAATGGCGATTTTACTCGTCAGTTATCGAATAACAATGGTACTTATACCAAAGGTTTTAATTTGGTAGGTAACCCCTACCCTTCTCCAATTGACTGGAATGCTTCAGGATGGACAAAAACCAATATTGATAACGGAATCTATTTCTTTTCTGCAAGCAGCCAATACAAAGGAACATATACCTCTTTTGTAAATAATGTTTCTAGTACAGATGGGGGTTCTTCTAGTATAATTCCATCTATGCAAGGCTTCTTTGTACATGTAACCGATGGTGGAGATAACACTTCAGTTACTAATGGAACTTTGGCTTTGACAAATGAAGTAAGAGTAAATGATTTTACTCAGCAATTCATTAAAAAAGCTGAACCAGCTCCGGTATCACTTATCAGACTTTCCGCCGGAATTAAAGGTAACAGTAAAAAGGATGCCATGGTAATCTATTTTGAGCATTTTTCTAAAGAGGTATTTGAAAAAGATATGGATGCATTAAAATTGATGAATACTGATGAGCGCGTACCTAATCTTTATAGTATTACCTCTGAAAGTGATAAATTATCCATAAATGCCTTACCCGAATCTTTTAAAAATACAAATCAAAGGATTCCTTTAGGTATACTCTCAGAAATGGATGGAGAAATGAGCATTCAGCTGAAAGACATAAAAAACCTACCTTCCAATTTTAATGTTTATCTAATTGATGAAGTAAAAAGAATCGGTCAGAATCTTTCTGATAAACCAGAGTATCATTTTAATATTAAAGTTGGAGAAAACAATTCCAGGTTTTACTTAATATTTTCTGAATATGAACTTAGTGATCCGGCCTTAGCTTATGATGAACCTTTTAGCGTTAAAATTATAGATGGTAAAGTATATGTAAAATTGAATCTGAAAAATGGTGGTTCTGGGACTCTAATGGCAACTACCATTACGGGGCAGCTTTTAGAAGTTAATAAGGTTACTGGAAATGAAACCATAAGCTTAGACGGTATTAAAAGTTCAGGTATATATATAATTAATTTGAGCTGGAAAGACCAGCACTTTTCAAAAAAGATAATGATCCAGAAATGAAAAATTTAAATTCAGCATTCCAACGAAACCTGAAATTAATTTTAAATTTTGGATTGGTATTATTTACCTTTTCTTCAGGGCTAAAATCCATTGCTCAGGAAAATCCACCAATCCCCATTGAAGTAAAAGTTAGAACTGCACGATTCTTAAATTTTGGAAAATTCACTCTTGGGACTACTGGAGGGACTGTAGTAGTAACACCAAATAGTCAAAGAACCCAAACCGGCGAAATTTACTTATTAAATCTTGGTCCCACCGTATCCTCTGCAATGTATGAGGTAAAAGCCAACCCAGGTACTATCATTACTATTTCTCATGACGATTTCTTTATGCTCAGTAATGGTGGAGATAAAATTCGTCTAGATAATTTGACATATAGCGTTCCTAAAACCTTCATTACAACTGCTTCAGCAAGTAGTATCAATGAAATTGAAATTGGGGGGACTTTGCATATAGGTAATATTTTGGGAAATCGCGCTGGGGCTTATAATGGAACGATTGTTATAACATTCATTCAACAATAAATTTATTCAAGTAAGCAGCCCTTAATGCACAAACTAGTTTCTTCTCGTAATTTATATGCTGACAATAGAATTTTGAACAAGTACCTTGTTGTATTTATTCTGTTTTTATTTCTAGGAAATTTTAATAGTAAAGCTCAGGAATATGATGAGTTTCCTATAGAATTAAGAGTTAAGGAATTGGGATTTACAGAAATTCCAGTTGCTATTAAAAATCAGGAAGCCTATATCTCGGTTACAGATCTCGGATCAAACCATATTATTGGGGAGCTCAAAAATTATGCATATAATTTAGTTAGTCTATAGAGGAAGAATTTCACATCTCTGACACCTCTAAA
>NZ_KE384218.1:2112781-2402518 GCF_000424645.1 Gillisia sp. JM1
TTCTTTATCCAAGTTCTAAGTGTTTTGCTTGCAAAGATACATTTCTCCCCAAGTTTTCACCTTGATCCCAGATCTCTTCGATTATCTTAATTTAAAAAATGAAGTAGGGAATAACCCTACAGCTATTTCAGGTTTCATTATCAATCCTAATAACTCTTTTAAATTCGATATTCCTCAATACAAAATTCAGTATAAAGGAGATAGTTATCCTATATCTAAAAATGATTATATACTAACTCCTACCACGCTCTATTTAAGATCTTCACTTTTCGGAAAGATCTTCGGACTTAACACTAATTTCAATTATCGAAATCTATCTATAGATCTAACTACAGATATTGAATTACCCAAGGTTAAAGAATTACGCCTTGTAAACATGCGTAAAAACCTTAATAAGGTTAAAGGGGTAATAAATCCTGACACTTTAATGGAAAGGAAATACCCGTTTTTTAGAGCTGGTATGGCAGATTGGTCTGTAGTATCTACGCAGCAAACCGATGGTTTTAATGATAATAGATTAGCTCTTGGATTAGGAACTATGATAGCTGGAGGAGAAACCAATGTGCTTTTAAATTATTCTACTCGGATACCATTTACCTCCAAAAATCAATTCTATCAGTGGAAATATGTGAACAATAATAGTACGGTTTTCAAACAAGTAACTGCAGGTAAGATCTTTACCAGATCTACTTCTTCTCTTTTTGCCCCTGTAGTTGGAGTTCAATTAACCAATACGCCTGTAACTAACAGAAGATCTTTTGGTTCCTATACCCTTACCGATGTTACTGATCCTCGATGGACGGTAGAGCTTTATGTAAATAATGTCATGATAGATTTTACTGAAGCAGATGCTTCGGGATTTTTTACCTTTGAGGTTCCCTTGATGTATGGAAATACTATAGTGAATCTTAGATTTTATGGTCCCTATGGAGAAGAACGTACTGAAGAACGTATAATTAATATTCCATATAACTTTATACCAAAAAAAGAGCTAGAATATACGCTTAGTGCCGGAATAGTGGAAAACGAAGGGAATGATCGGTTTTCCAGATTTAATTTGAATTATGGACTTACTAATGGTTTTACCGTAGGAGGTGGTGTAGAATATTTATCCGACGTTACTTCGGGAGAGTTTATGCCATTTGTAAATACTTCAATAAGGATTGCATCTGGATTGCTTTTTTCTGGGGAATATATGTATAATGTTAAATCTGAAGGATTGTTAAGCTATAGAACTCCTTCCAACTTCCAGATAGATCTCAATTACGTTAATTATGACAAAGATCAGACTGCTATTAATTACAATTATTTGGAAGAACGTAAAATAAGTCTTTCATTACCTATAAGAACTAAATTATTTACAGCATATTCCAGATTTAGTATAAACCAGATCGTTCTCCCAACAACAAAATTCACGTCAGCTCAACTTTTAATGTCCGGAGCCTTATTTGGAATAAGCACCAATTTAACTACCTATGGATTGTTCACTGAACGATCTAAAAACCCAACAATTTACAGCACCTTATCCCAAACTTACAGACTACCCTATCAATTGCTTTTATCACCTCAATTGCAATACGACTTTAGCAATAATGCTGTTACTAATTTAATTGTGAGGTTAGAAAGACCATTTTTAAAACGCGGATTTGTAAATGTAGGTTTTGAAAATAACTTTTTGAGAAAGTCTCACATTTTTGAGATTGGTTTGAGATATAATTTGAATTTTACTCAAACCTCCCTTACCTCTAGAATTGGTAATTTAAACTCCACCTTTGTTGAATCTGCCAGAGGGAGTTTCCTTTTTGATGATCAAACCGGTTATATTACTGCCAATGATAGAAGTAGTGTGGGAAAAGGAGCAGTAACAATTATACCGTTCCTTGATTTGAATGGGAACGATAAATTTGATAAAATGGAACCTGGAGTTCCAGGATTAGAGGTGAAGAACATGGGAGGAAATGTCACTTATAATCAAGACCGAACTCAACTCCGAATTTATGACCTACAACCATATGTTAATTTAATAATTCAGGCTGATCCGTTGAGTTTGGATAATATTGCCTGGAAAATTGAAAAGCCTATAGTTGCACTAGAAACCGTACCAAATCAATTTAAAACGATATACATCCCAGTTAAGGTGATTGGAGAAGTTGCTGGTATGGTTTATATAAAAGATGAAAATGGAACTAAAGGACAAGGCCGAATATCCATTAATATTCTAAATAGTAACAATGAGCTGGTAGGGGAACTACTTACCGAAGGTGACGGTTATTTTACCTATTTAGGATTAAAGACAGGAAAGTACAAAGCAGTTATAGATCCAGAACAATTAGAAAATATAGGCTATACAGCAAATCCTGCTGAAATAGAGTTTACTATAGAACAATCTGAATTCGGTGATATTGTAGATGATCTGGAATT
Source organism: Gillisia sp. JM1 (assembly GCF_000424645.1). Classification (NCBI taxonomy): domain Bacteria; kingdom Pseudomonadati; phylum Bacteroidota; class Flavobacteriia; order Flavobacteriales; family Flavobacteriaceae; genus Gillisia; species Gillisia sp. JM1. The sequence continues at coordinate 2,115,203 of NZ_KE384218.1, forward strand.
CATTTTAGAAAAGAAATCCAACTAATATTTTATGGTAACTATTTCTAATTCCTGCAGTTTTCCTGCCATAAAGACCTCGGCCTTTTCCTCAACTTTCTTTCCTGTTAAAGCCTTTGCCAATGGTGCTACAAATGCAATTTTATTTTCTTTGATATTTGCTTCATCTACTCCAACTATCTGAAATTCTTTTACTGATCCTTTTTGGTCTCCTGTTAAAAATTTAAAAGAGATCAAGGCTCCAAACCTTACTTCATTTTGTGGTTGCTCTTTTGGATCTAATATTCTGGCAGATGAGATCCTATCGATCAATAAATTCAATTTACCATTTAAGATTGCCAATGTATGCCTCCGCTCTTTATCTTCATCAATTTCTAAAGTAGAAATACTATGCTCCAACTCACCTCTCTCCTTGATCAGCTTTTCATAACCAAAAGGAGTGACATAATTTATTTCTCCAAGAGGTAAAACTGATCTTGCAGGTATAAAAGGTGCTTCTTCTTGATCATCTTCTTTTACAAATCCTCTACTCATAATTCAATTTTCTTTGCATTATTGAAATTAGGAAATATTTAATATAATTACAACATAAAGATGTTGCACTGTAAATGTAAAAGTTATAATATTTAAGATGAAAATGTAATAACATAATAAAAGGTTAAAAAAAATATTTGATTGAAGTATTACTTGAAATCTCGTAAATTTAGAAACGAAGTTTTATTGCTAAATCTTCAATCATTTTATAGAATAAAATCTAGAAAATATTTTAGAAACTGAAATAATATTTACAAATGGCTCTTAATTTTTTAAAAGGATTTAATAAAACGAATTTAGTTTCTAAAACCTATGAGTACTGCATCGACTTTTTAAATAATAGCAGATGTAAAACCCTTCCTTTTCATAGCGTACAGCATACAGATGATGTTTATCAATATGTAAGAACAATAGCAAATTATGAGGAGGTTTATGGATCTGACCTTGAGCCAATTCTTATAGCTGCATTATTCCATGATACCGGTATGGCAGAAACCTACATAGATCATGAAGAACAAAGTGTTATACACGCTACAGAATTTCTCAAAGAAAATGATTATCCATCAAGCAAGTTAGAGATTGTTCAAAATTGTATAATGGCAACTAAAATGCCACAGAACCCAAAAACAAAGGCTGAAAAAATTCTTTGTGACGCAGATCTATATCACTTAGGATTAGAGAGCTATATTTTTAGAAATGAGCGCCTTAGAGCAGAATGGGAACTTTTTTTTAATAATCAATTTTCAGATGAAGAATGGTTTGCTTTGAATGTAGACTTTTTAGACACCCAGAAATATCATACTTGGTTTGGTAAAACAGTACTAAACAATAGAAAAGATCTCAATTGTAAAATGCTTAAAGAAAGACATGAAAAATATAAGCACTAACTTACAATAGCCTCTTTATATTTGAACTGTAATTTTTATTTTATCTATGCCAAGTTCCACTTAACTTAACGTTAAATATTATAGGGTATGTCTATTGAAATTATCTTGATTTTTATAATTCTTGGCATCGTAATCATCCTTTTCGCGCTCGAGGTTTTCCCTGTAGATAAAATTGCGTTTTTCATTATGGTTAGTCTTTTGCTAGCTAAATTGATCACCCCAGAGGAAGCAATATCTGGTTTTGCTAATCCCGCTACAATTACCGTTTTAGCTTTAATGATCATTGCTATTGGACTAGAGACTAATGGAGTAATTAGTTGGCTTTCCAATGGTTTAAAAAATTTAAAGGGACTCCCTATTTATTTAATGATCCCCATTTTTATGCTCATAGCAGGAAGTATTTCTGCATTTATAAATACCACAGCTGTGGTTATTGTTTTTATTAAAGTAATCACAGAACTCTCCGCAAAATATGATATCCCAAGTGAAAAGTTACTATTACCGGTATCCTTTGCAGGAATTATTGGTGGAAGTTGCACGTTAATGGGGACTTCTACCAATCTTATTGTAAATGCAATTGCAATTGAGAAAGGTGTAGAGCGCTTTACATTCTTCGAGTTCACCAAGTATGGAGTAATATTTTTAGGAATCACAATACTTATTGTTAGCCTATTATATAAATTTTTACCGAGCAAAGGAAAAATTGATATCAGCAAAGATTATAATCTGGATGAATATATTACCAAGATTATAATCAACAAAGGTTCCGAAGTAATAGGCAAAAAGATATTAGACACCTTTTTTCATGATAATATGGAGGTGGAGATCTTAAGATTAAATAGGGACGGGATCATTAATGATCGCCCAGGTAAATACACCATTCTCAAGGCAAAAGACCAATTACTTTTAAGATGTAATCTTGAGAATTTGGTGAAGCTTAAAGAGCAGAAAGGATTCTCTGTAATTAATAAGGATAGCAAAAAAATGACACTTCCAATTATAGATGCTGAAGGTTTGGAAGAGAATATTCAAGTAGTGGAAATTTTGATGCTTCCTAATTCCCCATTGATAGGAAAAAGTATACGATCTGTTGGTAATTTCGATTTACAGGGAGCCGTACCATTGGCTATTAAAAAAAGGAATAGTTTCCGGCATCCCGAAGACAGAGTTTTTCGTAATAAACGGGATGAGATAGAGCTTCGGGTGGGAGATCGTTTGCTAGTAGAAGTTTCTACGAAAGCGCTTTCTGATCTTGGAAAGATAGATAACATTACCATCCTGCAACAACATCATGAAATAGAAGTAAAGAAAAAATCCAAAAGACTAATTTCACTTGGAATATTAGTGATAGTAGTTGCGCTTTCAGCATTTTCTATATTTCCAATTTTACAAAGTGCTTTGGTTGGTGTTTTTCTTATGATCTTCACAAAATGTTTGGATCTAGGGAAAGCTTATTCTCAAATCAATTGGCAGGTGATCTTTCTTTTGGCGGGAATGATACCGCTTGGAATAGCCATGAGCAATAGCGGTGCAGATATGTGGATCGCTGATCATTTATTGGCACTTTTTACAGAACAATCCAGCACTATTATTATTGGAATTCTATTTCTAGTTACTATGATCTTGAGCGGCTTCGTTTCTAATAATGCAACGGCAATTATCATTACCCCAATCGCGATTACCATAGCAAGCACGATGCAACTAGATCCAAAACCTTTTATAATGGCTATTATGTTTGCAGCAAATTTCAGTTTTTTCACTCCAGTGGGTTATCAAACCAACACCTTAATTTATGGAATGGGAATATATAAATTCAAGCATTTTTTAATAATTGGGGGGTCAGTTTCTTTGGTACTTTGGATTGTTGCTTCTTTACTCCTTTCAGGAACTTTCACAGTTTAGCTTCCATCGCTTGATAATAATCAAGTATTTTTGAATAAAAAAAATGATTAGGGTTTTAGTAATAGGATATGTGTGGCCAGAGCCCAATTCTTCTGCAGCAGGTAAACGGATGCTTCAGTTATTGGAATACTTCACTTCCTCTAACTACAAAGTGATTTTTGGAACCACAGCTGCTCCTTCAACAAATGCTGCAAATCTTTTAGAACTTGGAATCACTTCAGTAAAAATTGAATTAAATAATAGCAGTTTTGATTCCTATATTAATGAACTTCAGCCGGAAATAGTTCTTTTTGATAGATTTATGATGGAGGAACAATTTGGATGGCGGGTAAGCAAAAATTCTCCTTCTTCTATAAAAATATTAGATACCGAAGATCTACATTTTCTGCGGAATTATAGAGAGAAAGATTTGAACAGCACAGATTCTATTACCAATTCTGAGTTAGCTAAACGGGAAGTAGCAAGTATTTATAGATGCGATCTAAGTCTTATTATTTCTGAAGTTGAGATGAATCTATTAAAAGAAACTTTTAATGTTTCAGAAAGTCTCTTGCTTTATATTCCTTTTTTATTCAACAGGCTGATAGATTCAGAAATTAAACTTCTCCCCTCTTTCGAAGAAAGACAGCACTTTGTTAGCATCGGGAATTTTAAACATAAGCCAAATGTAGATGCTGTTAAGTATTTAAAAAAAGACATCTGGCCTCTAATTAGAAAAGAACTTCCAAATGAAGAACTCCACGTTTATGGAGCATATCCTACGGCATCTGTTCTTCAATTAAATAATCCGAAGGAAAATTTTTATGTAAAAGGCTGGGTCAAGGATGCTGAAGTAATTGTGAAAAGTGCTAAAGTTAGTCTTGCTGCACTGCGATTTGGAGCTGGTTTAAAAGGCAAACTTACCGAAGCAATGCAATGTGGCACTCCAGCAGTTACAACAAGTGTAGGAGCCGAAGGCATGCAAGGAGGACTCGCATGGAATGGCTTTATAGAAAATGATCCAAAACTCTTTGCTGAAGCTGCCATTAAACTTTATACTACAAAAGCTCTCTGGCAAGAATCTCAGTTAAATGGATATCAACTTATAAATAAGCTCTATAATAAAGACGATTATTATAAGGTCTTACATAAAAAATTGAATCATCTAAAAGAAAAGCTTTCTCATCACAGAGAAAACAACTTTATAGGCAGCATGCTTATGCATCATAGGCTAAAGAGCACACAGTATTTATCTAAATATATTGAAGTGAAAACCGAATTGGAAATTTTGAAATCTTCAAATAAAAATTAATAGCATTCGATATCCATTTTATGTCCTACGTCCAATTATCCTCTTTGAAATGATCGCGTCACCTCGTCCAGAACCTTAAGGACAGCATTGCATTGTCATCCCGACGGGAGGAGGGATCTCTTATCAAAGAGATTCTGTTATCAGATAATTCTAGACTCCTTCAGATAGCTTTCATGATATTTTCTGCTTTTCAAACTGAGCACAAAGTTTGCTATTAATTAGTTGAAAACTACTTTCTAATTAGATGCAGACAATCAGTTTGATCGTTTTTATATCTAGTGAGTAGGGACAAATTCTTTTTCTTTCTGAAGAAATAAGTTTTTATGTAAGGCTTTTAGTGCACTAACTTTATTTTCTGTAGCAACTAAAAGTGAAACATTATTGAAACTTCCACCATAAGAGATCATACGTACAGGGATTTCATTTAGAATTTCGAATAATTTGAAAGTATTTGGGTCTTTAATAAGACCTTCTCCAACAATACAAATAATGCTATGATCCATTTCTACGGTAATGTCCCCATATTCCTGTAGTTGATTCAAGATCTGATCTAAATTTTTAGTGTCGTCTATAGTAAGCGAAATTGCAATTTCTGAAGTCGTGATCATATCTATAGCGGTTTCTAAATTATCGAATATTTCGAATATTTTCTTTAGAAAACCATGCGCCATCAACATTCTATTAGACTTTATTTTAATAGCTGTAATGCCATCTTTTGCTGAAATTGCTTTGAGTCCACTTCCATTAATTTCTGAAGATATTTTAGTTCCTTGTAAGCTTGGTGTAAAGGTGTTTTTAAGATAGATAGGAATATTTTTATCTATTACTGGAGATATGGTTTGTGGATGCAATATTTTGGCACCGAAATATGCAAGTTCAGCTGCTTCTTCAAAAGTTAAGTTAGCTAAAGGATGTGTATCTTCTACATATCTGGGGTCGTTATTGTGAAAGCCATCTATATCTGTCCAAATTTGAACTTCATCTGCGTTTAGAGCAGCTCCTAGAATGGTAGCTGTATAATCGCTCCCTCCTCTTTTTAAAGTGCTCACACGGTTAAATTTATCTATCCTTACAAATCCTTGAGTTATGTAGATCATGTCACTTTCTGCCTTGTGTAATAAAGGAGCAATTCTATTAGCGATCTTACTAGTATCGGGGTTTTCTAGATTCCCTACATACATAAATCGTTTTGCATCGAGAAGTGTATTATTTATTTGGAAAGAAGAAAGATATTCTGAAAAGATATAGGTAAGCAGCGTTTCCCCAAAAGTGAGAATCCTATTTGTATTATTTTCCGAATATTCATGTAATAATAAGGAATCAAATTCTTTAAACAAATTATTTAAACCAGTTCTTACACTCTTATTAGTAGCTGGATTAGTTATTAATTTTTCGAGAAGATCAATATGTTTAGTTTTAAGCTCGTTACTTAAAGCTTGTATTTCTCCTTGATCGCCATTTTTGATCATTTCGGTAATAGTTACCAAATAGTTAGTAACTCCAGACATTGCCGAGAGGACTATCATCCTAGGTCCTTGAACGGATTGAATTATATCCCGAACATTATATATACTTTCTGCAGTCCCTACAGAAGTGCCTCCAAATTTTAAAACTCTCATTTTATTTATTTTAAAATGCATAATTAGTGAGAGTTCTAATAATGAAGAAAAAACAAATAGAATTTATATATATTTACACAAAATGTATATTATTTAACAATGAACACTATAACCTCTTGTGTACACGGCATGTTAAGACATCAACCATTTTTGGATGATGCGCTGTCAAAAGATCTATTAAATTTTAGTGCGTTAGCAGAACATTTGCAACCAGAAGTTGAAAAGATCTTAAGAAAACCTGTAAAACAGGGATCTATCATTATGGCTTTGCGTAGATATTCCCCTCAACGAAACCTTTTAAAAAATGCAAATTTAAGAGAAATGGGAGATATTGTGGTAAGGTCTGGAATTACAGAATTTACCTATTTAAATTCTAACACATTACTTGGAAATCAAGCTATGCTCATGAATTCAGTAAAAGATCAAATAGGGGTATATTTAAATTACTCCAGTACCTACCAAGAGAGTAATATATTGGTATCTACAGATCTAAAAGAAAGAGTAGAAGATTTTTTTAAGGATGAAACTCTGGTTTCTGTAAAAAGTGAACTATCTAGTATTACAATTGCATTACCAAAGAACAGTTCTAAAACAGTAGGGCTATATTTTTATATATTTAAGCTCTTAGCTTATGAAGGAATTCCTGTATTTGAGATGATATCTACCTCGAATTACTTTGCTTTATTCTTGGAGAAAGAATACATAAATCAGGCATTTTTATTACTTAATGAAATAAAAATCTCTTAGAAGATTAGATTTTAAATTCTACCAGTAATCAAAATAAACCCCTGTCATTGCAACACCTGCTGCCAATATAACAAGTATTATTAAAATAAAAACAACTCCAAATCTTGTTTTTTTGTTGTCTTGTAAAATATAATCTTCAGATTGATTGTCTTTCTTGTCTCTGATTTGCATAAAATAATTTTTTTTCAAATTTAATTAAATTAATCTTCAAGAATTGTAAAAAAATTATAAAATGAGAATGGTGAAATTTACAAATAATTAATTTTATCTTAAAAATTAAGAACACTTACAACATATCTCTATTTTTACACAATTGAAAAAATAAGGTAATGAAAAATATTTTAAGAGCACTATTAGCAGGCTGGGGTGCGAAAAAGTTTGGTGGAGGTTGTGGTTGTTTCGGTATAATTATAGTGTTTATAATTTTATGGATCCTGTTAGGATATCTAGGACTTAATTAATTATCTACTAATAAGAATTTCTTAGAATAAATTCAACACTAATCAAGAACCTTGGGGCAAGCCCGCCCGAACGGTACGGGCGGGCCCACGAGGTATGTCCCGATGGTTCGGGAGGAAAATACTTTTGAAAATTCGAGGCATCCCGAATCATCGGGACGGGGAATTAAACCTCAATGAGGGATTAAATTTTACGTTCTTCTTCTCTTCGGAATAGATCTATAATATTGAATATTAGAACGCAAAACATAAGCCAAATAGTTCCAGCAATTATACCTCCGGCAATATCTGAAGGAAAATGAACTCCTAAATAAATTCTACTTATACCAATACTCACAATAAGAAATGAGCAAAGAAAGATCAGGCTTCCTTTTAGCCACTTATTTATCTTTAGAAAATAACATAGATAAATTAAAAACCCGTAGAATGCAGTTGCACTCATAGCATGACCACTAGGATAACTAAGGGTCTGTACGGAAACTAAATGCTCTGCGGTTGGTCGTGCACGATTTATCACTTCCTTTAAAGCTAGGTTTGAAAGCCCAGAAACTATTATAACAAATACTAATTGTACCACATAACGCCAGTTTTTAAATTTAAAATAGAATAATAGCGAGCAAATTGTAGTAACTACGATGTAGCCATAAAGATCTCCAAGATTGGTTATAAATTGAAGGATGTTATTTAAATTAGGTGATCTAAATGAGATCACATATTTCGTGATAGCGCCATCATATTTAGATATAAGATTACTATTGAGTGTATTTGTTAATTCTACAAAAACATTGATGCCAACCACAACTATTATCAAAGCTAAAATTATAGATATTATAAAAGGTAATTTATGATTATACTGATGGAATTTATTTCTTAAAATAGATTCTAATCCGCGTAAGAAATCAATAATTTGTTCTTTCATATATAGTTATGCTAACAGCCTGAATTCATAAATTAGAAAGCGCTAATTTAAAGAGTAAAACTAAAGAAAATCTAAGGACTTTTAAAATAAGAGAGAGAAACCGATAATCTGAATATTTGGAGAATATTTAAAAAACAATAAAAAGCAATGCTCTACTTATTGTTTTCCACAAGGGTATCCTTTTGGACGAGATACTGTATACTTATTTTCTTTCTTCCCCAATTCTTTGCTTTTTTAACATCCACGCCCATATAGATATCAATTTTATTTCTCCAGCGATGGTGCATCTTATCTTTAACGAAAAATATTCCAGTTAAACCATCTATCTTCACGGGAGTATTATACACCATTCCCTTTTTCATAAGATCTCGAGAAATAGCAATCACATTCATACCTGGTTTTAAAGTATCTCCCCAGGCAGTTATCTTTGGGTTTCCTTGATTTTGATAAGCCAAAGAATTGTATGCACTAGCAGTGACTTCAATAGTTTTCCAATTCACAGCTTCTACATCAGTTTCTTTAGGTTCTTTACAACTCACGTAAAAAGTCATAAAAAAGGCAAAAAAAGGGATAGATGTAATCTCCAGAAAAAATCTAGTCATTGCTCTAATTTTTAGAATATTGATTATAACTGACATAATTACCGATTATTGCTTAAACCTGAAATAATAGCATCCATAAACATCAATTTACAAAAAATCATCACTATTATAGTCAGTATTAATGCTTAAGGACTTGTTTTTAGGTGATAAGTACCAAGAAGTTGTTCTAAAACCATCATTCAGGACTTTGGCAAGGTTATGGCACATTGGATAATACAACATGTAAATCTCAATATTGAAGTTTACATATTTTAGAAATTGAAAAAAAAACATTTATGAGTCAAGTTAAAGAGAAAGACACAGTAAAAGTACATTACACAGGAAAATTAGCAGACGGACAGGTTTTTGACAGTTCGGAAGGAAAAGATCCAATTGAATTCACTTTAGGTCAAGGTCAGTTAATCCCTGGATTTGAAAATGGTCTTATCGATATGAAATTGAATGAGAAAAAAACAATCAATATTCCAATGACCGAAGCATATGGCGAGCCACGTGCAGAATTAGTACAGGAAGTAGAGAAAAGTCAGTTACCACCAGAAATCACTCCAGAAGTTGGAATGGGATTAGTTTCTAAAGGGCCAGATGGTCAAGAAATGAATCTTTTGGTTGCTGAAGTAAAAGATGATACTATTGTAGTAGATGGAAATCATCCTCTAGCAGGAAAAGATCTTGTTTTTGATCTTGAAGTAGTAGAGATTAAGTAATAATAATTTTCTTAATTATTCGCCTCATAATTAGATTTCGTACTAATGTTACAAATTTAATTATGAGGTTTTTTATGTCTTTAATTTTATAGTTTTACTTAAGTTTATTTAAAGAATTGAAAATAGCTGATTTTAATTTTAGAGGAAACACCTTATCTTCTAAAATGAATTTCTGATTGATCTCCAACTCTATTCCAGTGTAATTTTGAGGAAATTTATTTCTTAAATACGTAGTAAAACCATCGGCTGTCCCTAGATAAGGATAATTATATCTAATTCTAAAGTCGGGCAATTCAGCTATTAAATTTTGCTTCAGTTGCTTACTGTTTAATTTTTCAGAATTTCTGGATGGATCGTATAATATTCCGATATCAGTATTTCTAATCTCGCCATTCAAGATAGGTGTAAAACTGTGAAATGATATATGTACTACCTCCTCCCCTTTTTTAATCAGTTGTAAAATTTCCTCTTCAATTTTATCCCGATAAGGATCGTAGAATTCACTTATCAATTTCGATTTGTTTTCTGTAGATAATGAAGCTGAGAATTCTGAAAATAATTTAGGATGATGTTTAGATCTATTAAGTTCAATTAATAATCTACTCACAATATTAGATATAGAAAAGTCGCTTAAAGATTTACAAAAATCTAAAAGATCTAAAGAACCATAATCTATACCTCGGTGAGAATTAAGAGCAACCTTGGCATTCACAAATAAGCTTTTGTATTTTTCAGGAATTATATTCCCTCCATGCTCACAGGTGAAGACTAATTTCAAGGCTTGTAAAAATTATTGGTTTCTAAGCAAGTAACCAATTCAGAATAAACCGAATTTATATTAGCAGGGGAATAATCATTAAAAATTCCTTTTTGGATTCTTGTAGCTAAACTTCCGTGGGATAGAATAAATTCAATCGATTTTCTATGTTTAGGAGAAATCCCATCAGATACTCTTTCATACAATGTTTCCCATAATTCGCCTGCGGTACATTCTGCATGAACATCAAACAAATTTAAATAGCGGGAATTAGTTATGTGGGTGTTTTCAGCGTCTTCTATAATATCATTAAAAATGGCAAAGAGTTCATCTTCATGCCAATTCTTCTGATCTTCTATAGAAACTAATTCCTCCGAAACTAACAATTTTAGAGTTTCAATAATTAAAACAGCTATTGCTATATCTGCTTTTGGGCATTCCTGTATATCTATAACTCTTATTTCAATCGCATTTCTATCAAACCTGGCTATTGCACCGCGTGAATTAAGAAAATGTTTATCGAGGATATTATCAGTATCAAAAGGTGCTATTGCATTATTAATGGGATCAAAGATCTGTTTTTTATAATCCTCCTTATTAAAAACTTGTTCTGGAATTACCTTACCCGTCATTTCGGGAATTTCTTTCTGATTGGTCTTATAAACTTCCATTCTACTATCTAAAAACCCAGTATTCTTACCTTCAAAAATAGGAGAACTGGCACTAAGAGCGGGGATAATTGGAAGTAAAATCCTGATTGCAGCATGTAATTTACCAAACTCCTCGTCCCCATAAAATGGCAAATTAAGATGCATGCTTTGCACATTGCTCCAACCATGTCCTCTACAATCAAAGATCTTGTTATATAAAGCGTAGATCTCACTATAATGATGAGCCCACAGCTTCATTTCCTTTTCTGGATCCATAAGTGGATGAGAAGCGCTTGGCATTAATTTAGCGTCTTCTACGAGTAGCAATTTATTGATCTCTTTGATGTTTTTATGAAATAATTCATCCAGATCTTCTAATTGCTTTGTAGGACCATTAGTCTTCAGCTCCACCACATGAGCTACCAACTCATTGCTCCATTCTATTTTTCCATTAGAAACGTCAGATGTTATTGAACCATTTTTAAGGATCATTAATTTATCTACTATTGGGGTGATCTTAAGATTGGTAGCTTTTACTAGCATATATTCCAATTCTATCCCAAAAACTTCAAAAAGCCGATAACTCATATTATTTTTTTTCTAATCTGTTCTTTAATGCCGAAAGGATTTTAATATAGACTTCATCTCCATAAAATCTATCTTCTACTCCCGCATCGATATTTGGATTATCATTAATTTCTATGACCAAAGCTTCCCCATCTACTTCCTTAACATCTATTCCAAATAAACCCAATCCCATAAGTTTAGCCGATCTTAAAGCCACATCCATTACCTTTTTAGGCACATCTTCTATAGCTAAACAATCTGCATTTCCATCTTGATCATCTTTCTTGGAAGCATCCCAATTATAGATTTGCCAATGCCCCTTAGCCATATAATATTTACAGGCAAAAAAAGGCTCATTATCTAAAACACCAATTCTCCAGTCATATTCTGAAAAAGAAAATTCTTGAGCGATGATAAGATCAGATTTTTTGAGCATAGAGTTAACCAACTCATTATATTCTTCTACTGTCTTTGCTTTTTTAACTCCAAAAGAAAAAGTTGAATCGGGAGATTTTAATACACAAGGCAATCCGGTGATTTTTAAAACCTCCTCTTTATTATGCTTATGTACAATAACCGTTTTTGGCGTTGGAATATTGGCATTTTGCAAAGCTTCTGCCATGTATACTTTATTACAACACTTTAAAATTGCTCCTGGATAATCTATTAATGCGATTTCCTCCTGTTGCGCCTTTCTGGCAAAGGCGTAAGCTTCATTATTCACCTCTGTACTTTGTCTTATAAATAAAGCATCAAAAGAAGATAACCTGGAAAGCTCCTTTGGCGAAATAACTTCTACATAGAAGTTCATCTTTTCTGCCAGCTCTGTGAATTTCTTGATAGCTTTAACATTACTTGGTGGAGCAGGATCTCCAGATTGCACCAAAATTGCGAGGTCATATTCTGCAGCGCTTGATTTTGCGGTATCATAACGTTTCTTTGCGAAATATTCTGAAGCGAATAAATACATGCTTTCTTTATGATCTTCTTGAATTTCAGATTCTGAAATTGCTCGTATACTTTTTATATGCCATTTTGTAGTAAAGTTAAAATGTATCCTTAAAAATGGAATCTGAAAAGATCTGAAGAACATCGTGCTCAATTCTTTGTATTTCTGTGCTACATTTTGCCCAAAATAAACACTCAGAATAAATTCTTTGGATTTTATGTTTTTAAGACTTTTTTGAATAAGATCATCAAAATCATCGGCTACAATTTTCACCAATTTAGGTTGATTAAGATCTACTATATTCTTTACTGTGGGTATGGCTCTATGATCTCTAGCTTCTGCGAGTAGAGAGACATAGTATCCTTTAGATTGATACGAATAGTCTTTGCATAAATTAAAAACTCTGGCCTTTTTAAGATTGGAATATTCAGAATTCGTTAGATAATCCTGAGCAGAGATCACCGCAATATTATCTACAGCAATTTTCCATTTTTCAGGGTGGCTTACTACAATTAATTTCTTCATTTATAGATTTAAGAACAGATCAAATTTAATTGAAAAATACATTCAATATTAAAAATTATGATAGCATGTAAAATATAATTATTAAATTCCGAATAAATTAATAATTGACAAACTTTCTATGAAATTCACTCTCATTCTTATAATAAGTATCTTAAGTATTCATTCTTTTTATGGCCAGAATAAAGAACAATCAGAAATGTGGAAAAAAGCGAAAGCAATTCATGAAAAAGTGATTACTATAGATACTCATGACGATATAAATATCAATAATTTCACTGCTAATCGTAATTACACACAAGATCTTAATACACAAGTAAACCTCCCAAAAATGATGGATGGCTGCTTAGATGTGGCTTGGTTTATAGTATATACCGGTCAAGGAGAATTGAATGAAGCTGGATATACTGCAGCCTATAATAATGCGATTTCCAAATTTGAAGCGATCCATAGATTAACAGAGGAGATCGCGCCAGATAAAATTGGACTGGCAACTTCTTCTAGTGAGGTTAGAAATTTGGTGAACGAGGGGAAATTGGTGGCTATGATTGGGGTAGAAAATGCTTATCCAATTGGCGAAGACCTCTCTAACATAGAGAAATTCTACGACCTTGGTGCTAGATATATGTCTTTAGCTCATAATGGTCACAGCCAGTTAAGCGATTCTAATACCGGAGAAGCAGATAATGTTTGGCTGCATAATGGTTTAAGTGAGTTGGGGAAAGAAGCAATATCCGAAATGAATAGATTGGGTATCATGATAGACGTTTCGCATCCTTCCAAAGAAGCCATTAAACAGATGTTCGAACTTTCAAAAGCTCCATTAATTGCATCTCATTCTTCTGCAAGAGCATTGTGTGATCATAGTAGGAATTTAGATGATGAACTTTTAGGATTATTTAAAGAACATGGTGGAGTGATACAAACCGTTGCTTTTAGTTCTTATGTAAACACCAATAAACACAATGCCTATTACGCTGCTGTAAATGCAATTTATAATCAGGAAGGAAAGGAATCTGGGTTTATGGTATTGTCCAGAGACAGTATAAGAAGTTTAGATGAAGCAGAAAAAGCTATTTACGAGGAAGACTATTCTAAAATAGTAAACAAATCTTCTCAAAAAATTAAAGAACTAAGACAAACCAATGGCCCGGTAGATGTATCAGATTATATTGATCATATAGACTATCTAGTTGAAAAAACAGGAATTAACCACGTAGGGATTAGCTCCGATTTTGATGGTGGTGGCGGAGTTGAAGGATGGCGTGATGCTTCGGAAACTTTTAATGTAACACTGGAATTAGTGAAAAGAGGATATACTGAAGAAGAAATAGCAAAATTGTGGGGAGAAAATCTTTTGAGAGTTTTAGATGAAGTTGAAGCAGTAGCTAAAGAAATTCAGAAAAGCTAGAAATCACTTTTTCTCTGGTTTTTTATCTAAAGTTACTTTAAGGATATTTCCTAAACCTCCAGAGCCTTCATTAGAGATATACATATGTCCTTGATCGTCGAATGTTAAACCTTCTGGTTGTCCAAATTGTTCTTCTTTAAGTACATGAAGTTTTTTAATTGATCCACTGGAATTTAAAATTAAGATCTTAGGATTGGTTGACTCTAAAACATAAATGTCTCCAGTAATTGGATGCACCGTGACTTCAGAAGGCTCTATGATTTGCTGATCTATTTTTTGTTCAAGGATCTTAAAAGCAGGATCGTTAAATTTAATCTCGTATGCAGGCTTCTCCTCTATTGTCTTAGTTTTTAAATTGAAAGCATAAATAGGTTTTGAATTCTTATCGGCTTTGTTCTTAATACTAAGGAGCAACCTATTCCTTTTTTTTTCCCAAGCAATTCCTTCCCATTCAAATTCTTTTGACATTCCAGTAGAATATTCATTTACTACTAAAGAATCTTTCTGGAAATTTAAAACTTCAAATATTACCCCGTCGCTTCTAAGAACGTACGCATCTTTCCCTACTAATGTAATTCCTTCGTAATCTCCATCCTCTCCAAAAACTATTTGTTTATCTATTTGGGAAGTTTTTGTGTTATAAATAAAAATAATTGCTTCTTCATCTTCTACACATGCAATGTGCTGGTTATCTATCCAAGAAATTCCAGAAATTTCTTCCAAAATAATAGGCATGTCCCATTTTTTATCTATTTGAACAAATTTTGCTCCAGGAAAATCTCTATTGGGTGCAATACCACCAAAAGAGTAATAAATCAGGGCTACCAATGCAAACACACCCAGAATAATAAAGATTGCTATTTTATTCATAATCCAAAAATAAACATTTAATGATACCGTGAAGTTAAGGTATTCCAAAAGTTACTATAGATTTCACCTATATAAACTCCTAAAAGAAGGCTTTAATAGTTAAATAAGTGTTAAATAGTACTATTTTATACATAGTACTGTAACAAATTTAATTTCGGCTCGTCTATTAAGTATATAACAATTAAAACATTCATCATGAGAACATCAGAAAACATCAGTCAGAATTTTAGCGGAATCAAAGAAGGAGATCTAACCCACAAAAGACACTTCTTGAATCTTGGAAAATCCACCAGACATACCTGGTATGGCAGAAGAAGATTTGGAGTATAAATTTATCCAAGGCCATTAGAATTATAAAATAGCCGAACAAATTCTGTTTCGGCTATTTTTTTTGTCTCCTTTTAATCAAGAACCTCGGGGCAAGCCCACGAGATATGTCCCGATGGTTCGGGAGGAAAATACTTTTAAAAATTTGAGGCATCCCGAATCATCGGGACGGGGAATTAAACCCTCAATGAGGGATTAAATTTTTCGTTTTAAATCTTTACCCCGCCCCTATTTTTTATTTATTGAAATATTAGTTTTCAAAATTCTTAAAATTAACAAAACACCATCTATAAATTTTATTAGTATTCGTTTATTTGTAAACCTTAACTTATACTATGTTTCAACGAATTAAAAGGTCCCCAAAATTAAGGTGGTTATTGATAATAATGGCAGCTATATTTGCTGTTTTTATACTATTTTATTTCAGCATTTATTTTGGAGTTTTTGGCGAAATTCCCTCTACTCAAAATCTAAAAGATCTTAAACAAAATCAAGCTACACAGGTTTTGTCTTCTGATGGAGATCTAATTGGTAAATATTATATTTTTGATAGACAACCAGTCACATCAAACCAAATCCCCAAACATTTAAAAAACGCATTGGTAGCTACTGAAGATGCTCGATTCTATGAACATAATGGAATTGATAGCCGAAGTTTGCTAAGAGTATTTTTCAAATCCTTGATGCTACAAGATAGATCTTCTGGAGGTGGGAGTACCTTAACACTACAACTTGCAAAAAACTTATATGGCAGGAAAGATTACGGATATTTTGGGATTGTAATAAATAAGTTTCAAGAATCTATAATTGCCAGTCGTTTGGAAGAAATCTACGATAAAGAAGAAATTCTAACACTTTACCTTAATACGGTTCCTTTTAGCGACAATACTTTTGGGATAGAAAGTGCCGCCATGAAATTCTTTAATAAGAGTACCAAGAATCTTTCATTGGAAGAATCGGCTGTATTAATAGGCATGCTAAAGGCTAATCATTCTTATAACCCGAGAATTTTTCCTGAAAAAAGTAGATTCCGTCGTGATGTTGTTTTTCAGCAAATGGAGAAATATGGGTATTTGACGGAAGAACAAATGCAACAGGCAAAACAATCTGATATTAAATTAGATTATCAATATTATAATCATGATCAGGGATTGGCTCCATATTTTAGAGAACAACTTAGAAAAGATGTTACTGATATTTTAGATACTTTGAAAAACAAAGATGGCGGGAGTTTTAATATTTATAGAGACGGATTAATAATCCATACTACATTAAATTCCAAAATGCAGGAATATGCTGAAGCTTCAGTTAATTCCCATATGTCTAAATTACAGCAATCCCATGAACAGTCATACGGGACAAGAGCTCCTTGGCTTACAAATAAAACATTGATCTTAGATGCTGTAAAGCGCACCAAATCCTATAAAAAATTAAATAAAGAAGGATTATCTGATGATGAAATATTAGTAGAATTAGATAAAAACCCGAGAGAAAGAGAACTTTTTAATTATGGTAAAGAAGAACTGGTAAAAGGAACAACTTTAGATAGTATTAAACATTATCTTAAATTTTTAAATACTGGGTTTCTAGCTGTAGAACCTTCAACAGGAGCTGTAAAAGCCTGGGTTGGAGGGGTAGATTTCGAAAGTTTTAAGTACGATCATATTTCGCAAAGTAAGAGACAAGTAGGCTCTACTTTTAAGCCTATAGTATACACAGCAGCATTAGAAAATGGGATCCCACCATGCTCCTATTTTTCTATTCGGGAGGTAACCTATCAAGATGGATGGACTCCTTCAAATTCTGGTCCCACCGAAGACGATCCAGATATGAATTATAACATGAAATATGCATTAAGCAATTCCATAAATACCATCGCCGTAAAAGTGCTGATGGAAACTGGGGTTGGTAATGTTATTTCTCAAGCAGAGAAAATGGGGATTGAATCTAAACTGCCTCAAGTTCCTTCCATTGCCTTAGGTACAGCAGAGATCAGCTTAAAAGAATTGGCTAAGGCCTATACTGGTTTTGCTAATAATGGAAGATCCTCTGAACCTTATTATATCTCAAGAATAGAAGATGGAAAAGGTAATTTATTAGTAGAATTTAAACCTAAAACTCAAAATAAGGCGGCTTATTCTGAAACCACTCGTGAAATAATGATCGAGATTATGAAAGCAACCGTTAATGAGGGTACAGCAACAAGGCTTAGAAGTACCTACGGATTACAGAATGATATCGCCGGGAAAACAGGAACCACTCAATCTAATAAAGACGGATGGTTTGTTGGCCTAACGCCAGAACTTTTAGCCGTAACCTGGGTAGGAGCTGATGATCATAGAATTGGCTTTAGAAATACGAGTATAGGGCAAGGCGCAAATTCTGCCTTACCCATCTTTGCTTTATTCCTTCAGAAAATAAATGAGGATCCTAATTTTGGTGCTATTAGTAATGCAAGATTTGGTAATCCTTCTGCAGAAGTGGTTTCGTTAATGGATTGCGAAGCAAGCGAAAAAGATGGTTTCTTTGATAAGTTATTCGGGAAATCTGATAAAAAAAGAGATCGTGAAAATGATGATAAAAAGAAAAAAGGCTTCTTTAATAAACTATTTGGGAAAAAGAAAAAAAATCAATAACTAACAAAAAAGTTTTCTGCCCAGTGTTTAGCATCATCTAAATTTTGAAAAAAAGCAAAGGAACTATTAAATTTTTCCTGCTCTAAAATAGCTTTTTTTCTTACTTCTTCATTTTTTGAAACAATAGCAATACCTTTTACTTTTTTTAAAATACCAGGGGAATAAGCATCTAATTTTAAAGTATAATTAGATATTCTATTGGAAATAAGCACAAATTTTTTTCCATTAAATTGATCTACTATGGTTTGTATAGTCTTTTCTGCAATGGCTGAATTTACTACAATATTGGCATTAGCCTCTATTATAACATAGGAGTCATAAAATTCCATTTTATAAAACTCTGTGATCTTTTCTATCATTGAAAAAAATTAAAGTGTAAAATTACTTAAAATCGTTGAAAAATGTTAACACTGTATTAAAAACGTTAAAAAATTAATCAATTTTGTTAAACAATAAAATGCTATTTTTTCGTAAAAAAGATATTAAACAGCTAATTATCATGTATGTATAATAGAATTGAAAATCAATTTGAAGGTTTTATCAAGACTCCTTCTATCTTTGAAAACTCAAATTATAATGGATTCAAGGTATTTAAATTTCCAGATAAAATATCTTATACTTCTTCTAATAAGATTTTGGAAAAGGATTTTTCTGAAAATTTGGTTCTAGGAAAAAGGGTAGAATACTTTTTCTTGGCAGCAATAAAAGATTCGTCAGAACATCAAATAATTGCAAACAATATTCAAATAAGCGATAAGCATCGAACATTAGGAGAGTTGGATTTTATTGTGATGGAACTTGAAACTTCAAAAATCCTTCATATTGAATTAATGTATAAATTTTATGTCTACGATCCTGAAGTTCCAATTGAAATGGAACGTTGGATAGGTCCCAATAGAAGGGATTCTTTGCTTCAGAAGATCGAGAAGGTTAAAACAAATCAATTTCCATTATTACATACTCCTGAAACTGAAAAATATCTAAAATCCATAGATATAGGCTCTAAAGATATTCAGCAAGAAATTTGTTTTAAGTCTAGCTTATTCATTCCTAAAAAATTAAAATCATATAATTTCTCACATATCAATAAAGAGTGTATTGTTGGATTTTGGGTTCATTTAAAAGATTTCAGCGAATACAATCAAGATGGTTTGGAATTCTTTGCTCCAGAAAAGCAAGACTGGCCTATAGATCCAAAAAACGGCGATGAATGGTTTAGTTTTAAAGAAGTTGGTGAACAAATCCAAAATCTGCATTTAAGAAAAAAATCTCCAATTATATGGATAAAGAAGATAGATGGAAGTTTTGAAAGAATTATTGTGGTTTGGTGGTAATCTTTATTTTCTTTGAAGAATTAAATATAATATCTTTAACCCCTTCTCACCCTAACCTGTACTGAAATAGTTCTATGAATTCTAATTTTGACGAAGCAGTAAAAACAACTTATCTTAGTATTTTAGGGAATATATTTCTTGCAATTGCAAAAGGAATTACAGGGATTTTCGGAAACTCTTATGCATTAATCGCTGATGCTATTGAATCTACTACAGATGTATTCTCGTCCATATTAGTTTTATTAGGGATTCGATATGCTAATAAACCTGCTGATGACAATCATCCTTATGGACATGGAAAAGCAGAACCGCTTATAACCTTCGCTATTGTTGGTTTTTTGGTAGTTTCGGCAACTATAATTGCTTATGAAAGTATTGCACATATTAGAACTCCTCATGAAGCTCCCAAGTCCTATACCCTTATAGTTCTTGGAATCATCATAATAATAAAAGAGGTCTTTTATAGAATTGTCTCTAAAAAAAGTGAGGAAATAAATAGCACGGTTCTAAAAGCTGATGCCTGGCACCATAGAAGTGATGCTATCACTTCTCTAATGGCATTTATTGGAATCTCTATAGCTTTATTTATGGGGAAAGGTTACGAAACAGCAGATGATTGGGCTGCATTATTTGCTTCTGGCTTCATTTTGTATAATGCATATCTTATTATGAGACCTGCCTTGGGAGAAGTTATGGACGAACATATGTATGACGATCTTATTGAAGAGATAAGAAAGTATTCAGAAAATATTCCCGGAGTACAGGAAACCGAAAAATGTTTTGTTAGAAAAGCAGGAATGACCTATCATGTGGATCTTCACATTGGAGTAACCAGAACTATTACTGTAGAAGAAGGACATGATATTTCACATAATGTAAAAAATGAAATATTGTTGAAGATGCCACAAATTGCAGATGTTCTAATTCATATAGAACCAGTTTGAAAATATGGCGTTGAGTAGCTTTTTAGAAGATAAGTATTATTAGTTAATCAATTTACTAACTGATGTTTACTAAGAGGAATTATTTTCTTTTACATTCAAGAACATCGAGACAATCGGAGAAACAATGCGCACGGCGCTAAATAATAATAATAATTAAAAATATAAAATCACGGCAGGCGTCAAGATTCTAAACCCTCAATAAGGGATTAAAATCTTAACTTAGCATATAAAATTTAAAAAAATGGAAAATAACTTAGCCGTACTTATAGATGGAGATAACATTCCTTCAGCATATGTAAAAGAGATGATGGAAGAAATCGCTAAATACGGTAATCCTACAATTAAAAGGATTTATGGTGACTGGACCAAGCCACAGCTTTCTAAATGGAAGAATGTGTTGTTGGAAAATGCTATTAATCCAATTCAGCAATATGGATATACTCAAGGAAAGAATGCGACAGATTCAGCGATGATAATCGATGCTATGGACATTCTGTATTCTAATAAAGTACAAGGATTCTGTTTGGTATCTAGTGATAGTGATTTTACAAAATTAGCAACCAGATTAAGAGAATCTGGCTTAAATGTAATTGGAATTGGAGAAAAGAAAACTCCGGAACCTTTTATCGTTGCTTGCGATAGATTTATTTATATCGAAATTTTGGGATCTCATCCAAAACAACAAGAATCTGAAAATAACGTTGATAAAGATAAAAAGAAGCAAAGCGTAGATAAAGTTACTCCTAAAGTAATTAACCTAATATCCAGCACTATTTCTGATGTTGCAGATGAAGATGGCTGGGCGTTTCTAGGAGATGTTGGAGGCTTGCTTCAGAAAAAACAACCAAACTTTGACTCCAGAAACTATGGATTTCAAAAATTAACTCCTATGATAAGCTCCATAAGTAATTTTGAATTGGAATCTAGAGAGAATCAAAATGGTAGATTCAAATTGATCTATGTAAGAAACAGAGCTTAAAACACTTTGTTTTTGCCTATTGTCATTCCGTCCAGATAGCTATCGGGAGAGGAAACTCAATGAAAATTTAGAACTTCATTGAGATTCTTCAGGTCGTTGCACTCCTTCAGAATGACAGTTTTTTTTGTCATTCCAACAAAGGAGGAATCTCAGTGAATATTGGAACTTCATTGAGATTCTTCAGGTCGTTGCTCTCCTTCAGAATGACAGTTGATTGTCATTCCGACGAAGGAGGAATCTCAGTGAAAATTAAAACTTCATTGAGATTCTTCAGGTCGTTGTACTCCTTCAGAATGACAGTTGATTGTCATTCCGACAAAGGAGGAATCTCAGTGAAAATTAGAACTTTAATGAGATTCTTCAGTTCGTTGCACTCCTTCAGAATGACAGTTGATTGTCATTCCGACGAAGGAGGAATCTCAATGAAATTTAGAACTTTATTGAGATTCTTCAGTTCGTTGAACTCCTTCAGAATGACAGTTTTTTTTGTCATTGCGACAAAGGAGGAATCTCAGTGAATATTAGAACTTCATTGAGATTCTTCAGGTCGTTGTACTCCTTCAGAATGACAGTTGATTGTCATTCCGACGAAGGAGGAATCTCAGTGAATATTAAAACTTCATTGAGATTCTTCAGTTCGTTGTACTCCTTCAGAATGACATTTTAAAATTACGTCAATGGTACATGTCGAAGCACTCAAAGTTCAACAGGCTCAGTGTAACAGGCAAAATCACTTCTTAGCATGTCTCTTTTCCAACACATCAACAATATTGCTTAAACCAAAACCTTTGGCTTTTAGTAAAATTATATAGTGGAAAAGTAAGTCGGCACTTTCATTCAAAAAAAGATCATCATTATCATCTTTTGCTTCAATAACCGTTTCTATAGCTTCCTCTCCCACTTTTTGTGCAATCTTATTCATGCCATCATCAAATAAGGAAACCACGTAACTAGCATCCTCTTTAGCTCTCAACTCCGGTGCTATCTCGCTTTTCTTCTTACGGTCTTCAATAATTCCTTCGAGCTCAGAAAGAAATCCAAAGTTTTGATCATTATTTTCTCCCCAACAAGTATCTGTTCCTTTATGACAGGTAGGACCATGTGGAATTACAGAAATCAGCAGAGTATCATTATCACAGTCATTCTTGATATTCACTACTTCTAAGAAATTTCCACTTTCTTCTCCTTTAGTCCAAAGTCGGTTTTTACTTCTGCTATAAAAAGTGACTTTATTAATTTCATTGGTTTTCAAAAAAGCTTCCTCATTCATATACCCCAACATCAACACATTTTTTGTATAATTATCCTGAATGATTACCGGTACTAAACCATCGTTATTTTTATTAAAATCTATTTCCATTGTCTTATATTTTCTTCTGAAGAATGATTAGATCCTTACTGGAATTCCTTTATTTTTTAATTCTTCTTTTAAATCCTTTATTTCAATCTCCTTAAAATGAAAAACACTCGCTGCCAAAGCGGCATCTGCCTTTCCTTTTATAAATGCATCACAAAAATGCTGCATATTTCCGGCTCCACCAGAAGCAATTATCGGAATATTTAATTCTGTAGATAATCTTGCCAAGGCTTCATTTGCAAAACCATTCTTGGTGCCATCATTATTCATAGAGGTAAACAAAATTTCACCAGCTCCTCTTTTTTCAACTTCTTTAGCCCATTCGAATAAATTCAACTCTGTGGGAACCTTCCCTCCTACCAAATGCACTATCCATTCGCCATCTATCAGTTTGGCATCTATAGCAACAGTAATACACTGACTGCCAAATTTAGCGGCTAATCTATTTATAAGATCAGGATCTTTAACCGCGGAAGAATTAATGGATACTTTATCTGCGCCGTTTTGAAGTAGAATATCAACATCTTCTACTGAGGAAATTCCACCTCCAACCGTAAATGGAATATTGATTTTTTCAGCTACTTTTAAAACCAAATTAGCTAAGGTTTTTCTTCGCTCTTCTGTAGCAGAGATATCTAGGAAAACCAACTCATCTGCTCCAGATGCTGCATAAATTGCTGCCAATTCAACTGGATCTCCTGCATCTCTAAGATCTACGAAATTTATCCCTTTTACAGTTCTTCCATTTTTGATGTCTAAACAAGGAATTATTCTTTTAGTTAACATAGTGTTGAGTTATTTGTAATTCAAAATAAAGCCCTCTAGTTGCTTCATACTAATCTTGTTCTCATAGATAGCTTTTCCTATAATGGTTCCTTCACAGCCCATTTCTGCAAGCCTTGGAAGTTCATCAAAAGTCGAAATACCACCGGAAGCGATCAATTTAATAGCCTTGTCATTTCCAGAGGTTTTCGTTAGTATCTTCTCATATAGATCAAAAGAAGGGCCTTCCAGCATTCCATCTTTAGAAATATCTGTACAAATCACATACTGCAAACCATCTTTTAAATAATTATCTATAAAAGGGACTAATTCCTCTTTAGATTCTTCCAACCAGCCACTAATAGCAACTTTTTCATCTTTAGCATCTGCTCCTAAAATTATTTTCTCACTTCCATATTTTTCTATCCAGGAAAGAAATAAATCTCTATTCTTCACAGCGATACTTCCTCCCGTAATTTGCTGTGCTCCGCACTCAAAAGCGATTTCCAGATCTTTATTGGATTTCAGACCACCTCCAAAATCAATTTTAAGATTGGTGTTTTTAGCGATTTGCTCTAAAACCTTATAATTTACAATGTGGCTAGACTTTGCACCATCCAAATCTACAAGATGAAGAGATTTAATACCATGGGCTTCAAACTCCTTTGCAACCTCAAGTGGATTCTCATTATATATTTTTTTGGTATTATAATCTCCTTTAGAGAGTCTAACGCATTTACCGTCTATAATATCTATTGCGGGAATAATTCTCATTATACTTTTAAATTATAGTTCTAAAAAATTCTTTAAAATTTGCTCTCCTGCATTACTGCTTTTTTCAGGATGAAACTGAACTCCATAAAAATTATCTTTTTTCAGCGCTGTGCTATATTTGACCCCATACTCTGAAGTTGCTATTGTTTGTTCACATTCGGCTACGTAATAGCTATGCACCAAATACACATATTCCAACTCCTTAATATTCTTGAATAAAGATGAGCTCAATTCAGAAATTTGATTCCATCCTATTTGTGGAACTTTAACGGAAGTATTGAATTTTATTACCGGAGCCTCAAAAATGCCTAATCCGGTAGTATCACCTTCTTCACTTTTGGTGCACATCAATTGCATTCCCAAACATATTCCCAAAACTGGCTGCTTTAAAGTAGGAATAAGTAGATCCAATTTGGATTGCTTAAGCATTCGCATTGCACTACTCGCCTCGCCAACTCCTGGAAAGATCACTTTATTTGCAGCTTTAATTTCAGCTTCATTACTACTCAAAACAGCTTCAAAACCCAAACGTTGAATTGCAAATTTGATACTTTGGATATTTCCTGCTCCGTAATCTATAATTACTATTTTCATTCTTAGTACTTAATCTAGGATTCTCACCCATTAAATATTATAGCATCCCCTTTGTTGAAGGAAGGATCATCTTTTCCGTATCTCTTTTTACTGCCATCTTGATAGCTTTAGCAAATGCTTTAAAAATTGCTTCTATCTTATGATGCTCGTTGGTGCCTTCTGCCTTGATATTCAAATTCGCTTTAGCACCATCTGTAAATGATTTGAAGAAATGAAGAAACATCTCTGTCGGCATTTTCCCTATCATTTCTCGTTTGAATTCGGCATCCCAAACTAACCAGTTCCTACCTCCAAAGTCTATAGCCGCCTGTGCAAGGCAATCGTCCATAGGTAAGCAAAATCCATAACGTTCTATTCCGAGTTTGTTTCCCAGTGCTAAACGGTAAGCTTCTCCAAGCGCAATGGCTGTATCTTCTATGGTATGGTGCTCATCTACTTCCAGATCACCTTTCACTTTTATCTCCAGATCCATTTGGCCATGACGTGATATTTGATCTAGCATGTGATCGAAGAAATCTAATCCAGTAGAAATATCAGATTTTCCGGTTCCATCTAAATTAAGACGAATAAATATATCTGTCTCATTGGTTTTTCGGTTGATTTCTGAAGAGCGTTCTTTCAGCTTTAAAAATTCATAGATCTTTTCCCAACTGGAAGTTCTAATGGCAATCGAATTATCAATTTCTTCCTGACTATTTTTCAACTCATCTTTTGCAAGCTCCTCATGAGTATCAATAAAAATACCTTTTCCACCAAAATTTAAGGCAAATTCCATATCTGTCATTCGGTCTCCAATCATATAAGATCCGGCAAGATCATAGGCTTCATTATTTAGATAATTTTCTTCCAATAAACCAGTATTGGGTTTTCTGGTTGGAGAATTATCCTTCGCAAAGGTTCTATCCATGAGAACTTCATTAAAAACAACTCCTTCATTCGAAAACGTTTTTAAAACGAAATTCTGAATTGGCCAAAAAGCAGTTTCCGGATATGCATCGGTTCCTAAACCATCTTGATTAGTGACCATTACCAATTCATAATCCAGCTCCTTTGCTATTTTGGATAAATAGAATAATGCCTGCGGATAGAATTCTAATTTCTCTAAATTGTCTATCTGATAATCTTCTGGCTCATGAATAAGTGTGCCATCCCGATCTATAAAAAGTATTTTTTTCATGTTTTTCTCTTCTTAATTTAGATTAATCAATCTCCTCTCAAGTATCATAATAATTACAATCCTCGAAATACCTTAGTTCAATCTAAACTTTTTAAAACCTTAATTAATTTCAAATTTTCTTCTTTGGTGCCTACCGTTAAACGCAATGTATTTTCACAAAGTGGTTGATTAGTTCGGTTCCTAATTACCACACCTTTATCTAAAAGTTGATCATATCTTTTTAAAGCATCATCTACTTTCACTAAAACGAAATTAGCATCAGATCTGTAAATTTTTTCGATAAATTTAACTTCAAGTAAAGCTTTAGATAACACGCCTCTTTCATACACTATATCAGCTATTTCACTATTTACTTCTGAAATGTTTTGAAGTCGGTAGTGAGCTCTATTCTGAGTTAATTCATTTACGTTATAAGGCGGCTTTATCTTATTTAGGATTGTAATAATTTCTTCTGAAGCATAACAGATTCCCAATCTAATTCCTGCCATCCCATAGGCTTTTGAAAGTGTTTGGGTAATGATCAAATTAGGATATTTATCCAATTCTTCAATCCAACTAACTTGTTCAGAAAAATCAATATAGGCTTCATCTAAAACCACAAGGCCTTCAAATTTCTCTAATATTTCAGTGATTTTATCTCTACTGAAAGAGTTTCCTGTCGGATTATTTGGAGAGCATAAAAAGATCAATTTTGTATTATTATCTACTTTCTTAAAGATCCCTTCAATATTTGGCTCAAAATCTTCTGTCAATAAAACTTCTCTACTTTCTATATTATTGATCCCAGCTAAAACATTGTACATGCCGTAAGTTGGAGGCAATGTAATTACGTTATCTAATGCTGGTTCACAGAAAGCCCTGTAAATAAGGTCTAGAACTTCATCGCTACCATTTCCTAATAAAATATTTTTAGTAGAGATATTCTTGATCTCAGATAACTTAGCTTTTAGTTTCCTCTGCTGTGGGTCTGGATATCTGTTAACCCCTGTTTCGTTGGGGTTTTCATTCGCATCTAAAAAGATCATTTTTGATCCTATAGAGGTATATTCATCTCTAGCTGAAGAATAGGCTTTTAAAGCCAATACGTTAGGTCTCACTAACTTATTAATATCTATAATTTTCTCCATCGTTAAACAGATTTCATCTTGTTTTCATTCAATTTCTTCAATCGCAGACTTACTGCATTTTTATGAGCCTGAAGCCCCTCTGCCTCTGCCATGATCTCTATTGCCGGACCAATATTCTTGATGCCTTCTTCCGATATCTTCTGGAAAGTCATACTCTTCATAAAGCTATCCAGATTTACACCGCTGTATTGTTTTGCGAAACCATTGGTAGGCAACGTATGGTTAGTTCCAGAAGCATAATCTCCTGCACTTTCTGGCGTATAATTACCAATAAATACGGATCCAGCGTTTGCGATATTATCTACATAAAAATCATTATCTGTAGTGCATATAATTAAATGTTCTGGACCGTACTCATTTATAATTTCCATCGCTAATTCTTTATTCTCTAAATAGATGAGTTTAGAATTAGCAATAGATCTTTGAGCCATTTCTTTTCTTGGTAATTCCTCTAGCTGAAGTTCCACTTCTCGCTCCACGGCTTCAATCATTTTTTCCGAAGTCGAGATAAGGATCACCTGACTATCTGAACCATGTTCTGCCTGGCTAAGAAGATCTGATGCAACAAAAGCTGCATCGGCAGTATTATCTGCCACCACAAGTAATTCAGAAGGCCCAGCTGGCATATCTATCGCAACATGGAACTTTGTAGCTAATTGCTTTGCTACTGTCACAAATTGATTCCCAGGACCAAATATCTTATAAACTTTGGGTACAGTCGCTGTCCCAAAGGTAAGAGCTGCAATAGCTTGAATCCCACCGATCTTAAAAATTTTACTTATTCCGCAAAGTGCAGCAGTATAGAGAATAACCGGATTGATCTCTCCATTATTATTTGGTGGGGTACATAATACAATCTCCTTGCAACCAGCAATGTTAGCAGGGGTTGCGAGCATTAGAATAGTCGAAAACAATGGTGCGCTTCCTCCAGGAATATAAAGCCCCACCTTTTGAATAGGACGTTTCTCCTGCCAGCAATCTACTCCTTTAGAAGTAGTTACTTCTACTTTCGGTGTTTTTTGGGCTTCGTGGAATTTTTCAATATTAGATTTTGCTAGTTGTATTGCATTCTTCAATTCTTCAGACACAGAATTATTAGCATTCTCAATTTCTTCAGTAGAAACTTTAAAATCATCTAATTTTATACCATCAAAAATATCGGTATACTTTACCACAGCAACATCTCCTTTTGCTCTTACTTCAGAAAAAATCTCGTTTACTGTTAACTCTATATCTTCCAGGGTTTGGGTTGGCCTTTTCAGTAAAGCTTGCCAAAATTCTTGCTTTGGCTTATATATTTTATTCATAATCTCCAGAGTTAAATTATAAAACCATTTTTTCTATTGGTGCAACTAGAATTCCTTCTGCTCCTAGCTCTTTTAGCTCATGTATGATCTCCCAGAATCTATTTTCCTGAATTACGGTATGAATAGAACTCCAGCCTTTTTCTGCCAATGGAAGTACTGTAGGACTTCGCATACCTGGTAATAAATCGATAATTTCCTCTAATTTATCATCTGGGGCATTCAAAAGGATATATTTTGAAGTTCTAGCATTTAGTACAGATTTTAACCTGAATTCCAGTTTGTTTAAGATCTCTCTTCTATCTTCAGAAATATTTGGAGCAACCGCTAGAATAGCTTCACTCTTCATCATCACTTCCACTTCCTTCAAATTGTTCTTAAATAAAGTATTTCCGCTAGACACAATATCACAAATAGCATCTGCCAAACCAATATTAGGGGCAATTTCCACCGAACCATTAATTATATGAAGATCGGCAGTGATGCCTTTTTTCTTCAGAAATGAATTCAAGGTATTTGGATAGGAAGTCGCAATTCTCTTGCCGTCAAGATCTTCTAGTCCATTATACTTAGCTGATTTTGGAACAGCAATGGAAACTTTACATTTTGAGAATCCCAGTTTTAGTGAATGAATAATATCTTCCCCTTTTTCTTCCAAAACGTTTTCTCCTAAAAATGCGATATCTACTACCCCATCTCTAAGGTATTGTGGAATATCTCCATTACGAAGGTATAACACCTCTAATGGAAAATTGGAAGCGGTCGCTTTTAGTTGTTCTTTTCCGTTATCTATAGAGATCCCGGCATCCTTAAGTATTTTAAGGGAATCCTCGTTTAATCTTCCTGCCTTTTGAATTGCAATTCTTAGTTTTTCTTTACTCATCTTTTTAATTTCTTAAATTTTAATCCCTCATTGAGGGTTTAATTCCCCGTCCCGATGATTCGGGATTCCTCGAATTTTAAAAGTATTTCCAAGTCATACCTCGTGGGCTAGCCCCGTGGTTCTTGATTTTGAAAACCGAACAGGAAACAAAAAACCCGTTCGATCGCTCAAACGGGTTTTTAAATATGTTAAATTTACTACATATCAAAATCACCTCGCCAAAACGGAGTAGTGAAAATGATGATGATGTAGCTGAATTGTTCTCATAATTAAAGCAAATCTAGTACATTTTTTTAGAAACTAAAACACGTTTCGAAAATTTTATGACTTGAATAATCGATTTTTAGTTATTTCCAAGAATCAAAGGCATTCCACCCTCACCAGATCCAATCACTACTACTTTCGCATTCGGTGATTTAGATAGCTCTACAGTTGCCTGAATTCCTTTTTCTCTTAAAATCTTATCGTTCAACGAAGCACTAAGAATTTCATTGGCTTTAGCTTTACCCTCAGCATCAATTTTTTGACGTTGTGCCTCTTGAGTAGCTTTGGTTAATCTAAATTCATATTCTAAAGATTCTTGCTCTTGTCTCAACTTTCTTTCAATTGCTTCCTTAATGTTTTGTGGAAGAGAAACATCCCTTACCAAAACTTCATTTACCTGAACATATTGATTTTTCAGTAGAATTCTGGTTTCTTCCAAAATCTCTCTCTGAATTGCTTCTCTTTTACTAGCATATAATTGTTCTGGAATATATCTTCCCACTACTGCTCTAGCAGCAGATCTAACTGCAGGTTGTAATACCCTTGCAACATACATTTCCCCTTTTTCTTGGTGTAAAGATCCTAGATCTGCATATAAAGGCTCATACCAAACCGATACGTCTAGCTTTATTTCCAACCCATTAGAAGAAAGAACTTGCATTTTTTCTTCTAAAGCTTGTTGCCTTACTTCATAAACAATTACTTTGTTCCAAGGTGCTACTACGTGAAATCCTTCACCCAATGGTGGCTCAGAGGTAACAACTCCATCATCAAAGGTTTTATACAAAACTCCAGCTGCACCAGAATCTATGGTAACTGTAGATTTTGCGATGATAATAATTAAAATAACAACTAAAATTAAAATTGGTAAGCCAATTTTAGGTAATTTATCCATAAACTTATTTTTTGTGATTATTAAATTAAACCGAAATATTTTCTTGTAAACCACTCGGTGCTAAGACTTAACACTAATAGAATCAATAAAAATTTCCATTTTATCAAAGGTACGTTTTTTTCACGGCTCTTTTGCACTGAAACAAAGCCTTTGTCCTGTGCTAAGTCTTGAATTATTTTTAGCTCCTCCCCTAACAAATAGGTTTGTCCGGAATTGTTCTTAGCCAGAAATTCCATTTTATCAAAATTTGCGGACGAGAATTGCTGCTCTACATTATATTCCAAAACCTCAAAACTCCCTTGTTTCTGTATTCCCGACACCTCTTCCTTAATTGTGAATTCGTATTCTCCAGTACTAAGCGCATCTAAATCTACTTTATAAAAATTGGAGCTAGGTAGCATCTGAGCTTCAAATGTCTCATTAGAATCTAATTTTCTAAGGAAAATATTAAGATTCGCATCTGGTGAAAAAATATAATTCTCATCAAAGAACTGTGCAGTTATCTTTATTTCATAATTCTCCAAATAAACAGGCTCCGATTCATAAGTTAACCGATCCCGCTTTTTAGTTGAGGATAAATACTGAACAAACTTGCCCCAAAAGTCATCTATAAGTTCAAAGCTTCCTCTTGTTCTATAATTATCTAATCTCCATTTCCAAGAATTCTCGCCAAACAGTACACCTGTTTTTAAAGTGTTTGTTTCAAATATGCTCAATAGTGGTTGCAGAGTGGCAATCCCTTCTATCTTTTGATACAGGAGCGTATTAGAATTTACAGCAATTATATTTAAAGTTCCAAAGGAGTCTTCTATAGGAGGAAAATCCTCAAATCCAATATCTTCAAATTGGTATTGAAGGAAGTTTTCATTATAAATAGGAAACAGGTCTTGAGTTTGATTTGAAGTGTTTTTGATTACATATTGTTGGACTTTATTCAGGAAACCCCAATCTGTTTTGGTGCCTGTAATGATAAAACGATTAATTTTTCGCTTATCTAATTCTTTATAAACTGAATTAAACTTATTATTTGGCTGATAGAGTATAACTAATTGATAATCATTTAATTTCAAAATATTAAAATTATCTATATCCTTCAACATTACCTCCCTTTGCTTATTGTTTTCGATAGATTTCTTAAGTGCTCCAAGATCAGGATGGGAAATATCAGAGAGCAAAAGAATATTAGTTCTTTCATCTATCACTTCTACCGCAAACTTTCTTTTATTATTAACTTCATTCTTTTCATTTTGAGAGGAAGTAATGCTCGCTTCATAAATTATTGTTCCAAGTTGTTTAGCGGTTAAGGTGGTATTTATAATTTCTGAAGAACTTTCTTTATCGAAATCTATGGTTTTACTAAAGAGAATACTGTTTCCTGCCTTTAACTGAAAATTAGTCTTTATAGCATCGTTCCCAGAATAATTAAGAAAAATCTCTACAGGAAATTGATTGTTTAAAAATGCATATTTATTAATATTAAGAGCATTAATAGAAAGATCGAAATTAGTTGCGGTATCCCCTGTTACAACCGAATTTAAAATAATATTTTCGTTGAGCTCAAAGAATTCATAATCCTGTCCATATGTGGAATTTCCATCTGAAAACAAAACCAGCGCAGTCGGCTTATCTTTGTATAACTTATTGAGTTGAGCGATTGCATTATAAATATCTGTCTTGTTTCTATCGATCTTCAAGCTATCATTAGTTGCAATCTCAAGATCACCTCCAAAGTTATATGCTGAAATTTCAAACTGTGCATTCAATGCTTCATTCTTTTTTAATCTCTTGACCAAAGATTGAAGACTGTCTTTTTTTTCTAAATTCTCAATAGATTCAGATCCATCTATTGCAAGAACCAATTTAGGTTTTACCGTTTCAAATTCTGTCTGTTTAATTTTAGGATTTATAAGTAATACCAATAATGTGAAAATACTTATAAAGCGTATTGCTCCAAGAAAATAGGTTTGTCTACTCAGATTTTTATTTTTGAAGAAATAGGAAAAAAAAACAAACCCTAGCGCAAGAATTGCAGCTAGGGTTAAATATAAAATTGTTGCTATTGGCATTTATAAAAATTGAGTTCAGTAAATAAGTTATTTTATACCCGTTTTTTGTCCTCTAGTTATTTCGTCACCCTGAATTTATTTCAGGGTCTCAGTTATTGTATTGATTCTTAGTGTAATGAGATTCTAAAATTCCCGAATCGTCTGGACAGAATGACGTTGTTTATTATTTTATGATACTTTACGGATATACAAATTAAGTAATCTAATTCACCGTTAAAAAATCAATTCCCCAAACATAGTGAGAGATTATTTCAATCCCGCAGATCTTCTAAGTAAGCATCCCACCATTTACATGAATCACTTGTCCTGTAACATAACTACTTAAATCGCTTGCAAGAAAAACACATGCATTTGCGATATCTTCTGGGGTTCCACCTCTTTTTAATGGAATAGACTCTCTCCAACCTTGAACTGTTTTCTCATCCAGCTTTTCAGTCATTTCAGTTTCTATAAATCCTGGTGCTATCACATTTGTTCTAATATTTCTAGAGCCTAATTCTAAGGCCATAGATTTAGAGAATCCAATTATACCAGCCTTAGAAGCGGCATAATTAGATTGTCCCGCATTTCCTTTAACACCAACCACAGAGCTCATATTTATTATGCTACCTGAACGTTGCTTTAACATAGTACGCTGCACCGCTTTGGTCATATTAAACACCGATTTTAAATTCACATCTATCACGGCATCAAAATCTTCTTCAGTCATTCTCATAAGAAGATTATCCTTAGTTATTCCTGCATTGTTGATCACGATATCTATCGCACCAAATTCTTTGGCAACATTTTTAATAAGCTCTTGAGCTTCTTCATAATTTGCTGCGTTAGATTTATAACCTTTAGCTTTTACGCCTAGACTAGTTAACTCCTTTTCCAACTCATTAGCTGCATTAACAGACGAAGCATAAGTGAAAGCTATATTTGCTCCGTGCTTCGCAAATACTTCAGCAACACCTTTCCCAATACCTCTACTACCACCGGTGATGATAGCATTTTTACCTTCTAATAACTTCATATATAATTTTTTAATCCCTCCTTGAGGGTTTTATAATTGCCGGAGGCATCCCCCGATTGTCAAAATAGTTTAAATCCTACACCTCTTGAGTTTGTTGAGAGATCGTGCACTAAACTCTCAAAAAATAAGGTTTAAAGATCAATGATTACAAGCATTAACAAAACTTACCTTGTTAATTGATTCAAATATAACAAAACCAAAAAGTAATAAAATAAAAAAACCTCTTGAAATTACTCATTTACTGAGGAATTAAGAGGTTTTTTTAAAATATATTGATATTTACTTAACTATGCATTCACTGCATTAAGAACTTCTGCTACTTTTTTACCAATTCCAGCTGGTGAATCTACAACATGAATTCCGTTTTCACGAAGTATTTCTTTTTTAGCTTGAGCTGTATCTTCACTTCCACCAACTATCGCTCCTGCATGTCCCATTGTACGACCTGCTGGTGCAGTTTCTCCTGCGATGAACCCTATAACTGGTTTTCTGTTTCCATTAGCCTTGATCCATTGAGCAGCATCAGCTTCCAATTGACCACCAATTTCTCCAATCATAACGATACATTCCGTCTCATCATCATTCATCAACAATTCTACCGCATCTTTGGTAGTTGTTCCTATAATTGGATCTCCACCAATTCCAATTGCAGTAGAGATTCCTAAACCTTGTTTTACAACCTGATCTGCAGCTTCATAAGTAAGCGTTCCAGATTTAGAAACGATTCCAATTTTCCCTTTTTTGAAAACAAAACCTGGCATAATTCCAACTTTTGCTTCTCCTGGAGTGATTACACCAGGACAGTTAGGTCCAACAAGTCTGCAAGGCTTATTTTTAATATAATTGCTTACTTTGATCATATCTGCAACCGGGATACCTTCAGTAATTGTAATAATTACTGCAATTCCAGCATCTGCAGCTTCCATTATAGCATCTGCAGCGAATGCAGGTGGTACAAAAATTATGGAAACATTTGCTCCAGTCTCTTCTACTGCTTGAGAAACAGTATTGAAAACCGGCTTATTTAAATGAGATTGCCCCCCTTTTCCTGGAGTTACCCCTCCAACAACATTGGTCCCATATTCTATCATTTGTTCAGCATGAAACGTACCTTCGCTCCCTGTGAAACCTTGAACTAATATCTTTGAATCTTTATTGACTAAAACGCTCATAATTGTTATAATTTTTGCTTTGCAAAAAAGCAAAGCTTTTAATTGTTTGTAAATCAGTAACTTATGTTTTTTAAATGTGCGGTAGCAATAAATTCATTACCTTTATACCTCACATTTTTCATTTAATTATTTCAATTAACACACAAAATTTTTAACATGGAAATCACTCCAAAAGCAAGACCAGTAAAAAATCAACCTACCAAAATATCCATCTTTATTAATGTACATGATGGTGGTCAGCATCCAATAGCTAGACCTTCTGTTAAGGGGGTCAAAATTAACAAAAGTAATTGGAATAAAAAGGGTACAACCGATAAAAAAAACTGGGTTAAGACTTCAGAACCAAATCACAGGGTTATAAATCAAAAGATACATGATTTAATGATTCAGTTAGAAGCCGAGCTAAAAGGATTTACCACCAAAGAAATACTAGTAGAGAAAGACAAAGCAATTAGTGGTGGTCAAAATAATTTTGTTAAGTATTTTGAAACCCAAATGAATGATATTAGAAACCTTACAACCAAAGAAAATGATAAATATGCCATAAGACAGTTTAAGCTATTCTTAGAAGCTAATGATTTGATTGGTATTCAGTTTAAAGATATAAATAATCGATTGGTTAAGGATATGTATAATTACTTTTTAGAGAATTGTAGTGTTGGTTCTGCTAATCAATATTTTGATAGAATAAAAAATTGCTATAATAATGGTGTTGCTGATGAAGATTTGAAGTTCAGCACCACAAAGAACCCATTCTTTAAATTCAAAAAAGAGAGTGTTAAAAAAGTTAATAGAGGTCTTACTAAATCTGAATTTTATAGGTTCAAACGATATGAAGCACCAATCAACAAACCCAAATGGAAACATGCCCAAATGATGTGGTTATTTGAATTGTGGGGTGCATTCAGGGTTAAAGATGTTATCTATATGAAATGGCACAATGTGGTTAATACAGATAATGGTTTTATGTTCGATTTCTTTACATCAAAAAATGGTACAAGGGTTTTTCGAGAAATACCATTTAATGTGTTGGAACTTCTTATACCTCAAATGGCTTTATACTATCCTGAACTGGTTGAAGAATATATGAGTAAGGTCGCAAAGAATGATATCCAAAAAAAGAAGCGTAAATCTCAACCAGAAAAAAAAGAATTATCTAAACAAGAAATATTTCAATTATATAATGAAGGCATGTCAATGGAAGATATCATGAAAATTGATGATAGAAAATATCTAACCAACACACCAGAACAAACTGAATCATTTAATGAATTGTTGGATAGCAACACCAATAAAATGATGTATAATATTTTGGATATGATTATAAATAATAATGGTGATGAATTTATCTTTAATCATGGTAAGGTTGATGATTTGACCCATTTTATTGGTTGGGATAAAGATGAATTTGAACGATATAAAAATGCTGCAACAAAAAACTATGGTGCATTGCAATCAATTAGAAAAAAGCTAGATATCAAAGTGAAGTTCACAGCGCACGTGGCTCGTCATACAGCAACGCAATTCATGCTAGATGGTGGTGCATCAAATCATGAGATATCAGAGTATTTGACCCACTCAAATTTGGTTACAATGGAAAAATATAGACAAACACTGGGTAATAATGCTGGTAAGCTATCAACCACCCTATCAGATTTTATAGGTGATGATAAATAATTAAAGATAATTTGACTTTTTTCATGTTGGATGGTACGCAAATCTAAACAAACAACATTATGAAAACACTTATTAAATCATCTATCGCAATCACAGCCATTCTATTATTAATCTTTATTGTTAGAACCTCAGAAGGTAATCAACCCAATGAATTAAACACAATTGATAAGACCCAACACCAAATGGTATTGTTTGAATCCAAACCCTATGATACAATTACACCAGAAATGTATAAGAGCTTTAGGAAGATTGATAGCCTTAGTAATTCAACGGGGTACTATTACTGCTCACAATAATAAATTCAAATCCAATACAACTACTAATCCTCATATATTAACTTATATGGGGTTTTTTATTTATATAAGTCACTCATTGTTAATTACTTTGTTAACAATAATTCAGCACCCACCACATTTATACTTCTTTTAATATTTAAATTGCATAAGTATTATTTAAAATAATTAATAATGCACTGAACGTTTTTTAAACGAATCTATAACCTATTTATAAAGGATTGATTTGGTCGAAAAATGGGCAAGAAGCAATATTTAGTGAAAATCTATAAATCAAAACACCCCCACTTCAAATAAGTGGATTAATTTACCATTATAACACAAGTGTATAATTATGGTAGTATTGGGGGGTGGTACAACCATAATTTAAAACATTTGAGTTATGTTTTCTGAACTTATCCTACCAGCCATTAGTGCTGTATTCATTACACTTTCTACTTTATTGGCTAAAGATGCTTATTCATGGATAAAGCAAAAATTTAAAAAGGAAAAATCTAAAGAATAATTTGGAATGTTTCCTATATTTGTTTGGAATAATTCCCAATAGCTATGACCCTATTTAGAGCACTTAGCACCATTAAAAAGAATGAACGCAATGAAATTGCTAACCCACTTGAAAATATAGAGGTAGATTATTATTTCATGGCTTCCAGATTTGCTGGTAGTAAAGAAATTGTAAGTATTTGGCTTTGGTCTGTTATTGTAGATAATGAGGGATATGTATACGCAATGAAAACCACACAGATTGGTGATTATTTTGAATGGGAACAACTAATAAGAAATAGAATAAGTGAACACTTATATACTTTGGGTGTTGATAGTCTTATAGTTAAGAGGTTAGTGAGGGATATAGATATAAAAAAAGAAGGTCATATCATTAAAGAAGACCTTAGGTCAAATGGTGACCGTATTGGTATTGATGGAAGTAATGAAATTTATTTGAGAAAGGATAAGTTTTCTTATATTAGGTAAATGAAACATCTCATAGTATTATTTGCAATTCTCATTTCATTGGATGGGTATTCCCAGACCACTTACACTACACCATATACCGAAAACTTCCAGACCCAACAAATTGAAAAAATTGATAGAACAATTAAGATTAGTGAGGAACTTGTAATAATAGAAACCATCATTGATAGCACCAGCACCGATATTCAGCAATTAAGAATCAAAAGTGTGATTAGAAATTTTAATACATCTGGTGAAAATATCACGTATTCATTAACCTCACTAGATGGTTTCTACCCTACCCTACTTATAGTTTATTTGAGACCCAAAATAAATGAAATACATATAATCCAACCCAACCAATCTGGTGATGGTAATGAAAGTTATAGATTTCTAATTGAATAAACGAATAAGCTTTTTATGAGGTTCTAACCTACATAAACCCTACTAGCATCAATAAATAAAAAAACCCCAAATTGGGGTTGTACTAAGTTGTAAGGAGTCGTGTTATAGGACTTCAGAGTATTTCTTTACCTTCTGTACAGTTCCCAAAGATACATCACATAGTTTAGCTATCTTTCTTAGAGGTAGCTCAGATTTGAGCTCTTTAATTACATTAGGATACTTACCTAAGAACTCTTCTCTAGCTTCATTAGAACCTCTTACCCGACCATTATATTTACCATTAGCCTTAGCTATTGCAATACCTTCAGACTGTCTTTCCAACATTGTTGCACGCTCCATCTCAGCTATCTGACCCATCACAGTAGTAATAAGACCAAACGCTGGGTTGCTTTTGCTGTTATCCAATCTACTTTCAATACCTAAACTATCAACCTTAACAGTTACACCATTATCATCTAGTATCTTTAAGGTATTTAGTATGTCTATCAGATTCCTACCCAATCTATCTACCGCATGAACACTCAGATAATTAATTTGGTTAGCTCTAACTTCTTCTAATAGATTCTTACCCTCCGTACGTTCATTGAATGGTGTTGAGCCACTACAAACATCTATAAATAGTTTTTCATTGGGGTGGTTTTTTACTAGCTGTCTTTCTTTATTCTGACTTGCTGAGCTGATTCTTACATATCTTGCTTTCATAGTGCGTGGTATTTATTAGCAGTTACAACACAAATATATAATAATTTATTAAATTGTACTAATTTTAGGGTAGTTGTTTTTGGCACAATAATTCACCAGTAGTTGTGTTGAATATAATTATATAATTGTGCTAGCGTTAAAGCATGCTCTATAAACGACACCATAATTTATAGTTAATCTAAATTGTAGAATATGAATCTAAGATGTTACCAGAGACAAATGCTTTTTTATTAACTATTCCATTTCGACCATTGATGTAATCTACCAATCTTATATTTTAACTTTACTCGAGCTCGAAAAGATTGATAAAGTTGTTGGTTGCAAAATATCACATTCTAAATAATATCAAACCTACGTTTATCCCGTAATATACTCGAGTAAAATGTATATTTGATTCGATATAAACCGTTGTGGTTAAAATTTAAAAATAATTATAGTATGATTTCAAAATATTCTGATTCAAACAAATTTGGAGGAGAAACCTGGCGCATAAAAATCCATTCCCTTTTCCACATCTTCATAAACGACACTAAAGACAATTCGTATTTAGTTGAAATTAAAGAATGGCGTTTTTTTAATTATAAGGTGAGAGAATCTTTCATTTCTAGGAAAGATTTTGAAAAGACTGTATATTTTGCATTTGATAAAATGCAAGAATATTTAAACAATACAAAAAAGTATTATTGGACTAACCAGCAAAAGCAAGGAAAATTAAACATCATAGCTGACTTTGTTCAAGACTACAATAAATCTTCAAGTAATAAGTCTAAAAATGCAATACGAGGAGAGTTTAAAATTTTATTACAAGAATTTGAAAACTCTGACGAAGCTCAAATAATTCAAGAAACTGAGGATTTTGCGCAATTCTATTGGGAATTTCCCGAAAGTAACACTAAAAGCACATATGCAGTAAGAAGAATACGAAATAACAAAGTACGTGTGGAGTGGACTCAAGATGGAAGGCTCGGAAAATTGGAGAATGAATGGGAATTTGATATAAAAAGTGACCAGAGCGATATTAAGTATAAAGTAAATCAAGGTATGAAGGAAATTACGCAAAATGCAACAAGGAAACAACTAGATGATTTATTAAATGGCTTTAACAGCATTGATTAATTTAGTAAAAACACTAATCACAACATCGGTAAAACGCAAATAGCGGGCAATTGAGTGAAAAGTGTTATTTTAGAGACCAATAAACAAACAACAAAGCCGACAAGTTCGTGTCCCTACACCACGCCACTTGCCTTAACCAAGACCGTTGTATGTTAGTAACCGACTCTATCAAATATAAATTTTATTTTATTTCTACTAAAAAATAACTATTATGAAAAACTTTGTGCTTTTAATTATTTTATTGATGGTTCCATTCTTCTTATTTTCTCAAGATGCTACAAAAAAAGAAACTCAAGATTGGATAAAAGATAAGATTGAATTGTATGCATATAATGATAATGAAACTGCTTTCAACTACAAGGTAAATTTTGATGCTACAAGTATTATAATTGATGAAGAATTAATACATAATGTTGGAGGACATCTAAACCATAAAATATCTATCCCTCTTAAAAATTTAATGCAAGTAACTTTTAAAGAGAAAACTGATAACGTATCAATGTACTTGAAATTAAGAAATAATGCAGTTGAGATTAAAGATGAGAGCATAATCTCAGGAGAAACTAAGTATACATCAACTTATCAATTGATGTTCCAGAAGTCTATTGATA
The DNA here is from genome assembly GCF_000424645.1 of Gillisia sp. JM1. Taxonomy (NCBI): domain Bacteria; kingdom Pseudomonadati; phylum Bacteroidota; class Flavobacteriia; order Flavobacteriales; family Flavobacteriaceae; genus Gillisia; species Gillisia sp. JM1. The sequence continues at coordinate 2,155,954 of NZ_KE384218.1, forward strand.
GTGAAGGGTTACGTCCACGCTTAACAAAGGCATTCAAACATCTTGTGAAATTATATGGTGGAATAATTGTAGCAGAAAAGTTTTAATACTAAAACTCCCAAATAAAAAAATCTGTATATAACATCGGTTCAGCGCAAATAGCGGGCAATTGGGTGAAAAGTTATATTTTAGAGACCAAGAAATAAACATTAAGCCGACAATTGTGCTCGACCCAAATTCCACCAATATGAATACTATGTCATACTAATTTCAACATGGTCATTCTCATAATTATTATTTTTTAATACCAACATAGCCTCAAATAGATACTTCGAAAATTTATAAAATATTTTTTTTAACGTCATCATGTTTACATGGTCGTGTTTTTTGTTAGTTCTTATATATAAGAATAAATACCTCAGCTCTTTTAAATACTGGCGTTGAGGTGCATAAAATACTTTTAGCAAAACAGGGAGTGGGGGGGTCTTCTCACCTGTCTAATGTCGAGTCAATAGTACACATAAATAGCCATAAAATGCTAGTAATAGCATCTTGATGTTAATGCACCTAACACGCCTGATAGGTTAAGGATATGCGTGTTTGTTTCTTACCACAATATTCAAATTGAAATGGAGTATATCAAATCAATATATCTGTTTTTAGCCTCAGTTATCATACAACATTTGATTTTATGGCTACTTATGATTTTCATTTAATTAGGAATTACTAAGGTTAATCATATAAGTCAAATAAGGCTTTCTAATAGCCTATTTTATGTGAAGATAACAACTTATACCAGAATCTAATGAAGTGAGCTATAATGATATCAAATAGAAGCCTATTTTGAATCTATGTGTGATTTATATAGTAAGTTAATCCCCATCTGGGGGGGTGAGCGCAACGGGGGGCAAATGCATTGAGTTACACCTAGCGGTGCGATTGAGAATAGATAATAAACCAAAACCATCTTATCCCTTCGGGGTTGATGTAACTTATGAATTAAAATTTTGGTGCTATCCAAACCCTTCGGGGCATTGAAGATTATTGTTGTTTAATAAAAATTGAGATATCTCAACAATTATAACCCTTCGGGGATTGAAGTATCTTATTATTTAAAAATAAAGACCTAGCGGTGATGTTGATGTATCTTATTTTAAAAAAAAATAACTACCTCAAATCATTGTAACCCTTCGGGGGTTGAAGTTATCTTAGAATTAAAAAACAAACACCTAGCGGTGATGTTGATGTATCTTATTTTAAAAAAAATAACTACCTCAAATCACTGTAACCCTTCGGGGGTTGAAGTTATCTTAGAATTAAAAAACAAATACCTAGCGGTGATGTTGATGTATCCTAGAATTAAAAAACATCTTCTTCAGATAGGTTAAACCCTTTGGGTTTTGAGTTTAATGTTTCTTCAAAATTATAACTTAAAAATAGGAAACACCTATCGGTGATGTTGAGGTAATCTTGGTTTTAAAAAAATTAAAGAAAGTAAGCAAAGAAAATAAATAATAGAAATTCAAATAAAGTATTTGATTTTGAATTTTCCTGATATGTTTTTTTATTAATATATATTTATTCTTTAATTCTTTTACTCTAATTTTTTTACTCTAATAAATTTACTCTAATACTGGGATAACTTAATCATGACCTAGTAAAACATTTTTTAATGACCTAGTAGGTAATTAAATCATTACTTAGGAAATCAGTATTTGATGACCTATCTATAAGTAAAGATATATATACTCATTTCAGCTTAACAAAACTTTATATTAGAAACTTGTTGCAACTTTAAAAGTGTAATAAATTGGTCTATATAATTAAATAACAACTATTTAAAACGTTATCAATAGGTTTTAAATATGGTTGGAACATAAATTAATTTAAATCAATGAGTATAGGACAATTAGAAAGATTAAATAGAGAAAATCATGGAAATGACTTCATCAAAAGCTATCCCATTTTAAGAACTGGAAACCTCACCCCTACTGAAATTAGGTTAATAGAGTTGGTTCTTAGTTTCGAATCAAACAAGAAGGTCTTTCAAAAGAGATATGAGAATATAGCTAGAGATATTGGTTTATCTGGCAAAAATCCAAGGAGAAGTGTCGCTAATATAGTAAGTAAACTAAAAGAGCTCGAACTTATTTCAACTGACCATAAGAGTAATTATAAGGGTGAAGGCTCTAATGGTGGTGGCAGTAAGACCTTTTTAAGTGTAAATTTAGATGTGTTGTGTGAATATATACAATCTTTCATAGACGTGAAGACCGTTGAAGATGTTAAAATTACCTCAACCGAAAAACCTCTATCTGAAGTAACAGATGTTGAGGTCTTGGCACCAGATAATATTGGCATTTCTAAACCGAGACTCAAAACTTTACAGGTATCCAATGAAGATATTGAAGCACCACTACGACCTCTATTTGTGGTCACTGATGATGAAGTTTTGGGAGATAACTATACCCCACCAAATGAAGTTACACAACAATCTACACCGTTAGCTGATATCATTTTTGAAAACTTCGAGATTAAGGAAACACTGAGAAGATATGTAGAAGATGAATCAACTATTAATTATTTAGATGTTGCATTCGTAAAGTACATAACTACTAATGATATACAAGTGTACAGCCTTATCGATTTGGTTTTTTGCATAAATGAAATTCATGATAGTTCAGATGTATGTGTAGAAATACTTTGTGCACTAGGTTCAGACTTAGAAAAAATTGGAGAATTAAAACATGAAGAAACTGCTTAATTACAGACCAAGATAAAATAGATGAAGTACAAAAATTATTGGAAGTTCTTAAAAATGTAAAGTCATTAATGGGCTAATGAAATTATCATCAGGATTGAAATATAAGGATTCAATCAAAATGCAACTGATGATGCATGTCAATAAAAATTGTTCAAATGGCTAACATTGATATTATCAATGAATGTATTGAACTTAAATTACTAATTGATAAGATATAGCCAGATAGGTTTGTAAGTGCCTTAAACTTATTCAATTTTCATTTGCTGGGCTGATTACCCATTTAACCCCCATTTAAGTTATGGGGGTTTTTTTATACCCAGATTTATGTGTTGGTAATAATAATATTACTTAATTAACCCACACTTTTACCACACATTAATAACAGATTGGATAGAATCCTAATAAGAACGATACCTTTGAAGTGTAATTACATTTGCTTTGCAAAAGTAGGTTTTTAAATAGAAACCTTAAAATATTTTTATAAATTTATTGCCATAAAGGAAGCAAGGTTATCTGGTGAATCATCTGCCGGTTGGCTCATTTGATATCCTTTATACATTTTACCATCTTTTATTTCCCAGATAGCCACTATATGGGTCATAGGAATTTCTTCATCTGGATTCTCAATGGTTTTTGTAAAAAAGGTGATTCTAATGGTAACCATTTTATCATCTTGTAATAAATGACTTATTTCTGGCCTTATATATTCAAAAGACTTGCCCATCTCTTTACAAATCTCTTCTAGATCATTTACGCTCATTTTATTGAAACCTGCACTGCTATTCCAAAACAACTCTGCATCAGGGTGAAAATGCTTGGATACTTGAGAAGGATCCTTATAAAATTCTGAATTATAAAATGATTCTACAAGTTGTTTTTCGCTTGAAGCCATATATTGCTATTTTAATTTATCTATAATTCCGGGTAGCATTTTTACTGCTGCCATCTGTCTTAATTTTGTTCTAAATTCTTGTGCTGGAGATCCCCAATAGCTTGTGTTTTCCTCAGTAGTCTTGGAAACCCCACATTGAGCCATCAAAACTGTGCCTTTTTTAATTGTAACATCGCTTCTTATTCCTACTTGTCCCCAAATACTTACTTCATCTTCAACAATTACACAACCTGCAATTCCTGTTTGCGAAGCAATTAAGCATTTCTTACCAATTATGGTATCGTGCCCAATTTGAACCTGGTTATCTAATTTAGTTCCAGCTCCAATAAAAGTATCACCAGAAACTCCTTTATCTATAGTGCACAATGCTCCAATTTCTACATCATGATCTATTACCACTCTCCCACCGGAAAGCAATTTATCATATCCGCTGGGTCTCTTTTTAAAATAGAAAGCATCAGCTCCCAAAACCGTACCTGCGTGTATAATTACATTATTTCCTATAATGGCATTATCGTATATACATACATTAGAATGGATCACACAATTATCTCCAATTTTCACATTATTACCAATAAAAACATTTGGTTGAATAATTGTGTTTTCTCCAATTAGTGCAGAATCTGCAATCTTAGAATCGGCTTTTTCAAAAGGTTTGAAATATTGGGTTAACTTATTAAAATCTCTGAAGGGATCTTCTGAAATAAGAAGTGCTTTTCCTTGAGGACATTCCACTTCTTTATTTATTAAAATAATAGTTGCAGCCGAATTTAAGGCCTTGTCGTAATATTTTGGGTGATCTACAAAAACGATATCACCTTCTGTAACTACATGGATCTCATTCATTCCTAAAACGGGAAAATCAGGCTCACCTTTATAAGTAGAAGAGATAATTGTAGCTATTTGCTGAAGCGTATGCTTCTGGGGAAATTTCATATTATAATTGAAACAATTAAGTTATTGTAAAGTAGACCAAACTTAAGCGATATTCATTAAAAAACAAAAGTTAGGAACATAAATTATAAATGCTCCTAACTTTAATCAGTTATAATGATAATATAATAAAATTATTCCTTTACTCGCTCTTTGTAGGTTCCTTTATCTGTTTCAATTTTTATCTTATCTCCTTCATTAATAAAAAGTGGGACATTTACCTCTGCACCAGTTTCTACAGTTGCAGGCTTCGATGCATTTGTTGCAGTATTTCCTTTAACTCCAGGTTCTGTATGTGTAACTTCAAGAATAACACTTGCAGGCATATCTACAGTAAGAGGCATATTATCTTCAGTATTTATTAATACCGTAACAACTTCACCTTCTTTAAGAAGTTTTGGCATGTCTAAAGCATTTTCCAATAGCCGAATTTGCGTATAATCTTCAACGTTCATGAAGTGAAAAAATTCCCCATCGTGATATAAAAACTGGAACTTATGAGTTTCTACTCGTACGTCTTCAATTTTATGTCCTGCAGAAAAAGTATTATCCAAAACCTTTCCAGAGGTTACACTTTTTAATTTAGTTCTAACAAAAGCAGGTCCTTTTCCTGGTTTAACGTGTAAAAACTCTATTACCTTATAGATGTCATGATTATAACGGATACATAACCCATTTCTAATATCACTTGTACTTGCCATTATTTTATAATTTAATTTGAACTAAAATATCCTTTCATAATCCCACGTTGAGAATTCTTGATAAATTCCAAGATCTCGTCACGTTCTGCTGTTGCTTGCATCTCTGCTTCAATTATAGCAACTGCTTGAGAATTATTATAATTTTTCTGATACAATATCCTGTAAATATCTTGTATCTCTCTTATTTTTTCAACATTAAAACCACGGCGTCTAAGCCCTATAGAGTTTATCCCTACATAAGAAAGAGGTTCGCGTCCGGCCTTTACAAAAGGCGGCACATCTTTTCTTACCATAGATCCTCCAGTTACAAAGGCATGGTTCCCAATGCTAACATATTGTTGTATTGCAGCCATTCCTGCTAATATCACATAGTCTCCAACATTAATGTGACCTGCCAATGTACTATTGTTTGAAAAGATACAGTTATCACCTACAATACAATCATGTGCGATATGGCAATAAGCCATGATCCAACAGTTCTTACCAACCACGGTCTTCATTCTATCTTTAGTCCCACGGTTAATTGTCACACATTCTCGTATAGTGGTATTATCCCCTATCTCTGTTGTGGTTTCCTCGTCATTAAATTTCTTATCCTGAGGTACTGCAGAAATTACTGCTCCCGGAAAAATACTGCAATTCTTCCCGATTCTAGCACCTTCCATAATGGTTACATTAGAACCTATCCAGGTTCCTTCTCCTATCACCACATTATTATGAATAGTAGTAAAAGGCTCTATAACAACATTTTTCGCGATTTTTGCTCCAGGATGTACGTAAGCTAAAGGCTGATTCATAGTGACTTATTTATTTTTTACAATTTGAGCCATCAAAATAGCTTCAGTTACTAATTTCCCATTTACATAGGCATATCCTTGCATTTGGCAAATTCCTCTTCTTATTGGAGCCAATAATTCTAATTTAAAGATCAATGTATCTCCCGGAACTACTTGCTGCTTAAATTTTACATTATCGATTTTCATAAAAAATGTAAGATAATTTTCTGGATCTGGAACAGATTTCAAAGCTAAGATCCCTCCCGTTTGTGCCATTGCTTCCACTTGTAATACCCCTGGCATTACTGGTTTCCCTGGGAAATGACCAACAAAAAAAGGCTCATTCATCGTAACATTTTTCATTCCAATTACACAGGTTGGTGTAAGGGAATAAATTTTATCTACTAACAAAAATGGTGGGCGGTGCGGCAAAATATTCATGATGTCATTTACATCCATCAAAGGTGCCTTATCAAAATCTATTTTTGGCACATTATTTCTGCGCTCTGTCTTAATAATTCTAGCTAATTTCTTAGCAAACTGAGTATTTACCTCATGCCCAGGTTTTGTAGCAATTACCTTCCCTCTAATTCGAGTACCAATTAAAGCAAGATCTCCAAGAACATCCAGTAATTTATGTCTAGCCGCTTCATTTGGATAATGTAAGGTAAGGTTATCCAGAATTCCGTTTGGTTTTACTGAAATGTTGTCCTTTTTAAAGGCAGTTCTCAGTTTAGCCATTGTAGCTGGACTCAATTCTTTATCTACATAAACGATAGCATTATTTAGATCTCCTCCTTTAATAAGGCCATGCTCTAATAATGTTTCAATTTCATGTAAAAAACTGAAAGTACGTGCATCTGCTATTTCAGATTTAAAATCGGATAATTTATTTAGAGTAGCATTTTGGGTTCCCAGAACTTTGGTTCCAAAATCAACCATCGTAGTCACTTGATAAGTTTCTGATGGCATTATAATTAATTCACTCCCAGTTACATCATCTTTATAACAAATAACCTCATTTACAACAAATTCATCTCGTTCCGCTTCCTGGGCTACTATTCCTGCTTCCTCAAGTGCTTCTACAAAAAATTTGGAAGAGCCATCCATTATTGGAGGTTCAGATGCATTGAGCTCCATAATAACATTATCTATTTCTAGACCTACACAAGCTGCAAGCACATGTTCTGAAGTTTGTATAGTTATTCCATCTTTTTCAAGATTGGTACCACGCTGTGTATTTACAACATAAGCAACATCTGCTTCAATTGTAGGTTGGTTTTCCAGATCCATTCTCTTAAAAACATACCCGGTGTTTTCAGCTGCAGGTTTAAAGGTAAGTGTAACTTCTTTACCAGTATGAAGTCCGACCCCTTTTAAAGAGATCTCATTCTTTATGGTTTGCTGTTTTGAAAGGATTTCACCCATTCTATATTTTTTTTTCTATTTTATTTAATCTATTAACTATTTTCGGAAGATTCTTGAAGTGAACGTAAGATTTATTGAAATCTCCATATCCAAACGCTGGCGATCCTTGAATTACTTCATCATCTGCTATATTTCTTCCTATTCCAGACTGTGCCTGAATTTTAACTCTATCTCCAATTGTTAAATGACCTGCAAAACCAACTTGCCCACCGATCAAACAATTTTTACCGATTTTTGTTGAACCAGCAATCCCCGTTTGTGCGGCAATTGCAGTGTTATATCCTATTTCTACATTATGAGCAATTTGAATTTGATTATCCAGTTTTACACCACTTCGTATAATAGTAGAGCCTAATGTCGCTCTATCTATAGTTGTGCCTGCTCCAATGTCTACATTATCCTCTACAATTACATTTCCTATTTGCGGTACTTTATGATACTCCCCATCATCACTAGGGCTAAAGCCAAAACCATCTGCACCAACTACAACTCCGGCATGGATCACACAGAATTTCCCAATAGTGGTTTCTGAATAGATCTTAACTCCTGGAAAGATGACTGTATTATCTCCTATAGTAACATTATCTCCTATATATGTGTTTGGATAAATTTTTACATCATCTCCAATTTTTACATTCTCACCTATATATGTAAAGGCTCCTAAATAGATATTCTCCCCAAAAGTTGAAGACGCTGCAATAAAATTAGGTTGTTCTATTCCTGTTTTATTCAATTTCACCTGATTATAATATTCAAGCAAGGTAGAAAAGGCTTTATATGGATCTTTAACTCTAATTAAAGTAGTCTCGATTTCTTGATCTATGCTAAACTCATCACTAACTATTGCTATAGAAGCATTAGTAGAATATATGTAAGAGGTATACTTAGGGTTGCTTAAAAAAGTAAGCGAACCTTCTGTACCTTCTTCAATTTTTGCCAACCTATCAACTTCTGTTTCGGGATCCCCATCAACAGTACCATTTAATAACTCGGCTATTTGTAATGCAGTAAATTTCATTCTCGCAAAAGTAAAAAAAATTGTTAACGTATGGTCTTAGGATAACAGATATAATATTTAGTTACTTCTGTAGATAGTGCAACCAAGTTTAATTGGTCTGAAGCTTTAGCCACATCACTGATCTTTCCATTTCTATGTAATATCTGAATTTTGTCATTTTCACTTGAATAAGCAACATTGGAAATCTCACCACTAAACACAAAATAATTCGCTTCTTCTTCGGTTATAGAATATTTCTTCTGAAGTGGCAGCGCATACTTCTTGAGCTTCTCTGGATTGATCTTTTTCTTTTTCAACTTCACTTTCAGCAGATCTCTATTAAGTAACATCTTACATAAATTACTCAGCACAAAATCGTCATATTCCATCCATTCTTTCATTGCTGAAATAATATCGTAATCATCCAACTTAGCAAATGTTCCTAATGTATCTGAATCAAACTTGTCTAAAGTTACTTTATTATGTAAGAAATATGATAAAGCTGGGCTACTAGTTAAGTTTTCTCCACGTTCAATTAACTCCTTAGCTCTCTTTAATACTCTTATTAATAGCTGTTCTGCAGCAACACCCGTCTTATGAAGATAAACTTGCCAGTACATTAGCCTTCTTGCAACCAAGAATTTTTCTACAGAATAAATCCCCTTTTCTTCAATCACTAAATGATCATCTACCACATTTAACATGGTAATAATTCGCTCACTGTTAATATTTCCTTCGGGCACTCCAGTATAAAAGCTATCACGCTTCAAATAATCCAACCTATCCATATCTAATTGACTGGATACTAACTGATTCATGAATTTTCTAGAATAGCTACCTTTAAAAATATCGATTGCTAAAGTTAAACTTTGGTTAAATTCGGTATTCATTTCCTCCATAAATAAGAGGGAAATACACTCATGAGAAATACCTTCTACAATGCTATGCTCCATTGCATGAGAGAAAGGTCCGTGCCCAATATCATGTAATAAAATAGCTATTTGTAAGCCTTCTTCTTCTTCAGCATTGATCTCAATCCCCTTAAAACGAAGAATCTCTATTGCTTGTTGCATTAAATGCAAACCACCTAAGGCATGATGAAATCTTGTGTGATGTGCTCCAGGGTAAACTAAATAAGACATTCCCATTTGTGAAATACGGCGTAATCTTTGAAAATAAGGATGTGCAATAATCTTAAAGATACGTTCCGATGGAATAGTAATAAAACCGTAAATTGGATCGTTAAATATTTTGAGTTTTGTTCTTTTGGTCAAGCTTAAAATCCTTTAGAATTATAACAAAGATACATATATGATGTCCAAAATGGACACGTGATAACTAATAGCAAGAAAACAGCAAATTTATTAAGCTGTGTTTTCCTATAAATTCAATTTAAATGAATAAAATAAAAATACTTTGGGCAGACGATGAAATCGACATGCTTAAGCCACACATTATCTTTTTAGAATCTAAAAATTATGAAGTAACTACTTGTAGAAGTGGTACTGAAGCGATTGAACAAATAGACACTCAGAATTTCGACATTGTTTTTTTAGATGAGAACATGCCTGGATTAACAGGATTGGAAACTTTATCTGAAATAAAGGAAAAGCGTGCAGACATGCCTATTGTAATGATCACTAAAAGTGAAGAGGAATATATAATGGAAGAAGCTATAGGTTCTAAAATAGCCGACTACCTTATAAAACCTGTAAATCCAAATCAGATTCTTTTAAGTTTGAAGAAGAATTTAGATCACTCCAGACTAATTACTGAAAAGACAACTTCTAACTATCAGCAAGAATTTCGTAAGATCTCGATGGATATGAATGATGTTAATTCTTTTGAAGGATGGGCAGAATTATATCAGCGACTTATTTATTGGGAATTGGAATTAGAAACTATTGAAGATAGCGGTATGTTCGAGATCTTAGAATCTCAAAAGCTAGAAGCCAACAATCAGTTTTGCAAGTTTGTAGATAAAAATTATCCAGATTGGTTCGAAGAAAATGCTGATGCGCCAATTATGTCTCATAGACTATTTAAGGAAAAAATAGTTCCCGAGATCAGTAAAAAACAGCCCACCTTACTTATAGTAATAGATAATATGAGGTATGATCAATGGAAAGCATTTGAACCAACTATTAATAACTATTATAAAAAAGATCAAGAATCAACCTTTTACAGCATACTTCCCACCGCCACACAATATGCAAGAAATGCCATTTTTAGCGGTTTAATGCCAAGTGAAATGGAAAAGCAATTTCCTCAATATTGGCTTAATGATACAGAGGATGGTGGAAAGAATATGTTTGAAGCAGAGTTCTTAGAGGCTCAATTAAAAAGATTAAGATTAGATATAAAATATGAATACCATAAAATTTCCAGTCTGAAGGCCGGAAAACGTTTGGTAGAAAATTTCAAAACTCAAAAAGAGAACGATCTAACTGTAGTTGTTTATAATTTTGTGGATATGCTTTCGCATTCCAAAACAGAAATGGAAGTTATCAAGGAATTGGCTTCTAACGATAAATCTTATAGATCCTTAACACAAAGTTGGTTCAAGAACTCTCCATTGCTGGAAATCATTCAACAAGCGCAACAATTAGGTTTCAAACTGATCTTAACTACAGATCACGGAACTATCAATGTAAAGACACCATCTAAAGTAATAGGAGATAAAAACACCAGCTTAAACCTAAGATATAAGACAGGAAAAAGTCTTACTTATGAGAATAAGGATGTTTTGGCTGCAAAAGATCCAAAGAAAATTCACTTACCCACCATTAATATGAGCAGTTCTTTCATATTTGCGAAAGGAGACTCCTTTTTTGCCTATCCAAATAATTATAATTATTATGTTAATTATTTTAGAAATACCTACCAACATGGAGGGGTTTCTATGGAGGAAATGATCATCCCGTTTGTGGTCTTATTGCCTAGGTAATAATAAATTACATATCTTTACAGAGCCTTAAATCTAATTTTGAATGACGTTAACCTACGAGCTATCAGAAATTGATAGAATTGCTGTGCAAATACTTTCCGAAGTAAAAAGCAAAACGCTTTTATTTTATGGGGATATGGGAGCAGGGAAAACTACTCTTATTAAAGCGCTTGTAAAAGCCCTTGGTGCGTCAGACTTGGCATCCAGCCCTACTTTCTCGCTAGTTAACGAATATCAAACAGATGAAGGGAAGATCTTCCATTTCGATTTTTATAGAATTGAAGATGAAATGGAAGCTTTAGACATGGGTATTGAAGATTATTTGAATCTCGATACCTGGAAATTTATTGAATGGCCTCAAAAAATAGAAAAATTATTAGATGAGGATGTTCAAAAATTGGAAGTTTTGACCCTAAATGAAGGGACGAGAATGTTAAATTTTTGTTAATGATTTTAATAAAACGTCAAATGCCTACGCAAATAGCGGTGTAAGAAAAATAATACAAAATGAGCCCATTTGAAAGGTGGGATTTTATATTTTTCGTAATTCAGCGGAAGATGATGATTTTTAGCTTATTTTTGACAAGTAAAATAGTCGAAAATACAGGCTATTTTTGCCTCGAAAAAAGGTGCAAAGATACGATTAAGGCGTTTAATATTAGCATATTATAATGTTATAGGTTTGTTTCAGAAATCAATACGAAACTAACTTTAAAACCTATACTTATGAAAATCAAAGCTATCTTATTCGCCGCAGCCATTTTTGGAGCAACTTTTTTTGTAACTTCAACTACAGAAAACGATAATAATGACGCAATACAAAAAACCGCAGTTGATAAAAGGCTCATCAGGGTTCCTTCTGCTGGGTAGTATAATAGCTCTATCAATAGCCTTTTCGCCATATATATTTTATTTATATGAAATTTTCCCAAACGGTCCCGTTTGGGAAAATTCTTTTTTTACATACGAAAGTAAGTATTACGAAGATGTACTTACGGCTGCTTGGACTTATCTAGGTAAAATCACTCCTTTGTTTTTGCTGTTTATTTGGTTTTTTACTTGCAAACATTGGTGGTATCATTCCATACTAGTACCGATTATAATGTATTTATATCAACTGGTTATTATTGTTTATGATGATGTTTACTTAGATAGTCAATTTTTCATGGATACTGATGGACTAATATATTTAGCTCCTTTTTTTATTGGAATTTTAATAATAGTCTATTTAGTTAGAATTCAAATATTTGACAGAATATACGGGATTGACCTTAGTGAATTAAATGAGACTGATGTTTCTGTTTTTACTAAATCGATGTCCACCAATGAACAGAAGGAAGTAGATACTATAAGGAATCAAGGTTTTAATTTTAGACCAGAACCAACTGAAGATTACTACCGTAAACTTTAATTAAATAACACTTCTTTATTTGCCCAAAAATGTTGTAATTTGAATCTTTTGTACAACTAAAGGCATGATAGACAAACCATCTCCATTTACCAAAGAACAATTAATTCCGCAGGAGGAAACCCTGGAAATTTACAAGCATAAAGGAGAGCTATTTATTGGCATCCCCAGAGAAACCTCTTATCAAGAAAAAAGGGTGTGTTTAACTCCAGATGCTGTAGCGGCTATTACCGCACATGGCCACAGAGTAATTATCGAGTCTAATGCCGGGAAATGGGCAAGATTTAGTGATAAAGACTATTCTGACGCCGGTGCAGAGGTTACAAAAGACACTAAAAAAGTATTCTCCTGCCCTACTATTCTTAAAGTAGAGCCACCATCTAGCGAGGAACTGGGAATGATTAATCCGCAAACTACTATAATTTCTGCATTGCAATTAAAGACTCAGTGCAAAGAATATTTTCAAAAACTAGCAACTAAAAGAATTACCGCACTTGGATTCGAATTTATTAAAGACGAAGATGGGTCATATCCCGCAGTTAGAGCCTTAAGTGAGATTGCAGGAACGGCTTCTGTTTTAATTGCTTCAGAAATAATGAGCAATTATTCTGAAGGAAACGGTTTAATGTTTGGAAACATTAGTGGAGTTCCACCTGTAGAAGTTGTGATTTTAGGTGCAGGAACTGTAGGGGAATTTGCTGCACGTTCTGCAGTTGGACTGGGAGCAAATGTAAAAGTTTTTGATAGCAGCCTTACCAGGTTAAGAAATATTCAAACAAATATTGGACGAACCCTTTACACGTCTACAATTCAGCCAAAAAACTTATCAAAAGCCTTAAGAAGATGCGATGTGCTTATTGGTGCTGTTAGAGGAAAGAATCGTTCTCCTATCTTAATTTCTGATGAAATGGTACAGACTATGAAAAATGGTTCTATTATTATCGATGTTAGTATAGATATGGGGGGTTGTGTGGAAACTAGTGAGGTCACTACCCACGATAAACCTATCTTTAAAAAACACGGTGTTATCCACTATTGCGTGCCCAATATCCCATCTAGATATGCCAGAACGGCTTCTGTTTCTATAAGTAATATTTTCACACCATATCTTTTACATATTGCAGAACAAGGCGGTCTTGAAAATACTTTGAGATATGACAAAGGTTTGCGAAATGGATTGTACTTTTACCACGGAATTTTAACCAATAAATCTATTGCAGACTGGTTTGATCTTTCTTACCGTGATATCAATTTACTTATATTTTAATTTATGAATTTTATTCAAAGACTAGGGTTTTTCTCTGTGGGTCTAATCATGGGTATTGGTATGCTCATGTTTTTTCTAGGAGGTAAAAAAGCTTCTTGTGACTACTCCCCAAACGCCAGAACCCTTAAAAACATAAGAAATAAAGATCGTGTATTTTCTGAAAATGCTCTTACTTATTTCTCCAATAACAATCTAGATACTTCCGCAGTTACCACCATATTAAAGGACGGAAACGTAGATTTCGGCAAAAGTGATACTAAGAGAGCGCGTTGTAAGGTCTATTTCATTTCTGAAGAGTTAGAATCTGGAGAATTTGAAATAGAAATCGAGAATTGCAAGAATAAGGCAATTATTAAATCTGTGAATAAGATTCAATAATTCACACTTTATACTAAAGAGATTCCTCCTGTCGTAGTAATGACAATAACAACCTGTCATTCAGACCGCAACGCAGTGGAGCGAAGAATCTCAACTAACTCAACTCTCCTAAATTAGAGATCCCTCCTCACGTCGGGATGACATACTTTGTCATTCAGAGCGCAACGCAGTTGAGCGAAGAATCTCAATGAAGCAAAATCCAACTTTACAAGAAATCCCTCCTCAGGTCGGGATGACGTACTTTGTCATTCAGAGCTCAACGCAGTGGAGCGAAGAATCTCAATGAAACAAAATCCAACTCAATAAGAGATCCCTCCTGTCGTCGGGATGACCAAAACAAGTTGTCATTCTGAACGAAGTGAAGAATCTCAACTAACTCAACTCTACTTAATTAGAGATCCCTCCATAGGTCGGTATGACAATACTTTGTCATTCAGAGCGCAACGCAGTGGAGCGAAGAATTTCAATGAAGCAAAATCCAACTCGATAAGATCCCTCCTGTCGTCGGGATGACAATACTTTGTCATTCAGAGCGCAACGCAGTAAAGCGAAGAATCTCAATGAAGCAAAATTCAACTCAATATGAGATCCCTCCTAACGTCGGGATGACATACTTTGTCATTCAGAGCGCAACGCAGTGGAGTGAAGAATCTCAACGAAGCAAAATTCAACTCAATAAGAGATCCCTCCTAACGTCGGGATGACAATACTTTGTCATTCAGAACGAAGTGAAGAATCTCAATGAAGCAAAATCCAACTCAATAAGAGATTCCTCCTATCGTCGGGATGACAATACTTTGTCATTCAGAACGAAGTGAAGAATCTCAATGAAGCAAAATCCAACTCAATATGAGATTCCTCCTATCGTCGGAATGACAATGAGACTTAAAGAATCTGCGCTGCGTGATCTTTGGTTTTTACTTTGGTAATAATTTCTTCTATTAGTCCATTTTCATCTATCACAAACGTGGTTCTATGAATACCATCATATTCTTTTCCCATAAATTTCTTTGGTCCCCATACTCCATAAGCTTCTATCACCTCCTTTTCTTCATCTGCTAATAATGGAAACGGCAATTCATATTTATTTTTAAAATTAGACTGTTTCTTTTCAGTATCCGCACTCACGCCTAATATCTGATATCCCTTTTCCTGAAACTGCTCCCAATTATCTCTCAAATTACAGGCTTCTGCCGTGCAACCTGGAGTGCTTGCTTTTGGATAGAAAAACAAAACAACTTTTTTTCCTTTAAAGTCCTTCAGACTTATAACATTCCCATCCTGATCTTTTACTGAAAACTGCGGAGCGGAATCTCCTACTTTTAATTTTATCATTATTCTTATTTTAGCCATAAATTTAAGCATTATGAATAAGAAGGAAAAGGTTCAGTTCGTTATAGATACGTTAAATGAAATTTATACAGAAGTTCCTATCCCATTGGATCATAAAGATCCTTATACTTTATTGATCGCTGTACTTATGTCTGCACAATCTACAGATGTAAAAGTGAACCAAATCACTCCTTTGTTATTCGAAAGAGCAGACAATCCTTATGCTATGATAAAATTATCTGCAGAGGAGATTCGGGAGATTATAAAACCTGTTGGATTATCCCCTATGAAGGCAAAAGGAATTTATGGACTTTCCCATATTCTAATAGATAAATACAACGGAGAAGTTCCAAAAAGTTTTGAAGCTTTAGAGTCATTACCAGCAGTAGGCCATAAGACCGCAAGTGTAGTGATGTCTCAAGCCTTCGGGATACCCGCCTTTCCTGTAGATACTCATATCCATAGGCTAATGTATAGGTGGAATTTAACCAACGGTAAAAATGTGGTTCAAACCGAAAAGGATGCTAAAAGACTATTCCCTAGAGAACATTGGAATAAACTACATCTTCAAATTATTTATTATGGAAGGCAATATTCCCCTGCTAGAGCATGGAATTTAGAAAAGGATATTATCACAAAAACCATAGGAAGAAAGCAAGTTCTTGATGAGTATTACAAGAGGAAATTAAAGTGAGAATTTGGAATTCCCAAAAGCACTTCGACTTTTTTTAAAAAAAAAGACCCGCTATAAAGCAGGTCTTTTTTTATCTAATTTAAAATTGTCTCGAAGCTCAACTGCTTATACTTAGTAATACGCAGGGCTTTAGAATAATTTAAAAGGAACTGCAGGGTTTCCTTTTTAGGGTTTAATGTGTTCAATTGTTCTCCTTTCGAAGGTTTAGTGTAAAGGTGCTTCATTTGCTTAACTTTTAGTTAGTTTAAATGAAGAACGTATTTAAAGCACTCTTATTGTAAATTAATTTGTTAAAATCAAGTTATGTTTTTCAATTAATTTTCTCAAATTAATCAACGCATAGCGCATTCTTCCTAAAGCAGTGTTGATACTAACCCCCGTGCTTTCGGAGATCTCTTTAAAACTCATGTCCTTATAGATACGCATAGTTAATACTTCCAACTGATCTTCTGGTAGTTCTTTGATCAATTCCTGAACATCAGATTCAATTTGATCTTTAATTATTTGCTTTTCAATATTTAAATCCCCGTCACTCAACACAGAGAAAATATTAAAATCCCCATTGTTCTGGAACATAGGCATTCTTTTATTCCTTCTGAAGTGATCTATCACCAAATTATGCGCAATCCGCATCACCCAAGGTAAAAATTTACCTTCTTCATTATATTTCCCTCTTTTAAGGGTATTGATGACTTTTATAAAAGTATCCTGAAAAACATCGTCAGAAACATCTTTATCAAATACCTTCGAATATATGAAACTATATATACGTTGTTGATGTCTATTTATTAAAGTGGAAAGTGCTTTTTCATTCCCTTGAATATAATCTTGCACTAGCGCTGCATCAGTTGCCTTAATATAATCCATAGTAGTTACTTTATTTTCGGGTATATAAGAATACCGTCAGGTTAGATTTTTTAACTTAAAAAGTAACTTTATGCAATAGGCAATAGATTTTTAGAATGTTCGTTGATGCTCCAAATATAGCAACATATATTTTACATAAGCAAACTTAAAGCTTATTTTTTAACAAAGTATATAGAATATGTTCACTTTTTACACTGCTTCTTATTGAGTACCTTTGCTTTTTATTTCGATAAGACAAATCCATGGCAGTAGATATTTCAAAGCTTAACCCCAAAGAAAACATAATAATTAAAGGAGCAAAACTCCATAATTTAAAGAATATTGATGTTGTAATCCCTAGAAATAAATTAGTTGTAATTACTGGACTTTCTGGTTCTGGGAAATCAAGTTTAGCATTTGATACGCTTTATGCTGAAGGGCAACGCAGGTATGTAGAAAGTTTATCCTCTTATGCAAGACAATTTCTTGGAAGGCTAAATAAACCAAAAGTAGATTATATAAAAGGAATTGCTCCAGCCATCGCAATAGAACAAAAGGTGAATTCTACCAACCCTCGCTCTACTGTGGGGACTTCTACAGAGATCTATGATTATTTAAAATTATTATTTGCCCGAATAGGCAGAACGTATTCGCCTGTTTCTGGAGATGAAGTTAAAAAAGACACGGTTACAGATGTTATAAATTATGTGAAGTCCTTTCCTGAAGGCGAAAAAATGTTACTGCTCTCCCCTATTCATCTAGAAAATGGAAGAATACTTAAGGAAAAACTGAATGTTCTTTTACAACAAGGCTATAGCCGAATAAAAGTTAAGGAAGATGTTGTACGAATAGATGAAACCGACTTAGATAAATTAAATGCTGAAGATGTTTCCTTGGTGGTAGACAGAATTGTAACAAAGGATGATGAAGATTTTCAGAATAGATTAGCCGATGCAACCCAGGCTGCATTTTTTGAAGGAAAAGGTGAGATCTATCTTCAAAGTTTATCTGATAATAAACTTCGCCATTTCAGTAATAAATTTGAACTCGACGGGATCCTGTTTTTAGAACCTAATGTCCATCTTTTCAGCTTTAATAACCCGTATGGCGCTTGTCCTAAATGTGAAGGTTATGGAGATGTAATTGGAATAGATGAAGATCTTGTTATTCCTAACACAGCTTTATCTGTATACGAAAATGCTATATTTCCTTGGAGAGGTGAAAGTATGAGTTGGTACAGGGATCAATTGGTTAACAATTCGCATAAATTTAATTTCCCAATCCATAAGCCATATTTTGAACTAACTCAAGATCAAAAAGATCTTATCTGGAATGGAAATTCCCATTTTGAAGGACTAAATACTTTTTTCGAATATTTAGAATCTAAAGCTTATAAGATTCAGAATAGGGTAATGCTTTCAAGATATAGAGGAAAAACTAGATGTACTGTTTGTAAAGGAAAGAGACTAAGGCCAGAGGTTAATTACGTGAAAGTTGGTGGAGCTACCATAACAGATCTTGTAGAAAAACCTATAGATAAGGTACGGGAGTTTTTCAGTACACTTCAACTTAATGAATATGATACCCAAATAGCGAAGCGTCTATTAGTCGAAATTAATAATCGTTTGCTATTTCTGTCTAATGTTGGACTGGATTATCTCACATTAAACAGAAAATCTAATAGCTTATCCGGAGGAGAATCCCAACGAATAAACTTAGCAACCTCTCTAGGAAGTAGCTTAGTGGGGTCCATGTATATTTTAGATGAACCATCTATTGGCTTACATCCCAGAGATACTAAAAAATTGATTGAAGTACTCAAAAATCTAAGAGATCTTGGGAATACGGTAATTGTGGTGGAGCATGATGAAGATATTATGCGCGAAGCCGATGAAATAATAGATATAGGACCAGAAGCCGGAACACATGGTGGCGAAGTAGTCGCGACGGGCTCATTTAAAGATATTTTGAAAGCCAATTCATTAACCTCCCAATATTTAAATGATACTATGCGAATTGAAGTTCCGAAGAAAAGAAGAACCTCTAAGCAATTCGTTAAAATTATTGGAGCCAGAGAAAATAATCTAAAAAATATAGATGTAACATTTCCTTTAGGAGTATTTACTGCCGTTACTGGAGTCTCAGGAAGTGGTAAAAGCACCTTGGTCAAGCAAATACTATATCCTGCATTACAAAAAAGTATAGGTGGGTATGGAGAAAAAGCAGGTCAGTTTACAGATATTGAAGGGGAATATAAAAACACTAAATCTATAGAATTTGTAGATCAAAATCCTATTGGAAGATCTTCAAGATCCAATCCTGTTACTTATATCAAGGCTTACGATGATATTAGAAATCTTTTTGCTAATCAGAAATTATCTGTTATTCGCGGATTTAAAGCGAAGCATTTTTCTTTTAATGTAGATGGCGGAAGATGCGAAACCTGCAAAGGAGAAGGAGAAGTTACCATAGAAATGCAATTTATGGCCGATGTTCATTTAGAATGTGAAACTTGTAAAGGAAAACGATTTAAAAAAGAAGTTTTAGAAGTTCAGTTTGCAGATAAGAATATAGATGACGTTCTTAAAATGACTATCAATGAGGCTATCGATTTCTTTTCTGATAACGATATTCCAAAAATCACTAAAAAGCTTCAGCCCTTACAAGATGTTGGTTTAGGATATGTACAACTGGGGCAGAGCAGTTCTACTCTCTCTGGAGGAGAAGCACAGCGAATTAAATTAGCTTCATTTCTTGTAAAAGGAACGACCAAAGACAAGGCGCTCTTTATTTTTGATGAACCTACTACTGGGCTACATTTTCATGATATTCAGAAATTATTGAAATCCTTTAATGCCTTAATAGAAAAAGGGCATTCAGTAATTGTGGTAGAACACAATATGGATCTAGTAAAATGTGCAGATCATATTATAGATCTTGGATTGGACGGGGGTGAAAATGGAGGATATCTAATTGCTGAAGGAACACCTGAAGAGGTTTCCAAGAATAAGAAATCTTATACAGCTCCTTTTCTTAAAGAAAAATTATAGAGATAAAATGCTTTTAAATCTAAGTGGTAATCAATTTATTAAAAATATTTAAATCGCTTAATATTTCGGTTTTATCAATATTATAGGGGAGAGAACCCAGATTTTGGCACGTAGTTTGTACTAGTTATATTAATAACGACAAACTAAAATTAATCTGTATTAAACTAAAATTGCCCCCTATGAAAAATTCAGCACTTTTATTTACACTGCTGTTCGTTGGATGGTCGGCTTCTGCCGGTTCTACTGATAATTCTAGTTCTTTTCCATTTAATAATTATGGAGAGTCTTTCATATTTGTGGAAGGCGGTGTTGAATTCGCAGTTTATCCAAATGGAGAATTCGATTTTTATTACGATCCACAATTTTCAAGAAATTCAGCTCATATATCTGCCCCAACAGGTAATATCAGTTATAATTCAGGTTATAATTATGATCCTTATGTACAATATGATGATTATGGCGCTGTAATTCAAATAGAGAATGTACCGGTATATTATGACTATTACGGAAGAATCATCCAAGCTGGGAACATATTTATAGATTATAATAGACAAGGAAATATTTCTAGATTAGGAGGTCTGCGCATTCAGTATAATAGCTTCCAAAGACCCGTTCATTATTCAGGATATATAAATGCTTATAATTCTAGATATGTATATCAGCCTTGGCATAAATATTATGCGCGTCCTCACAATTCTTACAGAGTAGTTTATTACGAGCCTTATAGAGCTTATTATGAACCAATACGTTTAGATTATGTACAGTATAATACCTACTATAATAGCAATACATATCATCCTAAAAACAAGAATGATTATTATAGACCAGGTCGAAGTAATGTAGCTTACAACAATGGAAGAAGGACTTCAGAAATGAGAAATTTACAATATACAATAGGTAGGTCTTCAGCTAACGAAGGAAGAAGAAGTAATGATGTTTCCGCAAGAACTAGTAGAGATGTGAGCGGAAACAGGTTGATGGAAAGAAGTTCAAACTCCAGAGGTAGCTCCAGAAAAGAAATTTCCAATAATGAAAGACATGAAGCTGCAGTAAGATCTAATAGAAACTCTTCGGATGTGGCAATAACAACGCAAAGATCCAGCAATGAGGGAAGAACTATTTCTAGAGACACTAGAAGTTCCAATGCTCGTACCAACACTGCTACAAGTAGACAGCAGGAATCTAGAACTGTAAACAGAGCTCCTCAAAATGGAACAAGTAATACTGAAGCAAGAAGAACAAGTTCTCCTACTAGAACAGTGACATCCCAAAGAGGACGATCAACAAATAGTTCTTCAAGAACTGCCACAGCACAAGAGTCACAAAATAAAAACAGAAAAGATAGCGTTAGAGAAACTAAGAATACAGAAAATACAAGATCAGGAAGATCATCCTCTTCCAGAGATGATGCTAGAGGTTATGTTAAGAAAAGATAAGGTTAAGTTTTTGGTTGGTTAGTTAGAAAATCTCCATAGATATTGAAAAATGTCGTGGGGATTTTCGTTTTAGCCCTATCTCCATTTGGCCTTGGTTTAAGCCACATTAAAGGTTTAATTCCACGTCCCAATAGCTATCCATAGCTATACATTTCACTCTTGTCATCCCGACGTTAGGAGGGATCTCTCATCGAAGAAATTCTGCTCCTTTGAGATTCTTCACTTCGTTCAGAATGACAATCCCATTTATCATGGATCAAACCATATTATTGGGGAGCTCAAAAATTATGCATATAATTTAGTTAGTCTATAGAGGAAGAATTTCACATCTCTGACACCTCTAAATGAAGCTCTGAATTCTTTTATTTTGGCATTAAAGGATTCCGCGGAAGCGTTGGTGCTTCTGTTGTTAAAATAGTTTAGGATGGTCTCGTAGTGCAGTTTTACGGATCTTGCAATGGTATTGAAAGACTTAAATTCGGAATTGTCGACTTTGTTGTACCAGTGTGCCAATTTTAGCCTAGCTACATCTTTATTTGTGTTGTTTCTAAAAATATGGCTTAGCCCTTGAGAGAAGTTGTATGCTTTTTCAATAGTTGGGTATAGATCAAATAATATTTCAGCCCTTTCTATTTGTCTTGCCGTCCATTTGGCTTTTGATTTGAACAATAGATATCGGCCTCTAGCGAGCAGCTGCCTGTGCGTGTCCCCATTACCGAGAAGCTCTGGTTTGTATGTTTTTTCATTTTCCCTGGCTTCTTCAATAGCTTTGTTTTCTACTTCTATAATTTCCCACCTTAATCGGATACGTTCTTCTTGCACTGCTTCTGAGGCTAATTTTTGAACATGAAACCTATCTGTAACTATTTCGGTTTTGGGGAAACATTTTTTAGCGATCAAATTCATGCTCCCGGCCATATCCACAGTGACTTCTTTTACCATATTGCGCCTTTCTACTGGGATTTCATTTAGTACCTCAATGACATCAACTGCTTTGGTTCCTTTAACAATTGCTACGATGCTGCCTTTCTTTCCGTTAGCTGCTTTGTTTGTTAGAATCGTGTAAAGCTCACCGTTGGATAAAGAGGTTTCATCTAAACTTAAATAGTTGCCCAAGTTCTTTCCATAGAGCAGCCAATCCTGTGAATGCTCTTTTTGCGTCCAATCCTTGAAGTCGCTAAGATGATTTTTGTAGTGGTACTGCAGTGTTTTACCATTGGTCTTATAATAGTCACCAAACCGTTTGGCACTTACCGCATGAGTATCAAGCGATACCTTTTAAAAAAGAGGCAAACTCGTTAGTTATCCGAGTGCCTTTAGCTATTAAGTTCCAATCTCTTTTTACTATCTCTCCTGTATTGACCAGGGTCCAGCGCCTCCGTTTTATATGGAGCAATACGGATTTACCCCTTAGCGGAAAATCTTCAACCGTTATCTCTGGTAAGAAGCCTTTGGATTGTGCTATTTCTGATTGATATTCTTTGGGTAGAATGTTCTTCTCTTCTAAATAGAAATGAACCTTGTCTGTTGATGATTTATGACTGATGATCTCAAAATATTCTAATACGCCTTCTGGCAATAAATAACGGGCTAATTCTATATCCAAGTTCTAAGTGTTTTGCTTGCAAAGGTACATTTCTCCCCAAGTATTTACCTTGATCCTTTATGGATCAAACCATATTATTGGGGAGCTCAAAAATTATGCATATAATTTAGTTAGTCTATAGAGGAAGAATTTCACATCTCTGACACCTCTAAATGAAGCTCTGAATTCTTTTATTTTGGCATTAAAGGATTCCGCTGAAGCGTTGGTGCTTCTGTTGTTAAAATAGTTTAGGATGGTCTCGTAGTGCAGTTTTACGGATCTTGCAATGGTATTGAAAGACTTAAATTCGGAATTGTCGACTTTGTTGTACCAGTGTGCCAATTTTAGCCTAGCTACATCTTTATTTGTGTTGTTTCTAAAAATATGGCTTAGCCCTTGAGAGAAGTTGTATGCTTTTTCAATAGTTGGGTATAGATCAAATAATATTTCAGCCCTTTCTATTTGTCTTGCCGTCCATTTGGCTTTTGATTTGAACAATAGATATCGGCCTCTAGCGAGCAGCTGCCTGTGCGTGTCCCCATTACCGAGAAGCTCTGGTTTGTATGTTTTTTCATTTTTCCTGGCTTCTTCAATAGCTTTGTTTTCTACTTCTATAATTTCCCACCTTAATCGGATACGTTCTTCTTGCACTGCTTCTGAGGCTAATTTTTGAACATGAAACCTATCTGTAACTATTTCGGTTTTGGGGAAACATTTTTTAGCGATCAAATTCATGCTCCCGGCCATATCCACAGTGACTTCTTTTACCATATTGCGCCTTTCTACTGGGATTTCATTTAGTACCTCAATGACATCAACTGCTTTGGTTCCTTTAACAATTGCTACGATGCTGCCTTTCTTTCCGTTAGCTGCTTTGTTTGTTAGAATCGTGTAAAGCTCACCGTTGGATAAAGAGGTTTCATCTAAACTTAAATAGTTGCCCAAGTTCTTTCCATAGAGCAGCCAATCCTGTGAATGCTCTTTTTGCGTCCAATCTTTGAAGTCGCTGAGATGGTTTTTGTAGTGGTACTGCAGCGCTTTGCCATTGGTCTTATAATAGTCACCAAACCGTTTAGCACTTACCGCATGAGTATCAAGCGATACCTTTTAAAAAAGAGGCAAACTCGTTGGTTATCCGAGTGCCTTTAGCTATTAAGTTCCAATCTCTTTTTACTATCTCTCCTGTATTGACCAGGGTCCAGCGCCTACGTTTTATATGGAGCAATACGGATTTGCCCCTTAGCGGAAAATCTTCAACCGTTATCTCTGGTAAGAAGCCTTTGGATTGTGCTATTTCTGATTGATATTCTTTGGGTAGAATGTTCTTCTCTTCTAAATAGAAATGAACCTTGTCTGTTGATGATTTATGACTGATGATCTCAAAATATTCTAATACGCCTTCTGGCAATAAATAACGGGCTAATTCTATATCCAAGTTCTAAGTGTTTTGCTTGCAAAGGTACATTTCTCCCCAAGTATTTACCTTGATCCTTTATCATCCCGACAAAGGAGGGATCTCTATTTAACTCCAATCCTACTTCTTTGAGATTCTTCACTTCGTTCAGAATGACAGCCCCATTTGTCATCCCGACGTGAGGAGGGATCTCTATTTAGCTTCAATCCTACTTCTTTGAGATTATTCGTGATACTCAGAATGAACAAATGGAATAGTTGTCGGTACTGTTTTATATTTCTATTTGTCATCCCGAGACCCTATTCAAAAACTTTGAAAAACGGTGGTGTTGACGTTCCAAAGCAGCGCTTTGAAATCTTTTTCCGCAGTATAAGTTTTGTTTTGCGTTAAAAAATCTTGAAGCCTTGGAAAGATTTTAGCAAAACAAAACTGGTTTTCAGCTTTGCTGAAAAATACCTCTGGAAAAAGCGCCTTTTCTTTTGTTTCGTTTTCTTTGGGCGAACAAAGAAAATGAAAAAAGATACTGTTAAAGGACTAAGTTAATTATTTGATATTCAAATATTTACTTAATTACGTCAATGATAAGTGAGGAGGGATCTCTATTGAACTCCAATCCTGCTTCTTTGAGATTCTTCACTTCGTTCAGAATGACAGTCCTATTGGCTATAAAGAAATAGGGAGACGACTTGTCTAGTGTCTTATTGGACAAATTTCTTACATCCATTTAAAGCCAATCTATATATTAATATACTTTCTTACCAACAGATTAATATCTTCAGAAAACCTAAATCTAAGCGCAACAAACCCATAGATTGCTGTTACTATTATAGATTTCAAAATAATATTTAAGATCGGGTGAAATGGAAACTCCCAAAAGTAGAAAGTAGCAGTTAAGCTTGCCGTAAAGAATAATATATATACCGTTTTTAATGTGAAAGGCTGCATCTTAAATTTATTGAGTACGATCAATAACTTTGAAACATTGTACACAGCAAATGCCAAAAAGCTTGCAATTGCAGCACCAAGAATTCCATAAGCAGGAATTAGAAGTAAATTAAAAACGAATGCAATTATAGAGAGTATAACTCCAAATACAAGCACTAATCTATAGTAATCGGAATTAAAAAGAATACTATTATTATTACCTAACATATTATCAAACAATTTCACTATAGCCAATAGCAGAATAATCAATGTGCTTATTTGGTATTCCTGAGGGATCAATAAATAAAGCTGGTTAATATTTACAAGTATCAACACAAAAATTATGGCACTTACCACCAACAAGGTTAATGAACTTCGCTTATATAGATCTTTTAAAGATTTCTTATCGTTGCTATTTAGCAAACTTGCGGTAAGAGGATGAATAATTTGATGCATCGCTTTTTGAGGAACAGAAATTACTGTAGCGATATAAACCGCAATTCCGTAGATAGCAACATTTTCTATTGGTAGATAATGCTCTATCATCACTTTATCCAGATCTAGTAAAATGGTTGCTACAGATCCCGCAATAAGAATTAGAGATGAATATTTTAAAACTGTATTATAATTACTTGGAAGTGAGAAATTAAATTTCGGCTTATATAATGAGAAAGCATACACTTGCATAGCGATAGCACGCAATACGAAAACCATAACCATGGCATAAATAAAATATTCCACATTAATTATAGAGAAATATACCAAGAACAATAAAACAGTAATACAAAGTCTATGAAATACTTCTTTCATAAAATTACCAAATACACTCTGATAGTTAATTTTAGACCATGCAAAGAAAACCTCAAAATAGGCCGTAGCAAATGCAATGATAAAGATGAGCCAGATATAAGGCTGTACCAGCACATTACCCTCTTCAAAGTAAGCCAACAACCATTTATAACATAAGACGCCAACAAGACCCAATAGAATAGAAACTCCAATAGGTAAAAGCAAGATCAAGTTCAACAATTTATCTTTTTCGTCTTTGGTTTTATAGGAGGTGTAAAATTTCACAAGGGTGTTATGAACTCCAAAGGCCATAAATGGCCAAACAAGATTTGCTGCAGATAATAAAAAACTAACAAGTCCGTAATATTCCTTTTCCAGAAAGTAGGTAAACAAAAAGAGCGTGTTAATTGCGCCGATCCCAAACCCAAAGTAGGTAGTTATCATGTTTTTAAAAGACTGCTTTATTATAACTCCCATTAGTTAAATCTAGTCTTTTAAAAGTTTAGCCAATTCTCCAGTAAGATTCTTTCGGCTATATTTTGAAGTATTTTTGGCGTTTACATTTAATTGCTGGTTTTTGTATGATTTATACATACTCAAAATATGCTCTTTTAAACTGGTTTCTTCCTGATACCCGAAATAAGTTCCCGATTTGGTTTCTGCCAATATATTCTTCACATCCCAATCTTTTGGACCTAATGCTAAAATTGGGCGGTTTGCCGCCAGATATTCAAAGAGTTTCCCTGGGATAATTCCTTTGGTTTCAATACTATCAATTTCCACTAAAAGCAATACCTGAGAAGATTGCTGAATTTTGTTCGCTTTGTTATGAGAAACATATCCTGGTAATTCTAAATAAGCCTCTAGATCATGTTCTTTAATAGAATCTAATACATCATTACTTAAAGTTCCAACTAATTTTAAAACAAGATCTTCCTTAAAATCTTTGTTTTCTGAAGTCAGCTCTTGCAGGACTTTCCACAAATTCTTAGGGTTTCTGCCTGAGAGTAATGATCCAATATGTGCCAAACTGAATTTCTGATCTAATTCTGAAGAATTATCTTCAATAGAATCATATCCATTAGTAATTACAGTTACTGGTTTTAAGGTTTTGGATTGAAATTCTTTTTGGGTTGCGAAACTTGTAGTTATAATATGATCTGCTGAAGTTAAAACCTCCTTTTCTAAAGCTATATGCTTAGCTTCGGCTGAAGCAGTTAATTTCAATTTTTTATGATATCCTATTTCTGTCCAAGGATCCCGAAAATCTGCAATCCATTTTAATTCTAGCTTTTTCTTTAAACCAAGACCTATAAGATGTAAACTATGAGGTGGCCCAGTGCTTATAATTGTGTCAATTTTATTTTCTGAAAGATATTCAGAAAGAAAATTAACCGAAGGCTTGATCCAAAATTTCCGAGCATCGGGAATAAAGAAATTTCCACGGATATATAAGAACAGTTTTTGAAGAAAATTTTGACTTTTCGCTTCTTTTATAATTCCGCTGCTTATAGTAGAAGTCTCTTTTTTGGAAAAGATCTTAGCTAAAAAATAAGGCTCAAAAATTCGTTTTTTAAGTATAATTATTCCTTTTGGAATCTCTTCTAAAAGGCTCTTATCTATAATTGGATAATCGGGATTTTCTGGAATATAAACAATAGGCTCTATATCAAAATCCTGTAAATATTTTACAAATTTTAACCAGCGTTGCACCCCAGGGCCTCCAGCTGGTGGCCAATAATAAGTTATAATTAAAACTTTTTTCATAGTGGCACTTTAGAACCTACAAATCAATATTGTCTAATCCTTTTTCCTAAAGGAAAAGTAAATTCCTCCAAGCGTTAGAAGTCCAAGCAAAATTGAACTGGCAAGTGCAATACTACTTCCCGTTTTAATAACCTGTGGTTCAAATTTAAAGGTAATTGTGTGTTCTCCTGCCGGAATCTGCATTCCTCTCAAAACATAGTTCACATTGTAATGAGGTGTTTCATTTCCATCCACATAGGCATTCCATCCATTTTCATAATACATTTCAGAGAAGACAGCGAATTCCACTTTAGAGGATTTAGATTTATAAACTAATTCATTTGGTTCTTGAGAGATCAGCTTTATGCTTGCAGTGGAATCTTGTGCTTTGCTCACTACTATTTCAGATTCCTTGAATTCAGAATTAATGATCGCAGTAGCGTTTAGATTTGTATCTGCCAGACTCAAAATCTCTTCATTTGCAGAATTTACCCATTTAATATTTTCAACAAACCATGCATTCCCCATTGCATTAGGGTTTTGCTGTGCAGTTGGTCCTTCCTCTGTTGGAACTATAATATACTTTACATTGAGCATATTAAGCAGCGACATATTATTTTTTGAAATGTAGAAATCGTAGAGGTCCTGGATTCTTCCAGGTTTGGCAGCGTGATAACCTCCAATAGAATTATGAAAATAAGAAGTTCTACCAGTATTAAATGGACTTTCAGCAAGATCGAAGACACGATAATGCCCTTTATCTTCTAAGATCATTTCATCTGCAGGTGTCTTCTGAAAAGGTTTGTTCATGACCCTTGCAGCAACAAAATCTTCATTGTTCACATATCTTCTATCTACTCCAACTAAGTCAAATAAGATCAAAAAGATAAAACCTACGATTATCAAATTCTTATTCGCAAGCTTTTTTAAATAAGCATAGATAAATCCAGCAGCGACTAACACTAAAATAAGAGAACGTATAGCATCAGCTGTAAAAATAGATTTTCTATCTTCTTTCAAGGCTCGAACGAACTCTACTCCCATTTGCTCAATATAAACCGAGTCGCTTCCTCCACTAAAACTAAATAAAGTAGATTTTAGAACAAGTAGTATTAAAGCAAAACCAGATGTAATTATGGTTGCCCATTTAAGTGCATAAAACTTCTCTTTGTCACCGTCAAAATTATTGAAGAGCTTGTGCAACCCAAAAACAGCAAGAACAGGAATACACAGTTCAGCAATAATTTGAATAGATGAAACTGCGCGAAACTTATTATAGAGCGGTATATAATCGATAAAGAACTCGGTAACAAATCCAAAATTCTTACCCCAAGATAAGATGAGAGACAAAATAGTTCCTCCCACGATCCACCATTTTAATCTTCCTTTAATTAAGAATAAGGCAAAGACAAATAAGAAGATAATGCTTGCCCCTATATAAGCAGGAGCCCCAACAAAAGGTTGATTTCCCCAATACGTAGGAGCATTCTCCGCAAAATCCTTTGCCTGCACAGGAGATGCACCCATTCGTAATAATTGAGCATACATTTCTGAATCTTCTCCTAATTTTTCAGAACTGGAACCACCCATAAATCTAGGAATAAATAGATTTAATGTTTCAGTGATTCCGTAGCTATATTCTGTGATATAGTCATAATTCAATCCCGCTGTTTCTTTTTGGTTTCCTTCCGCAGTAATACTTAATCCAGTATCTCCCCTAGTACTATATTGAGTGTATTCTTGAGTGGCTAATAAATTAGTAGCATTGGTTGCTATTGCTAATAAAACAGCCAGCGCCATTACTCCTAATGCTTTAAAGAAATGTGGTAATTGTTTTTTTCTGAAGGCATCAATTAGATAAACCAATCCCAAAACTATAACTAGCAGTAGTAAGTAATAGGTCATCTGGAAGTGATTTGCGCCAATTTCCAATGCCATAGCAAAAGATAAGAGCAAAAATCCACTTATATATTTATTTCTGAAGCACAGTAATATTCCAGCAAGAACCATTGGCATATAGGCAATAGCATGTGCTTTGGCATTATGTCCTACTCCAAGAATTATAATAAGATATGTTGAAAATCCAAAAGCTAAGGCGCCGAGAAAAGCGATTTTATAATCTAGTTTGAGAACCAATAAAAGTATATAAAAGCCTATAAAATATAAGAACAGGTAATCTGCAGGCCGTGGTAGAAAACGTAAAGCTGAATCTAAATTTTTAATATAATTATGAGGATAATAAGCACCTAATTGATAGGTTGGCATTCCCCCAAAAGCTGAATCTGTCCAGTAAGGTTCTTCTCCGGTTTCGGCTCTAAAGTCATTTTGCTCCTTTGCCATTCCGGTATACTGAACTATATCACTTTGATAAATTTCTTTTCCTTGGAGAACAGGACTAAAATAGGCTAGAGAAATAATAAGAAAACCAAAAACCACAAGAATATGTGGTAGAAAACCTTTTAAGGATCTAATCATAGATAGAATTTAATAGGAACGAAAATTAATCAATTTCTTCGAAATCGATGTACTCCCCTACTTTTTTATTGGAATTACTTGATTTTGGTTTATCTGAATCTATATTAACTTTTCCCTTCTTTTGAGCTTTGGGATCAGCTTGGCCATTGAACTGTTGTTGGAACTTTTGTCCAATTCTTTTAAGGAACCATTTTAAGATCAATGGTCCAAACCATTTTATAAAAATTTTAAAACCGAAATATATCAACAGAATTATTAATACGGTTTTCAAAATACTTTCGAATGATGCTTCGTGCATTTGTATATAGTTTATGCAAAATTACTATTATGATGAGACAAATTGGGTATCTATATCCATAAAAAAATAATAAAATCTTCTATATTTGACCGGACTAACAACAACTTGTATGAAATACTTTCAGATCAAAATATTTACAATCATTTTATTTATCACATCCGGTTATTCAACCTATGCGCAATATACTGAAACTATAAATTCCAACAGACCTGGAGCATCTCAAGGCGCATTTTCTGTAGGAACTGGAGTTATACAGATAGAGGCCGGTGGATACTATGGAAATGATGATCATAGCTTATTACGTACGAGTACAGATATTTTAGGAGCCGATTATTCTCTGCGTTATGGATTGTTCTTTGAAGCCTTAGAAATTAGTTTGATTGGTTCTTTTGAAGATGATACAAAATCCATTAGAATTGGTGCAAGTGATGTAGAGTTCAAAACCCGTAATTTTAAGACCAATACATTGGGTGTGAAATACTTAATATTTGACCCAAGTAGAACTATAAAACCAGATAAACCAAATCTTTATAGCTGGAAAGCTAATCAGAAATTTAAATGGAAAACTTTGATCCCAGCAGTATCTTTATATGCTGGAGCTAATTTTTCAGAGGCTGATAATCCATTTTTATATGAGGGAGAAAAGTCTATAACACCTAAAATCGCGTTAATAACCCAAAATAACTGGCCAGGAAGTTGGGTATTGGTAATGAACCTTATTTTAGATAAAATAACTGAAGAATTCCCTAGTTATACTGGAATTGTAACCCTCACGCATGCATTTACCCCGAAATTTGCAGGGTTTCTGGAGTACCAGGGAATTGTAAGTGATTTTTATGCAGATGATATTGCAAGAACTGGAGTGGCTTATTTGTTAACAGATGATCTTCAATTTGATATCTCTGGATTGATCAACTTTAAGAATACACCAGACAGATGGCAATTAGCTGCCGGGGTTTCATATAGATTGGATCTACATAAAAAAGAGGAATATTTAGACGATTCTTATGAAGGGGACAGAAGGAGAAAACGAACTGAGAAACGGGAAAATATTGAACCTGAAATTGATGATCAAAAATAAAAATCAAGAACCTCCAGGCAAGACCACGAGATGTTCCGATGGTTCGGGAGGAAAATACTTTTAAAAATTCGAGGCAAGCCCGCCTGAATGTTTCGGGCAGGCCTCGGGGAGTTAAACCCTCAATGAGGGATTAAACAAACAAAAAAATCCGCTTTTATAGCGGATTTTTTTGTTTCATAACCTAAAAGCTAATTACTCTTCTAAAGAAGCGGTAACTGCTGCAGATAATCTTTTGTATGTTCCGTTTTCCAATCTTTCTCTAATAACAGAGAAAGCAGTTAAAGTAAGCTCTATATCTTCCAATGTATGTGTAGCGGTAGGGATCATTCTCAATAAGATCAATCCTTTTGGAATAACCGGATAAACCACAATAGAACAGAAAATACCATGATTTTCTCTAAGATCTCTAACAAGAGCCATCGCTTCAGGAATACTTCCTTTTAGATAAACTGGAGTTACACAACTTTGAGTGGTTCCTATATCGAACCCATTTTCTTTTAACCCGCTTTGTAATGCATTTACATTTTCCCACAATTTAGCCTTTAATTCAGGCATTGTTCTAAGCATATCTAAACGCTTTAACGCCCCAACAACTAATTGCATTTGTAAGGATTTTGCGAACATCTGAGAACGTAGATTATATTTTAAATAATCCATGATCTCTTTATCTCCAGCGATAAAAGCACCTGTACTTGCTAAAGATTTTGCAAAAGTTGCAAAGTATACATCAATATCATCTTGAACCCCTTGCTCTTCTCCTGCTCCTGCTCCAGTAGCTCCTAAAGTTCCAAATCCGTGAGCATCATCTACGAAAAGTCTAAAATTATATTTCTTTTTAAGCTCAACTATTTCTTTAAGTCTTCCTTGCTCTCCACGCATTCCAAAAACGCCTTCAGAGATCAAAAGAATTCCCCCTCCAGTTTGTTCACATATTTTAGTAGCGCGTTGCAAATTCTTTTCGATACTATCCATATCGTTATGCATATAGGTAAAACGTTGGCCTAAATGCAATCTTACTCCATCTATAATGCAAGCATGAGCATCTACATCATAAACAATAACATCTTGTTTAGATACTAATGCATCAATCGTAGATACCATTCCTTGGTACCCAAAGTTTAAAAGATAAGAAGCTTCTTTATTCACAAATGAAGCAAGTTCATCTTGTAACTTTTCATGAAGTTCTGTGTGTCCACTCATCATTCTGGCACCCATTGGATAAGCAGAACCATATTCGGCTGCAGCTTCAGCATCTATTTTTCGTACTTCAGGGTGGTTTGCAAGACCTAAATAATCATTGATACTCCAGGTAATTACTTCTTTCCCACGAAATTTCATTCTATTAGAAATTGGTCCTTCCAGCTTTGGGAATACAAAATACCCTTCAGCTTGTTGAGCCCATTTCCCTAAAGGACCTTTATCCTTATATATTTTATCAAATAAATCTCTCATAGATTCTTTTATTTACAAGTTGCAAAAGTACTGAAATACAACTCAATTTTACAATAATAATATTTAACTACTAGCTCCCACTATTAAACCTAAAAGCATCCTATAAAAAGATGCTTTTAGGTTTAATATATTATAAAAGGTGCATCCTTATTTTATAAATTCAATTGGCTGCGATTCTGCTTCTCTTTTAGAATCAAAAAAGCCTTGTGCCTCCATCCAGTCATCACTATAAATTTTACTCATATATCTAGACCCGTGATCTGGAAAAATAACAACTACTTTACTGTTCTCGTCAAATTCTCCTTGCTCCTGCAATTGTTTTATTCCTTGCATTGCTGCTCCACTGGTATATCCAAGAAACAATCCTTCGGTTCTAGCAAGCTCTCTAGCAGTATGCGCACTATCTTCATCTGTTACCTTGACAAACTCGTCTATAATATCGAAATCTGTAGCAGATGGAATTAAATTTTTACCCAAACCTTCAATCCTGTAAGGATATATTTCATCTTTATCAAAAACTCTGGTTTCATGAAATTTCTTCAATACAGATCCAAATGCATCTATTCCAATAACACGAATATTAGGGTTTTGTTCTTTTAGAAATTTTGCTGTTCCAGAAATTGTTCCTCCTGTTCCACTGCAAGCAATTAAATGAGTTAGCTGCCCCTCTGTCTGATTCCAGATCTCAGGCCCTGTAGTTTTATAATGTGCTTCAATATTAAGTTCATTAAAATATTGGTTGATATACACCGAACCTTCGTTTTCCTGATGTAATCTTTTAGCAACCTCATAATAAGAGCGTGAATCATCTGCAGGTACATGTGCTGGACATACATACACTTTGGCTCCCATTGTTTTGAGCATTTCTATTTTATCATTAGAAGATTTAGAACTTACTGCAAGAATACACTTATAGCCCTTAATAATACTAACCATTGCAATACTAAATCCAGTATTTCCAGATGTAGTTTCAATAATAGTATCACCAGGTTTTAATATTCCCTTTCTTTCTGCTTCTTCAATAATAAATAAAGCGATTCTATCCTTAGAAGAGTGTCCAGGATTAAAGGATTCAATTTTCGCGAAAAAATCTCCACTAAATTTTTTGGTAATAGAATTCAATCGAACTAAAGGAGTATCTCCTATTAATTGCAATATGTTATCGTATACCTTTTTTTTTTCTACCATAAAATGAAATTCTTTAACCAATTTAGGGATTAAAAATTTATTCTTAAATGTTAAAACAATCTTAATTCAAAAACCGCCCAAATTTAAGGCAAATTTTTCAATTACTCGGTAATTCCTTCCAAGTCTAATAAAAAGGCATATTCTTCTGCTACTTCTTTTAATGCTTCAAATCTACCAGATGCACCTCCATGTCCTGCATCCATATTTATATGAAATAACAATTTATTAGTATCAGTTTTTAATTCTCTTAATTTAGCAACCCATTTCGCTGGCTCCCAATATTGAACCTGAGAATCATGCAAACCAGTTGTAATTAGCATATTAGGATAAGACTGTTTATTAACATTATCATATGGCGAGTAAGTTAGCATATACTTATAATACGTTTCCTCATTTGGATTTCCCCATTCATCATACTCCCCAGTAGTTAAAGGTATTGAATCATCTAGCATGGTAGTTACCACGTCTACAAATGGTACTGCAGCGATGATTCCGTTATAAAGTTCTGGAGCTATATTCACAACTGCTCCCATCAATAAACCACCGGCAGAACCGCCCATTGCGTACAAATGTTCTTCTGAAGTATATTTTTGGTCTATTAAATATTTTGAAACATCTATAAAATCTGTAAAAGTATTCATCTTTTGAAGCAACTTGCCATCTTCATACCAAGCTCTTCCAAGATACTCTCCCCCTCGAATATGAGCAATAGCATAAACAAAGCCTCTGTCCAATAAACTCAGCCTCACACTAGAAAAATATGGGTCTATTGTAGAACCATAAGATCCATAAGCATATTGTAATAAAGGGTTAGAACCATCCATTTTTAGATCTTTCCTGTAAACAAGAGAAATAGGAATTTTTGTTCCATCTTCTGCAGTGGCCCAAACACGTTGTGATTTATAATTTTCTTTATTGAATTTTCCTCCTATTACTTCTTGTTCTTTAAGTACAACTTTCTCTTTAGTAGCCATGTTGAAATCTATGACAGAGGTGGGATTGTTTAAGGAATTGTAAGTATATCTTAGTATATCTGTGTCGAAATCGGGATTTATACTGGTATAAGCAGTATATGTTTCATTATTGAAGGGTAGATAGTAACTTTCATCTGAGTGCCATTTGGTGATCTT
Organism: Gillisia sp. JM1; assembly: GCF_000424645.1. NCBI lineage: Bacteria > Pseudomonadati > Bacteroidota > Flavobacteriia > Flavobacteriales > Flavobacteriaceae > Gillisia > Gillisia sp. JM1. The sequence goes on from NZ_KE384218.1 coordinate 2,191,864, forward strand.
AATTTTATTTAAGCCATCATTTCTCTCACTTATCACGAGATAGTGCTCAAAAATATCTATATCTTCTAATAAATAATCCTCCCTGTGCGGGATTACCTCAACCCAATTTTCTTGTCCGGTTTTATCTTCCGGAGTCTTCATTAATTTAAAATTAGTTGCACCATCTTTATTAGTTAAAATATAAAAGGAATCTTCAAAATGCATGATACCATACTCTAAGTTTCTTTCTCTAGGTTGCACTATTCTAAATTCACCGTGAGGATTGTCTGCTTCTAATATTCTATATTCACTAGTTAATGTGCTATGACATCCAATTATTAAATATTTTTTAGATTTAGATTTGTATATATAAGTGTTATACGTTTCATCTAGTTCTTCAAACACCAACTGATCTTCGTTGGATTTTGTACCTAGTACATGCTTATAAATCTGATTGGAACGTAAAGTTTTATTGTCTTTTTTGGTATAAAAAAGGGTTTTATTATCGTTAGCCCAAGTAGAACCTCCGGTAGTTGTTTTTATTTTTTCTTTAAGTATCTCTCCTGTTTGAAGATTTTTAACCTGAATAGTATAATTTCTTCTACTTACCGTATCTACTCCAAAAGCTATCAATTTGTTGTCTGAACTCACATTTAATCCACCCAGACTGTAATATTCATGACCTTCAGCCATCTCATTCACATCGAATAAAATTTCCTCAGGTGCATCTAAACTTTCTTTTTTTCTGGAATATATTGGGTAATCTTTCCCTTTTTTAAATCGGGTCAAATACCAATATCCATTCAACTTATAGGGAACAGATGAGTCATCTTCTTTGATCCTAGCTTTCATTTCATCAAAAAGATCCGCCTGAAACTGCTTGGTATGTGCAGTCATTTGCTCATTATATTCGTTTTCCTGCTCGAGATAACTAATAACTTCTGGATTCTCTCTATCGTTCATCCAGTAGTAATCGTCGTTTCTTATAGTATTATGAGCTTTTAATTCTTTGGCAATCTTTTTAGCCTTTGGAGGATAAATTTCAGTTTTCAATACAGGGTGATTTTGTGCTATTATATTAGAATTCACAAAGGTAAGGCTTCCTAATAAAAAAAGTATGAGTCTTTTCATTTTTAGTATTATATCGTCTTGTAAATTAATAAATTTGTATTTAATAATTTATAAAACAAAAAATTATGTTTGGAGATATGATGGGGATGATGAATAAAATCAAAGAAACCCAAGAGAAAGTTGAAGCTACAAAAGAGCGCCTTAAAACTGTATTGATAGATGAGCAATCTAGCGATGGTCTCTTAAAAGTAACTATTACTGCAAATAGAGAAATTAGAAATATTTCTATTGCAGATGAGCTATTAGAAGATAAAGAACAATTAGAAGATTACCTGGTATTAACTTTGAACAAAGCAATTAAAAAAGCTTCAGATATCAATGAAGCTGAGCTTGCTGCTGTTGCTAAAGACGGAATGCCAGATATTCCTGGTTTAGATATGCTTAAATAATTAAAGGCTTCAGAAGAAACCTTCACAATCAATAAGCTCGGGGAAAGCCTATGAGTTAATTCTCGACGCTTCGGGAGGAAAATTCTATTAAATATTTCGAGGATTGCAGATAGCCATCGGGACGGGAAATTAAACCCTCAATGAGGGATTAAATCAAATTGAGCCAAACGAAATCATGTTGTATCTCATTTGGCTCAATTTATGTTTTTTAGTAATAATACTAAACTTCTCCTCTAGCTGGATAATCTTCATTCAAAATAAATGAAATAGATTTTAAGAGGTCATCGAATTTTGGTCTTGCAAACGGCATACTTTGTATTGAAGCCGCATAAAGTGTTCTATCTGGTTTAATTAAAAATAAAGCTGGTTCAAAAAACACTTCTGGCTCTTTATCGCTGATACCTTCAGAAACAAAAAGATCCCATTTTCTTGCATTTTCAATAGAAAAATCAAAACCAATAGTTAATTTTTCAATATCCCATTTCGTTGTAGTTTCTTCTGCCAGTGACCCCTTATTGGAACTTATACATATCACGTTTACACCTTTATCTCTAAACTCATCTATTTTAGAATTCAATTCTTCTAAATAAGATTTACAGACCGGACAATGTAAGCCTCTATAAAAAACAACCAAGGTAAAATTCTTAGGTTGCTGATCACGAAGATTCCATGTCATTCCATTTACCGTATCTACTATAAGTTCTGGAACTTCTTGCCTTGGTATTAAATTCTTCATATTTCTCGCTAATTTTATTTGAACTGAAAAATATAGAAATTAAAAGGTTTAAACCTACTCGATTTTTATAATCTTCTGTTAAGCTTTTCCCTACTCTAAAATTGAATCTCCTTCAGCACTTGTAGAAATCTCTGATGTTGTTCTTCCGAATAATCTAAATGGGTAACAATTCTAAGCTTTCCGTGGCCCATATTGCTAATTCTAATATTTTCCCTCTGAAGCTGCTTCATGAAACTCTCCTCATTAGCAGCATCCTTTAAGTAAAAGATCGCAATATTAGTTTCTACAGTTTCCACCTTTAGAATATAAGGTAAAACAGCTAAAGTATTTCCTATTTCTTTTGCCCGCTTATTATCATCGGCTAATCTTTCCACATGGTTATCCAGTGCGTAGATACCGGATGCTGCCATAAATCCAACTTGTCTCATCCCACCACCTAACACTTTTCTAACTCTAATGGCATTTTTCATGAGATCTGAATTTCCAATTAACACAGATCCCATTGGAGTTCCAAGTCCTTTAGAAAGACATACAGAGATCGTGTCGAATAACTTCCCGTATTCTTTAGGAGATTCTCCCTTTGCAACCAATGCATTAAATAGTCTTGCCCCATCTAGATGTAAACCTAGGCCATGTGTATTACAAACCTTGCGAATCTTTTTGATCTCTTCCAGATCGTAACATGCGCCCCCACCTTTATTAGTGGTATTTTCCAAACAAACCAAACTCGTTAACGGACTATGGTAAAAATCTGGCGGATTGATATTCTCTTCTACTTGTGCAGCAGTGATCATTCCACGATCTCCGTCTACCAATTTACAGGAAACGCCACTATTAAAAGAAACTCCTCCTCCTTCATAATTATAAACGTGAGCCCATTTATCACATATTAATTGCTCGGCTGGTTGTGTATGTAATTTAATTGCTGCCTGATTGGCCATACTTCCTGTTGGAAAAAACAAAGCTTCATCTTTCCCAAACATAGTGGCTAACTTCTTTTCTAACTCATTTACAGATGGATCTTCTTTATAAACATCGTCTCCAACTTTTGCACTCATAATAGCCTGCAACATTTCTTTTGTTGGACGAGTAACTGTATCGCTACGTAGATCTATTTCCTTCATATATTATTTTCTTAATAAATTATTAGTCTTGTAATTTTCTAATTATAACTTCCAATTGGTGACCCATCAGGAATTTCTGGTGCCTGAATCATTGGCTTAAATAATTCTGGGTCTTTTTTAAACTGTTCAATTTCCCTTAAAAGTTGCGATCTAAACACCTCGTTGTTTGAATTTGATTCTAACCAAGATTGTAAAGAGTTAATAACAGAATTAGTAACGGCCTTCACTTGCGGAATAGACCCCTTATTCACAGCCAAATTAAACAGATACTGTAAAACATTGTAATTTATCGTGTTTTGAACTTGCTGCAAATATGAGTCTTTAAAAGTCTTTTTAAGGGTGCTATTAATTAATTCTTCTAATACTTCATCTAAACCCAATTGAGAATTATCCAAGGTTTTTTGCTGAATTAATCTGGCGGCTCTTTCTGGATGAAGCAAATATTGCAAACTAAGCACACTTGCGGTTCCTACAGCTCCAAAGGCATCAAAAGCAACACCAGTATTACTTTTGAAAGATTCCCTACTCCTTCCAAAGCCATAAGCCCTTGGTGGAAATAGTTCCAGCTTATCTTTCGGAATAGCTAAAACTTCAGCATCTAATGTTTTTAAATATACAGAAAGTGCCTCTCTTTGATCTTCAGCAGATACTGTTTTTACTGGTTTTTGTGTATCCCCTTTTACAGCATACGAATAATCCAGACCTCCAATAACTTTCGAAATCGCTTCGGTTTGATACCTATGCAGAAAATATAAGGGCACAAACACATCTTCTAAAGTTGAATACGATTCTCCAGTTCTTATATTATCTACAGAAAAATTGGAAATGGCTTTCTTTCTTATTTCTAACAAGTCTTTTAAACCTTCAGTAGGAGAACTTCCATTATCCCATAAATGGCCGAAAGCATTAGCTCCTCCAGAAGCTCTTGCATCACTATCTGTTATAAAACGAAGTTTTTGATCGTCAGCTTCAGCTAAGACTCCATTTAAAAAATCACTTTCATTTACTTCAGAAGGAAGATCTGCATAAGAATATTTTACCGTGATCTTATCCCATGCTCCAACACCAATACTATAGGCATCATCAACCACGATCTCATCATTTTCAAGTTTAAATTGAGGATGCGGGTAATCCATAACCGAAGAATTTTCATTGGTACTCGCTGCAAAATTATGAGCAAACCCCAAGGTATGTCCAACTTCATGAGCAGACAACTGACGAATTCTGGCAATTGCCATTTCCATCATTTTATTATGATTTTCATCATTTTCAGCAAAAGGTTTATTCAACAATGCTTGGGCGATCAGAAAATCCTGACGAATCCTCAAACTCCCTAAACTTACATGTCCTTTAATGATCTCTCCAGTTCTTGGGTCTATAACACTAGCCCCATAGCTCCATCCTCTGGTAGATCTATGTACCCATTGTATTACATTATATCTCACATCTAACGGATCTGCTCCTTCTGGCAACATCTTGACCTGAAAAGCATTTTTGTAACCTATTGCTTCATAAGCTTCATTCCACCATCTGGCACCATCTAAAAGTGCAGATTTTACTGGCTCTGGAGTTCCGGGATCCAGATAATATATAATGGGCTCCACCGCTTCACTAATTTCTTTGCTAGGATCTTTCTTTGCTAAACGATGCCTTGTAATATATCGCTTTTCTATAGGCTGAAAAACAGGTGTAGAATAGTCTAAATATGAAATATAGATTGCTCCGCTTCTGGGATCGAATGGACGTTTTTTATATTTATCATCAGGTAACTTTACAAAGGAATGATGTTGGGTTACAGTTATAGAATTATTATTAGGTAGCACTTCTTTAAGGGTCTGGCTTGTTGCTTCTCCATCAAAAGTTAATAATGCTTCAAATTCCACATTTTCTGGAAAAGCCTTGGTTCGGTTTAGAGATAATGCACTCTTAGATTTATTTAAACTAAAACTCCCATGGTTCCCACTTCTTAAACTATTAGTAACACCATGCGCATCCTCCATTAAGAAAGAAGTAAGATCTATAAAGTAACTATCACCTTTTATCTCCTTAATTTCGAATCCATATAACACAGAGGTTGCGAAAGCTTCCTTTACACTCTTTTTCTCTAAAGCATTTTCTGTGATCGCTCTATATTTTAGATTTGGCTGTATTAAAAGCAATTTATTTCCTGCCTTAATAAATTTAACAACAGCTTCATTACCTAACTGCCCTCTATCCAATCCTACATCATTAGATCCAATTCCTGTGGTTAAAGAATGGACATATAAAAATTCAGTATCCAGATCCTTTACCTCTAAAAAGATCTTATCCTCTTTCTCAGAATATTCAAAGTTGAAAAAACCTTTATGTTTCTGAAGATTTTCTTTATCTGATGATGTTTGACTGTAAAAAGAGCTTGTAATACTGAGGAACAGGAAAATAGCTAAAAATGGCTTCATAGAGTGATTTTAAAAGTTGTCTAAAACTATAAAATTATTGTAAAATAGTTTCAAGAACCTATGTTTAATTCTATTTTTACTGAAATTAATAACAGATATGATCACTTCAGAACATATAAAAGATCTTAAAGATCGCCTGGTAGCGTTAAGGAGGTATCTTTGACGTTGATGCCAAACAGATAGAAATCTCCAATTTAGAGGAGAAGACATATGCCCCGGATTTTTGGGACAATCCTAAAAAAGCAGAAACCCTAATGCGTGATCTTAACGCTGAAAAAAAATGGGTAGACGATTATTTAGCTGGTGAAACGCTTGTTGAAGATCTCGAGGTTATCTACGAGTTCTATAAGGAGAAAGAAGCCAGTGCAGAGGATGTAGAAAACCGACATGAAAAAGCGCTGGGATTAATTGAAGATCTCGAGTTTAAAAATATGCTTTCTGAGGAAGGTGATAACTTAAGCGCAGTGCTACAAATTACTGCGGGTGCAGGAGGAACAGAAAGTTGCGATTGGGCAGAAATGCTCATGAGAATGTACCTTCGTTGGGCTGAATCTAAAGGTTTTAAGCTTAAGGAGCTGAATTATCAAAGTGGTGAATCTGCCGGGATTAAAACAGTAACAATAGAAATTGAAGGTGAATATGCTTTTGGTTGGTTAAAAGGTGAGAATGGCGTGCATAGATTGGTAAGAATCTCCCCATTTGATAGTAATGCGAAAAGACACACTTCTTTTGCTTCGGTATATGTGTATCCTCTTGTAGATGATAGTATAGAAATAGATGTAAATCCTTCGGAGATCTCTTGGGAAACAATGCGCTCTTCTGGTGCTGGTGGACAAAACGTAAATAAGGTGGAAACTGCAGTTAGGTTGCGCCACGCTCCTACCGGGATCGTTATAGAAAATTCTGAAACTCGTTCTCAATTAGAGAACAAAACAAAAGCGATGCAACTTTTAAAGAGTCAGCTGTACGAGATCGAGCTTCAAAAGCAACAGGCGCAACGTAGGGAAATAGAAGACTCCAAAATGAAAATAGAATGGGGATCACAAATAAGAAATTATGTGATGCATCCCTATAAATTAGTGAAAGATGTTCGCACGGCAGAAGAGACAGGAAATGTAGATGCAGTCATGGATGGTGCGATAGACCCATTTTTAAAGGCCTATCTTATGATGATGGGACAACGGCATGAAGATTGATATTCTGTTCCCTATTATTGAAAAATTAATTTTAATTGCGTATTTTAAGCTCAACGTATGATCACAGTTTATCATAACCCCCGATGCAGTAAATCTAGAGAAGGATTAGCATTAGTTCAAAGTTCAGGAAAAGATTTCTATGTAAGGGAATATTTAAAAACTCCATTATCTGAAGAAGAGTTGGAGAAATTAATTGCAAAACTTGGTATGTCTCCCCTTGAATTGGTAAGAGCTAACGAAGAAATTTGGAAAAAAGAATTTAAACATAAAGAATTAAGTAGTGAGGATATTATGCTGGCATTAATCAAATATCCTAAATTAATTGAAAGGCCTATTGTTGAAGATAAAGAAAAAGCAGTTGTAGGAAGGCCTTCCTCAAAAATAAGTGAACTATTATCCTAATTGGGATTTTATATAATTATTTAAAATGCTGAACATGAAATTAAAAAATAGAATACAACTATTAGGGGTTTCTACTATTTTGGTCGGAGGCTTTGTTTTTGCACAAATGTATTTCCACGATAAAAATTCTAAGGAGATTAGGGAGATCGCATCTGAAATTGCTTCCGAATGGAAGGAAAAATTAGGTCTTACTCCAGAACAAACAAAAAAGTTAGAGGCTACTATTATTGAATATACAATCCATAAAAATGGGATTATAAATTCAAATAGGTCTCAAAAATTCATAATTAGAGATCTTAAAAACATACAGCAAAGAGAATATAAAAAATTAAGGAAATTCTTAACCAGTGCACAATTCACTGCTTATGTAGGAGTTAACAAAAAAATTCCTAATGAATTAATGGATGCATAAATGCGTTATAAAGTTTAAGGCTTATTTAACAATTGTCTTTTAAACCTTCTCTTTCTTATTAGGTCTAACAAGAAAAGATTGTTATGACCTTCAAAAGAATGATACTTTTCAGCTTTTTGCTGATTTTTTTTATTTCCGGCCCTTACTCGGGCTATTCTCAATCCAAACAATATACAATTTCAGGGAAAGTGTTGGATGATGCTTTAAATGTTCCTTTAGAATATGCTACAATTGCAATTACCAGTCCCAGTGATCCCGAATTCTTAGATGGTGGGGTTACAGATATAAACGGAGAATTTTCAATAAAAGTTCCACCTGGAGTTTATAACATCACAATTGAGTTTATATCCTATACTCCAAAAAGTTTTAAAAATAAAACTGTAGAATCCGATCTAGATCTTGGAAATATCAAATTAGGGATAAGTTCTTCTAGTTTAGATGAAGTGGTTATTCGTGCAGAAACCACTCAGGTAGAGGTTAGATTAGATAAAAAAATCTATAACATAGGGAAAGATCTTACTACCAAAGGAGGGACTGTAAGCGATGCATTGAGCAATGTACCATCGGTAGCGGTAGATGTGGAAGGATCAATTAGTCTTCGAGGAAATGAAAACGTTCGTGTTTTGATTAATGGAAAACCATCGGCCCTAGCTGGTTTTGGCTCTACAGATGTATTAGGACAACTTCCAGCAGAGGCTATAGACCGTGTGGAAGTTATTACTTCTCCATCGGCAAGATATGATGCTGAAGGAACTGCGGGGATAATAAACATCATCCTAAGAAAGGACAAAACTTTAGGTTTTAATGGCTCTATTTCTACTAATATTGGCTACCCGGAAAGCTATGGAATTACTGCCAATGTTAATTTAAGAACAGATAAATACAATCTTTTTAATACTACCGGATATAATTATAGATCTGGCCCAGGAGGAGGAAATTTTGATACTCGTTATTTCCAAGGAGATTTCGGTAGAGTTTTAGAAAATAGAGATTATGATCGTTCCAACAAAGGTTTCAACACCAATCTGGGAATGGAATATTATTTAAACGATAAATCTTCTATTACAGGGAGTGCCTTTTTTAGATACGGCGATGGAGAAGATATCACCACCAACCTCACACAGAAATTTCAGAATAACGCTTTAGCTCAAGAAACACTAAGACGTGAAGTAGAATTGGAAGAAGATAAAAGTTTTCAGTTTTCATTGAATTATGTAAATAGGTTCAATGAGGAAGGGCATAAGTTAACTATGGATTTTCAATACGAACGTGGTGAAGAAGAGGAGCCTGCTTTTATTACAGAAAATGTTAGAATAAATAATACTGCTGAGGAAAACCCTTTTTTAGCTTCAGAAGAGGTTTTCACTAAGGAGAAGCAAAATGAATATTTAATTCAAGCAGATTACGTATTACCAATTGGTGAAGATTCACAATTTGAAGCAGGTTTCCGTGGGAATTTTGAAAATGAAGAAACAGATTACAATTTAAATATTGAAGATGAAGCTACTGGTAGATTAGTTAGAAATGATACGGTTTCAAATATTTTTGATTATACAGAAAATGTCAATGCCCTTTATACCCAATACGGAACCAAATTTGGTGACTTTTCATTTTTACTAGGATTAAGATTAGAAAACACACAACTAAAAGGAACCATAGATACCGAGTTTTCTGAAGAAGATCTGGTAAATACATTTGGTTTTGAAATAGATACCGATTTTGATAATAACTACTTAGGGCTTTTTCCTACAGTAAATTTAATATACGAACTTGCTGAAACCGAAAATGTTACGCTTGGTTATAACAGAAGGATAAACAGACCTAGAGGTTGGTTTATTAATCCTTTCCCATCACGTGCCAGTAGAACCAATGTTTTTCAAGGAAATCCTAATCTAAATCCATCCTATGCAAGCGCTTTTGATCTTGGATATCTAAAACGATGGGACAAAATAACTCTAACTTCTTCTGTATACTATCAATACGAAACAGATGCCTTTGAAAGAGTACAACAAGGAACAGGAGAATTCTTTGAAGGAATAGAAATTATTAGAACTATTCCAATTAACCTTGCCACCAATGAGCGTATTGGAGCAGAAGCCGGAGTATTATACAATCCTGCAAAATGGCTAAGACTTAATGGAAGTGTGAATTTCTTTCAATTTAAAACTGAAGGAGATTTTAATGGAATAGATTATGGTGCGAAAAACAACAGCTGGTTTGGAAGATTTAGCTCTAAAGTTAGTTTGCCTGCAAATATAGACTTTCAAACAAATGCTTTTTATAGAGGCGCTCAAGAAAACGCTCAAACACAATCTGATGGTATCTTTTCTTTAGACTTGGCGTTAAGTAAAGAAATATTCAAGGAACGTGCTACTTTATCTTTTAACGTAAGAGATTTGTTGAATTCGAGAAAGAGAAATTCTTTAACTACTACAGATCGTTTTATACAGGAAAGCGAATTTCAATGGAGAGAAAGACAATTTACACTTACATTGATCTATAGGTTCAATCAAAAGAAAAGAGATCAGAATAGAAACAGACAAAATGGTGGAGAAGATGATGGAGGAGACTTCGAAGGATAATCTCTAAAACATATTAAAAAAAAAGGTTGCCAAAATTGGCAACCTTTTTTGTGGTATATATTTATAGTATAACTATCTCTGTAAAAATGAAAAGAATAAAAATCTTACGACTTTAATTCTTTTTCCTTTTTTCTTTTGTTTCTCATTTCCTTAAGCATTTCCATAACAGATCCGCCTATCCAATAAGGAACAATTGCTACTAAAAAAATCATTAGCCAAAATCCCATGGTTAAAATAGTTAAAAATGCTATAAAGCCTAAGTATTGATCAAATTCGAACATATTTTCTAAAGATTTTTAAATCTAAGCAAAGATAGTAAGTCTTATTGCAGTCTTCCAAATAAAAATTGATTTTTTAGATTAAAAATCAATTTTTTGATAAATCAAACCTAAATAAAGGATTCTATATAAAAACTTAAAAATTTTGTATAAAATTTAAAGAAATAAAAAACTTGAAACTGTAGATTTGTAATCTAATCGAAAAAAATTATGGACTACAGAATAGAGAAAGATACAATGGGGGAAGTGAAAGTCCCTTCAGATAAGTTGTGGGGAGCACAAACCGAACGTTCCAAAAATAATTTCAAAATTGGCGCAGCAGGCAGTATGCCTTTAGAAATAGTATATGGTTTTGCCTATTTAAAAAAGGCAGCAGCCTTTACTAACTGCGAACTTGGAGCTCTACCTGTAGAAAAAAGAGATTATATAGCACAAGTATGTGAGGAGATCCTAGCCGGAAAACACGACGATCAATTTCCTTTGGTGATCTGGCAAACTGGAAGTGGTACTCAGAGTAATATGAATTTAAATGAAGTGATAGCTAATCGGGCGCATCAACTTGCTGGGAAAACTATTGGAGAAGGTGAAAAAACACTTCAACCAAACGATGATGTGAATAAATCACAATCATCTAACGATACCTTTCCAACCGGAATGCACATTGCTGCCTATAAAAAAGTGAGTGAAGTTACTTTGCCAGGAATTCTGAAATTGAGAAATACCTTAAAAAAGAAATCTGAAGAATTTAAGGATGTAGTTAAGATTGGACGTACCCATTTTATGGATGCCACTCCCCTAACCCTGGGACAGGAATTTAGTGGGTATGTTGCGCAATTAGATCATGGAATTAAAGCTTTAGAAAACACACTTCCTCATTTAGCCGAACTTGCGCTAGGTGGCACTGCGGTAGGAACTGGATTGAATACCCCAAAAGGATATTCTAAAAGAGTTGCTGAATTTATAGCAAAATTTACTGGACTTCCTTTTGTTTCTGCCCCGAATAAGTTTGAAGCCTTAGCTGCACACGACGCTTTCGTAGAATCTCATGGTGCTTTAAAACAATTGGCAGTTTCCTTGAATAAAATTGGAAATGATATTAGAATGCTTTCCTCCGGACCTAGAAGTGGAATTGGAGAAATAAGTATCCCTGCAAACGAACCTGGCTCTTCTATTATGCCTGGAAAAGTGAATCCAACGCAATGTGAGGCATTAACTATGGTTTGTGCACAAGTTATGGGGAACGATGTTGCAATAAGCGTGGGTGGAATGCAAGGTCAGTTTGAGCTGAATGTTTTTAAACCAGTTATGGCCGCTAACTTTTTACAAAGTGCACAATTAATTGGAGACGCATGTGCTTCTTTTGATGAGCATTGTGCTCAAGGTATTGAGCCTAACAAGAAAAGGATCAAAGAACTTTTGGATAATTCCCTAATGTTAGTAACTGCTTTGAATACTAAGATTGGATATTATAAAGCTGCAGAGATCGCAAACACAGCGCATGCTAACGGAACTACACTAAAACAGGAAGCTGTGAATTTAGGTTATGTTACTGAAGAAGAGTTTGACGAATGGGTTAAACCAAAAGATATGGTTGGAGGATTGAAGTAATTTGATTTTTCAATTCGATACAATACAAAAAGCTGCCTTGAAAGAGGTGGCTTTTATTTTTTAGCAATATGTCAGGCTGAGCCTGTCGAATCCGCTCTAGAGCTGAGCACATTTCGATAGGCTACCATTGACGTAATTTCAAGAATCTGGAATACTCTCCCTCTGGTCGGTAAAGATCTGTTTAATTTTTAAGATTGTTCATTTTTTTGCGTGTCCAAAAAAACGAACCAAAAAAAGGACACTTTTTTGTAGGTGTTTCCAATTATGCTACCGCATAATTAGAACCGTACTTCCACGGCTAAATTTTCTCCAAGGCTTCGAAAATTTTACGCCGTGGAACTACTACACTTGCAAAAAAGAAGTTCTTAAGAAGATAAATCAGCTAGAAACAATTATACGTCAAAAACCTACGCTAGATAATTTTTTTTATCACGGGTCTCAGTGTGACAGTTAAGTATTAAGTTGTTTTCATTTCAAGAGAGTAGGAGTCTCAATAAAAAATTTGAACTTCATTGAGATTCTTCAATCCGTTTCACTCCTTTCAGAATGACACAAGAAGAGATTTGTCATTCCGACGGAGGAGGAATCTCAATAAAAAATTTGAACTTCATTGAGATTCTTCAATCCGCTACACTCCTTTCAGAATGACACTAGGAGAGATTTGTCATTCCGACGGAGGAGGAATCTCAGTGAATTTCTTCGATACTTTTCAATTCTCAACTCAATGAGTAATATAAAAAATTCTAAATGCTACTTAGCGTAGTACTTTTTATATTTCCAATAAGACACACCACCTAACAATGCTACCCCGGCAACTGCATAATAAATAAATGTTGGGGTGATCACTTTATCTCCACTCGCATAAGAATGCAAACCTGCTAAATAAAAGTTAACTCCAAAATAGGTCATCATAATACTAGAGAACGCAATAATAGCCATTAAATTAAAGAACCATCTGCTTCTTAATCCCGGTACTAAACGCATGTGTATCACAAAGGCATATACCATAATACTCACTAGCGCCCAAGTCTCTTTTGGATCCCAGCCCCAATATCTCCCCCAACTTTCATTGGCCCATTGTCCACCTAAAAAGTTTCCAATGGTTAGCATTACCAATCCAACGGTTAAGGCCATTTCAGTAATTATAGTGATCTCTTTAATATTCAAATTCATTTTTGCCTTATTCTTATCGGTTGTAAGAATCATAAGTATTAGAGAAACTGCTCCTAAGATCATACCTAAGGTGAAAGGACCATAACTACCCACAATAACAGATACGTGGATCATTAACCAATATGAATCCAATACAGGTTGTAAATTAGCAATTGCAGGATCCATCCAGTTCCAGTGAGCGATCATTAGGATCATAGCGGTTACAAAGGAAGTGGACGCGGTTGTCAAAAAGCTTTTTCTTCCGAAGGCCAAACCAAAGAACATCGTGGCCCAGGCAACGTAGATCATAGACTCATAAGCATCACTCCATGGTGCATGACCAGAAATATACCATCTTGCAGCAAGTCCCAAGGTATGTACAATAAATAATACCAAAATCACTATTGCACTGGTTTTAATCAAGACTCTAATCACCTTAGAATCTTTAAAGATCTGCGCAATCACCAAAATTAGCATGATTAAACCCGCGAACATATACCACATATAGAGGTTTCGAAAAATATCATATTTATTATAAAGCACTTCTGCATTTATCTTTTCTTCTGAAGGCATAACATCTGCTCCAAATTTTTTCTGATATCCTGTTATACTTCCAAGCAACTCATCAGACTTTGTATAATCTCCTGAAACTCTAGATTCCCGAAGGGTATTCATATAGATTGGTAAGATCTGTCTTGCATAAACAGAATCCATCCCGGTTAATTTTGATTCTGATACTTCTGGAAAAGAGATCCATTTGTTATTCTCATCTTCTGGAATAGGGAAAATACGCAACACTTTACCTTGTAAAGCATTGTAAAGTAGATTCACTTTTCTGTCTGTTTCTATGAAATCTTTCTGAAACTGATTAGGAACACTTGCCTTATAAGCACCTTCTAAATAAGGAGAGAGTTTATAGGTTCCTGAAGCATCAAAGAAATTTGTTAGCGCAAGATATTTCTCATCAACATTTACTCCTGCAATATGTCTAATACTATCATTATTAGGTTTCACGTAAATTAAGGGAACATTATACCATAACGCTGGATTCTCGGTCATGGAGATCAAAATCTGATCTGCATTTAGCCCTTCGTAAGAATCTTTCTTGCTAAGTTTTCTTAATAATTCTGAAGAAAAAGTATTAGCCGGCTTCATTCTTCCACCTGCATCCTGAATTACCAATTTCCCAAACTTTGCCGCATGCTTTGCATCTACAGCAGTACTCTGAATTATAGAGTCTACTCTTTCTTTATTAGAAGTAACATGGGCGTGATCATCTTCTTGAGTATTTTGAGCAAATCCAGAACTAAAACTCAAAAACAATACAGCTATTAAGCTTAGTGCTGCCTTCTTTTCCTTCACTTTATCTAACAGGACCTTCAAATTCCCGAATCTACTTCCTTTATCAAATAGAATTAACATAAGACCTAGATACAATAGAAAATACCCAATGTAAGTAATCCATGTTCCCCAAAAATCGTGATTTACAGAGAGTACGGTCCCTTTTTCATCTGGATCAAAAGAGGCTTGAAAGAATCTATAGCCTTCTTTATCCAATACATGGTTCATAAAGATCTCGTAGGGTTCTGTGCCTTTATCGTCGATCACTTCTACCTTACTCTTGAATGCTGCGTAACTTGGAGTTGGATTATTCTCGGTTCCGGGATATTTATCGGCTATAAAATCATTCAACTTAATAGAAAATGGCAATTCCATTTCCTTAGAACCATAATTTAGATAAATATCTAATCCACCAACTTTTAGATTCTTTGGAGGATTCACAACTCCTTTTCCTCCTAACATGCTAATATTCTTAGACTCACCTCCAGTGGTGATTTTAAGGCTAACTGCATTGAGTTGATTTTTTGCTTTTACTTCCGTAGGAATAATATCATAATTCCCCCTTGCCATTGGTTCTGGAATCACAAACTGCATCCCACCAATATTGTACAAGGACCTTAACATTAAAGCTTGTGTACTATCTGCTATTACCTCTCCTTTAAATTGATCTGACATTCTCATGAAATCTCCTTCAAATGGGGATCTTAATTGATAGGTTCCCTCCTCTTCATCAACTTCAATATTAATAGCACCTTCAGTAGGTTTGTTTAGCGTAAATAGTGTATTATGAATATTAGCTATTTCACCCTCTTTTAAATAATGATCGTGTCTAGCTCCATCTCCTGCTTCAACAATCTTAAGATAATTATCCCCGTTTTCGGCTAAAACCAATCCTTCCTCTGCTCCATGGATATAGTTGATCACCTCGATATCTACTTCCTGACCGTTGAAATCAGTATTAATAGCTATATCATTTTCTGTTTCCGGCGCTAATAGAACTGCTTCTTCAACTACTCTTCTTCGTGGTTCTCCGTCTATTTCTCCATCTAAATAAGCGGTTAAATAGGTTCTTTCTGAAAGAAATGAACTGGTGGTTTCTCCTTCACGAATTGGCATAATACCTTCGTAACTGATATATCTGGTAACAAAAGCACCAACTAAAATTAAAATAAATGACAGGTGAATTAAAAGGGAAGACCATTTTTCGCGTTTATGCATCCCGTATCGGATGATATTTCCGCAGAAATTGATAACAAAGAAAACCATGATTCCCTCAAACCACCAGGTATTATAAATCAATACTCGAGCGGTCTCTATGGTGTACCAACTTTCTATGAATGTTCCCAGAGCCATTGATATGGCGAAGACAATGAACAAGACTGCCATAATTCGGGTAGAGAATATAACAGAGGCTATTTTATTTTGCATTTAGGACTACTTTAAAACGATGCAAATTTAACTATTTTTAAGGAGTTTGCGAGCTTTAAAGACAAGCAATTCCACTGATCAATTGTTAATTTTAAACCCGGAAATTTTGGTATTTTAGCAAAATGAAGCGAATTGTACTTTTTGGCACTGGAAATGTAGCAACTCATTTATTTGAGGCCTATAAAAATTCCGATAATTTTAAGATCATTCAGGTATATAATCATGCTTCAGAAACACTTCAAGCTTTCAAGGATCAGGTAGCTATTACTACAAATCTTGATGAATTAGCTCCTGCAGATATTTATATTTTTGCTTTAAAGGACGATGTATTAGCTGAGCTAAGTAAAAAAATAAAAGAGACAGATGCTTTGGTATTACACACTTCTGGTGCAGTTTCTAAAGAAGTATTCCATAAATTTAAGAATCACGGGGTGTTTTATCCGCTTCAAACATTTTCTAAAAACAAGGAAGTAGATTTTTCTAACATCCCTATTTGTATTGAAGCTAATACTAAAGCAAACACAAATTCGCTCAAAGAATTAGGTTCAGAAATTTCAGAAAAAATATTTGAGATCTCTTCTCAACAAAGGAAATCCCTCCATGTGGCTGCTGTGTTTGTTAGCAATTTTGTGAATTTCCTTTATACAGAGGGAGAAAAAATATGTCAAGATAATCTGATCCCTTTTGAAATATTGCACCCATTAATTCTAGAAACTGCTTCTAAGGTAACAAAAATGAGTCCTATGGAATCGCAAACAGGACCCGCAAAAAGAAAAGATCAAGATGTTATAAATTCTCATTTAGAATTACTTAATGAGGAACAACAAAAAATATACTCACTTTTAACCCAATCTATTCAAAACCTCCATGGAAAAGAATTATAAAGAATATTTAAATCATGTTAATACGTTCATTTTTGACGTAGATGGCGTACTCACCGACGGAACCATTCAGGTAAATACTGCAGGCGAATTATTGCGGACAATGAACATTAAAGATGGTTATGCTTTAAAAACTGCTGAAATGGCTGGGTACAATGTATGTATAATCTCTGGAGGCAAAAATGAAGGAGTTAGAAAACGCCTGAGAGATCTTGGTATCACTAATATTTTTCTTGGAGTAGCAGATAAGGTGGAGCAGTTAAAAGAATTTATGGATATCTACGATGTAAACCCAGAGCACGTTCTTTATATGGGCGATGATATTCCAGATCTATACGTAATGAAACTAGTAGGAATGCCTTGCTGCCCTCAGGATGCTGCTGCAGAGATCAAAGATATTAGTCGCTATATATCTCACAAAAAAGGTGGGAAAGGTTGTGTTCGTGATGTAATAGAACAAGTTTTAAAAGTGCAGGGAAAATGGCTTCAGAATCATGACGCATCCAAAGGCTAGAAGATAAAACTTTACAATTTAAAATTGGTTTAATTTAAATGATCCTATGCTATTAGCATTTTTGAAATTGGTGAGAGCTCCAAATCTATTAATGATACTTTTCACACAAGTCCTAATTAAATATGGTCTGTTTAATAGTTTTGGAATAAGCATTACTCTTAGCGGCTTAGGTTTTTCTTTATTAGTTCTAGCAAGCATTTGTATTGCTGCTGCAGGAAATATTATCAATGATATCTACGACCTGGAAACAGATAGAATTAATAAACCCGAGAAAGTGCTTATAGGCACAAAAATTTCAATCAATACTGCTAATACGCTGTATATTGTATTGAGCATTGTAGGAGTAGGTTCAGGCTTTTATCTTTCCAACGTCATTGGCAAACCGGAATTTTCCGCAATATTCATCATTATCTCTGCGCTACTTTATCTCTACGCTACCTATTTAAAATACATTATGGTTGTTGGGAATCTGGTGATTAGCGCTTTGGTAGCTTTTTCGATCATTATCGTAGGACTTTATGACCTATTACCAGCCATTACTGCAGAAAATCAACAAACACAATCCACTATTTTCTCTATCATTTTAGATTATGCGCTATTTGCTTTTCTACTGAATTGGCTTAGGGAAATGGTGAAAGACCAAGAAGATATTAAAGGGGACTATAAGGCTGGTAGAAACACACTTCCCGTAGCAATTGGATCAAAGCGAGCTAATTTGGCAATCTTCCTTGTTGGATTATTACCTTTATCTGCGGTAATCTATTACCTATATAATTATTTATTCGAGAATTTATGGGCGGTTTTATATGCCTTAATCTTTATTGTAGCTCCTTTACTTTACTTCTTGATAAATATCTGGACTGCAGAAACTAAAAAGGATTATTATAAACTCAGTTCCTTATTAAAAATAATCATGCTTCTTGGGATAGTATCACTTGGGCTTTATAAATTCATATTACTTTAAATTATGCTGAAGGAAAAACTAAAGAATCATCACATCATATTAGCATCAGGATCTCCCAGAAGACATCAGTTCCTCAAAGATCTAAAGATCCCATTTATAATAGATGTAAAAAATATAGAAGAGATATATCCTGAAAACCTAAAAGGCTCAGAAATAACCGACTACCTATCTGAACTTAAAGCAGAGGTTTTTAAGCGAGAATTAAAAAAAGAAGACATCTTAATCACAAGCGACACCATAGTTTGGCATGAAAACAAAGCTTTAGGAAAGGCCGAAACCACAACGGAAGCCTTTGAAATGTTAAAGTCTATGTCCGGTAAAAAACATGAGGTAATTACTTCTGTAAGCTTTACAACAACTGAGTTTCAGAAAACAGTGAACGCTTCTACTATGGTAACATTTAAGGAATTAACTAAAGAAGAGATCGATTTCTATATTTTGAATTACCATCCCTTGGACAAAGCTGGCTCTTATGGAATTCAGGAATGGATTGGTTTAATTGGAATAACAAAGGTAGAAGGAAGTTACTTCAATGTAGTTGGACTGCCTACGCATTTAGTTTATGAAACCTTATTGGAAATAGCTAGCTTATAATAAATAAAACTTGTTTGAATTCAATATTTAGTTTCATATTAAAAAATTGTTAGCCAAACGAATGTCAGGTAGACCTTAGTCAAGCTCAGAATAAACTATAGTCGAAATCTAATCATTTTGCTGAAGGAGTTCCCGACTGCGAGCGAATTGACAAAAGGACTATAACGATATTAAAGAATTGGTTAGCTTTATAAAAATTTAGTCAATAGACGATTTTCCTATAAATAGTTATATAATGAGATCTAATTATCACCTGCTTTTTTCTGGAATTATCCTTCTGGTCCTTTTATCTGGATGCAGAGATACTTCTTCTGATGAAGTTGTACTTCCCCAACGAAACCTTTCAGAAGAGTTTAAATCGTATTGGTTCAATGGTGAGGCAGAGATCACTTCCTACAAATTAGATCAGTCCAGATATGGAGAATCTAGGGAAGGAACTGCGGTGCTAATATATGTTACAGAAGAATTCCTAAGAGAAGCTCAAGTTAAAGCCAATGCCAAGAGCGATAAGACGATCCCAATACTTAAATTGAACAGTACAAAGAAGTTCAACACAGGGATCTACCCATATTCAATTATGCAGAGCACTTTTTATCCTCTGGAAGGGAAATCGCATGCGTTAAAGATTTCTGCATCTATCCAAGAATGGTGTGGTCATGTATATATGCAACTCAATAACAGAGATGTTTTTAAGATTAATTCTCACTCTTATTTTGAAGGAGAAGCAGATCAAGATCTTGAGTTGTCCAAAACACATTTGGAAAATGAGGTATGGACTCAACTAAGAATAGACCCAGAGCTCTTACCTACGGGAGACATCAGCATGATTCCATCTTTTGAATATTTGAGACTGGCCCATCAGGAAATAAAGGCATACAATGCGCTAGCCGAATTCTATCAAGATGGAGATTGGAGTGTTTATAAAATAAGTTATCCTGAGCTTAAAAGAAATTTGAAAATCTATTATTCAAATATAGCACCCTTTAAAATTGAAAAATGGCAGGAAGAAATAGAAGTAAATGGAAAACTATATACTACTACTGCTACAAAAATGAATGAGATAAAATCTGATTACTGGAATAAAAATTCCAATAAAGATTTACATTTGCGGGAGCAACTGAATTTAAATTAATGAAAGAACTTTTCTTAATATACAAGAACGAAATAATATACACCACCATCATTGTGGTATCGCTGCTAATTATTCAATTCACAATGAAAAAAGCAGCTCACAGAGTTGGGAAACAAAGTGAGATACACATTAGCCGCACCCGCTTAATGCTCAAATACATTAATATTCTAGTCTCCTTAATAGCTGTATTTTCACTTGCGTTCGCATGGGGAATTGGATACAAAGATCTTTCACTAATATTCTCCTCTGTTTTTGCTGTTATTGGAGTGGCATTGTTTGCTATTTGGTCAATACTTAGCAATGTCACATCAGGAATAATTCTTTTCTTTTCCTTCCCTTATAAAATTGGAGATAAGATAAGAATACATGATAAGGACGCTCCTATTATTGGTGTGATAGACGACATCAAGGCCTTTCATTTACATATTATAAATGATGAAGGTGAATTGGTGACCTATCCAAACAACCTGATTTTACAAAAGGCAGTATCCCTTATAAAGAAAGATGTTTATCTGGATGAAGGGAAAGACAGCCTCTAGATTGCGATGGATTAAAGGCTAAGAACACCTTAGAAATTTATATATTTGAAACTATTGAAATCAATATTTTCTCATGCGTAAATTTCTCCCGTTTATTTTCTTTCTTGTAATTATTTCTTTACAAGGACAAGCTCCCAAAAATTTAAATTCAGCAGAAATAGATCAAGCTCTTAAAAAGTTGAACTTTTTGGGCTCTGTTCTTTATCTTGCTGCTCATCCAGATGATGAGAATACAAGACTTATCTCCTACTTATCTAATGAGGTTAATGCCCGTACAGAATATCTTTCTATCACTCGCGGTGATGGAGGACAAAACCTGATTGGTCCTGAACTAAAAGAACTTTTAGGAGTTATTAGAACTCAGGAACTTTTGGCTGCCAGAAGAACAGATGGAGGCGAACAAAGATTTACCCGGGCTATAGATTTTGGTTATACAAAGACTCCAGAAGAATCCATGGAAATTTGGGATAAAGAAGTGGTTTTAGGAGATGTGGTATGGGCAATCCGTACTTTTAAACCAGATGTGATCATTAATAGATTCAATCACCGTACTTCTGGTGAAACTCATGGGCAGCATACAGCGTCAGCCTTACTAGGTGTGGAAGCTTTTAAGCTTGCGGATAATAAAAACGCATATCCTGAACAATTAGATTACACCGAAACTTTTTCTCCTACCCGACTCTATTTTAATACCTCTCCATGGTTCTACGGAAGTCAGGATGAATTTGATAAAGCAGATAAATCCAATTTCATTCAGTTTGACACAGGAGTTTATTTCCCGTGGAATGGTTTGTCTAATCCTGAAATTGCAGCACTAAGCCGAAGTCAGCATAGATCTCAAGGTTTTGGTAGCAGCGGAAGCAGAGGTAGCCAGATAGAATATGTAGAATTAATAGATGGAAAAGTACCGGAAACAAAAGGTGATATTTTCGCAGGAATTGACACTTCTTGGAATCGGTTAAAAGGCGGAGCAGCTATTGGCGAAATTTTAAAAGAAGTAGAAGAAAATTATAATTTCAGAGATCCTTCAGAGAGTTTACCTAAATTGATTGAAGCTTATAAATTGATGCAAGATCTTGAAGATAGCTACTGGAAAAACATTAAAACTTCAGAGATAAAAAATATTATTTTAGCTTGTAGTGGATTATATATTGAAGCTTTAAGTAATACTCCTTATTCAGCTACCAAACAATCTATTGAAGTTAATTTTGAAGCAATAAACAGGAGTAATATTCCTGTAGAACTTTCATCTGTATCGGTCTTACCGGGAGGTTCTTCTCTAGAGCCTAACAAAGTTCTTAGCGACAATGAGAATTGGAATGAAAAACTAACATATACCATCCCAAAAGATGCAAAATACACCTCCCCTTATTGGCTTAATAAAACAGCAAATTTGGGAACTTATGTTGTAGAAGATCCAAAAATAGTTGGATTACCTGAGACTCCACGGTTGACTAAAGCGATCTTCAATCTTAAATTTTACGATGAAATAATCTCTTTTGAAAAGGAGTTGGTTTACAAAACTACAGATCCAGTAAAAGGTGAAGTATATCAGCCTTTTGAAATAGTTCCTCCAGTAGTAGCCTCTTTTAGTGATAAAGTACTGATTTACACCAATGGCGAGGCTAAGAAAATTGAATTAACAGTAACTGCAAACCAAAAGGATACCAAGGGAAAAGTGACCTTAAAGGCTCCGGAAACATGGAAAATTGAACCAAAGGAAACAAATTTCGATATAAAGAATAATGGTGGTACTGCCATATTAAGCTTCATGGTAACTCCCCCAAAAGAACAAAGCGAGACCAATTTAATTCCTGAGATCACTTTTGAAGGTCAGGTTTACTCGAATGAAATTATCAAATTAGATTACGAGCATATCCCTTTACAAACCTTAGTCCTACCCGCTAAAACAAAACTGGTAAAATTAGATATCAAGAAAAAAGGAGAATTGGTTGGCTATATAGATGGCGCAGGAGATGTGATTCCCGAAAGTTTAGAGCAAATTGGGTACAAAGTAATTAGGATAAACCCAAATGAAATAAATGCTGCCTCCCTTGCAAAATTTGATGCGATCGTATTAGGGATTCGTGCATATAACATGGTAGAGCTTTTAAAATTCAAACAAAAAGAACTAATGAAATATGTTGAGAATGGCGGAACGTTGATCTCACAATATAACACAAATCGCGGACTGGTTTTAGATAATTTAGCACCATATAAGTTAGAACTTTCCAGAGATAGAGTTACGGAAGAAGATGCAAAAGTGGAGTTTTTAGATCCACAGCACCCTGTTTTAAATAGTCCAAATAAGATCACCCAGAAAGATTTTGAAAATTGGGTACAGGAGCGTGGTCTATATTTTTCAGATTCATGGGCTCCCGAATTTACTCCTATCTTCGCAATGCATGATAAAAACGAGGCAAATAGCAAAGGAAGCTTGCTTATTGCCAAATATGGAAAAGGGCATTATATCTACACAGGTTTAAGCTTTTTTAGACAATTTCCCGATGCTGTTCCTGGTGCTTTCAGATTATTTGCTAATCTTATCTCAATTGGAAAATAAATGGAAACTCCAAAAAAATATATCTGGAAAAAATCTTATTCTATAGTGCTTCTAGCCAATCTGGGCTATATTATTTTATTCTATTATCTAATGAATCTCTTCTCCTGATATGCAATTAATAGATTGGATCATTTTAATAGGAACACTTGCTTTTATAGTAATTTATGGAGTTTACAAAACAAGAGGAAGTCAAAGTGTAAAAGATTATATTGGGGGTGGTAAGGATTCCCAATGGTGGACTATTGGACTTTCCGTTATGGCTACACAGGCCAGTGCAATTACATTTCTTTCAACTCCAGGACAGGCATATCATGATGGAATGGGCTTTGTGCAATTCTATTTTGGTCTTCCAATTGCCATGGTGGTTATCTGTATGGTATTTATTCCAATATATCATAGGTTAAAGGTTTATACCGCTTATGAATTTCTGGAGTCCAGATTCGATCTTAAAACCAGAACATTAACGGCATTACTATTTTTAATTCAGCGAGGATTATCTGCCGGAATTACCATTTTCGCACCAGCTATTATTTTATCGGCAGTATTAGGATGGAACCTTACTACACTTAATATAATTATTGGAGTGTTAGTTATTATCTATACTGTTTCCGGCGGTACAAAGGCTGTAAATGTAACTCAGAAGCAACAAATGGCAGTAATCTTTGCCGGAATGTTCGCTGCATTTTTTCTTATTATTCAATACCTCCCTGCAGATATCAGTTTCTCTAATGCTTTGGACATCGCAGGTGCTAGTGGAAAACTGGATATTTTAGATTTCTCCTTTGATCTGGATAATAGATATACAGTTTGGAGTGGAGTTATTGGAGGAAGCTTTTTAGCACTATCCTATTTCGGGACAGATCAAAGTCAGGTGCAGCGTTATTTAACAGGGAGCTCGGTACGGGAGATGCAACTGGGACTCATCTTTAACGGGATTTTAAAAGTGCCTATGCAATTCTTTATTCTTCTTGTAGGGGTTATGGTATTTGTCTTCTATCAATTCAATACAGCTCCCCTTAATTTTAATCCGTCCGCTCAGCGAGCTGTATTGGAATCTGAATATTCCGAAGAATATCAACAGTTGATGGTCAAAAATGAAGAGATTCAGCAGAAAAGACAAGAAACTAGTATTAGATACGGTAACAGTTTAACGAGTGCTTCTAAACAAGAACGAGATCTTTACAAATCTGAACTGCTAAGTCTTAATTCTTTAGAAGAAGCCAACAGAGAGGAAGCAAAGACTCTTATAAGCTCTGTAAGTGAAGATCTGGAAACAAATGATAAAGATTATGTCTTTATCCATTTTATACTTAACAATCTTCCAAGAGGTCTTATTGGCTTATTGCTGGCTGTAATATTATCAGCAGCCATGTCATCCACTGCTTCAGAATTAAACGCGCTGGCCTCTACCACCACAATAGATCTTTATAAGAGAAATGTTTCTGAAGAGAAATCTGATGAACACTATGTGAAAATGTCTAAATGGTTCACTTTAGGATGGGGGCTGTTGGCAATCCTTTTTGCAAGTTTCGCAAATTTATTCGATAATCTTATACAATTGGTAAATATCATCGGTTCTATTTTCTACGGAAATGTTTTAGGGATATTTCTGCTGGCATTTTTTATAAAACATGTAAATAGTAACGCTGTATTTATAGCTGCCCTTATAACCCAAGCCGTAATATTATTAATTTATCATCTGGAAGTGCTTCCTTATCTATGGCTTAATCTATTAGGATGTGCTTTAGTTATGATATTAGCACTTATCCTACAAAGTATAATTCACTCTCCAGAAAAACCAGGTAATTATGAGATATAAAACATTTAATTGGGGAATATTAGGTGCAGGAAAAATAGCTGCAAAATTTGCTCAAGACCTCTCGACAGTCCCCGGAGCAATTCTATATGCAGTTGCTAGCAGATCTATTGATAAGGCCGAAGAATTTGCTGCAAAACACGAAATGAAGGTTTCTTACGGCAGTTATTTAGAATTAGTTGAAGATAAAAACATAGATATCATCTATGTTGCAACTCCACATACATTTCATTTTGAACATTCTATACTTTGTTTAGAACATAAAAAAGCCGTTCTCTGTGAAAAACCCTTCGGTATAAATTTAGGGCAGGTAGAAACTATGATCTCTCTGGCCAAACAGAAGAATGTCTTTCTTATGGAAGCCTTATGGACTCAATTCCTCCCACATTTCCAGTTTGTGTTGGATATAACGGAGTCAAAAAAATATGGAGAATTACTTGAGCTCAAAGCAGATTTCGGGTTTAATGCTCCCTTCGATCCAGAAAAGCGTATCTACAATAAAGAACTTGGTGGAGGTAGTTTGATGGATGTGGGTATTTATCCAGTTTTTCTATCATTGTCTTTATTAGGAAATCCTGAAAATATTGTTGCCGAGGCAACTATTGGCAGCACTGGAGTAGATGAAAATTGTACTATACAGCTCTCCTATTCTAATGGTGTTAAAGCTAAACTATACAGCGCCATAAATGAAACTACACCAACAACTGCAACCTTAAGTTTTGAAAAAGCTTCGGTGATTATTAATGGTAGGTTCCATGAACCCTCCTCTGTGAGTATTCAAACTAATGGAGAGCTTGAAACCAAAGAATTTCCGGTAACTACTCATGGTTATAATTTTGAAGCTGCTCATGTTCAAAAAATGCTGGAAGAAAATAGAACAGAAAGTGACTCAATGACGTTTGAAAAAAGTAAACAGTTAATTTCAATGCTCGATCGCATTAGAAAGGAAATAAACCTAGAATATTAGGCAAATAAAAAAAAACCACTGAAGAGTGGGTTTTTTATTATAAGATTTTAAGTGATTTACATCGCTCCCCATTCTTTTAAGGAATCTTTATTCATCTTAACATAATCTGCATTTTTAGCTTTTTCGGCAAGTTGCATAGATTTTTGAGCACTAGCAATCGCTTCTTTTTTCATACCTAATTCAGCTTCTATTAATGATCTTCTTCTCCACATCCAAAATGCATCTTCTTGCATTGCAGTTGCTTTCATGATCCATTCATGAGCTTTCTTTAAATCTTTACCGCTCTCTATGTAAAAACTCGCAGCTGCATAATAATCGCCAGCACCAGGACCATTCATTACCTTTTCAATGCTTGCCATAGTTTTAACATCTGTTGGCACTTTAAATGCTAATGTTGCTGCTGTGTTAGACCATACAAAGTCTAAGACTGCACCATTATTGGATATTTCATTTACGAAGATCCCAAAAGATTCCATAGAGGAAGGCATGGTTTTCACTTTAGCAGTTGCTTTTAAAGCTACCTTAGAATCATCCCATTCTTGTGGATTTCCCCAGTTGCTTGCATCATTATAGAACATTACTTCCCAAGAATCTTTATTTGGAATAGTATAAATAGCATAAGTACCTTTTGCTAACTTCTTCCCACCTATTTCAACACTATCGCTAAAAGTGATCTTTGTATTTGCATTTGCACCCGTACGCCAAACTTCCCCAAAAGGAACTAGTCCACCAAAGATCTCACGACCTCGAACTGCTGGACGAGAATATTCTAAAGTCACATCTGTAAGACCTACTTTTTGTTCAACTTTTGCAGATGGACTAGGTTGTGGGGCTTCAATTTGTGCAGAAGCGCTCAGTGCGAATAATCCGGCACACATAAATAAAAATACTTTTTTCATAATTTTTCAGTTTGTTGATTCCTCAAATATACGCAAACTTCCCTGTTTGATAAGCTGAATAGGAATTCCATAAATTAAATTTTGTTTAACAGTATAACTTTTATCTTAAACAATAAATAGCGTAATTTTATCCTGAAATTATAAGCCATGAAAATTTACACAATGCATACCAAGCAAAAATTGCCTATTACATTAAAAGAAGCTTGGAATTTCCTGTCAGATCCTAAGAATCTAAAGATCATTACTCCAGATTATATGGGGTTTAATATACTTTCCGGCGCAGATAGACCAATGTTCGCAGGTCAGATCATCCAATACATAGTTACTCCTATTGCAGGTATAAAAACAAAATGGGTAACAGAAATTACTCATGTGAGTGAGCTAAATTATTTTGTAGATGAGCAGCGATTTGGGCCATATGCCTTATGGCATCATAAACACTTCATTAAAGAGATTGAAGGTGGAGTAGAAATGGAAGATATAATAGATTATAAATTACCTTTTGGTTTTCTTGGGCAACTTGTGCAGCCCTTTTTAGTTGCACCAAAATTGAAGGAAATATTCGATTATAGAAAACAAAAGTTAACGGAGCTATATGGTGAATATAAAAATCCATCTCAAAATAAAGGAACTCTTAAACAAGATATACTAAATTAGAAATCATGAAGAAAAATATATTATTTATTGGCGGCTCTTACGGAATTGGACTTGAAGCGGCTAAATTATTGGCCAAAGACAATAACCTAATTATTGCCTCAAGAACATCAGAGGAATTAAAAGATATAGATGCCACACATTTAACCTTTGATGCTTCCAAAGACGATATTAAAGATTTAGAACTTCCGGAAACTCTAGATGCTTTGGTTTATTTCCCGGGAAGCATTAACCTAAAGCCGTTTAAAATGTTATCTCCTGAAAGCTTTCAGGAGGAAATGAATCTTAATTTTTTCTCTTTGGTAAAAGTGGTTCAAGGCTTACTTCCTAAACTGAAAAAATCTGAACAAGCAAGTCTGGTATTTTTTAGTACTGTAGCGGTTAAAGTGGGGATGCCATTTCATACTAGCATCGCAGCAGCTAAAGGAGCTATTGAAGGCTTTGCAAAATCTCTGGCAGCAGAATACGCTCCATCATTTAGAGTGAATGTAATTTCCCCTTCTTTGACGGATACACAATTGTCTGAAAAATTATTGTCAAACGATGCAAAACGAGAGAAAATGGGAGATCGTCACCCTCTAAAAAGAGTTGGGACACCAGAAGACATTGCGAATGCAGTTGATTTCTTGATTTCTGAAAAAAGTAGCTGGATGACAGGGCAAATCATAGGAATAGACGGTGGTCTCTCTACTATAAATGTAAATTAATGAATAAAAAAACAGCTGTATTTTGGTTTCGAAGAGATCTTAGGCTAGATGATAATGTTGGATTTCTTCAAGCTTTAAAAGGAGAATTTCCTGTGCTGCCCATATTTATTTTTGATTCCGAAATATTGGATGATCTTCCTAAAAATGATGCGCGACTCAATTTTATATTCGATACCCTGCAAAAAATGCGAAAAGAACTTCAGACAAAAGGAAGCTCTCTTGCTATGTATTTTGGGAAGCCAGCGGCTATTTTCAAGGAATTATTTGACCAGTATGACATTCAGAAGATCTACACCAATAGAGACTATGAGCCCTATGCAAAACAACGCGATGAAAAGATCGAGAAATTAGCAAGTGATAATAATGTTGAATTTCTAACTTTTAAGGATCAGGTGATCTTCGAAAAAGATGAAGTTGTAAAAGCTAACGGAGATCCATATGTGGTCTATACTCCTTATATGAAATTATGGAAGGCCGAATTTAAAAAAATAGAGCTTGAAGTTCATTACACCTCTCAATATTTAGATAATTTAATCCAAAATTCAAGGCTGCCAAACTTAAGTCTGGGTGATATTGGTTTTAAAGCCTCCACCCAGAAAGTGCCAGATTATGAGGTCACTCCTAGCCTGATTCAAGACTATGAAGCAAAGAGAAATTACCCTGCTAAAGATGCTACCTCCCATCTTGGGCCACATCTACGATTTGGAACTGTCGGGATCCGGAAAATTATGAAGAAGGCGATTTCTGAAAAGAATGAGATCTTTTGGCAGGAACTCATATGGCGTGAATTTTTTATGCAGATATTATATCACTTTCCAGATACACCAACAGACGCCTTCAAAAAAAAATACGATCGTATAGAGTGGAGAAATAATAAAGAAGAGTTTAAGAAATGGAAAACCGGAACCACCGGCTATCCAATGGTAGATGCAGGAATGAGACAATTAAATAAATCTGGCTTTATGCATAATAGAGTAAGAATGCTGGTTGGCAGTTTTCTTTGTAAACACCTTTTAATAGATTGGCGCTGGGGAGAAGCTTATTTTGCTGAAAAACTCCTGGATTATGAAATGTCTTCTAACGTAGGAAATTGGCAATGGATTGCTGGGAGTGGTGTAGATGCTACTCCCTATTTTAGAATTTTCAACCCTACTACACAAATAAAGGATTACGATAAAGATTTAGAATATATTAGAAAATGGATTCCAGAGTATGAATCATTCGATTATCCAGAAAAAATGGTAGATCATAAAGAAGCAAGGGAAAGAGCGCTTAGCGTATATAAAAAGGCTGTTTCAGCGTAGTTTGCAGGGAGTAGTGAGTAGTGAGTAGTTAATAGTTAGTAGTTAAGTTAACTATAAAGACACTATCCCGATAAGTTAAAAATTAAAGGCTTAGATTTTTTAAAAAATATTTAAAAAAGATATTATCTAACCCTGAAACAAATTACAAATGGGATAATTGAAGTAATTAGTATATCCTCAAATTTTGACTGCTCAGTATGACAAGTTTGTGAGTGTCATCCTGAGCCTGTCGAAGGATCTTTTATATTGAATTATTCTTTTCGTACTGCTTTTTAAATGAGACTTCTTAAGAAATCTGGTTTTGTTTTTTTCCCGAAGATTTCGTAGATTTACGCAGATTTTTTTCTCATTTTATCATTTTTCTTTAGACCTAGACAGGCATCTCATTTTAACCCAATAAAACACTTCAATTAACAACTTAGGGTTGATATTTATATGAAAGCAATTAATTGGTATCAAATAATTTACGTGCTTTTTCAAGATCTTCAGGAGTATCTATCCCAATCCCTTTAAAGTTAGTTTCCACCATTTTTATGCTTTTCCCATATTCCAAATATCTGATACATTCAATCTTTTCTGTAGCTTCTAATTCAAGCATTGGAAAACTATAAAAATCCATAAGTGCCTCTTTCCTGAAGGCATATATTCCAATATGTTTAAAATAGGTGACTCCAGAGGTAGTCTCTCTTGGATATGGGAGCGGGAACCTTGAAAAGTAAAGTGCAAGATTATCTTTATTGGTAATCACCTTCACATTATTAGGATTGGAGATCTCATCGCTATCCATCATCGGAGTTTTTAGAGATGCCAGATCGATGGTTTTTTCAGGATCGTTCCTAAAAACCTCTAATAATTTGCGTAAACTTTCTTCATCTATAAGCGGCTCATCTCCTTGTACATTAACCACAATATCCACATCCATATTCATTACAGCTTCGGCAATTCTATCACTTCCACATTCATGTTCTTTAGTGCTTTTTATACTTTTGCCATGATTACTTACAATTTCATTGTGAATAATATCGCTATCTGTAACCACATACACTTCATCAAACAAATTCGTATTTAGTGCTGCTTCATAGGTTCTTCTAATGACCGTTTTTCCATTAAGATCTTCCATTAACTTGCCCGGAAACCGAGAGGCTTCAAATCTTGCTGGGATCATTGCTATTATTCGTAGTGAGTCTTTATTTTCCATTCTTTTTATGAATTCGTTTCAATTCTAATTATCAGTAAAAAAATCATCCTTAAACCCTATTAAGTAGAGTTTATCAGTTGCTCGGGTTACCGCAGTATAAAGCCATCTAAGATACTCTTTATCTATTCCATTTGGCAAATATGGTTGCTCTATAAAGACGGTATGCCATTGCCCACCCTGAGATTTATGACAGGTCATCGCATAAGAGAACTTAATTTGAAGCGCATTAAAGAACTTATTATTCTTCACCTTCAAAAACTTCTTGTATTTGGACGTTTCTTCTTCATAGTCCTTCATCACTTCTTGATATAATCTATTGCTGTCGTCATAGGTTAAAGAAGGCGTATTGCTTTCTAAAGTATCCAAGATTACAACAGTTTCAAAAGCGGCCATTTTTGGATAATCTACCATTTGCACTTTGACTTCAGCAAAACGAAATCCGTACAATTCTTTAATAGCAAATATCTCTAACACCTTCACAATATCCCCATTGGCTATAAAACCAGCTTCGGAAGTGGGTTTTACCCAAAAATAGTTATTCTTGACCACCATTAAATAATCTCCAGAGGAAATTTCTTCTTCCTGAAATAAAATTCTGGATCTAATTTGCTGGTTGTATTGATTAGCACGTTTATTAGAACGAACAATGATACTGGTATCTTCATGCCCTAAATTATCATACGAATCCTGAATTGCATCCAAGATCTCATCTCCATCTATTAATCTAACCAGATCTGCTTTTTCTGTAAGTTTAAATTTGAAGGATTCATAAAACTCTTCAGCCAGAGCTTCCCTAATTCTAGTAGCATTTAAAAGGATATCACTTTCTTCGCTCTGCCTCACCACTTCATTCAGTTCTATATGTATCACTTCCTTGTCATAATCCCGACCTAAAGATTGCTCCATAAGCGCAGGACTTAGATCTAACTTTACTGGAGGTAATTGCGCAGTATCTCCAATAAAGATCAACTGACAATTTTGACCTGAATCTACATATTGAATAAGATCTGAGAGCAATCCTTTATTCTCGAACAACTTGGAATCCTGATCCTCATCTGGGATCATAGAAGCTTCATCTACGATAAATACTGCATTCTTATGCTTATTTGGTTGTAATACGAATGTGACTCCTGCTCCACCGGTCTTCTTCGGAAAATATATCTTTTTGTGAATAGTCTGAGCTTCTTGGTTTGAATATAAAGAGATCACCTTTGCAGCTCTTCCGGTTGGAGCTAATAAAATACCCGCTCTTTTTATCTTCCAAAGGTTCTTTACAAGGGAACTTATGATGGTAGTTTTACCAGTTCCGGCGAATCCTTTGAGTAAAAACAGCGAATTTGGCTTGGGATTCACCACATAAGAAGCTAATTGTTGTAATGCAATATCTTGTTTTATTTTTGCCTGAAATCCTAACTCCTTGATTAGCAGTTTATAAAATTTATCGGCTGTAATGGTTTCCATAGGCTATCTTGCAAATCTCAAAGATAACAATGGATTTTTAGGGCAGAAACTTTTACGAATAAAAAAAAATTGTAGATTTGCGAGGAACTCTAATAACTAAAAAAGTCAACCGCATGAAACTTGTCATTCAATTAGTCCTTTGGATTGTGATCATCTTCTTGGGATACATGGTGTTTAACGCAGTGTATGAGCCAATTCAATTTAATAAAGTTAAAGAGAAACGTTACGCCAAAGTAGTTGATCGACTTAAAGATATTCGTGCTGCACAATTAGCGCATCAGGAAATTACTGGAAATTTCGAAAAAGATTTCGATAAATTGATAAGATTTATTGATACTGCAGAATTTACTCTTACACAAAGAAGAGATTCTACCATTATGGATGAAGAGTACAGAAAAACTTTCGGAGTAGATAAACTTAAGGATATTGTAATCATAGATACCTTGGGAACAGCCTCAGTAAAAGATTCTTTATTTAAGAATTCTACAAGGTATAAAGAAATGATGAATGTACCTGTAGATGGTGTAGATGCCAAATTCAGTATGGATGCTGGTACTGTTCTTAAAAATGACAATAAAATCCCTGTTTTCGAAGCAAAGGTTGCGAAAAAAGTGGTATTACATGATCTAGATGAAGATCTTCTTATGGCAGAGAATCAAGTGATTTCTGTAGAAGGTGTAAATGGACGATTCATCAGTCTAGGTTCTATGACAGAGATTAAGACTGAAGGTAACTGGCCAACAGCTTATGATAATAACTAAGAACGAGAAACAAGATATATTTAAGATGTCCATTCAGGTTCGCCTGAATGGATTTTCTTTTTGTATCCTAAATTGTAGCAACAACGAAATTACTTGGTACAAAAAGATCGATCTAGGCAAAGAACAAAGCCCTGTCGAAATTTTAAAGGAAATTGAAAAGCTATATGCTGAAGAAACTAATCTTCAAACTGAGTTTCAAGAGGTAATTGTTCTTTTCTCGAACAATTTATACACCGTAGTTCCAGAATCCTTTTTTATTGAAGAAGAAGCCTCTACTTATTTGAAATTCAACACCAAGATTTTAAAAACAGATGTTGTAGCACATGATATGTTAGCTCACGGGCTAGTAAATGTTTATATTCCATATACCAATATCAATAATTACTTTTTTGATAAATATGGGGAATTCGAATTTAGAAACAACATTTCTGTTCTAATTGAAGCTGTATTAGCAAAAAATACTGAGAGTAAAAATGCTCAAGTTTATTTAAATGACTATTCCAGTTATTATGATCTTGTCATCGTTAAGCAAAATAAATTACTACTCGCCAATACTTTTCAGTACGATACTAAAGAAGATTTTATTTACTATTTGTTGTTTACTGCAGAACAATTGCAAATAGATCCTTCAGAATTTAATCTTTGGTTATTAGGAGATATTTCAAAAGACTCAGATAACTTCAACATAGCTTATACTTATGTTAAATATATAGATTTCTTAACCCCCGCTTTTAATTTTACATCTAAATTGGAACAATCTGAAACATTTCATAGAGAAGCTTTTTCTCTTTTAAAAACCCTTAAATGCGAATAATATCTGGCCAACATAAAGGGAGAAGAATTACGGCTCCTAAAAAACTGCCCGTAAGACCAACCACCGATATGGCTAAAGAAGGTTTGTTTAATATTCTGAACAATAGCTTTCATTTTAATAACTTACATGTATTAGAATTATTTTCAGGTTCTGGAAATATATCTTACGAGTTTGCATCTAGAGGCGCTGTCTCCGTAACTTCTGTAGATGAAAATATAGACTGTATTAAATTCATCAAAAAAACAAGCCTAGAATTGGAGATGGATATTACTCCAATTAAAAGTGATGTTTTTAAATATTTGGAAAGAGCCCCGATAAAAGCAGATATCATTTTTGCAGATCCTCCTTATGATTTTGATGATGCACAATTTAAAAAAATTGTAGTTCTTGTTTTCGAGAAACAATTACTTAACGAGGATGGAGTTCTTATAATTGAACATTCCAAGCATACCAAGATGGATAAGGTAGAACATTTTGATGTGGGTAGAAGATATGGAAACTCAGTTTTCAGCTTTTTCAAAATTAATCTAGAAGAATGAGTGATTTAATCAAATCTGTTAAATTAGGTTTTACAACCTTAGACTTCTACAAAAATTATGTGATTTCTGAGGTAAATGAAGAGGCTGTTTTTAGTCATTCCCAATTTATGGAAGTGGTTAATAGATGTAGGGAGTTTTATGTTGAAAAAAAGTTTGTTTATATCTCAAAGAGGATAAATAATTATAGTGTAGATCCAACAGTCTATTTAAAACTCGAAGAGATTAGAAAAAATTTAATTGGCATTGCCATAGTAAGCAATAAGGTTTCTTCAATCAACATGGCTGGGTTCGAAAAAACTTTTTCAAAAGTAGACTTCAAGATCTTTTTAGAATTAGATGAGGCCGCAGAATGGGCCGAAAATTTATTCCCTCATTGAGGGTTTAATTCCCTTAGGCTTGCCTCGAATCTTTAAAAGTATTTTATTGCCGAACCCTCGTGGATTTGCCTCGAGGTTCTTGATTAAAAAAGTAGGCCGATAAGCCGGATTCTGTCTCCCAATCTCAAAAGAGAAAGTGATCCTTATCATTTATCTCATATTCTTGTTACCAAGAATCTTTAGCTGCCTACCCTCCAGCAACGGGCGAGCAACCCTTAAATGCCGGTATACATGGCATTGCACCGCATAGAGTTTACCTGGTTTCACTACAGCTTAACCTGTACATACTTTCTGTTGCACTTGTCCTAATCTCACAACTGGTGGGTGTTATCCACTATGCTGCTCTATGGTGTCCGGACTTTCCTCCACACCGGGGGTGTGGCGATAAGGTGGCCTACTTTCACGCAAATATACAGCAGCATTTTAAATCTAGCATTATTAAGCACCACAGAATTTTAGATTAATATTCTTGATAAAAAACAAGAAATAGATTTACATCTTCGGGATGGTATTTCTATATTTGTTTTTCAAAATTTATCTATGGAGCATTTTGTTGTATCGGCACGTAAATATCGCCCACAAACTTTTAAAGACGTTGTGGGACAGCAAGCCATTACTAACACGCTTTTAAATGCTATAGAACATAATCACTTAGCACAAGCATTACTTTTTACCGGGCCACGAGGAGTAGGAAAAACTACTTGTGCGCGTATACTTGCCAAAATGATCAATCATGATGGCACCCAACAACCAGATGAGGATTTTGCTTTCAATATTTTTGAACTCGATGCAGCTTCCAATAACTCTGTAGACGATATTCGGAATCTCATAGATCAGGTTCGGATCCCACCACAGGTTGGAAAATACAAGGTGTATATTATAGATGAGGTACATATGTTATCTACCTCTGCTTTCAATGCTTTTTTGAAGACTTTGGAAGAACCACCAAAACATGCCATTTTCATTCTTGCTACTACAGAGAAACATAAAATAATTCCAACCATTCTTTCTCGTTGCCAGATATTCGACTTTAAACGGATCACGGTTACCGATGCAAGAAAATATTTGGGATATATTGCAGAGCAGCAAGGAATTGAAGCTGAAGAAGAAGCTTTGCACATTATTGCTCAAAAAGCCGATGGCGCAATGCGAGATGCCCTTTCTATTTATGATAGAGTAGTTAGTTATAGCGGCGCTAAATTAACCAGACAAGCAGTTACAGAGAATTTAAATGTACTGGATTATGAAACCTATCTAAATATTACTCAGTTAATATTGGATAATGATATTCCACAGTTGCTGGTAGATTTCAATACTATTTTATCTAATGGATTTGATGGACATCATTTTATTTCTGGAATAGCATCCCATTTTAGAGACCTCATGGTTTGTAAGGACCAAAAAACTATTGATCTTCTAGAAGTTGGAGAAACTGCTAAGACTAATTATTTTAAACAATCTCAGCAAACTTCCCACTCCTTTTTATTGAAGGGAATAGAAATGGCTAACGATTGTGATCTTAAATACAAAGCAAGTCGAAATCAGAGGTTATTAGTTGAATTATGCCTTATGCAGCTTGCCTCTATCAATTTTGATGGAGAAAAAAAAAAGTCTGAACCATTCATAATTTCTCCAGAGCATTTTAAAAATGCGAAAGTTGCTTCTGTTTCAATTCCTACGGAAGCAAAAAAAGTAATCACCGAAAATGAATTTTCTGAAATTGCAGAAACCGCAACGGCTTCTGCAACTATTCCTTCGGAAGAAAATATAGCGCATACAGAATCAATAGATACTTCTAAACCTACCAGTGAATCTGAAGAAGAACCAAAACTAGATACTGCTTCTAATCAAATTACTTCAGAGACACCAAGCACAAAGGAGAAAACTCAGGAAGATCGATCTTCAGCAGAAGTGAAGCCAATTTCTGCCCAGGTAATGCCTAAAAAAGTTTCGGGCTTATCTATAAAAAGTATCAAACAAAAAAAAGAGATCCTTGCCAAAAAGCATGGAGAAAAGGTTGTTACAGCTGAGGTGCTGGATGAAGCCATAAATGAAACGCAATTACATGCCGCTTGGGATGAATACATACAAAGACTAAAGCATAAAGGTGAAAAAATTCTGGCTTCTATAATGGAAACAGATATGCCAAAGTTAACCGATAAGGTGGTTTCTATAGAATTACCGGCAGATACTATGAAAAATGAATTAGAAAGACATACTAATCCTTTGATGAGCTTTCTAAAAAAGAAACTTCAAAACACTTTGATCACCCTGGACATTCAGGTGAACGAACAGGTAGCAAAGAAGTATGCCTTTACAGACATGGAAAAATTTAATAAGTTGAAAGAGCAAAATCCGTTATTGGAGAAACTCCGTAAAACTTTTGATCTAGATATATAATTATGCTTGGCTTAAAACTACCTACAGACCCACGTTGGGCTTCTATTGCAGAGAAAAATTTAGAAGAAATTCTAACAGATCATGCTTATTGCGAACAAAAAGCTGCCTCTACGGCAATCTCCCTAATCGTTTCCTTTCCTGAATATTCCGATCTGGTTTCAGAAATGACAGCTTTAGCAAGAGAAGAGATGGGCCATTTTAAAATGGTTCATGATAAATTGCTGAAAAGAGGCTATATCATGGGTCGGGATCGTAAAGATGAATATGTGCTCCAGTTGCTCAAATTCTTCCCTAAAGGAGGTTCTCGTGTTACACAGTTGGTCCACAGATTGTTAATAGCTGCCCTTATTGAAGCTAGAAGTTGTGAACGTTTTAGATTGCTTTCAGAAAAATTACAAGAAGAAGAGTTAAGGGATTTTTACAGGAACTTAATGGTAAGTGAAGCCAATCACTATACACTTTTTCTCAACTTTGCCAGACAATATGGAGACCGAAAAGAAGTTGATCAAAAATGGAATGATTTACTAGAATTTGAAGCCGAAGTCATGAGGAGCTTAAGCAAAACTCAAAGTATCCACGGTTAGCAAATCAAGATCTCAGGGGCAAGCCCGCGTACTATGTGCCGATCATTCGGGAGGGAAATATCTATAAAATTCGAGGCGTCCCGATAGCTACCAATACGAGAAATTAGACCCGGAATGATGGATTAAATCTTTTCCTGATAAAGTGATTTTATGATCCCATCTGCCAATCCTATTTTTGGTACGTAAATCCTTCTGGCTTTGGTCCATTTCATAGCAGAAAGATAGATTCGTGTTGCAGGTATAATAACATCTGCACGGTCATCATTTAAATTCAATTCTGTAATTCGTTCTTCGTAAGTAAAGGAATTTAAGAGCTGATAATAAGAACTTAGATATAAAAAACTAAGTGGTTTACCAATTGCCTTCCCACTACTTTTAAAAATATTATTGATGTTACCACCAGATCCTACCAGATCTATTCTATGATAATCTTTAGTAACGGCTTTGACCCATGTTTCCACCTCTTCCCAAATATTAGGCTCAGTAATATTTTTAAGCAACCTAACCGTCCCCAATTTAAAAGATCTTGAGGTAATGGCCTCCCCATTAGAATATAAGGTGAATTCTGTACTACCACCCCCAACATCTACATAGAGATAGGTCTTATCTGTCTGAATAAGAAGATTAAGATCTGTGGTAGCAATAATAGCTGCCTCATGGGTACCATCTATAATTTCAATTTCTATTCCAGTTTTTTCTAAAACTTCATTAGCAACATGAACCCCATTTTCTGCTTCTCTCATTGCTGAAGTTGCACATGCTTTATACCTTTCTATCTTATGAGATTTCATTAATAATTGGAAAGCCTTCATGGTATCTATCATTCTCACCTTATTTTCTTCAGAGATCATTTTAGTCATGAAAACATCTGCTCCCAACCTTATTGGCACCCTTACTAATGATGTTTTTTTAAATATAGGCTCTTTATCCTCCTGCTCTGTTATTGTTGAAATTAATAAGCGTACCGCATTGGAACCTATATCTATTGCTGCATATTTATGTTGTGTGATCAAACTTTTACCTCTTCTAATTTTTGTTCATAATACTCGTAGAGTGCATATTGGGAACGCACTGCGGGAAATTTCTTCTCCCTGTAGGCATTATCCTGATTTGCACTCAAAACACGAGCCTTTACATTATCATTCCAACTTATCATAAAAGTCTCCAAGATTTCATTTTTTATGTCCTCATCGTATATAGGACAAGAGACTTCTACCCGATAATCCATGTTTCTAGACATCCAGTCGGCAGATGAAATATAAACCTTCGGTTTGCCGTTGTTCTCAAAAATAAAAACCCTTGGATGCTCTAAGAATTTATCTATAATACTAATTGCTTCAATATTATCGCTCATTCCAGGAACACCGGGAATTAAGGAACAGATTCCACGTATAATCAATTGGATTTTAACCCCTGCACTGCTGGCTTCATATAGCTTATCTATAAGTGTATAATCAGACAAGCTATTAAGTTTCAATTTAATTCCCGATTTTTTACCACTTTGAGCATTTTCGATCTCTGTTGTAATAAGTTTGATCAAAGCCATTTTAGTATAATGCGGAGATACCAATAAATGCTTATACCTGCTCACCTTATAATTGATCTCAAAGAAATCAAAAACCTTATTTATCTCTTTTAATACTTCCTGATTTCCTGTAAACAAGGTATAATCTGTATAAATCCTGGAAGTAGACTCATTAAAATTCCCTGTACTTATAAAGCCGTATTTATGAAGTTTACCATTTTCTTCTCGTTCTATTATACAAGTTTTACAATGAACTTTTAAACCAGTAACCCCAAATATCAATTTCACCCCTTCCTTCTGCATTTGCTCGGCGTATTTAATATTTGCTACTTCATCAAATCTCGCTCTTAGCTCTATTTGTACAGTTACTTTTTTACCATTCTTCACAGCATTTATAAGGGAACTTGCAATATGCGAGATCTTGGCAAGTCTATAAATAGTTATTTTAATAGTTCTCACTTTAGGATCCAAAGCAGCTTCTCGCAAAAATTTTACGACATAAGCAAAGGTTTGGTAAGGTGCATATAGGAGGTAATCCTTTTTTGCGATCATTCCCAATAAACTGCCTTGAAGCACTAAACCTTTTATTGGAAGTGGATCTATAGGAGTATAAAGCAATTTATCGTCGCCAATATTTGGAAAGTTCATATAATCCCTTCTGTTATGGTATCTACCTCCAGGAATAATGCTATCTGTAGAGTCTATACCCATTTTTCCCATTAAAAATGCGAGGGTGTCTTCTCCAATATTCATATCATAAACAAACCTAACGGGATCTCCTTTTAATCTGTCTTGTACGCTTGAAGTAATCTTTTCTATAAAACTCTTACTTAAGTCGCTATCTATATCCAATTCGGCGTCTCTAGTAATCTTTATCATATGAGCAGTAACACTTTCATATTCAAAAATGTTAAAGATGGTTTTAAGATTAAATCTTATAAGATCGTCTAACAGAATAATATATTGTTTTCCATCTTCCATCGGAAGTACAACAAACCTATCTATACTTCTAGGGATTTCAATTAAAACGTATTTCTTATCATGGATATGCCGATTCAATAATTTCGAAATTCCTTGTTGAGGAATCTCCTCCTTCATCACCATTTTCACCGCTAAATATGCAGCACTATCCTTCAAGCTTGGTATATCTACCAGATCATTTAATATAATAGTAACTAATGCAGGGCTTACTTTTGATAGAAAATAGTTCTTTATAAAAGCTTCTTGTGATTCTGAAACTTGTTTTTCGTTGATGATATAAATATCATGATCCTTAAGTTTTTCCTGAATACTGTGAAGCACCTGTAAGCTTTCTGATTGTTGTTCTATAACAATTTGGGTGATCTCTTCCAAAAGTTTACTGGCTTTGATCCCTCCCAAAACACTTTTGGCGCTTTTACCTGCAAGATCTATCCGTTTTATAGTTGCGTATCTTACTTTAAAGAATTCATCTAAGTTGTTAGAAAAAATTCCTAAGAATCTGAGTCTTTCAATAAGTGGAACAGACTCATCTTCTGCTTCTTGAAGAACACGCGCGTTAAACTGAAGCCAGCTAAGCTCTCTATTGATGTACTGGTTGTTACCCATTAATTTTAGCGTAAATTTTTAGGAAATAAACTTAGAATAGTTTTTCCGTTTTTGAGGTTTTCCCAACTATTAGTTTCAAAATCTATTACTGTTAATCCTGTTGTAGGCACATTATCTACGTAAGAATCTCCAAGCTTATTTACCAGATTTGTCATTGCAGGATTATGTCCGAAGACCATTAATTTATCTATTCCTGGCTCACAATTCTTTATTTGAGAGTATAAATCTCCACTATCAAAAGTGTAGAGTGAAGTTATAATATTGAAATATTTATCTTCAATAGCTAATTCACTTTTAAAGATGTTCGCAGTAGACAATGCTCTAACTGCCGGGCTAGACCAAACAGTTACTGGTTTCTGAAAAAATGATAAAAAAGACTTCGCTACAAGCAAACCATCTCTTTCGCCTCTTTTCTTAAGAGGTCTTTTATCATCTGGCAAATTATGTTTCCAAGATGATTTTCCGTGTCTTACAAGTATTAGCCTTTTCATAATTATGGTGCTAAGCGTTTAAAACTCCAATTTTTTCTTTCTTTAGTATACACTATCCGGTCGTGTAATCTATTTGGTCTTCCCTGCCAAAATTCAAAACTTATAGGCTTCACTAGAAAACCACCCCAAAACTCGGGTTTAGGAACCGGTTTACCTTGAAATTCTAAAGTTAATTCTCTCAGCGTCTTATCTAAAACTTCTCTTGAAGAAATTTCTGAGCTTTGATGAGATGCCCATGCTCCCAACTGGCTTTCCCTTGGTCTAGAATTAAAGTATGCGATTGCTTTTTCTTCGGAATCCTTCTCTGCTATGCCTTTTATTATCACTTGCCGCTCTAGTTCTGGCCAAAAAAATGACAAGCAGGTATATGGATTAGCTAATAATGATTGAGCCTTTTCTGACCCATAGTTGGTATAAAAAATAAAGCCTTCTTCATTATATTCCTTTAAAAGAACAATTCTATTCTTAGGAAACCCATCCAATCCAATACTAGAGATATTCATAGCATTAACTTCTGAAGAAGTTTCTGCATTCTCCATTTCTTCAAACCAAACTTTGAATTGTACAAAAGGATTGATAGCTATATGCTCTTCCAACAATTCTCCCTTTTCATAATTTTTACGGTAATCGGCTAAATTTTTACTCATTCATTTCGCTTTTACGCAATTTACAAGTTTTGCAGATAATACATTAGACTCCTATTAAAAGTTTAAAAAAAAGTTTAATTAATCACTTACAAAAAAAACAGATTGTTAATAACCTTTTGATAACTAAAACCTAGCTTAACTCCTTGTTAACAAAGTGTTTTTCATCTATTTTTCCATTGATTATGTCTAAAAAAT
The DNA here is from genome assembly GCF_000424645.1 of Gillisia sp. JM1. Lineage (NCBI taxonomy): Bacteria > Pseudomonadati > Bacteroidota > Flavobacteriia > Flavobacteriales > Flavobacteriaceae > Gillisia > Gillisia sp. JM1. Next base: position 2,234,173 of record NZ_KE384218.1, read on the forward strand.
TGCTCATTAATATTTTGTAAGCATTGCTTCCTTTATGTTTGACGAGGATCAAGATTTTCCCCAAAGGATTTTGCTCTTTAACCTACAATAAACTATTTGTTAATCAATTAATTTAAAGTAGCCCCACATGTTTAAACTTAGCGCTGCTAATTTAGCCCCAACTAAATTAGCCAATCTTTCTCTTGTCAAATTCACACTAATTGTCATCTCTATCTTTTCTTTAAGCAGTTGCTCTGTTCCTGGCATGCTAGATTCAGATAATTACGGTAGAAATCATAATGTTTATGCTGTAGATTTCAACCCAAAAGACCTTAATAGTATTAGCTTATATGAAATGAATGAAGGGGATTGGGCAGATATGGGTAAGATCAAAAATAATCCAGATGCAAAATTTCAAATTACATTAGAAGCTGATTTTTTAATTGTTCAGGCCAATGACAAGCTAATGGACGTTCCAACTTATCAGACCTGGTTAAATTATGCAAGACAACAATTGGGATATACTGAAGATTCTGAGTATGATGTTTTCAATACTGTTGAAGAAGGATGGATTTACGAGATAGATCTTGAGAAATTCCCATTAGTTGAGGGTAATATGCATCGCTTATTGATGTATGAAAGAAAGTAGTCTTACAAAGACTATATAATTTAAATGCTAATCTAAAAGGTTAGCATTTTTTGATTAAATAATCTCAAAAATGGGGTAAATCCCTTATTGTATATTTTATTTTCCCTTTCAAAATGAAAGGTTTTGTCTTCAGAAATGGGTGAAAACTAGTATTTTATGTAATCATTTAATGTATTTAATCCCGTATAAATGGTATTTAATCTAAAATATTGCAGAATCCTTTTTTTAACAACCTATTATAATAAATTTACTTCATATTAATGCGCATATCAAATTGTCTCAAATCGATTTGTAAAAGATTCTCCCCCACGAAATCTTCTGTATTCAATATAATTTGTTACTCCCCTAAAGATGACAAATTGTGGTTAAGCCCCAAGCAAAATCACTTCTATAGTTACAAAATTTAAATTAATCATTTATTGATGAACCATTTCTTAATTGGATTATGGGGATTCATATAAAATTTTAGTACTAATTCAAAAGTGTACATTATGATTTGGAAAACTACTTCACCAAAATTTGAAAATGCAAAAAGATCCTTTCGAGGACTATCTTCCATTTCGCTTCCATTTTCTAAAACTCTAATCGTCCTATTAATTTTCTCTGGATGCTTTTTTAATTTTTCTACTACTTATTCACAGGTATTTGTACCTGATGGTGATTATACTGCTTCAGAATATGCAGCAGGTCAAGTGAAAGATATTAAGCTTGGGTCCAATAACACTTGCGATGTTCAGCAAGTGTATGCAGTTGTTAAATCTGACACTAATGGGCCTTACTTATTACTTGGTCTTTTCAATGGAAATAATGGTAGTTCGATCTTCAGATATTATTTAGATACTGACCCTAGTCTGGACTTAGTTTCTGAAACATATAAATCGAAAGTTTATCCTTTTCCAGGAGCTGATGTTGTTTTACAGATTGATGCAAATGATTCTTCAACATTGTTTTATAAATGGAATGGGACAAATTTAGTTTTAAATAATGCGAGCGGCCTTATAGCAGAAGTAGGAGATTTTGCTCCAAATGATGGTAAATTTATTGAAATAAAGGTGCCTTTATCTGGTAGTGGATCGGTGATTGATTTATGTGATCTGGCTGAAGGCGGTGTTATTAACCTTGGTTCCTATTTATCTTTCAAGGGTGGTAATTTAAATTCTGCACCATGTGGTGGTGAGAGCATTGATTTAGACATTAATGTTAGTGGAACTATTTCTGGGGAGGCTACATATTGTTCAGGTAGCCCTAATTCCACAACTTTAACTCTTACAGGTAATTTTGGCGCGGTTGAGAAATGGCAAAAAGATGAAGGTGCAGGATGGGTTGATATAGCTAACACTACTACTACCTATGTAGCTTCTAATGTTAACGTTACAACTAGTTATCGAGCGATAATTTTGAATTCAAATTGTCCTGATAAAACAGTTGAAACAGGAAGTGCTACTATTACGATAAATACTTTGGATAATGCTACTTTTATTTATTCAGCTTCTTCTTATTGTAGTGATGATAATGACCCAACGCCGACGGTTACGGGTGTTATTGGTGGTTCATTTAGTTCTAATTCCGGATTAATTATAAATTCTTCAACAGGGGTTATTGATTTAGATGCTTCAACATCTGGTTCTTATACCATAACATATTCAACAGAAAATGCAGGGACTTGTACAAATACAAGTACTATTAATCTAACCATCAATAACAGTACTTCTTCTGAAGAAACTCAAACAGCTTGTGATAGCTACTCCTGGAATGGAACTGAATACACCGAATCTGGAGTCTATACTTTTGAAAGTGTAAATGAAGCAGGTTGTACTAATACTAATACTCTTAATTTAACGATCAACAACAGTACTACTTCTGAAGAAACTCAGACAGCTTGTGATAGCTACTCCTGGAATGGTACTGCTTATACTGAATCTGGAGTCTACACTTTTGAAAGTGAAAATGAAGCCGGTTGTACTAATACTGCAACGCTTAATTTAACGATCAACAATAGTACCACTTCTGAAGAAACTCAGACAGCTTGTGATAGCTACTCCTGGAATGGTACTGCTTATACTGAATCTGGAGTCTACACTTTTGAAAGTGAAAATGAAGCCGGTTGTACTAATACTGCAACGCTTAATTTAACAATCAATAACAGTACTACTTCTGAAGAAACTCAGACAGCTTGTGATAGCTACTCCTGGAATGGAACTGAATACACCGAATCTGGAGTCTATACTTTTGAAAGTGAGAATGAAGCGGGTTGTATTAATACTGCTACGCTCAATTTGACCATTAACAATAGTACTACTTCTGAAGAGAGAGTGACTGCTTGTGATAGCTTCACTTGGAATGGAGAAACGTATACTGAATCTGGAACTTATACATTCGAGAGTGAAAATGAAGCAGGTTGCACAAATGTTGCAACGCTTAATTTAACCATCACTAAGAGTACGACTTCTACACAAACTGAAACTGCTTGTGATAGCTTCACTTGGAATGGAGAAACGTATACTGAATCTGGCACTTATACATTCGAGAGTGAAAATGAAGCAGGTTGTACAAATGTCGCAACGCTTAATTTAACCATCACTAAGAGTACGACTTCTACACAAACCGAAACTGCTTGTGATAGCTTCACTTGGAATGGAGAAACGTATACCGAATCTGGAACTTATACATTCGAGAGTGAAAATGAAGCAGGTTGTACAAATGTTGCAACGCTTAATTTAACCATCACTAAGAGCACTACTTCTACACAAACTGAAACTGCTTGTGATAGCTACTCTTGGAATGGAGAAACGTATACTGAATCTGGAACTTATACATTCGAGAGTGAAAATGAAGCAGGTTGTACAAATGTTGCAACGCTTAATTTAACCATCACTAAGAGCACTACTTCTACACAAACTGAAACTGCTTGTGATAGCTTCACTTGGAATGGAGAAACGTATACCGAATCTGGAACTTATACATTCGAGAGTGAAAATGAAGCAGGTTGTACAAATGTTGCAACACTTAATTTAACCATCACTAAGAGTACGACTTCTACACAAACTGAAACAGCTTGTGATAGCTACTCTTGGAATGGAGAAACGTATACTGAATCTGGAACTTATACATTCGAGAGTGAAAATGAAGCAGGTTGTACAAATGTTGCAACGCTTAATTTAACCATCACTAAGAGTACGACTTCTACACAAACTGAAACTGCATGTGATAGCTTCACTTGGAATGGAGAAACGTATACTGAATCTGGCACTTATACATTCGAGAGTGAAAATGAAGCAGGTTGTACAAATGTCGCAACGCTTAATTTAACCATCACTAAGAGTACGACTTCTACACAAACTGAAACTGCATGTGATAGCTTCACTTGGAATGGAGAAACGTATACTGAATCTGGCACTTATACATTCGAGAGTGAAAATGAAGCAGGTTGTACAAATGTCGCAACGCTTAATTTAACCATCACTAAGAGTACGACTTCTACACAAACCGAAACTGCTTGTGATAGCTTCACTTGGAATGGAGAAACGTATACCGAATCTGGAACTTATACATTCGAGAGTGAAAATGAAGCAGGTTGTACAAATGTTGCAACACTTAATTTAACCATCACTAAGAGCACTACTTCTACACAAACTGAAACTGCTTGTGATAGCTTCACTTGGAATGGAGAAACGTATACCGAATCTGGAACTTATACATTCGAGAGTGAAAATGAAGCAGGTTGTACAAATGTTGCAACGCTTAATTTAACCATCACTAAGAGCACTACTTCTACACAAACTGAAACTGCTTGTGATAGCTTCACTTGGAATGGAGAAACGTATACCGAATCTGGAACTTATACATTCGAGAGTGAAAATGAAGCAGGTTGTACAAATGTTGCAACACTTAATTTAACCATCACTAAGAGTACGACTTCTACACAAACCGAAACAGCTTGTGATAGCTACTCTTGGAATGGAGAAACGTATACTGAATCTGGAACTTATACATTCGAGAGTGAAAATGAAGCAGGTTGCACAAATGTTGCAACGCTTAATTTAACCATCACTAAGAGTACGACTTCTACACAAACCGAAACTGCTTGTGATAGCTACTCTTGGAATGGAGAAACGTATACCGAATCTGGAACTTATACATTCGAGAGTGAAAATGAAGCAGGTTGTACAAATGTTGCAACGCTTAATTTAACCATCACTAAGAGTACGACTTCTACACAAACCGAAACTGCTTGTGATAGCTTCACTTGGAATGGAGAAACGTATACTGAATCTGGAACTTATACATTCGAGAGTGAAAATGAAGCAGGTTGCACAAATGTTGCAACACTTAATTTAACCATCACTAAGAGTACGACTTCTACACAAACCGAAACTGCTTGTGATAGCTTCACTTGGAATGGAGAAACGTATACCGAATCTGGCACTTATACATTCGAGAGTGAAAATGAAGCAGGTTGTACAAATGTTGCAACGCTTAATTTAACCATCACTAAGAGTACGACTTCTACACAAACCGAAACTGCTTGTGATAGCTTCACTTGGAATGGAGAAACGTATACCGAATCTGGAACTTATACATTCGAGAGTGAAAATGAAGCAGGTTGCACAAATGTTGCAACACTTAATTTAACGATTAATCCAACTCCAGGAGTACCAGTTATTGCTTCTAAAACAAACACAACTTGCAGCCTTAATAATGGTTCAATTTCATTAGTAATAACTGAGGGAGTTGAATACAGTATAGACGGAGATAATTATCAAACAAATGGTGATCTCAATAACTTAACTCCTAATATTTACTCTATTACTGCAAGATTTATAGATGGAGAATGTATCTCATCTTCAACAGAAGTTGAAATAATTGCAATTCCTGACACAGATGATCCAGAACTTTCAGAAATGGAAGATATTGTTATAGACACAGATCCTAATGTTTGTGGTGCAGTTGTTTCTTTCTCTGATCCTACCGCTACAGATAATTGCGATGGAACAGAAGTTACACTTAACGAAGGAAGCCTGGCTTCTGGAAGTGTATTCCCTGTGGGAACTACAAGTGTTACTTACACTGCAACAGATGCTGCTGGAAATACTTCAACCGTATCCTTTGAAGTGATCGTAACAGATAACCAAGATCCAACAATATCTTGTCCAATAGCTGTGACTCAAACTACAGAGATTGGTGAAAGTTTTGGAATCGTAAATTTTGAAAATGCAAAAGCCTTAGATAATTGTGATGTAACTGTAGAACAAACTTCAGGTCTTGTATCTGGAAGCGAGTTTCCAATTGGAGTATCAACTGTAGAATTTACTGCAACTGATGCTTCTGGAAATACAACTACTTGTAACTTTACGATAACTATTACTGATGAAGAACCAACTACAATTGTGTGTCCTTCTAATATAGATATGGATGTAGATCAAGGAGTTTGTGGAGCTGTAGTTTCTTTTGAAACTCCTGTAGCAACAGATAATTCTGATCTTGAAGTGACTGTTACTCAAACTGCAGGTCCTACTTCAGGGGAAGTATTCCCGGTAGGAACTACAACTGTAACCTTCACTGCAACAGATGCAGCTGGTAATCAAGCTTCATGTAGCTTTGATGTAACTGTGAATGATACTGAAGATCCAACATTTGGAACTGTATCAGATATGGAAGTAGACACAGATGCTGACGCTTGTGGTGCAGTTGTTACTTTCTCTGCTCCCACTGCTACAGATAATTGTGATGGAACTGAGGTAACTCTTAACGAAGGAAGCTTAGCTTCTGGAAGTGAATTCCCTGTGGGAACTACAAGTGTTACTCACACTGCAACAGATGCAGCTGGAAATACTTCAACAGTATCCTTTGATGTGATTGTAACAGATAACCAAGATCCAACAATAGCTTGTCCTGGTAATATTATAACTACGAATGTTGTAGGTCAGGATTTTGCAGTTGTTACTTATACCGAGATCACTGCAACAGATAATTGTGGAGTAACTGTAGAAAGAACAACTGGATTGGCATCTGGAGAACAATTCCCAATTGGGACCACAGTAGTAACCTATGTTGCAACTGATGCTTCTGGAAACACTACAGAATGTAGCTTTACAGTTCTTGTAAAAGGAACTCCAGTAGCTGTAGATGATGCTGTAAGTACTAACGAAGATACTTCAGTAGTAATTTCAGTTCTAGATAACGATTCAGATCCTGATGGAGACCAACTTACAATAGTAAGTAATACAGATCCAAGTAACGGAACCTTAGTACTTAACGAAAATGGAACCTTCACTTATACGCCTAATGCAAACTATAACGGTCCAGATTCATTTACCTATACTATCACAGATGCTAATGAAGGTTTTGATACAGCTACAGTAAGCATTACGGTGAATCCAATAAATGATGCACCAATTGCTGTGGATGATTCAGCTTCTGTAAATGAAGATACACCAGTAACTATATCAGTTCTAGATAATGACTCTGATGTAGATGGTGATGATCTTACAGTAGTAAGTACAACTTCTCCTTCAAACGGAACTGTAGTGATCAACGAAAATGGAACTATCACCTACACTCCTAACGATAATTTCAACGGAAGTGATTCTTTTGAATACACAATATCTGATGGTAACGGTGGAACAGATACTGCTACAGTAACTATTACGGTAAATGCTGTAAACGATGCGCCAGTTGCTGTAGATGACGAAGCTACAACAGATGAAGATAATGCAGTAACAGTTTCAGTACTGGATAACGACAGCGATGTAGATGGGAATGGTTTAACTGTAACTGCGGTTTCTACTCCATCTAATGGCACAGTAGTGATCAATGAAAATGGAACTATTACTTACACTCCTAATCCAGATTTCAACGGAACAGATTCATTTGAATACACAATTTCCGACGGAAATGGTGGAACAGATACTGCTACAGTTACAATAACTGTAAATCCAGTAGACGATGCTCCTCCTGCCCCGCCAACGGTATCGGTAACTCAACCAACTTGTGAAAATCCAACTGGTACTATCACAGTACAAACTATAGAAGGATTAACATATAGTCTTAATGGTGTAGATTACCAAGAAAGCGGAGTTTTTGCAGATCTTGAGCCTGGTACCTATTCTGTAATTGCGCAAGATGGATTTGAACAAGATTCTGAAATAACTGAGGTGATTCTTATTGCACCAGTAGCTATAGCAATTGAAACAAGAACTAGTGTATCACAATGTTATGATAATGGTTCTTATAACTTATTCGACTTATTAGTTGGAGATTTTGATCGCACAGGAACTTGGGAAAACCCAAATGCAGAAGGAAGCTTAGATGGTAGTATTTTAGACTTGAGATCATTTGAAAATGATTTAGGTACTTATACCTTCAATTATATTATTGCAGGGAACTGTCCTTCTGCAACAGAGGTTCAATTAACAATAGATGCTACTTGTATCGTATTAGTTTGTAGCATAGACGATATTAGAGATACTATATCTAAAGCAGTAACACCAAATGGAGATGGCTTTAATGACTTCTTCCATGTAGACCTTGATCTAGAATGTGGATTCACCTATAATGTTCAAATCTTTAATAGATGGGGTGCTGAAGTATATTCTATGAGAAATTATCAAAACAACTGGGATGGATTCTCAAATAAATCATTCACTAACTCAAATCAATTACCATCTGGTACCTACTATTACATTTTAGAAATTAACGGAGGTGCTTTTGAACCAATTCAAGGATACATCTTCTTAGGAACTAAATAAAGCTATAAACATGAAAAACTTCTATATCCTAATATCGATATTTTTTGTTGGCCTTTTAACCACAAATGCTCAACAACTACCACAGTTCACGCAATATATGTATAACACTATATCTATAAATCCGGCCTACGCAGGAAGCAGAGATGGGTTTTCATTAACCGCATTGAATAGAAACCAATGGGCTGGCTTAAGTGGTGGTCCTGTAACTCAGACCTTGTCTATTCATACACCTCTGAATAATGAGAAAGTTGGTCTAGGTTTTTCTGTGATCAATGATAAAGCTGGTTATGAAAAATACACGTATTTATATGCCGATTTCTCTTATACCATAAATGTAAGCGATAATACTACACTTGCATTTGGTTTAAAGGGAGGTGCTAGTTATTATGATCTGGATGAAGATCTATTTGTAGAACCATCTGTACTTAGCGATCCGTTTTTCAACGATCAATTCAACAAATGGACACCTAATTTTGGTGCGGGGGTGTATCTATCTGCACAAGATTGGTACTTAGGCCTTTCTGCTCCTAAATTGATAAATAACAACAATAACGATTTTAGTGATTATGTAGCTTTAGAGCAAGTACACTATTACCTTACTGGAGGTTATGTTTTTGATCTTAATGAAACATGGAAACTTCGTCCAACTGCACTTGTTAAAGCTACTAACGGAGCTCCTCTATCTTTTGATATGTCTGGAACGGTTATTTATGACGAAAAATTATATTTAGGAGGTACCTATAGATTGGATGACGCTGTGGGTGCATTTGCAGATTTCCAGATCTTACCGTCCTTAAGAATAGGTTATGCTTACGAATATTCAATTTCAGATCTTAGGCCTTATACTTCTGGATCTCATGAAATTCTTTTGATTTTCGAATTGAGATCTAAGAATACCAAATATAAATCTCCAAGATTTTTCTAACATAAATAAAACTATTATGAAGAATTTCAACTACTTAATACTCCTACTATTCATTGGAAATAGTTTTATGGCTTCCGCACAAAGCGGAAAGCAAAAAAAAGCCGATCGTCTATATAATGATCTTGCTTATATTGAAGCTGTAGATGTTTACAAGGAACTTATAGAAAAGGATTATAACACCACTTACAATCAAAGTAAACTTGGAGATAGCTATCTAAAATTAAGCAGCCCAGAAAATGCGGTTTTTTATTATGCTGAAGCTGTTAAAGATACCAGTATTTCTCCAGAGTATTATTTTAAGTATGCACAAGCCTTAAGAGGAGTTAAACGATATGACGAATCTAAAGAATGGCTAAAGAAATATAGTACCGCCGGAAAGAACAAAGCTGAAGTAGATGAATTGCTTTCTAAAGATATAGCCGACTTTAAAATAAAGGACAATTACACTTTAGATAAAGTTGCTTTCAACTCTGGATATAGTGATTTTGGAGCTTATGAGCATAATGGCGTTACTTATTTAGTTTCTGCAAGAGATGGCGGAATGTCCAAAAAGAATAAGGTATATTCCTGGAATGGAGAACCATTTTTGGATGTTTATCAGTTAGCTGCTAATTCTGAAACAGTATCTTCTGTAGCTGGAGATATCAATACAGTTTTGCATGAAGGTCCACTTACTATTGCTAAGGATGGAAAATACATGTATTTTACTAGAAATAATTACCTAAATAATAAAGAGGGTAAAAAACTTAAGGATGAAACTAATAATCTAAAGTTATATAGAGCTACCAACAATAACAATTCTTGGGATGACATTATAGAACTTCCATTTAACGACAATGGCTATTCTGTTGGGAACCCAAGTTTATCTTCGGATGGAAAAACCTTATATTTTGTTTCTGATATGCCAAATGGTTTTGGTGGTGCAGATCTATATAAAGTTGAGATCATGGAGAACAATATGTTCGGGAATCCTGTGAATCTTGGAAATAAGATCAATACTAGTCTGGACGAATCTTTCCCTTTTATGGCTAAAGATTCAATTCTATACTTTTCTTCAAATGGACATCCTGGCTTCGGCTTGATGGATATCTTTAAAGTAGATCTTTCTAAAGAAACTTCAGAAGTAACTAATATTGGAGAACCTATAAATAGCAACCTAGACGATTTCGCATATTTTCAAAAAGAGGAAAGCAATTTAGGTTACTTTGCTTCTAACAGAGCTGGTGGAGTAGGAAGTGATGATATCTACGGATTCAATCTACTAAAGACATTGATTCTAAAAGGACAAGTAACGGACAAAGTGAATGGAGAACCAATTCCAAATGCTACAGTGCGTTTATTCACACCAGACAATAAACAACTTGCTTTCCTTGAAACTGATACCGATGGGAACTATGAGCAGGAGATCAATAGAAACATGAAATATCCTATTGAAGCTAAGCACATTCAATATAAAGAAATGACTGGCACCGTAGATTCTAATAATACAGATGATGTTGAAGAACTTATCTATAACATACAATTAGATCCTATTGAAGATGTAGAATATTTAGCTGAGATCAATAACATCTATTTCGATTTTGATAAATCCAATATTAGACCAGATGCAGCTAAGGAGCTAGACAAGTTGGTTAATTTAATGTCCAACAAATACCCGGACTTAGTGATTAAGATCGGTTCTCATACAGATAAGCGAGGATCTGATCAATATAATGTAGGTTTAGCTGAAAGAAGAGCGCAATCTACCTACGATTATTTAGTAGCTAGTGGAATTGCTGCAGAGCGTATAAATGCACATGAAGGTTTTGGTGAAAGAGAACCGGCAATAGCATGTGATTTATGTAGTAAGGAAGAACATCAGTTAAATAGAAGATCTATGTTTAGTGTTGTAAAAATGAAGTAGATCTCATTAATAAAAAATATAACGCCCAGATAGTATTTTATTATCTGGGCGTTTTCGTTGGTATAACTTTCAATGAATTATCCCCTGTTCTTAACTGAATAATTTTCTGTTATCACATCGAATGTCCTAAATCCATTTGTGATCTAGGAGTTACCAACCACTAAACATTAGTCTGCTCTTAGCGAAAGCAGAAAGATTCCTCAAGACCTGACTATTAAACTATTGAAATGGGAAAACCTTAGGTATTTAATTGAATCATATACTTATGATATAGATGGTGCTTTTGTGACTGAAGGCTAACCAGAGCCAATACTATTGAATCTGGAGTCTTGGGTCTTGAGTCTCTGATGATTTATACAACTAAAAGAACCACATTCAATTATTTTGAATGTGGGTCTTTTGATTACATGAAGGCTAATTAAACTTTCTGCTATAATTAATACTGATCGGGGTAAACTAAATCTTATTTATTATCTTCTCATAAAGATGTTGGTAAAATAGTTCTTACCGTTTTTATCCTTATCTACTGAAATTCCAAAATGTGTAAAATCACCTTCAATATTAACACGGTGACCTTCACTAGCAATCCAAGCCTTTACAACCGCATCTGCATTTCCGTATCCAAAAGCTACATTTTCCGCTACTGCTTTTGCTCCTACCTCAGAAACTAAATTGCTATAACGCACATTAAAATTATCATGATTTACGACTTCGTTGCTCGTCATATAAACTGTATGATCATCTGCTTGATAAGTTACCTCATCTACTCTTGCAAGTGCTTTCATACCTATACTTTCTCTGTACTTATTCACACCATTTAGAATCTCAGATTCCAATGAGGTATAAGCGATAGAATTTGATAAATTGGCAGTTTTAAGTTGTGCCTCATTTTCTGGAATAGCATTGTCTTTAGAGCATGATGCAAACGTAAGAATACAAGCAAAAACAAGACAAAATTGTTTTGTATAGTTCAACATAATAAGTAGGTTAAGCGATTTGGTCTAGCCAAAATACAAATAAAATCGACTAAATACACTCTGAGACATGTACTTAATCGATTTTATGGTAATTTTAACATATTTTGTACGCTAAATCCTACTTTAAGCTCCTGTTTTTAAAATAAGCGTGTAAGAAAATTGAAAATTATCCGTTAAAAGGTAAATATTTTACCATCATCGGCTAATTCTACATTTGGGAATGTGGTAAGTGCCTCTTCCTTAAATAATTGAATACTTGGATATCTTGTAGAAAAGTGACCAAGAATCAATTTTTCGACTTTTGCATCCTTGGCTATTTGAGCAGCCTGTATAGCTGTAGAATGTTTTGTAGGTGCTGCTAATTCCTTATTGGCTTCGAGGAAGGTAGATTCATGATAAAGTACTGTTGTATTCGAAATCTGAGCAATTATTTCTGGATAATACGCTGTATCACTACAAAAAGCATAACTCATAGGTTTCTCTGGAGGACCAGTTACCAAATGATTCGGAATTATTTCTCCATCATTGGATTCTACATCTTTACCCATCTTTAGACTCTGGTATAGTGAAACATCAATGTTATATTTCATGATCTCATTGATCAACAGTTTTCTAGGCCCCGGTTTCTCTTTAAATAAAAAACCATTGGTATATATCCTGTGATTTAGAGGAATTGTTTCCACTGTAACTTTTTCATCTTCAAATAATAATTCTGGTTCTTTACTATTTAATTCATGAAAAAATAAAGGATAATTTGTCCAGGATTTAGACAACTTAAGCTGTAATGTAATTATTTCCTTTATCCCCTTGGGTCCATAAACATGGAGTTCAGATTCCCTATTTAATAATCTAAAGGTCGAGATAAGTCCTACCAGTCCAAAGCAATGATCTCCATGTAAATGTGATATGAAGATGTGCTTGATCCGTGAAAATTTGATCTTGTTTCTACGTAATTCAACTTGAGTGCCTTCTCCACAATCTATAAGAAATAAGTGATTGTTTATTTCAAGAACTTGAGACGTGGGGTTTGTAAACGTTCTTGGGGTCGCTGCATAACAACCTAGTATTGTTAATTTCATACTTATGTTTTTATTATCTTGCGAAAACAAATAATGGCTATAAATTTAAATTTTAAACAAGAATCTCGGGCCAAGCTTAACATATATATTCCAATATCTCGGGAGTAATAATTTTTAAAATTTCGAAACATCCCGACAACTATTGGGACGGAGAATTAAAACCTCAATCAAGAACCTCGGGGCAAGCCCACGAGGTATGTCCCGATGGTTCGGGAGGAAAATACTTTTAAAAATTCGAGGCAAGCCCGCCTGAATGTTTCGGGCAAGCCTCGGAGAATTAAAACCTCAATGAGTAATTAAAACCCGAGTTCTCTCTCCAAGTCTTCCATTTTAATGATATCGCCTGCTTCTAGCAGACTTGGAACTACAATTAATTCATCTGGAATAACATCTATAGAGATGTTTGAGTTTACAATTACAAAGGATTTTTTCTCTGCACGGTGAATATTAGAAATTTCTAAAAAAAGAAGCGCATCTTTTATATCAAAGTTTTCGTAATTTAGAAGATCTACAATCACATTATCATTTCTATAATCTGAATAGTTTTCAGTGATCCTCTCTGCAAAATCTACAAGATTATTCTTATTATCCTTTAAAACAATGAATTCTTCTTTTCGTGTAATTTTCATTTTCAAACTTTTAATCTACTATAAACTTATCGATTTATTTTTGAAGCTAAAAGGTAAATAACAGCCATTCTTACTGCAACCCCATTTTGCACCTGGTCTAATATAATAGCTTGTTTAGAATCTGCTACATCACTGGTTATCTCCACTCCCCTATTTATAGGCCCTGGATGCATCACAACGATCTCTTTATTAAGAGAATTTAAGATCTCCTTATTTAATCCAAACTGTTGGGTATATTCTCTTGTTGTCGGGAAATAACTAATTTCCATCCGTTCATTCTGAACTCTAAGCATATTGGCAACATCACACCACTCTAAAGCTTTTATAAGATTGGTTTCAACACTCACCCCTAAAGATTCTATATACTTTGGAATTAAAGTCTTAGGACCACATACCTTCACCTCTGCTCCTTGCAGTTTTAATGCGAAAATATTAGAAAGTGCAACTCTGCTGTGCTTGATATCTCCTACTATTAAAACTTTTTTGCCTTTTACTTCCCCAAGTTTTTCACGTATGGAATAACTATCCAATAAAGCTTGGGTTGGGTGTTCATGCGTTCCATCTCCTGCATTTATAATACTTGCGTCTACATGCTTGGAAAGAAAAATTCCTGCACCTGGATTTGGATGTCTCATTACCACCATATCCACTTTCATTGCAAGGATATTATTTACTGTGTCTATTAAGGTTTCGCCTTTTTTTACTGAAGAAGAAGCAGCTGAGAAGTTAATAACGTCTGCACTTAACCTTTTTTCGGCCAGTTCAAAAGAAAGTCTTGTCCTGGTACTATTTTCAAAAAATAAATTGGCGATGGTAATATCTCGTAAAGAAGGAACCTTTTTAATTGGTCTATTGATCACTTCCTTAAAATGATCGGCAGTTTTAAAGATCAGGTCGATATCTTCTTTTTTAAGATATTTAATTCCCAATAAGTGATTTACACTTAATTCGCTCATTTAGTATCTTTTTTCTGTGGAATCACTTCCTGTTCTGTTTTTTCAAATGGTAAAAGATAAACTGCATCTTCCCCATGTATTTCTTGCCAATGCACTTTTACCTGCTCATCATTTATTGCATCTACCTGCCTGCCATTATAATCTGGCTGTATAGGCAAATGCCTGCTGAATCTTCTATCAATAAGAGTAAGCAATTCTATTTCTTTAGGTCTTCCAAAGGACTGAATTGCAGTTAAGGCTGAACGTATACTTCGTCCAGTATAGAGAACATCATCTATAAAGATTACTTGTTTATCTTCAACAATAAAATCGATCTTGGTTTTGTTCGCTTCTAAGGGTTTTATACTTCTTCTGAAGTCATCTCGGTAAAAAGTGATGTCCAATTGTCCATACTCCACATTGGTAATACCATATTCTTCTTCTAATAACTGAAGAATTCTATTGGCGAGAAATACCCCACGAGGTTGAATTCCTATAATTACGGTATTTTCAAAATTAGGATGATTTTCTACCAACTGGCAAGCCAAACGACGAAGAATAATGTTGATCTCTTTAGAATTAAGCAACACTTTTTGACTCATAATAGAAACTGATGATGTTTGGAAGACAAAAGTAAGATTTTTTTTGATTTAGACTAATAGGATTTTGTTTGGTATTTAAAAGGTTCTTATATTTCATTGAAATAGAAGAAAACAAAAATCATGCTAAAAGAATAATTTCTTTAAGCATGATTTTTTCTTTTCAAGGTGATTTTAATCCCTAACTCACAATAAATATTCCACCTATAGCAAGTACTTCGGCCATTGTTAATGGCTCATCGAAGGCTTCCTGAACGGCTTGAGGCCCTCCAAAAGAACCAAATAGTCCGGCAAGCTCTACACCACCTTGTACTGTGTTTGCTTCCCCTGCATATATTGCGTCAAATACTGATGGAATGCCATTACTCGCAGCTGTACCACCCGTTACCCAACCTTTTTGATTTCTCATCCTACGCACCTGTGATGCGTGTCTTGCTTCTACAGAGTGAATTTGCAAAGCAAATGTCAGTAAATCATCATTATTTGCTAATGCTCCAGCCTGACCCTTAAATGCTCTTACTCCAGTATCCTCAAAACCTTGCGACAATGCAAGAAATGTTTGATAATTACTGAAAGTATCTAATCCTAGATCTCCACCTGTAAAATCAAAAGTCGGTTCATCAATAGCCGCATCGCCTAAAGCTGCTTTGAAAAACTCCACGTGAGAAGTTTCATGCTCAGCAATTAGTCCGAATATATCTTTGTCTTCCTCTGGAATTAATCCATCTGTTCCAAGAGCTATTTGATAAAAATTACGCTCTAAATATTCTAAAGTAAGAGCAAAATTTAAAATAGCTGTAGTGTCCGCTTGGAACATCGCCGATGACATTGACATCGTGGCGGCAGAAGTTTTTTTGCTCGTTGCTGCCAGTGCAAATGGAATAGATGCTAAAGCAAAATTTTTGCCTACATTTTTCATTTGATTAAAGGAATCTCTTCTTGATCCCTTGGTTTCTAATAGTTCCTTATTAGAAATATCGTCTAAGAATTTTATAATATTCATAATTTTTAGTTTTTAAGATTAGTTATTAATTAAGCAGTTGGTATGTTATTGGCGATGATCTTGGTTTCAAGAAAACCTGTCGCAGCAACTGCAGCCAAAACATCCTGTGGAGAAGTGGCTTCATCGTAAGCTTCACCTGTTCCTCCAAGATCTACTAAGATCTCATCTGACGCAAAATTGGTTGTTCCAGGTTCAAGAAGATCTCTAATTGCAGAGGCGTGTCTCGCTTCTACAGAAACTATTTTTCCTGCAATCAGCAAATACTCTGTACTTTCAAGTAATTTTCCGGCACCATTATAGGCGGAAACCCCTGTATCTTCTAATATTCGAGATACCGTTAACACATTTTCCCGACTTCCAAAATCTACCCCACTAAAATCAAAATTTAAATCGGGTGCCACTCTCCCAGGTGCTGCTATAGAATTTAAAACTATTTTAAAGAAATCTCTATGAATTACCTCATGGTACCAGAGATCTGTAATAATTTGTTTTTCTTTGGCATCCGATATGCCTTCATAATAGGATCCATTAACTACTTCTGTATAAAATGCAGCTTCAAGTTGCTCTAAAATATAAGCATAATTTAGAATCGCTAAATCTCCTTTTCCTAGATTAAAAACTTTTTTGTTGTTTACACCTTTTGCATCTAGCGCATTAATTTCTTCATCGGTGATTCCATCTTCCTCACAAGAATAGAGGAACAAACTCGAGCCAACTACAGCTAAGCCTCCAATTTTAAGAAATTTTCTTCTCGAATTCATTTTTCCTTCGCGTCCGTCATGGAATGACTCGACATTAATCATTGGTTTTTTCATAACTAATATTTTTAATTATTAATGTTAAACCACGATAAGTAGGTAATCTTTATTCAGGCAATTTGGGTAAAAGCAATAATATATTTGTGAACAATAAAAAATTAATATATTTAAATGGGGAGAGTTCTAATAAACTAATATCTCGGGGGGATACAGTTAATTTACGCAGTAATAACCTTGTTGGTTTTTAATAATTCGTTAATTAACAGGTATTTATAAGATAATATGAAATGTTTAACATATTGAAACTAAAAACCCGATTGTTATTGTATTTTTGAAAGTGTATTTCTTCTGAAATAGAAAAAAAATAAAAACATCCCATAGACTTTTTTAATAATGAAAAATACCCGTTTAATAATTTTCATTATTGTAATTGCCCAGTTTTGCTGTACTTCTGTTTGGTTCGCATCCAATGCTGTGCTATCAGATCTTATAAGAAATTTTGGATTAAATGAAAACGCACTAGAACACTTAACCTCTGCGGTACAATTTGGTTTTATTCTAGGAACATTGTTATTCGCTCTTTTGGCAATAGCAGATCGTTTTTCTCCTTCTCAAGTATTTTTTGCGTGTGCCATTTCTGTAGCAGTTATAAATCTTTCCACAATTCTGGAAAGCAATACTTTTATAAGCTTATTATGCGTTCGGTTTGCAACCGGATTTTTCTTAGCGGGGATCTATCCTGTTGGGATGAAGATTGCTTCAGATTATAGCAACAAAGGTCTTGGAAAAGCTTTAGGCTTTTTAGTGGGTGCTTTGGTAGTTGGAACCGCTTTTCCACATTTATTAAATAGTGCGTTTTTTAAAGTGTCCTGGGAAAATGTAATCCTAGCAACTTCTTGTATTGCCTGTATTGGGGGGCTATTAATCCTACTATTTGTTCCAAACGGTCCATATAGGAAGAGAAATTATAAACCAGCTCTCAATACGGGAAAAGTTATTTTTAAGGATATCAAATTGAGAACTGCAGCTTTCGGCTATTTTGGACATATGTGGGAACTATATACTTTTTGGGCCTTTGTGCCGGTGATCTTAGCCACCTATTTAAATCTTCACCCTTTAGCTGAAATAAACATCCCGCTACTTTCCTTTCTTATAATTGGAATTGGTGGGTTTTCATGCGTAATTGGAGGTTATCTCTCCAGTGCTTTTGGAGAAAAAAAAGTGGCCAGAACTGCACTATTATTGTCTGGATGTTGTTGTTTATTATCTCCGCTTATCTTTTACACAGATTCTACTCCTATTTTTCTTGCATTCTTATTTTTTTGGGGAATGACAGTGGTAGCAGATTCTCCGCTACTTTCTACTTTGGTAGCGCAAAATGCTCCAGCAGAGCATAGAGCTACAGCTTTAACTTTAGTGAATAGCATCGGTTTTGCAATTACCATTGTGAGTCTCCAAACCATTTCACTGCTAAGTAATTATATAGATCCTAAATTCTTATATTTAATATTGGCAATTGGCCCCATTATAGGAGTATTTACATTAATTCAGAAAAAAGAAACCCATTGACTTAAAAAATAATTGGAAGCAAATAGATGTGAAGAAAAAGATTGGAATTTCTAATGAAGTTTGGCTATTACGGCTTCAGTAAATAGTATGTTTGGCTTAGAAGATGAATTTCGGGTTTCCTGCTAGCTTATTTTTGAATAAATAAAAACATATTAAACATGAAGGTTGCCAGTATAAAGGAGCTTAAAGATGAGCTTGGCCATAGATCTAAAGAAGATCTATTAGATTATTGTTTACATCTTTCTAAATTTAAAAAGGAGAATAAAGAACTACTCACCTATGTCTTATTTGATTCTATAGATGAAGAAGAGTTCATAGCACAAATAAAACAGGAAGTAGAAATACAATTCGGCCTTATTAATAAGAAGAATTTTTATCTCATTAAGAAAAGTGTGAGGAAGATTTTAAAAATGATAAAGAAGTATATAAGATATTCCAAAAAGAAAGAAACTGAAGTTGAACTCTTGTTATTCTTTTGTGCTCAGTTATCTGATTTTTCACCTTCAATTAAAA
Organism: Gillisia sp. JM1; assembly: GCF_000424645.1. Lineage (NCBI taxonomy): Bacteria > Pseudomonadati > Bacteroidota > Flavobacteriia > Flavobacteriales > Flavobacteriaceae > Gillisia > Gillisia sp. JM1. The sequence continues at coordinate 2,253,439 of NZ_KE384218.1, forward strand.
GGAACACTACCATGTTGAACTTGTATAATAGACAGTTACTCCTTGTAAAAAAAGGAATTACACTCTTACATGAAGACCTCCAGTATGATTATGAGCTGGAACTTCAAGAAATCACACTATAATAGAAATGAAAACAATTAAAATTCAATATATACTCACTTTGAGCTTTGTTATAATGAGTGCGCTCTGTTTTGGGCAACAGAAAGATAATGAGAATTCTACTGACTCAAATATTAAAATAAGGCATTTAGAAGACACTATTGGCTTCCCTCAATATAAATGGCAAATGGATAGCATCTTGTCTAGAATTGCTGCGGAAGATAAAGTCTCTACTTCTGAAATAAGTAAAGCAGTGATCTGCCCACATGATGATTATGCATATGCGGCTGGACTTTATAAAAAGACACTTTCAAGTATAAAAGCAAAAACCATTGTACTTGTAGGGGTTGCCCATAGAGCAAGGAATTTCGAGCTCAAAGACAAAATAATATTTGGTTCTTTTAAAGAATGGCAAACGCCCTATGGTACCATCAAAATCTCGCCCTTAAGGGACAGGATGCTTTCATTAATTCCAGACAGCACTTATATCGTTCATAATGAAATGATGCAATTAGAGCACTCTTTGGAAGCCATTACTCCTTTCCTTCAGCAAAAAAACAAATCGGTAGAGATCATTCCAATACTAGTACCTTATAACTCATTTGAAGATATGGACACTTTTTCAGAAGTAATAGCTCTAGCTCTTGCAGATCTTATGAAGGAGACAAACATGAATTACGGCGAGGATCTAGCTGTTGTAATTTCTAGCGATGCTATACATTATGGAAATGAAGGATGGGGAAGTTCTAATTTAGCTCCTTTTGGAGTGGATAGTCTTGGCACCGCCCAAGCCTATGAAAAAGATCTAGATATCATTAAGAACTTTTTGACCGAAGAGATCAGCAAAGAAGGAATTAGCAACTTCAATAAAATCACGGTGAAAGAAGAAAACTATATGGAATATAACTGGACTTGGTGCGGAAGGTATTCTATTCCATTCGGCGTTTTAATGGCTAATAAACTAAATCTCCTGCTTCACAGAGAACCATTACAAGGTTCTCTAGTAGATTATAGATCAAGTATTCACAATAAACATATTCGGGTAGATGATCTTGGAATGGGTACAACTGCACCAGCGAAAAATACACATTGGGTAGGATATGCTGGAATTAAGTACCGATAAATATACAGTTCAGCTCTTAATCCAGATGAAAGGGATAAGGCAAAGCGCATTCCCCAAATTTCTGGGATCCTAAACAAGCCCTTATTTGCAGACGGAGTTAAGGGAATTATAAAAGAGAAATTCCCGGAGTATGTTTAAAATTCCATTCTAAATGCTTCAAGGAAGAGGTTATTTAAGCCCATAATGTATGGGTGGCATTTCTTAGATGCATTCACGAAAATCAAGACTGATAAAAAGTTCTATTCACATCTTACATCTACTTTAAATCCTGCAGAGGCATTAAAGTCTAAGGAGTATAGACACAAAATTGTAAAGCCCATTATCCTTCCTAAAACTCTTTAGAGACTTCTAATTGAAATTATAGAATAAGCAACTTTTAAAAAACAGTAATAAAAAAAGCCTCCTTAAATTAAGGAGGCTTTTTCTTTTAAGCTAAAAAACTTATGGTTGGAAAGACTATTTTTTCCCTTCCATTTTATCTTTTAATGCTTGAAGATCTGCATTTACATCACCAATAGTGGTTTTTTCAGTGTTTTGAGCTGATTTCTTAGCAGCTTGTTTCACGATTTTTTGCTCTTCTTCTTTATGTATAGCCATATGTGAAGCTACCACTCTCTTGAATTCTTTGTTGAATTCAATAATTTGGAACTCCGCAGACTCACCAGCATTTAGTTTCTTACCATCTTCTTTTTCAAGGTGACGGGTAGGAACGAATGCAGTAATATCCTCATTAAACTCTATAGTTGCGCCTTTGTCTACTATTTCAGCTATTTCCGCAGTATGTTTGGTACCTACAGCGAATTCAGTTTCATATTTATCCCAAGGGTTAGACTCAGTTTGTTTGTGACCTAAACTTAATTTACGTCCTTCAACATCTAATTCTAATACAACAACTTCCAACTTATCACCTACGTTTGTAAATTCAGATGGATGTTTGATCTTCTTAGTCCAAGAAAGGTCAGAAATATAAATAAGTCCGTCAATTCCTTCTTCCAATTCTACGAATACACCAAAGTTTGTAAAGTTACGTACAATCCCTGTGTGCTTAGAACTAACTGGATACTTAGAAGTAATATCTGTCCATGGATCTGCGCTTAATTGCTTAATACCAAGAGACATTTTACGATCATCACGATCTAAAGTTAAGATTTGAGCTTCAATCTCATCCCCTACTTTTACGAAATCCTGAGCTGAACGTAAATGCGTACTCCAAGACATTTCAGAAACGTGAATAAGTCCTTCAACTCCTTCAGCAACTTCAATAAATGCTCCGTAATCTGCAATTACAACTACTTTTCCTTTAACGTTGTCTCCAACTTTAAGGTTTTCATCTAAAGCTTCCCATGGATGTTTGTGTAATTGTTTTAAACCTAATTGAATTCTAGTCTTAGCTTCATCGAAGTCAAGAATAACAACATTCAATTTCTGATCTAATTCAACTATTTCGTTTGGATGGTTAATACGAGACCAAGAAAGATCTGTAATGTGAACCAATCCATCAACTCCACCAAGATCTACGAATACACCGTAAGAAGTAATATTCTTAACAGTACCTTCTAATACTTGACCTTTTTCTAGTTGACCAATAATTTCTTTTTTCTGCTCTTCGATATCCGCTTCGATAAGCGCTTTGTGAGATACAACAACATTCTTGAATTCGTGGTTGATTTTCACAACTTTGAATTCCATTGTTTTTCCTACATAAGCATCGTAATCTCTAATTGGCTTCACGTCGATTTGAGAACCTGGCAAGAATGCCTCAATTCCAAATACATCTACGATCATACCACCTTTAGTACGACATTTAACAAAACCGTTTACGATTAATGCTTCATCATGTGCTTTGTTCACACGATCCCAAGCCATGATCACTCTAGCTTTACGGTGAGAAAGGATCAATTGACCTGTAGCGTCTTCACGTACATCAATTAATACTTCAACCTCATCTCCAACTTTAAGATCTGGATTGTAACGGAATTCGTTTAAAGAGATAACTCCTTCACTTTTCGCGTTAATGTCAATAATTGCATCACGATCTGTGATATTAATAACTCTACCTGTAGTTACTTCATCATCTAAAGTATCTACAAAATTTTCAGCTACTAACTTCTCAAATTCCACTAACTTAGTATCATCTACAGGATCTATTCCTTCTTCGTAGTTGTGCCAGTTAAAGTCTTTTAAGAATTGCTCAGGGTTTTCCTGTTGTGCAGACGGTGCTGCGTGATTTGAAACTTCAGAGTTAGACTCTTCAACTTCTGGATTTTTGGTTTCTTCAGCCATTGCTGATTGTAATATTTGTATTCTGAGTTCTTTATGGAAATTTCAGATAATTAAACACAGAAGTGATTATATATTTGATTTTCAGCCCTTTTCTATTTCCATTTCTTTATCTAAAAAGGAGTGCAAAAATACAACTTATTTTGTTATATTCAAATATTTGAGAACTCAGTTTTAAGAAACTGAATTTTTGAATAAAAAATGAAAGATCAAAATTAACACAGAGTAGATCATTCCAAGTGTAGCGACTCCTGTCCAACCAAATTCCTGCCACGCATAAGCACCAGAAATGGTACCCAAAGCACCTCCAATAAAATACCCAACCATGTAGATTGTATTGATCCTATTTCGAGCATCCTGATTTTTTGAGAAAATGATGTTTTGATTAGTAATATGTAGAGACTGTAATCCCATATCAACGAAGATCACTCCTATAACCAAACCGATAATTGAACTACCTGAAAATACGAATACTCCCCAAGCCACAATCATTAGCATGGTAGATATGGTGATAAGTCTGTTTTTATTCATCTTATCACTAAGTTTTCCCATAACTGTAGCTGCAAGTGCTCCTCCAATTCCCAGAATTCCAAAAGCGCCAGTAACACCGCTTCCATAATTAAATGAATCCTCCATTAAAAAAACCAAGGTGGTCCAAAATGCACTAAATCCTGCAAATCCTAATCCTCCTCTTACTGCAGCTAATCTTACTGAACTTTCAGATCTAAAGTAATGCAGAATAGATTTCATGAGTTGGGCATAAGTCCCTTTAAAGTCTGAAGCTAGTTCTGGTAATTTATATTTTAATAATACCCAGTAGATCAACATAATTCCCGTGGCAATATAATACATGGCTCTCCAACCAAGATACTCACCTACCATTCCGCTTATAAATCTACTTCCTAAGATTCCTATAAGCAGACCGCTCATCACAATTCCTATAGCTCTTCCTTTTCTCTCTTCTGAAGCCAACTGGGCAGCCATTGGAACAAAGAGTTGGGGAACTACTGAAGAAAATCCAATAAAGAAACTGGCAATAGTAAGAATTAGTAAAGAAGGTGCTAATGCAGCTGCAAGTAGACTGACGACAATTGCTATAAAATCTATGAGAATAAGTTTCTTTCTGGGAAATTTATCTCCAAGCGGAATTATAAATAATAATCCTAATGCATATCCTATTTGGGTAAATAAGGGAATATTACTTACAGCTGTTTCCTTTACCTGATAAGTTTCTGCAATAAGATTTAGAAGGGGCTGATTGTAGTAGTTATTGGCCACAACCAATCCTGCTCCAACGGCCATAAGGTATAATAAAGAATTAGGAAGTTTGGCCTCAGTCATTCATCTTCGGCAACTCTTAGTTGTGCTTGGCTATAACATCATTAGCAATATTGAGCAAGGTATTGAACTGCTCATCTAAGCTTAGTGAGGAATTATCTATTTCTATAGCATCTTCTGCCTTCATCAATGGGGAATCTTCACGAGTTGTATCCAGATGATCTCTATCTGTTACATTTTTTAAGACTTCTTCATAATTCACAGCCTGCCCCTGTTCTTTCATCTCTTTAAACCTGCGCCCAGCTCTTTCTTCTGCAGTGGCGGTCATAAAGATCTTTAACTCTGCTTTTGGAAAAACTACAGTTCCTATATCTCTACCATCCATTACCACTCCTTTCTCAAGTCCCATTTGTTGTTGCTGAGAAACTAGTTTTTCACGAACTTCTGATAGAGCCGATATTCTACTAACGTACTGAGAAACTTGCATTGTTCGAATTTCATCTTCTATATTTTCTTCATTCAAATATATTGCAGCGAAACCTCGAGAAGCCTCAAAAACAAATTTCAAAAGTAAAGATGGCAAGTCTTTAATTAGACTTTCTTCATCAAAGGAATCCTTCGTAATATATTTTTTTCGCATTGCATAAAGCGTAATAGCTCTATACATAGCGCCTGTATCTACATAGACATAACTTAATTCTTTGGCTAATTGTTTTGCAACCGTACTTTTTCCTGTGGAAGAAAAACCGTCTATTGCTATGGTAATTTTATGATCTGTCAAGCTATTAGATTTAATGGATTAATCCTGTTTACTTTTCAAGTTCAAAGATAAATAAACCAGATTTTAATTGGAACAAAAAAATAAACCCTGAATTGCTTCAGGGTTTATGATCCTATAATTCTTTAGGATTATTTACTTTCTCATTGGTAAGAGCAAGTTCAATAACATCCTTCATTTCACTAACATAATGAAAAGTAAGACCTTTCACATACTCAGCTTTAATCTCATCTATATCTCTTCTGTTCTCTTCACAAAGAATAATTTCCTTTATTCTTGCTCTTTTGGCTGCAAGAATTTTCTCCTTGATTCCCCCAACAGGCAATACTTTTCCTCTCAAAGTGATCTCCCCTGTCATTGCAAGACTCTTTTTGATCTTACGCTGAGAAAATAATGAAACCAAAGATGTTAGCATAGTAATTCCCGCACTAGGACCATCTTTTGGAGTTGCTCCTTCTGGGACGTGAATATGTACATTATATTTCTCGAATACTTCAGGATCTAAATCCAACATTTCTGCATTAGACTTAAGATATTCCATTGCAATGGTTGCTGACTCTTTCATCACTTTTCCAAGGTTTCCGGTAATATTTAAATTCCCTTTACCCTTAGACAAGATAGATTCAATAAATAAGATATCTCCACCAACACTCGTCCAGGCCAATCCTGTAACTACTCCGGCAACATCGTTATTTTCATATTTATCACGTTCCATTCTAGGACTTCCCAGAATCTTTATCACATCTTCATTAGCGATCTTTTTAACATATTCTTCATCCATCGCAATATTCTTGGCTGCATAACGCACCATCTTTGCAATTTGCTTTTCTAGACCACGCACTCCAGATTCTCTGGTATAACCTTCAACAATTTTTTCTAATTGAGCTTTACCAATCTTGATGTGTTCTTTAGTAAGTCCATGCTCCTTAAGTTGCTTAGGTAATAAGTGCTGCTTAGCGATCTCTACCTTTTCTTCTATAGTATATCCCGTAACATTAATGATCTCCATTCTATCTCTAAGAGCAGGTTGAACGGTACTCAAACTATTTGCGGTTGCAATGAACATCACCTTAGAAAGATCATATCCCATTTCTAAGAAATTATCATGAAACTCACTATTTTGTTCTGGATCCAAAACCTCTAATAATGCTGAAGACGGATCTCCATTATGACCACTATTAAGTTTATCTATTTCATCTAGTACGAAAACTGGGTTACTTGTTCCAGCCTTCTTAAGACTCTGAATAATTCTTCCTGGCATCGCGCCAATATAGGTCTTTCTATGACCTCTTATTTCTGCTTCATCTCTTAGCCCACCTAAAGAAATTCTAACATATTCTCTTCCCAAAGCTTCTGCAACAGATTTCCCTAAAGATGTTTTACCAACTCCCGGAGGTCCATATAGACAAAGAATAGGAGATTTCATATCATTTCTTAGCTTCAAAACTGCTAGATATTCAATGATTCGTTCCTTTACATCATCTAAACCATAATGATCTCTATCCAAGATCTTTTTAGCTCGTTTTAAATCGAATTTATCTTTACTAAATTCATCCCAAGGAAGATCCAGAAAAAGATCTAAATAATTTCTTTGGATTGAATACTCAGCAACCTGAGGATTCATTCTCTGCATTTTAGCAAGCTCTTTAGTAAAGTGCTTTTCAACTTTTTCGTCCCATTTTTTATCTTTAGCACGAACGCGCATTTCTTCCATCTCATCCTCATTAGAAGCCCCACCAAGTTCCTCTTGGATGGTCTTCAATTGCTGATGTAGGAAATACTCACGCTGCTGCTGGCTCATGTCACTTTGAACCTTACTCTGGATCACATTCTTCAATTCCAGTTTCTGATTCTCAACGTTCATGAATTTTAAAGTATCCAGCGCTCTGTTCTTCAAATTATTGGTCTTCAATAATTTTTGCTTTTCATCTACGCTCAAATTCATGTTAGAAGACACAAAATTTATCAAGAAAGAAGGACTTTCAATATTTTTTATAGCAAAAGAAGCTTCCGACGGGATATTCGGACTTCCCTTGATGATTTGAAGCGCAAGATCTTTAATAGATTCTATAATTGCTCCAAATTCAGCATTCTTTAAATCTGGTCTAACTTCCGCCACTTCATCTACAGAAGCAGTCAAGTAAGGTTTTTCAGAAATTACCTCTTTTATTTTGAATCGCTTTTTCCCTTGGATGATCACCGTAGTATTTCCATCGGGCATTTTAAGAACTCTTAAAATTCTTGCTACTACTCCGGTTTTATAAATATCATCTACTCCTGGATTTTCTACATCCTCGTCCTTTTGTGCTACCACACCTATTACCTTATTTCCACTATTCGCATCGTTAATAAGCTTTATAGAGGTATCTCTCCCGGCGGTAATTGGAATTACAACACCTGGAAATAAAACAGTATTTCTTAAGGGTAGTATTGGTAAAATTTCGGGGAGTTCTTCTTTATTTATCTCCTCTTCATCTTCTGGGGTCATCAAAGGAATTAACTCTGCATCTTCATCGATTCCTTGAAATGACAAACTGTCAATATTTAATAATTTAGATTTAGCCATATCTTTATTTAGGTCAAACTGTCATTACAGTTTATTATTTATATCTACGTACAATCTTCTGCTAGGGTTTAATCCTACTGCCTCTGCACGTAGCGGGTATTATTTTAATCTGTTATTTCAATTGTTATGCCACCAAAAAGAATTCAACTTTTTTTTCAGAAACTGTAACAATTTAAAAACATAGGTATCTTTATAGTAGAAGCCTAATAGAAATTTCTTGACACCAAGTATTACTTACACAGAAGATTTGATTGTACGTTGCCAAAAACAGGAGCAGCGAGCACAATTAGAAGTATATAAGAAATATTACAAAGCGATGTATAATACTGCTCTTAGAATTGTAAAGGATTCTGCGGAAGCTGAAGATATTATGCAAGAAGGGTTTATCAAGGCTTTTTCTAAAATTCATACGTTTGAAGGAAAATCGACTTTTGGAGCTTGGATCAAGAAAATTGTAGTAAACCTTAGTATCAATGCTTATAACAAGAGGATAAAATATGCACAGGTTTCTTATAATGATGAGTTTAAGAATGAAATAGATGAAGGAGAAGAAATAGGCATAACTGAAGAAGAGGAAAACAAATGTAGAATTCAGCATATTTTAAAAAAGTTCGAATTACTAAAAGAAAATTATAGAGTCATCCTTACACTTCATTTAATTGATGGCTATGATTATGAGGAAATTTGTGAGATCCTAATACTAAGTCCTACCAATTGTAGAACTACCATCTCTAGAGCTAAAGATCAATTAAGAAAAATAGTATCAGAAAATGAAAGATGAAGAATTATATAAACTCTTTATAAACGAAGACTGCGATCTGGAAGAACCAGAAATTGGTCATGAAGAACGTTTTCTATATAAATTAAAGGAGTCCCGAAAGTTAAAAAGCTCAAAAAGTAAAAGTCTAGTTAAACCTCTATGGAAATCCTGGATAGCCATTGCTGCGAGTATTGTTTTTATAATACTTATTGCTGGTAGCTTTTTAAGCTCAAACATTCTGTCGAAGCCTGAAGATCTTGCTGCTATTTCTCCGGAAATGAAAGAAACGCAAGATTTTTATGTAAATGCTATAAGAGCAGAACTGGAAGAGGTAAATGCTTCTAAATCTCCTGAAACAAAAATTATAATCGACGATGCCTTAGTGCAACTGGAACGTTTAGATAAAGAATATAAAAAACTTAAAGTAGACCTTTCTAAGAGTGGGAAGGATAAGCGAGTAGTATTTGCAATGGTTTCCAACTTGCAACAACGTATAGATCTCCTAAATGACGTTTTAACCCAAATTGAAGAAATTAAAGAACTAAAAAACTATAAAAATGAAAACACTGTTATTTAATATATTATTCCTTGCAGTAACGTATCCTGCAGTTGCAAATTCCGTTTGGAACGATACAACTTTAGATAAAGTTTCTGGCAAACATACTAAAGAGAAAAAGATTTCCAAATCTTATGATGTAGCTGGAGATGCCCTACTGAAGATTGACAATAGCTATGGAAATATAGATGTCTCTACTTGGAACCAGAATAAAGTTCATATTGAAGTAGTCATTAAAGTAAATGGAAATGACGAACAAAAAGTAAAAGAAAAGCTAGAAGAGATCTTCGTGAAATTTGATCAATCTTCTGAAGGGGTAAGTGCTATAACCTATTTTGAAGAAGAAAATAGATCCTGGTGGAATATGATCTTTGGAGAAAATAATAATTTGAATATGGAGATAAATTATATTATTAAGGCCCCCATTACAAATAATGTCCATCTTATTAATGCCTACGGAAATATCTATTTGGATAAATTAACTGGGAACGCAAAAATAAATTGTGATTATGGAAGCATCGATATCGGAGAACTGTTAGGAAATAGTAATCAAATTAATATTGAGTATTCGAGAAACAGCCATATAAGAGTTGTTAAAAATGCAGTAATAAATGCAGATTATTCTGAATTTGAAATAGAGGACGCAAAAACGCTAGATATCAATGCAGATTATTCTAAAAGCAAAATAAGAAAAGTAGAGTATCTAAAATACAATGGAGATTATGGGAGTTTAAATATAGACAAGCTTAGAAAACTTGATGGAAACGCAGATTATGTAAGCACTAAAATTGGACAAGTTTATCAATCTTTAGATCTTGATCTAGACTATGGAAGTCTCGAAATAAATAAAATTATGAAGGGAGCTAGAGACATTAAAATTAAATCCAATTACGCTGGAGTAAAAATTGGCTATGCAATGGATCAAGCTTTCGATTTTGATATCGTATCCACTTATGGAGGAATTGATGGGATGGATGGATTAGATGTTCAAAAGAAAAATGATGAATCAAATAAAAAAAGTTATTCTGGGTATTATCTAAAATCTGGAAACTCGAGTAACATTGTGGTAAGAAGCAACTACGCAAGTATCACATTTCAAAAAAAATAAACCAATAACTAAAACAAATCAATCATGAAAAAAGTAATTCTTTTATTAGCTCTTGTACTTATGGGGTCTACCACTATGAATGCCCAATGGTGGGGAAATAAAAAAGTAAATGGAAATGGCAATATGGTAACGGATACCCGCAGCACTTCCAATTACGACGGAATTGCCTTAGTGGGTTCTTTAGATGTTCAAATTATTTCTGGCACCGAGGGGAAAATTAAAGTAGTAGCAGAAAGTAATTTACAGGAATATATTCTTACGGAAGTTAAAGACGGACAGCTCAAAATTTCTGTTGAAAAGGATGTGTCTTTAAATCCATCCCGAAATATGAGTATCCGAGTGACTGTTCCTGTAGAGACTATTAGTAGTCTTTATGTAACCGGATCTGGAGATGTTTCCAACACTGGTGTAATAAAGGCTAATGAGCTGAAAGTAGGAGTTACTGGTTCTGGAGATATAAATCTTAGTGTTGAAGCAAAAGAATTATGGGGATCTATTACAGGTTCTGGTGATATTAAATTAAAAGGAAAAGCACGAGAATTCAACTGCAAAGTAACCGGATCTGGAGATTTTATGGCCTACAGCCTAAATGCTGAAAATGTAGAAGCTACAGTTTTAGGATCTGGAGATATTCAGGTTTCCGCATCACGATCATTAAAAGCTCATGTTTCTGGTTCTGGGGATATAGGTTATAAAGGAAATCCAGAAAAACAGGATTTTAAAACCTCTGGTTCTGGATCTGTTTCATCAAGATAAATTAATTCCTTCATTGAGAGTTTAAAACTGCCTAACATTAGCTACGGATGTTTAGAAAATTAAATATAATTTTTCTGAACTATAGATCTTGGGGCCTTCATAGAAGTTCATTATTTGTATTTTAGGAAGGCCTTATAACTTGTTAGAAGATAACCTAATTATTGCTGTTGGACATTCCTTGCTGAAAGTCCCGTATGGGTCTCTACCAGTTCGAAGGTTATTTTGGTATCTTGCCGTATCGTGCGGTATCCTTCTCCGGGGATGGCTGTGAAATTAAAAAAAATGGGTTCATCCAAATCCGCTGTTTGGATATACCCGTTTCCCGACTTGATATCGAATGACGAAACGATGCCTTCATATTTCGGTAGTTTTGGATTGTCATAGTTTTCCTGAAGCCATGTTTGCTGTGGAATCCTAATTTTTTTGACGTGTTCCGTATTGTACTCTTCATAATTGTAATAATCCATTTTCTGCATAATCGTCCTCAGATCCTGCCGAAGTTCCTCCACGGTGGGCCTTCCTACAAAGTACCAACCATTATATATTTTAAAGACTTCTAGATTTGGTTTTAATATAAAGGTGTAAGGCAAGGAACGATAAGCATATTCACCTTCGGTTTCATCTAAAATGTCCAATTGTTTTATAATCTTCCGTTCTGAGTCCGATAAAAATGTCCAGCTGGCACCAAGGCCTGCACGGAATGCAGCAGAAACTTGTGGCTCATCTGCACTGATGGAAACTAGGTTGCAGAAATTGACATTAAGTTCGTCCTGAAATTCAACAAGCATCCGAAACTGTTGTTGGTCTCTCGGACAGAAAAACCCTCGTGAAAAAGTGACGATAACGGGGTAACCGTCCTCGAATCCATACCTTTTGTCCACCTCACCTTGTCGAGTAAACGAGGATAGCTTTCTAAGCTTACCACTGTGGTCGGGAAGTTCAAAATCGGGAAATATGTCTTTTATTTTTAGTTTGTTCGGCATCAGTCCTATGTTTTTAAGTAGTTCATAATCGTCAGAACCAGTTTGGATACAATGTTTGGGTTTAACGAACCGGAAATGGTCTTCTAAGATATACAGTTAAATAGGCTAGTAGAAAAAGAACGGTCCCTCAAAGTTTCCCTAGATTCCAATTTTATTCTGTAAATAAACAAAACAAATTATCAAGCAATGATTAAATTACAATAAAACAGGAACAATCTATAGTTAAAGGTTAAATAATTTTGGATATCTTACAATAAATCTAAAAACATTTATAAAATGAATACCACTACAGGAAATTTGATTATCAGGATAGGTATTGGCTTATTGTTCGTTTGGGGCGGATTAGAAAAGTTTATCGAAGGATTTTTGGGCGGTGTCGGTCTTCAGGCTATGGCTGATATGCTCAAAGGAAGTGGTCTCGCCTTTTTGGGAGATACGGGTACATATGTGCTAGGCGCCATTCTAGCCCTATCGGAGCTTGTGGCAGGTATTTTAGTGCTGCTCGGAAAACAACTTTTCTATGCGTACGCATTTTTGGCATTTGTCATGATTATGGCGTTGGTTTTGGTACACATACCCTCAGGAAAATGGATCAATATTATGATTCACATTGCTTTAGTGTGCACTCTGGCTGGACTCGCCATAAATAACAAGCCTAATAGGTTATAAAATCGCTACATTAACAATCTTTAGAAAAGTTCCGTTCCCTGAACGGAACTTTATCGTTCTATAATTTTTGTAAGATAAAATGCATTTTGATTTGTACGGTACTTTGGAGTTTTTACCTATCTAATATAAATATCCTACTTCTAATAAAAATGAGTTTTTACCAAAAAGCGATTGTCTTATGGACAGTACTTATGCTAAATCTAGAAAGCCCAAAAGAGTTCTGGACAAAATCGAAGACCTTGAATCAATATTAGTTAACTTAAACCTTGTCAATTTATTGAACTGACGATTAAAATTGTCATTTTTTCATAAATAAAACGTTCAGAAAGGACTCAAAATTATTTTTGCCTTTCAAAGGTCAAGGGCTTACCCGCCCGCAGGTGCTAGATTATTATAATCTATTCTCAAACAGATTTTTAGCTTTTCTGAGGAACCCTTAGCAGCAGCAGCACTCCAGCAATAAAAAATATCACCAAAAATAAAATAGCATTCCGGACACTTCCTGTTAATTGAGCAACTATCCCATACATAGACATCCCGATAACAATTCCAATCTTTTCAGAAACATCATAAAAACTAAAGTAACTTGCCGTATCCAAAGTGTTCTCAGGAATCATTTTAGAATAAGTAGAACGAGATAAAGCCTGAATCCCACCCATTACTAAACCTACTGCTGCCGCAGCTACATAAAACTCTTGTGGGGTTATTATGTAATAAGCATAGATGCATATTAGAATCCAGAAAATATTCAAATATATAAGAGTTCTAATATTTCCTATTTTCAAGGCTATTCTAGAAGTTAAAGTTGCACCTAAAACTGCAACTAACTGAATCAGTAAAATACTTACAATTAAACCTGTTGTAGCATCTTGCTCTCCCCAGTCCAATTCCTCTATTCCAAAATAGGTAGCAATAAGCATAATGGTTTGCACGGCCATGCTGTATGTAAAAAAAGCCATTAAATATCTACTAAGCATCACCTGATCCTTAAGGGCAAACCAAATTTTCCTTATTTCTTTAAATCCATTAAAAAGAACATTCCTAGTAAGCTTTTCCTTCTTATTCCCTTTTGGTAAATACTTGTATGTGTATTGGCTAAATCCAATCCACCAAATTCCTGTTAAAACAAAAGACAATCTTGTTGGTAAATCTTCACTTTCAAACCCAAACCATTTATATTTCATGATCATGATCAAACAAATGATAAGTAGAATTACACTTCCAATATATCCTAAAGAAAAACCTTTCGCACTAATTTTATCTTGTTGCTCTGGAAAAGCAATATCTGGTAAATAAGAATTATAAAAAACTAAACTAGACCAGAAGCCTATAAGTGCAAAGAAATAGCATAACAAACCGAACCACAGAAAATCTAGACTAAACCAAAAAAGGCCGATGCAAGAAATGGCTCCCAAATAGCAAAAGAATTTTAAAAACGATTTCTTATTCCCAACATAATCTGAGATCCCAGACAAAAAAGGACTGAAAATAGAAACTACCAGGAATGCTAAGGCGGTAACATAACTAACTAAAGAGTCGTTATTAAAATTAAACCCCATAAAATTTATGGTATCATCTATAATTTTACCATCGCTATCTTTTACAATTGTAATAGCACCATAAAAAATCGGGAAGATTGCTGAAGCGATCACCAAACTGTAAACTGAGTTGGCCCAATCATAAAAAGCCCATGCATTTAATAATTTCTTGCTTCCTTTAGGGGGATATTTCATTTTTTAAAAATAACAAAAAAAGCCGCTCTATAAGAACGGCTTTAAAAAATTTATAATGAACCCTTTATTTGAAGGAAGTCACACCATATTTAGCTGCTTCAGCTTTAGCTGCCGGAGCCCATTGGGTAAGATTATTAATTCTAGTTTGAGAAGAAGGGTGAGTACTTAAGAATTCTGGTGGTGCTTGTCCCCCGCTTTGTTCTGCCATTCTTCTCCAAAGATCTGCCGCTTCAGCAGGGTCATATCCCGCAATAGCCATTAAAGTTAATCCAATTCTATCTGCTTCAGTTTCATGACTTCTGCTAAAAGGAAGCATTACTCCTAATTGGGAACCTAATCCGTAAGCTTGAGCAAAGATCTGTTGAGTCTGGTCACTTTTACCACTTAAAGCAACAGAACCTGCAACAGCTCCTAATTGTTGTAGTTGTGCAGCACTCATACGTTGTGCACCATGATCGGCCAAAGCGTGGGCAACCTCATGAGCCATAACTACAGCTAATCCGGTTTCATCTCTAGCAACTGGCAAAATACCAGTGTAAGCTACTACCTTTCCTCCTGGCATAGCCCAAGCATTCACCGCTTCATCATCTACTAAATTAAACTCCCAAGCGAAATCTTTTAAATATCCTTGGTATCCATTCGCATTCAGATATCTTTCAGAAGCTGTAACTATTTTCTGTCCCACATTTTTCACCATTCTCGCTTCAGTAGTACCCGTTACCACTTTATTTTCAGATAAAAACTGATCGTACTGAGCAAATGCTGCAGGAAATATTTGATCGTTAGACACAAAATTCAAATTTTTCTCTCCAGTAAAGGGATTGGTTTTACAACCAAGCATAACAAACACAGCAAAAACTGCTATAAATAAATTTCTAATTCTCATGATTTTTGGTTTTAGGTTGATAAAAATACAAAACAACGCCCCTCAGTAATGAAGGTTTATGCTTGCTTTAACAATTAACGTTTTTCAAAAATGATACCAATATTATAATTTCTTTACTATACTTCTTAATCCTATTCTCTTGAAATTTTATCTAACTTGGCGCTTCTAAATCATTTTATGATTCAAATGACTGATAAAAAGAAACCAGTTCAAGTCTTACTTGCTCCTAAATATATACTTAGAACAGGCAAAATTTTAACTGCAATCTCACCATTTATTGCAAGCAGATTTGCAGCAAGACTCTTTTTAACTCCGTTTAAATATAAAATTCCGGAGAGAGAAAAAGAGATGGACACTAATTCTATTCAAGAATCTATTCATGTCCCTTCGATAAATAGAGAAATTGTAGTTTATCACTATGGCAAGGCTAATCATAAAGTATTGCTAATTCATGGTTGGAGTGGTACCGGGACTCAAATGGCACTTATTGCAAAGAAACTTGTGGAAAAGGGTTTTGAAGTAATCAGTTTTGATGCGCCAGGTCATGGAAAAGCACCCGGTAAAATTAGTATGATGCCATTTTTCATTGAATCTATCCATCATTTGGAAAAAATGTTTGGTCCATTTCACGCGGCTATAGGACATTCTTTAGGAGGTATGTCTATACTAAAGGCAGTAAAAGATGGTCTTGCCTTGAACAAACTGGTGGTTATTGGAACAGCCAATAGCGTAACCCATATTACAAAGGACTTTGCACAAAATATGCAACTAAATGATAAGGTTGCTAAAAAGATGAAATCCTATTTTGATTCAAAGTTTGGAGAAGATATGGATAATTACTCCGGAGCATTTTCTGCGGAAGCAGTTAAAACTCCTACCTTGGTTATACACGATGAAGATGATGTAGATGTACATGTGAGTTCTGCTTACGAAATTTCCAAAAATCTACATGACAGCCAGTTATTTATAACCGAAGGTCTTGGACACAGAAAGATCTTAGGAGATTTTGAAGTAATTAACAAAATAACAACATTCATCACGGTATAATCTTTGTAGTTTTAAAATAAAAAACATGAAAAATTTATTTTTTGCATTTTTAGCGGTTGTTGCTGTTAGTTGTAATAGCAGCGCTCAAAAAAGTGATACTGAAACAAATTCTAAGGAAGTAGCTTCTAAATATGAAGTCTCAAAAACAGATGCGGAGTGGAAAGCGATTTTAACCCCCGCAGAATATCATATTCTTATAGAGGCTGGAACAGAAAGACCTTTTTCTAGCGAACTGAACAATGTTAAGGAACCAGGAACTTTTGTTTGTGCTGCCTGTGAAACTGACCTCTATAAAACAGAACACAAATTTATGAGCGGAACAGGATGGCCAAGTTTTGATAGAGCAATTGAAGGCGGTATAGAAATGGGATCCGATTCAAAATTAGGATATACCAGAGATGAAATTCATTGTGGTACCTGTGGTGGGCATTTAGGCCATTTATTTAATGATGGACCTCGTGAAACAACTGGAAAAAGACATTGTATAAATGGAGATGCCATGAAGTTTATTCCAGATACTAAATAAGTTATTAGATATGAAAAAATATAATGTAGAGAAGACCGAAGAGGAATGGAAACAAGAACTTTCTGAAGAACAATTTAAGGTTCTAAGGCAGAAAGGTACTGAAGCTCCAAATTCCGGGAAATACAATCTTCATTTTGATAATGGAGAATACCAATGTGCAGCTTGTAAATCAAAACTCTTTGAAAGCAATAGCAAATTTGAAAGCGGATGTGGCTGGCCAAGCTTTGATGATGCAATAGAAGGAACCGTAGAATATGTACAGGACAAAACTTTTGGAATGATGAGAACTGAGATTCTTTGTGCCAATTGTGGCAGCCATTTAGGTCATGTATTTGATGATGGCCCAACCTCTACGGGTCAAAGATTTTGTGTAAATTCGGCAAGTATAGCTTTCAATAAAAATTCTTAAAACTTAAAATTAAATTATGAAAAAAATATCCACTCTTATAATATGTGCTTTTTTCGCACTAGCATCTTGTACCTCAGATAGTGTACAAGGACCTCCCGGACCTCAGGGACCAGAAGGGCCTACTGGAGTAGGTGGATTTATTGGAACTGCAATAGATGTAACTGGAGATTTCACTGCAGATAACTCTTATACTCTATCCTTATTTTTTGATGATATAAACCTAGAAGTATTCGAATCGGATGCTGTATTAGTTTATGTAAAAGTTGGCGATGGACAAGACGACGCTGACGGAAATCCTATTGAAATATTTAGAGCATTACCGCAAACCTATTTTCAAGGAGATAAAACTATTCAGTATAATTTCGACTTTACGTTCGAAGATGTTTTTATCTTTTTAGATGGAGTTAATTCTAATGGAACACTTTTAGATTTCGCTGCTTTAGATGCAGAATTCAGGTTGAATCAAAAATTTAGAGTTATTGTTCTACCAGCAGCTTTTGCTGAGAATAGACAACAATTAGATCGCACTAATATGAATACTGTAATGAAGGAGTTGAATATTAGAGAAGCAGATGTGATCAAACAATAACTAGATCAAAATAAATTATTTTTTCAATGGCTCTTCCCAAAAGGGAGAGCCATTTTTAATTTAATGATCATTCTAGAAATATCACTAATTCTAATTCTTTCAGTTTAGGCTTATATTCCTTAAATTCGCAACTTCTAAAAATGTCATAAAAATTTCGAAATATGAGTAAATACGATATCATTGTTCTAGGAAGTGGTCCGGGAGGTTACGTAACCGCAATTCGCGCTTCACAACTTGGTTTTAAAACCGCAATCATCGAAAAGGAAAAACTTGGTGGTGTATGTCTTAATTGGGGTTGTATCCCAACCAAAGCCTTACTTAAAAGTGCTCAGGTATTCGATTATTTAAAACATGCCGAAGACTATGGTCTTACTCTTCAAAAACCAGATAAAGATTTTGGAGCTGTTGTAAAGCGAAGTAGAGATGTAGCAGATGGAATGAGCAAGGGAGTTCAGTTCTTAATGAAAAAGAACAAGATAGACGTTATTGAAGGTTTTGGTAAACTTAAAGGCGGCAAGAAAGTTCAGGTTACAGATAAGGATAATAAGACAAAAGATGTTGAAGCAGATCATATAATTGTTGCAACCGGAGCAAGATCTAGAGAATTGCCAAATCTTAAACAAGATGGTAAAAAGGTAATTGGGTACCGTGAAGCAATGACTTTAAAGACACAACCAAAATCTATGATCGTTGTTGGTTCTGGAGCAATTGGAGTGGAGTTTGCCCATTTTTACAATGCCATGGGAACAGATGTTACCATAGTAGAATTTCTACCAAATCTTGTTCCTTTGGAGGACGAAGAAGTTTCCAAGCAGTTTGAAAGAAGTGTGAAAAAAGCCGGAATTAAAGTAATGACTAATTCTTCTGTAGAGAGTGTAGACACTTCAGGAAAATTAATAAAAGCTAAAGTTAAGACCAAAAAAGGGGAAGAAACTCTTGAAGCAGAGATCGTACTTTCTGCAGTTGGTATAAAAACCAATATAGAAAACATCGGTTTAGAAGAACTTGGTATAAAAACAGATAAAGATAAGATTGTTGTTAATGAATGGTACCAAACCAACGTTGCCGGCATTTATGCAATTGGAGATGTGACAGATGGTCCTGCCTTAGCTCACGTAGCTTCTGCGGAAGGTATTACTTGTGTAGAAAAGATTGCAGGAGTTCATGTTGAAGCAATAGACTACGGAAACATCCCTGGATGTACTTACGCCTCTCCAGAAATTGCATCGGTTGGAATGACAGAAAAGCAAGCTAAAGAGGCTGGTTACGAACTTAAAATTGGTAAATTTCCTTTCTCTGCATCTGGAAAAGCAAAAGCTGCTGGAACTCCGGATGGTTTCGTAAAAGTTATTTTTGATGCTAAATATGGCGAATGGTTAGGTTGCCATATGATTGGTGCTGGGGTAACAGATATGATCGCAGAAGCGGTGCTTGGAAGAAAGTTAGAAACTACAGGACATGAAGTTTTAAAAACAATTCACCCACACCCAACGATGAGTGAGGCGGTGATGGAAGCTGTTGCTGCAGCTTATGATGAGGTGATCCACTTATAGATGTAAGACCGCTCTGCTTCTAGACATAAGACAATAGATCAAATTTCTAATTATTTATAATCAGTGGTTTGTAAATTATTAAGCTTTCAAAATTAGGAAATTTACTGAATTTTGAAATTTTTAAAATCAAGGGCGTAGGCTCAAGATTCTTAAACATTCTTGTACTTGCAGGATAATTCAGTATTAGCTGTACTTTACCGACTAAGAATGTAATACAATAAAAAAAGCTCCGAGAAATCTCGGAGCTTTTTTTATTGTTATTATTTCGGGAGGAGATCACAATACCAGAAAGCGGTATCCCAAGATCGGGTGTTGTCTTTAAAGCAGTCGTCATCAGTTTTAGAAGGCGAATATTTTTTTTCAACAATCTCTCCAACTTCAAATTTTATAGGCTCTTTAAAGTTAGGGCCGTCATAAACAAAAGTATGAAATTCACCATTCTCTCCACAAGGATCCACATTTGCCGGTAAGCTATTTATAAATTCCAGATCTATTTCTCTCCCGCAAAAAGACTTATCTAATACTTTCGCATTTACACAAAGCGTAATCGCTTTAAATCCAAGATTAATAAATTCGGTGATTAACTCCTTTGTATCATTTTTCCAAAGAGGGAAAACAGCCTCAATTCCAATTTTATCCAACTGCTCCTCACGATACTTTTTGAGATCTTCTAAAAAAATATCTCCGAAAACACTATGGGTATAATCCTCGGATTTCAAGTTCATAACAGCTTCATTCATAATAGTATTATACGTGTCCATTGAAACAGTACCTTTTAGCTCTATTAGTTTCAAGGGCACACCAATACTTTCTGCCTGTTTGACTAGTAACTCGGTTCTTAGGCCATGCATTGAAACTCTATCTACTTCAGAATTAACAGTAGTGACGAGTTTTTCTACCTGATATTTCTTGGTCTTTTGAAGCTTGTATAATGCCAAGGCTGCATCCTTTCCACTACTCCAATTTAAATAGGTTTTGTACATGTGCCTTATCCTTTTATAAAACTTGAGATCGCCAGATCGTAGCTTTGTAATCCAAAACCGAGGATGACCCCTTTAGCATTAGGAGAAATATAAGATTTATGGCGGAACTTTTCTCTGGAGAACGTATTGGAAATATGGACTTCTACCACTGGAGTAGAGATAGCTTTAACCGCATCTCCTATTCCTATAGAAGTATGAGTGTAAGCTGCAGCATTCAATATGATACCATCAAATTCTTTATCTGCTTTTTGGAGCTCATCAATTAACTCTCCTTCTATGTTACTCTGGAAATGAGACAACTCGGCATCTCTAAATTGAAATTGAAGTTTGGAGAAATAATCTTCGAAATTTTGATTTCCGTAAGTATCTGGTTCTCGAGTTCCCAAAAGATTTAGATTAGGACCGTTTATTATAATTAATTTCATAGGATTAACTTAGTGATAAAGTGAGGCTATTTAATCCCTCATTGAGGGTTTAATTCCCCGAGGCTTGCCCGAAACATTCAGGCGGGCTTGCCTCGAATTTTTGAAAGTATTTTCTAATTCATACCTCGTGGGCTTGCCCTGAGGTTCTTGATTATTCTATTATAGTCTGTCTACAGGACTTAACCTATAACCAATACCGATCATTATATTATTGAATTTAAAATCTTGAGAGGGCAATCCTAAAAAATCATCTACTTTTCTTCTACTCACCTCATAGGTATATCTTCCTTGAATAAATATAGATTTGGTAATATCCATACCCAATCCTGCCCCTAGCTCCCAACCAAATTGATCTTTAGTCCCAATTTCATCCTCACCCCCCAATAAATAAGTTACTTGAGTTCCTGCCTGTACATTAAAACCTTTCTGCCCAATTTGATATTTAAGCATAAGTGGTAAATAAATAATATTAAAGTCATTTACGTGTGCAAAATTTACAGCAGGTTGTAAATGGAATTTTTCGTTAATATAAATATCTACAAATGCACCAGCATATCCTCCTGAGCCGTAATCGTTCCAATTTGCATTCTCTTTTTTCCCATTTACTTCGGCATACACATAGCCCCCAATAAATCCAACTTTGGTGTCTTTAGACCTTCTATTTTGTGCATTTAAAATTGAGGTTGAAGTTAAAATTATAAAAATCAATAAAGCGATTCTTGGCATATCCTTATTTTTAAAAAATAAAAGTACCATAAATATCAATTTTGTACCTAATAAAATGAGAGCAAAAAAAATGCGGAAGAGAATCTTCCGCATTTAAAATATTTTAAATTTATTTTCTAGAACATAAATCCTATCCCTCCCTGCAATACAGAATGTTTTACATCACTGTTACTGAAAAAGGAATCATCGTAAACATCAGAAAGACCATAATTATAACGTGCATTCACAAAAAATCCACCTCTAAATTTATAGGAAGCTCCAAGTCCTAAACTAATATCCACTTTATTAAACTGATCTTCATCTAAGGGAATATCTCCACTATCTTCACTTGGATTAGTATCTATTTCACTATTCACTAAAAATCCTATCTGAGGCCCTGCTTCTATAGAAAGTCCCTCTATTAAATAATACTTAGCTAATATCGGCACATTGATATAATCTAACTGATATTCTATATCATTGGCGTCATTTCTACTGGCAATGTCATATCCTTGTCCAGAATAAAGGACCTCTGGTTGTACAGAAAATTTGTCTGAAACAGGGATCTCTGCCAAAAGACCTAAATTAAAAGATGTTCTGGAATTGGGATTATCAAAATCTCCAAATCCATCTCCACTAAAGGTACTGGAGTTAATGCCTCCTTTAACCCCAAACATTACATATTCCTGAGCGCTTAAACCACCCATACTTAACAAAGCTATTCCTATTAATAAAATTGACTTTTTCATTTGTTTATATTTTAAGTTCACGAGCAAAATTAGTCCTACATTTGTTAAGGAAGTGTTATTCAAACTTAAAGTATTGCCAATTGTAAAATCCGCTTTTGTTAATAATCAGAAATATGACTTGGGCACAAGCTTTACTAGATTATAAGAATTATATGCTAATAGAACGGGGGCTATCAGATAATTCTGTGGCTAACTATTCTTTAGACATTCATAAGCTTATTAACCATCTGGAGACTAATAAGATCTCGATCTCTCCTATAAAGATCTCTGCGGAAATACTCCAGCAATTTATTTTTGAAATAGCTAAATCTTTAAATCCCAGATCACAATCCAGAGTTATTTCTGGCTTAAAAAGTTTTTTTGATTATTTGATCTTTGAAGGATATAGAGAACATAATCCCATGGAAATTATTGAATCTCCAAAGATTGGAAGGAAACTCCCAGATGTACTTTCAATTGCTGAAATTGATAAAATGATAGAGCATATCGATCTAGGTAATCCTCAAGGAGAACGAAACAGAGCGATTATAGAAACTTTATACGGATGTGGTCTTCGGGTATCTGAATTATTAGATCTTAAAATTTCAGATCTATTCTTTAAAGAAGGATTTATAAAAGTTACCGGTAAGGGAGACAAGCAACGCTTTGTTCCAGTGAGTTCCATCACAGAGAATTATATTACAGAATATCTTCAAAATTCCAGAAATAATAATACTATCCAACCAAAAGCTTCAGATATCATATTTTTAAATAGAAGGGGCAATTCTCTTACCAGAGCGATGATCTTTACCATCGTTCGGAATCTTGCAAAACAAGCTGGAATTCAGAAGAAAATAAGTCCGCACACCTTTAGACATTCCTTTGCTACCCATTTATTGGAAAATGGAGCCGATTTAAGAGCCATACAGCTTATGCTGGGACACGAAAGCATTACAACTACAGAAATTTATATGCACGTGGATAAAAGCCATTTAAAACAAGTGATACATAGTTTTCATCCCAGAAGCAATTATTAATGTTTTGCTAAACCTTCTTATTAATTTTTTATTGAGCTTCTTCCTGAGTAAATTGAATAAAAATTAAGAAAAATGAAGTATTTAAATTTTAAAAACGGAAATAAAATGCCTTCCATT
The DNA here is from genome assembly GCF_000424645.1 of Gillisia sp. JM1. Classification (NCBI taxonomy): domain Bacteria; kingdom Pseudomonadati; phylum Bacteroidota; class Flavobacteriia; order Flavobacteriales; family Flavobacteriaceae; genus Gillisia; species Gillisia sp. JM1. The sequence goes on from NZ_KE384218.1 coordinate 2,277,133, forward strand.
GGACTAGGCACTTGGAAATCTGATAAAGGAGAAGTAGGAAAGGCGGTAAAAATTGCTATAAAAAATGGTTACAGACATATAGATTGTGCAGCTGTTTACGGGAATGAAGCTGAAATTGGGGAAGCACTTTCTGAAGTCCTGAAAGAAGGAATCATAAAGCGGGAAGATCTTTGGATCACCTCGAAACTTTGGAATAACGCCCATAAGTCTGAAGATGTAATTCCTGCACTTAAGCAAACCTTAAAAGATCTTCAATTAGACTACTTGGATCTATATCTTATACACTGGCCAGTTGCCTTTAAACCAGATGTGGCTAACCCGGAAAAGGATGAGGACTTTTTATCGCTCGAGGAGGCACCTATCATAGAAACATGGAACAAGATGCTGGAGGCCAAAAAAGAAGGTCTTACAAGACATGTGGGAGTTTCTAATTTTAGCGCAACCAAATTAAAGGATCTCTTATCTAAAACCGAGGATGGACCGGAAGTAAATCAAGTAGAATTGCATCCCTACCTACAACAAAACTCCCTTATAGAATTTTGTAGTAAAAATGGTATTCACTTAACCGCTTATTCTCCATTAGGAAGTGGAGACAGAGTGGACGCTATGAAAGCAGCAGATGAGCCTTCTCTTTTAGAAAATAAGGTCATCCAAAAAATCGCGAATAAACATGGAGCTTCCCTTGCTCAAGTTTTAATTAATTGGAACACTTTACGTGGAACTGCCGTAATCCCGAAGTCCACTAATGAAGGGAGAATAATAGAGAATATGGAAAGTACGGGAGTGAATTTAGATGAAGAAGATCTTAAACAAATCGCTTCTTTGGATGAACACTTTAGATATGTTACTGGAGAATTCTTTGTAACTAAAGGAAATAGCTATAGTGATATTTACGACGAACAATAATATTGCGTCACCCGTCCCGAATGGTCGGGATATTTCAGGGTCTCATTTATTTTGCTCATTTATAGTATTATTAGATTCTGAAACAAGTTCAGAATGACGGTTAGGAAAATTTTTAATATTACGGAAACGCAGTTACATAATTTGTATAAACCAAAAAATCCCGCAAATTGCGGGATTTTTTTATTATTTGACACTAAATTTACTTCGCAATATTTACTGCTCTGGTTTCTCTAATCACAGTAACTTTAACCTGTCCAGGATACGTCATATCTGTTTGGATCTTTTGAGAGATCTCAAAAGATAAATTTGCAGCCTTATCATCTGTTACTCTTTCACTCTCCACAATAACTCTCAACTCTCTACCTGCCTGGATAGCGTAAGCTTTCTTAACACCGCCAAATCCAAATGCGATCTCCTCAAGATCTTTAAGTCTTTGGATATAAGAATCCAATACTTGTCTTCTTGCTCCAGGTCTTGCTCCGCTTATCGCATCACATACCTGAATAATAGGAGATAATAAAGAAGTCATCTCTATTTCATCATGGTGAGCACCAATTGCATTACATACCTCTGGCTTTTCTCCATATTTCTCTGCCCATTGCATTCCAAGCACCGCATGTGGTACTTCTGTTTCGGTATCTGGTACTTTTCCTATATCATGTAAAAGTCCTGCACGTTTTGCCAATTTAGGATTCAAACCAAGTTCTGCTGCCATCACTCCACATAGCTTAGCTACTTCTCTTGAGTGATGTAATAAATTCTGACCATAAGAAGAACGATATTTCATTCTACCTACTACTTTGATCAATTCAGGATGTAATCCATGGATACCAAGATCAATAACAGTACGTTTTCCTATGTCTATAATTTCTTCGTCTATCTGCTTTCTGGTTTTCTTAACCACTTCTTCAATTCTGGCAGGGTGTATTCTACCATCTGTAACCAATTTATGAAGTGACAATCTTGCAACCTCTCTTCGTACACTATCAAAACAAGAAAGAATAATTGCTTCAGGAGTATCATCTACAATGATCTCTACTCCGGTAGCTGCTTCTATCGCTCTAATGTTTCTACCTTCTCTACCAATAATTCGACCTTTAACATCATCGCTCTCCAAATTGAATACAGAAACACAATTCTCAATAGCTTCTTCAGTACCAATTCTTTGAATGGTATTTATAATAATCTTCTTAGCTTCTTGCTGTGCGGTTAGTTTAGCCTCTTCAATAGTTTCTTGAATAAGCGCCATTGCATCTGCCTTTGCTGTATCTCTCAAAGTTTCTGTAAGCTGAGACTTCGCATCTTCAGCAGATAATCCAGATATCACTTCCAATTGCTGGATTTGACTGTGGTGCAATTTATCTATATCCTCTTTCTTCTTCTCTAAATAGTCGTTTCTGTGATCGTAGTCTTTGATCTTGTCTTCTATCTCTTTATTTAGATTTTTGTTTTTAGCAAGTTCACTAGATACTTGAGACTCCTTATCACGAGTTCTTTTTTCAGATTCTTGGATCTTTTTATCTCGGGAAAGGATCACTTTTTCATGCTCAGACTTTAATTCTATAAACTTCTCTTTAGCTTGAAGAATTTTATCTTTTTTAATGTTCTCGGCATCAGCTTTTGCTTCTCTTAAAATGGCGGCTGCAGACTTTTTAGCACCTTTAGTGATTTTTGAAGCGTTATTTTTCTCTAGATACTTAGCTACTGCAAATCCAATTGCTAAACCAACTATCCCCACAACTATCATAATAATTATTGATTCCATATATTTAATTTAATTGTATAAAAAAGCCTGTACTAGATCAAATTTTGTATAAACTCCGTAAAATAAGTATAGGGTTAACAAGCTGATCAAGTATCCGCTCTAAGACGGCTCGCTTTTACAACTTAAACTCACCCTTTTTAAAGAATTCGTGTTGAGTTTATCAAATATATATCACTAATACAGGCAGTAAACCTTAATGCTATTTAAAAGAACTAGGTAGCTAATTGTTCCTGAAGAAGATTATTGAGTGACCTCAATTTTTCTTCCATCAGTTTCACTTCGCTAGAATTATCTATAGATTTTTGCTCGGTCTGGGCCGCAAACTGTAAGGCACACATAGCCAAAACATCTTGCTTATCCCTTACGGCATAACTTTGCTCAAATTGCTTAATCATCGCTTCTATCTTCTTTGCAGCTATACGTAAGCCTTCTTCCTGTTCAGCCTGAATGGTGAGAGGATACACGCGATCTGCAATAGATAATTTAATTTTAAGCTTGTCGGACATTAATTCTTTTTATTCTGAAAGTTGAACAATACATTGATCAATTTCCCTTATTAAACCGTTTATTTTGAGCTTGGTCTCTTTCTTATAATCGTTACTGCCTAGCATCGCGTTGGCGGCTTTTAGTGTATGAATTCGTTTTTCTGAATTTTTCACTTCTTCAGATAAACGTTCATTTTCAACTTTCAAAATTGCTAATTCTTCCTGAATTGAATGTTGTGACTGCTTTGTAGCTTCATACTTATGAAGCAACTTGCTAATTCTATTTTCAAGACTATCAACTATTTCGGTTAGATCACTCATAAAAGCTTAACGCGCTACTAATATTCACAAAGTTAACATACCGCTTGAAATTTCCCAATACTTTTATAGCTATTTTCAAAATAGGGGAAATTTAATCTAAGTTACATTAAACCAAAGCTTTAATTATCTCTAAAAGTTTAATTATATTTATCCCCCCATAAAAATGCTGTTTTATATGACTATGAAGAAGACCCTAGCCCTAACATTATTACTTTTTAATGCTACTATTCAAGCTCAATCCAAAATACCTGCAGATTTCTTTAAAAATCCCTTAGCTGTAGACTTAGTGCTCTCTGGTACTTTTGGAGAATTGCGTTCCAATCACTTTCACTCTGGGATGGATATAAAGACACAACAACGTGAAGGACTGCAAGTATTGGCCGCAGGAGATGGCTACGTAAGCAGAATTAATATCCAGCACTACGGCTACGGTAAGGCTCTTTATATTCAACATCCAAACGGATATACTACTGTTTATGGACATCTTCAGAAATTTTCTCCAGCAATAGAAGCCTATATCAAAAAGCAGCAATACGCGAAAGAAACCTATGAAATTGAGCTTTTCCCAAAAGCAGACGAACTAAAAGTTTCTGCCAGTGAGTTAGTTGCTATGAGTGGAAATACTGGTGGAAGCGGTGGTCCGCATTTGCATTTTGAAATAAGGGATGGGCAACAACGACCAATGAATCCTAACTTATTCGGAATTGAGATCAAAGATACACAAGCTCCAACGGTAAATAGCTTGTGGGTATATCCCTTAGGAGAGAATGCTCATGTAAATGGTTCTGGAGAGAGACAGCGAGTAAAACTTACCCCGCTAAAAGATGGTTCTTTTAAAGCTGAAAGCATTAATGCTTGTGGAGAAATTGCTTTTGGAGTGAATACTACAGATAAACTGGACGGAGCTCCAAATAACAATGGAATATATCAGATAGACACAAATCTGAATGGAGATAACATTTTTCAGCTAAATTTCGATCGATTTTCCTTTTCTGAAACCAGACATCTTAATCAGTTAATAGATTATGAATATTTCAGTAACAATAAAAGCAGGATTACTAGATTATATGTTCAACCTAACAATCCGTTAAGTGTTTATAAGAATGTCGTGGATCAAGGGACTATTAATATTCAAGATAGTTTAACCTATTTGTATAATATTACTATCCTTGATTTTGCCGGGAATGAGCGAGTAATTCGAGTGCCTATTAAAGGGCAGCAACCCACCAATACGATAACCAAGAAAACCAAAGAGACCGATTATCTGGTAAAAGCAAATGAAGCATTTTCTGTGGAAGAAAACGGGATTGATGTATATATCCCAAAAGGAAGTTTGTATGAAGATACTTTTCTGGATATTTCTTTCACTGGAGATACCATTCATTTTCACGAGGACAATATTCCCATCCACAGCAATATCACTATTGGTTTTGATGTAAGCGAGTATTCTGAAGAAAGTAAGGAAAAGATGTTTATTGCCAGATTAGGATATCGAGGAAGACCCAGCTATTCTACTACCTATAAAAAAGAGAATAGATTCACTACCGGTGTCCGCACTTTTGGAGATTATACTTTGGCTTCAGATGTCAAACCACCTTCCATATCTCCTGTAAACTTTAAAGATGGGCAATGGATCTCCAGTAATGAAAATATAAAAGTTAGAATAACCGACGATCTTACAGGAATAAAAAGTTATCGAGCAACTGTTAATGGAAAGTTCATTTTGATGGAATACGAGTATAAGAATAACACTTTAACACATGATTTTAGTGATGCTATACTTACTGAAACCGAAAACAAATTGAAGCTGATCGTTATAGATAATGTAGGTAACAGCAATACTTACGAAGCTACTTTCTTTAGGAAATAGAGTAAAAAATATTTTCTAAATATTGAAATAGGCTGGTTATAATAAACCCTCGATGAGGGTTTAACCTTCCATAAATTCTTTGAGTACAGAGATCACATAATCCAATTCATCTTTAGTGTTGAATCTTGAGAATGAAAACCTTAGAGAAGGTTTTCTCATATCTTCTTCGGAAAGAAAAGCACTTAATACATGAGAACCTTTGTCGCTTCCACTCTGGCAAGCAGAACCTTTAGAGCAAGCAATTCCTTTAAGATCTAATTGAAACAATAACATCAAGGCTTTTTCAGGTGGAATTGGTAGGCAAATATTCACTAAAGTATAAGTGCTTTTAGAAAAATCCTTGCAGTTCCCATTGAATTTAACTCCAGGAATATTTTCTTCTAATTGCTCTATAAAATAAGTTTTTAAAGAACTCACATAGGCTTGCTCTTCTTCTAGATTCGCATAAGCCAGTTTAAAAGCTTCTTCCAAGCCAACAATATTATGCACACTCTCTGTCCCGGCACGCTGCCCACGTTCCTGTTCTCCTCCAAATATTAAAGGTTTAAGTCCGCTGTTTTTACGAATAAATGCAAATCCAACACCTTTTGGACCGTGAAATTTATGAGCGCTCACGGCTGTAAAGTCGATGGGGATTTCCTTGAGATCCATATTATAATGCCCTATAGATTGCACAGCATCACAGTGGAACAGGGCTTTATGGTCTTTGCATAATGTTCCTACTTTTTGAACATCCAGTAAATTCCCTATTTCGTTATTTACATGCATTAAACTCACCAAAGTTTTTACTTCAGTATTGGCTAGTAATTCTTCTAAATGAACAAGGTCTACATTACCGGTAGGATCTATGTTTACATAATCTACCTCTATCTCATAGCTCTCCTTAAGCTGGTCTACAGTATACAAAACTGCGTGATGTTCTATTTTAGAAGTGATAATTCTTTTCACACCAAGATCTCGCACGGCAGAATTTAAAGCCAGATTATCGGCTTCGGTTCCCCCTGATGTAAAGATTATTTCAGCAGCAGTTACATTTAATATATTAGCTATCGTCTTTCTAGCGTTCTCAATTAAAGATTTAGATGACCTACCGTAACTATGTATAGAAGAAGGATTTCCGTAAAAATCTTTCATTGTGGTCGTCATTCTATCTATAACTTCATCACGCATTTGCGTGGTTGCGGCACTATCTAAATATACTTTTCTCATCGAGTGCAAAAATAAAAGAAATAAAATTATTTTAGGGATGCTCTGCTATAAAATCCTAATGCTTTATTTTTGTTGAAAACGAAAACTATGCGCAAGTACTTTTATATAGCCTTTTTATTCATTGGATTTACTTCTTGTGATGACGGTGATATTATAATAAACAACTTTGATTTTGGCGATACCACTATTAAAAGTTGCGCTAAGGATGGCAAGCCGAAAGTCTTCTTCAAAATAAACACAGAGGATGTTTTTGAATCTATATCACTAGTTATTAATAATGCGGATGTTAGTAACTTAAAAAATATTATTTCTACAACTACAGATCCTATTAGCTTTAGTCTTGATAATAACAATAAAATAAATTATCGCCTTTACGATGGAACTGTAACCAACGATTATTTTTGTAATACGTTACCCCCAAGCAATCCCAAAGTAGTTCAAGAATTTATAAGTGTAGGTGGAACAGTTGTAATTACTACTGAAGAGGAATATATTGATAAGGAGGATAGTGATGGAGATGGAATTGATGACGTAGATGAATTAACCGAAGATACCGATGGAGATGGAATAATGAATGTTTTAGACATCGATGATGATGGTGATAATGTAGCTACATCTAGAGAAACAACTACTGCTAACGACGACCCTTTAGTTAATGGATTAAGAGATACCGATGACGATGGCATTCCAAATTACTTAGATAATGACGACGATGGAGATGAAATATTAACCAGAGAAGAAGTTACTGCAGGAGATCTCTTTCCAAATAATCCCGCAAATGCAAATGATGCGGATCTTGCACATTATTTGAATCCTTTTATTTCAGATAAATTTACTGGAGATATAAATACATTACCGAATGAAATATCGGTGAAATATAGATCTATTATTACTATAGAAAGATTGAAACTTCAAAATCAGGATGGCAGTGCAGAAGAAATTGCATTTGAGGCTTACAATTTTGGGGAGTTTATATCAACGAATATTGAAATAACTATACCACCAACTCCGGCTACAGAGGACAATTAGAATTTAAGAATTCTGATAAATATAAACTTCGGTAGCGCCTAAGCCATACTTCTGGAAATTCGCGTCGTAAAATTTAAGGTTATCATATCGCCCTAATAGATAATCTAGTTCAGCTTTTAGAACTCCCTCTCCCACTCCGTGTATAAATACGATCTTTGGGATACGCTTACTAATAGCAAAATTAATCTGTCGTTTGGCTGTTTCCAGCTGATTGTTTAAGATATCGAAATTGCTCATTCCTCTATAGGAATTCACCAATTTCTCGATATGCAGATCCACTTCCATAGGTGGAGCGTTGCGCTCTTTAGGTTTTACTTTTAGAGTTTTGGCCCGTTTTGTAGGTTGCTTTTCCTTAATTATATCTGAAATAGAGATATTCTCTGAAGCTATCATTCTACTCTGCTCCTCTTCAATCTTAACTAATTCTGAAGCATAAAATTCCATTAAAAAGCCTTCAGACGTTTCAACATAAATAGTTTCCCCATCTATATTAATAACTTTTCCTTTTAAAGCATCATCCAATACCTCTACTCTATCATTAACTTCAAACTTCATAATTAAGATTTTTCTTCATTGTTTTCATCCTCATCATCCTTTGTTTCAATCCAAAAATTTGTAGCTCGGTACAATCCAAACATAATGATGACCAAACCTAAGACCTGTAAATATTGGTTTCTATCCTCTTCAGAAATAGTATAAATTATTATTGCGCCCCCAATTACGATAAGGATTGTATTGATGAGTTGACCGTATTTTTTATTCATAATATACTGATAATTAACACTTAAAGACTTAAATAACTATATTCACTTAAAATAAGAACTTCGGGGCAAGCACACAAGGTATGGAATCCGAAAATTCTTTTAAATAATCGAGGCAGGCCTCGGGTAATCAAACCCTCAATGAGGGATTAAAGCGCTATTTTTAATTAAAATCTTAAGGCGATGAGGCAAATATACATTTTAGTACTATTTATTGTACCATTCTACGCACATTGTCAATTAAACATAAAACCAAATCAAGATTTAGATACCTACTTGTATTCTGAAGGTGCGCTGGTGTATGTAGAACAAGGAATTCATTTAATACCTAATCTGGGAGAGAAACCAAAACCCAGTATTTATTTAAGAAAAGAAGCACAGTTAATCCAAGGAAAATCCAATTCTAAAAATAGTGGAGATGGAATTATCTCTCTATTTCAAGAAGGAAATGCAAGTGATTTTACTTATAATTATTGGAGCATGCCGGTAAGTAATACTAGCTCTAATAATTCCTTTGGAAGTTTATTCTTTGATCCAGTTACCAAAACTGAAAGTCAGCCAGCAATAATCACTTCAAACTATAATGGAACTTCTCAACCATTAAGCATCTCTAATAAATGGATCTATAAATTTTCTGGCTACGAATATTCCGACTGGGAATTTATTGGGAACAATTTTAATATTCAGCCAGGAGAAGGGTTTACCATGAAGGGAGTGAATGGTACGAACACCTCCATAAACATCTATAATATCCCTAACAACCCTGGAAACCAACAACGTTATGATCTCCGAGGAAAACCAAATTCAGGAGTTTATGAATTAGACATTCAGGAAGAAAGCAATAAACTTATTGGGAACCCCTACCCTTCTGCTTTAGACCTTAATGCCTTTCTTCAGGATAATAAAAGCACTACGGGAATTGCTTATTTCTGGGATTCTAAAAATATAGATTCTCACTATTTGAAAGAATATGAGGGCGGTTATGGCGCCTATTCTCCGGGAGGGGGGATTTACGGATATGTGCCGGCTATCTTCAATAAGTTTGATGGCTCTGGGAATACAATTTCAGAAGGAGGAACTATTGGAGCTTATTACGCCAGAAGGTTCTCTCCAATAGGTCAAGGCTTTATTGTAATTGGAAGCCAAGATGGAAAAATTATATTCGATAATAAATACCGGAACTTTATAAAAGAAGATCAGCATTTATCTGAGTTCAAATCCAAAAAAGGAGGCGGAAAAGGCTTAGAAACTGAGGAGGAGTTCCCAATGCTAAGGTTAAATATCGAATTACAGAACAACTACATTAGGCAAATACTTTTGGTGCTGCGCGATAACGCCACAAAAGCAGCAGATCATGCAATGGATGCCATTAATCCTGAATACTTGAGCTCTGATGCGGGTTGGATGATTGAAGACGAGAATTATCTTATTAATGTTAGGCCATTAGATGAGCTTGAAGAAATCCCCCTTTTTATAGTGCTTTCAGAAACTTCAGAGATCGTTTTTAGTATTGCTGAAATAAAACGAATAACATCCAAAGTATTTCTATTGGATTCTTCTACTAACCTGTATTACAATCTAAGTAATGGGCCAATTAAGTTTAATTTGGAGGCTGGCGAATATTCTGAAAGATTTAAAATCACCTACACAAACAAGGAGCAGATCTATATAAATTGGGATATAGTAAAAGATATCACCAATTTCAGCATTTTCCAGAACAATCCCGAATCTAGATTAGAAATAAGAATTCCTGATAAATCTACTCCGAGAGATATTGTACTTTTTGACAGTTTAGGCAAAAAGATCTTTGAGAAAAAAGGAATTACCAACGAGAATTACCATGAATTTTCTACCAGAAAATTGAGCAAAGGATTATATATTCTTAAAATAACTAATAAGGATGATACTATAATTTCCAAAAAAGTGATAATTTCAAATTAATTTAAAAATCTCGGGAAAACCCAAAAGGTGTTTTCCATTAATGATCGGGATAGAATAAAAATCAAGAACCTCGGGGCAAGCCCGCCCGAACGGTACGGGCGAGCCCACGAGGTATGTCCCGATGGTTCGGGAGGAAAATATTTTTAAAAATTCTAGGCATCCCGATGGCTATAGGGACCGGGAATTAAACCCTCAATGAGGGATTAAAAAATCGAGCTTAGCCCGCCTAATGTTTCGGGCAGACAAGGAAATAAAACCTCAGTGAGGGAAATTGAAATTATGGAAGAACTATTACTTCCCTGTTTAAATAAACAACTTTTCGGAATTGATTGTTATGGCTGTGGTGGCCAGCGCTCAATATTGTTACTATTAAATGGAGATTTTCATGGAGCATTTTTTATGTTCCCGGCTATCTATCCGATATTGATCTTGCTTGGCTTTGTGGTTTTCAACCTTTTTTATAAATTCCAAAAGGACTATTTCATCAAAATAACGCTTATACTAATTACTGCAATTGTGTTAGCTGTTAGTTATTTAATTAAAATGTATTATTTTTTCAACTAAAACCAACCAATAAACGAATTCAACTTATGGAATTAAACAAGCAAGAATTACCTAATGCCACTCTAATACTAATTTTATGAATATTATCTATTATAGGTTGCTGCTGTTATGGCGTTGTAGGTGCGATATTTGCGATTATAACATTAGTCTTAGCTAAAAAGGCCATGGAAATTTATAATGCAAATCCCGAACTGTATATGGGATATCAAAATGTAAAAATAGGTCGCATCCTGGCAATTATTGGCTTAGTGCTAAGGGTCTTGTTTATGCTGACTATTATTGGAGCGCTAATATTTTATGGAGGAATGGAAGGTTTAGAAGAATTCCAGCGCGAGATGATGGAGCAACAAGGGATGTAATTGAATGCTTATATAAATATAAAGCCCCAGAAATGTGATATTTCTGGGGCTTTATATTTTCACCTTACTTTATAGGAATTCTTGACTTCTCGTCACCCTGAGACCCGTGATAAAAAATTATCTAACGGAGGAAATTGACGTATGAAAGATGCTGAAACGAGTTCAGCATGACGGAAGTTCGTCACACTGTCCCGATACTTCGGGAGTTCAGGGTCTCTTATTTGGAGTAACTTTGAAATTACGTCAATGGTAACTTGTTTCAGGATCTCCTTAATAAGAAGAACGAAGATGCTGAAACTCCCGATACCTAGGTACAGCATGACGAAAAATTCAGAAACAGTTGATAAAAATTATCACGGACTGAAACATGGACAATTAAAAATATTTTAATCCAATTTTTCTATTAAAGCTTCTATAGATATTTTTTCCTGATCTCCGGAAACCATGTCTTTAAGCCCGTAGACTTTATTATTCATCTCTTCTTCACCTGCTAGAACCACAAATGGAATTTCACGTCTATTGGCATAATTCATTTGTTTCTTCATTTTGGCTGCGTCTGGATATAGCTCTGCAGCAATTCCTGAATCTCTTAATTTCTGAACGGCTTTCAAACCATAAAGGGCTTCCTTTTCACCAAAGTTTATAAATAATACTTTGGTATTAGCTGTAACCGTATCTGGGAAAAGATCGAGTTCTTCTAAAACAAGATAAATTCTATCCAATCCGAATGAGACCCCAACTCCGCTCATGTCTTTTAAGCCGAAGATACCAGTAAGATCATCATATCTTCCACCGCCGCCAATAGAACCCATCTTAACAGTGTTTGGTGGAGCAACTTCAAAAATAGCTCCTGTATAGTAATTTAAGCCTCGCGCTAAGGTAACATCCAGATCTAAATGCGCCGATTTCAATGGCATTTCAGAAATTACATTCTGAATAAATTGCAATTCTTCAACACCTTTCATACCTATTTCTGAATTAGAAAGAATTTGCTTCAGCACTTCCATTTTCTCACCAAAATTGCCTTTCAGCCCAAAAATTGGTTGAATATTCTGTAATGCTTCCATAGAAATCCCTTTTTCAAGCATCTCTTTTTTCACACCATCTTCTCCAATTTTATCTAATTTATCTAAGGCAACAGTAAAATCTATCAATCTATCCTGCTCTCCAATCACTTCAGCAAAACCAGATAAAACCTTTCTATTGTTAAGTTTTATAGTAACACCTTCAAGACGAAGATTAGTAAACACTTCATCATATAACTGAATGAATTCTACTTCTTGCCAAAGGCTGTTACTCCCAACCACATCTGCATCACATTGAAAGAACTCTCTAAACCTTCCCTTCTGTGGTCTATCTGCTCTCCACACCGGCTGGATCTGGTAGCGCTTAAACGGAAACTCTACCTCACTTTGGTGTTGAACCACATATCTAGCAAAAGGAACCGTAAGATCGTACCTCAAGGCTTTTTCGCTAATAGAAGGCGTAAGCTTAAGGCTATCTGAATTACTATAAGCTTCTTGATCTGCTTTTTTAAGAAAATCTCCTGAATTTAGGATCTTAAAGATCAACCTATCCCCTTCTTCCCCATATTTTCCCATCAAAGTATCTGAATTTTCAAAACTTGGGGTTTCAATTGGTTGAAATCCGAATTTTTCAAATTGTGCTTTAATCGAATTCATTATATAAGTCCGCTTAGAAACTTCTAAAGGAGAAAAGTCTCTGGTACCTTTTGGGATCGATGGTTTTTGTGCCATAATTTTATTTTGTGATATACTGGTGAATGTATTTTTACTTCAGCTCACATGAGTACAAGGACATCAATATTTTCAACAGTTATTTCAATTTTATTAATGCTGCAAATATCTTAATTTTTGAATGAACCGAAACAAATTTCAAAATTTAAGTAACATATAGGTATCTTGATAGTCTAATCTTTTTGTTAGACCCGATATATTATGTTTCAACTTTTTAAAGAAAATGTAAGAATTGCTTTTGAATCTATTAAAAGTCAGATTCTTAGAACGATACTCACCGTATTAATTATCGCTATTGGAATTACCGCATTGGTTGGTATTCTTAGTGCTGTTAGTGCTTTAGAGAATACTATTAGTAGCGATTTTGCTTCCATGGGTTCTAATACTTTTAATTTGCAACGTTACGAATTCGTTACTCAACAACGTGGGGGCGACGAAAAGGAAAAAATAAATCCAATTTTATCTTACAGAGAAGTTCGAACTTTTAAAGAGAATTTTGTTTTCCCTAAAACTCAAACTTCCCTTTCCTTTAACGGAACTGGAAATGCCGAAGTAAAATATGAAAGTGAAAAAACAGATCCTGAGGTTTCTGTGATAGGAGTAAATGAGAATTTTCTTACCAACTCTGGACTAAAACTGGAGAACGGTCGTGAATTCAATTATTTTGATATTCAAAATAACAACAAAGTTGCTATTCTAGGAGCCGATTTTGCTGAAGGACTTTTCAAGAACATGAATCCAATTAACAAAACAATAAGCGTTCGCGGGGCGAAATTCCAGGTTATTGGAATTTTGGAATCTAAGGGCTCTACCTTTGGTAACAATCAAGATCTACGTGTTTTGATCCCTATAGAAACAGCGAGATCCATTTATACTCAACCGAATATCAACTACAACATAAGTGTAAAAGTTGACGATAAGGAGCTAATGGAAAGTGCACAAAGTGAAGCAATTATCACTTTCAGAAATATTCGTGGTCTTAATCCTGTGGAAGACAATAATTTTGGAATAGAAAAGAGTGACGATCTTATTAATAGAATCCTCTCGATCACCGGCTATCTAAATATTGCTGCCTGGATAATTTCTATTATCACGATCTTCGGTTCTTCTATCGCCTTAATGAATATTATGTTAGTTTCTGTAGCAGAAAGAACTAGAGAAATAGGAATTCGGAAAGCATTAGGTGCCAAGAAAAGCACCATCGCTACTCAATTCTTCATGGAAACCCTTATTATCGGTCAATTGGGAGGACTCTTGGGAATTATACTCGGAATTTTAATTGGATACGCGGTATCATCTGTAGCCGACTTTGATTTTGTAACCCCATGGAAAGCGATGCTTTGGGCAACCGGAATTACTATTTTAGTAGCGATACTTGCAGGAAGTTACCCTGCTAATAAAGCTGCCAAACAAGATCCTATAGAATCCTTGAGGTACGAATAATTAATTATTCTCTACCATATCGTTAAAATACTCGAACAATTTCCCTTTAGTAATAACAGCACCTTGTTTTATCAAAGCAAAAATATCTTTATTTCTATCCTCGCTCACCGCTTTGGTAGAAGTATAAAGATTCACCGCATCATTCAATAAATTGCTTTGAAGCCATTGGTAGCCTTCTCTGGTAGTTACATCTATTGCTTCGTTCTCTACTTTTACGGCGACAAGTTTAATTTCTGCCATTGTAATATTGAACAAATACATTTGGTGTTTAGAAAAATGTTCCAGATAAGTTACTTTCTCTAAAACCCCTTCCCAAATAAGATCACTAAAAACATCCAATTCATCTTCAGCAACCTCTGGTTTATCTTTTTTGATCTTTTCCCACTCGTCTGCAGTGATAGATTGAGAGGCCAGAAAATTTATAAATTCCTGATGTAATTCTTCAAATTGTTCTTTGGTAAGTCTATTATATTTCATGTTCAAAATCCTGAAAAGTTAAAATGTATATTTCTTCATTTGTATAATTTAAGAAGAAATAACATTTTTAATATGTTCACTTTAAAATAAGTATAAAAAAAAAGCTGCTCAAAAAATATCAGTGATATTCTTTAAGCAGCTCTAAATAATTTATTTGATTAAGCCTCAGCTACAACGTCAAAACTAAAGGTAGAAATCACTTCACGATGAAAACGCAAAGTAGCTTCATATTGTCCTAAACGCTTTATGTTTCCACCGGCGATCGTAATATATTTTTTCTCCAATTCTACTCCTTCTTTTGCTAATGCATCAGATAAGTCTCCATTGGTAATAGATCCAAACATCTTGTCTCCACCACCTGCTTTTGCAGTAAGTTTCATTTCCAATCCGTTTAGTTTAGCTGCTTGTTTTTTAGCTGCATCTATATTCTTTTGCTCTTTAAAAGCTTGTTGCTTAATAGTTTCAGCTAATACCTTCTTTGCTGAAGGAGTTGCCAAATCTGCAAAACCTTGAGGAATTAAAAAATTTCTACCGTAACCATGCTTCACAGTTACCATATCATTTTTAAATCCTAAATTGTCTACGTCTTTTTTAAGTATCAATTCCATAATTGCCTCTTTCTTATTTTAATAAATCGCCAACATACGGCATTAATGCTAAGTGACGAGAACGTTTAACCGCTACAGCCACTTTACGCTGATATTTTAAAGAAGTTCCTGTTAAACGACGTGGTAACAATTTACCTTGCTCGTTTACGAAGCTCAATAACCAATCTGCATCTTTATAGTCGATATATTTAATACCAGATCTCTTAAACCTACAATACTTTTTAGCTTTGTTGGTTTCTATATTTAACGGAGTTAAATACCTGATTTCTCCGTCTTTTTTTCCTTTTGCTTGTTGTTCAATAGATGACATAACTACGCTTTTTCTTTGTTTCTATTTCTTCTTTTCTCTGCCCAAGCAATAGCATGTTTATCTAAACGTACAGTTAGATAACGCATCATACGCTCTTCTCTTCTGAATTCTACTTCTAAAGGATTGATTACCTCTCCTGGAGCTTGGAATTCGAATAAGTGGTAAAATCCACTTTTTTTGTGTTGGATTGCATAAGCTAATTTTTTTAGCCCCCAATCTTCTTTGGATACCATCTTGGCGCCGTTAGAAACAAGAAAATCTTCATATTTCTTAACTGTCTCCTTTATCTGTTCATCAGATAAAACGGGATTCAAGATGAAAACAGTTTCATAATGATTCATAAACTATGATTTAAATTAATTTGGCTGCAAAAGTAACACTATTTTTATTATATGCAAAGTCTTTCTTATTGCGTCTTAAGTGTTTTATGCACTTCAAATAGAAAAATGGTGTTTCATCGAAACCTAATTTCTATTTATCTTGTATTAGTAAAATTTAATGAGTAATATTGTTAACACTTAACCTTATCAAGACGTGGACGAAATATTACTTAAATGTGCTGTTGTGGATGATTCTAGCTTACAACGTTTATCGATTGTAAAGCTTATAATGGATCACCCTAACTTAAAGGTGGTTGCACAATACAATAATGCAATAGAAACCAAGAACGGTTTACTAGATATAGAAGTAGATCTTATATTTCTAGATATTGAGATGCCAATCCTTTCAGGCTTTGAGCTTCTAGATGATCTTCCAAATAAACCTCAAATTATATTTGTTACAGGTAAAACAAAATATGCTTTCAAAGCATTTGATTATGATGCGGTAGATTACATCCACAAACCGGTTAATAGAGAACGTTTTAATAATGCCGTTGCAAAGGCCATTAATCTTTATCAGTTAAAGACCAATGGAGCTCCTGTTGAAGATGAAAATTTCATCTTTGTAAAAAGCAACCTTAAGAATAGAAAGGTATTTCTTAGCAAACTTAAGTATATAGAAGCTTTAGGGGATTACGTGAAGTTTGTAACCGAAAAGGATACTTTTGTAGTGCTTGCAACCATGAAATCTTTTGAACAGCAATTACCCTCAGATAAGTTTTTGAGAATTCATAAATCTTATATTGTAAATCTTGAAAAAGTAGAACGTTATAATAGTAAGAATATAGAGATCGATAAGCAGCAACTGCCGCTAAGTAGACATAAGAAAGCAAATCTTATAGAAGCTTTAAGCTCAATGCAATAAATTCTAAACGTTCAAAAAGAAATAGCTTCCTTCACTAAGCGATCTAATTATTATAATTAATGATCTTGCGCTTAGGTTGGATCTACATTAGTGATTACCCTTACACTTCTCCACATTCCAACTGCTTTAAAACTAGTTAAGATCTTGCGAATATACTTTTTTGTTTTTCCTAACGATTGATTAGGCGGTATCTTTAAAAGTATATTTTTGTAGTATTCATTTCGTATTCTCGCCACCGGTGGAAATTCCGGGCCTAAAACATTTTCCCGAAAAACATTAGCCAAAGACTTAGCAATCCAGTCGGCTGCATCATTAGTTTTAGAATAATCCTTACTCTTAATAGTGAATTTTATAAGCTTATAATAAGGAGGATATTGATATTGATAGCGCTCTTCCAGTTGTTCCCTATACATTTCTATATAATTATTTTCTGAAACCTGCTTTACAATTTGATGATGCGGATTATAAGTTTGAATGATCACCTTCCCCCTATTCTTAGTCCTTCCAGATCTCCCAGCAACCTGAAGCATTAGCTGAAAGCTGCGCTCATGCGCTCTAAAATCTGGAAAATTTAGTAAATTATCGGCATTCATAATGCCCACCAATCTCACTTTTCTAAAATCGAGACCTTTACTTAACATTTGGGTTCCAACTAAAACATCTATACTTTCCTGTTCAAAAGCGCTTATTATTTTTTGATGCCCATGTTTTCCTCGTGTGGTATCTAGATCCATACGCCCAATCTTTGCTTCAGGAAGTAAGGATCTTAATTCTGTTTCAATTTGCTCCGTTCCAAAACCTTTTGTAGTAAGTTCTACGCTTTCGCAGGCCATACATTGCTTTTGCATTGCCATGTGGTAACCGCAATAGTGACATCGCAATTGATTGCTATGACTATGATAAGTAAGACTTACATCACAGTTGGGACATTGGGGGGAATGACCGCAAGTAAGGCATTCTAAAATAGGGGAATAGCCTCTTCTATTCTGAAACAAGATCACCTGTTCTCCTTCTTCTAATGTTAATTTGATCTCTTCTAACAATCTATCAGAAAAATGACCCGTCATTCGCTTCTTCTTGTATTTCTCCTTAAGGTCTACTATCTCAATTTCAGGTGGTGATACATTGCCATATCTTCTGTCTAGAGAAACAAGTGTGTATTTATTATGGGTTGCATTATAATAAGTTTCTAAAGAAGGAGTTGCAGATCCCATAAGCACTTTTGCATCATGAAATTTTGCCAAAACTACAGATGCATCTCTCGCATTGTATCTTGGTGCGGGATCAAATTGCTTAAAAGTGGTCTCATGCTCTTCATCTACTACAATAAGACCCAAATCTTGAAAAGGAAGAAATATGGCGGAGCGTGCTCCTAAAATAATCTTTGCTTTCGCGTTATCGTTTAAAACATGCTTGTATACTTCCATACGTTCATTCACAGAATATTTACTGTGATAAACCAATACCTGTTCTCCAAAAAAGGATTGTAAGCGGGAAACCAATTGAGCTGTTAAAGCTATCTCAGGAAGTAAATAAAGAACTTGCTTCCCTTCCTTGATCACTTGTTCTATAAGTTTTATATAGACCTCTGTCTTCCCAGAAGAAGTAATTCCATGAAGCAAACAAACATCTGTATCCTTGTAAGCTTCGGTTATTTCATTAAATGCAGTTTGTTGCCATTCATTTAGAACCATTTTTTGGTCCACATTATCTATGTCGAATTGAATTCTGTCTTTTTGTAAATGGTATTCTAATAAGACCTTCTTATCTATTAGACTCTTTATAACTGCGGTAGAAGTTCCACTAGCTTTAGAAAGCGCTTTTAATTCGAGTGGCTTCTTGGATTTCGCTTGAAGCTGAAAAAGAGTTAATATTACTGCTTTCTGTTTAGGTGCCTTGGTAAGTTCCTCTAGCAAAAGGTGCATTTCTTTTTCTGAAAGGTACTTTTCATTCAGTTTTACATAGCGTATCAACTTGGGCTTATATTGCTCGAAAATTTCCTGATTAACAACCACAATACCTTTAGAAACTAATCCATTGATAACAGGAAGTACCGTTTTCTTATCTAACAACTGCATGATCTCTTGGATCTTAAGAGAAGATTGCCTTTGCAAGGCTTCATAAATTAGATATTCTTGATCGTCTAGATTTTCATCTTCCCCATTCCCAGATGGTACTAGCTGAATTAAACTTTCACTTTCCAACAAGAAGCCTCCAGGGAGAGCTGCCTTAAGCACTTCTCCTTCTGCACACATATAATAAGAAGATATCCAGTTCCAAAATTTCAACTGATTATCAGTAATAATCGCGGAGTCATCAAGGATCTGTTCAATCTCCTTGGCTTCATACTTCTCTGGTGCAGTATTGTGAACGGAAGCAACAATTCCCGTATATATTTTAGATTTTCCAAAAGGCACAGCAACGCGCATTCCGGAGGTCAATACTTCAGACTCGGCTTGGGAAATTTCATAGGTAAACTGCATTTCTAATGGAAGTGGAAGAATTACATTTATATAAAAACCCATGCAGTAGCTTTAAGTTGGTTAACAAATCTTTGAGAATCTGTACTTCTCGGTATTTTAAAAGATTGACTCTTCTAATGATTATCTATCTAAGTGTATCCTAAGGCATTGAAAACATCTCCACCTCACTCGCTGTGATATTTTAAAGCAATACACTTAAGTAAATTGATACTCATACAAATTTAAACTTCTTTTTACTGCAAATAAAAAATCCACTCCTTAAAGAGTGGACTTTTTAACAATTCTATTTTTTAGAATTTTATTCTGCTCGTACCCAAGTTTGAGTTCGGTAGAAAAAAGAGATATAACCTCTCACATTTAATATTTTAGGATTATCCTCATCTAGCCAGATTTTACATCGATAAACCTTTCCAGTCTTGGGATCGGTTACAGTTCCTCCGGAATATTCGCCATCATCATTTCCTAAACCAGTCATAACTACCATACCTTCAATTGGTTTATCTTTAAGTTCACCTTCGCACTTGGTACAAACCTTGTCTCGATCTTCTTCTTTCAAGATTCGCACTACTTTACCGTGAAGCTCCTCTCCCACTTTAAATATTTCTATTATGGAAGTAGATTGCCCCGTTTCCTCATTTACAGTTTTCCATTTTCCAAGCACTGATTGTGCGTGAGCATTAAATGCAAAGCAAAGAGAAAGTAAAATAATTAAGCTTGAGGTTTTCAATTTCATAATTGGAATAAGTCTAGTTGTTTTTATTTGTTTCAATTAGCTTTTACCTAACATTGCTTCCTTAAGATCTTTATCGGCTGGTTTATTAGATAACCAGATTCCAAATAAACCTTTCTTGAATTCCTTTCCCGGAATGGTTCCAAGCAACTTATTGTTTTTGTAAACTTTTACACCCTCTTTAGGAAGGTATACCATATCAAAAATGTCACCTTTTTGGATCTCTTCTGAAAAATAACTTTTGAATTGAGCTATTTCTGAAGAAATACCTGAAGTATTACCACCTGCAGCATTTTCAAAACCTTCGTCTACAGCATCGATCATTTTATCACTAGTAATTAAATTGGAAACCATATGTAGCTTAATTGCCATAGGCTGATTCCCATTTAAAATTCCATTTGCATCAGCATTCTTTTTATCCAAATATAAAGCACCAGCATACATATCCATCCAGAATTTTTCTCTCACCCCTACTCCATTCAGCGCTAATTTTTCACCTTCAAAAGTAACAGAGTTTGGCAAAGTAACACCAGCTGCTTTTGTTTGAGCAGGTGCAGAAGCAATAGTTACCATTGCAAACAATAACAATAAGACATTTTTCATTTTAATTTGAGTTTAGTTAATTAATTAATTTAGTTTTCTTTTTCATTTTAAGTAATGAGGCATTCAATTCAAAACCGAGCAACAATATATTAGAATTTAACCATATATACACCATAAGTACTAAAAGAGCTCCTATAGATCCATATAATTCGTTGTATCTACTAAAGTTTTCTATATATAAACCAAATAAATAGGTATTTAGCAATATTAAAATGGTAGTGAACAATGCTCCTACCGAAAAAAATGGAGAATGCCTTCCTTCTCTTGTACCCGAATAATATAATGTTGCAACTGCAGTATAAATCAATAAAGTAAATGCAGTGTATTTCACTAATTTAGGTGACAAGCTCCTCTCTCCAAAAATCCCTAACTGGCTAATATCATCTACTGCATAAGTGAGATAAACCGCTAATATTACAGTAATTAACAACAACAATGCCATGATTATAGAAATTCCTAGAGCTACCAAATATTGTCTTATAATAGACCTGTTGGTGTTGGTATGAAATGAATATTCAAAACTAGTGAAAATCGAATTTACCCCATTTGCCATTAAAAAAACCGAAAGTATAAAAGTAACAGAAAGTAGACCTCCACGGGGAGTGCTCGCAATATCGTAAAACACATTATTAAAAAATTCTGAAGTAGTTGGCGGTAATAGCGAATCCATAAACACCAAGAATTGTAACTGGAAATCGTCTATAAATTGAATATAAGGGATAAGATTTAATATAAATAGTAAAAACGGAAACAGTGCCATAAAAAAACTAAATGCAATAGCACTTGCTCTAGTAGAAAAAGTTCCTTCTATAATACCTCTAGAATAGATTACCCAAAGATCATGCAAGGTTAAACCCTTTAAACCTGGAAGCGTGATTTTACTTGTTCTATACTCCCATGACTCAGATATCTTAACTAATAATGATTTGGAAGATTTTTTAGCTTGCATGCATTATATCGCTTTTAAACTAAGATCCATATTGTATACAGAATGTGTTAATGCTCCACTAGAAACATAATCCACCCCACATTCTGCATATTTTCTTACAGTGTCTAAGGTGATTCCACCACTAGATTCTGTTAGACATTTATTATTTATTAGCTGTACAGCCTTTTTTGTATCTTCGTAATTAAAGTTATCTATAAGGATCCTATAAATTCCATCATTTTCTAAAATTTCTTGGATCTCCTTCATATCTCTCGCTTCTACTATGATTTTGAGATCAAGATCATTATTTTTAAGATATGCCTTAGTTTTATCTATTGCCTGAGTAATTCCTCCAGCGAAGTCTATATGATTATCTTTAAGCATGATCATATCATAAAGCGCAAACCTATGATTTTCGCCTCCTCCAATTTTTACTGCCCATTTCTCTAGAGCTCTTAAACCTGGAGTAGTCTTTCTGGTATCTAAAATTTGTGTTTTTGTCCCTTCTAAATTTTTCACAAATTCGTTTGTCTTGGTAGCAATGGCACTCATTCGTTGCATTGCATTCAAGACCAAGCGCTCTGCTTTCAAAATAGATTGTGAGGAACCTTCCACATAAAATACAATGTCTCTTTTTTGTACGCGTTGCCCATCTTCAATTAAAGTTTCCACTTTAAGGTCTGGGTCTATGGCGTTGAATACCTGTTTTGCAAATTCTACTCCGGCAATGATCCCATTATCTTTTACAAGTAGCTTAGCCTTCCCTTTGGCTTCTTTTGGAATACATGCCAAAGAGCTATGGTCTCCTTCACCAACATCCTCTCTTATCGCATTAGAAATAATTAATTCAATTTCCTTTTGAAATTGTGCTTGTGAAATCATCGCAATAGTTATTTTTGTAAATGTAGCAAAGTCTTAGTAAAATGACCATAAAATTACTTGGTATAGGTAAAACAGATGATAAAACTCTTCAAAATTTAACGGATGTTTACATAAAAAGGCTTCAGTTTTATAACAAATTTGAAATTGAACTGATTCCTGATCTGAAAAAAGTTAAAAATCTAGATGAAAATCAGCAGAAACAAAAAGAAGGAGAACTTATACTTAACAAGATCTCTACTTCAGATTTCGTGGTGCTTCTGGATGAAAATGGGAAGCAACTGAGTTCTGTTGGTTTTTCTGAATTTATTCAGAAGCGATTTAACAGCGGATTGAAGCAAGTGATCTTTATAATTGGAGGACCTTATGGGTTTTCTGAAGAGGTCTATAACCGAGCCGATACTATGATATCACTTTCAAAAATGACATTTTCTCACCAGATGGTCCGGCTTTTTTTTACAGAACAATTATACAGAGCCTTTACTATATTAAAGAACGAACCTTATCATCACCGCTAAATAAACAAATATGAAACTTGTATTCGCAACTCACAATAAAAACAAATTTCAGGAAGTACAGGCATTATTCCCAAAGAATATTACGCTGCTTTCCTTAGAAGATATAGGATGTTATGATGAAATTCCTGAAACAGCAGATACTTTAGATGGAAATGCAATTTTAAAAGCAAATTTCGTGAAAGAGCATTACCAAATGGATTGTTTTGCAGATGATACAGGACTAGAAGTAAAATCACTCAATGGAGAGCCTGGAGTTTATTCTGCTAGATATGCGGGAGAAAATAAAGATAATGAGGCCAATATTCAGAAATTATTAACCAACTTAGAATCTAAAGATGATCGTTCTGCTAGGTTTAAAACTGTAATAGCGCTAAATCTTAATGATCATGAACATTTATTCATGGGAATTTGTAAAGGTCATATTTTAAAGGAGAAAAAAGGAGAACACGGTTTTGGATACGATGCTGTTTTTCAGCCAGATAATTCCAAAAAATCTTTCGCTGAAATGGAATTAATTGAAAAATCTAAGCTAAGTCATCGCGCAAAAGCACTCCAATATCTTATAGATTATCTAGTTAAGTAGTTGTTTGTGATTCATTTAAGAATTTTTGTGTAAGCTGTAAAGGAAATCGTACCTTTGCAACTTATTAAAATTTTATATGAATAAATTTGAACAATTAGGATTAAATCCTGCCATACTTAAAGCTGTTGAGGAAATGGGCTTTACAGAGCCGAGTGAGGTACAGGAAAAAGCGATTCCAATTTTATTGCAAGAAGACACCGATATGGTAGCACTTGCCCAAACAGGTACAGGAAAAACCGCCGCTTTTGGTTTTCCACTCATCCACAAGATCAACGCACAAAGTAAGCATACTCAAGGATTGATTCTTTCCCCTACCAGGGAATTGTGTTTACAAATTACCAATGAGCTTAAAAATTATGCGAAGTTTACTCCAGGATTAAATACAGTAGCTATTTATGGGGGAGCAAGCATTACAGATCAAGCTCAGCAAATTCGTCGTGGTGCACAAGTAATTGTTGCAACTCCGGGAAGAATGCAGGATATGATCAAGCGTAAGTTGGTTGATATTTCTAAAATTGAATACTGCATCCTTGATGAAGCAGATGAAATGTTGAATATGGGATTCTTTGAAGATATTACAAATATCTTATCCTATACTCCAATTGAAAAGAACACATGGTTGTTTTCTGCTACAATGCCTAAAGAGGTAGCAACGATCGCTAAAAAATTCATGCGTAACCCAGTAGAAATTACTGTTGGAAATAAGAATGAAAGTACTTCTACAGTTTCTCATGAGTATTATCTAGTAAACACTCGCGATAGATATGCCGCTTTAAGGAGATTAGCAGATGCTAATCCAGAAATTTTCTCTGTGATCTTTTGTAGAACAAAGAGAGATACTCAAAAAGTTGCTGAAAACTTAGTTGAAGATGGTTATAACGCTGCAGCATTGCACGGGGATCTAAGTCAGAACCAACGTGATATGGTAATGAAGAGTTTTAGAAATCGCCAGATACAAATGTTGGTAGCAACAGATGTTGCCGCTCGTGGAATTGATGTAGATGATATTACTCACGTAATCAATTACCAACTACCTGATGAACCAGAAATATACACTCATAGAAGTGGTAGAACTGGAAGAGCAGGAAAAACTGGTATCTCTATGGTTATTGTTTCTAAAAGTGAACTTAGAAAGATCAAGAGTATAGAGCGTATTATAAAGAAAAAATTTGAACAAAAAGAAATTCCAGATGGAATGAAAATTTGTGAAGTTCAGCTTTTTCACCTTGCTAACGACATCAAGAATACTACGATAAATCATGATATAGACCCTTATCTACCAAGTATAGAAGAGGTTTTGGAAGGTTTAACGAAGGAAGAGATCATTAAAAAGGTGTTTTCTGTTGAATTTACCAGATTCTTCAACCATTACAAGAACGCATCAGATCTAAATTCAAAAGTTTCCAACTCTAGGGATAGAGATGGCGCATCTGGCGGATCTTATGGTGGAGATAGCACACGTTATTTCATTAACGTTGGAACTAAAGATGATTTCGATTGGATGTCCCTAAAAGATTATTTAAAAGAAACTTTAGATCTTGGAAGAGATGATGTTTCTAGAGTAGATGTTAAAGAAAGCTTCTCTTTCTTCAACACTAGCACAGAAATGGCTGAAAAGGTAATCGCTACTTTCGAAAATGTACAGCACCAAGGAAGAAGTGTAAACGTAGAAGTTTCTCAAGACACTGGTCGAGGTGGCGGAAGAAGATCTTCTGGTGGTGGAGATCGTAACAGAAGTCGCAGTAAAAGCAGCGGAGATTTTAAATCTAGAAGAAGCGATAGTTCGTCTGAATCTAGAGGAAGAAGATCTGACAAACCTTCTGAAGGATCAAGCAGAAGATCTGGTGATTCTGGAAATTCTAGTGAATCTTCTGGAAGAAGCGGAAGCAGAAAAAAGAATATATCTAGTTCTGTGAATCGCAGAAAATCTAATAGATCATAATTAAATAATCATTGGGAGGAGTTTGGTATAGTTATTAATGTACCTTCCTCCCAATGTATTTTACTTTTATGAGGTTACTACCAATTCTTTCATTTATCATAATCCTTTGTTCTATAAGTGCTGTACAAGCGCAGGACATGGTTAGTGGTAAAGTTTTAAATGCTTCCAACGATCTTCCGTTGGAAAATGTGAATATCGTTAACCTTAATCAGGTTAAAGGTACTACAACCACTTCAGAAGGAGATTTTGAGATACAAGCAACCGTTAATGATACCCTTTATTTTTCCTATTTGGGATTTAGAACAATTCAAGTTCGGGTAACAAACGACTGGTTAAAATATGGAAGCGTAAAAGTAAAAATGACAGAGTTGGGAATTGCTTTAGAAGAAGTAGTTGTTGGCCCTATCACACTTACTGGTTATCTTGAAATAGACGTTAAGAATATTCCTATCTATGAAAATAGCAGGTATAGTATTTCTGGATTAAATTCTGGATATGAAGGCGGAAGTTATTCCCCTGGAGCAGCAGCGAAAGCGCTGGGCGCTATATTCAACCCTGCAGATGCACTTTATAATCTCTTCGGAAATAAACCGAAGCAGATGAAAAAGTTGCGTAAAATGAAAGAGAACGATGAAATAAGAAGCCTGCTTCAAACCAAGTTTGACAGACAAACCTTAGCAGCTGTGCTGCAGATTAGTTCTGTAGAGATCGAAGAGATTCTTGCAAGATGTAATTACTCTAAAGATTTTATGAATTCTGCAAACGATCTACAAATCTTAGATGCCATAAGTGGATGTTACGAAGAGTACAAGGTATTAAAGAGATAAATTCTATTAGTAATCAAAAAATTACTATATGTCTGCTTTTGTTCCAGTAAATAGTTTTTTATTAATTAATTACAGGTTGTTACCGTCATGCTGAACGTGTTTCAGCATCTCAAATATGTGGTATAAGACCCTGAAACAAGTTCAGGTTGACGCGACCATTTCAGATAGGATAATTTGGTCACTGGACTCTAAACGGATATACAAAAAAATTATAACCGAAGTTGATACTTAATTGACTTCGGTTTTTTCATGCTTATATTCCAGCATCTTTTTAAGGTTTTTAAGTCCCACTTCAAGATCCTCTCCATATATTTTATCTACTGGTTGAAAAAGAGCAATTACTGAAAAAGGGAAATTAAGACCTCCACGAACACCCCAAACTATTTTGGTTTTATTTTCATCTAACTCTTTCAAACCTTTGTATTCAAGACAAATTACTTTTGCTGGTCTTAATACAAGCACTCTGGTCTCCATAATTCGACCTTGATTAAGTTTTACTATCTTTTGGGTACCTTCAATAAGCCTATTATTTTTTTTCCAATATAAGAGCGCTCCAGGCTTTCCATCATCCCCATTAAATTTTAAGACTCCTTTATATTCTTTTGAAAACCAAGGCATCCAATGATGTTGCTTTTTTAGTTGTCTCACCAAATTATACACATCCTCTTTAGAACGATTAATTACCAATGTTCTACTAATATCAAATTCCTTTTTTGCCATAGCATGCAGGAATGCTATAAAAGTGATAATGGCAATAAGAATATAAAAAAATAGGGTCATGTAGGTCTTCTGTTATAATCTTTAAAATTAAAAAATACTAACTATTTTCAAATCTTGTAACCAAATGGTCAAAGTTTTTAAAACTTTTTCTCAACCATTCAAATTTAACTTCATTTTTATCATAATCGCTCAATTCCCAGTATATTTTACTTTTTCTTAATCGGGATGTGAGTTCCTGTAGGATAATTGCTGCTGAAACCGAGATATTTAAACTCTCTGTAAATCCAACCATTGGAATCCTTATACACTGGTCTGCATTGGACAATACTTCATTGGAAAGTCCATCTTTTTCGGTTCCTAAAAAAAGAGCGGAGGGTTTTGTAATATCAAAATCTGATAGTTCGATGGCTTCAGCATTTGGAGAAGTAGCAATAATCTGGTAGCCATCCTCTCTTAGCTTGCTTATACATTTCAAACTATCATCATGCCTATTTAGTGTCACCCATTTTTGCGCTCCCATCGCGATCTCACGATCTATCTTTTTTACTTTTTGCTCCTCGATCACATGGACATTCTGAATGCCAAACACATCACAACTTCTTATGACGGCACTTGTGTTATGTAATTGGTAAACATCTTCTGTAACCACAGTAAAATGATTGGTGCGCTGCTCTATCACCTTATTGAATAAAGCTTTTCGCTCTGGAGTAAGCAATTCTTCTAAAAATGCCAAAAATTCTATACTGGCCATTCAATTAACTGTTTGATATGTTTTTATTTGAAAGTAATCAAAAACCTCGGGATAAGCCTCTGCAAACTATACCCTCAATAATGGATTACAAAAGACCGATCTAAAAAATCAATTTCAGATCGGTCAATATAATCAAGAACCACGGGGCAAGCCCAAGAGGTATATCCCGATGGTTCGGGAGGGAAATACTTTTAAAAATTCGAGGAAAGCCCGCCTGAACGTATCGGGCAGGCCTCGGGGAACCTGCCCAGCCGGGTTAAACCCTCAATGAGGGATTTAAAAAAGTATAGACTTTTTATTTTTCAAACTGTTTTAAAGTTTTAACTATAATAGCCACACAGTCTAATAATTCTTCTTCGGTCATTACCAATGGTGGTGCAAAACGAATGATATTTCCGTGTGTTGGTTTTGCTAGAAGGCCATTATCTCTAAGTGCCATACAAATATCCCAAGCAGTAGAACTTTCTTCAGAATCATTAATGACTATAGCATTTAGCAAACCTCTTCCTCTTACCAAATTCACAAGATCAGTTTGCTCTATATATTTATTCAATTCACTTCTAAAAAGATTACCAAGTTTTCTTGCATTCTGAATAAGATGTTCATCTTTCACAACATCTAAAGCAGCAATAGCTACAGCTCCTGCAACAGGATTACCTCCAAAAGTAGAACCGTGTTGTCCCGGTTTGATCACATTCATCACCTCATTATCTGCAAGTACGGCAGAAACAGGATAATTCCCTCCAGAAAGTGCTTTTCCTAAGATCAAGAGATCAGGTCTGGTATAAGTTTCTTGTCTTTCACAATGAGCTTGACAGTCACAATTACCACAAACAGCTAGCAAACCACCAGTACGTGCAATTCCAGTCTGTATCTCATCTGCTATGAAAAGCGAATTGTGTTTATTACACAAGTCTTTTGCCTGCTTCATATAATCATCTGCCGGAGTAAACACACCTGCTTCCCCTTGAATTGGCTCCACCAAGAAACCTGCAATATTATCGTTGTTCTCTAAAGCTTCTTTTAATGCATCAATGTCATTATATGGAATCTTAATAAAACCTGGTGTATAAGGTCCAAAATTCTTACGTGCATTCTCATCATTAGAAAAAGAGATCACGGTAGTTGTTCTTCCGTGGAAATTATTTTCACAAACAATTATCTGTGCTTTCTTCTCTTCTACTCCTTTCTTTTCGTATGCCCATTTTCTGGCGATCTTGATAGCAGTTTCCACCGCTTCAGCTCCCGTATTCATAGGAAGTACTTTATCGAATTTAAAATATTCGGTAATATATTTCTCGTAAGGTCCCAAAATATCGTTATGGAATGCTCTTGAAGTTAGAGACAAGGTAGAAGCTTGATCGTGCATTGCTTTCACAATCTTTGGATGACAATGCCCTTGGTTTACTGCAGAATATGCCGAAAGAAAATCATAATATTTTTTACCTTCTACATCCCAGACGTGAACTCCCTTTCCTTTACTCAATACTACCGGTAGTGGATGGTAGTTATGAGCTCCGTGTTTGTCTTCCATTTCAATCGCCTGTTTTGAAGCTGTTACTTTTTCTAAATGCATATTCTGTGTTTTTAAATAATTTATTATAACAATTCCTTCTTTTCTTTAATAATTTGTTGAAAAATGGAGAGAAATCAACCAAAAATTCAACAGGCGCAATTTACTAAATGTTATCTGAATTTTATAATGGGAGCACTATAAAATCTTCACAATTATCCTATTTTTGCGCTATGGGAAGAAAGAAAAAAAATCTGGTATTTGATGAATTAGAAATTTTAGATGCCGGTGCTAAAGGAAAAAGCATAGCAAAGGCACCAGATGGAAAAGTGGTGTTTATAAATAACGCTGTTCCGGGAGATATTGCAGATATACGAACTACCAAAAAGAAAAAGTCGTTTTACGAAGGTACTGCCACTAAATTCCATAAACTTTCAGATAAGCGTGTAGAGCCGGTTTGTCAACATTTTGGAACCTGTGGAGGTTGTAAATGGCAACACATGGGCTATGAGCACCAGTTATTCTACAAGCAACAAGAAATCACCAATAATTTACAGCGTCTGGGTAAAATAGAATTACCAGAAATAGAACCAATTTTAGGAAGTAAAGAGATCTATTTTTATAGAAATAAAATGGAGTTCTCCTTTAGTGATAGTAGATGGTTAACTCTAGACGAGATAAATAGTGAAAAGGATTTTGAAGATAAGAATGCTTTAGGATTTCATATTCCGGGCATGTGGGACAAAATCTTAGATATTAAAAAGTGCCATTTGCAAGAAGATCCTAGTAATGCCATAAGGAATCATGTAAAGGAATTTGCCATTGCAAATGATATCCCATTTTTCAATACTAGAAATCAATATGGGTTGTTGAGAACACTTATGATTCGTACCTCTTCTACAGGAGAGATCATGGTAGTCTTGCAATTATTTGCTGAAGACAAAGAAAAAAGAACTTTGTTATTAGATAGTGTAGCAGAAAAATTCCCTGAGATCACTTCCCTTCAATACATAATTAATGGTAAAGGAAACGATACCATTTACGATCAGGAAGTGATTTGTTATATAGGGGAAGATCATATTTTTGAAGAAATGGAAGGTCTTAAATTTAAGATCAACGCCAAATCTTTCTATCAAACCAATTCTGCTCAAGCTTACGAATTATATAAAATAACAAGAGATTTCGCAGGACTTACTGGAAATGAATTGGTTTACGATCTTTATACAGGAACGGGAACCATCGCGCAATTTGTAGCACAAAACGCGAAGAAAGTAATTGGTATAGAAGCAGTACCAGTTGCAATTGAAGATGCAAAAGAGAATGCCAAACGAAATAATATAGAGAATACCGAGTACTATGCAGGGGATATGCGTAAAGTATTTACACAAAACTTTATTAATGAACACGGGCATCCAGATGTTATCATTACAGATCCACCCAGAGATGGAATGCACAAGGATGTTGTTGCTCAAATAATTGGTATCTTGCCTCAAAGAATTGTTTACGTTAGTTGCAATTCGGCTACACAGGCAAGGGATCTGGCACTTTTAGACGAACATTATAAAGTAACCAGAGTACGCCCTGTAGATATGTTTCCACAAACCTTTCATGTAGAAAACGTAGTATGTTTGGAAAAAAGATAAAAATTCAAAATAGCAGCAGGTTGATCTTTGGACTGATTTTGCTGTTATTATTAAATCTGGGCTGTCAGCGAGATGACATTTGTGCGGAATCTACCGTGATCACTCCGCTCCTGAAGATTTCCTTTTTTGATAATGAATCAGTGGGTGACACTATACCTAAACCCGTTACCAATTTAAGCCTTATAGCTGAAGGGGATACTGTAAATTTTATCAATAGGGTAAATTCTTCGGAAATAAGTATTCCTTTAAAAACTGATGTAGATTTCACGACTTACGAATTTATCCTAAACGCGGGTGCTGAAGGCGATACCACTTCCGAAGAAAATAGTGATATTGTTGATTTTACCTATGCCCGAAATCAGGAATATATAAACAGAGCCTGTAGTTTTAGAGTAACCTATATTAACCTGGAAGCCAGAGTTGAACCGGAAACTCCAGTTTCTAATAAATGGATAAAAAGAATTCAAGTAGATCAATCAACTGTAGAAGATGAAACAACAACACATATTTCTATTTTTCATTAGCATTTTTTGCATTTTGGGAATAGAAAGTTCCAAAGCGCAAACTGCTACAGATACGCTTAACTATAAAGAACGTTATGGACTGCGCGTAGGTATAGACCTCAGCAAACCCTTGCGAACCTTATTGCAGGATGAATACAGCGGATTAGAACTTTTGGGAGATTACAGGATCTATAAAGATTATTATCTGGCTGCTGAAATTGGAAATGAGCAAATGGATCTTTTCGAAGAAAATCTAAATGTTAGTGCCAAAGGAAGCTATATAAAACTGGGTGCAGATTATAACGCGTATGAAAATTGGGCAGGAATGGAAAACGCTATTATTATAGGGCTGCGTTACGGATTTTCTACTTTTTCTCAGACTTTA
Source organism: Gillisia sp. JM1 (assembly GCF_000424645.1). Lineage (NCBI taxonomy): Bacteria > Pseudomonadati > Bacteroidota > Flavobacteriia > Flavobacteriales > Flavobacteriaceae > Gillisia > Gillisia sp. JM1. The sequence goes on from NZ_KE384218.1 coordinate 2,309,191, forward strand.
GAGAGCTATGCTATTTCTACTCAAACCCCTTACTTCGGAACAGATGTGATACTAACTCCACAAGAGAGCAAAGGACTTACTGCTAGTTGGGTAGAGCTTATAGTGGGTATTAAAGTAGAATTATTTCAAAATTTATATCTAGGAGCCAATGTGCAACTTAAAAGGCAAGTAACTGAAACCACTCCTTCTAATATGGACAATTTATATATTCCTGGATTTGGAGTGACCAATGATTTCAGTCAGTTTGGTGTGGGATACAGCTATAATATCTCTTACCTCATCCCGCTTTATAAGAAAGCGAAGGATTAATTTGTCATTCTTTAATACTTTTTGTCATTCCGACGAGAGGAGGAATCTAATTTAAATTTCTTAATACTGAGATTCTTCGACTTTTCCTGATAGCAATCGGGAGGAAATGATAAGAGAGTAGCATCGCCATCCTGAATTTATTTCAGGATCTAATTTCCTTAGCAAATAAGAGATTTCTCTACTCCGCTCAAAGGAACAATTGCGTCATCCTGAATTTATTTCAGGATCTCAAGTGAAACGGATTGAAGAGTCTCAATAATAGAGATCCCTCCTAGCGTCGGGATGACATCATAGTACGTCAAGCTGAACTTGTTTCAGCTTCTAACATGTTTAACTATACGACTTTTTTAGATCCTTCGACAGGCTCAGGGTGACACCGAATTGTCACATTGAGCCTGTCGAAATGGGCTTAAAAACTATTCTTTCAAATGATTTGATTTCTCGACTGCTCCCAATAGCAATCGGGACGAAATGACATTGTTGGCTGAAAGGATAATTGTGTCATTCTGAAAGGAGTGAAACGTATTGAAGAATCTCAAGGAAACTGAATCATGTTTATCGAAGATCCCTCCTAGCGTCGGGATGACAACATAGTACGTCAAGCTGAACTTGTTTCAGCTTCTAGCATGTTTAACTATACGACTTTTTTAGATCCTTCGACAGGCTCAGGGTGACACCGAATTGTCACATTGAGCCTGTCGAAATGAGTTTAAAAAACTATCTTTTCAAGTGATAAGATTTCTCGACTGCTCCCAATAGCAATCGGGACGAAATGACATTGTTGGCTGAAAGGATAATTGTGTCATTCTGAAAGGAGTGAAACGTATTGAAGAATCTCAAGGAAACTGAATCATGTTTATCGAAAATCCCTCCTAGCGTCGGGATGACAACATAGTACGTCAAGCTGAACTTGTTTCAGCTTCTAACATGTTTAACGTTACAACTTTTTTAGACCCTTCGACAGGCTCAGGGTGACACCGAATTGTCACATTGAGCCTGTCGAAATGGGCTTAAATAACTATCTTTTCAAGTGATAAGATTTCTCGACTACGCTCGAAAAGACATTGTGGAACGAAAGGACAATAGAGTAGCATCGTCATCCTGAATTTATTTCAGGATCTCAAGTGAAACGGATTGAAGAGTCTCAATAGAACTGAATCATCTTTATCAGAGATCCCTCCTAGCGTCGGGATGACAACATAGTACGTCAAGCTGAACTTGTTTCAGCTTCTAACATGTTTAATTATACGACTTTTTTAGATCCTTCGACAGGCTCAGGGTGACACCGAATTGTCACATTGAGCCTGTCGAAATGGGCTTAAATAACTATCCTTTCAAGTGATAAGATTTCTCGACTGCTGCCAATAGCAATCGGGACTAAATGACATTGTTGCCTGAAAGGATAATTGTGTCATTCTGAAAGGAGTGAAACGTATTGAAGAATCTCAAGGAAACTGAATCATGTTTATCGAAGATCCCTCCTAGCGTCGGGATGACAACCTCAATGTCACATTGAGCCTGTCAAAATGTGCTAAATAGGTAAATACTATTCCTCTTCCTGATCTCTCAATTTATGCAGCTTCTTAGTACCCGCATAAATATCATATTTCAGTAATTTAGATTCTAATGCCCCATTGAACATCTTAATCTTTCTTGAAGGTCTTAGTCCCACATGTTTGATAGCTTCCAGGTTAGAGGTGATAAACCAGGCTGCGGTATCTGGGTAACTTTGTTTTAAGGTATCTCCTATTTCCTTATAAAATACAGGCATATCTATGTCCAAGCGCTCTCCGTATGGGGGATTGAAAACCATATGTAAATGTCTTTCGCTAGTTTTTGTGCTCTCAAAGAAATTTTGTTGCTTCACCTGAATGAATTCAGCAAGATTAGCATTTTCAACATTATCTATAGCTTTGGTAACTGCTGAAGGTGCTTTATCATAACCAATAATTGTAAAATGGAATTCCCTTACTTTCTTAAGTACAGATTCTTCTACCTTTTCAAAAAGGTCTACATCCCAATCTTTCCATTTTTCGAAAGCAAATTCTTTTCTATTTAGGTTCGGTGGAATATTACAAGCGATCATAGCAGCTTCTATCAAAATAGTACCACTCCCACACATAGGATCCATAAAATCACTCTGTCCATCCCAACCAGAAAATAATAACATTCCGGCTGCCAAAACTTCATTTATCGGAGCGATGTTCGTTGCTGTTTTATAGCCACGTTTATGTAAGGATTGTCCAGAGCTATCCAGGGATACATTACAGAAATTATGCTCTATATGAATATTTATTCTTAAGGTTGGAAAATCCAGATCTACATCTGGTCTTGAGCCAAATTTCTCTCTAAATCTATCTACTACAGCATCTTTGGTTTTCTGCGCGATATATTTGGAATGGGTAAATTGTTCAGAATGAACGGTTGCATCTATAGCCAAGGTGTCCTTTACATCCATAAAATCTTCCCAAGCAATTTTCTTGATCTCATTATACAGATCTTCTTCTGATGTGATCTTGAAAGATTTAAAAGGTTTTAAGATCTTAATGGCTGTTCGCAAACAAAGATTTGCTTTATACATAAAACCTTTATCTCCAGTAAACTGAACATTTCTTACGCCCTCTTTAATATTCATTGCGCCAAGATTACGCAATTCCTTTGCTAATATAGGTTCAAAGCCAAAAAGTGTTTTGGCAACCATTTCAAAATTATTATCCATTCCCATCATTTCTTAAACGGCAAAAATACATTATTTTTGTGCGATATGACAATTACATGTTGGTCAGAATACCCGTTTTTAAAGGAAGATTCAGAAAACATAATAATCAACTTGTAAATACCAATCTAGAGAACATACTTTATTAAATGATATATATTCTGCCACTCTTATCGGTTCTAATTGGGTTTTTTATAGCCTTATTCTTAAAACCGAATTCCTCCTTAGCATTTAAATTATTGCTTTCTTTTAGTGGAGCTTATCTATTATCTGTAACGGTTTTTGAATTGCTCCCGGCAGTTTATAACTCTGGAGAAGCCAAAATCGGCGTATTCATTATGCTGGGATTATTGCTTCAGATTGTTCTGGAATTTTTGTCTAAAGGAGCTGAACACGGCCATATTCATCATGATGGGAATGCGGCTCATTTCCCAATTTTACTCTTGATCAGTTTAGGGATTCATTCTTTGTTAGAAGGTTTTCCGCTGAATACTTCAGAGCATTTGTTATATGGGGTTGCAATACATAAGATCCCAGTAGCGGCAATTCTATCTGCTTTCTTACTTCAATCTAATATTGGGAAATTTAAGGTCGCTTTGTTTTTAATACTCTTCGCATTCATGACTCCTTTAGGAAGCTGGATGTCGGCTAATTTTGAAATACTTAATGAGTATACCACTTATATAAGTGCTGTGGTGATTGGAATTTTTCTACACGTTTCTACCACTATTATTTTTGAAGCTTCAAAAACACACACTTTTAATGCATCTAAGCTAGGAGTGATTGTCGCCGGAATACTATTGGCTTATTTATTATAAAATGTTCAGTAAGGAAGAATCTAAAAAAATACGCGAAGAATTCTGGACCAGCTTCGGAAAAAATTATCCTCATAAATGGGTGTTGTATAATACAGGGATTAAGGAAGTGCAATTAAAATTTACTTTTAATAATGATTTCGCACAAGTTTCTATAGATGTTTATAGTGCAGATGAAGTGATCCAGGAATATTATTTTGAAAAGATCTATGCCTTAAAAACTATTTTAAAAGAAGAATATTTAACAGTTCTCGAGATAGAAAATCATTATCTACTGCCTGAAGGAAAAGAAGTTTCTAAATTTTACCTACAATTAGATTCGGTGAATATCCATAACAAAAAACATTGGCCGAAGGTTTTTGAATTCTTTAATATACACATGCGCCCGTTAGAAGATTTTTTCCTGGAATACAAGGATTATATAGAAGCTTAATCAGAATTATCTTACAACTTTTGATCATATTCTAATTTTTATTGAAATATTTATCGATAACAGTTCATTAATTTCATATTTATATGATTTTTTATAAAAAAAGTGTAATTTCACCTATCATTTTCAAAATTAACTATGAGATATCTTGTTCTTGCTATTGTTTCAGCATTCCTTTTGTTTAGTTGTGATACTTCGGAACCAGAGGTAGACGAAACCATCGTGGAAGTGGTAGATGAAACCGCCACCTATGAAGAGTCAGAAGAAGGAGAAGAAGCTGAAGAGGAATCAGAAGAAGGAGAAACAAATGAAGAAACTGACACAGAAAGCGAGGGAGATACAGATGAAGATGATCGTTGGGCAAGTTTTGTCCATCCCTCTATAACAATTAAACCTTACTATTACCCAAAGTCAGAAATTGTTTATAGTACAGATGAAAATGAATTTATAAGGGCAGAGATCGTTGAAGGAGACAAACTTGTCTTTTATTATTACGAGGCTGCAGGTGATAAAATAGATACCATAACCGGACAAAGACTAGCAGATAGCGGATATAAAATAGGACTTATATTTGCAATTGATAAGGACAAAACTGAGTTTAAATTAGAAAAAGAAAATTTTAGCACAGCTTTAGCCAAATACGATTCTCAATCGAATACTCCAGAACAAGGATATTTCAATGTTACCGATGGAACTATAGAAGGCATCAAAATCAGTGAGACGGAATGGGAAATAACTACTGATATTATATGGACCATCCCAGCGAATGAAGATCATGGAGATATCCATCATGAATTTGAACTTTCAGCTAACTTCATTCCAGAGCCAGAAGAGTAGATTTTTTAAATCGCCATTCTCCTTATAAAACTCCCTATTTAACTCTTAAATTCGAGTATCTTTGCGGCCATTAAAAAGCCTATGAGTTTTACCTTACTTTCATCTCCTCTACAAGGATTTACAGATTTCCGATTTCGGAATGCTTTCCATCATTATTTTGGCGGAATAGATACTTTCTACGCGCCATACATTCGCTTAGATGGGAAAATGGTGGTGAAAAACTCCTATCAACGGGATCTTTTACCCGAGCATAATAATACGCTAGAAGTAATTCCGCAGGTGATCACTAATGATGCAGACGAATTCTTATTTGTAGCTAAGTACGTTCAGGAATTAGGATACAAGGAACTCAACTGGAATTTAGGTTGCCCTTATCCTATGGTCACCAAACGAGGAATGGGTTCTGGGCTGATCTGTGATCCTGCAAAAATTGACAATATACTAGAACGAGCACATTCTGAAACCGATATTCTGGTTTCTATGAAAATGAGAATGGGTTATGAAAACAGCAATGAGATCTTAGATGCATTTCCTATTCTTGATAAATATCCGCTGAAGAATATTGCCATTCACGCCCGCATTGGAAAGCAACTTTATAAAGGTGGCGTAGATCTGGATGCCTTTGAGCGCTGTGTTACTAGCACGAAACATAAATTATACTATAATGGTGATATTACGAGTGTTGAAGCCTTTAAGAACATGCAGGAGCGTTTTCCTAGTATCGATCATTTTATGATTGGGAGAGGTCTTATTGCAGATCCTTTTTTGCCAAGTATGATAAAGAAAGACACAACAGAATACCCAAAAGACAGATGGAAGATCTTCAGTGAATTTCATGATACCATTTATGAGCAGTATGATGCAGCATTGTCTGGCCCTACTCCTATCAAGATGAAAATGCAAGGATTTTGGAGCTACTTTTCAGAATCCTTCAGCAATCCGCAGAAGACCTTTAAAAAAATAAAAAAAGCAAATAATCCCAAAGCGTACAAACTAGCTGTTTCAGAAATATTAAAAAGCGCACAATAAGCTATCTTTGTAGGCATCTATTTAATATGCTATTTTGAAAGACCTTTTACTTCTTACTCCACCATTTACTCAATTAAATACGCCATACCCAGCTACGGCATACCTTAAAGGTTTTCTGAATACCAAAAATATTTCTGCCTTTCAAATGGATCTTGGAATTGAAGTGATCCTCGAGCTATTTTCAGAAGACACTTTTAGAGAGTTATTTGAGATCGCTTTTCAAAATGACAGTATTCAATCTGAAAATTGTGAACGCATCTATGCTTTAAAAGATGCTTATTTACAACCTTTAAATGAAGTTGTCCGTTTTCTTCAAGGCAAGAACAATACCTTAGCCAGACAAATTTGCACTGATAACTTTCTGCCTCGTGCTTCCAGATTCGATCAGTTAGACGATATGGATTGGGCATTTGGATCTATGGGAATGCAAGATAAAGCGAAGCATTTAGCCACCTTATACTTGGAAGATCTTTCAGATTTTATTGTGGAATGCATCGACGATAATTTTGGATTTAGCAGGTATGCTGAACGTCTTGGGCAAAGTGCTAATTCTTTTGATGAGCTTTACGAGGAACTGCAAGAAGAAACCACTTTAATAGATCTTATTACGCTAGAGATCCTTAATGATCAACTAAAAATTACACAACCCAAATTAGTGTGCATCTCTGTTCCTTTTCCCGGGAACCTTTACAGTGCCTTAAGATGTGGTCAATTTATAAAAGAGAATTATCCCCATATCAAGATCGCGATGGGTGGCGGATTTCCAAATACCGAATTAAGATCTGTTTCTGATACCCGCGTATTTGAGTTTCTAGATTATATAACCTTAGATGATGGAGAACTACCAATTGAATTGTTGGCAACTGCTGTTTGTTCTAAAAATAATTCCGAAGTACCCACTTTTAAAAGAACTTTTATAATTGAAGATGATGCAGTGGTTTATAAAAATGACACGATTAAAGCAGATTATAAACAAAGTGCATTAGGTACTCCAGATTATTCAGATCTATTATTAGAAGATTATATCTCTGTAATAGAGATTGCGAACCCGATGCACAGTTTATGGAGCGATGGCCGTTGGAACAAGCTTACCATGGCACACGGCTGTTATTGGGGGAAGTGTACTTTTTGTGATATCTCTCTGGATTATATTAAAATTTACGAGCCCATTGCTGCCAAAATATTGGTAGATAGAATGGAGCAACTCATTGAGCAAACTGGAGAAAACGGATTCCACTTTGTAGATGAAGCTGCACCACCTGCTTTAATGAAGTCTTTGGCTCTAGAAATTATAAAAAGAAAGCTAACGGTAACTTGGTGGACCAATATTCGGTTTGAAAAGAACTTCACTAAAGATCTTTGCTTACTGCTGAAGGCATCCGGGTGTATTGCAATTTCCGGCGGACTTGAAGTAGCTTCAGACAGGTTATTAAAATTGATAGATAAAGGTGTTACAGTATCTCAGGTGGCGCAAGTAACTCAAAATCTTACCGATGCCAACATTATGGTGCATTCTTACCTAATGTATGGGTACCCAACACAGACTATTCAGGAAACAGTAGACAGTTTGGAGATGGTAAGACAATTATTTGAAATGGGAATTATTCAATCTGGTTTCTGGCATCAGTTCGCATTAACAGCTCATAGTCCGGTGGGATTAAATCCTTCAGATTATGGAATTACTCCGAATTATAAGAACATCACTTTTGCAAACAACGATGTAGATTTTAAGGATCATACAGGAATAGAGCATTCAAAATTTAGCTTCGGACTTAAGAAATCGCTTTTCAATTTTATGCACGGAATCGGATTCGAACTTTCGCTTCAGGAATGGTTCGATTTCAAAATTCCGAAGACACAGATAAATCCTGATTTTATTGAAAAATGTTTAGAAACAGATCCTAACTTCAACGTAAGACCTTCAGCAAAAATAGTTTGGTTAGGCGCAATGCCGATAATTGCTGAACAGATAAAAACAAAACGAGGGATTACCAGGCATCAGCTGGCATTTACTTTTCATAGCAATCTAAACAGCTTTCAGATTGTTCTAGAAAAAGAAACCGGTGATTGGTTACTAAGAAACTTACCATTATTACAGCCACAAAATGAAAAGCTTCGCTCTTTTTCAGATCTAAAAAAAGATTTTGAAATGGATCTAGAGGATTTTGAGCTCTTCTGGTTCTCTAAACCTATTCTGCTTTTAAAAGAAAACGGATTGCTGGTTTTGTAAACCAAGTGATCCTACCTTTTTATCAGTAACTATTTTAACTTGCTAGATTCAGATTTTTGTCATGCTTTTATGATAGAATTGCCCCATTTTCTCCGTAGTTAAAGGAGGAACTAAAACTAAAAAACAGCACTTCGAACGGATTAGTTAGCTTGTAGGATTCAAAATGTATCTGTTAGCCACAAGATATTTAAACGTGTAATTAATTTTAAAACAACACGTATGAAAAAATAATTTTCTATCTTTATTATATTAACCTTTAAGTCATAAAAAATGAATACAAAACTCACTTTGACTATAGAAGAAAAAATTATCCTAAGAGCTAAAGAATATGCTAAAGATAAAAACAGGAGCTTGTCTGATATTATCGAAAACTATCTAAAGACCCTGACAAAAGAAGAAAACAACAGGGATTTTAAAAAATTGAATCCTGTTGTAAAATCTTTAAAAGGTTCTTTTAAAATGCCAAAAAACATGGATTATAAAAAAGAACTTCAAAACCGATTAGAAGAAAAATATTTATAATGGATAAGGTTTTAATCGACACCGATGTAATATTGGATTTCTTTTTTGATCGTGAACCTTTCGCTGAATATGCAACTGATATTTTAAACCTTTGCGAAGAGAAAAAAATAAATGGATATATCACAGCAGTTATAATCTGTAATGTTTATTACTTATTACGAAAAACAGCAAAACATCAATTAATAGTAGAAAAAATTAAACAGCTTTTGAGCATACTAGAAATCACAAAAATGGATAAAGAAGTTGTTTTAGATGCCCTTAATTCAGAATTCAAAGATTTTGAAGATGCATTACAAAATTTTTCTGCGGTTCAAAATGGAAAGATTAATATTATTCTGACCAGAAACCTATTTAAAAGGAAAAGCCAGAGGTTAACAACGATTTTCACAATAGCGGGCAATCATATAAAAAGTGATATTTTAGATACCAGGTAACAAAACAACTAAGCCGACAATCCCGATAGCTATAAAGATGCTTCCCAACTCCAAGCAACTTGAATCTACCAAGACCGATACACCATTTATCAAAAAGTAGTTTCTTCTTCTTATTTTCATATTTAATAACACACAACCTGCTTTAAATCATTTATTTATAGTATTTTAACTCTATATATAAATGACTATGGAGCAGGTTAGACTTTTCCCATTACAGCATAACGATGTCTTACAAATTGGCATCGCATTTAAGTTCAATGCTGAATTAAAATTCCATTTAAAAAAACTAGAAATAATTAAATGGACTCAAACTCATTCTTGTTATTACGTAGAGTTTATTCAGAAAAATAAAGAAATTCTCTATCGTCATCTTCAGAAATTCGACTGCAGCATCGATTATTCGGAGCTACAATCTTATACTATTAGTCCTAGAATTGATGAGGACTTAAAGGAATTCAGTTCTTATCTGGAAGGGAAACGCTATAGTAAAAGTACCATTGGTACTTATTGCAGCTTTATCCTCAAACTTTTAAAATTTCAGAAAAAACCAATTTCAGAATATAACAATAGAGATCTGGAACTTTTTATTGAAAAGGAAATTGCACAGCAAGGTTATTCTATAAGTACGCATAGGCAATGTATTAGCGCGCTAAAGCAATTCGAAAAATTACATAAATTGGAAGCTTTGAATGTGGATGATATAGATAGGCCCAATAAAAGTAAATATTTGCCGGTGGTGCTTTCTAAGGAGGAAGTAATAGACATTTTTAGAGCTACCCGAAACTTGAAGCATCGCACCCTGCTGATTCTAATTTATTCTTCGGGATTGCGGATTGGGGAAGCTTTAAGTTTAAAATTGCAAGATATAGATGTAGACCGCAGGCAGATCTATGTGCGAAATGGAAAAGGAAGAAAAGACAGACATGTGGTTATGGCTGAAGCTTTTGTGCCTTTACTTTATAATTATCTTACCAGCTATAAGCCCGAGAAATTGTTTGTTGAAGGAAAGGATGGTAATGAATATAGTGCATCTTCTGTAAGAAGTGTTTTAAAACTGGCATGTAACCGGGCAAAGATAAAGAAACATGTAACTCCACACACGTTGCGTCATTCTTATGCGACACATATGTTGGAGAATGGGATCGATCTAAGGCACATTCAGGCATTATTGGGGCATTCCCGTCCAGAAACCACGATGATCTATACGCATGTCACTCAGCATGATCTACTTAAGATCAAGAGTCCGTTGGACGTGGCTTTAAAGCAATTATCAGAATCCGATAAAAACCCTGAAAACCTACGTTTATCCCGGAATATTTTCGATTAAAGGTGTATATTCGATTCGATATAACACGTTGCAAATCATTGTTCAGTATAAAAACTCAAAAAAAACTCACAATCTGAATAAAAAAAACCAATCTCTCGCAACTTTTGCGCTGACTTATTCAAGATTATAGAAGATAGATATTCACTTAAATCTGACATTACTAAAAGAAGATTAAATGGTGAAAAATGTGAAATATGGATGCTTTCAAATTTGATGCGCTAATTTTTAAAAAAATCTTTAAAAGATCAATATTTACTAATATTGAATTAATTGCAAAGAAGATTAATAGATAAAAAATGTGAAAAATAGATGTTTTTAAAACAGTACGCAGATTCTCAGCAAAATCTGAAAATTTGAATTGAAAAGAAGAACTAATAACTGATGATTTTTAAAATCAATACGCCGACTTTTACTCGGAGGTAAAAAAAAGTAAAACACATACATTTCGGTTATTATTCTGACTTTTACTCAAGCACGAAAAATGAATAAATTGAATGCCATTAAATTTGTAAATCTGTTTTTTACTTAAATGTGAAGAATGACAAATTTGATTAAGAAAGAAATTAAACTGACTTTTACTCGGATGTGAAAAATAAAATTATAATTCAGGAAAGGAAAAAAAAGGCAGACAACTAAATAACATATTTGAAGTAAACAACGATATGCAACATCGGTTAAGCGCAAATAGCGGGTGTTTGAACAAAAAGTTATATTTTAGAGACCAAGAAAGAAATAACAAAGCCGACAAGTTCACGTGCCTACTCCACGCCACTTGCCTTAACCAAGACCGTTGTGGGCAATTTAAGAAAAATTCGGACTAATATGAAAATCTTAAAGGAATTTGATTTAAACTATAAAATTAACTAAAAACCAAATTAAACGAATATGAAAAAAGTCATTACAATTATTATTGTTTTTTTTAGCCTTAACATTTATGCTCAAGATTTCAATTCAAAACCATTTACCACATCGGAAAATTGGATAGAAAAAAACCTAACTCAAGAGGATATTAAAAAGGCAGTTCCAAAAGAATACGAATTAGTGTCGGAAGACGAAAAAATGCTAATATTTGAAAAAGCGGTTTCTTCAAAAATTTATGATATAAAAGTATTATATGATAAGGGGAAGATTTCAAGTATTATATTTAGTCTACATTCAAATAAAGTTTTTAATTTAATGAGCGAAATTGATGAATTAAAATATAATATTATGGATAATGGATTTAAAAATAGAGCTATCGAATCGGAATCCTACAACAGTAAAACAAAGCCTTTCATTCTCATTTGGTTAACTGATACTAATAAAAGGACTGTAACTGGATTTGTAAATAGAAAATAAAAAGAAAAAATAGTCAACCAAAGGGTTTCGAAATATTTTGAAAATATAATGAATCACAAAACAATTTTCAGTAAAGACTTTAAAATCTTAGATAGCGATTACAAGTTCAACTATCAAAAGAAACTAACAGTATACCTTGATAAAGACAAAAAAGATTTTGATAAAAGCAAACTAAACGAAATTGTTTTGTGGAAAGTAAATCGTTATTCAGATTTTGATGATCAATTAATTTCGTTGATTAATTCAATTAATCCTAACCACAAAAAAATTGACTTGGAGAAGACTAAAAGAATTTTAACAGCGCTTCTTAAAACAAAAGGTGTTCGTCTTGCTATGGCATCTACAATTTTAAGATTTCGGAATAATAATGTCTATCAAATAATCGACCAAAGAGTTTATCGGATAATTTATACTGGACAGGAATTAAAATTGAACAATTATTTGAGTGAAAAAAATATTAAAAATCAAATAGAGATTTATTTAAAGTATTTGAAAGACTTAAAAAAGGTTTGCGCAAACTTGGATATACCATTTGAAAATGCGGATAGAATACTTTATATAGCTGACAAAAGAATAAACAAAGTCTATAAACTTCGGAACAATTAAAAACTGCCCACAACATCGGTTAAGCGCAAATAGCGGGCATTTGAGTGAAAAGTGTTATTTTAGAGACCAAGTGAAAAATAACTAAGCCGACAAGAACGTGTCCCTACTCCACGCCACTTGCCTTAACCAAGACCGTTGTAGAGAATTGTTTAGCAGGAAAATACGCAAAAAACACTTTTGAAAATCGGAATATAAAAACCAATCTCACGCAACTGTTACGCTGACTTTTTCAAGATTTTAGATAAAACGAAAAGCACTCAAACGTAGGGTTTGTGAGAAAATTTTAAAAGTATGAAAAGTGTCAAAATTTAATGCTCTTAAAATCAGTGCGCGAATTCTTACGAAAAATGAGAGGATCTCCATTAAACTAAGAATTATTAATTGATTATTTTTAAATTCAGAACGCTGAATTTTTGGGCTGGGCGTGAAAAGTGTCAAATATTAATGACTTTTAGTTTTTGAATCTGACTTTCAATCAAACGTGAAAAATGAGCAAAAAAATTTAGAAGAAAACAATTCAAAAAAATCCTTACTCGAATGTGAAACACATAATTTTAGATTTATAAAATAAAAACAAAAAAGGCATCCAACAAAAATATAAATTTGGAGTAAACAACTCTCTACAACATCGTTTAACAGCAAATAGCGGGCATTCTGCTGAAAAGTGTTATTTTAGAGACCAATTAGCAAATAACAAAGCCGACAAGTTCGCGTCCTTACTCCACGCTACTTGCGTTAAACAAGACCGTTGTAGAGAATTGTTTAGCAGGAAAATACGCAAAAAACACTTTTGAAAATCGGAATATAAAAACCAATCTCACGCAACTGTTACGCTGACTTTTTCAAGATTTTAGATAAAACGAAAAGCACTCAAACGTAGGGTTTGTGAGAAAATTTTAAAAGTATGAAAAGTGTCAAAATTTAATGCTCTTAAAATCAGTGCGCGAATTCTTACGAAAAATGAGAGGATCTCCATTAAACTAAGAATTATTAATTGATTATTTTTAAATTCAGAACGCTGAATTTTTGGGCTGGGCGTGAAAAGTGTCAAATATTAATGACTTTTAGTTTTTGAATCTGACTTTCAATCAAACGTGAAAAATGAGCAAAAAAATTTAGAAGAAAACAATTCAAAAAAATCCTTACTCGAATGTGAAACACATAATTTTAGATTTATAAAATAAAAACAAAAAAGGCATCCAACAAAAATATAAATTTGGAGTAAACAACTCTCTACAACATCGTTTAACAGCAAATAGCGGGCATTCTGCTGAAAAGTGTTATTTTAGAGACCAATTAGCAAATAACAAAGCCGACAAGTTCGCGTCCTAACTCCACGCCACTTGCCTTAACCAAGACCGTTGCAAATCAGTTTTTAGAAAGAAAAACTCAAAAAAATCTGAATATAAAAAACCAATCTCTCGAAACTGTTGCGCTGACTTTTTTAAGATTTTAGTAAAAAACTTAAACCACTCAACTCTGAGTTTTATGTGAAAAGTTTTCAAAGATGAAAAGTGTGAAAATTAGATATTCTTAAAATCAATACGTGGATTCTAAATAAAATTTAAAAATTTGAATTGAAAAGAAGAAGTAAGAATTGATGATTTTTAAAATCACTGCGCTGACTTTTACTCGGATCTGTAAAAGCTAAAAATAGATGCATTCAGCTTATTATTCTGACTTTTACTCAAGCACGAAAAATGAATCAATTGGATGCCTTTCGATTTATAACTCTGACTTTCACTGTAGAATGAAAATTGACATAAATAATTAAGAACCAAAATATCAAAAGCTGGTCCTTCCTCCGATGTGAAAAATAAAATTATAATTCAGGAAAGAAGAAAAATGAAAAAAAAAGGCAGGCAACAAAACAACATAATTGTAGTAAAAACCGCTATGCAACATCGGTTAAGCGCAAATAGCGGGTATTTGATTGAAAAGTTATATTTTAGAGATCAAGTAACAAACAACAAAGCCGACAAGTTAGCGTCCTTATTCCACGCTACTTGCCTTAACCAAGACCGTTGGGCGCAATAACCAGAAAAATTCAAGTAAAATGTTTGATGAGAATACAAAGGAAAATCTTCAGTACTATGTTTATCTTTTAATAGATCCAGAAAACAACGAACCCTTTTACGTTGGAAAAGGTCAATATAACTAGTTTAGCCCCCAATAAGTTCGGAGTGATATTTTAAATTTCAAATAATACCTTTGAGATATGAAATACAAGAAATGGAGTCTAGAAGAAAAGTTAGAAATCCTATCTTCTTCAGAAGAACTGGGCATTGTTGAAGCCTGCCGCAAATACAGTGTTAGTACTGGTACTTTTTATAGTTGGAAGAAGAAATATGACACCCAGGGAGAAGTAGGCTTAAAAATGACCTATGACATTCGTAGTAAAGAGTTAAAGCAGGCAGAAGAAGAAAATAGGATACTCCGGAAGTTGTTAAGTAACAAGGAGATCGAATTAGAAGTTCAACGAGAGCTTTTAAAAAAAAAGTTTGGGACGTCCGATCCAAGAAAAATTTAGTGGATGCTATGTTCTTAAAACACAACATTGGTAAAACCAAACTTATTGATATGGTAGGTATGGTCCACAGTAGTTATTATAGAAAACCCAGTGCTGCTAAAAAGGGAAATAGGCCAAGCGAATTCACCTATCACGACAATAAAGGTTTGGTTAGTCAATTTGCTGTTATTGAGTCCGTTAAATCAATATTAAGTCATCCATTTATAGATTGCGGTTACAGGCTTATGACTTCATATTTGAATCGGGATGGATATACAATAAATCATAAAAAGCTCTATAGAATAATGAAAGAAGCCAATCTATTGAAGTTGGACGACCGAATAGATAGGAGTGGTTCTGGCCGAAAATTTGTTAAGTTCAGAAAAGTTATCACTACAAAACCCTTTGATTGCCTAGAAATGGACATCAAGGTGGTTTGGATCCCCAGTGCTGGTAAAAATGCCTATTTGCTATCTTTAATAGACGTGCATACTCGTAGAATACTAAAAGACCTTTTTGCTTTTTCTATTAAACAAGATCAAGTGATAAAGTTGCTCTCAGAATTGTTTATGGCTTATCAATATCCTGATAGTGTTGTAATCAGAAGTGATAATGGAAGTCAATTTATAGCGAAAAATGTAAGGGAATACCTAGGATTGATAGGAGTAAGTCAAGAATTCACACACATAGCAACTCCCGAAGAAAATGCCCATATAGAAGCGTATCATGGAATTTTGAGGAAAGAAGTCTTTAAGAGGTTTGAGTATAGGACTTTCGGGGAAATAGAAAAAATCCTTAAAGAATACGTGCTATTCTACAACAACGAAAGGCTACACGGACTACTTGGTAGAATAACACCTATGGAAAAATGGAACGCAGATAAACACCTTATTTTAATAAAAAAATTAACCGCATAATTTTAACTAACGAAATTTAAAAGAATACTCTTGTTTTATAGGGGTCAAAACAATAACCGAGTGTTCTCGCATATAAATCAAGAAATATTAGAGGATAACGAAAATTTAAAATATCAAGAGATACAACGAATTGGACCTGAAAATGTCAAACATATTATTGTAAGACACGGATTAAATGAATCAACTGCATTCGCAATAGAAGCAAGTTTAATTGATACATTTAGATATATTCCTTCCTTCAAATCATATGTAAAGGGTAATATTCAAGGAGGATATAATTCTATTGAAAAAGGGCTTATGTCTTCAAATGAAATTAAATCACTTTACAATGCAGAATTACTGACTGAAATAGAAGATGATTGTCTTATAATTAATATAAACAGAAATTATAAAACAGGAGCTGGAGTAGAAGCAATCTACAAAGCAACAAAAGAAACTTGGAGAATGTCGGATTCAAGACCTAAAAAATTCAAATACGTTCTAAGTGAGTATAGAAGCCTAATCCGAGAAGTATTTCAAGTTGAAAATTGGTACAAAAAAGAAAGACCGAATAAAAATGGCAAATTGTATATGGGTTACGGTTTCAATGGAAAAGTTGCTAATGATGAAATAAGAAATCGATATATAAATAAAAGTGTAAAAGGTATTAAACCTCGAGGTTATGCTAATCCAACAATCTATCCGGATACTTTTAAAAGATGGTTATCATATATAGAAGAATATAATTAATGGAATAAGTTACAGCGCCCAACATCGTATAACAGCAAATAGCGGGCATTCTGCTGAAAAGTGTTATTTTAGAGACCAATTAACAAACAACAAAACCGACAAAAACGTGTCCTAACCCCACGCCACTTGCGTTATACAAGACCGTTGTAAACAAGGGCTCTAAAAAAAAGTAAGAACTAAATTCAAGTCTTAATTGAAACCAATATTTCGCAACTGTTGTGCTGAATTTATAATATTGATAAAACAATAAAAATGATCTGATTATCAATCTAACGAGAAAACTTATAAATTGAAAAATAATTTTAAAATGATGTTTTACATTTATTGCGCTGATTTTTACTCGAACTTAAAAGATTTGAGTTATTATTCTGACTTTTACTCAGGAATGTTAGCTACAAAAAATTGAATGATTTTTAAATTTAAATCGCTGAATTACTCGGGCGTGAAAAGCACAATGAAAATGAAAATTAAAGACAAAAATGATTAAAAAGCAGTTCGCTGACTTTTACTCAAACCTAAGATATGAGTTCTTATTCTGATTTTTACTCAGGAATGTTAGCTACAAAATAGAAAGCTGACCTTACTCAGACGTGAAAAGTGACATAATCAATGAGGTTTAAAATGATGATTTTTTAATCAGATCGCTAGAAAAAGTTCTTACTCGGATAATCGCCCCAGTTCACAACATCGGTTAAGAGCAAATAGCGAGCAATTGAGTGAAAAGTGTTATTTTAGACACCAAGTAACAAACAACTAAGCCGACAAGAACGTGTCCCTACTCCACGCCACTTGCCTTAACCAAGACCGTTGTGTGTCATTTAATAAAAATTCTTGTTACGAGTTTAATTTAAAATAAAAAATATCTAATGAAAAACATAATTTACCTAATAATATTCTTAACCTCTTTACAATTCTATGCTCAAAATACTATTTCTACGAATAGATTCATTCTAAAAGAAAAAATTGGAGTAAATAATCAAAATTTTATACTTGATGGTTTCTATTATAGTAAACGTATACATGTAAAATCAGAAAATGATACTGCTAATTATATTAGTCCAATAATTTTTTTTGAAGATGGAACTGCTATGAATTTTGATTTTATAGGAAACAGTTCAAATACTATTAGAGTAAAAGAAAAAGGTAAAAAATGCATTCTCAAACCTAGACAAGATTTTGAAACCATTATTGATTTCTTCAGATGTTATGCTGAGATTTTTGAAAGAAAAGAAATTTACACCGTTTACTCTATTGAAGGAAATATTCTAAGAATCCAGTCTTTAGGGCCTAAATTCTTTGTAGAAAATCGAGGAATTGTTATAAACGACAGTACTTTTGTTATAAACCTAAGTATCAATTATTTAACTAGAGAGTTCGTAAATAAAAATTATACATATCAGTTTCAAGCTTCCAAAAAACCCGATTCAACAAAATTTGAACCAACTTCTAAAATCAAGAAATATTTCCTTGAATAGAGTTACAATTACAACGACACACAACATCGGTTAAGCGCAAATAGCGGGCAATTGAGTGAAAAGTGTTATTTTAGACACCAATCAAAATTCAACAAAGCCGACAAAAACGCGTCCTTACTCCACGCTACTTGCCTTAACCAAGACCGTTGTAAACAATGCTTAACCAAAATTTTAATTAAATACAATAATTTAAAAACTGAAAAATATATGAAATCTATAAAAGTATTTATTGGTATAATACTCGGATTCTCTTTATCCTATATACCGAACAATTATATGGATGAGAAATATGAAAATTATGCGTTCTTTTTGGTTATTGGTATAATAATATTTGGAACTATTTGGAGTGTTGTGTCAAATAACAAACTGAAATCGAACGAATGAAATACGCAGAATTTATTATTGATTCCTATAAAATTGAATTCTTTAATTCCTTATTTGGGAATGAGAAAATTTTAGTTAATAAAATTGAAGTTTCGAATAAGTTTTCATTTTTTGGAACAAAACACAACTTTGATTTGGATTCTGACCAATTTATTTTGAATTCCTCTTTTAAAGCTTTGGGTAAACGAGAATTAGACTTAAAGTTAAAAAAGAATGAAAAATTAATAAAAGATTTAAATATAGATTTGAATCCAAATTATAAAATTCACTGGGGAGCATTAATAATTATTTTTGGAATAATAATCTTTAGTTATTTAAAAGGTTGATTAACAAAAGCACTGTTTACAACATCGGTTAAGCGCAAATAGCGGGCATTCGTATGAAAAGTGCTATTTTAGACACCAAAGTAATAAACAACTAAGCCGACAAGAACGCGTCCCTACTCCACGCTACTTGCCTTAACCAAGACCGTTGTAGCGCATTAATGAAAAATCCAGTAAATTAGAGAATTCTGAAATGATTTAAAATAACAAAATGGGAGACAATTCATGGTGGAAAACCATTAAAAACTACATGCAATTTAGAATATTAATTGGAGCTTTAGCGATGATAATATTCATTATACTTTTGATAATTAAAATTATTAAGGGTTAATTAAAAACACTTCTAATATGATGTTATTATTGAATTTCTCGAGATTTAAAAATGAAATATAACACATAATAGATATTATGATAATTGACAAAATAGCTCTCATAAAGATTAAAAACGGTCAAGTCTTGAGTACTAAATCTAAAGGGAAAAACAAGTATTATTTTCCTGGAGGAAAAAGAGAAATCTGAGAATCAGATAAACAAGCTTTGATTAAAGAAATTAAAGAAGAACTGAGTGTTCAAATTGTCCAAACTCTTATGAATATATCGGAACTTTTAAAGCACAGTCTGACGGAATGAAAGACGGAATAATAGTAAAAATGACTTGTTCTTCAGCAGACTTTAACGGAACTCTAATGGCGAATAATGAAATTGAAGAAATAAAATGGATGAATTACGCTGATACAAATACCGTTTCCTCAATTGATAAAATAATATTCGATTATCTAAAAGAAAAAGGGGAATTAGAGTAATAACGCGCAACAACATCGTTTAACAGCAAATAGCGGGCATTTTGCTGAAAAGTGTTATTTTAGAGACCAATTAAAAAAAGAACTAAACCGACAAGTTCGCGTCCCTACTCCACGCCACTTGCGTTAAACAAGACCGTTATAACGCAATCACTAAGAATCATTTTTTTTAGATTATTTAAATTAAAAATGAAATCTTTGTTCAAAATCATAGGTAAATAATATGAAGAAATTTTGGAATTTTTTATTAGGTTTTATTGCCATTGCAAGTTTTTCTTACGCTATTTATCAAGGCCAATTTAAAAGCAATAAACCAAAATTAATTTTTGACATACTATCAAATACTGAAGTTCTTTCTATAAATGAAGATATCAATAATCTACAAATTTTGTTTAATGGTGATACATTAGATTCCAATAAAGAAAAACTATATATTCTAATCATTAGGATAAAAAATGTTGGGAATAATGACGTTAAAGAAGTTGATTATTATACAGGAAGTCCATTTGGATTTAAAATATTGAAAGGATCAATAGTAGAAATACCAAATATTATTGATGCTTCAAATAATTTTTTACTTGATAATGCTAAAGTAAATTCAGAGGGAAATAAAGTAGAATTAAAACCAATTCCAATTAATGAGAATCAATATTTGACTGTTAAGGTTCTCGTTATTTCTAATTCCAAAAATATACCTGAAGTCAAACCAATTGGAATGGTTTCAGGAATTGATGGGGATTTTCAAGTTTTAAGAACATTCTTAGATGACGATGCGGAAAAGGAATTTGACAATGAACTTTTGAGACAGCAAATAATCATTTTTTCCATTAGTGCTTTTTTAATGCTACTAATATTTATTATATATAAATTAAATAAATTTCTTCGAAAAAAGAAACGGAAAAATAAATTAGCGAAATTTGAAATTTATAACAAAACTAAAATTAATTCAAGGCACAAAATTTACTTCTTTACAGTTTTTATAGTCTATGGGAAATTAGTCTTATTCTTTCTGAATGGAATTTTACAAAATAAAACAGAAAGAAAGATGTTATTAGAACTATATGATTTGAGAAATAGAGGAAAAAATATTGGCTTTATAGTATTAGAAGATATAGACTCTAAAAATGAAAATTTGAAAATAACCTTCAAAACGATTGATTACTTAATTGAGGAGGGTTTAGCGAATATTTCTAATAATGATCTGATAATAAATACAGATATTTTAATTTTTCTAGAAGAATTAAGCAAATTTTCAAATTCAAAGAAAGTAAACAAACTGTCGTGAACGCGTTATAACATCGGTTAAGCGCAAATAGCTGGTATTTGAACAAAAAGCTATATTTTAGGGACCAAGAAACAATCAACAAAGCCGACAAGTTTGCGTCCCTACTCCACGCTACTTGCCTTAACCAAGACCGTTGTAAACAATTTAAAAATTGAAAAATTCTGATAATAAGTGGATTTAAATCTATTAAAACTGGTATTAACAGACATACAGTCAATGATTTAATATTCTATTTATAAATAATAATTTAGCTTATCAACAAATTTAATTGCTATGAAATTCTATACATCCTTATTATTACTTTCTTCAATATTTATAATAATTTCTTGTTCCAAAGATGATCCAGAATTAAACAGAGGAGAAATAATCTTTGAAAATAATAGTTATGAATTGAATAAAGGTTATATCAATTTTCGTGGTGATCCTGACTTTAATATGTTTGGTATTCATCTTTCAAATGACAATACCACATTCACAGAAAATGGAAAAGAATTTGGAAAGAACTCTACGACAACAATTGACTTAATATTCTTTAATGAAAAGGATTCTATAAGTGAAATAAATAATTACTACCCGCTGAGATATAGTAGTATTACTGATGAGATTTTAACTACTGAAGCTCAGTACCTAATTGGCTCAGCCATTAATTTTAATTTAAGTCAAAAGGATGGAAATTGGAATGCAAACCCCAGAATATATAACTGGAACGACGGTTCTGCTACCATTGAAAATATTAGCGGTATATATAAAATTTCTTTCATTCTCGAATATGAAGGAAATATAATCACTGGAAACTATATTGGTTCATTAGAAACAGTAGAGTATTTTTAAACTGTATACAACATCGGTTAAGCGCAAATAGCGGGTAATCTGGTGAAAAGTGTTATTTTAGAGACCAATTAAAAAACAATAAAGCTGACAAGAACGTGTCCCTACTCCACGCTACTTGCCTTAACCAAGACCGTTGTAAAGCAGTTTTCAGAAAGAAAAAACCAAAAAAAAAACTAAAATCTGAATGATAAAAACCAATCTTACGCAACTGTTAAGCTGACTTTTTTGAGATTTTAGTAAAAACAAAAAAACTCAACTGTGAGTTTTATGAGAATAAATTACAAAGACGGAAATTGTGAAAATTTAAATTGAAAAGAAGAACTAATAATCGATGATTTTTAAAATCATTACGCCGACTTTTACTCGGACGTGAAAAATGGATAAATTGAATGCCTTTAAATTTATAACTCAGACTTTCACTCTAAAATGAAAATTGACAAAAATGATTAAGAACCAAAAAACTAAAAACTGATTCTTACTCGGACGTTAAAAATAAAATTATAATTCAGAAAAGAATAAACAAAAAAAAGGCAGACAACAAAACAACATATTTGTAGTAAAAACCGCTATACAACATCGGTTAAGCGCAAATAGCGGGCATTTGAGTGAAAAGTGTTATTTTAGACACCAATTAAAAAACAACAAAGTCGACAAGAACGTGTCCCTACTCCACGCTACTTGCCTTAACCAAGACCGTTAGGCACAAGCGCTCAACCAAAAAAAACAGAAAATAAATGACAAAAGAAGAAGCAGAAAATGAACTATATCAGCTTTGGTCTAATGGAGAAATTCCTAGTAATTTTACGTATGAACATTCTGAGTATGACAGAGCAGTTGAACAACTTATGAAAGATGGCCAATTAAATTATTCTGATTTCTTTTAAAATATGATCTCATTAATTTTATTAATTCCTTGGATCATTTTTAACTATAAAAATCCAAATAGAAATCTTCTTGGATTGAATCAATCAAAGAAATCAATGATAATTTTAGTCTTAATTGAATTAATATTCTTCTCTATTTTATATTTTTCACTTCCAGATAATAATCCAGATATAGCAGGATCCTCTAGTTTTGCGTGGAATTATTATTTAATTTTTTACGCCAAGGGAATAATTCCGACTTCAGTAATTGCCGAAAATATTAATGGAAATTTAGGTGATCAAATTGATAAGAATTTTCAAATAGTCTACTTAATAATGAGTTTAATAATAGACTATTTAATTTTGTTTATTTTTAGTCCAAACTTAAAAACAATATTTAAAGTCAAAAGTGCCAGTGCCTAACATCGTTTAACGGCAAATAGCGGGCAATCTGATGAAAAGTGTTATTTTAGAGACCAAGTAAAAAACAACAAAGCCGACAAGTTCGCGTCCCTACTCCACGCCACTTGCGTTAAACAAGACCGTTGTGGCTAATAGCCAAAAAACAAAATTCCGTAAAGAATATAATTGATAAAACAATTGATAAGAACCAGTTTTTCACAACTGTTACGCGGAATTTAAGAGATTGAAAAATTATTAAAATGGAGTTGGTTGACTTTTACTCGAACCTAAAAGATTTGAGTTCTTATTCTGACTTTTATTCAGGATTGTTAGCTACAAAAAATTGAATGATTTTTAAATTTAAATCGCTGAATTTACTCGGGAGTGAAAAATCAAATGAAAATGAGAATTAAAGGACAAAAATGATTTAAATACAATTCGCTGACTTTTACTCGAACCGAAGATTTGAGTTCTTATTCTGACTTTTACTCAGGATCGTTAGCTACAAAAAATTGAATGATTTTAAAGATAAATCACTGACATCACTCAGACGTGAAAAGTGACAAAATCAATGAGGTTTAAAATGATAATATTGATAAAAAAAATTCTTACTCGGATAAAAGCTACTAGCCACAACATCGGTTAAGTGCAAATAGCGGGCATTTGAGTGAAAAGTGTTATTTTAGAGACCAAGAAAATAAACGACAAAGCTGACAAGAACGTGTCCCTACTCCACGCCACTTGCCTTAACCAAGACCGTTGGCTTTAATGCAAAAAAAATGAAACAAAATTATTAATTCAAAAAGCATAAAAAGATGAATTATCAGGGATAACACTGATAATACTTGGCGGTTAACAATAACAATCTTAAAGAATTAAAAGAATTTAACTAGGATTCTGCTAATGACATATTTGAGAATAATGACCCAAATAGCAATATAAATCTTCGAGTAGGATTTAATGAAAAGACAAAGCTGACTTTTAAATGAAATTATACACTATGACTAATAGATAAAATAAATACTATGGATAAATTAATAACAGATTTCTCTTTTGGAATTTTTATTTGGCAAGCACTAATACTAATATCCATCGCGCTTTGGATTTATTGCTTAATAGATGTTTTGAGAAACAAGTTTGAGCAAAATGATAAAATTATGTGGATTTTAATAGTAATTTTTCTTCCCCTTTTGGGATCATTTCTGTATTTATTAATCGGAAAGAATAAAAAAATTCGACTTAATTAAAAAAAGAAACGAATTATTCAGTTGAAAAAAAAGCACTAAAGCCAACATCGGTTAAGCGCAAATAGCGGGCATTCTATTGAAAAGTGTTATTTTAGAGACCAAGAAACAAACAACAAAACCGACAAGAACGCGTCCCTACTCCACGCTACTTGCCTTAACCAAGACCGTTGGCAACAATGCAAAAAAAAAGAAATGTATAGAGGATTTAATTTAAATGTAGAAAATGAATTTGATATTCATAAATACCATGAAATTGGAATAGAAATTTTTAATATTTTAAAAAATTCTGTTCGACCAAGACTTAAAGAATACATACTCCCAAAAGGAACAATAGACGGAGATAAAATAATGGCAGATTGGTTTCCTGAAGTTAAATCTCATTTATTTTTATCTCATTCTCATAATGATCTAAAAAATGCTGTTTATATAGCAGGTGCACTTTATACAGAATTTAAAATCTTAACATTTATAGATTCTACAGTTTGGGGGTATTCCAATGATCTTTTGAAAATTATTGATGATGAATATTGTAAAAGTGAAAGTGGAGAAACTTATGATTATCAAAGTAGAAACTATTCAACTAGCCACGTACATTTGATGCTAACTTCCGCATTGAGCAAAATGATTGATAACTGTGAAGTGATATTTTTCCTTAACTCTCCTAATTCAGTTTCTACAAAATCAATTACCGAACGTACAAATTCGCCTTGGATCTTTTCGGAAATTAGCACAACAAAAATTATCAGAAAAATAACACCAAATCGATTAAAAGAATTGACAAAAATGTTTTCTGATACTGTTATGTTAAACGAAAGTCAAAGGTCACAACTCAGAATTGAATATAATCTTGAACTATCACATTTTACAGATTTAAATCTTATTCAATTTAATCGTTGGCTCAATTCTTATTGCTCTAGCCCAGATAATGCTCTAGATGAACTTTACAGGCAACATCCAATAGATTCAAAATTTTTAATAAAATAAAATGAGTGATAAAAAATTTAAACATCTCGACTATATACATAATACAATTAATAGAATGAGTAATAATTCCTTTATAATTAAAGGTTGGACTATTTCTATTGTTTCTGTTTTATTCATCTTTTCTGATAATCAAATTAATGAGAAATTTTTAGCAATAGCTTTATTAGCAGTTGTAGTTTTTTGGTATTTAAATGGCTATTTTTTACAACAAGAAAGAAAGTTTAGAGCTTTATATGACAAAGTCAGAAATCTTAATGAGAATGAAATTAATTTTTCAATGTCAACAGAGGATTATATAAAAGGAGATTATAGCTTAATGAATTCTATTTTCGGAAAAACTATTTGGCCAATATATCTAACTTTAATTATAATGATAATTTTGGTTCAAATTATAGTAGAGAGCACAGTTGCCAACATCGTATAACAGCAAATAGCGGGTGTTCTGCTGAAAAGTGTTATTTTAGAGACCAAGTAAAAAACAACTAAGCCGACAAGTTCGCGTCCCTACTCCACGCCACTTGCGTTATACAAGACCGTTATATATAATGGATTCAATCAAGATTTTTTTCTATACTAACAAAGAAAACTACTTAATTTATTAAAATTTCGTAGTTTTAAAATTATAAACCAGAGTGTTATGAATAAGAAACAAATTCAACTTCCTTTTATTATTAAAGCTTCATTATTACTTGTATTTTCAATTTTGTTCTTCGGACAAATTGCTTATTATTTTGGACGATTTTTTAATAATTGCATGTAAAAAGTTTGACTTAACGATTGAAACTTAAAAATATAAATATGCAAACCTTCCAAAATATATTAAAAATAATAGGAGTAATTGCGTTTGTAATAATAACCATTTTGATACTAGATTATTTTTTAGAAGTGGCTCTTGATGCTTGGAATAATCCAATATAAACTCTACTTATATATGACTGAAACAACATTCCATATTGCTTCCCATCAAATAAAATTTAAAAATTCAATATTTAGTAAAGAAAAAGTTATTCTCGATGGAGAGGAAAAATCTAGTCGTTATTCAATTAATGGTACAAATCATAAGTTTAAAATTGAAAGTGAAGATTTCTCAATAATCACTAAATACAATATGTTTGACAAATCGGTTATTCAATTAAAACTGTTGAAAGGCAATGATCTGATACAAGAAAAATCTGTAAAATTAAGTTTTAAAGATCGTTTCCCTTGGATCATTCTAGGAATAATTTCTGGCATAATATTTTATCAATTGCTAAATCTGATAGTAAAAGTAATTTAGACCTTGATTTAAAATTCTAGTATTCACCACTATATATAACATCGGTTAAGCGCAAATAGCGGGCATTTGAGTGAAAAGTGTTATTTTAGAGACCAAGAAACAAACAACTAAGCCGACAAGAATGTGTCCCTACTCCACGTTACTTGCCTTAACCAAGAACGTTGGGCTTAATTAAAAAGAAATTTATGGGGATATTATACATTCCATCTGAAAAACAAATTAAAGGACCTTGGTTTATAGGTCGTAAAGAATTAGAAGAACTTGATGAAATATTAAAGTTTATTGACCAAAAATTAAAGGATTCGTACGAGAATGAAATACAAGCTGAAGCCGAAGAAGAATTAAAGAAAAAGAGGTTTGATAATATCGAAGAAGCTCGAATTTATATTCAAAAATCTTCTTTTATGAAGAAAATTAGAAAGGATATAACAATAATCTCACAAGACGAAAGTAAATTAAAAGATTCTCAACTAAAGGATTTATTAATAGATCCAAAAATCAAAAATTTCAAACCCAAAGAATTAAGTATAGATATAGAATATGGTTATAATAATCATTTTTCTTTAAATATTATGAAGCGGTTTGATGGAGAGTTAAAATATAAATTGGAATGCTCTGATAGTGAAGCAAAAGATGAAATCAATTACAAAATTGAAAATTGGATTGAAAGTTATAAACCGAAAAAGATAAAACAATTATGGCAGGAATATTCTTTTCCTCTTATTATGCTTGCAGGTATGATTTTTCTACTTTCCATAACTAGCATTGTATCCAATAAATCTCCTACAGCAGTAAATGTATATTCTAAGGATATAAATAAATTAATAGAAAGTGGTATTAACGAAGATAATAGAGATGAGGCTATTGAATTAATTTTAAAAACAAATGCTAACTATATTCCAGAAAGCGTCACATCAATTGAAGAATTTAATGCAACTGCAATTAAGCTAGCAATATTTTCATTAATATGTTTATTAGTCTTCATTTTTAAACCAAAAACTATAATTGGAGTTGGTAAGCACAAAAGCCTATTGAATACTTACAAATTATATACAAAAATGATATTAGTTACTATTCCAGCAATTTTCGTTTTACCATTTATTTACGATTTCATAAAAGAACTCGTTGCAATTTAACTAAGCCCAACATCGTTTAACAGCAAATAGCGGGTATTCCAGTGAAAAGTTATATTTTAGAGACCAAGAAACAAAACAACTAAGCCGACAAGTTCGCGTCCCTACTCCACGCCACTTGCGTTAAACAAGACCGTTATGTACTATGCATTTTCACCGGATAAGCTACAAAGCATATGATAAATGAAATATACTTTAAGAATTTTCCAAAGTTAGAAAGTGAAAGGCTAATTCTGAGAAAGTTAAAATTGACAGATGCTTCAGATGTACAATTAATTCGCTCTGATGAAAGAGTTATGATTTATATGGATGCGGAAAGACAAATGACAACTCAACATTCTGAAAGTTTCATTTCTAACAAATTAAAAATGTACGAGGAAAGAACTGGAATTTTTTGGGCTATTATTGAAAAATCAACCAATACGTTTATCGGTGACTTTGCATTTTTTAAAATGGATAAAAAAAATTCTAGAGCCGAGATCGGATATACTTTAAAACCAGAATTTTGGGGCAAGGGGTTTATGAAAGAAGTAATGATTAATATTTTCAATTTTGGCTTTTCGGATTTAAATCTTCATAGTTTAGAAGCGAATATTAATCCTGGAAATGAAAATTCTCGGACAATATTGACTAAAATGGGATTTCAGAAAGAAGCATATTTCAGAGAGAATTATTATTATAACAGAGATTATTTGGATAGTGAGATTTACTCATTACTCAAATCTGAATTTAAAAATAAAAAAAGTAAAGAATAAAATTCGGAACTAGCACAGTACATAACATCGGTTAAGTGCAAATAGCGGGCAATTGAGTGAAAAGTGTTATTTTAGAGATCAATTAACAAACAACAAAACCGACAAGAACGTGTCCTATTCCACGCTACTTGCCTTAACCAAGACCGTTACCTACTATAGCTCCGAGACAAAAACGAAGAAAATTTCAAAGAAAATAATTCCAGCTGACTCTCACTCGACCGGAATTAAATGAAAAGTATCTTAAAGAACAAAAGCTATAAATGAGAAATTCAGAAATGAAAATAATTCGTTCTGATTCTTACTCGAACGGAATTAAATGAAAAATTGAAGTAAAGAACTAAAACAAAAACTTAAGAAATTAGAAATGAAAATATATCTCTAAATCTTACTCTAACGGAATTAGATAGAAATAAAGCTAAAGAATAAATTCAGAAAATACTTACTCTCACTCAAATACAAAAGTTCTATTGAAAATTGTACCAATAAAGAGAGGATTTCGGAATCGTTCGTTCTTACTCAAACTTGGTCGCTACAGTAGGTAACATCGGTTAAGCGCAAATAGCGGGTATTTCAGTAAAAAGTGATATTTTAGACACCAAGTAACAAATAACTAAGCTGAAAAGAACGTGTCCCTACTCCACGCCACTTGCCTTAACCAAGACCGTTAGGCACAAGCAATAAACAACCGACAAAAGAACACAATTATGAAATTAGAGAAAATTTTGGATAAGCTAGGATCACTAGAAAAGAACTCATTTATAAAGATAATTGACAATATAATCTCCAAAAACCCTAAAAACGGGAAAGAAATAGAAAAATTATTGAGTTCTTCAGACAAAGGTCTTAAGTCGGTTGATAACCAGAATATTTCAACAATCTTCAATTTAACTTCTGATGAATTTAGGAAATATATTGAATGTGAGTTTCAGGAAATCACTTCCCAATTAGATATTCTTATTGATATAATTATAAGAGACGGAAATTGTATAATGAAGCAAGATTGGTTTTCAAGATTGTATGATACAGAAATAAAGAATCTTAAAAATAAAATAAAAGCACTAAATGCAGATTTTGAAAATGACAAATCTGAATTAAGTGATAAAAGAAAAAGGGACTATAAAATATATAAAGCTTGTCTTCACACAGCTTATTATAATGATGTTGAGAACAACCGAGATTCTAAAGTTAGCTCAGATGAGCTATCTATAATCCTTACTCTTTCAAAACAACTTGGTCTATCCCAAGAAGAAATAAAACTAATTAATTATTCAATTTTACCAATCAAAAAAATTGAAATTCAAGAAGTAATTAAAGGACTCAAAAATATTGGTGTTATTTTCTATTCTAGTAAAGAAAATACTATTTATGTTGCAGATGAAATGGTAAGAGTTCTAAGAAAAATTCGCCAAAAAGAAGTTGCAGAAAAATTCTACAGGAGAACTTTAAAACTTTTGAGAGAACCAATCATCAACCAAATTGCAAAAGACCATAATATTGACCGCAAACTTGACTATTCTCAAAAAATAGAAGGAATAATCAAAGAAGGAGTATCATTTACAAATCTTATGCTTACAGGCATTTATAAGACTGGAAGCACATTGTGGGTATTTCGGAGGGACCATGCCACTGATTTCGGTCAAACAGTGCCACTTTAAAAGATACTGCAATTATATAAAAAATTAATGTTATTCCTTCCTTAGGATTCCTTTTCTTAAAGATTCTCCCTTTAAGTCGATACGATGAGAAGCGTTTACGATTCTATCTAATATCGCATCGGCCAGAGTCCCTTCCCCTCCAATAATTTCATACCATGCAGAGACAGGTATTTGTGATGATATTATAGTAGTTTTTTTATTGTGGCGGTCATCAATAATATCCATAAGTGTTTCCCTGTCCTGATTATCAAAAGCCTGCAGCCCAAAATCATCAAGAATAAGCAAATCGGTTTTTATCAATTTCTCCAGCTCCTTCAAATAGGTTCCGTCCACTTTACTGAGTTTTAGTTTTTTAAATATTCTTGCGGTAATAGTATATAAGGTCTTATAACCAGAGAGACAGGCCTGATGCCCTAATGCCTGAGCGAGATAACTTTTACCAACTCCCGATGCCCCACAAATAATAAGACCTTCCTTGCGGGCTATAAAATCAAGCGTACTTAGCCGTGCAAACATATTCTTATCCAGGTTCCTGTCAGGGGAGTAATTAATATCAGCAAGATTTGCATTTTGTCTAAAGCTGGCCTGCTTTAAAAGACGATCAATTTTCTTGTTCTCCCGGTCTTCCCATTGATGATCTGTAAGCAGTGCCAGGTACTCATCACAGGTCATTCCATCTAACCGGTTATCTTTGATTTGCTGAAGGTGTAAATTGGCCATAGCGCCCAATCGCATTGCTTTTAATTTTTCAATTGTCTGATTGTTGTTCATTATTTTTAATTTAATTAGTGAATGTTATTTGTATGCAGAGGCACCACGTATGTTAGGATGAACCGGGATATGAGCTTTCGATTGTTCCAGGTCCTGGTAAAACAAAGATGCTTTATCCATATTGTTTTTTAGGATATTCTTTATATGCTGGTAAGATGATGCCTCTCCCTCCAGCGCTCTTTTACAGGCGTTATTGAGTCTTTCCGAGCCATAGGCTTTGTGAAGTTGAATGACTCCCATAGCACGTTTATAACCTATTTCAGGATAGTCATGGGAGGTGAGAATTCTCTCTATACACCTCAGTACATATGCCCCATGAGGGGCTGCTTTCTTTTTGAAGAATTCCGGATTCCAGTCGGAATAAAATTTATGAGTGCTACTGAGATGCGTAGTATTGGTGATGTAACTCCCCTTGGTTAAATTACGCTGGTGTAGTGCTATTCTTTCCTGATAGAAATAAACCTCTATCATATCTTTGGTGTAATGAATGCAAGTCTCTTTTCCAATATACCGGTAGGGTACGCTATAATAGCTCTTATCGGGAGAGAAGTAAACATATCCCATTTTCTGAACTTTCGCCTTTCTATAATCCTTCAGCTCATAGGAACTTGAGGGAAGTGGTTTTAAATACTGGCGTTCAACTGACTGAAAAAGTTCAATACGACTTGCCTCTTTGCGTTTAAACAGTAAGTGTAAAGTTTCACTACAATGTTGATGGCATTTCATCCCTTTCGGGGTTTTCTTTGAAGGCGTAGCCGAAAAAGAAAACCCCGAAAGGGTCAGATAAAAAAGTTGATTATTTTTGTTTTACCACAAATAAAAATAATTATGCAACAAATCTATCATTTCAATGCCACTACGAATATAAATATTCGTACCCAAATTCAAACCAATTCTGCTACAAATTCCGAATTGGCATCAAGGTTCAACGTTTCCAAACAAACTATTTCAAAATGGAAAAACAGGGATTTCGTCCAAGATGTTTCCTGTGCGCCCCATAACATTATATATGCTTTGACCGATTTGGAAAAAGCGCTTGCCATAAGTTTGAGGAGTTCCACGTGGCTACCCATTGATGAGGTCTGGGAATCTTTGTTGGAGGGTAACCCGGCAATTTCAAGAAGTTCTGTCTACCGTTGTTTTGTGAAGGAAAACATCAATAAAGTACCTCAGGAAAAGAGGGATATTGCCAAAAAATTCAAAGCCTACAAACCAGGGTACCTACATATAGATGTAACCTATTTGCCCAAATTCGAAGGGCAGTCATATTATTTATTTGTGGCAATAGATAGGGCCACCAGGACTATGTTCTATGAGGTCTATGAAAACAAAAAGGCTGAGAGCACAGAAGATTTCATGGACAAATGCCTGGATTTCTTTCCGGTCCATATCAGTCATATCTTAACCGATAATGGACTTGAATTCACCAACAGGCTTATTATGTCCAAAAAAGGAAAACTTTGTGACAAGCCTTCTAAAATGGATGTGAAATGCATGAAGAACAACATTGAACATAGGCTTACAAAACCAGCAACACCAAAAACGAACGGTATGGTGGAAAGAGCCAACGGAACGATTAAAAACAATACCATCCTAAAAATAAAATATCAAAACAAACAGCAGATGGGGAAGGATATGATGGAGTTCCTGTGCTACTATAATTTGTACAGGAGGCATGGTTCTTTGAGAAAAGAACTTAATGTGAAAACTCCTTTTCAAGCAGTTGAAAAATGGTACAAAATAGAACCTGAATTATTTAAAACAACACCCAATGAATTTAAAAATAAAATCCTAAGTTTACAATCTGATCTTAATCAACTTCCATCAACAACCTTGTGAAACTCGACAAGTAAGTTATTATAGTTGATCAATAATTTTCTTATCTCCCGGTTAAGATCCTCTAAAGAAAAGAAGGTCATCTCCCGAAGGGGATAATAGATCCGTTGATACGTGAGATGCACCGCATTCTCCACCAAAGCCTTATCCTGGGGAGCATAACTCCGTGCTGGATTGATCACACAGTTATAGTGACGTGCAAAGTCTTTAAAGGTGCGATTGATCTCCGCCTCATATTTACTGGCCCTTGTAACCGCTGATTTTAGATTATCAGACACAATAGCTTTGGGAACTCCCCCGTAAAAATTTAAGGCACCGGTGCAGCAGGCAATGAGATCTCTTCGTTTCTGACTCAAACAGGCTTCCACATACGTATATTGACTGTTGGGAAGGATGGCAACGAATACTTCCACTGGAATGATTTCTCCGGTTTCTTTATCAACTATATGAAGTTTCTTCCCGGCAAAGTCTATAAACATCTCTTTTCCGGCCTCATGTTCCAGTTTCATAGAACCCTTTGCCTTGGCATATTTTCGCCGGTAATGTTCTAAAAATTGGGTATAACTATAGGGATCCTCAGCTAACTGGACATATTGCTGGTAATGATACAAGAAGGTAAAGCCGGGATGATTCCGGGCTTTATTGACCCCCTCAAAGTATAACATCAGCTCATTTTGGCGCTCAACATCAATAGTAGTGTGCGAGGAAAACAATTCAGATAAGGCTGCATTATCAAAACAAAGCAATTCTATAAAAGAATAATCGCTTGCCGTGAACAGCTTCATATAGATGTTTACAGTATTGCGTGAGATTCCTAAAGTGGAGCCAATTTTACGGTTACTGACCCCATCAAGATGTAAGGTGATAATTTGTTTCAAGTCCATTGGATCAAGTTTATTGGCCATATCGCTGTGTTTTTAGCGACAAGGTAGTTTTTACTTGATCTTTTAAAGTGGCACCATTCGAACCGTAATAAACAGCTGGAAATTCATCGAAAGGAATTCAAACCTAAAAAATGGCATCATTCAAACCGTAAATCATTACAATTTAAATTAACCAAAAGTGGCATCATTTGAACCGTTTTACCTGGCACCCTAAGACCGTTTTGCCTGGCACGATTCGAACCGTAATATCCACATTGACCGAAAGTAAGAAGACGCTAAATGAACTGTGTGAAAAAGGTCTTGAAATTAAAAATTTGAGAGGGAGCACCTTGGATGAAAAAATCAATAGTTTAATTGAACATTTTGATTCTGTTGAGAAAGACGAAAAAGTTGGAATTTCATTAGATGGGTTTGATAAGTTATTAACTGAATTGAATCAATCATTATCCAAGCTAAATAAAGAGATAAAAGATCAATTCGAATTACAAGATGAATACGTTCTTAAAGCTGAATTTTTACTTGCTTATAATATCAAACCAAGAGACATCTTGGATTTAATAACGAAATCAGATTTAATCTTTTTCATTAAAGAAAATGGAATTCGACAAAGAGGAGAAAATATTCTAAATATTTTAGAACATTACAAGGATGTAGAAAATCTTTATTTAGAAAACTACATGAATGTTGGATATCGTAATCTTAACTTATTAAAAGAAAACGGAATTACTGTTAAGGAAAGTGAACTTGGTATAAAATTCGAGGAATTAACGAAGGTAATTTTCAACGGACTTGGTTTTGATGTTGATGAGAAGTTTAAAAATCAACTGAATACAAACAAGGATATGATCGATATTCTTTTAAACTTAGGAAATAATGAAGTTATCATTGTTGAATGCAAAACCAGTAAAGAACGGGGGTATAATAAATTTAGTACGGTATCTCGCCAATTAAAATCATATCAAAATTTGGCTCTGAAAAATGATTTGAGAATTGTAAAAATTTTACTTGTAGCTCCTGAGTTTAGTGATGATTTTGTTACTGATTGTGAAATGGATACGGAAATGAATTTATCTCTTGTGACTGCTCTGACTTTATCAAATATTTTTGAAGCTTTCAAAATATCTAAATATCAAGAGTTCCCTCATGTTTTATTTAGAGATATTTTAATAAACGAAGAACGGATTTTAAAAGCATTGAGTAAATAGTAGTAGTGCCTGTGCCTAACATCGGTTAAGCGCAAATAGCGGGTATTTCAGTAAAAAGTAATATTTTAGAAACCAAGTAAACAACAACAAAGCCGACAAGAAAGCGTCCTTACTCCACGCTACTTGCCTTAACCAAGACCGTTGCCTACAATTATGAAGAAAATTCTGCTCATTTTGATATTTTTAAATTTTGTTGGCATTTATGCACAAGAAGATTCTGAGAATAAAATTCAAAAAGTTAATAAATCAGAATTAAAATTTGAAGATTTAGAGAACTCAGATGACATATTTAGCTTCAGATTTTGGAACAAAGGACAAATTATAGAAATAAGAATATTATCTGATTCAACCAGAATAGGTACAATTGTAAATTTTGTAACTAAAGCTTATAAATCATCAAAAAAACAAGATAAAATACTATCGGGTAAAATTGATGAAAAAGCATTTTTCCAAAAAATAGAATTATCAGACAATGGAATTTCAGAAACTATAAAATTGATAAAATCTTCTAAGATAACGGAGTTACCTTCCGATAATGAAATAATGAATTGGAAACCTATTTTGGATGGAGAGTGGTACAGCTTCGAACAAAAAATAGATGGAAAATATGAAATGAAAAATTATGGTAATCCTAGACAACAATATGAATTACCAGAAGGAGTTAAATTTTTGAATTTCTATTCAGCTCTAAATGATATCCTAGATTTGGAAAAGAAATTTGCCTATTTTTTCGCAGATTTAAAAAATGGATGCTATTCGAAAAATGGGGAACATACAATTATTTGTAAAACGAGGAAATAGAGACATAACTGTAGGCAACATCGGTTAAGCGCAAATAGCGGGCAATCGAGTGAAAAGTATTATTTTAGACACCAAGTAACAAACAACTAAACCGACAAGAAGCCGTCCTTACTCCACGCTACTTGCCTTAACCAAGACCGTTAGGCACAATTTAAGACACTGCCTCGTCCTAAAATAGGTTGACCAAAAATTAAACACTTTTAGTCACCTATGGAAACACCAAAGAATGGCACCTGCCGAAAAAAGAAGTATCAAAAAGTTAGTTTCGACATGAAACTTTCGATAATTGATGAAATAGCTAACGGACAGATCTCCGTAAATCATGCTTCAAACAAGTATAACATTTCTCGAAGTTCCATTGAATACTGGATTAAGAAATTGAGTAACTTCGAGAATAAATCCATGAGTATGAGCAAGAACGATCAGATCAAAAAATTGAAGCAACGTATTGAAGAACTGGAGTTTGTAAAAGAATTTCAACAAGATGTCATTGCCGATTTTGAAAATATTACCGGGGAGCACCTTTCAAAAAAGTACTTGCCCGAAGCATTAGCAAAAGAGATAGAGAAAAAGAAACAAAGCCTTTCAAAATAAAATGGCTCTATCAATGCCTCGGGATAAGCAAACAGGCTTATTACAAAAGAATCAAAGCAAATTATACCAAAGAGAAAAGGGACGAAATAGTCCTGGAACTTGTACGTAAAGAAAGAAAAACACACGCAAAGGCAGGCACCAGAAAACTGGTCAAGTACATCAAAAAAGGGATTATGGAGCAAAATGTAAAAATGGGCAGGGACGCGCTCTTCGACCTGCTAAGAAGTTATGGAATGCTGGTCAAGAAGACCAAACGTTACCACATTACAACAGACTCAAAACACTTATTCTATAAATCACCAAACCTAATAAAGGATATGGAAATCTCGCACAGTGAACAAGTATTCGTAAGCGATATCACCTATATAAAGACTGATGATGGACACGCCTATCTGGCTCTGGTAACAGATGCATATTCCAAAAAACTGATGGGATGGGCACTCGACGACAACATGAGGGCAACATTGGTCGTGCAGGCCTTGGACATGGCAATCAAGAACCTGAAATTCAAACATATGAGCATCATACACCATTCAGATAGGGGAATACAGTATTGCTGTCCGGAGTTCACGGAATTTGCCGACAAGAACAATTTTGTATTAAGTACAACTCAACAATACGACCCCTACGAAAATGCAGTTGCAGAAAGGATAAACGGAATACTCAAATATGAGTTCGGACTAAAGAAAACAATCAAGAACGTCATCATAGCAAGACAGATCATGAAGCAGGCAGTTCAGGTATATAACGGGCAAAGACTGCATTGGAGCCTTGGCCTGGAAACACCAGATCATATCCACAAAAAGTACAATACAATAAAATACAAATCCTATAAAAAGAAAATGGCCTAGGAATGTTGGCAACTTTTTCAAAACCGAAGGAAAAATTTTGAAGAAGTTGTCAATGTTCCGTGAAGAAAAACGATATTTATAAATGAAAACCTTTAACACAAAAAAGGTCAACCTATTTCAGGACAAGACACACATCCGAAAAATATGAAAATTTTGAAAAAAAAATATTTAGTCACACTATTGGCTTTTATTACTCTACTATGTAGTTGTAAAGAAAAAGAACCAAACAATTCCCAAGCAGAAAATAACGAACAAGGAAATAATACTTACGTTATAAAAAATGTGAATATCATTCCAATGACTAAAGAAAATAAAGTCATTAAAAATGCTACTGTAGTTATTCAAAATAAGAAAATCTTATCAATTAATGATTCAATACCAACAGATGCAAAAACGATCGATGGGACAAATAAGTGGCTAATTCCTGGTCTTATTGATATGCACGTTCATAATTTAGCTGATACAAGTTTGAGTCCAAATTACGCGACTAAAGGCGCTACGCTATTTATGGATAATCAAGACACAATGTTATTGTACATAGTAAATGGTGTAACAACAACATTTGAATTAAGCGGTCGCGTGGAGCATTTTGGACAGAGAAACGAAATAATAAAAGGTAATGTACTTGGACCGCGTATTGCATTAGCAATTTTAATAGATGGTGGTGATTCTGGTAATAATGCAAATACCCCTAGTGATGGAAGACAGATTGTTAGGCTTGCAAAAACACAAGGCTTTGAGTTTATTAAGGTGTATTCAAACCTAAATGCTGAAACGTATAAAGCTATTATAGATGAAGCAAAAAAAGAGAATATGAAAGTTATTGGTCATATCCCAAATGTCTTTAGAGGAAATACAAAAGATGCTTTCATACCACATTTTGGTATGGTAGCGCACGCTGAAGAGTTCTCAAGTCAGACCAATGAATATAATAAACTTAAAGCTGAAGAGTTTGCTAAAATGACCAAAGATAATGGAACTTGGTTTATGCCAAATCTCTCGAATTTAGTTCGTATTGCAGCACAAGCTCGTTCTCTTGATAGTGTGCGTTATTTAAAGAGTTTTAAATATGTACATCCTCTTATGCAGAGTAAATGGATTGTCTCTAATCAATATAATAAAGGAACCTCACCTAAACGTGTGGCGCATTTTGATTCACTAGTTGATTTTCACGTCCAGCTAGTGAAAGTTTTTAAAGAAGCAGGAATACCAATGGTTGCAGGTACAGATGCAGGAACATCAGGTATCGTATGGGGCTATTCACTTCACGATGAATTAGAACTTTTAGTAGATGCTGGATTAACAACTGAAGAAGCTTTAGTTTCAGCAACACGTTTACCTGCAACTTGGCTTGAGATAGATGATAAAATAGGAACGATAGAAATAGGTAAGTTTGCTGACTTAGTGTTACTAGACAAAAACCCTATCGAGAATATCGAAAATACTCGAAAGATTTCTGGTGTATTTGTGAATGGCAAATGGATAAGCAAAGAAAAAATTGATACAATGCTTTCAGATTTAGCAGAAAAAAACATCGAGAACAAAAGCAAATATGATTGGAAAAAGAGACGAGAATATTAGTGAATCAAACTGTGCCTAACATCGGTTAAGCGCAAATAGCGGGCCTTTAGGTGAAAAGTGCTATTTTAGACACCGAGTTAAATCAACTAAGCCGACAATAACGTGTCCTTACTCCACGCTACTTGCCTTAACCAAGACCGTTGCCCACAATATGAAAAAAACGATATCTATACTAACTATACTTCTGCTTTGCTCTTGTGCACAACGTAATTATAAAACTATTGATTTCGGACAATTTAAAATTACTGTTCCTAAAAAATGGAACAAATATGAAAGTAAAGGAATTGACAGCTATGTAGGCGGAATTATTACCAATACAAATGATACTTTAAATTTTGATTTCGGTAGATATTCTAATGATTTAAGTAAAAGTGATTATCCAATGGTCTATGATTCAATTGGATTGAATGAACTGACAAAAAAAGAGCGTGAATTATTACCGAAAACTAAATATCTAATTGTTGAAGATTTACTTTACGCAGACGTTGACTTTAATGAATATTTGCAATATCAATTTAAAATAGATTCTGTTGATTGTTTCAAAGCTAAAATAATTACACCAAGGGATAGAAGCTATGGTGGAACTGGAATATATATTGACAGTTTAACTGGTAGCAAAGAGAAATATAATAAAATCGGAATTAGTTTTTATGGATGGTACTTAACTGAAAAAACTCAAGCGGAATTTATCAAAGCATTAAAAACATTGCGCTTCGAAAAATACTGTGGGCAACATCGTTTAACAGCAAATAGCGGGCATTTCAGTAAATAGTGATATTTTAGACACCAAGTTACAAACAACAAAACCGACAGAAACGCGTCCTTACTCCACGCCACTTGCGTTAAACAAGACCGTTACCCACAAGCGCTTGAACAAAATTTGATGAATGAACAATTACAATTTTTCCACACTTAATGATAAAGATTTTGAGATTTTATCATTGGATCTTCTTAACGCCGAGTATAAACTTAATCTACAAGACTTTAAAACTGGCAGAGACGGAGGTATTGACTTACGATTTTCAAATCAAAACAACAAAAACTCAATTGTTGTCCAAGCAAAGCATTATCTAAAATCAAGTTTTTCAATTTTAAAATATAAGCTTGAAAATGAAGAATTACCTAAAGTAAAGAGATTAAAACCAAACAGGTATTTGATCGTCACTTCTATGCAGCTTTCTGCAAAAGAAAAAGATTCTATAAAAGAAATCTTTGAGCCTTACATTATTTCAGCGAATGACATCTTTGGAAATGAAGACTTGAACAAACTTTTAAGGAAACATAAGAAAGTAGAGAGAAGTCATTTTAAATTATGGTTTTCTAGTACCGAGGTATTAAATAATATTCTGAATAATGCGATTCAAGGTCGAACTAGAAGTTATATTGAACGAATCAAATCTAAAATTCCTCTTTTTGTACTAACAAAAGATTTTGATACTGCAAATAAAGTTCTAAATAAGGAGAAAATTTTACTAATTACTGGCCAGCCTGGAGTGGGTAAAACTACTCTTGCAGAAATGTTGATAATAGAGCGTGCTCGGTTGAACCATCAAATTTATTTGATTAACACAATCAGAGATGCTGAAGATGTTATTACACCTGACAATTCAAAGCAATTATTTTATTTCGACGACTTTTTAGGAGAGGTTTATTATGAAATTTTAAGTGGAAGTCAGAAAGAAAGTGAAATTTCAAGGTTCATTGATAGAATTAAACATACGCCTAACAAATTTATCATATTATCCACTAGAACAATAATATTAGAACAAGCAAAATCTAAATCAGAAAAAATTAAAAGATCTAGAATAGAATCAGGGAAATATGAAATAATATTAAATAGTTACACTAACTATGATAAAGCGAAGATTCTTTACAATCATTTATACTTTCAAAGAATTACTGAGGAATTGTTCTCAGTTGTAGTAAAGGATAAATTTTACTTAGATATTATAAAACATAAAAATTATACACCAAGGATAATTGAATTTATTACTGACTATAATAGAATAAAAAGGTTTAAAAGTGAAGATTATAAGAGGTTTATAACCTATAATTTAAATCATCCAGAAGAAATTTGGAATGATTCCTTTCACAATCAAATTCGGCTACAAGATAGACTTCTCTTAATGACATTATTTACATTTCAAAGAGATGTTGAAGAAAACAATTTGATAAAAGCATTTGGCGAAAGATTAGTATTTGAGAAAACCACTAACAATATCTCGATAAATTCAGAGCAATTTATTGATTCTGTAAGAAATCTTTTGAACGGTTTTATAGTTTCTACAATAGTTGATATCGATAAGAATAGAAAAATTTATTCCTTTATCAATCCATCAATTTCTGACTATTTAGTTACTTTTTTAAATAAACATTATAATCTTAAAAAAGCGACTATTGCTTCGGCAATATATATTGAACAACTTGAAATTTTTAATCCCGAAAAAAAACAGTTTAAAATTGAAGAAGAAATTCAAAAAATTATATTAAATAAAGTGTGTAATGATGAATTTGACAGTATTGATAAATATAAGGAATACAGGATAGAAGGATTTTATTTAGAAATTTTAGTCAAATACTGTAGTTCAATTGACATAGATGAGTGCTTATTAAAACTATTTAAAAAATTAGATTTGAGCAAAGTTTGGTGGATTAGAAAAAATTTAAAATATGCTTTAGAAAATATAAAGGATTCTTGTAAATCTAAAGAATACGTTGTACAAAATTTCTTAAAAATTATTGAAAGCTATATTCAATCAATTGATGATTATGATATGGCTATTGAGATTCCGCTAATTTTTGAAAATTTAGGATTTGATTACAAAAAGTATATATCAGAAGAATCTGGACAAAATACAATTTTGAATATGTTATCTGAAATCGTAGTAGAGACAGAGAAGGAATTAATGTCTTCACACAAAGATCAGGTTAAGGATATGGAAGATTATGATCACTTTATTTATGATGAAGTTAATAATTTAAAGCAAGATTTATTTAATGAATTATGTGCGGATATGGATATGGATATACCTCGATATTATGATGATGAACAATTATTTAGACAAATAGAAGAAAATGAATTAAATAATCAAGAATCTATTAAAAGGGAGAAAAAAAGAAATCAATACTATGAAGAAAGACAAGAGAAGACAATAATTGAAAATAAGAAGATAGAAAAGTTATTCTCAGCAAGAAATTTAGAGTAATGCGCCAGTGGGTAACATCGGTTAAGCGCAAATAGCGGGTATTTCTAGTGAAAAGCGTTATTTAGAGACCAAGAAACAAACAACTAAGCCGACAAGAACACGTGCCTACTCCACGCTACTTGCCTTAACCAAGACCGTTGTAAAGCAGTTTTCAGAGAGAAAAACTCAAAAAAAAACTCATAATTTGAGTAAAAAAAACCAATCTCTCGCAACTGTTGCGCTGACTTATTCAAGATTTTAGAAGATAGATATTCACTTAAATCTGACATTATTAAAAGAAGATTAAATGATGAAAAATGTGAAATACGGATGCTTTTAAATTTGACGCGCTAATTTTTAAAAAATCTATAAAAGATCAATATTTATTAATATTGACATTATCGAAAAGAAGATTAAATGATGAAAAATGTGAAAAATAGATGTTTTAACAGTACATATTTTTACCAAATCAAAAAATTTGAATTGAAAATAAGAACTAATAATCGATAATTTTTAAAATCACTACGCCGACTTTTACTCGAACCTAAAAAAAAGTAAAATACATACATTTAGGTTATTATTCTGACTTTTACTCAAGCACGAAAAATGGATAAATTGAATGTTGTTAGATTTATAACTCTGACTTTTATTTGGATGTGAAAAATGACAAATTTGATTAAGGAAGTAAAAAATAAAATTATAATTCAGAAAGAATAAAAAATAAAAAAAAGGCAGACAACAAAACAACATATTTGTAGTAAAAACCGCTATACAACATCGGTTAAGCGCAAATAACGTGTATTTGAACTAAAAGTTATATTTTAGAGACCAAGTAACAAACAACTAAGCCGACAAAGACGTGTCCCTAGTCCACGCCACTTGCCTTAACCAAGACCGTTGTAGAGAAGTGTTCAGAAAGAAAAACGCAAAATAAAACGGCAAATCTGAATGAAAAAAAACCAATCTTTCGCAACGGTTGCGCTGACTTTTTCGAGATTTTAGAAAAAACAAAAACCACTCAGGCTCAAGTTGTATGGAAAAGTTTAAATGATGAAAAATGGGAAAATTGGATGCTATTAAAATCAGTGCGTGTATTTTTCAAAGATGTAAAACTCTGAATTGAAATTTAGAAATGTTAATCGATAATTTTTAAATCCAGAATGCTGAATTTTTTACTCGGGCGTGAAAAGTGTAGGATTTTAATGCCTTTAAATTTTTAAA
The DNA here is from genome assembly GCF_000424645.1 of Gillisia sp. JM1. NCBI lineage: Bacteria > Pseudomonadati > Bacteroidota > Flavobacteriia > Flavobacteriales > Flavobacteriaceae > Gillisia > Gillisia sp. JM1. Next base: position 2,352,281 of record NZ_KE384218.1, read on the forward strand.
TCTGACTTTGAATCAAACGTAAAAAATAACCAAAAGAATTTAGAAGAAAAGAATTGAAACGGACTCTTACTAGAACGTGAAAAAATAATTTGAGATTTAGAAAAGAAGAAAAACAAAAAAAGGCAGCCAGTAAAACAACAAATTTTGAAGTAAACACCTCTCTACAACATCGTTTAACTGCAAATAGCGGGCATTCTGCTGAAAAGTGTTATTTTAGACATCAAGTAAAAAACAACTAAGCCGACAAGTTTGCGTTCCTACTCCACGCCACTTGCGTTAAACAAGACCGTTGTAGAGAAGTGTTCAGAATGAAAAACGCAAAATAAAATGGCAAATCTGAATGAAAAAAAACCAATCTTTCGCAACTGTTACGCTGACTTTTTTGAGATTTCAGTAAAAAAAAACCACTCAGACGTAAATTGTATGAAAAAGTTGAAATGATGAAAAATGTGAAAATTGGATGCTCTTAAAATTAGTTCGTGGATTCTTACGAAAATGTAAAAATCTGAATTGAAATTTAGAAATGTTAATTGATGATTTTTAAATCCAAAACGCTGAATTTCCTACTCAGGCGTGAAAAATGTGTAATTTTGATCCTTTTAGATTTTTAATTCTAACTTTCAATCAAACGTAAAAAATGAGCAAAAGAATTTAGAAGAAAAGAATTCAAACAGACTCTTACTCAAGCCTGAAAAAATGATTTGAGATTTAAAAAATATGAAAAACAAAAAAAGGCATCCAGCAAAACAACAAATTTTGGAGTAAACACCTCCCTACAACATCGTTTAACAGCAAATAGCGGGCATTCTGCTGAAAAGTATTATTTTAGAGACCAAGTAAAAAACAACATAACCGACAAGAACGCGTCCTAACTCCACGCTACTTGCGTTAAACAAGACCGTTGTACATAATGGTTTTATTTAGCATTTGTAATTAAAAGAAACAAACTATTGCGGAAAAAGTGTTTCCTTAGATTTAAAAAAAATTAAGATTACATATTTGGATAAAAAATTAAAATAACCATCATATCTATTGTAAATGAAAAATAAACATAAAATATCAATTGTAATAATTATATTACTTGTAGCAGCTATATTTATTTCCTCAGATTGGAAAAATGTAAAAGCTGGCCTACTTGGTAATCCACCCGTTGCAGAAGTTCAGAAATAAAACACTTTTCAAAATAAGATTGTTCACGATTTCAAAAATATTGATTTTAAATGCAGTTTATAATCATATTAAATCTGTAAAACCACTAAGCACAACATCGTTTAACAGCAAATGGCGGGCATTTAGCTGAAGAGTGTTATTTTAGAGACCAAGTAACAAACAACAAAACCGACAAGAAAGCGTCCCTATTCCACGCCACTTGCGTTAAACAAGACCGTTATGCAGCAGTTAAAAAATCCGAACAAATAATCATATTTGAATACAAATTTGTAAATTTGAATTATGGACGTAAATATTCAAAATAAAAAAATAGAATTAATTCAGTGGCTATCTACTCTGAATGATATGTCAATTATTGAAAAAATAATTAAACTTCGAGAACGAGAAAAATCTGATTGGTGGAATGAAATTTCTGTGACTGAGAAAAAATCTTTAGAAAAAGGAATTAAGGATGCTGATGCTGGAAAATTGAATTCTCACTCTGATGTAAAGAAGATTTATGAAAAGTGGTTATAAGATTTTGTGGACTGACCACGCTATTTCAGAATTAAAAGATACAATTGAACATTTAGAGGAAAATTGGACAGAAAGAGAACTTTCAAACTTTTCAGAAGAACTAGATCATACAATTGAACTTATCTCAAAAAATCCTGAACTTTTCCAAGTTTCAAAAAAGAAAAAAGAAGTAAGAAGAGCAGTTGTAGCACGATTTAATAATCTTTATTATCGGACTAAAAATGACACTATTGAAATACTGTCTATATTTTCCAATCGACAAGATCCAAATAAAATTAAGATCTAAAAACCGCAGCATAACATCGGTTAAGCGCAAATAGCGGGCATTTGAGTAAAAAGTGTTATTTTAGAGACCAAGAAACAAACAATTAAGCCGACAAAAACGTGTCCTTACTCCACGCCACTTGCCTTAACCAAGACCGTTAGCTGTAATTTATGAGTAACGAAAAAGATCAAAAAAAGGAATTAATTGAATTGGTCGATTCATATAAAAGAATTACTCGATTTGTTATTCTTATTTTCGAGAATGATAAATCAGAAACAAAGCAAATAATTCTAAGAAATTTTATTGCTAAATCTCACTCACTTTTAAACAGTATTTCTATTTTGATTTCAGAAAATCAAGAAGGAGAGGCTATGGCATTATATCGACTTTTAATTGAAAGGTATTTTTATTTAGAATATTTAGAACAAAAAAACAAATATCAAGAATTTAAAGATTGGTCATATATTAAGACGTTTGAGTCGAGAAATAATACAAGAAGTAAATCAGAATTTAATGATTCAATGACTAAGGATTATTTAAAAGATAGTCCCGAACAAATCAGAAAATATCAAGATCTAAAGAAAAAAAATATTGATTGGATAGAACCAAAATTGGAAAAATTTGCAAAAGAACTTAATCTTTCATTTTTATATAGTATGGGTTATGATTTAGGTTCCTCATTTATTCATCCAAGAGCAGATGAAGGATATTGGGATGCGCTACGAATTGTAAATAATGATCAATCAATAGAATTTAGAAAACTAAACATTCTAAAAAACTCGGTACTTATTGCGAATTCAATTTTGATATACGCTACGAATAAATCAAGTATTGATTTTGGCAGGTTTTTAAATTTATATTGCAATTCAATATTTGCATATTTAAATGAAGGGAAAGAATTTCCAAAGTTAAAAGATATAGAAAAGGTCTTTTATGGGTCAATTTTACATAAATTCGAGACATAAACTACAGCTAACATCGGTTAAGCGCAAATAGCGGGTATTTGATTGAAAAGTTATATTTTAGAGACCAAGAAACAAACAACAAAGCCGACAAGTTCGCGTCCCTACTCCGCGCCACTTGCCTTAACCAAGACCGTTGTAAAACATTGCTCAGATTGAAAAACTCAAAAAAAAAATCAAAATTCTGAGTAAAAAAACCAATCTCCCGAAACTGTTGTGCTGATTTTTTTTATGATTTAAGTAAGAAACAAAACCCTCTCAACTCTGACTTTATTGACAATAGATTTTAAAAGATAAAAAATGCCAAAACTGGATGCTCTTAAAATCAGTTCGCTGACTTTTACTAAAGAAAGATAAATGTAAAAATTGAATGCTTTTGATTTATTAATCTGATGTTCACTCAGGCGAAAAAATGATCAAGAACAAAGGAATAAAAAACGGATTCTAACTCGGACGTGAAAAAATAAAATCAAGATTCAGAAAAGATTAAAACGACATAAAAAGGGTGACAACAAAACAACATATTCCGAGGATCGCAACGTTGTACAACATCGGTTAAGCGCAAATAGCGGGTATTTGAACAAATAGTTATATTTTAGAGACCAAGAAACAAACAACTAAGCCGACAAGAACGTGTCCCTACTCCACGCCACTTGCCTTAACCAAGACCGTTGTAAACAAGGGCTCTAAAAAAAAGTAAGAACAAAATTCTGGTCTTAATTGAAAGCCAATCTTTCGCAACTCTTGCGCTGAATTTATAAGATTGAAAAATGCTTAAAATGAAGTTCGTTGACTTTTACTCGAACCTAAAAGATTTGATTCATTATTCTGAATTTTACTCAGGATTGTTAGCTACAAAAAATTGAATGATTTTTAAATTTATATCGCTGAATTTACTCGGGCGTGAAAAAGTAGTATAAAAATGAGAATTAAAGAACAAAAATAATTTAAAAGCTTTTCGCTGACTTTTGCTCGAAGCGAAGATTTGAGTTATTATTCTGACTTTTACTCAGGAATGTTAGCAATAAAAAATTGAATGATTTTAAAACTAGAAATCTGACCTTACTCTGACGTGAAAAGTGACAAAACCAATGAGGATTAAAATGATGATATTTTTAATCTGAACGCTAAAAAAAGTTCTTACTCGGGTAGTCGCCCCAGTTCACAACATCGGTTAAGCGCAAATAGCGGGCATTTGAGTAAAAAGTATTATTTTAGAGACCAATTAATAAACAACTAAGCCGACAAATTCACGTCCTTAACCCACGCCACTTGCCTTAACCAAGACCGTTGTGTGTAATGCAAAAAAAATACGATTAAATAATTATGTTTGAATATATAAAGCAAAGAATAGTAAAGAATTTAATAGAAGAAATTGAATGTATAAGTCCTACAAATTTAGAATTAATTGGTAATAATATAGTTTCTATATTAGAGAATCAAAGAATGATTCATCATGGAATTAACAAAGATTATAAACCTTCAGGTTACACAGTTGATAGTTTCAATAACAATTCTAAAATCATAGCAGAATATAGTACTGATAAGAATTACTTCGGAGATTCATCGAGAAAGGGTGCATTAATTCCTATTTATAAAAAAATTGAAAAATGATATTAAGCATGCTGTTGATCACAATGATTCAAGCAAGCTTGATAAGATATATTTGATAGTATCTCAACAGGAACCTCCATCGTTTAGGAGTAAGTTTAATAAAACATCTATTGAAAAAAAATGCAGAGATATTACAATAATATACGACAATAGAGAATTAGCTAAACTTATATATGAACAATCAATTAAATCATTAGAATATGCTTCTTTTTACAAACAATTTTTCCCTGGCTATTCTCAGGATTTAGATAATTATGAATACTATGGCAAAGCTCCTTCTTTCTGTGAAAACCATATAGAAGACATCAATACAACAGACAAAATCATTAAACATTTTGTCGATAAAAAGATTTGTGTAATCCACGGAATTAGCGGCTCAGGGAAAACTCAAATGGCAATTAATTATCTACACTCAGAGAAAAACAATTTTGAAAATTATATTTGGATTTCGGGTGAAGATTGGAAAAAAAACAGCTCTTTTTCAAGTATTCAAAGAACAAGAGGTGGCTCACCTCTAAATATTGCTGGTATCTTCAATACAAATAAAACAATCTTAATAATCGATGACTGTAAGAGAATAATAGAACTTTCCGAATTATCTGAAATAGAGGAAGGATTTTCTAATGGAAGTAAACTTTTAATAACTTCACAATTATCAAAAAGTAATGTTAATTATTATTTGCCAATACCAGAAATATCAGACTCTATTGCATATAAAATTATTGGAGAAAATATTAATTCAAAATCGGATCAAGTTGAAAAAGTAATCCAATTATGTAAATTTTCTCCATTGATATTATCTACAATTAGAAACCTTGTTGAAGAAGATAATATTAGTCGTGAAGATCTATACGAAGAAGTGTTGAAAAAACCGAATGAAATTACAAATTCGGAGGGTAAATCTATTATGAGGGGTATTCTCAGCAAACTGGAACCAGAAATGCTAAATGCTTTAAAAAAAATAGCCAATTCTGGAACTAATACTAATGATTCTGAATTTCTACAACATTTTATTGGAACTATTAATAGGGTAAATTTACAGCGCCTTTCAATATTGCTTTCCGCTAATGTTCCTGGTTTTCTTAAAATACATGATTTAGTTGCTTCTGCCATTCAAGATAATCTTAATTCTAATGAGATTTCCTTAGCCATTGCCCAATACATTTATAAAAACAATGCAAACATGTCTCCAAGTGTCATTAGACAAATCCATTTGTGTTATAATATATTAGTCCAAAATCAAAAATCCTTAAATGACAAAAACTGGGTTACATATGCTCTTCTACAAGTCGAGGGTTCAAAAAGAGAAGAAATACAGAAATTTCTCCATAAAGAATCAATTCTTGCAGATATGGATCTTTCCTCTATTCTTTGCATAATTGACTCAAAAGAAGCTCATGCTTATGCAATCGAGGATAAAAAGGAAAGAGATGTTTACTTTAAGACATGTATTACTGAATATGAGCATGCCTTAAAAATAATTTCGGATGACGTAATAAGGGTTGAATTATTGCATCATCTTGGAAAAACTCTTAGACGTTGTGGTTTATTTGAAAAATCGTTAAAATCATTTTTAGACCTATTAACGATAGAGCCTAATATGTACGCAACATATCTCCAAATTGCGCATATTGGTTCTCAATATGGAGTTGATAAAGTATTTAAAGAAAGAGGCGAAGAATATTTAAAGAAATTATTAGATTGTATTTTCAAAGACTATTCCGTTGTACCATTAAGAGTCTCTCTTGGATCAATTGCTAGAATAAGATCTTATAAAAAAGTAAGCAATGAGATTAATTTAAAACCCAATGAAGTTAAAAAATTATCTGATATAATTGTAATATCATCATTAGAAGGTTTTGGACAATTCTTTGAAGCATTTCTTTCTTTTACTTCTATTTTTGGATATCATCATGGTTCTATATGTCTTAATCTTGTTGAAATTATGCCTGAGCTTCTGACAATTCAACCTGAAAATGTCGATAAAAAAAATTGGTTGAATGCAAGTGAAGGGTTAACTAACGTAGCTATTTCAGCTTTACGAGACGATAAACAAAAACTTTCTCATAAAATAATGAATGCAAGTACAACTTTTGCTGATAAAATTTTTGAAAACAAAAAACTAACCTCTTACGAAGGGAGATCACTGGCTAAAACATATTTAGCGGCAAATATTTTACCAAAAGCATTACTTGCAGTAGATAAGGTGCCAATGGATTCAGTCGACCACTGGTTAATTTATCAAAAATCTAAAGTGCAATTAAGAATGAATTCTCCTGATTGCTATAAATCTGCAGTAACTGCTTTTGACTTAGCACAAGAAGATAGTTTTGCAAAAAAAAGAATATCAATATATCATGATTTATTAAGTCAATGTGCTGAAAATATTGGTGTTAAAGAAGAAGCTATAACCCAAGCAGGTCTTGCTATGGATAATTGCAATGATGATAAATATAAAAAGGAACTTGAAAAGAGATTTGAAGAATTAACAATGATAGCATAAAGCACTACACACAACATCGGTTAAGCGCAAATAGCGGGCAATTGAGTGAAAAGTGTTATTTTAGAGACCAAGAAACATACAACAAAGCCGACAAGTTTACGTCCCTACTCCACGCTACTTGCCTTAACCAAGACCGTTGCAAAGTATTGTTCAGAATAACAATCTCAAAAAAAAGTATATGAATAATCAAACCCTTCTCTCGCAACTGTTGCGCTGACAACATTATTGAATCGAATTTTAAAAGATGAAAAATGTAAAAATTAGATGCTCTTAAAATCATTGCGCAGATTCTTACTCCGATCTGTAAAAGTCAAATGAGGAATAGAAATAAGGAACAAATGATTAAATAATTTCGCCGACTTTAACTCGGACTTGAAAAAAAGAAAAAACGGGCATTTAGATGATTATTCCGACTTTTACTCAAGCAAAAAAAATGGATAATTTGAATGCTTTTAAATTTGAATCTTAACTTTTGCTCAGACGTAAAAAAAAAGAAAATAAATATACATTTAGGATATTATTCTGACTTTTACTCAAGCACGAAAACTGGTAAAAAAGGAATGCCTAGATTTAATGCGCTGAATTTTACTCAGTCGTGAAAAATAAAAGTATAAGTTAGGAAAAAACAAAAAACATAAAAGCTGAGTAACTTAATAACATATTCCGTAGTAAACAACACTATGCAACATCGGTTAAGCGCAAATAGCGGGTATTTCAGTAAAATGTGATATTTTAGACACCAAGTAACAAACAACTAAGCTGACAAGAACGCGTCCCTATTCCACGCTACTTGCCTTAACCAAGACCGTTGCAAATCAGTTTTTAGAAAGAAAAACTCAAAAAAATCTGAATATAAAAACTCATCTCTCGCAACTGTTGCGCTGACTTTTTCAAGATTTTAGTAAAAAACATAAACTACTCAAATCTGAGGCTTCTTTGTAAAGTTTACAAAGATGAAAAATGTGAAAATTAGATGACCTTAAAATCAGTACGTGGATTCTAAAGTAAATTTGAATTGAAAAGAAGAAGTAATAATTGATGATTTTTAAAATCACTACGCTGACTTTTACTCGGACCTGTAAAAGCTAAAAATAGATGCATTCTGCTTATTATTCTGACTTTTACTCAAGCACGAAAAATGAATAAATTAGATGCCTTTCGATTTACAACTCTGACTTTTACTCTAAAATGAAAATTGACAAAAATGATTAAGAGCCAAAAAATTAAAAAACTGATTCTTACTCCGACGTGAAAAATAAAATTATAATTCAGGAAAGAAGAAAAATAAAAAAAAAGGCAGACAACAAAACAACATAATTGTAGTAAAAACCGCTATGCAACATCGGTTAAGCGCAAATAGCGGGTATTTGGTTGAAAAGTTATATTTTAGACACCAAGAAAAAAACAACAAAGCCGACAAGAACGTGTCCCTACTCCACACTACTTGCCTTAACCAAGACCGTTAGGTGTGATTTTTAACAAAAATCCAGTTAATGAATGAAATTGAAACGATTTTTACTCAAGCTTTAATTAAAAGTTTTATTGAAAAAGGAGTTAAAAGTGTATCATCACTTTTTGAAACTCAAATGAAGAAAGTAAACATAATTGCAAAGAAAAAACTTGAGAACGATGATTATAGATATTTTCGTGATAATTATGATTTAGAAATTTCAGAAAATGAAGTTCTTAAACACCTAAAAAGTAATTATGAAGCTGCCCAAACTTGGTCAAATGAAGTGAATTTCTCAACAGCAATTTCATCAAAAAAGTTGAACAATATTTTTGTTGATATTGATTTACACTTATCCCCAATTAAAACCAGATTTGACTCAGAGGAATTAACACGAACAATTAACAGTAAAAACTTAATAAAGGATTTTACAAAAAATAAAATAGTTTATGGTGGGGCTGGCGCAGGAAAAACAACATTAATTAAGAAAATTTTCAAAGAAGTTACTCAGAAAAATAATGATTTTTCATTTCCAGTGGTAATTAGATTTAGAGAACTAAATTATGAAAATGAGAATTACAAAAAGCATGGATTATTCAAAATATTAGTTGATTTAATTGGAATTAATATTGCTTTTCCAGAGAGGTTTATTGAGGACTTTTCAAGTGAATATGACTACATTCTAAAAAATACTGTAATTAATTTTTTCAATGACTGTGAGGTACTTCTTATTGCAGATGGTTTTGACGAAATCCCAGACAATAGCATTAAGAAAAGGATTGAAAGAGATTTCAATTCACTTGCATTAGAATTAAAAGGATCAAGATTTATATTAACTTCAAGAAGTAATGATTTTCAATTATTATTACCTAATACGAATGTTTATGAAATCTGCTCCTTAAATGATCAACAAATTAAACTCCTAATAGGTAAATGGATTTCAAGTAAAAAAAAGTCAAAGGAGTTATATGATAAAATCAAATCTTCGCCATATTATGATACAACAATGAGACCTCTTACTCTTTCTCATTTATGTGCGATTTATGAAAGAAAACAAACTATACCACCCAAACCGAGGTACATTTATGACTTCGTTTTAAATTTACTATTAGAAGCTTGGGATCAGCAAAGAAGTATAGTAAGACAATCTGATTACGCAGATTTCTATATTGAAAAGAAAAAAGAATTTTTAGGACATTTATCATTTTGGTTATCTTTTCAACTAGGTAAGAATGTTTTCGATGGAGATGATATTAGAAAATGTTACAAAAAAATACATCGATCTCACAATCTTCCAACTTCACAAGCCAAAAAAGTAGTAATTGAACTAGAAAACCATACAGGAATTTTTATTCAAACAGGATTTAATTCTTTTCAATTCTCTCATAAATCTTTGCAAGAGTTTCTAACTGCAAAATATCTTTCTGCCTTACCAAGAATTCCTGATATTGAAGTATTGAATAAGTTGCCTAATGAGACAGCAATAATGGTATGTTTATCTTCAAATCCCAATTATTATTTTCAAGAATTCAATCAGTACTTTAAGCATTATAATGAGCAATTTTGGCATGTTTTTTTTAATCGTCTTATCGATGAAAAGCCAGACTTCACTGAAAACCCAGGAGTTTTAATCTTCTTCATAAATAACATGTGGGAGAATGAAAACTCAATTTTTCAGAAAATATTTTTGGTTTTATTAGCTCAAACTAATTTAAAAGTATCAATAAAACAGTTCTTTGAAATTTATGATCTCAATGGCACTTATGCAGATTATACTTCTTTTATATTCAAAGATTTAAAAATTCCAATAATGGAAAGAAACTATTATCCTGCAAAACTTCATATAGATAGCGAAACTTACAAAATCCTAAAAAACTACACCTAACATCGGTTAAGGTCAAATAGCGGGCAATTGAGTGAAAAGTGTTATTTTAGAGACCAAGAAACAAACAACAAAGCCGACAAGAACGTGTCCTTACTCCACGCCACTTGCCTTAACCAAGACCGTTGGGCACAATAAAATTAATTACTAACTAAATAAGATAAAATGTTTAATCTATTTAAAAGCAAAACAAATCCAATTTTCGAAGAAATTTTAAAAACTTCAAAAGAGCAAATAAAGGATTTAGAAAATTACAAAACCCTAACTCCAAATGGAAAATATGAAGTATTGATTTTTTCTGCTTATGTTATTTTGAATTCTCAAGATTTATCAGGAAATGAAAAGTTGAAATATTTAAAATTTCTAAATGGATTAAGAAAGGATTATCAGGTTAATTTATCTAAGAATAAGACTTTTGACCTTATCAGTAGTAGAATAGATTTCATAGAAAGTGAATTTCAAAAACAAGAAGATTCAAAGCAATATTTCTTCCCTGGCCTTTACAATATTTTCTATGAAAACCCACTTACAGATAAACCACAATACAGCACAAATTTACCAGAAAATGCAAAATTTGCGATTATGCTTTCCTTATGCATAAAAGATTTATCCCAATAATATTTTGATGATAGATTCAATCACTCATGGTTCAATTCGAGAATTATTAGAACTAAGAGATAATGATAAATTAGAGATAAAAATTATAAATTGGTGGCTATTAAAGTATTCAGATTTTTACAGACAAATAGAAAAAGATTATAAAAATAATTTTATTTCTCTTGACAAGGATCAATTGCTATTTGAAAATTTTTATTCTGCTTTAGATACGATTTGCAGTTTTCATAAATATGAAAATTATTTTTCAAAGGAAATTGATAGACTTAAAGGTTTAAATCGAAAAGACCTTGAGAATTGGATCGTGAAAAACGAAAGACTAGGTTCCGAAATATTTGTGTGTTTTGGATTAGATTATCTTGATTATTGCGAAAATCCTATTGATTTGAATATTTTCATTCCAAAGTTCAGAAATCAGATTTTAGTTGATAGAGAAGAGTTCAAAAACACAATAGAATTTTTAGATATTTTCAATACAGTATATTGGAAGTAACCATTTACTGTGCCCAACATCGGTTAAGCGCAAATAGCGGGTATTTTAGTGAAAAGTATTATTTTAGAGACCAAGAAATAAACAATAAAGCCGACAAGTTCGCGTCCCTACACCACGCTACTTGCCTTAACCAAGACCGTTAGGCACAATACATTTGAAAATGCAGCTACTAAGTAATATTATAAATGAATTGATTGACACAGATAAAACAATCAGTTCCCCAATTTTAAAAGCAAAAGTTTTTGCTAGTAGAATTCAAAATAAGGAACTACTTGATTGGTTAAACAAAGAATTGGGCGGATATGATACGTCAGAAGAACTTCCCGAATATAGAGTTTATAAATGTCATTTAACTGGCTCGTACATTAATGGAAACATGAAATATACAAATGTTTCTATTGGAACAACAGGATTGGATGAAAACATCTCGGAAAGACTAAAGTATATGAGTTTTTACCAAAGCATTAGTAGCTTAGAACAAGATATTGTCGAAAACAATTCAGGGAGTTTGACACAAGAACTACCTGCAGAATTAATAAGTTATATAGGTGATAATATTAGAAAAAAAGGAAACCCTTACTATAATTTAATTGATGCTCGAAAAAGTTTATCTATCAGTGCTATAAATGAAATATTATCTGTTGTAAGAAATAAGCTTTTAGATTTTGTATTAAAAATTGATGAAGAATTTGGAAGTATTACAGAGATAAAAGATTTAAAATATAAGAGTCAGGAAATTCAAAAAATAGTGAACAAGACAATAATTAAACCCTCAGGTGACGGAAATTTGATTAACACCGGTGAAAACGCAAAAATTAAATCATCAATAAAAATTTCAAAAGGGAATAAAACTGACATAAGAAATAGAATTAAAGAAGTTGGATTAACTGAAAAAGATGCTGAGGAATTAATCGAAATAATTGATAATGATAATCCAGACCTTGAAAATGAGCGATTTGGGGACAAAGTAAACTTGTGGATTCAAAATATGATTGGTAAAGCTCTTAATGGATCTTGGCAAGTAAGCATTGGCGCTGCTGGAAGTATATTGGCAGAAATAATTCAACAATATTATGGAGTATAATGTACAGTGCCTAACATCGTTTAACAGCAAATAGCGGGCAATTGAGTGAAAAGTGTTATTTTAGAGACCAAGTAAAAAACAATTACGCCGACAAGGACACGTCCCAACTCCACGCTACTTGCGTTAAACAAGACCGTTGGCATTCATTTACAAGAAAATCCAGATGACAAATATAGAACTCTATAAATTTGCATATCAGTTCCTCTTAGATAAAGAAAATATTACAGAAAAAATTATTCAAAAACAATTTCAACCAGAACATAATAAACCGAAAAGTATTAATACTATATTTCAAAGACTTTGTGAAACTGCACAAAACAAGCAGATGAGTACAAAAGTTATTGGAGGTTCCATTGGAGGAGTTGAAAACCTAAAAAATATACTTTTCAAATTTTGCCCCAAAGAAGTTTCTAAAAATTTCTCAAAAACTGATTCTGAAAAATTATTGGATAAAATAATATTAGAATTAAATCCAAAAGGACAAATAAGAAGAACTTCAAGAAGTATTTGGCCCTTGTTCTGCCAATCCATTATTGATTCTGCGCACTTTTTAAATGAATTTAATGATGCTAATTCATTTTATAAATGGGCTGATCTTTTTGCTAACGATGAAAAATCCAAACAAGCACTTCCAATGCTAATTAGTCTTGAAATATCTGGAATTGGATTTCCGTTGGCTTGTGATTTTTTAAAAGAAATAGGTTATTTAAATTTTGGAAAACCAGATATTCACCTTAAAGAGATATTTAAAGAACTAAAATTAATTAATCCAAATGAAAAATCAACAATAAAACAAGATTACGAAACCTTAAAAATTATTGACAAAATAGCATTAGACAATAATACAACTGCTTTTAAGGTAGATAAAATATTTTGGCTAATTGGAAGTGGGAATTTCTATTTGACAAAAATCAATATTGGAAGAAATCGAAATATATTCATTAAAGAAGCAAAAGAATATTTTAACTTATAAAATTATGACATTTAACAGAGATAAAAGAAACGATATAAAAGAAACAAATATTCTTATTCTTAAAAACAGAAAACCTTTATTTAATGGCGAAAGCTGGCTTGGACATACCAAAGATTGTGGAATAATTGACTACGAATTATTAAGTGGAGCAACTAAAAATGAATTAGTAAAAAGAAGTGGTAGAGAACTAAGTGGAGTTGTCGGACATATTAGCCATTTGAAATCTGAACACGGACTTAAAATTTCAAAAATCGATGAAATTTACAAACTGGAGTATTCTCATCCCCAAACAAACAAAGCTTTAACTCAATTTGATTTAGAAGATTTAATGAAAATTGACATAGAGAGAATAACAAAATATTGTACAACACAATTAGAAAATAAAGATGGAAACCTAAAGTGGTACTCTATTGGGATTGATTCACAAAACATAGAGGGCGAAGAAGTAACTCCATTAACAGAAAATAAGGAATTTGCTCAAACTTTATTAAATAAAAAAACAGGAGATTATGTAAATTTTGGAACCGGATTTAAAATTGTAGCAATTAAAAAATATTTAAGTATTGAGTAAGTAAACGAAATGCCAACATCGTTTAACAGCAAATAGCGGGAATTCTGGTGAAAAGTGTTATTTTCGACACCAAGCAACAAACAACAAAGCCGACAAGTTCGCGTCCCTACTCCACGCCACTTGCGTTAAACAAGACCGTTGTAGAGAAGAGTTCAGAAAGAAAAACGCAAAATAAAACGGCAAATCTGAATGAAAAAAAACCAATCTTTCGCAACTGTTGCGCTGACTTTTTCGAGATTTTAGTAAAAACAAAAAACACTCAGGCTCAAGTTGTATGAAAAAGTTTAAATGATGAAAAACGGGAAAATTGGATGCTCTTAAAATCAGTGCGTGTATTTTTCAAAGATGTAAAACTCTGAATTGAAATTTAGAAATGTTAATTGATAATTTTAGCTAAGTTCTAATTAGCATATTGAATAGTTGTTGTTAATTAATAGAATTATTTATTTCTCTTTTAGTTCGTTCCTCTGTTGCACGATCTTCAGATTGGTTATCGCCCTTTTTATTGAATCTTATTTTGACGTGTTGTTATGTTATAAGGATAATGGCGCTCTAAGCTTCTGCTATTGCGTAATGCATATTCTTTAATGCACCCTGAAGTAATCGCAGCCTCTTTCTTTTCGAGGTCAACTGATACCGATGTTACCCAGTGGGCAGCAGACGATTTATTTTTAACTGTTGAATTCGTCCGCCACAACTCATACCATTGATGAGATAAGTATGCTTGATTAAATTTTCCATCATTTTTAAATTTTTTTTGATTTCAATATTTTCAAAACGGATCGTTCAGTCCGCTTACTCGAATGAGTTTCTTATTAACAAACTCCTGAATTCCCAACTCTGATAGTTCCCGACCGAAGCCTGAACGCTTTGTGCCACCAAAAGGAAGATCGGCTTGTGTCCAAGTAGGGTGATTTATAAAGACCATTCCAGAATCAATATGATTGGCTACTTTTTTAGCACGTTCGAGGTCTTGCGTAAATATGGATGCGCCTAATCCAAAATCAGAATCATTAGCCAAGTCAATGGCAGCTTGTTCGTCTTTAACTACATAGAAGGATGCAACCGGGCCAAATAGTTCTTCATTATAAGCAGCAATGCCAGGTTTCAAATTGGTGAGTATGGTGGGTTCCATAAAGGCGCCTTCACGATCGGCACGTTTACCACCCAATAAAACTTTTGCACCTTGATCAACTGAACGTTTTACCTGGTCGGCTAAATGAACTGCCGCTGCTTCACTGCTTAGAGGGCCTAATTCTGTTGCGGGATCCATTGGATCGCCCACTTTCATTTTTGATAACTTGTCCTTAAACTTTTGAATAAATTCATCGGCTATTGCTTCCACAGCAATAAACCGCTTGGAGGCTATACAAGATTGACCGTTGTTATTCATCCTGCCCACAACTGCCCACTCAATCGTTTTTTCCATGTCGGCATCTTCCAGTATAATGAACACATCATTACCGCCAAGCTCCAGCACCACCTTTTTCAAATATTTTCCGGCTTCCATGGCAATACTTGCACCTGCTTCTTCACTTCCTGTTAAGGAAACACCTTTTATTCTTTTATCAGAAACCAATGCTGATGCATTTTTGCCAGAGATGTATAAATTGGTGTACAATCCTTCAGGAGCTTCTGCTTCTTCGAACAGTTTTTCAATAGCAGCAGCACATTGTGGTACACTGGAGGCATGTTTAAGCAATATAGTATTGCCCACCATAATATTGGGAGCTGCAAAGCGAGCCACCTGATAAAAGGGAAAATTCCAAGGCATCACACCCAACAACACACCAATGGGACTATTTCGAATTATAGCCTCTCCATGTTCCGGGTCAAGTACTTTATCGGCAAGAAAAGTTTCTCCGTGATCGGCATAGTAATCAAAGATATCGGCGCTCAAGTCGATTTCGCCTTCCGCTTGGGTAAGGAGTTTGCCCATTTCTAAGGTGATGGTTTTGGCAAGTTCAGATTTCTTGATTCGCATGAGTTTAGCTACTTTATGTAACAAATCAGCCCGTTGCTGGTAGCTCGTTTCTTTCCAGGTAGTAAAAGCCAGATGGGCTTTCATCACTTTAGCATCAACTGTTTTCTCCGTCATTTCTTCGAATGACTTTACTGTTTTGTTTGTGTTTGGATTAATTGTTTGTATGGCCATATTAATTCATCTTTAATTAAATTGTGTGAGGAAATGTTCTTTTGCTAATTAAAGATAGGGACATCACAATTAATCCCGTTACAGGTACTGTTAATAGTTCCACAATTCTCACAGCTAGAAAATGTAGTTGAGAAAAAATTAATACGGGGGAGGATTGCATGTAAAAGTCATTTATGCTTTTATCATTTCTATCTGTATGTTTATAGTTGTGGCATTGAGGTGAGGTTCTCTACAATTGCTGCCAACAGTTGAAGCTATTGTCTTTGCTTCAAATAGCGCATGGTACGAGTACAAACAACAACTATTCAATATGCTAATTAGAACTTAGCTATAATTTTTAAATCCAAAATGCTGAATTTCTTACTCGGGTGTGAAATATGTAGAATTTTAATGCTTTTAAATTTTAAAATCTGACTTTGAATCAAACGAAAAAATAACCAAAAGAATTTAGAAGAAAAGAATTGAAACGGACTCTTACTAAAACATGAAAAAATAATTTGAGATTTAGAAAAGAAGAAAAACAAAAAAAGCAGCCAGTAAAACAACAAATTTTGAAGTAAACACCTCTCTACAACATCGTTTAACTGCAAATAGCGGGCATTCTGCTGAAAAGTGTTATTTTAGACATCAAGTAAAAAACAACTAAGCCGACAAGTTTGCGTCCCTACTCCACGCCACTTGCGTTAAACAAGACCGTTGCCATCCATTTTGAAGAAAATTCTGCTCATATCGACAATTTTACTGATTTTAGCTTGTAATAAAAAAACAAGAGAAATTCGCTATTATCCAAATGATGAGTATAGTTTAGATGAAAATGTCGAAATAATTGGATTGGATACCACTAAATTGAACTTTCGAGAGATTACAAATAAATTAGAACATCACTATGAAAATAAAACACATATGATTGTTCAATTTGATGATGGAAATATCACTAAAAAAATCTTACCACACGTGTATGGGAATGGACTTTTTAAAATCAAAAATGTACTTAAAATTAAAACTGACTCTATTCTGATTGACGATGGATATCAGATTTCAGAATTGAAAAGATTACTTAAAAGACATTATACCAATAATGGTAAAATTCCATATTATTCAGCTAATTATTATCAAGCAGCGGTGGAAATAACAATTGACACAAACAATACAGGAAAAGATTTAGAACAAGTATTGAAAACTGTAACTCGGACTTTTGATGAAATTAAAACTGAAATTCAAGATTCAATAAAATTGAATATTTTCTTTAGTTATTTCAGACAAATTCCTCCACCGCCTCCACCACCATTCAATGACGAGTTTAATTTATATAAAGAATTATAAAAAAACGTATGGCAACATCGTATAATAGCAAATAGCGGGCATTCTAATGAAAAGTGTTATTTTAGACACCAAGTAAAAAACAACAAAACCGACAAAGACGTGTTCCTACTCCACGCCACTTGCGTTATACAAGACCGTTAGCAGCTATTTTAAACAAAAAATGAACTAATACAATGAATAAAATAATTTTACTATTAGTCATAACTTTATTACAAAGTCAAAATATTAATAACAAATCAGGAAATACATCTAGAGGAAATAATGATATCAGTAAAATTATTGAGGTTATAATTTTTCATGAAGATTTAAATATTCTGACAAAGAAATTAAAAACGACTAAATTCTGTAGTGAACTAAAAAAAATAGAAATAGAAGTTCCTGTTGGTTACAATGAAGGTTTAATCTCTGCGCCAGCACCCGAAAATCGTTATATAACAACTATTTTATATGATAATATAAGTGATGAAGTTTTCTTTTCAAGTAAAGATTCTTCATTCATACTGGCTCAAAATTCTAATCCAAAAAGAATTAAAATTGACAAAAAGATTACAGATAAATTGAACACAACAACATTTCAAAATGAACTAAAAAAAATAAATAATGGGGAAGATTATGATTTTTATGAAATGTCAATTCCTATTTTTTCTTTCGATAAACGAACAGCTTATGTTGAATTAGATCACCGTTGTGGACATCTTTGCGGAAACGGACGAGCATTTTATTTAAGAAAAATTAATGGTAAATGGAAAATAATTGAAAATTTTAGAACTTGGAAAAGTTAAAAAAACAGCTGCTAACATCGGTTAAGAGCAAATAGCGGGCATTCAAGTGAAAAGTACTATTTTAGACATCAAGTAAAAAACAACAAAACCGACAAGTTTGCGTCCCTACTCCACGCTACTTACCTTAACCAAGACCGTTACCTGTAATTTATGAGAAAAATTCTGCTTCTATTATTAGCTGTTATTTTATTGAGTTGTGGATTTAACAATTCAAAAGACACAAAAGAAATCAATGTTTTATTCATTGGGAATAGTTTGACATATTATAATGATATGCCTCAAAAACTTCAAGAAATGATGAATGAAACAAATCCGAATATTAAAATAGATCAAATAACATTTCCCGGGTTCTCTCTAAGTGCCCATCTAGAAAATGTAATTGTAGAGTCTTCTGAGAATAATACTAAAACAACGACAAAAGCGCCTGGAGAATTAACTGCAGCCGAAAAGAAATTAGCAGAAAAGAATTGGGATATAATTATTCTCCAAACTGGAGGAGTTGCGGTTTTAATTCCAGAATCATTAGAATACAAAGTGGATCCTGCAATCAAAAAGATTAAAGAATTAGTGAAAAATGATAATGCACGATTTATTCTGTTTAATACTTGGACAACCAAAGTGGAATATCCTAAAAAATATTGTTATCGAGGAATGCAAATAAGTCAATCACTCGATAGAATGACAGAATATTGTTCTCCTGAGATAAATAATTCTAAGGAATATCTTGAGTTTACAAATGATTCCTACAAGACTCTTGCGGATAACAATTCACTAGAAAAAACTGACCATGGAAATATATTTCAGAAAGTTTATGACAAATATCCTGAGATAAATATTTTAGAGGATACAATGCATCCTTCTGATCTTGGTGCATTTTTAAGCGCATCTATCTTTTACGAAATTATTACAAAGAATGATCCTAGCGATTTAAAATATGTTGGAGAAATTGATTCAAAAACAGCGGAACTATTAAAAGAATTAGCAAAATAAACTACAGGTAACATCGGTTAAGCGCAAATTAGCGGGTATTCATGTAAAAGTTATATTTTAGTCATCAAGAAACAAACAACAAAGCCGACAAGAACGCGTCCCTACTCCACGCTACTTGCCTTAACCAAGACCGTTGTAGCACATTTAAAAAAACCGACAGAACATTGAATAAAGTTAAAAACACATTAAAAATACTTTCAACAAATTGGGTTCACTTCGTTGGTTTTTATGTGACAACATATTTAAGTTTGATTTTATTTAAACTAATTGGAATTGAAGGGTCTGCAAATGAAGAATGGAATGCAATTCTATTTTTAAGTCTTCTCACAATTCCCCTTCTATTTTTCGTCTATGGACTTAGGATTATTGGTGGTTTTCTTATTGCAATCATACTTCTCGACATTATAAGTTTCAACTTAAAAACCTCCAGAATTAAATTGATTTTACTTATTGAATGGCTTTTAATAATTCCACCATTTATAAATTGGGCTTTTGAATACGAATATTGGCTTTGGATTACATTGAGCATTTCATTCTTAATAACCCAACTATTCAGAAAGAGGAAAATCACCAAAATAATTAAAAAATAACCCTGTTATAACAGCACACATAAATGAACCGAAATCCTAAAATAGCGGCAGGACTAATTTCACTTGGACTTTTAGCGACTTTAATTTACAAGTTGACTGAAATCCCAAGCGGAATAATTCTATCAGGACTATTTCTTGGCGGAATGGTAATATTTTTGATTTTGATTGGCGGACTTATCTTGACTTGGTTCACTAAATTGATTTTAAAACGACTTCCATTTTGGACAATTTATTTCACCATAACAGCCATATCTTTTGCTATTTTCCATTACCAACTCTACTCACCGACCTTAAAAATTGTCGTTCCTGAGAATTACATAGGACAAATTAGCCTTGTAAAATCCAATGTAACAGAAAACATTTTGACCGTTGACTCAAACGGAATTGGGTATTTAAATGAATGGACTTTTAACAAATTGTATTCTAAACCAATTGTCTTTGACAAAAGTGGAAAAGACTTAACCGAACAGTGTGTGGGATTTAATCCATCGACATTTTTTGGACTTGGAACTTCGGCCAGTTCCGAGAAAAGGAAAGAAATTAAGTCGCTATCATTTGAAATTGTACCAATAGACAAAATTGGCGAAAAACAATATTATTCATCTAACTTGAATAAATTGGTAGACAAAAAAAAGATAAATTAAAAAAACGTGCTACAACATCGTTTAACAGCAAATAGCGGGTATTTTGCTGAAAAGTTTTATTTTAGAGACCAAGTAAAAACCAACTAAGCCGACAAGAACGCGTCCCTAATCCACGCCACTTGCGTTAAACAAGACCGTTGGCAATAATACAAAAACAATCACAAGATAACATTGATTTCATTTCTTAATTGTATATTTGCATAATAAATGTAAATTTTAAATTAAGATGAAAATTCAAGAATTTAGTTTTGGCAATTTTAAATCTTTTAAAGATATCCAAACTTTAAATCTATCCTCTGCAAAAATAAAATCCAAATATCAAGATATAGACATTCAAAATGTAATTGCTGGAAAAAATAATGAAGATATTTCATTTTTAAAGTCCAAAGCGATTTATGGAGCAAATGCGAGTGGAAAAAGTAACATTATAAAAGCTTTTGTTACATTTATTCGTATTGTAAAAACTTCTGTAAAAGATGAAAAGATACTTCACTTGGTAGACTCTTTTAGATTATCTACAGAAACAGAAAACCAACCAAGTTTTTTTCAAATCATTTTTTGGTTCAAAAACACCAAATATCGTTATGGGTTTGAGTTAGATGATGAGAATATCACAGCTGAATGGTTATATGGAAAACCAAAAGACAGAGAACTACCTTTTTTTATTAGAGATAATCAACAAATAATTGAACTTGATAAAACGAATTACGGTGAAGGAGATAAGTTAATGACCTTATTAAAAGATGATGAGTCCGAGGATAACGAAATTTTCAGAAGTAACTCATTATTTTTGTCAACCCTTGCTACTTTTGGTTTTGGTAAATTATCTAAACAACTAATAGATAGTTTTGCTTCAATGATTATAATTAGTGGTTTAGGACATCAAGGAATGTATAAAGTTGCTGGAGATGCTCTGAGCGATGATAAAAAGAAAAAATATATTATTGACTTTCTTAAATATGGAGATATAGGAATTGAAGATGTAAATGCGATAGAAATTTCTTCCGATGACTTACCTAATGATATTGACGATGACATTCGTAAAAACTTTGATAATAAGAAAAAACGAAAGTTGCTTATTTCTACAAGAAAGAAATACAATGAAGATCTTATTTCTAAAGACACAGAATCTTTTACTTTTGGATCTCACGAATCTGAAGGAACTCAAAAATTATTTGAGTTAAGTCCATTTATCTATGAAGCTTTAAAGAACAAAAGACCAATAATTATAGATGAATTTGATGCAAGGTTTCATCCTTTACTTACAAAGAAAATCTTGCAATTATTTAACTCGGATGAAAATGCTGGTTCTCAATTAATTTTCACAACACACGATACAAATCTACTATCTTCAGACTTATTAAGAAGAGACCAAATTGAATTTGTCGAAAAAGATAAATATGGAGCAAGTCACCTATATTCTTTAGTCCAATTTAAAGGAATTAGAAATACTGCTTCGTTTGAAAAGGATTACATACAAGGAAAATATGGAGCAATACCTTTTTTAGGCGATTTCAGTAAATTGATAAATACTGAAGAAGATGCCTAAAAAAACAAAAGCTATAAAACAAACGGATATTAAAGGTCAAAAAGCTTGGCTAAAAAAAATAGATGCATCACTTTATCAAATTGAGATAAAAGAAAAAAACAAGACAATTTTGATCGTTGGAGAAGGTCAAACTGAAAAACTATATTTTGAATCTTTCCCAGTATTAGCATTAACAGTCGAAGCTATTGATTTAAAAGGTCAAAGTAAATTAAAACTTATCGAATCCACTCAATCTATAATTGAAAATAGTAAAACAAAGTATGATGAAGTTTGGTGTGTTTTTGATATGGATTATAAACAAGGGGAAAAGGAATTTGCTGATTTTGATAATGCAATTAAAAAAGGAAAATCTTTAGGATATAAAATAGCATATTCAAATGATGCATTTGAGTTATGGTTTTACCTACATTATAATTATACAGAACAACAAAATCATAGAACTTATTACTATAAATCACTTGGAGAAAAATGGGATTTGAACTATGAGAAAGATGGAAAAGCATACAAGTTCTGTCAAAGTATTTATTCAAGAATAGAAAATGATAAAGAAGCATCACAAGCAAAAGCAATTAAACGTGCTGAAAAACTTCTTAAGAAACAATCTGACTTAATATATCATAAACAAAATCCAATTACTACAGTTTATAAATTGGTAAATTACTTGAATGATAATAAAAGGAAATAAGTACTATTGCCAACATCGGTTAAGCGCAAATAGCGGGTATTTCAGTAAAAAGTGATATTTTAGACACCAATAAACAAACAACAAAGCCGACAAATTCGCGTCCCTACTCCACGCTACTTGCCTTAACCAAGACCGTTGGCATTCATTGTTCTCAATCAAAATTTTATAAAATGATAAAAAGAAATCTAGCTTCAATATTTATAATAATCTCTTGTATTTGGAGTATTTCAAATATCGAATTTTCAAATATTTCCGAACCAAAAGAATATTGGTCTTTGACTGTTTCTTCGCTTATTATTTTAGCGTCAATAATTTTGATTTTTAGTACGGAATCAAAATTTAATAAAAGTATGAAATCTAAATCCGAATAACTTTAGGAACCAACTTTATAGATGGTTCGTGGAATCGAAAACTGAATAGAAAACTATAAAATGTTTAGATGTGGAATTTCTCACTCAATCGGACTTGAAAAGTATTACAAATTAGACCAAAAAATTTTGATAATAAAATTCTTTAAAAATTTAGAAAAGAGAAATATTGAACATAAGGAATATAAAAAAGAATAATTTAAAAAAACGTTTGGCTTTCATCTCGTTTTTGGAATCTAAAACTGAATTGAAAAACAAAACCTGAACTAAATGCCGAATTTAGTAAATTGCGGAGTTGCTCACTAAATCGGAAATCAAAAAGTCAATTAAAATCAGAATATGAAAAACATCTTTATTTATTACCTGACAATTTTGATGCCTCTTGCAATTATAATCTGGTTGTATAATACAGACTCAATAAATTCGACGTATTTAATTGGAATATTCTTTTTCTATTTATTAATTTTTAGAACTTATGTAGATGGTAAAAGACTATCTGATAAAAATATAATTCCGAAAAAACATATTTGGAAAATGATAATTCCAGGAAAACACATTGAATATTTTACGGAACTATATCTGAAATAACTAAGACAGTAAAATATAGGTTAAGAAAACAACGAAATGCCAACATCGGTTAAGCGCAAATAGCGGGTATTCTGGTGAAAAGTGCTATTTTAGACATTAAGTAACAAACAACAAAGCTGACAAGTTTGCGTCACTACTCCACGCTACTTGCCTTAACCAAGACCGTTGTAAACAAGGGCTCCAAAAAAATCAAGTTTTAAAACATAATTAAATTTCAGATTTGAAAAATTTACTATTGGAAATTAAGATATAAATAATATCAAAATTTTCACATCATCAGAAATCAGATCAATGCTTAAAGATTAATAAAAATGCAAATCCTGAAAAGAATATTGCATAATATAAATTGATGCTATGAAAACATATATTTATTCGATTTTACTTTCTCTTCTTATGATAGTTACTTCTTGTTCCAAAGAAGATAATTGCGACAATCCAGTAGATTGTTTGCCGCCAGAAACACAATCTGGAGTAGGAACTTTTGGTTGCTTAGTTAATGGAGAAATATTTAAACCGGGAGGAAGCCAGTTTAGTGGTCCGACCCAACAAGCAAACTATAATATTGATTTAGAAGGAGAATTATTTTTTAGCCTTATTGCTATAAATAATAATTCAAATAAAGCTATTGGGATTAATATTTCTGGAATCGAGATTATTGAAGGAGATGCTTACGATTTAAGATATGATGAACAAAATTCTAAATTAGTTATATATGATTCAGGATCTAGCACGTATGAAACTGGTCGGGACTATTCTGGAGAAATTGAATTCACAAAATTTGATGATATAAATGGAATTATCTCAGGCAAATTCTGGTTCGATGCCATAAACGAAAAAGGAGAAATTGTAGAAATACGAGAAGGCCGATTTGATATGAAATATAATTAAAAACTTATGACAAAATTTTTGATAATCCATCTTAGTGGATTTTAAACTTTAAATACTATTTGTAACAGTCGCCCCAGTTCACAACATCGGTTAAGCGCAAATAGCGGGCAATTAAGTGAAAAGTTTTATTTTAGACACCAAGTAAAAAACAACAAAGCTGACAAGAAGCCGTCCCTACTCCACGCTACTTGCCTTAACCAAGACCGTTGCAAAGCATTACTCAGATTGACAATACGCAAAAAACTACTGTTGGAAATCTGAATATACAAACTAATCTCACGCAACTGTTGCGCTGACTTTTTCGAGATTTTTGATAAAACAAAACCACTCAACTCTGAGGTTTATGGTAAAAGTTTACAAACACGAAAAATGACAAAATTGGATGCCCTTAAAATCAGTACGTGGATTCTTACGAAAAATGAAAAGATTTGTATTAAGCCAATAATTATTTAAGTGATCATTTTTGAAATATTTACGGAAACTTTTACTCAAACGTGAAAAATGGATAAATTGATTGCCTACATAATTGTAACTTTAATTTTCTAAGAAAAATGACAAAAAAGATCAAGAAATAAAAACTAACACTCACTCGAACCTGAAAAATTGATATAAGATTTACAAAAGAATAAAATGAAATAAATGGTTCGCAACATAATAACATATTTGGAGGATCGTAACGCTATGCAACATCGTTTAACAGCAAATAGCGGGTAATTTGCTGAAAAGTATTATTTTAGAGACCAATTAACAAACAATAAAACCAGGGCAAACGCATTAAACTTTCATTAGATTCAGCACTTCTATCAGATAGTGGTTGTCCCATCCCGCTTTGAGCCTTCTGCTTTTAACGCCTATTTTGGATGATTTTTCATTTTTCAACAAATTCAATGCGATTTTATTGAGTATCGAGAAATTTTGAGTGGAGTTGCCTGTTCTTTTTCTAGAAGCATCTTCTGAAAAAGCAACATCTAAAGTCCAGTGCAACTTGTTTTCTATGGACCAATGGGAACGAATGGCCTTTTGGAAATCTTGGGAGCTGGCCTTTATACTTGAAATATAATATCTTATTGCATGTTGTGCAGGCTTTTCTGAGTTTTTAAACTCACGTTTGCTTTCTATTTTTATAACACTTGTCAGGTTTTCCCAGTTATTGGTCTTTTCAATAAACTGAAAGTTGTCGATCACACTGCATGTCCTGGTTTCTATCCTGCCATGGTCCAGTTCTTGGACAAGGTTTGATTCCATGGTTTTCCCAAATCTAAATTCATCTTCAATATGCTCCAGCAACTGAGGTTGATTGTCTTTTACGGCCAAGATATAGTCTGCATTTTTATTGACGATGGCCTTGGCTATTTCTGTCTGACATCCCATGGCATCAATGGTTACAATGGTGTTTTCTATGGACAAGGCCTTTAATAATTCTGGAATGGCAGTAATCTCATTTGACTTCTCAGAAACCTTGACTTGTCCCAAGACCAAATTATTGTCGTTTGCCCAAGCACTGACCATGTGCACCGGGGATTTTTTACCGCCAGCTTTGGCACCCCTGATTGTTTTGCCATCTATGGCAATGATTTCCCTGGGCTGGAGTTGTGCAAGATCACTGACCCATTGTATAAAGCACTTTTCAAATTGATCACTGTCAATATTGGAAAAAACGCGATTAAATGTGTCGTGCGAAGGGATGCCATTGGGCAGATCAAGGAAGCTGCGAAGGAATTCTTCTTTTGAGTTGGCATAGTTTTCCATTTCGTTCCATGAATCTGCCCCACAGATTACTGAAATGATCCCGATGAGAAGGATGCTTTCCAAATCATAAAGTTGCTTGTGGGAACGTCTAAAGTCGGGTATTTGACCAAATATGGTCTTTAGTTTTTGGGCGGTTTTCAAATGTGTAAAATATTTATTATCAGTATAATATACAATATTTTAAACTGAAAACAGCAAATATTCTGCTGGTTTTTTAAGTGATTGGCACTCTTTTTTACCCAATTAACTTAAACTTTTTTTAATGCGTTTGCCCTGACAATAAAACCGACAAATTCGCGTCCTTACTCCACGCCACTTGCGTTAAACAAGACCGTTGTGCGCAAGCAAAAAAAACAAAAATGATGATTAAAAAGCTCTTCTTAATTATAATTTTGGGTATTTCAAATATTTCATTAGCACAAAATTCAAATTTCATTATACAAGTGAACAATGAAATAATCACAGATGGAATAATTGGTTTAAAGTTGATTTATAATGTCGACAATAAAAAAGAATCTTCAACTGATCTAAAATATGTTCCTGGGAATTTGATTTTAAACAAAAAATTATGGTCTAAAATAAATTCTGATTCTACTAATGAAATTATTTTGTCTTTTAATTATCAAACATTCAAAAAAAATAAGAATGAGATAACCAATTTCCAGCTGTCACTTTCAAAAAATGATTTTAAGAGAGATTATGTAATAATTGACATTTATGATTTTAGAAATAGAAAATATAAAAAATGGTATCAGAATTACACCGACAAAAATTACCTAGTGAATAAAGTTTTTCCGGGAAGTGGAATTTATCCTAGGTATGTTGATTAAAGCCTGCGCACAACATCGGTTAAGCGCAAATAGCGGGCATTTGAATAAAAAGTAATATTTTAGAGACCAAGAACCAAACAACTAAGCCGACAAGAACGTGTCCCTACTCCACGCTACTTGCCTTAACCAAGACCGTTAGCTTTTATTAAATTCGAACTAAGAACAAATGTGCTAAAGAATTTTTAGTTAAATTTGAAATATGAAATTAATTGAGAATCATATTGAAAAATTGCACCGACTTTGTAACACATACCATGTGGACAAAATGTATCTTTTTGGTTCGGCTCTGAATTCCAACTTTTCAGAGAAAAGTGATATTGATTTCTTAGTTAAATTTAAACCTTTTGACATAGCAGAATACTTCGATAATTATATGAATTTCAAAGAGAATTTAAAGAATTTACTAGGAAGAGATATAGATCTGCTAGAAGAACAAACTTTAAAAAATCCGATTTTGATTAATTCTATTAATAAAACGAAAGAATTAATTTATGGATGAAAGAATTCTAAAATGGTTATTTGATGTCAAAATAGCCATAGCTGAAATCGACAGTTATTTTGAGAATTCAGAAATGGACTTTTTCAAGTATCGAGAAAACTTGATGCTAAAAAGAGCGGTTGAGCGAGATTTAGAAATTATCGGAGAAGCTATAAATCGGATAATAAAAAAGGATTCAAGTTTCGAAAATAAAATTACAAATACAAAATCTATTATCGGACTTCGCAATCAAGTGATTCATGCATATGATAGTATTTCAGATGAAAATATTTGGTCTATTTTGATTATTCACTTACCAAAACTAAAAAGTGAAATCGAGATGCTTACTGATCAACACAACAAAAGCTAACATCGGTTAAGCGCAAATAGCGGGCAATTGAGTGAAAAGTATTATTTTAGACATCAAGTAACAAACAACTAAGCCGACAAGAACGTGTCCCTACTCCACGCCACTTGCCTTAACCAAGACCGTTGTGCAACATTCACAAAAATTGAAAATATGAACAAAATACTTCTGATTTTATTTTTTATTACAGTTTCTGCTTGTGTAAACAAAGCAGAAACTTCGAAAAACCTAGCAGTTAATACCGAAAATAATCTGAAAATTGGCAAAGAAGAACAGGAAGATATTATCGACAAATATCTAAAAAATGGTGCTTGGAAACACGAATCTTATTCAAGAGAATATCAGGAAGAAATAAATAAAGGACTTGCTAAAGATTCAACCATTGCTTATTTATGGCAACAAAAGGCAATGCCGTTGTTTAAGCAAGGAAAATATGAAATTGGAATGGAATTTATTGATAAAGCCGTAAAATACGATAGAAGAAAATGGCAAGAATATCGGGCATTTATGAAATGTATATTTGCAAAAGATTATCGTGATGCAATAGCCGATTTTCAAGATTATAAAAAAAAATATGGATACGGTTATGTAATGGATCATTCATACGATTTTTATATCGGACTTTCCTATCTACAACTGAATGAATTCAAAAAAGCTGAAGATATTTTCCAAAAAGATTATGACCGCACATTGAATGAAAAAGATAAAGATTGGCTTCATCACTTAGATTTATTTTATTATGGGATAAGTAGGTATGAACAAAAAGATTATGAAGGTGCAATTGAAATGTTCGATAAGGCTTTAATAATTTATCCTCAATTTTCAGATGTTTTGTGTTACAAAGCAGAATCATTAAGACGTCTTGGAAAAGTAAAAGAAGGAGACGAATTAACTAAAGACTGTAAATTATTTGCAGAAAAAGGTTTTACGATAAATGAAGACAATGTGAAATATGAAAAATATCCTTATCAGATTAGATGGTACTAAAACGTTGCACAACATCGTTTAACAGCAAATAGCGTGTATTCTGGTGAAAAGTGTTATTCTAGAGACCAAGTAAAAAACAACAAAACCGACAAGAACGCGTCCTTACTCCACGCTACTTGCGTTAAACAAGACCGTTGTAAACAAGGGCTCTAAAAAAAAGTAAGAACAAAATTCAGGTCTTAATTGAAAGCCAATCTTTCGGAACTGTTGCGCTGAATTTATAAGATTGAAAAATGCTTAAAATGAAGTTCGTTGACTTTTACTCGAACCTAAAAGATTTGAGTGATTATTCTGAATTTTACTCAGGATTGTTAGCTACAAAAAATTGAATGATTTTTAAATTTAAATCGCTGAATTTACTCGGGCGTGAAAAAGTCGTATAAAAATGAGAATTAAAGAACAAAAATAATTTAAAAGCTTTTCGCTGACTTTTGCTCGAAGCGAAGATTTGAGTTATTATTCTGACTTTTACTCAGGAATGTGAGCAATAAAAAATTAAATGATTTTAAAACTAGAAATCTGACCTTAATCTGACGTGAAAAGTGACAAAACCAATGAGGATTAAAATGATGATATTTTTAATCAGAACGCTAAAAAAAGTTCTTACTCGGGTAATCGCCCCAGTTCACAACATCGGTTAAGCGCAAATAGCTGGCATTTGCTTAAAAAGTGATATTTTAGACACCAAGTATCAAACAACAAAGCCGACAAGAACGTGTCCCTACTCCACGCTACTTGCCTTAACCAAGACCGTTGGCGTGCATGCACATACATTTAGATAAAAATGGAAAGTGAAATAAAAATAGCATATTACAGAAAAACCGATTGGAAAAAACTTTTAAAGTCAATAGATGATCCAGAAAGTATGCATGAAAATTGGAATGATTGGCATAAATCCTTTTTAAAAACTAAAAAAGAACTCAAAACTTTCGGATTTAAGATTAAAGAAATGACAATTGACATAAATGACTTAAATGAATATTGCAAAAAAAGAAATATTCAGAATACAGGCCAAGCACGATCTCAATATACATCACAGCTATGAATGACAGAAAAGTGAATGAAGTAAAAAAAATACTCGTGGATTGGAATCCATTGGGTGACAAATCAATCGATATAAAGGATCTCAATAATTACGAAACAGAGGCGAACGATATATTATTTTATATTGAAAACAATTCTCAATCTGATAAAAAAGGAAGTTTAGAAAAACGAATTGAGAAAATTATAAAGGAGGTCTTAAATGAAGCATTTGACCTATATCTTACAAATGAAGATTGTCATGAACCAGCACTTAAAATAGCTAAAGTATAGTATTCGTATTATTAAGCACGACACGCCAACATCGGTTAAGCGCAAATAGGGGGCATTTGAACTAAAAGTTATATTTTAGAGACCAAGAAACAATCAACAAAGCCGACAAATTTGCGTCCCTACTCACGCTACTTGCCTTAACCAAGACCGTTGGTTGCAATACCTCACTATGATAACTACTAAAACATACAAAGGAAAATTTAAAACTCCAGATTCAGATGAATGGTTTAATGGAACATTAAGTTATGATCCTGAAAGAGGTTCTGAATTAGAAATTTTTGGCAGCTTTAATCCCTTCCTTTTCGATCGATCAACTAAGCCCATAATTATGGGACATACTTCAGAGGGTAAAGTTACATTAATTGACAATTGGTATAAAAAAACAAAGACTACTCGAGACAATGTAGTTATTGGAACTTATCATCCTAATATAATTCTGGAAGGTCATAATTTTAAAAAAATTGATGATATAAAATTTGATAAAGTTATTTTTCAAGTTTTCAATCTTTTTGAATGGATTGGGAAAACAGGTCAGAAATCTGATTTTAAATATGACAATTCTGACGAATATTATATCTCTTACAAGGCTATAGAAGAGATTAATTTTTCTTTAAACAAGCAAATAGATGGAAGTATAACTTTTGATGGTCCTGTTAGTTTAGGAGGAAAAGCAAATAGAATGGAGCTACACGAAGAAGCTTATGTTACATTGAAATACCAAAAAAGTAAGAAGCTAGAACTTATTATCAAAGATATTACAACTTTTATAGACTCTATTACAATCTTTACCAACGAACAAAGCTATCCAACTAAAATCACATTGAAGGATAGCTCCCTTAAGAGAGAGAAATCAAGGATAAACGAAGAGAAATTAATACATTGTAATTATCAAAATAGCTTCTACAATTCTCAGCATAAAACTAGACATATAGGTGAGTTCATAGTCGATTTTGATGATATAGAATCTGATTTTCCAGTTTTGATTTCTAAATGGTTCGAACTTTATGAAAATTTAGATTCAGTTCTTTTATTATTCTTAAAACATTTCAAAGATAAATATAGATTTTCGTCTGATAAGTTTATGGATACTATTCGTGCAGTTGAAAATTTTCATCGAATAAAATTTAATAATGAAAGAATAACTCAAGAGAGATTTGATAAATTAGTATCTAAAATCATTAATCAAGTTAATTTAGATTCAAAAGATTCCGAATGGTTGACTGGAAGATTACAAGGTAATGAACCAACTTTAAAAAATAGATTAAAAGAACTTATCGAAGTAAGTGAATCCAAAACTATTAAAGATAGAGCAGGCAAAATTAAAAAGTTCTGCTGGGAAGTTACCTCCTCTAGAAATTACTATACTCATTATGACCGAAAACTAAAAGAAACCGCCAAAAAAGGATCGGAACTTTATGAATTAACTAGAACACTAAGAGCTATATTGACCTTATACATATTGAAAGAAATAGGGATAAATTATAAAGATTTTAGTAATAATTTAAAATATCATTTCGGTTAAAGTACTGCAACCAACATCGGTTAAGCGCAAATAGCGGGCAATTATGTGAAAAGTGCTATTTTAGACACCAAGTAAAAACCAACAAAGCCGACAAAAACGTGTCCTTACTCCACGCTACTTGCCTTAACCAAGACCGTTGGCAACAAGCTAAAAAAAACCGAACTAAATGAAAAACTTTATTACTCTGATTTTATTTTTTTTATTAATATTTTCTTGCGCTCAAAATACAAATCCGATTAAAAACGGAACATTTGAATTGTATGAAAACGACGAATTGATTGGTAAAATTTATAGATTGAATAATTTTCAAATTGAAACTTATGAGAATGTAGATGACCATATCGCCAGAATAGATTATAAAACTGACTCAACTTACTTAATACGAGGAATTGAAAAAGTACAAGTTGGAGTTGATTCTATAGTTTTTTTAAACAAATACAAAATGATTAAAAAAAATGAATTTCAAATTACAGCTGAACCTTATAATGTGAATTTAGATTATAAATACAAAGCAGTTCTCAAAAAGATAAGTGACGATGTGGATGAAAAATATTCTGACACGTTAAAGTATCTTAATCGGAATTATAAAATCACAGAGGAAAAGTAATAAGCGGAGAAAGCCAGTTGCCAACATCGTTTAACAGCAAATAGCGGGCATTCTGCTGAAAAATGTTATTTTAGAGATCAATTAACAAACAACAAAGCCGACAAGTCCGCGTCCCTATTCCACGCCACTTGCGTTAAACAAGACCGTTGTAAACAAGGGCTCCAAAAAAACAAAACAAAACAAACTATGAAAATAAATAAAACCGGATTTATTATTCTTAATATTATATTATTTGCATCAATAATTGTTGGATATTATGAGCTGATTGAAATTAAAACTCTCGTTGCTGTTTTTATTACACCTGCATTTATAATTTCTGCATCACTACAATACGGACAAAAGAAACGAAAAACAGAAAAATAAAAGCGGGGTGATTTTAATTATTATCTGATTTCAAAATGACAAAAAATATTTGATTAAGGAAACGTTATGCTAACCATTACTCGCGTATGAAAAAGTAAATTGAAAAGTAGAAATAAAGAACAAATAGATTAGATAATTTCACCGACTTTAACTCGGAGGTAAAAAAGTAAAAAAACGGACATTTAGACAATTATTCCGACTTTTACTCAAGTATGAAAAATGGATAATTTGAATGCTTTTAATTTAGAAGATTGACTTTGACTCGGACGTGAAAAATGACAAAAATGAGTGGTATTAAAACATAAAAATCTGATCAAATTGTAAAAAAAAGTTCTCACTCGGGTAGTCGCCCCAGTTCACAACATCGGTTAAGCGCAAATAGCGGGCATTCTAATTAAAAGTCTTATTTTAGAGACCAAGAAACAAAACAACTAAGCCGACAAGAACGCGTCCCTACTCCACGCCACTTGCCTTAGAACCAAGACCGTTGTGCAGCATTAAAACCAACTCGAAATTTGATAAAATGAGCGAAATTATACAATGTCCTAACTGCAATGAATACTTAAAAGGCGGATTCATGTCAAATTCGAAACTCTTAAGTGATAATAAAACAAAAATCATTAATGAATATCATGATAAGCAGACGGATTCATATTGTAATAAATGTGGAAAAGATCTTTATGAAAAATACAAGAAGCAAATGCAATTAGAGAAGAAACAACTTACAGAAAAAATTGGAAATTTAATTTCTAATATTCCTGTAATTTCAACTCATTCTCCATTAAATTGGGATTATAATATATTAGAAATGGTAACGGGACAATCAACTACGGGAACTGGTGTGATTTCTGAATTTACTTCTTCATTTACAGATTTAATTGGAGCGCAATCTGGACGTCACAATCAAAAATTAAAAGCTGGCGAAGATTTGTGTTTTACACAATTAAGAAAGCAAGCTTTAGATAAGGGTGGCAATGCAATTTTGGCTACCGATATTGATTATTCAGAATTAGGAGCTGGAAAAGGAATGATAATGGTCTGCATGGCCGGTACAGCTATAAAATTAAATAATACTTCTGTACTTGGATCAGATAAGGAGCAAAAGATTAATGAACTAGTTAATTTGAACGATAGACTCAGAGAATTAGACCTATATTCTATTGACAATTTGTTAATTTAATTCAAACTAACGCAGCACAACATCGGTTAAGCGCAAATAGCGGGCAATTAATTGAAAAATGTTGTTTTAGAAACCAAGTAACAAACAA
This sequence comes from Gillisia sp. JM1, assembly GCF_000424645.1. NCBI lineage: Bacteria > Pseudomonadati > Bacteroidota > Flavobacteriia > Flavobacteriales > Flavobacteriaceae > Gillisia > Gillisia sp. JM1. The sequence continues at coordinate 2,386,426 of NZ_KE384218.1, forward strand.
CTAAACCGACAAGTTCGCGTCCTTACTCCACGCTACTTGCCTTAACCAAGACCGTTGTACACTATTTTTCAACAAAAAATTGATTTTAAATGAGAGATAAAATTAAGATTACATTGATAATGATATTACTTGTGTTTTCCGGTTATTCACAATCGACAAACTCCCAAATAGAAAAATATTTAGATCAAATAGATAATGAAGATTTTTCAGGAACAATATTAGTTGCTCATAATAATGAGATACTTCAAGAGAGATCTTACGGATATTCTAGCATAGAATATGAGATTAAGAATAAAATTGATACTAAGTTCAATATTGCTTCTATCACCAAAATGTTTACAGCCGTTGCGACATTACAATTGTATGAACAGGGGAAATTAGAATTGAAAAAACCAATTGGAAACTATTTACCAGATTATCCAATCAAACTTGTAAGAGACTCAGTAACTGTTCATCAATTATTGACACACACTTCTGGACTAAATAATTTTTATATTAACGATTGGGAAAAAATAAAGAATTTAGATTATAAAGAAATTTCGGGTTTCCTGCCCTTATTTGTAAATGATACTTTGTTATCGAAACCAGGAACTAAATATGATTATAGCGGATCTGGGTTCGTAGTACTTGGATTGATTATCGAAAAAATATCAGGAGATAGCTATTACAATTATGTGAAAAAGCATATTCTCAATCCATCTCAAATGTTTGAAACAACAGAATTAGAAATTGATTCTATAGTTAAAAATAAAGCTAGTGGTTATACCTCAATGTTCGGAGAAAATAAAATTCTAAAGAAAAATGACTATTACTTAACTAAGGCTTCGCCAGCAGGATTTTATTATTCTACAGTGAAGGATTTATTTAATTTTTCTAAAGCCTTGAGAAATTTTAAATTATTGGAGAAAGAAACAACTGAATTGATGTTTGAGCCAAAAATAAAAGGTTACAATACGCAGCTAGGCTATGGAATTGATGTAGATAACAGATATAATCAAACTATTTTAGGTCATAGTGGTGGATGGTACGGAATACATTGTGAATTGATGAACTTTATGGAAGATAACTATACTGTAATCATATTGTCTAATATCGATGATGGTGGAGATAATGGAGCTTCGAAAGTAGCGGACAAATTCAAAAATTTACTTGCTGACAAAACATTGGAAAAATAGAAAGATTTGAAGTATTCAAAATTGATTTTTGATTTGTTTTCATAATTGGCTATTAGTATAAAAACAGTGTACAACATCGTTTAACAGCAAATAGCGGGCATTCTGCTGAAAAGTGTTATTTTAGAGACCAATTAACAAACAACAAAGTCGACAAGTTTGCGTCCTTACTCCACGCCACTTGCGTTAAACAAGACCGTTGCCTATAATTTTAAAAGATCGAAATTCAATGAAAATAAGTCTAATAATTGGCATTCTTTTTTGTTCGACTTTATTCGCATGCGGTAATAATAATGATGACAAATTTATATTTTTCCTTCACAATCGATTTTTAGAAGAACACGATTTAAGTCAATTACATCCAGAATATGGAAGAACTGAATATTTAGAAATAATAAACGAATTTAAAAAAAGTGGATTTGAGGTTATTAGTGAAAAAAGAAACGGAAATGCTAGTGCTAGGGAATACGCTGGCCGACTTGTAATACAAATTGACAGCTTAATAAAAATCGGAACAGAACCGAAAAATATAACTATAGTTGGAACATCAAAAGGCGGATATATTGCCCAATATGTTTCAACTTTAGCGAATAATCCTGATCTGAATTTTGTATTTATAGCAAGTTTTAGAAATGAGGATATTTTGAACATTCCTGAAATTAACTATTGCGGAAATATTCTAACGATATATGAGAAATCCGATCCATTTGGTGTTTCAGCAAAAGTGCGAGTAGAAAATTCAACATGTGACATTAAACATTTTAAGGAAATTGAACTGAACACTGGGATGAATCACGGATTTTTATTTAAACCACTAAAAGAGTGGATTGAACCGACAATAAATTGGGCTAACGGAAATTATAATCCGTAAAGAAAACTATAGGCAACATCGGTTAAGCGCAAATAGCGGGTATTTGATTAAAAAGTGATATTTTAGAGACCAAGAAACAAACAACAAAGCCGACAAGAACGTGTCCCTACTCCACGCTACTTGCCTTAACCAAGACCGTTGCAAACCATTGTTCAGAATGAAAAACGCAAAAAAATAACGGCAAATCTGAATGAAGAAAAACCAATCTCTCGCAACTGTTGCGCTGCCTTTTTCAAGATTCTAGTAAAAAACAAAAACCACTCAACTCTGACTTTATTGACAATAATTTTTAAAAGATAAAAATGTGATAAATGAATTCCCTGCCGATCAGTGCGCTGACCTTTACTCGGACGTGAAAAAGGGATAATTTGAATGCCTTTAGATTTATAATTCTGACTTTCACTCAAACGTGAAAAATGAAAAAAATAATTAAGAACCAATAAATTCTAAACTGATTCTTACTCGAATGTGGAAAGTTAATTTGAGATTCAGAAAAGAACAAAAAGAACAAAAAAAGATTGACAAGAAAACAACAACATTTGAACATCACAACGGTATGCAACATCGTTTAACAGCAAATAGCGGGCATTCTAGTGAAAAGTGTTATTTTAGAGACCAATTAACAATCAACAAAACCGACAAGTTCGCGTCCTTACACCACGCCACTTGCGTTAAACAAGACCGTTGCCTGCAATAATTCACAAAATTCATCTATAAATGCACTTCACTCACATTAAATTAAAACCAACACAAAGATTTGATATAAACTTTGACCCTATGGGTATTAACAATAATGTTGATATACCAGCAGAGAGTTTAGAAATGGTGAAAAAATACAAAAAATCAAAAAAACTCTTAGAAGATTACAACAAAGATTTATCAATTGTATTTGATGATGAAATGATATTTGGATTTGACTATTTACACAATGGACAAAAATATATAATTCCTGAAATTAATCCGACAACAATTTTCTATTCAAATGCTGTAATGTCTCATAAAAGATTAATTTCTTTTAGAGAAGATCTTTTTAAAAATTCACCGACTTTAAAAGATTTTCAAAAACCAATAAATCCAAATCATTTTGGTGATTTTTTTAAACTTGCATCCAATTGTATTATTAATTTACAGTCATCATTAGAAAGTTTAGCAAATAGATTGATTCCAGAAGATCAAGAATATAAAGACAAGAACGGTGATGAATTTGAACCTTCCGTTTTCCATAAATTAAATTCTACGTTACCAATAATTAAAAACAAAACATTTAATACAAAGCATAATAAGGATAACCAATTAATTAGAAAATTAATAGAATTACGAAATGAAATTATTCATTTAAAACCCGTTGAAAAAGACACAAACACTCAGTATAAAATAATTTACCGAAAATTATTAAAGTTTGATTATACAAAAGCAATAATATCAGTAAGAAAATTGGTAAATTTTTATGAACCGAATTTGATAGAAGAATGTGAATGTGGTAAGGAATTGTATTATGATATTTTTGAATGATAATACGAATTAATTTACAAAATTACTGCAGGCAACATCGGTTAAGCCCAAATAGCGGGTCTTTCAACAAAAAGTAATATTTTAGTGACCAAGAAACAATTAACAAAGCCGACAAGAACGTGTCCCTACTCCACGCCACTTGGCTTAACCAAGACCGTTACCTGCAATGCCCCGAAAAAAAACATATATTCGTTAAAAATTATACTAACCAAATCAAAATAATTATGGGAACTTCCGTATGGAAATTAAATGCAATAAAAAGAAATGGCAGACTTGAAAAAGGTATGTCAGTAGAAATTTTTCAAACTAACAGTGTTAATAAACCACCACAGAAGCTTATTGCAGAAAAGATAAATGAAAAATACAATACTAAAATTGATGCAGGAAGTTGCGGATATACAAATTTTGAAATCTCTAAATTAAGTTAATATGGTTTATTCTGAACACTGTAATTTTGAATCTGATATTTTTTTTAAAACCTTGGAAACAGAGGGTCTGAAATATTATCCCTGGATTGGAACAGAATTTAATTCTTCTGACAATAAAACTCTAATAGTTGGTGAAAGTGTATATAATTGGGAAAAAGAAGAAGATAAAAGAAAGGAAGCATTTAATGCTCTTGACAAATTTGACTTTTCTAGAGTTGTAGCTTATGATCATGGAATTGATAATATTATACCACAAAGATATTTCGCTAGAAATATTGAAAAATTAATTAAAGGGAGAAAATTATCTGATAAAAATGAACATATTAACTTTTGGGAGAATATCGCTTTCCACGAATTAGTTCAAAGGCCAATGAAAACTATAGATGAAAGACCAACCAAAGCTGATTATGAACTTGGAGCTAAACTGTTAAATAAAATTATTGAAAAATTAGAGATTGAAACTTGTATATTTCTTGGTACTGATTGGAATAAATTTGCATCTGTAGAGAAAGAAATGATAAATTCAGAAAGCTTGCATTTTCCTGAAAAAATCAATAATACTCATCCCAAAGTAATTAAGTTAAATAACAAGTATAGTTCAAAAATATATTTTGTCAAACATCCTAGCAAGTTCTTTAGTTCTGATAAATGGAATAAATTTATATTAGAGAATTAGTAAGCACTGCAGGTAACATCGGTTAAGCGCAAATAGCGGGCATGCTGATGAAAAGTGTTATTTTAGAGAACAAGAAACAAACAACTAAGCCGACAAGAACGTGTCCTTACTCCACGCTACTTGCCTTAACCAAGACCGTTGTGTGCAATTAAAAAAAAATCGATTTGAAAAAACAATCAATTTATCTATTATTTCTAATATCAATAGTGCTGAATTCATGTTCAAAATCAGTGCCCATAAACTTGAAATTTATTAACAGTTCAGATTATGATATCCAGGAATTAATATTTACGAGTGGAAATTCTAAACATGATACCATCGCCATATTAGCGAATAATTCATCTCCTATCTATGAGTTGAATTTTAAAAAAGTTTGGCAAGAATATGTGTCAGAACCTTTTATTATTTTTCAAGTTAAAGCGCAATTAGACAACCAGAAAAATCTAAATTTTAATACTGCTGGAATAAGTCGATCTGATTTAAAACAAGAGAACTTAAACGAAATATTAATTTCATTTGATTCAATAAATAAAAGATTTAACTTTAAATTAAAGAACTAAAACTGCACACAACATCGGTTAAGAGCAAATAGCGGGCATTCTGATGAAAAGTGTTATTTTAGAGACCAAGAAGCAAACAACAAAGCCGACAAGTTCGCGTCCTTACTCCACGCCACTTGCCTTAACCAAGACCGTTAGGCACAAGCAATAAACAACCGACAAAAGAACATAATTATGAAATTAGAGAAAATTTTGGATAAGCTAGGATCACTAGAAAAGAACTCATTTATAAAGATAATTGACAATATAATCTCCAAAAACCCTAAAAACGGGAAAGAAATAGAAAAACTATTGAGTTCTTCAGACAAAGGTCTTAAGTCGGTTGATAACCAGAATATTTCAACAATCTTCAATTTAACTTCTGATGAATTTAGGAAATATATTGAATGTGAGTTTCAGGAAATCACTTCCCAATTAGATATTCTTATTGATATAATTATAAGAGACGGAAATTGTATAATGAAGCAAGATTGGTTTTCAAGATTGTATGATACAGAAATAAAGAATCTTAAAAATAAAATAAAAGCACTAAATGCAGATTTTGAAAATGACAAATCTGAATTAAGTGATAAAAGAAAAAGAGACTATAAAATATATAAAGCTTGTCTTCACACAGCTTATTATAATGATGTTGAGAACAACCGAGATTCTAAAGTTAGCTCAGATGAGCTATCTATAATCCTTACTCTTTCAAAACAACTTGGTCTATCCCAAGAAGAAATAAAACTAATTAATTATTCAATTTTACCAATCAAAAAAATTGAAATTCAAGAAGTAATTAAAGGACTCAAAAATATTGGTGTTATTTTCTATTCTAGTAAAGAAAATACTATTTATGTTGCAGATGAAATGGTAAGAGTTCTAAGAAAAATTCGCCAAAAAGAAGTTGCAGAAAAATTCTACAGGAGAACTTTAAAACTTTTGAGAGAACCAATCATCAACCAAATTGCAAAAGACCATAATATTGACCGCAAACTTGACTATTCTCAAAAAATAGAAGGAATAATTAAAGAAGGAGTATCATTTACAAATCTTATGCTTACAGGCATTTATAAGACTGGAAGCACATTGACCGAAAGTAAGAAGACGCTAAATGAACTGTGTGAAAAAGGTCTTGAAATTAAAAATTTGAGAGGGAGCACCTTGGATGAAAAAATCAATAGTTTAATTGAACATTTTGATTCTGTTGAGAAAGACGAAAAAGTCGGAATTTCATTAGATGGGTTTGATAAGTTATTAACTGAATTGAATCAATCATTACCCAAGCTAAATAAAGAGATAAAAGATCAATTCGAATTACAAGATGAATATGTTCTTAAAGCTGAATTTTTACTTGCTTATAATATCAAACCAAGAGACATCTTGGATTTAATAACGAAATCAGATTTAACCTTTTTCATTAAAGAAAATGGAATTCGACAAAGAGGAGAAAATATTCTAAATATTTTAGAACATTACAAGGATGTAGAAAATTTATATTTAGAAAACTACATGAATGTTGGATATCGAAATCTTAACTTATTAAAAGAAAACGGAATTACTGTTAAGGAAAGTGAACTTGGTATAAAATTCGAGGAATTAACGAAGGTAATTTTCAACGGACTTGGTTTTGATGTTGATGAGAAGTTTAAAAATCAACTGAATACAAACAAGGATATGATCGATATTCTTTTAAACTTAGGAAATAATGAAGTTATCATTGTGGAATGCAAAACCAGTAAAGAACGTGGGTATAACAAATTTAGTACGGTATCTCGCCAATTAAAATCATATCAAAACTTGGCTCTAAAAAATGATTTGAGAATTGTAAAAATTTTACTTGTAGCTCCTGAATTTAGTGATGATTTTGTTACCGATTGTGAAATGGATACGGAAATGAATTTATCTCTTGTGACTGCTCTGACTTTATCAAATATTTTTGAAGCTTTCAAAATATCCAAATATCAAGAGTTCCCTCATGTTTTATTTAGAGATATTTTAATAAACGAAGAACGGATTTTAAAAGCATTGAGTAAATAGTAGTAGTGCCTGTGCCTAACATCGGTTAAGCGCAAATAGCGGGCAATTGAGTAAAAAGTTATATTTTAGAGACCAAGAAACAAACAACAAAGCCGACAAGTTCGCGTCCCTACTCCACGCTACTTGCCTTAACCAAGACCGTTGTGCAGCATTTAACACAAAATCCAACTAAAAAACATTAATGAGAAATTTTGGTAAAACTATAAAAATCTTCTTAATAGACGGAGAACCTAATGGAAGAATGACATGCGAATTATCAAATTGGACAGGGAAAGCATTGAAAATCCCTCGAAATAAAATAAAAGATTCTTATGACAGACCAGAATTAGAAAATACCGGAATCTATATTTTATTAGGAAAATCTCACAAATCTGAGAATAAAGAATTAGCTTATATTGGTGAAGCTGAGGGGATTTATAAAAGATTAAATCAACATTTATCAGCTAAAGATTTCTGGAATGAAGCTTTAGTGTTTGTAAGTAAAGATGAAAACTTAAATAAAGCACACATCAAATATTTGGAAAGTAGATTACATGAAATTGCGATAAAAGTCAATAGATATGATTTAGAAAACGGTAATATTCCACCGAGATCAACAATTTCAGAATCCGACCAAGCAGAGATGGAAACATTCCTTGATAACATAAAACTTCTAGTGAATGCTTTAGGATTTAAAATATTCGAAGAATTAAGAAAAGATCAGACTTTAGAAGAACAGATCAAAAATACTTTTTATATAAATTCCGCCAGAGGAGCAGATGCGAAAGGACAAATGACAAACGAAGGATTCGTAGTTTTACAAAATTCAGAAATTGCAACTTCACTGACTAGCTCTTTTCCTAAAAACTGGATTAATAAAAGACAAAGTTTAATTGACGATAATATCATAACTCCGTTGAATAACAAACTCGTTTTCAAAGAAGATTATTTGTTTTCTAGTCCATCTGCAGCAGCTGCAGTTGTAATGGGAAGAAGTGCGAACGGTTTAACCGAGTGGAAACTAAATGATGGACAAATATTGAAAGAGGTAGAATCAGAGAATTAAACGCAGCACAACATCGGTTAAGCGCAAATAGCGGGCATTCTGATGAAAAGTGTTATTTTAGAGACCAATTAAAAACCAACTAAGCCGACAAGTTCGCGCCCTTACTCCACGCTACTTGGCTTAACCAAGACCGTTGGCTGTAATCCAAAAAAAACGATCTTGTTAAAAAAAGAAAAAATAATTAAGGAAGTTGAGAGTTTCAATATGAAATTAAACTTTGTCAGCAATATAAAAATAACTAATTTAATTCCATAAACACCATCTTATGAAATTCATAAAAATTTTATTTATTGTTTCGACAGGTATCCTTTTCCATTCTTGTAGTGTAGAAGACGATCTTCCTACAAGTGGCGAAAATTCTTTTTTTGCCCGTTTGAATGGGGAAAAATATATTCCTAAAAATATTCATCGTTTTCCTTCTGGTACCCAATACGGTCTAAAGGCACGTAAAAGAGATGGTGCTTGGTATATAGATGTCGACAATAGAACCGATAAAAGTATTTACATTTTAATTGATGACGTTGAGCAACCAGGAAATTATTTAATTCAAAATGTAGATCTAGAATATCCGAACCAAATCCCTAGAGTAAGACCTACATCTGTAATTATTGGTAACCCTGGTTTAATATTCTACCTTACAAAAGAAGAAGTAAGTCCTCAATTTATAAAAATAACAGAAGTGCAGGATAGCCTAATAATTGGAGAATTTCAAAAAATTACTCTTACTGATCCTGAGAACCCCAATAAAAAGACATTTCTTACAGAGGGTAGATTTAATATAAATCTAACCACACTCAATAAGGACTGATCAAGCAAATCACTTAAAAACAAAATCAGGAAGTTTAAGCACAATAAATGTCCAAGTGCTGATACCGATGAATGAAAATAAACTCGGTTGAAAGGACTACAGCCAACATCGGTTAAGCGCAAATAGCGGGTATTCCAGTAAAAAGTGATATTTTAGAGACCAAGAACCAAACAACTAAGCCGACAACAACGTGTCCTAACTCCACGCTACTTGCCTTAACCAAGACCGTTGCAAATCAGTTTTCAGAAAGAAAAAACTCAAAAAAATCTGAATATAAAAAACTCATCTCTCGCAACTGTTGCGCTGACTTTTTTAAGATTTTAGTAAAAAACATAAACTGCTCAACTCTGAGGTTTATTTGAAAAATTTACAAAGATGAAAAATGTGAAAATTAGATGATCTTAAAATCAGTACGTGGATTCTAAATAAAATTTGAATTTAAAAGAAAAAGTAATAATTGATGATTTTTAAAATCACTAAGCTGACTTTTACTCGGACCTGTAAAAGCTAAAAATAGATGCATTCTGCTTATTATCCTGACTTTTACTCAAGCACGAAAATGAATAAATTGGATGCCTTTCGATTTATAACTCTGACTTTCACTCTAAAATGAAAATTGACAAAAACAATTAAAAACCAAAAAATCAAAAAACTGATTCTTACTCCTACGTGAAAAATAAAATTATAATTCAGGAAAGAAGAAAAATAAAAAAAAGGCAGACAACAAAACAACATAATTGTAGTAAAAACCGCTATGCAACATCGGTTAAGCGCAAATAGCGGGTAATTAAACTAAAAGTTCTATTTTAGAGACCAAGAAACAAACAACTAAGCCGACAAGTTTGCGTCCTTACTCCACGCCACTTGCCTTAACCAAGACCGTTGTGCAACATATTAAAAAAAAATGATAACTTGGACAAAATAATTTGAATACAATAGATTGATAAAGTATTTAAAATATCTACTTTCTTTACTTCTGATTTTCGGTCTGACGGTTAACGAGTGTTCTACATATTCGGGAATAAGTTCTTCAAAATATATTCAAGTCTCATACATTGATAGTAGAAAAGAATTTAGACAAAAGCACTCGGAATTGTTTGTGTATACTGGAAAAGTTCTTTCTGAAAGTATATTTTCAATTCTATTAATTACATATCACAATTTAAGAAAGGCTTATAGTACTAAAACTCTAATTATTTTAAAATTACGTATTGGGCTTTACCAAAAAATAACTTCTATAATTGCCCATCGCGTATTTTTAAAAAAAATAAATACATCTAACATCCAATATTCAAGTTTATACATAGCATAGAAAAGCTCTCTTTTCTATGAGAATATGCACGTTGCTGCATAAAATGATATAATAAATGTCTAATCATTTATCATTACTAAAATGTATAAACAAAAGAATAAAATTTATTTAGAAAAATCTAAGCATTTTGCTCATTGGATAAAAAGAAAATTCATTTTAATCATTACAGCTGTTATGCTTGGAATGTCCAATGCAATGTATGACGAAGATAAAATGATTAATGGAAACCAAACACATACTGAACAAGAACATAAAAAAGATTAATGTAAATACTAAAAAAAAATACGTTGCACAACATCGGTTAAGCGCAAATAGCGGGTATTCCAATGAAAAGTGATATTTTAGACATCAAGTAACAAACAACAAAGCCGACAGGTTCGCGTCCCTACTCCACGCCACTTGCCTTAACCAAGACCGTTATGTTTAATTTTTCAAAGAAAAAATGATTATTAAGCCAAATGCATCTGAGAATGAAAAAACGTCTCCATTTTATATTGCGAATGAGAAATTTTGTCGAGAATTTGAAAATTTTATTTCTGAGAAAAACGGAAAAGTAAATGGAAATTATAACGCTTGGTCGTATACAATATTCGGCAAAATAAATAATCCAAAAAATTGGATCTTGAAATATAAGAAAGCAACTTATTCCGGTGGAAATTTACTTTTTACTTCTAAATATCAAAATCTTCTTACTCTTGCGGAATGGACAACAAATAGAATTTCTCATAATTCTGGATTTTTGATAAGAAAAAAGACCAGGACTGACTTTTTCCTATTTATGTTTTCAAAATCATTACAGAGATTAAAAGTTTCTGATCATTATATTTTGATATCTAAGACAAACAATTCCGAGCTAATCACTGAACTGATAAAAAAATTGACTCCTCTATTTAAATCTGGAGAAGTTTATAAAATTGAAAATAAAAACGATAAATTAACAATTGAACTTAGAACTGAAAAACATCATTTTGATCTATTCAATTCAATATCCGAACTATAAAAACTAAACATAACATCGGTTAAGCGCAAATAGCGGGCAATCGAGTAAAAAGTTATATTTTAGACACCAAGTAACAAACAACTAAGCCGACAAGAAAGCGTCCCTACTCCACGCTACTTGCCTTAACCAAGACCCTTACCTACTATAGCTCCACCGTCAAAAACTAAGAATATTTCAAAGAAAATAATTCCAGCTGACTCTCACTCGAACGGAATTAAATGAAAAATATCTTAAAGAACAAAAGCTATAAATGAGCAATTCAGAAATGAGAATAATTCGTTCTGATTCTTACTCGAACGGAATTAAATGAAAAATAGAAGTAAAGAACTAAAATAAAAATTTAAGAAATTAGAAAAGAAAATATCTCTCTAAAAATCTTACTCGAACGGAATTAGATGAAAATAAATCTAAAGAATAAATTCAGAAAATACTTACTCTCAATCAAATACAAAAGTTCTACTGAAAATTTTAGCAATAAAGAGAGGAATGCGGAATCGTTCGTTCTTACTCAAATCTGGTCGCTACAGTAGGTAACATCGGTTAAGCGCAAATAGCGGGTATTCGAACAAAAAGTTATATTTTAGACACCAAGAAACAATCAACAAAGCCGACAAGTTCGCGTCCTTATTCCACGCTACTTGCCTTAACCAAGACCGTTGGCAAAAATAAGTAAGAAAAATCCCGAGTGGTCGAACCGGCTCGGGATAGAATAACTAGTTATTTATTCGTGAGGATGCCGAAGCAAAAAAGTCTCCTGACCCATCTCGGTTGACTTCATCTTGAGAGCCACCCGAGTCATTAGCCTTTAGTTAATTTATTATTCCCTATACCTCCTAAGGGAATAGCAAACTTAACATTTAATTATTAAATTCGACCACTGAAAAATACACAAATGACTATTCCCAATAAAAACATTTCAAAACTAGATTTATCAAACAAAAACCTAGGAACAATTCCTAAAGAAATATTTGATCTGAAAAATCTTAGAAAATTAAATTTGAGCGGAAATAATATTAAAACGATTCCTAAGGAAATTGAAGAATTACAATTACTTGAAAATCTCGATATTTCCAATAATCGAATTTCTGATTTTTACGCGAAGCTTTGTCAGTTGTCATCTTTAAAAAAACTAAACTTAAATAATAATTCAATTCGCAGAATTCCTAAGCAAATTGGAAACCTGAAAAGTTTAAATACTTTATCAATTGCAAACAATAGAATCCATAAATTACCTAATGAATTTTCAGCTCTAGAGAAATTAACAAAACTAAATATTGCTAAAAATCCAATAGAGGCATTTCCTGAAGAAATTTTGAAAATTAAAACATTAAAACAATTATGGCTCAACAATTTAGATTTTAAGGACTTTCCTATTCAAGATATTTTAAAAAACTTAAACAGCTTAAATTCTATTTATTTCTATGGACAATTAGAAAGCAGGAATTCGATTGACAAAAATTATAAATATTTAAGCACCATTAAAGGAAATGCAATGGCATCCTTATTACGGTTAAAAAGCCAAATGGAAAGAATAGAAATTAAAAATAATGATTTTAAAAAATTAGAACCTAGAAAACAGAATAAAATTTTTATAAGCTATTCTCATCAAGATCCTCAATGGTTAAAAAAGGTGTTAACTAATTTAAAAGTTCTACAATTTGACCTGAATGAACCATTTGAAATTTGGGAGGACACACGTATCAAATCTGGAGAGAAATGGAAAGAAGAAATAAAAAATGCTTTAGATGATTGCTCGATAGCAATTTTAATAATATCTACAGATTTTTTAGCCTCAGAATTTATTCAAAATAACGAGTTACCAGTTCTCCTAGAAAATGCTCAGGAAAAAGGAACTAAAATTATACCATTGATTGTTGGACATAGTAGATTTGCAAAGAACGAAAATTTATCTCAATTTCAGGCAGCTAATGACCCTACCAAGCCTCTGAATTCATTGACAAATACTGAGATTGAAAAGATTCTTGTGAAATTAACAGATGATATTGAGAGCTATCTGGAACTTACTTTAGCCAACATCGGTTAAGCGCAAATAGCGGGTATTTCAGTAAAAAGTAATATTTTAGAGACCAAGAAACAAATAAATAAGCCGACAATAAGCCGTCCCTACTCCACGCCACTTGCCTTAACCAAGACCGTTAGGCATAATTATTTTTAAATATTTTTCAGTTCAAAACTATAATTATAATCTATTAAATTTTTAGAATCTTTATTTTCTAACCAAGCTTCCTCTTCGTGACTCATTTCCATTATTTGAGTAGCTTTCAAAGATTTAAATTTATTAAACACATGCTTTATAGATTCTAACTCAATTTCTGTAAACAAATCGAAATCAAAAGACTTCTTAGTTGGATAGAATGTTTCTCCTACGTATCCATAACCGTATTCCTCGGAAACAATTTTCACGAAATCCTTATGTGTTAAATAATCAAAAATACCATAATACCGATCTGGAACTGGGCCGTATTGTATAGCTACATATCTAGTGCCAGATATTGAAAAACCACACTTTTTAAAATTCAAGAAATCTGAATAAAACAACAATTTATTCATCATTGTTTTAGATGGTTTCAGTTTTTCAGTAAAATAAACTATCATTTCTGAGAGCTTATTCATATTAGGTTTTATATAGCCAGAAAAATTATCAGGTAAAAGATTGTGATTAAATAAGTTTTTTACAAATTCAGCATCACTATATGATCTTTTTTCCTCTTCTAAAAGATTATCAATTTTTAAAAAAATCTTTTCCTTTTCATCTAATGAGATTTCATCATTTGATTTAACTAAATTTTTGAACTGATTAACATCATTAATAACAAGTTTAATTAAATTTCCATTTGCCAAACTTGGAACTTCACCTTTCTCGTAATTACGAAAACTGTTAGCCCCAAAACCTAATATTTGAGACATTTTAGATGCTGGAATATCTAATTTCTCTCTAAAATATTTGATCTCGTCTAGGAATGGCAAATTATGCTTATCGCGATACTGATTATAAACTTGATTAATATTTAATTCATCTAATTCCGTAGTGGAAAAGTTCTCCCCACTATCCTCACATAAATAATTAAAATGTAAGTAATTAAACTCTTCTTTTCTGAATGTGATTATTTCTTCCTTTTTCTGTAAAGACATTTCCTTGCCTGTAATTGGACTTTTCATGATAATCAATTTTTAAATGGAAAATTCATTGGATGCTCTGCTTTATGAAATGAAATACAAATAGCTTTATTTGTATCTTCGATTATAGTAAGCTTTATGTATATTTCAACACCTTTTACTATTTTACCAAAAACCCACATATTCTCTCCATTGAACTGAGTTTCCGATAATGGTCCTTTGCAATAATCGATTAATTCGAGTTCAAGAATTACTTCTTTCCTACGATTTGCAGTGATTCCTAAACTAACTAAATCTTTTATACTGTTTTTTGGTCTAGAATCTAGAATAAATACATCCCAAATTTTTATTATCTGTTTTAACCTTTTAAGGAATAAATCTACCTCTCTTTTTTCTATCATTAACAGAAATAATTTGTACAAATATATAAAATTTCAACTTTAAAGTGTTATTTTTGACGAAATAAGTACTTAATTTTAACTTTAAAATAACTAAGCCTAACATCGGTTAAGCGCAAATAGCGGGTATTGTGGTGAAAAGTGTTATTTTAGAGACCAATTAAAAATCAACTAAGCCGACAAGTTCGTGTCCCTACTCCACGCCACTTGCCTTAACCAAGACCGTTGCCATTCATTGCAGAGCACACTAGAAATCAAAATTTAGAAAAATAATATGGGATCATTTTATAACAAAGACACTAAGAAAATAACTGGAATAGCCTTAGCTATCATACTTTTCGTATTATTGATATTAAAGTTTGTAATTGGATAAAATCAATATAACTGAATTCAAGAAAGACTTTAAAATTGATTGGAAAGTTGAAATAATTCGGTTGCGGAAATTCTAACTCAAACGAAATTTAAAAAGATGATTGAAAAAAATTTACCGATAATAATTCTTGTTGCTAGTTTTATACTGATAATTATTGATATGCTGACAACTGAAAATATTAGTGATGGATTTTGGATTCGCAGTTCGTCCAACATCTTATTGATTTTAGCTATGACCTTAACTATAAAAGATAGAAGGAAGAGTAAAGAACAATGAACCTGAATATCAATAGTTGAACTTATCTATTGATTTAATTACTCTAACGGACTTTATCAAGTTTATGAAATTGATTCAAAATAAAATTCTATAAAATTTAAAATTAGCTGAGAACAAAAGCAACGAAAAGGCAACATCGGTTAAGTGCAAATAGCGGGTATTCGAGTGAAAATAGTTATTTTAGAAACCAAGAAACATACAACTAAGCCGACAAAGACGCGTCCTAACTCCACGCTACTTGCCTTAATCAAGACCGTTATGTTTAATTTTTCAAAGAAAAAATGATTATTAAGCCAAATGCATCTGAGAATGAAAAAACGTCTCCATTTTATATTGCGAATGAGAAATTTTGTCGAGAATTTGAAAATTTTATTTCTGAGAAAAACGGAAAAGTAAATGGAAATTATAACGCTTGGTCGTATACAATATTCGGCAAAATAAATAATCCAAAAAATTGGATCTTGAAATATAAGAAAGCAACTTATTCCGGTGGAAATTTACTTTT